>NZ_JAVDDU010000020.1 GCF_030848505.1 Marinimicrobium hydrolyticum
CCAGGTCCCTCGTTCACCGTTTTACCGGCGGCTTTTGAATTGCAGGAGACGAGGATACAGCTGGCCTGCGAAATGAAGTTAAGACGTACATCTGGACAGTAAGAGACATTGGATTATGGAGCAGAAAAATAAAAACTTCCTGGAGTCTTGGAGGGATTGCTTTTGCGGGCCCTGGCCGCGAGTTGCCGGTGCTGTGGCGTTTGTCCTGGCTTTCAGCTTGTTCGCTACCTATTCGGCCCACCTTTTAGGGTTGTCGCCCAGGCCAGGAATAGAGGCACTTGCAGGGGCGCTTATAGGCGTAAGCCTCTGTATAGCAGCCGCCTGGAAAATAAAGAAACGCTGGCCACCTCGCAATTAGTTCCAGAAACGGTACGTTATGCCCTGGTGAAGAGTATGGAGGCGAAGCCAACGATTGGCTGGCACAGATAGACGGCCGGCTATGCATTTAGCAACACGGAGTAATTGGATTATGAGTAAACGCAACCAGAAAGACGTACAGAAATTGATTGATGGTATTGATGTAACAAATCAATCGCAGATAGATGAGCTAAAAGCGCTCCACCCAGGCGCTGGTGTTGGACCGTATGTACAAGAAAAACTTTCAGCGATGATAAGCTCCGGCGAAATATCTACCGTTGCTGAAACTCCCTTTCGGTACCTCAGGTTGTGGCCAGTAGCTAGTAGAACGTGAAAGAAGTTATGCACCATGGCGGGGTCAGTGACTGGTTTCTACTGGTTCTCGGCTGCGGCGGAACTTTCCTGGTCGAGTACCCGCCTCTCGGGCCATCAATTCGGTGATAAGGATCATTGGACTATGACTGCTACTAGCATACCAGAAGAATATTGGGACCCAGGCCGTGGACGTTATAACTCGCATGCTTACTTCCGGACAGTAAACCATCACCACATTTCTGACTACAGTGGAGACGAAACATGCGACCTGATGATTGTCGAGTGCAAGGACGGGCGTTGGTATATAGAGGACAACTGGGGTGATGACGTAAAAGATGCCAAAGATGTTTTCAAACCCCACACCAAGGGATCATACCCCACGTTTTTTAACACACTTGAAGAGTGCAACCTGCGAGCGGCTGAAATCGTGAGCTCAGTCACCGGTGCCAACGTCACGGATTTATTGCTAGAGGATTGATTGGAAAATGACTAGATCGAACTGCGAGAAATATTATTTGGGCTGTGTAACGTGCAGTGAATTAGTTAATGCTGCGCAAAAGGAGGTTACAGAAGGAATGGCGGACGCCATGCCGCATAAAGGAAAGATCGCCCTTCCTGAATTCGTCGTTTGCCACAAAGACTGCGAGCCGTTAGTTGTTATTCAGGAAGGCGATAGTCGAGTAGGTGAGTTTTCAAAATTTGAAGTTGTGCGTTAAAAAAACAGCAGACGATCAAGCGCTGGGTTAGAGGATTGTTGGTTTATGATCAAGCTATTCATCATGCGTAGGTTTACTCACCCATATATGAAGTTGCTATGGACTGGGGCAATCGTGATGGGTCTCGCCTACTTAGTAGGCTTTGGAGCAACCAAAGAAAGCCTGCCATTTATCATTGGGCAGGTTGTGCTGGGGACTTTCGGCTTGCTACGAGAATATCAGCTAAATTTGGTCAAGCGATCGCTATCTTCGTAAGGTTGGAAAATGTTGAAATATACCGTTAGAATTTTGGCAGCCACCGCCATCTACGCGTGCTCTGTTTTCAGTGCTTTCGCCGACAATGAGCACTATCATTCTCAGTCTCCCGGAACGGAAGCGTTTGCTGCTCAAATGACTCTCGATCTAGAAGTCGTCATTAGTGAGGCAGCGGCCATCACAGATTATTCATTTACACCGCCCGAATCAAATAGGCCAGACCACGGAATCCGGATCAATGTCAGCCAACTAACTGGGTGGGGAAATCCGCCTTCTATAATGGACTGCCTTATGAGGCTTTCACACGAGAATGGTTCGCGCTTCACCATAACCATCAATCATCCCGCTAAAACGATCGAACTCGTATACCTTTGATAAGGAATATTGGACTATGAATAAAAACGCTTTCGCTGACGGAATGCTTATAAACACCGCTTTGATAGTTGCGGGTGTAGTATTCCTGGTTTGGTTGTCAACGCTTGGCAGTAGCGATATTGCAACAAAGATGGAGTTCTACGGGACGAGCGCAGGAAAATTCGTCTCAGTGGTTCTCTTGATGGTTCCGTTTGCTGTGGTCTTCCAAAAGGTAACCCAAGGCGGCTTGAGTGGAAAGCGTTTAGCGATATTGATAATTGGTATGGTCTTGGTGCAACTAGTTATCGCGGCATACATGCCTCTTATTGTTGAGTTATTCCGAGGTGCTGGCGTGGACGCGGGCGAAGTCATCATCAGAGCGAAAGATTAATGCTAGGGGTAATTGGAATATGTATAAGGCACTGGGTCAGAAGCTAGCTACGGACAAAGGGGGATGGCTGTGATCAAACGCAAAGCATTGAAGAATGTGGCTATTGGATTGTTGACTGGATTGGGTGTCGCCCCCCTTCTCAA
>NZ_JAVDDU010000021.1 GCF_030848505.1 Marinimicrobium hydrolyticum
CTCGCAAGCTCGCGCCTCTGTACGCGACGTTATGCATGAATGCGAGGTGTAGATGTTCCGCCGTCTAGCAGGGATTTTAGCTATTGCAGCTGTCTCATTCGGTTGCTCAAGTGGACTTACCTCAAGAGAGCTTGGCTACAGACTACTTTTCGAAGACGTAAATGAGCCGCACTATGAGGCAGTGAATTCTGCTATAGAGGCAAGGTTCACCGTAGGCTCCTCCGTCGCGCACTTAGAGCAGTTCGTGTACTCCCTCAACGGTGGTGGTTGTGGCTTATATAACGAAGAAAAGCTCACTTTTTGCGAGATTCTTATAGATTGCGAATATGCATTCACCATAAGATTCGAGTCAGAAGACGGTGTAATAACTCAAATTGAATCCACTGGAGGCCTAGTGATATGCGACTAACAGAGCTAAAAATGCATAACAAGGCCAGTCACAGCGACGGCTTTTTCGTTGCGGCTTCGCCTTCACTACAAAGCCGCGCGTGCTGGCGGCGTTATGCCTATGAAGACTGAGACTTATCGGATAGCGGCTGGAATGCTCATCTGCCCATGGATATTGGCAGCTGCGTGGTCAGTGCCTTACCTGGAGCACTCGGCATTTGTGAAGTGGCTTATTATCAATACAGTACTAGCGTTTATCGTCTTTTTCTTCACGGCCGCCATTTCCCATGTGATTCTAAGGGTTCTTTTTGCCGCGAAGTGGTGGCAGTATCCGGCCGTAATGTTTGCTGTGTGCCTATTGCTATATTTTGGATTGTCAACTTTGAGTGCCAGCGGCTACACCGAGCTCTACCATTCACAGACACAAGTTGTGGAGGGTGGCAGTATCACCAGTGCCGGGTATGCCTTAAACTTCAAAAACGCTGTACTAGGTGCATTGCTTTCTGCTGCGGTCTTCTTTTTGTTCTGGGTAATTTCCGTATGGACACCACGCAGCGGAGCTAAAAATGCATAACCAAGTGCGCCAATTCGCTACGGCCTTCGGCCTTCGCCGGACTCGCTCCTGCGTCGCTCGCCGTTGTGCACGGCGTTAAATGTAAAGCCGGAGTAAGAGATGATTTCATGGATGTTTATTATAATAGGTCTGGTTGTATCATGGCACTTTACAGACTTAGAGGCTGTCTCAGCTCTTCAAAGCACAATATTTCCGGTTTTATTTGGCGTCTTCCTAATCGCTCTATTGGTCAAATTGGTTTTTCTCCTAGGGCCATCTAGTGGCGGCGGTGCCCACGGCGGAGGTGGTGGTTTTATTGGTGGCGGCGATGGGGGCGGCGGCTCTGGAGGTGATGGTGGTAGCTGTTAAAGCTCGCTTCCAGAGTGAGGCAAAAACATTTAACAAGCGCATGTTGTCGGACTGGTTTTCCGCTGCGCCCCAAACCAGCCGCAAATGCGGTCGTTAAATGCCTATGAATTACGAGTCTGGTGAAAAAGTACAGCTGGGGGATATTGTCAGATTAGATTCTGGTCCAGAGCAGCATGTTTCGGCGCAAGTCGTGATGCTCGGGAACAATTACTCTCATTTAGATGTTAACCCCGATTTTTTGGAATGGGTTACTTCGGAGAAAGTGCTGAATATCGCCGACGTGCTTGTTGAAATCGAATCCAAGGCGGAAAGTTACATGTTCACTACGTTATGTTGTGTGCAGTTAATCCGAAGGTCGGGCGCATGAGAAGTAGGCACTTAACAATTTGCTCAAGTTCGCTCCGGGCCTTCGGCCCTCCGC
>NZ_JAVDDU010000022.1 GCF_030848505.1 Marinimicrobium hydrolyticum
TAACGCAAAACACATGGGCGCGAGTTTACGAGCGTCCCGCCGACGCTTGCGGCGGCGTAATGGTGCGAATTGTTAGAGATTTTCATTGCTCAGCCGACTCAATGATGAGAAAAATAGTGAGAATCCAAAGAAGCTGGATACAAAACCCAACAGTAAATAAGGAGAAAATTCTGACCAAGTGCTTAGACTTTCAGAAAAGAACTCAAAGTCCAGATCCATGACCGCAACTCCCTTATGAAGCATAAGGACGCCAAACAGAACCAAAACCGATCCGATGGAAAGTTTGGCAATTAATGATTTAGCCATTCAGCCTCTCCTGCTCTTTCGAGCTTAGTCATGCGTGATTTGGGAATGATAATATACTCCCGGCTATCTTCTCTTTCGATCTCAAACATCCGAATCGGGTCTATCTCTAGCTGAGCAATTGAAATAGTGCACAGCAGAAAAGCGATGAGAGCCGCGAATATTTTTACTTGCTTACGGTTTAGGTTCATTTTTCTCTAACGCCGCATACAGAGGCGCGAGCTTGCGAGCGTCCTGCCGCCGCTTGCGGCGGCGAACTGGTACGCTTGGTTATGAGATTTTTCGTTGAACAAGAAGCACAACTCCTATAGAGGATACCAAATGCCCAAAGGGAATCAGTAGACTGCGCAGCTCCATACCGTACATGTACCACTTCCACGCAGAATCGTCAGCTGACGTCCCTAGTTCGGGAAGCGCTGGAACCCCGGCGAATGCCAGCCCGTAGCATATAAGCGATAGAGAGGCCCCTGAAAGCAGAAATATAGAGCCTGCACCCCAACGCCGAGATACTGCCTTGGCACCGGCAACAATGAGTAGAACCAAGCTGGCCAAAAGAAAAAGTTTAGCAACTAACCCAAAGATTCCGTTCATTTCGCTATCTCATAACGCCGCCAAGCAGGGGCATATTTTGCGTTTTGAGCGCAGCGAAGAAAAATATGTCCCGCTGCCTTGGTTTGTTAGCACTTTAGCCGACCAATCAATTCTTTCCTTGCTTTACACAATACTTCGTGCGAGGTGCTCGCCTGAAAATATAAATAGATAGCAAGCAATATTGAAAAGACGACGGTAACTAAAGAGTATAGAGTGTAATAACTTGGTTTAAGAGTACAAATTATAGAAGCGACACCCAAACCAAAAGAAAGCGTTGCCCACATCATTCCGAGCTCAAAGTACATTGTTGTTACAAGCCGTGTAAAGTATTTGAAAGCTACTGGCTCGCTGGAGGGTGTGCAACTAAGATAGGCATACCAATTATTTTCAACATCGTATTCTTCTTCACGCTTATTGTCCCAACGAACTTCGAGATGAGTGTTCGCACCCTCTATAATAGTGCCAATAATTACGACAGCGGCGAAAAAGCACAGATTGATGGGCATCGAGTAGAGCTGATAAAAGCTATCGGCACTCTCGGTATCTACCTTCAACAGGTATAAAAGAATCCAACTTACTAGCGCGATTCCGCCAGGGATAAGTATTACCAACACAGTCCTAGTTAACGTTACTGGCATTTATTGCACTCTCCTTTGGTGTGCTAACGCCCCAAGCAGGGGAATATTTTGCGTTTTGAGCGCAGCGAAGCAAAATATTTCCCCTGCCTTGGCTTGTTAAGTG
>NZ_JAVDDU010000023.1 GCF_030848505.1 Marinimicrobium hydrolyticum
CTCCCAAGCTCGCGCGGCTCTTGTGGGGCGTTATGACTAAATCGATCCTGGGAGCATCTACATGAAATATATTGCAATCCTAATGCTGGTTGGTCTTTTGGGATGTACTACCCCAACAAAGAAGGATGACCCGGTGGCAAAGGCCACGGCAGAGAGCGTGAACCAGCATATTGCAGTTGCTGTTGTACTGGCAAAATTCTACTGCGAAAACAACAGCTGGCCCAACTCGATTGAGGAGCTAATGCAGTTTGAAGCTGGGGTAGATCTCCCGCTCCCGGTAGCTCCGAACTGGAGTTGGCTGCAGCAAGATGATGCTACGTTCACCGTAACTGATAACGTCTATCTCAGAACTCCTGATGAAACCATTGTAGGTGGTGGTCATTCTGTAAGCTCGACAAATGAGCCCCCAGGATGTGACGGCGACGATATGAGAATCAATGTTAGTCCTACCATAGGTGGTTAAGTCAAAACCATGCCATCAAATTCGCTCCCTACGGTCGCCGGACGCTCACAAGCTCGCGCCGTTTATGGCGGGCGTTATATCTGGTAGCGACTTATGGTATGGATCTTCGCTTCTATTGTATTTTTTGTTTTTCTAGTTTGGGCATTCACGCCCAGTAGTAGAATTGTCAAGAAAGGTGGTTTTGCCAATCTGGACCAACAGTTTAATTGTTTGATAAACGGCCAACCGAAGATGAGTAGCCTAATTGTGGAGGTGATTGATACGTCCGATTTTATTCAGTTTTCTCACTTTCGGGGCCATATCCAAGTTGATTTTCCTTTGGTTACTGATAGACAGAAGTCTCTTCGAGACAAGTACGAAAGGGAGGTAGGGAAGCTAGGCTACGTGACAGAGGTTTCCCAAGGTTCTGATGGAGCGTCTTTTTTGGACTTTGACGCCCCCGCTGACCCGGATAAGATGACTGAAATATGCGCAACTCTTCTCAAGAGGACGTTTGAACTCACAGGCAACGAAAAGCTGAAGATGGTGCTAATGCCGTGAGACAAAGATATAACCAACAAATTAAGTACGCTCGCTTCGGTCGCCCGACGCTCGCAAGCTCGCGCGGCTTATTTGGACGTTAAATGCCAGTGAGACTCATGAAGAGAATTGCAGGATACGCGCTTTTTTTTGTATTGGGTGTACTTTGTACTTATGTATACAACGAGTACTGGAACGCCCGAGAGCATGCAGCGCTTGATATAAGCTCAATGTCAGAGTCTCTGGTCTACCAAAGCTTACTTCTGGAGACTTATAGTGATCACTGCGATATAGAGGGGTATAAAGAGTGGCGGGAGCACTTTAAAGGCTCTATCGCAACCTACAACTTTCGGCTTGATATAGGTGAGAACTTTCCCTTTGTAGATTCACCAGAATATTTCACTGAACATCGTGGGCGATCCAAATGGTATTCCAACAGCCTAGTGGAGTTCGATGCAAAGATAGAGCGATGTCAGCAAGCATTTAACAAGTCAATTAACTTCGCGCCTTCGGCGCCGGACAGCTAAAAACGTGGCTTCGCCACAACGCTACCGGTTATTTAGGCGTTATGAAAGGAAACTGGCAGAATGAAATGCGTTCTACTTATACTGGTATTGGCAGTGTAGTGGCATAGTGG
>NZ_JAVDDU010000024.1 GCF_030848505.1 Marinimicrobium hydrolyticum
TCAGGTCCCTCGTTCACCGTTTTACCGGCGGCTTTTGAATTGCAGGAGACGAGGATACAGCTGGCCTGCGAAATGAAGTTAAGACGTACATCTGGACAGTAAGAGACATTGGATTATGCTGAAACTAGAATTTGAGGGAAAGATCGCCCATTTCTGTTTCGCTTTGGCTCAGGGCTTGGCGATGTGGGCATTCTTCTTCGTCATTGCCCATGCACTAGGTGAAAACCTGCTTTTGACCCCATTGGCAGCTCTGCTTGGGGGATGGACAGCCGTTGACGCTTATTCTATTGCAAGAGCGCACGGATATCCCAGGGTCAGGATTGGCAACTTAGTTAAGTGCAGGTGAGTAGATCTGCAACCGGAGTACTTGGAATGCGCAGATCAGGTTTGCGGTTTGTTGATGCATGGGAAACACCAAAATAAACATGATGATGAAGGATTGGACGATGACTAAACGCGACGAGAATGATGTACAGACAATGATTGATCGTATTGATGTAACAAGTCAATCGCAGATAGATGATCTAAAAGCACTCCACCCGGGCGCTGGCATTGGCCCAATTGTACAAGCAAAACTCTCAGCAATGATTAGCTCTGGCGAAATAGCTACCATTGCTAAAATTCCCAGTTCGTACCGCAGGTTGTGGCGAGTCGCAAATTGAACTGAGTGGGTCTCAGGACCAAAACCACTGAAGCCAAGAGAACGAATTGGAATATTGGATTATGAAAACGAGCAACTTTGGCAAACTGATTTATGTGTTAGTCCTAATACTAGGCTTCGTAGTTGGGGGAATTGGGATGAACCCATTTCTAGAAGGTGGCGCTCAGGATTCACCCTGGGTGTGGGTGGTGTCTTTTTTCGTCTTCGCTACGCTGACAATGATCGGTGTGAATGGTCTGGTCTTTAAAGGCAAAAAATGTCTCCACAAATGAGAGATAAGGCAAGGTTGGATTATGGCGAACAGTAGAATATGCGTGAATATTTGGGATGATTATTACGAGGATGGTTCTGTTCCGGAGGATGATGTCCAGGAAACGTATGCTTATGTCGAATCAGATATCGTCGATACCGACAGCAAAGTCATACTAGAAGCATTGAAAACAAAAATAGATCAGTTTGCTGAGAAACAGTCCATTCCGACACTCACGACAGAAATTGAGTTTTATGATTCGGCCAAAGTATACCCGAACCTTTTAGGTACAAGGTACGAGCGGATGCTTTATAAGCGCTGGCAGCTCAAGATAATCAATCTATCGCACGACGTGCGACAAAGACTTGTAGGCAGCCTTAAAGAGTGGGATTACAAGCATTCATCGTGCCCGGTTGAGGTTTATAGTGAGTCATAAGGTTGGAATATGAATATCATCGCTAAAATATTGTTTGTGGCTTCTCTAGTGAGCATGATGATGCTCATCATTATGGTGTCCTTGCAGCCGCCTATCTGGGTGTTCGGGGTTCCATTCACCGCCGCAATATTAACCCTTTGGCTGGGGCTAGGAAGCTTAACGGTTAGCAGACAAGGCGAATCCATTCGAAATAAAGGCTGCTCGGCCACCAGAAGGGCCACTCATGCCCCCTTCGGCAGCGAAAAGCAATAATTGGAC
>NZ_JAVDDU010000025.1 GCF_030848505.1 Marinimicrobium hydrolyticum
TCACTATGCCACTACAACCAAGATGCCTGCGTCGGCTAAATACTTGTCGTTAGCAGATTTCCTTACGACAAATCCAGCCACCTCGCCATCTCTTCGTAGGATACTGAGAAATCCGCTCTCATTAAAATCTTCACGGAATTCTTTTGAAATCTCGGTCGAACCAGAAAAACTAAAGCTAGAAAATATCAATAATATAGACGATAAAATATACTTCATAAGAATGCTTCCTGCATAACGCCCAGCGTAACCGGGCGGCTTTGGAGCGCCAGCGGAAAAGCCTATCCGCGTTGACGCTGTGGTTATACACTACAGTACTTGCCGGCGCGGATCAGTCACTTCGCCCTTCCAATTCTTGAAGATACTCGTGCACTGTCATTTCAAAATCTTTAACCTCAAATCCGAATAGGTGAATTTCATGAATTCCAACTGAAAACCGCCGAGTGCTCATTGAACCCCACCTTCCAGGGAGCGCTGGTGCTTGACCATTCCAAGAATCTCCCAGCTCTAATGAGAAAGTAAAATGATCTTGTGGCTTACAAACATCTTCCTGGCATCCCTTCCGGAACTGATCAATCCTGATGCAGAAATTATGCGGACGAAAGTGAAGGCTGCTGCCATCCGGGAGCGGGAGAACGTGGTGCTCAGATTGATCTCCGTACCAGACCTGAAACCAGCTTCCACCGCCACACATGCTCCCCTGATATTCACAGGTTGCAACAGCAGAAAACTGGTTCGGCCCATCTTTCCCTAATATATCGAGACTAAAATGAATCTCTGCCTCAGCGCCATGATCCGGAAAGTTTTGGAACTGCTCTGTCCTAGAACACGCGGCGCTACCGGAGATGACAGATGCAACGGCCTGAAGAGACTGACAACCCACCAATGCAGGAATGACGCAAATGCAAGAAAAGAGTAGAAGTAGTCTCATAGTGTATAACGCCGCGCACACCGGTGCGAGCTTGCGAGCATCCGGCGGCCGACAGGCCGCGTAGTGCTGCGCTTGGTTATATGGTTTGGCGGAAACACTCTCTAAGCTCCTCGATGTCTTTACTGGACTCACACCCTTGAACAGGATATTTCAGAAGGTATTCCGCTACGTCATCTTTGGCTTCGATATATCGCTGCTTTTGATTGGATGGCATATGCGGTGAAGCGATGAGGTTTTGCAAATACCTATGGTCGTCCAAAAGCGTCATAAAAGCTAAATGCTTAGCCTGATCCGCATTTCCTTCGTTGTATTGGCGGACAATAAGTAGTTTCTGCCTCACTTCGCTAGGAGTCGCACTCAAATGCATTGCCAGTGCCTCGCCTGTTGCTTTGTGAAGATAGACCCAGACCGCGACCCCGCTGATGGCAGCACCGACAACCATCGCTATTACTAATTGAGAAAGTAATTTCATAGTGTCATATACATATAACGCCGCCAGCACGCGCGGCTTTGTAGTGAA
>NZ_JAVDDU010000026.1 GCF_030848505.1 Marinimicrobium hydrolyticum
GGGATATATCGCCTGATGTCGTAGATTCAAATGTTGGACATAACCGCTGCGCGGTGGAGAGCGTAATTCTAGAACATGGAGGCATAGGGAGATGCCAAACCGAACGATACAAAAATTGTTTCGCGCGTACAAACCAAAGTTGGATCGCACACCGCAGCCGCTCAAGAATCGCAAAGCGATTGAAGCATTGACGCTGTGTCAAACGCGCGAGCTTGGGGTGAGCCACTATGCCTGCCCAAAGGGCCATGAACATTGGGAGCAGTTCCACTCCTGCCGACACCGAAGCTGTTACGTCTGTGCAGAGCGCAAGCGCGCCGAGTGGATTGAGAAACAAAAGCAACGCCTTCTCGACGTTCCGCACTTTCATGTCATCTTCACCTTACCGCACGAGTACCTCTCACTGTGGCGATACAATGAAGCGCTCTTTGCAAAATTATTGTTTAAAGCGAGCCAGGCCTCACTGATCGAACTGCTGGCTGGTTCGAAGTTTGGTGGAGTGACGCCGGGTGTATTGATGGCACTTCACACCTGGGGCCGTAGGCTCAACCTACACCCGCATGTGCATTGTTTGGTGACCGCTGGCGGACTCACGCCCGCGGATAAATGGAAGGACTCAGGCGAGTACTTGTTGCCGAGCAAAGTACTTCGGCGTTACTACCGGGGCAAAGTGCAGGCGCTGCTAAAAGCCGCGTTTCAATCCGGCGAGCTGGTACTGCCCCCGGACATGGACCACCAGCGCTTCTGGACGCAGTATCGAGCCCTCTATAAGAAAGAGTGGAGCGTCCGAATTGAAGAGCGCTACGAACACGGCAAAGGCGTGATGCTGTACCTGGCGCGCTACTGCAAGGGCGGCCCCTTACATCCTAATCAGATTAAGGGCTGGGATCGAGACGGCGTTGAGATGAGCTATCTGGACCACCGAGACAAACGGGTAAAGCGCCAGCGACTCAGCGCCTTACAGCTCGCCGAACGACTGCTCCAGCACGTGCCAGCGAGCGGGGTCCATACCGTGCGCTACTACGGCTTGTACGCACCGGCAGCCAAGCGGCGATACGGTATGGCGCTGTTGCTACACGGCAATCTTGAAGGCCTTAAAGCGCCGCGTGGCGTCGATTTGTCGTCTGTGGTACTTTGCTGCAAGGCCTGTGGCGCCCCCGGGAAGCTCCTGTGGCAGGCGTGGCACGGGACGCCAAAAGGAAATTCCTTAATAAAGAGCAGCCCCTCCTTGGGTGCCAGCGGTTACGTCCAACAAAGAGTTGAAGCAGACAATGAAAGGGGAGAATTCGTTGATTCGTCTTAAGTTATGGCGCCAACCTATATTTTTTTGCGCCTTTCATTGCAGCTTAACTCGACGTTA
>NZ_JAVDDU010000027.1 GCF_030848505.1 Marinimicrobium hydrolyticum
CTCAAGCGAATCAACAGGAATAGGAGATATCAGTGAGAACTCGTTTAATGCACTACCTGCGGAGTTTAAGAACATCTGTAGTCGCGCTGCTGTCAGTATCGCTAGTTGCCTGCTCAGATTACACCAGTGATGCGGACGATTGGGACGCATTTGAACATTTTGCAAAGCAGGACCGGAAGGGAGAAAGGATTAACTGCGGTGCGCTTATCGATACACGAGTTAAAAAGAGGTTAGGTCGAGAGCAATGGACTGACAACCTAATCGACTACCTCTATCAATCCGATTACTCTTTTTCGCAGTGCGAACGAGAAATAGATGAGTTTGTGCATGCATTCTGTGAACGCCGTACACGTTCTGCTGTGGATCGTGCCACTTCCGGGGGTGGTGTGGTGGGTCAAGTATACAGAGATGTCTGCGATGCGCAGTTTAGATCAGCACTTTCCGAGATCTCATATAGGTATATGCTACCTGAAGTCGAGGGTGGAATTCTACGCTTAGAAGACAATGGGGTCATACTTGCCCCTTCGAGCGTAAGGAATATCGAGTTTGGACAAACCATCAGGGACGCACTTTGGTACATAGCAATCGTCACCGATGATAGGAAGCACTGGCTTTACTATGGCAATAGTGCGCAGTGGGAGACTGCCAAATCAGAACTCGCGACGGTGCTCAGCCACCGTCATTGCAGTAGAAGTGTCGAACTCTCCAAGCCTTTCATGGCAGCCGCAGAGCGTACGCTACCGGAAGAGACATTTACCAAAATAGAAGCGCGAGCGGCTGAAATGCTGCAATCGGAGTGACTGGATTATGACTGACGAAAACTTTAACTGGCATGGATTTACATCAATCAGAGCGATACGGGCCACTCTTGAGCGTACAAGAAGCGAACAATCCACTCGCGAAGCCTTGTTGGCTAACCCGGCGATGATGGCCGAAAAGGCTCTCGATGTAGGAGAATCTGTACCCGACCTTCACAATTTGGTGAGTAAAAACTACGCCAACGCAAAGCATGTTGCTGAACGATTGGAACATTTTCTCGAAAGCGACGAAGCGCTTGCGCAAGAAGCACTAGAAAAAGAAAGAAGCTCTAAAATCAGTTTTAATGATCTAGATCTCAATGACCTCGGTGAAGTTGTCGGGGAAGCAATCGATGCGGAGTACGAGGACATCGGGCCTAGTGGGCCATCAATGGGACCATGAGGGATAATTGGAGTATGTATAAGGCACTGGGTCAGAAGCTAGCTACGGACAAAGGGGGATGGCTGTGATCAAACGCAAAGCATTGAAGAATGTGGCTATTGGATTGTTGACTGGATTGGGTGTCGCCCCCCTTCTCAC
>NZ_JAVDDU010000028.1 GCF_030848505.1 Marinimicrobium hydrolyticum
TGGACCTGCACCACTTTCACGGACACTTTGAATGCAAAAGTTGATATTCATTTGGTGACATATAGTTCAGGCTCGAGTGTAGACGCCTTTCGTTGTAAAACTCAACGTACTCCAAGACTCTAGCAACACATTCAGTGAGCGTATTGAATCTCCAGTGATGAAGCAACTCATTTCGAAGCGTCTTGAAAAATGATTCAACGTAGGCATTGTCGGTAGGCTTACCAGGGCGACTCATGCTGCTGATCATACCCACTTCAGAAAGCCGAGAACGGTAACTCTCCGAGCGATACTCTGACCCTTGGTCGCTGTGGAAAAGGCAATCTGGCTGCCTGGTTTCAAACGCTAGGGACATATCCAGGGCTCCTTTGACCAAGTCAGCATCATGGTTCCTTGAAAAGGCCCAACCTATTACTTTTCTTGACCAGAGGTCCAGGATGGCCGCCAGGTAAAAGTCGCCCTCCTTTGTTTTCAAATATGTCATATCGCCTGCCCAATGCTCACCACTCTGGTTTGCCAATGGTCGAGTAGCCAACACGTTGTCTGCTACAGGAGCATTGCTGCCGTTTGACCGGCGAGGACGGTGCGCATGGTATTTAGAGCGTATCCCATGTGCCTTCATCAACCGGTTAATCCGCCTGCGGCTGCAACTATAGCTTAGCCCCTTAAGGTAGGGATGCACCCGCACCGCACCATAATTCTCCTCATGGCCTCGGTGCATCTCCACGATCTGGTCCACCAGCACGGCATCATATTGCGCTCGTTCGCAGGCAGGCCTATCGCGCCAGTCGTAGTAACCGCTGGTGGAGACATCCAGGTGTTCGCACATCGTCACGATCTTATGGGCGTCTCGGTTCTTTTCTATGAACGCGTATCTTTCTTGCGCTGTTCCTGAAAGAACCGACCGGCCTTTTTTAAGATGATGACTTCCTCCTCCTTGGCTGCCAGGCGTTTCTCAAGCTCGCCTATTCTTCGCTCGGCAACCTTAAGCTTGTCCGAATCCTCTCGCGATTTCTTCGGCGGGGGTGGCGGTATTCGCATATGTTTATTCTCGGAGAGACGTCCTTCTCTGAATTCCTGGCGCCACCGGTACAGCATCACCGGGTGGATGCCAAGCGCCTCAGCTACATCTATGGCTTTAACGCCTTGCTTGTTGCTTTCCCGGACCGCTTTCACTTTGAAGGCCAAGGTGTAGCTGTCGTAGTGTTTCTTCTTCGTTATACCCATGGTATACCCCTTTAGGTGGATAGTGATTTACTATCCGCTAAAGTGGTGCAGGTCCA
>NZ_JAVDDU010000029.1 GCF_030848505.1 Marinimicrobium hydrolyticum
TGAGTTTAGGGGCAGGTTTTAAGGCGGTGTTTTTGCCACATAATGAGCGAAGCGAATGGCAAAAACGGCGACTTAAAAGCTGTCCCCTAGAACGACTGGTTAGAGGGCGAACTGCCGAGCACGCTACCGCACGGGAGCGTAGCGCAAGCGAAGCTGCAGCCCCGGTAAAACGCCGGGAGGAATGCTGAGCTTCCCGGCCCCAATTTATTGTCTTAGTGGCACACCACGCAGAACGCTGTGAGGTTGCCGGTACTGCTTTGTTTAGCGGAGCCGCCTGGAACGAACCTGCCGAGGCTGATGTGGTTCGGTAGCTCAACACCGGTAGACTTGGTTCTGGCAGCGAGTTCTCAGCCGCCGGAAAAGCCTGAACTAAATTCTAGGCAGAGCCCTTTAACGCCGCAAACAGCAGCGGTTTAAAGTGGCTTGTAGCGAAGCGAAAAGACGCTTTAAACCGTCTGCCTGCTTTGCTTTGTTAAGAGCGGCCAAGCCGCTTAGATTGACTGACAATAGATATACCACCTGCGATACCCGTGAGCCCCACGCCAACAAGATAGAAAGAGTTACCGAAGCCAGCCACCGAAAGAACAAGTGCAACCACGCTCATACCGATGATGATATAGCCGGTTATGAGAATGGCCAATGAACTCGGTTTTCTGGCGACACCGAACATAGCCCGCGAAAACAGAACACCTGAACCTAGCAAGAAAACAACAGCTACCGCAAAAACAGCTATGCTCCCTGGCGGCACTTCTTTGCTTTTCCAGAATGGGATACTAGCAGCATAAGTGAAGGCAGCGGCTACTATGAAGATCACGAGAGAAAAAGCTGAGCCATAAACTCGTTCCCAAAGCGTAGGCTTTCTGTCCATACCCCACTTGCGTGACATAGCCGCCATTCCTCTTAACGCTTTTGCTAAGGGGCGGCCGATAGGCCGTCCCACGAAGGGCCGCCAGGCCCGTAGTGTACTTGAGCAATTGGTTATGGGGCGATCTGCCGGGCACGCTACCGCACGGTGCGGAGCGCAAGCGGAGCCACAACCCAGTAAGTACGCCGAAAAGAATGCTGAGCTTCCCGACCCCAATTTATTCTCTTATTAGCACACAACGCCGAGTGCGGTGATGTTGCCAGTACCGCATTGCTTGCCGGAGCCGCCAAGAACGAAGCTACCCAGGCAGATGTACTGCGATGCTCAATGCCGGAAAATCTGATGCGGGCAACGAGCTTTAAACCGCCTACAAGATTCTTAAAGCAGAGCCCT
>NZ_JAVDDU010000003.1 GCF_030848505.1 Marinimicrobium hydrolyticum
GCCACCGCAGTCAACCACCAGAACATGAGCGGCGCCAACCGGCCGCTTGTTTGACTCCGGAACCATACCAACTTCCGCAAGACTCATTTTTGCTCCTTAAAATTTGGTGTTTGGTATGCACAAGCTAACCTGGATAAGTAGAATTGACTCAGATCAAACATCATGTGCAAGCAATTTGAGCAGCTATACAGACTATTCGTGAAGCATCTTTTTGTCCAGCTTACTGCCTCAAAAGCATCATTAAAGACACTCTTCCGCCTGAAGGATTCACTGAACACCGACTTTTGGCAGATTACTCTTTGCAACAAATGTCAAAGCGCGACTTTAGTCACATCGTGCAATTATTTTGTCTCCAAAAAACAGCCGTTAACGCTACAACTCTATCTTTCACGTAGCGTGTACGTTTGCTTTTCTCCTGCAAGAAAAATTTCTGACTGAAAAAATTTTTAATTGAAATTTGTGTGACTTGATAACCGATTGGCGACTTACGAATTCCCTACTTTTCTTAAAGAGTTAAAAAGTCGAAAGGCTCTAAGGGATGAATCGGAAAAACTTTTGTTCATTCGCAAACGGATACAACATACCTTTGTCGAATCAGACATACTGAGCAATGTTTCACCCCATCAGTTTGGCTCTACGCACAGAAGTGACAAGACGTTTTTTCTTCAGCTACCGATTGGCGCTTATTGATCAAATCGGCAGACGCTGTACGCCTAGCGCACCTACGCCTGTATAGACTTTGTGGAATAGCAGAGCTTCCTGGCCATCAACACGGAAAGCCGAGGAGGGCAGCGCGGGAGGAAGCTCTCGGAGCACGCGCAGCCCCCATTTCTAGCTCCTTACGATGGCTAAGAGGGGATGGCAGGCAGGGACCTGGGTATTTCCGCCTCACTGCTTGCAGAGGGTGAGAGAAATGTATAGAATCTGCGGCCCTCGGATCCCGGAGCGTTCAAGGAGCGTCTGGGAAGAATTTATAGATTAAAGGTAAAAGCATGCCTTCAGTTAAGATCAAAGAGAACGAGCCTTTTGACGTGGCCCTGCGTCGCTTCAAGCGGTCTTGCGAGAAAGCCGGCATTCTGGCCGAAGTCCGCAGCCGTGAAGCCTATGAGAAGCCCACAGCTGTGCGTAAGCGTAAAGCCGCTGCGGCCGTAAAACGGCACGCCAAGAAGGTTCAGCGCGAGTCCAAAAAGTTCCAGCGCCTATATTAAGGCGTAGTACCCGGCTTAACCCTACGTCCGACTTAGTCGTTCCGATTAGAGGTTGACATGCCCGGCTCAGAACTGAAGACAAGCATCAATGATGCCCTCAAAACCGCCATGCGCTCGAAAGAGAAGGAGCGCGTGGCGGTGTTGCGTCTAATTATGTCCGAATTCAAGCGCATTGAAGTGGATGAGCGCATTGAAGTCGACGACGCCCGGGCTTTAGCGGTTCTGGACAAAATGCTCAAGCAACGCCGGGATTCGGAGCAGCAGTACCGGGACGCCGCCCGCCCAGATCTGGCGGACCAGGAAGCTTACGAAATCGTCGAAATTCAGCGTTTTCTCCCCCCTCCTCTGACCGACGCTGAGCTGGATGCACTTATAGACCAGGCCATTGCGGACACCGGCGCCAGCGATCTGCGCGCCATGGGCCAAGTTATGGCTCAGATCAAACCCCAAGTACAAGGCCGCGCCGATATGGCGGAGGTCAGCTCTCGCCTTAAGACTAAGCTTATTGCTTAGCTCACATCTCCTGCTACACCTCAGAACATAGCTGGTACGGCTTCGGCGCTTTGATCGAATGCTACGAGTGTGGCAGGCACACCCGGACACGCCGTAAATATGTCCCTATAGGCTTGACGCCGACATCCCTGTCGGCGACAGTCCGGGAATGCCTGCCACACTCTCCGCCGTGCCATTCCGGAAGAAATGAGAAATAAGAGAGTGTGTTAGCGGATATGACATGCTTGAACATGGATTCCCGCTTTCGCGGGAATGACGAGCAGTGGCAACCTAACTTAAAGAATCACCGAAAAGCCCAGGATTACCCTATCGTCGTCCCCGCGAAAGCGGGGATCCACTCGCTAACCAATAACCCGGCTGGCGCAACTATACTTTTGGCACCAGGACGGTTGCGATTGCTTATTGGCACCCAGCGTCCCGCAAGGGTTTGGGGAGCTACCTCCGTCACCGCATGGCCAAGCGCTTGCAAGGCACCGTCTTGCGCGCAGACCGAACGATCAAAACCTACAGCGACGGGTTCGTTCAAGTGTATGGACTCTAGCCCTGCCACGCTCCCTTATTTCCCGAAACTTCCAGAGTGGCACCGCGGAGAGTGGGATAGGGGCTCCCGGACCGTATGCAGCATGGATGCTGCATCCGAGCCCCCAGGGAAGGGTTCACGGCGTGTCCGGGAGCCCCTATCCCACTCGGAGCACTCCACCGAAGAGACAGCAAATCCATGACGCATGTCGGCGACTTGAAACCCCAAATTGGTGGCCCAAAGACGCCATATAATCCATACTGGCACCCCATAACAGCGACAGACAACGTATGGCCGGCCTGATCCCCCAAAGCTTTATTGACGACCTACTCGACCGCCTCGACATCGTCGAAGTGGTGGATCACCGTGTCAAACTGAAAAGAACCGGCAAAAACTACAGCGCCTGCTGCCCGTTCCACGACGAGAAAACCCCCTCCTTTACCGTCAGTCCAGACAAACAGTTTTACTACTGCTTTGGCTGCGGAGCCAGCGGCAACGCCCTGGGCTTCATCATGGACTACGAGCGCATGGCCTTTCCCGAGGCTGTGGAGCAACTCGCCAACCTCGCCGGCCTCGAAGTACCCCGGGAAACGCAAACCCAGGCCCAGCGCGAACAGGCCGAGACCAAAAAAAGCCTCTACACCCTTCTGGAGCAGGCCGACGACTACTTTCAGGATCAATTGCGCACCAGCCCCGCCCGCAGCCACGCCGTTGACTACCTCAAACGGCGCGGCCTCGATGGGCGCATTGCCAAGGACTACGGCATCGGCTTCGCACCGCCTGGGTGGGACAACCTGCTCAAGGCCCTGGGGCAGGACGCGGAAAACCAGCAACTGCTGATTGAAGGCGGCATGCTGATCCACTACCCGGAGGAAAAAAAGCTCTACGACCGCTTCCGCCACCGAATTATGTTCCCGATTCGGGACACCCGCGGGCGGGTTATCGGCTTCGGCGGCCGGGTGCTGGGCGACGACAAACCCAAATACCTGAACTCCCCGGAAACTCCCGTGTTCCACAAAGGGCAGGAGCTGTACGGGCTCTATGAAGCCAAACTGGCCTACCGCGAACTGCCCCGGCTGCTGGTGGTTGAAGGCTATATGGATGTGGTCAGTCTGGCCCAATTCGGCATTCGCTACGGTGTTGCCACCCTGGGCACCGCGTGTGGCGAAGAGCACTTACTGCGCGCCTTCCGGCACACCAAAGAAGTGGTGTTTTGCTTCGATGGTGACAAAGCCGGGCGCCAGGCGGCTCAGCGGGCACTGCTCAACTCCCTGCCAGTGATGGAGGATGGTCGCCAGGTAAAATTCCTGTTTCTGCCCGAGGGAGAAGACCCCGACACCCTGGTCCGGCAGGTGGGCGCCGAAAAATTCACCCGCATGGTGGAAATGGCCGTCCCCCTGGAGGACTACCTGTTCGACGCTGTATCCGAGGACATCAATTTACGCTCCATGGAAGGCCGGGCACGCCTGAGCAAGCGGGCGGCGCCCCTGATCCACAAGCTTCCCCGGGGGGTTTTTCGGGAGCTGATGTTTGACAATTTGGCCACTCGCACAGGCCTGAATCGGCAGATGCTTCAGGAATTGGTCGCCGAGCCGGTTGAACTGGCAGCACTTGCGGAGCCCGAACCTCGCCGGGAACCGACCGCCTCGCCGGCGCACGAACCACCAATGGCGGCACCCGATGACTATGAAGATTACGCCGCCCAGGCCTCGGCTGCCCCTTCAGGGCCGCCTGACACCGCGCCTTCCCGGCCCGTGCTGCGCACGGGCAAGTACCTGATGCCACCGGCCCACAAAGCCATAGGTCTGCTGCTGACCTACCCTGTCCTGGCGGCAGAAGCCGATCAGGACGAGTGGCTGACCCGAGACGAGCCGGAATTACAACTGTTGGGGCAGCTTTTGACCCTTTTGAGGGAACGCCCACACTATCAGCTGTCTCATATAATCGGTTACTGGCGGGGCACTTACGGCGCCGAAGAAACCGAGCGGTTGGCCCATATTGCCGGCCACGACCTTCTGAGCGCCGCCACCGCCCAAGCCCAGCCTCGCCAGGATAAGCCGGCCCGAGCCAATTATGACACTCGGGCCGCCTTCGGCGACTGCCTGAATAAGTTGCGTCAACACTTAAAAGCAAAAAAATCCGCCCTTTCCCTGGCTAAACTCAAGGAAGCTGACTTTACTAAGATGACAAGGGAAGAACGGCAAGCCCTGGTAAAAGAGGCCCTGGCCTACAAGAATTCCCAATAAAACCTGATTGACGCAAGCCGCCCGATCAGAGGCCAAAACAGTCGCAAAATGCTGCGGGGCATTGAAGTTATAGAATCAGACCCAACATATGGGATATAATCCCGCGCTTTGCATTTCTCACCCACACCTAGGTTACAAGGTTCCGAATGGCTGAAAACGCTCAACAGCACCAGTCTCGCATCAGAGAGTTGATTGCCCGAGGCAAAGAACAGGGCTACCTCACCTATGCTGAGGTCAACGATCACTTGCCGGAAGACATCTCAGACCCGGACCAGGTCGAAGATATTATCCAGATGATCAACGACATGGGCATTCGTGTATACGAAATAGCCCCTGACGCTGACACCTTGTTAATGACCGATGGTGACGCTTCCGCCGATGAAATCGCGGCGGCTGAGGCAGCGGCGGCTCTGGCAGCGGTGGAAACCGAAGCTGGCCGGACCACAGATCCCGTACGCATGTACATGCGGGAAATGGGCACGGTCGAGCTGCTCACCCGCGAGGGTGAAATCGCCATTGCCAAGCGCATCGAAGAAGGCGTGCGCGAGCTCATGCACGCTCTGGCACACTGGCCGGGCGCCGTACAAAAAATTCTCGACGAATACCAGTTGGTGGAGCAGGAAGAGCGACGCCTGGCCGATGTAGTCATTGGCTGGCTGGATCCGGCGGATGACATTCCAGCCGTGAACACGGCCGCCAATGCCTCTGCTGGCAACGGTAAGGCCAAGGCTGAAGACGACACCGACGCAGACGATGAGGAAAGCACCTCAGGCGTCGACCCGGAAGAAGCCAAGCAACGCTTCGCTCAGTTGCGCAAGCAGCTGGCTAAAGCCGAGAAAACCGTCGCCAAGCACGGCCGCGAGAGTGCGCAGGCTGCAAATGAGCTGGCCGCCTTGGGCGAACTGTTCAAGTTCTTCAAGCTTCCTCCGCGCCAGTTCGAGCCAATCTACCGGGAAGCGCGCACTGTTCTAGACCGCGTGCGCCAGGAAGAACGTACCGTTATGAAGTTGTGCGTGCGTCAGGCGAAAATGCCTCGCAAGACGTTTATGCGCGAGTTTCCGGGTAACGAAACCAACGATTCCTGGATTCCGGACGTTATTAAGAAGAAGCGCGACTACTCCGACGCTCTGAAACCCGTTGAAGAAGATATTACGCGCGCCCAGCGTAAGCTCCTGCAACTGGAAGAAGAGAGCGGCTTGCCGCTAACCAATATCAAAGACATCAACCGTCGCATGTCCATTGGCGAGGCGCGCGCGCGTCGTGCCAAGAAGGAAATGGTTGAGGCGAACTTGCGCCTGGTGATTTCCATCGCCAAAAAATACACCAATCGCGGCCTGCAATTTCTGGACTTGATTCAGGAAGGCAACATCGGCTTGATGAAAGCGGTGGACAAATTCGAATACCGGCGCGGTTACAAGTTCTCCACCTATGCCACTTGGTGGATTCGGCAGGCCATTACCCGCTCTATTGCGGACCAGGCGCGCACCATCCGTATTCCCGTGCACATGATTGAGACCATCAACAAACTCAATCGCGTCTCCCGGCAGATGCTCCAGGAAATGGGCCGCGAGCCCACGCCTGAAGAGCTGGGTGAGCGTATGGAAATGCCAGAAGACAAGGTGCGCAAGGTACTGAAAATCGCCAAAGAGCCCATATCCATGGAAACTCCCATTGGTGATGACGAAGACTCGCATCTGGGCGATTTCATCGAGGACGGCACCATCGTCTCGCCCATCGACTCCGCCACTACCGAAGGCCTGACCGAGGCCACCCGGGAAGTTCTGGCCGGGCTGACGGCACGTGAAGCTAAAGTGCTACGGATGCGTTTCGGTATCGACATGAACACCGACCACACCTTGGAAGAAGTGGGCAAACAGTTCGACGTGACCCGCGAGCGCATACGGCAAATCGAAGCCAAAGCCTTGCGCAAACTGCGTCATCCGTCCCGTTCCGACCATCTGCGCAGCTTCCTGGACGAGTAAGTCTCCACTTGAGCCCGCCCTGCCCCCGGCCCTAAAAACTGGCCGGGCCAGGGCGCCGCTTACACCGCAAGACCCGCCGTACCGGCCCATCCCGAATCGACCCAAAACACAGGATTGCCCATGTGGTTTAGAAACCTACGCCTGTACCGTTTTACCGAAACCTTTTCTCAAACGCCCGAAGCGCTGCAGGAAGCCCTGGCTGAGCACCCGTTCCACCCCTGCGGAAAAATGGACACAAGCCGGCGCGGCTGGACGCCGCCGCTGGGTCGCGAGGGCACCGAGTACGTACAAGCAGCCCACGGCTACATCATGATTTGCTCCAAGCGCCAGGAAAAGCTCCTGCCCGCCGCTGTGGTCAACGAGCACCTGGAGGATAAGGTCGACCAGATCAAAACCGAGGAAGGTCGACCGGTGAGCCGGAAAGAGCGCCAAACGCTAAAAGACGAAGTGATTTTCTCGCTGCTGCCCCAGGCGTTCAGCAAAACCTCTCGGGACTTTGCGTATATTGCTCCCCGTGAAGGCCTGATTGTCGTCAATGCCGCATCTGCCAAACGGGCGGAAGATCTGCTCAGCCAATTGCGGGAATCTTTGGGCAGCCTCAAAGTCATCCCCCTAACGCCCCAGAGCGCACCGACTCAAATCATGACCGAATGGCTGCGTACAGGGGAGCCGCCCCAGGACTTTGAACTGGGCGAGGACTGTGAGCTTCAGGCCGGCAAAGACAGTCGGGTTATACGCTGCCGACACCAGGATTTGACCGCCCCCGAAGTCGCCAGCCACTTGGACAGCGGCATGTACGTGAGCCGACTGGCCCTGACCTGGAAGGATAGTATTCACTTTGTACTGGATGATCAGTTCGCACTTAAGCAACTGAAATTTGAAGATACCCTCAAAGACCAAGCTTTGGAGCGGGACCCCGAATCCGCTGCGGAGCAGTTCGACGCCGAATTTGCCTTTATGGCCCTGGAGCTCTCTGCCCTGGTTGAAGCTCTACTGAAATCCTTCGGCGGACCCGCCGAAGCCTAAGTCTCCACTTCGATCTTCCCCAGACCTTCCGGGGCCCACCAGGGCCCTGGAAGTGGCGCTATGCCTCAGCCTTTCCCCCTTCAAACCCCATCTGCAGCCCCCGAGGCATAAGATCACGCCCCCATCGGACGATTTTGTATAAGAAAAAAATTGTATATATAAAAATTTATAGGTATAAAGGGAGACTGCAGTTAAATGTCATATAAATACGCTCTAGAACATGACATCTCCCAAGAGCTGGTCAATCTTAAGCCAGCCTACACATAAGAAAGCATGAGGAAGCACTATGAAGCTCAACCCCAGTCAAGCAACGCGCTGGCCTAAATCCAGCCCACGTTTAACCACTAGCGTATCCGCACTGGTTTTGTGCGCCATGGGCGCGGTCTCCCCCGCCTTGGCACAAACCACCAGTGATGCCGTTGAAGAGGCAACCCTGGAAGAGATACTGGTTACCGGTCATCGGGCCAGCGTCATTACCGCCCAAGCCATCAAGCGTGACTCCGAGCAGTTTGTGGACTCCATCGTCTCCACAGATATCGGCAAGCTACCCGACACCAACGTGGCTGAAACCCTGCAACGGATTTCTGGTGTGCAGATTACCCGTAACTTGGGTGAAGGCAGCGGTATTGCCATTCGCGGCTTGACTCAGGTTCGTACCGAACTCAATGGTCGTTCCAGCTTCACCGCCAACGAAGGCCGTAGCTTGAGCTTTGAAGACGTGCCCGCTGAGCTGATGGCCGGTGTGGACGTGTACAAGAATCCCTCGGCCAAAATGATCGAAGGCGGCATCGGCGGCACCGTCGATCTGCGCACCTTCAAGCCATTCGACTTTGACGGCACCAAGATCAGCGGCACCGTTGGTGCTACCCATTACGACCTGATCAACGAAACCAACCCCAACGTCTCCGGCTTGTTCAGCACCCGCTGGGACACCGGCCTTGGCGAAATGGGTTTCTTGCTTAACCTCTCCTACCAGCAAGCCTCCTTCCGTGGTGACACTGTCTCCACCGAGCCCTACTGGCAGCGCGACGCCGCCGAGTTCGGCGGTGTTGAGGGAGAAGACGTGTTTGTTCCGGCCGGCGGCGGTATCAGCAGCCGTTTCGGTGATCGCGAGCGCTTTGGTGGTGCGGCCGCGTTCCAATGGAGCCCGACCGAAGACTTGGAGCTTTACGCTCAGTACATTCGCTCCGATTACACCCTGGACGTATACAACTATTCCTACTTTGCCTTTCTGCCCGCCGAGGATGACGGCAACCTAGTGCCCCACGATACGGCTGCCTTTAACTTCAACCACCGGGGCGAAATGCTCACCGGCTCATTCGCCGGTGTGAACATTGATTCAAACACCGACTTGAACCATCGTCATTCGGTCACCGACGATCTGGCGGCCGGCTTCGTGTGGAACGTGAACGACCAATTCCAGCTCAGCGGTGATTTGCAGCACGTGCGCGCTAAAACCGAAGGCAGCAACTTTATTGTCAGTACCAACGCCACCGCGCCAGTACTGGAAATGGATTTAACTGGCAACTTCCCCGGCATGAATGTTCGCGCCGCTGACCCGAGCCAACCAGCTACGGGTGATCTGTCGAACCCGGATAACTACAAGTGGGGCTGGATTCTTCCGCACCAGCAGGAAAGTGAAGGCACCCAAACCGCCGTACGTCTGGACGGTGTGTGGGAATTCCACGGTCACGGTCTGATTGAATCCGTTTCCGGTGGTGTGCGTTACTCCGACCGCCAGGCGGAAACCAAGTCCCTGCAGTGGGGCACTTGGACAACCGTGGACGCGGCAGACTGGACCTGTACCGACTGGGGAACCGGCGGCCCACTCACTCCAGAGTGTAACCCCAACAACCTGCAACCCGAGGACTGGAGCAACCAGGCCAACTGGGGTGCTGAATTCCCTCTGGATGACCCGCGCTTCGAAAACGCCGACGGCAGCGCCAACTGGGGTCGCAACCAGTTTGACGACTTTATGCGCGGCAACGCCAACGTCTTCGGCACCACTTTGGCCGCTACGCCAGAGCTCGCCGGAAGCCTCAGCGATGAAACCGTACGCTTCATGACTCGCAACCACCCGAACCCCGAATTCCGGTTGGACGGCATTCCTGAGTACGGCCCACAGCAGATCAATGACCAGGAAGAACAAACTCTGGCCGCTTACGGTATGGTGAATTTCTCCAGCGAAACTTTCGGCATCCCGGTCGACGGTAACGTGGGTGTACGGGTCGTAGAGACACGCGTAACGTCTACCGGTGTCACGGCTTCGTGCGATGCCGACGGGGGCAACTGTGAGTACCTGGACGCGGTGTTCACTAACGATTACGTCAATGTTCTGCCGAGCTTGAACGTGCGTTGGTCCCTTCAGGACAACCTGTACTTGCGCTTCGCCGCTTCTCAGGGCCTCAGCCGTCCTGGCTTCGACCAGATGGATCCAAACATCAACCTGAACATTTCTGTTGACAACGGTTCCGGCGAATTTGGTACACCAGACTACGTGGCACCGAGCATCAGTAACCGGTCAGCCAGCGGTGGTAACCCCGAGTTGGAGCCCATGGAAGTCAACCAGTTCGACACGGCATTGGAATGGTACTTCTCTGAGTCAGGCATGGCTTACGGTACGGTCTTCTACAAAGACGTGAAGAACTTTATCGCCAACGGCACCATCTCACGCGATTTTGATTACGAGAACCCGATCACTGGAGAAACCGATCGTGGGCCGTTCACCTCGAACGTGCCGCTCAATGGTGAAGACGGTCGAATCCAAGGTTTCGAGGTGGGCGTTTCCGGGTTCTTTGATTTCTTGCCCGCTCCTTGGAACGGTTTTGGTGGCCAGGCTAACTACACTTACGTTGACAGTGAGGCGCCCAGCCCCTTCGCCGAAGATATCGACGGCAACGCGTTGCTGGTTCCCCTGGAGGGCTTGTCCAAGCACAGCTACAACTTGGTGGGCATGTACGAGTCCGGCGATTGGGCGTTCCGTCTGGCCTACAACTGGCGGGACGATTACCTGATCACTACTTCGGGTAACGGCACCGGCAATCTGCCCATTTATAACCAGGATTATGGTCAACTCGATGCTTCGGTATCGTGGGATGTCACCGACAACATGAGCCTGCGTTTCGATGTGGTAAACCTGACCGACAGCCGTAACGACACTTATCAGGGTTACACCACGCGGCATCGTGACAGCTACCTGGGTGACCGTCGCTACGGTCTCAGCCTGCGGGTGGATTTCTAAGACATACAGTTAGTCAATCTCCTACCTTTCCGTACCATTTTGCCCCGCTTTTGCGGGGCTTTTTTTTGCCTTGTTAAACGTCGAAGTGTGTATTCATTCGCCAGTAAGACAAACGGTTTTTGGCTTTCGGGAGTTTTGGTTTAGTGCTGCGAGGTATCCAAGAAAACCGGGGCTTGATCTAGCGCTGAAAACTGGAGCTCTGGTCGAGTGCTGCGAGTGGGGCAGGCATTCCCGGACACGCCGTGAACCCGTCCGTGGGGGCTTGACGCAGACATCCTGTCTGCGACAGTCCGGGAATGCCTGCCCCACTCTCCGCCGTGCCATCCTGGAAGTTTCGGGAAATAAGGAAGCAGAGACTCTTGAGCCACAAGGTTAGGTAAAACCCAGAGCGCCAAAACCCGAGTAGGCCCCATCCGTGGGGGCTCTCTCACCGGAGCGCCGGCCGCGAGTTCCCTCTTGTGAGAGTTTCGAAAAGCCTCCTGCGAATCGCCTTTGTAGCCCCTCTTACCGCCCCGATAATTCCAGTCATGACGGCGGCAGGTGGGGTTTGCGGAAAAGAACTCGGAAACTTGGGATTACCAGGGACGTGCAGGGTGAGTGTTCAGCAAGCCTCAAAAGAGGGACCTTTTGAGGCAGTCTCCAGGGATGGATCCACGACGTTTGCTGAACACTCACCCTGCGCGGCCCGGGGACTTGCTTACGAAGTCGCTAGTCCGATATTTATTCCGGACAGCAGTGCGCCTGCGCGAGGATGACGCTTGTCTGATAAGGCTGCGATTGGCCCGGATTATTCAGCGCTTTTCAGCAGGGCGTCTATTCGCCCCACTTCTTCCCCATGAGCTTGTTTGTCCGCGTGATAGCTGGAGCGCACCAGGGGACCGCAGGCGGCGTGTTTGAAACCCAATTCATGAGCCAGGCGGGTGTACTCTTCGAACTCATCCGGGTGTACGTAACGGTCCACCGGCAGATGGTCTTTGGAGGGTTGAAGATACTGACCGATGGTCAGCATATCGATGTCATGAGCGCGCATATCGCGCATTACATCCAGGATTTCTTCCCGAGTCTCTCCCAGGCCCACCATAAGACCGGATTTAGTGAGAACATCCGGTCGGCGTTTTTTGTACTGCTTCAACAAATCAAGAGACCAATTGTAGTTAGCACCGGGCCGAGCCTGACGATACAAACGGGGCACCGTTTCCAAATTGTGGTTAAACACATCCGGAGCTTCGGCTTCGAGAATATCCAGCGCGATGTCCATGCGGCCACGAAAGTCCGGAGTGAGAATTTCCACCTGCAAATTTGGGCTGTGAATGCGCGACTCCCGAATACAATCCGCAAAATGCTGCGCACCGCCATCACGCAGGTCATCCCGGTCCACCGAAGTAATCACTACATACTTCAGTTTCATCTCGGCAATGGCTTCGGCCAAATGACGTGGCTCGTCGGCATCAAGGGGGTTGGGTTTACCGTGGCCCACATCGCAGAACGGACAGCGACGGGTGCAGATCTCGCCCATGATCATAAAGGTGGCGGTACCACCGCTAAAGCACTCCCCCAGATTGGGGCAGTTGGCTTCCTCGCACACGGACGATAGATTGTTCTTACGTAAGATTTTTTTGATCCGATCCACTTCCGGAGAGGCCGGCACCCGCACCCGAATCCAATCCGGTTTGCGCGCCACGCTGTCGGAGGCAATCACCTTGACGGGAATGCGCTCGACCTTATCGGCATCGCGTAGCTTTTCCCCCTGGCGCAGGCGCCGGGTGCGTTTGACGGGCTGAAGCTCTGGAGTATCGGACATCTTCCATCTCTGTTACGGGGACATCGGGGAAGCGAATTGTACCTGATTAGTAGCCCAATTTCTGTACGAAAGCGGCCACCAGTCGCTCCTGTACCTCTTCCAGGGTAGGCGGGGCTGAGACCAATTGGTGGATTTGAGTCATCTTTAGGCCGTTGTAGCCGCAGGGATTGATGCGCTGGAAGGGCTCCAGATCCATATCGACATTCAAAGCCAGGCCGTGAAAACTGCAGCCTCGGCGTACTCTGAGGCCTAGGGAGGCAATTTTGTCGCCGGCGACGTAGACGCCGGGCGCATCCGGTTTCGCGTAAGCCTCAATGTCGTAACTGGCGAGCACCGTCACCAGAATCTGCTCCAGGGCCGTGACCAAATCACGGACGCCCAGTCCCAGACGGCGCAAATCCAACAGGGGATAGGCTACCAACTGTCCGGGGCCGTGGTAAGTTACCTGCCCACCTCGGTCGGATTGAATTACGGGAATATCGCCCGGCAACAATAAATGCTCCGGCTTACCGGCCTGACCTTGAGTAAATACCGGGGCGTGTTGCACCAGCCACAGTTGATCGGGGGTGTCGGCGCTGCGCTGGGCGGTGAACTCGCTCATGGCTTGCCAGGTTTCCGAGTAATCCCGCAGGCCGAGATCCTGCACCCGCAAGCGCTCCGAATCGAACACTAGATCACCATTTTGGTTAACGGGCTAGCGCGCAGATCGTCGTTGATAGCCCGCAGCTGGTCTTCGCCAGTGGCAGTGATACATACCGTGAAAGATTGATAGCGACCGTTGCGGCTGTCGCGAATCTTTAAGCACGTCTGATCGAATCCGGGAGCATGACGCTCCATGACTTCAATTACCAACTGTTGCAACTCATCACCGGCATCTCCCAATACTTTTATGGGGTAGTCGTGACAGGGAAATTCAATTTTGGGCGCTTTGGGTTCGGCCATGGCAGCATAAGCCTCTTGAAAGCAGATTTGGCTGACGCCTATGGTAACAGATTCACGCCGGGAGGTGAGTGGGAGACTGGCGCTAGGCCAGCCTCCCCAGGGCTTTTAGAAACTAAACAGGCCAATAAAAAACAGTTTGATATTGGACCACAAGCGCGAGAAGAAGCCAGCTTCTGCCACCGCCTCCATGGCTACCAATGGTACATCCGCCAGACGCTCGCCGTTGAGGTCGATGGTCAGGTTGCCCAACTCCTGGCCTTTGCTAATCGGCGCTTTGATGGTGTCATCAATATGCATCTTGGCTTCAAGGGAGTTCTGACTACCGCGCGGAACCGTCAACACCAAATCCTCGGCGACGCCCAAAGCCAACTCATTGCTTTGGCCTGCCCACACTCGGCTGCGCCGCAGCTCTTCGCCAGCGGCGTACACCGGCTGAGTCTGATAGTAACGGAAGCCATAAGACAGAAGCTTCTGGGTTTCTGCCGCGCGAGCCGCTTCACTCGTGGTTCCCATCACCACGGAAATAAGGCGCATGCCATCCCGCATGGCGGATGAAACCAAACAATAGCCAGCGGCTTGCGTATGGCCGGTTTTCAGTCCGTCCACCGTGTCATCCCGAAACAACAGGCGGTTGCGGTTGGCCTGGTTGATGCCGTTGTAGGAAAAATACTTTTCCCGGTACTTGGCGTAGTGCTCTGGATAATCATAGATCACAGCCCTGGCCATAATCGCCTGATCCCGAGCTGTGGTGATATGTCCTTCGGCGGGCCAGCCCGTAGAGTTCTTGAACACGGTGTTGTGCATACCCAACAGCGCAGCTTTTTGGTTCATGATATCGACGAACGCGTCTTCACTGCCCGCAACATGCTCGGCCAAAGCGATGCTGGCATCGTTCCCGGACTGAACAATTACACCTCTCAGCAGGTCTTGCACCGATACCAGTGTCCCCTCCTGGACGAACATCTTCGAGCCACCCTTGCGCCACGCCTTCACACTGATGTTCACCATATCGCTTTCACTGATACGCCCCTGAGAAACTTCTGCGGAGACGATGTAACCAGTCATCAACTTGGTCAAACTCGCCGGCTCCACGGGCGTGTCAGCATTGTGCTCAACCAGCACTTGTCCCGTGACAGCGTCCATCAGAATGTACGCTGTTGCCGAAAGTCGGGGGGGAGCGGGAATCAGCACTTGTTGCGCCTGAACACTGATTGCAGCAAGCAGGAGCGATCCCGCCATGAGGAGTTTTTTTAACATGCTGAAAAGTCACTCTTTTTTGAACTTACGTAAACGTTTAACCAGCCTTGCTTCATCGATCGTAGACGATGTGAGCCTGACTGATTTCTCCCTGACGCAGGAGTTCCTGCACCTGGTGTAACTGTGTAGTCTCGGTAAAAGGTCCGAGACGCACCCGATAAAGCTGATCGTCACCCGCTGGTGAAATCACCAACGCCTCTTGATCGGTCAAACCCGACACCCGGTCAGCTTGAGCGCGGGCGGCCGTTTCGGACGAGAAAGCGCCCACCTGCAAGAAAGCTCCGCCTTCAACGTGACCCCCGGAGTTTTCTACCCGCAATGGTGCCGGAGCCTTACCGTCCGGGACGATGATTTCCACCTCGACCGGTGCCGTGCCCTGGTCGACAAAGCCGAGTCGTTGCGCAGCCGCGTAACTCAAATCAATGATACGGCCGTCGTGAAATGGCCCGCGGTCATTGACTCGCACCACAACGCTGCGGCCATTGTCCAAGTTAGTCACCCGTACATAAGACGGTATGGGCAGTTTCTTGTGGGCCGCGGTCATGGCATACATGTCATACACTTCGCCATTGGAAGTGTACCGGCCGTGAAATTTCTTACCGTACCAGGACGCAATGCCCCGCTCTTTGTAATCTGTCTCGTCATCCAGCAAATGATAGGTTCGGCCCAACACTGTGTAGGGGTTACTATTACCAGCGCGAGTGCGAACCTCTTGACGCGGAACAGCGTCCGGCACGTGTGACAAGTCAACTGGCTGCGCGGGCCCCCGGTCCCGCTCTTCTTCGGGCTCCCGTTCCACAGTAGGCAAGGAACTACAACCCACTAAATACAGACTGCTTAAAATCAATACGCCAGCGATCCCGTGCTTCACTCAGCTGTCTCCATCGCGGTTTTTATTTCCTGACTCAGTTGATACACAGCCAGGGCATACATGTGGCTGCGATTATATCGGGTTATGACATAAAAGTTCTGTGTTCCAAACCAAAACTCTTCGCCAAAACTTCCTTCCAACTGCAGCGCTTGAGCCGGGGTGTCATCGGGCAGCGGCAAAAGTGATTCTAGGCCGCGCTCACGCCATTCGGACAAAGGGGTTGAAGGTGGATCAATCCGGTTCATACCCACGGCCTGGAAAGAACCTTCCTGGCGGGCTCGGAACAGTACCGGCTCACCCGGCCGCCAGCCGTGCACACTGAAATAGTTGGCGACACTGCCAATGGCATCGGTGGGGTTGTTCCAAATATCCGCAAAACCGTCACCATCAAAATCCACTGCGTAATGGCGATAACTGGACGGCATAAACTGCCCATAGCCCATGGCCCCAGCATAGGACCCCTTAAAATCCAACGGGTTCTGTTCGTGCTCGCGTGTCAGCAATAGGTAATTTTTTAACTCGCTGCGGAAGAAAGGTGCGCGCGGCGGATAGTCGAAAGCCAGTGTGGTCAAAGCATCGATCACCCGATGGCTGCCCATGTTGCGACCGTAGTTGGTTTCTACCCCAATGATCGCCACCACAACTTCCGCCGGCACTCCGTATTTTTGCTCGGCCCGCTCCAGTGCCTCCCGGTGCTCCTGCCAGAACTTAACGCCGTTATTCACTCGCAGCGGCGCCACGAAAATGGGCCGGTAATCTCGCCAACTTCGCACTCGCTCAGCTGGCCGGGCAATAGCGTCGAGGATATTCTGCTGCTTTTGTGCTTGAGACATCCACTCCTTCACCTGATCGCTGGCAAATCCGTAGTCATTCACCATTTCCTCAATAAACGTCTTGGCCTCAGGGTGGAAGCGATAATCCGCACGTGCACCATGAGCCACCCCCACGATCATCAGTGCACTAACGGCGCAGCAAAGCCACTGCTTCATTCTGTTTTGTGTTATCACCATTGCTCCTGGGCCTTCGCCCCTCCTTTATATATGCCGAGTCACTCGCCGACGCTCTGTGGCAATAGCCATCAATATGCCGAAGCCCGTCATCAAGGTAACCACTGCCGTTCCGCCTTGGCTGACCAGTGGCAAGGGCACCCCCACCACCGGCAGAAGTCCGGACACCATACCGACGTTGACAAATACGTAGACAAAAAACGTTACGGTTAAGCTGGCCGCGAGCAGCCGGCTGAAACTGTCCTGGGATTTGAGCGCAATAGCCATGCAACGGGCGATAATCAGACCGTACAGCGTCAACAAAAAAAGTACCCCCAGCAGACCGAACTCCTCCGCCAGCACGGCAATGATAAAGTCCGTATGCCCTTCGGGTAAGAAGTCCAACTGTGACTGGGTCCCCTCCAACCATCCCTTGCCGGAGGTGCCGCCCGAGCCTATGGCGGTTTTGGATTGAATGATGTTCCAGCCCGCACCCAGACGATCCGACTCCGGATCAAGCAAGGTCAAAATACGCCGCTTTTGATAATCGTGGAGCACGAACTGCCACATGGGCCAGATACTGACCAACAAAGTGCCGAAGGCCACGCCCACATAACGCCAGGGCAGCCCGGAGAAAAACAGCACCATTAGACCCGCCGACGTCACCAGCAACGCGGTACCCAAATCTGGCTGCCGCGCGATGAGCACCGCCGGTACCGCAGTGAGGACCAAGGCCACACACACATGCTTGAGTCTGGGTGGTAAAAGGCGCTGGCCAAAGTAGGCCGCAATCGCAATGGGCACCGCCAATTTCATAAATTCGGAAGGCTGAAAACGGAAGCCGCCAAAGCTCAGCCAACGCTGGGCGCCTTTAGCCCCCACGCCAATCCACAAAACCAACACTAATAGGACCGCGCCCCCGGCGTAGGCCCACGGCGCAATACGGCGCAACACATGCACTGGCACCTGCGCCACCGCAAACATGGCCACATAGGCAACAATAAAATAGATGCCCTGCCGCTGTATGCCCGTCACGCTCTGACCGTTCGCACTGTAGAGCACGATCAGCCCGTAAATGGTCACGATCGTCAGCAACAGAATCAAAACAAAATCCAAGTGCAAGCGCTGCTGTATGCGGTCGCGACGCCGGAGCCCCTGGCTGGCGGAGGGCAGCCGCCGGAGAAAATCCTGATTACTCATGGTCGGCCTCCCAAGAATCCAGCCATAGGCTCTTCGTGAGGAAGCGGTTGCGCATACTGTTGATTCAGATAGGCGTCAAACAGCTTGCGCGCGATCGGTGCGGCGACGCCGCCGCCGGATTCACCGTTTTCCACGATCACCACCACCGCGATTTTGGGGTTGTCCGCGGGCGCATAACCGACAAATAGCGCGTGATCACGATGGCGCTCTTGCAGGGCTTCCGAGTCGTATTCCTCCCCCTGAGGAATCGCCACGACTTGGGATGTACCGGTTTTCCCGCCCATGCGGTACTCGGCCCCCACCCGCATGCTCCGGGCTGTGCCGCGCTGACCATGCACCACGTTTTCCATAGCTTTGAGCATGAAGTCCCAGTGCTTGTCATCAATCTCAACATACTCGTCCACGATCGGGGGACGCTCAACACCACCCACCGAGCGGACCACTTGCGGCCGCATGCGCTTGCCTCGATTGGCTAGGGTCGCGGTACTGACGGCGAGCTGCAAAGGGGTGGTAAGGGTGTAACCCTGGCCAATGGCCATATTTAAATTATCCCCCGGGAACCACGCAGCGCCGCGAGCGCCGCGCTTCCACTCACGGGAGGGCCAAATACCGCGACGCTCCGAGGGTAGGTCTATTTTGGTTAAATTCCCCAATCCAAATCGGATCCCAAAGCTGTGCATGAGGTCTACGCCCATGCGATGGCCCAGGTCGTAGTAGTAAACGTCGCAGGATTCGACCATAGCCTGCATCATATCTACCCGAGGCCCATGCCCGGTGCGGCGCCAGTCCCGATAGAGCCGGCTGCTGTTGGGCAACCGATAGAATCCTGGGTCGCGCACCCAGTGTTCCGTGTCGACAACATCATGATGGAGCCCCGCCAGACCGATTATCGACTTGAGAGTCGAGCCCGGAGGATATTGCCCCTGCAAAAAGCGATTGTAGAGAGGTAAATCCAAAGACTGATTTAGAGCTCTGAAGTCGGCAAAACTGATACCGGTAACGAACAAGTTGGGGTTAAAACTGGGCAGACTCACGGCCGCTAAAACGCCACCGGTTTCCACATCCAACGCAACCACAGCACCGCGACGGCCTTCCATTGCCTGTGCGGCTGTGCGCTGCAAATTCAAATCCATATGCAGTTCCAGGTCTTTGCCAGGCTTGGGGTCCACCCGGCCCAGTACCCTCAAGACCCGCCCGCGGGCATTAGTTTCCACATTCTGGTTGCCCACTTCACCCAGCAACTCGCGTTCATACTGAGCTTCCAACCCGTTTTTACCAATAGAGTGAGTACCGCTGTAGCGGCGCAGATCATCTTCGGCAAAACGGGCCAGATCAGACTGACTGATCCTTCCAACATAACCAATGCTGTGGGCAAACAGCTCGTGCTGGGGGTAATAGCGAACCAGTTGAGCCTCCACTTCCACGCCTTCCAGCTGGAACTCGTTGACGGCTAAGCGCGCTATTTCGGTTTCATTAAGCTGGTAGCGCAATGGCACCGCCGCAAAGGGTTTGCGGGGCTGCTGAAGCTGATCGTAGAATTTTTCCAGGTCACTGGGAGTAATACGCACCAGCGGTTTGAGCCGCTTAAGCGTTTCATCCAGATTGGAGATGCGTTCCGGGATAACAGACAGAATGTAGATGGGCCGGTTACCGGCAAGTAATTCCCCGTTGCGGTCAGAAATCAGGCCGCGCGTGGGCGGAACCGGCTGAACGTGCACCCGGTTTCGATCTGAACGGGTGGCGTAGTCCTGATGGCTGATGACCTGCAAGCTGTAGTAGCGCCCTATAAGCAATGCCATCGCCAAGGCCATAATGACCCCTGCGACGACCATGCGCACGAAAAAAATCCGCTCCTCTCGGTGGTGGTCTTTAAAGCGGTGGGATTCAGACATCGTGCCTCGAGAATTGAATGCTTGTCTTGCTGGGGGATGCGGTTGTACCGCACCCTGTTGTTATTTACTTGTGGTATGGGTGATTGTTCAATATCGAATAAGCGCGGTAAAGCTGCTCAATCACCACAATGCGCACCAGCGGGTGCGGCAGCGTTAAGGGCGAAAGCGACCACTGTATGTCCGCCGCTGCGCGACAACGGGGAGCAAGACCGTCCGGCCCCCCGATCAACAAACTGTAATTCGAACCGCTCATACGCCAATGACTTAACTGTTCCGCCAATTGCTCAGTGCTCCACGGCCGGCCGGCCACTTCCAGAGCAATCACACGGTCGCCCTTACCAATGGCCGCCAGCATCGCGTCCGCCTCTTTTTCCATGACCATCGCCGGGGAAGTACTCTTCCCCCGCGCCGCCAGAGGCAACTCCACCAACTCTATGGCCCAGTCCCGAGGCAAGCGCTTGGCGTAATCGGCATAGCCGGTTTCCACCCACGCGGGCATTTTGGTACCTAGAGCAATCAGACGAACACGCATTGGACCGGATTCCGCTCTTTAGGTTTCAGAACGGGTGCTAGGTTCCATAGACCAGAGCTTTTCAAGCTCATAAAAATCCCGGGTCTCCTGTTGCATAACGTGAACCACGGTATCCCCGAAGTCCACCAATACCCAGTCGCCACTTTCCATACCCTCAACGCCCAAAGGAGGGTGTCCTTCCTGCTTCGCGTCCACTACAACGTTGTTGGCCAGCGATTTCACGTGGCGGTTGGAGGTACCCGTAGCGATAACCAGCGTGTCCATAACTTGGCTTAGCTCGCGCACATCGAGCTGGACAACGTCTTTCGCCTTGAGGTCTTCCAGGGCGTTAATAATGATGCGATTCTTCTCTGAGGACATTCACTACCTACTAATGGTTGGTTATATAAGAAACAATGACTTAAGGCGCAGCCCGAGCGTATAACCCGTGCTGCTGGATGAATTGCCAAACCGAATCCGGGAGCAGGAACTGGGGAGACTCACCAGCGGCAATCTGGGTGCGGATATCGGTGGCCGATATGGGCAAAAGCCGAAGCGACTGTACAACAATATGACCGGCCGGCTTTTCACTGAGCACTTCCGCCGGGCCCTGATGGCGAGTAAGACAATCGGCCACGGGTCCGGTTTCGGGCAGTTTCCAGCCGGGCCGTGCTACTACCACAATGTGGCCCCAGTCCAGCAACTCCCGCCAGCGATGCCAAGTATCCAGCCCCGCAAAGGCATCGCTGCCCATAATCCAGGACAGGCTGGTCTCTGGCCCCAACTCCTCGCGCAAACCCTGCAGAGTGTCCACACTGTAGGAGGGGCCGGAGCGCTCCAGCTCGCGGGTATCCAGCTGTAAGTCGGCGCAATCACTCAGCGCCAGGCGTAACATGGCCGCGCGCTGGGCATCGCTGACTTCCGGCTCTCCCCGATGCGCCGGCCGGTGGCAAGGCACCAGACGCACTTCGTCCAGCTCCAGGGCCTGTTTGACCTCTAGGGCCAGACGCAGATGCCCGAAGTGAACCGGGTTAAAGGTACCGCCAAAAAAACCTAACGTGGTGCAGCTCACCGGTCCGACCACCTTGACCCAAGCGCAGTCGATTTACTCACGAATCTGGCCGTCGCCCAGCACAATCCATTTTTGAGAGGTGAGCCCCTCAAGCCCCACGGGACCACGCGCGTGCAACTTGTCGGTGGAAATACCGATCTCGGCGCCCAAGCCGTATTCAAAACCATCGGCAAAGCGGGTGGACGCGTTCACCATCACCGAGCTGGAGTTCACTTCGCTCAAAAAGCGCCGCGCCCGAGTGTAGTCTTCGGTCACAATCGCTTCCGTATGCTTTGAGCTGTATTGATCAATATGCTCCATGGCCTGATCCAGGTCATCCACCACGCGAATCGACAGTATGGGCGCTAGGTATTCGGTAGCCCAATCCTCTTCGGTCGCCACCTTAACGGTAATCAGCTCGCGGGTGCGCTCGCAACCTCTAAGCTCTACGCCTTTGGCGGCGTAGGCTTCGGCAAGGCGCGGCAGTATTTGCCCGGCCACGGCCCGGTCCACCAATAGAGTTTCCATGGCGTTGCAGACGCCATAGCGGTGGGTCTTGGCGTTCACGGCAATATTAAGGGCTTTGTCCAGGTCGGCTTTGGCATCAATATAAACATGGCAAATGCCATCCAAATGCTTAATCACCGGCACCTTGGCTTCGCGGCTGATGCGCTCCACCAAGCTTTTCCCGCCTCTGGGCACAATGACATCCACATAGTCGGGCATGGTAATGAGCTCACCCACAGCGGCGCGATCGGTGGTCTTGATCACCTGAACCGCCGCTTCGGGCAGGCCAGCCTGCGCTAAGCCTTGCTGTATACAGGCGGCAATGGCGGTGTTGGAGTGAATGGACTCACTGCCACCGCGCAAGATAGCCACATTGCCGGACTTTAGGCACAGGGCGGCGGCATCGATGGTGACGTTGGGCCGCGATTCATAAACGATACCAACAACCCCCAGGGGCACCCGCATTTTACCCACTTGGATGCCGGTCGGCCGATAGTTGAGGTCGGTAATGGCGCCACAGGGATCCGGCAGAGCCACCACTTGGCGTAAGCCCTCAATCATGCCATCGATGGTGGCGGGCTTAAGCGCTAGGCGATCCAGCATGGCGGCGTCCAAACCTTTGGCCCGCCCCGCGTCCAGATCTTTCTGGTTTTCGGCCACCAAAGTGGCGCGCGCATTTTCCAGCGCTTCGGCAATGGCCAGCAAAGCATCGTTCTTGGCTCCGGATGAAGCCGCCGCCACCAAGCGGGCCGCAGCTCGAGCCTGGCGGCCGACGTCGGCCATATACTGTTTCACATCGCGTGTTTCGGACATAGGGACAAAAACCGTTTGAACTTGGGGCATTTCGCAGATTATACCCTGATTTGGCGGGGCTTTTGGGGCGTAAGCCCGCACTTAAGTAAAAATAACCGCACTTTCAGCTTGGATTCAGTTTGGCGGTCGTATTCTCAACTCATGGGTGGCCCAACACCCGAAACTGAGGAGACACCGAGATGAAAAAAATCCAACTGAAAACCCTGTTCGGCAGTGTGACTCTGGCTCTGTTGTTGGCCCAAAACGCCAGCGCGGGCAATTACCGAGATTACGCCCAGGTTACTCGAGTCGACCCCATTTACGAGCGGGTCACGCAGCGTATACCCGAAACCCACTGCCGCGTGGAAACTCACCCGAATAGAAGGAGTGACTCCCATACCGGAACGATCGTGGGCGGCATCGTCGGGGCTGCCATTGGCAACGAGCTGGGCAACAAGAAACGCAACAAACAAGTGGGCGCATTGGCCGGCGGGCTGTTGGGCGCCTCCATTGGCCGGGACATAAGCCGGGGCAACACCAGGAGTGCCAGAGAAGTCTGCGAAACCCACTACCAAACCCGAACCGAGCGACAGTTGGTAGGCTACCGAGTGGACTATCGCTACCAAGGGCGTAATTACCAGACCCGTACCGACCAACATCCTGGCCGCCGTATACCGGTCTCCGTCAACGTTCGCCCAGCGCTATAACCCAGGAGCCAACAGGATCAGACCTCTGATCTTGTTGGCTACCGCTGTAAACCTGAGCCGGACGCGGTATGCTATTCACCCGACAATCCGTAACTCCGGCGACAGTAAACGTCGGGTTGATAAGCGTAACCATCCATCTTTCCTGGAACTGATCTATGGCACCGCGCCGCACCATTATCTATCGCTGTCTGTTTAGCTGCATGCTGATCGTTTTTGTCAGTGCCGGCCCAGGCACTGCTGCGACCTATGCCCAGACGGCGGCCCCCGCATCGGTGCAAAACGGGACCGCTGCCGGGGCTCAGATTGCCGCCGCCGATGCGGCGGAGATTGTGCGCAAGCAGTACGGCGGCCGGGTCATGGGGGTAGAGGCTCGTCAACGCGACGGGCGAGTGATCTACCAGGTCAGAATCCTGCAGGAAAACGGCCGTATGCGAACTGTCCGCGTCGATGGCAACTCCGGCAAAATCATAACTCGATGAGCAGGAGGAAAGTCTGTGCGCATCCTGGTAGTGGAAGATGAACTCGCTCTTCGAGAGCAAATTCAAAGCTTGCTGAGTGCTGACCAATACGCGTCTGACCTGGCCGCCGATGGTCGTGAAGGCCTGTTTTTGGGCCAGGAATACGACTATGACCTGGCCATAATCGATCTGGGGTTGCCCCTGCTCGACGGTGTAAGCCTGATTCGGCAGTTGCGCGAGGAGCGTCGCCATTACCCGATTCTGGTGCTCACCGCCCGCGGTGCCTGGCAGGATAAGGTGGAAGGCCTGGAAGCCGGCGCGGATGATTACCTCACAAAACCTTTTCACCCGGCCGAGTTGCGCGCGCGCATCAATGCCCTTTTGCGCCGGGCCAGTGGCCACGCCACGCCGGTCATGCAATTCGGCCCACTGACTATCGACACCAGTGCCCGCCGGATTCGCCTCAATGGCGAAGCAGTAGAGCTGACCAGCTACGAATACAACACTCTGGTCTACCTGGCTTTGAACGCGGGCAAGACCGTGTCCAAAACCGAACTGACCGAACACCTGTATGCCCAGGACTTTGACCGGGACAGCAACGTCATCGAAGTGTTTATTGGCCGCCTGCGCAAAAAACTCGACCCGGATTCAAGCCTGAACCTGATCAGCACCCAGCGCGGCATGGGCTACCGCTTCAACTTAGTCCCCGAGGACGGCTCCCACTAATGGCTTGGTCGCTGCGGGCACGGCTGTTTATCGCTTCAGCGTTGTTGTTACCCACCTTTCTGGGTTTAACGGGGATCATGCTGGATCAGGCCTTTCAGCGCAGCTTGCAGGCATCGGCGGAAACCCGCTTACAGGGACATATCTACCTGTTGTTCAGCGTCGCCGGTCTGGACGACGATGCGGGCTCCTTGCGCATGCCCGCCGCTTTGATGGAACCGGATTTTGAACCCTTGAACTCAGGCTTATACGCGTTTGTGTACGACGTTACCGGAACACCGGTGTGGCGCTCCAATTCAGCCCAGCTGCTCACGCCGCCCCCCTGGGAAGCACTGTCCGCGCAGGCGCAGCCGGGGGAATTTGTGCTCACCACCCTGACCTTCGCTGACGAACCTCATTGGAGCGCCCACTACGACGTTATCTGGGAGGCGGAGGACGGGAGCGAGCATCCGTTTCGGTTTGCCGTTTTGCGCGATCAAAGCGCCTACGCCGCCGAGCTGGCGGCGTATCGGGGCCAACTGTGGCGCTGGCTGGGGGCGGCGGCTCTGCTGCTATTAATCGCCCAAAGCATCATTTTACGCTGGGGGCTCAGACCCCTGCGAAAGCTGGCCACGTCCCTCAAAGCCATGCACAGCGGTGCCAGTGAGCGAATTCACGGTCGCCATCCTCAGGAGCTTCAGCGGGTCGTAGACAACCTAAACCAAGTGCTGGATCGGGAACAGGCGCTGCGCCAGCGCTACCGGGACAGCCTAAGCAACCTGGCTCACAGCCTCAAAACGCCCCTGGCGGTACTGCGCGCTCGCCTGGAAGATACCAGCACGGACCCAGCGTTACGCGCCTCGTTGGAAGAACAACTGGAGCGCATGAACCAAGTGGTTTCATACCAACTCCAGCGGGCGGTTTCCGGACAACAGCAAGGGCTCAACCAGTACACGCCCCTGGCGCCTGCTCTCCAGCGACTGTTACACGCCCTGGACAAGGTCTACCGCGACAAAGCCATCGAACACCAATGTGACCTGGAGCAGGAGGTACACTTTCCCGGTGACGAGCAGGACCTACTGGAGCTGCTGGGTAACCTACTGGAAAATGCATTCAAGTACGGCCGAACCCGAGTGAGGGTCAAAGCCTGGACGGCAGCAGGTGAGCTCATTGTGCACATTGAAGACGATGGGTCCGGCATTGAGCTGGAAGATCGGGACAAAGTGCTGCAGCGCGGCACCCGACTCGACAGCCTGCAAGCTGGCCAGGGCATTGGCTTGGCGGTCAGTGCTGACATCACCGCCAGCTACGGTGGTCAGTTGCGGATTGACCGCTCATCCCTGGGTGGGGCGTGTTTTGAGCTTCGTTTTCCACTGGCTTCTTAACCGCTAATGTCCCACCTCTTGTGCGCAAAATCGCACATCCGCTCGCTAAACTACCGCACAACAAAAAACGGAGTTTCCCACTGGGCTCATACACGAGAGCGCACCATACTGACGTCGAATCTAACAAGGGACCTTTGAACTTATTCAGAGACTCCCTCGCGCTGACGAGACAGGAATCGTTCAGCGCGCTCGACCTTCAGTGGAGGGAATACCATGTCAGCTCGCACGTGTATCGCCGTGGACTCATCCTGCGATCTCCCAGCCCAGTTCATCAAACAACACAATATTGAAATTCTGCCCATTTACATCCGCCATGCCAGCGGTCGGCAAATGGACTATCGCAACACCAAAAGCATGCTGAATTTTTATCAGAATCACAGCAGGCAACAGTTCGGTCTGGCGCAATCGGAGCCCCTGTCGGTGGACGAAATGACCGGAATCCTCCAGCAGCGACTGCTGCCCAAGTACGATTTAGTGCAAGTGGTGACCGTCAATAGTAAAAAGAGCGAGCTGTTCAAGCGCGTCTCTGAAGCGGCCATGATTAACGAACCCAAATTCCGGGCTATGGAAAAGGCCGAGCCGGGTCGCCAGCCTTTCCGCATCCGCTTGTACGACAGTATGAGCATGTTTACCGGGCACGCACTTCTGGTATACGAACTGGTTAAGCGCATTAAAATACAGCAAATGCCCATTAACCGGTCCATTCGCGCCATCGACGCCATGCGGGAGGAGGTTTACGGCTACATCGTTCCCAATGACTTATCCTACATGCGGGATCGTCGTCATCTGCGCAAGGCCGACAACAATATCTCCTGGATCAATTTCAAACTGGCCAGCCTGCTTAACTTGCGCCCCATTGTGCAGCTGCACAAAGGCGACACCAAGAAAATAGATACCGGCAAAGGTTTCTGGGGGGCCGTTGAGAAACTGTTCGAGCACACGCGCCGGCAGATCCAGCAAGGGCTGACCAGTGATGTGATTGCCATGAGCTACGGCGGGGTTTTGGACGAGATACGGGATGATCCGCGCATGGTGGCCTTCCGGGACTACTGCCGGCAACACAACATCAAAACCATGCTTTCCATGATGAGCATGACCGGAACCGTCAACGTCGGCCCACGCGCCTTCACTCTCTCGTTCGCGACCGATAAGGAGTTGGTGACGGCCTAGGGCACCATGGCACCCAGATACACCCCATAAACCAGCAACAGACAAATTGCTTCCAGTCGGTTTAGGCGTAAACCGCTGAGCAGAAAGACCATCAATGCCCCGGCCGCGCCGAGCATCACCCACTGATCCAGGGTGGCTAGGCGGCCGGTGATGGTCAGAGGCTGAACCATAGCGGAGACACCGGCAATGCCCAACAGGTTAAAGATATTACTGCCCAGGACATTGCCCACCGCCACGTCCGCGTGACGGCGCAGCACAGCAACAACCGCCACTGCCAATTCGGGCAAGGACGTCCCCACCGCCACTACGGTTAACCCGATAATGGCTTCCGGTACCCCCAGAGCCTCACCCATCCCCACGGCGCCATAGAGAAACATTCGCGCCCCAACCAGAAGGAACACCAGCCCGCCCACTACCCACAGGTTGATCAGCAATAAAGAGGGTGGCACTTGGATTAACTCATCGGCCCAGGCCTGATGAAGCTCAGCTTCAGGCCCTTCCGGCGCCACCCGCTCGGTGCGATAGGCCCAGAGCAGGTACGCAAACAAAGCCACCAATAGCATGAGCCCGTCCCGAAAGGACAAGCCGCCGTCGCGGGCAATGAGAACAAACAACAGGGAGGCGCCCAACATGGCCAGGCCATCGCGGCGCAGAGAAGCGCGGCTAATGGTCAGGGGAACCAGAACACCGCTGATACCCAGGATCAGTAAGACGTTCGCGATGTTACTGCCCAGCACATTACCCAGGGCCACGTCCGGTCGGTCGCTGAGCACCGCTTCAAGGGAGACCACCAATTCCGGCGCTGAAGTGCCAAAACCGACGATCACCAGGCCCGCCACCAGAGGCGATATGCCCAACCGGCGCGCTGCCGCCAAGGCGCCGCGCACCAGGGCTTCCCCACCGATCCCTAACAGACCGAGGCCGAGCAACAACCAGAGCAGGAGCAGCATCAGCACATCCCTTTCGTCAAAGTCCCAGAGTGCAGGTGGTCTCGAACGCTCACTAATCGCAAAGGAATTTAATAACCATCGGGATTTCGGGACTGCCAGCGCCAGGCGTCTTCAACCATGCGTTCCAGGTTGAACTCCGCGTGCCAACCCAGCTCGCGGCGCGCCAGGTCGGCGTTGGCGAAACAACTGGCAATATCACCCGGCCGGCGAGGGGCCACTTTGTAGGGTACACGCCGACCACTGGCCCGTTCAAAAGCCTCGACGACCTGAAGCACGGAGTAACCGCGACCAGTCCCGAGATTGTAGGTATAACACCCCTGCTCAGCGCCCAGCAATGCCTGTAGCGAAGCGACATGCCCGCGCGCCAAATCCACCACATGTATGTAGTCGCGCACGCCAGTACCGTCCACCGTCGGGTAATCGTCTCCGAAGATGCTCAATTCGGGGAGCTTGCCGATGGCCACCTGGGCAACATAGGGCAACAAATTGTTCGGTATGCCCGCCGGGTCCTCCCCAATTTGGCCACTTTCATGCGCGCCAATGGGATTGAAATAACGCAGCAAACTGACCCGCCACTGGCTGTCCGGCGCGGCCGCGACATCCCGAAGCATCTCCTCAATCATGAGTTTGCTCCGCCCATAAGGATTCGTGGCCGAGGTCGCAAAGGTTTCGTCAATGGGTACAGTGATCGGATCGCCGTACACGGTAGCCGAGGAGCTGAAAATCAGCCGCCACACCTGAAACTTGGCCATAACTTCCGTCAGGGTTAAGGTGCTGCCGACATTTTCCCGGTAGTAGGTCAAAGGAATCTGACTCGACTCCCCCACCGCTTTTAATCCTGCAAAGTGCATCACAGCTTCAAAAGTGTGCTTCTCGAACACCTCTTCAAGACCGGCGCGGTCGTTCAGATCAAGTCGATAAAACACCGGCTCCTTTCCGCTAATTTCGGCGACACGCCGAAGCGCTTCCGGGTTGCTGTTGCTCAGATTGTCCACGACCACCGGCTGGTAACCGGCCGCCATCAATTCCACGCACACATGACTTCCGATGTAACCGGCGCCACCGGTTACCAGGATTTGGCCGCGCTCTACTACTTGCTCTGTACTTGAAACCATAGTTTTCCCAATCCGTTAGTGGCTATTGATGCGGGTTTATCCAGAAACCCGCCCGCTGAATCGTCAGCGGCATTATCGCACAGTTTTTTTGCCGCCAAGGGCAACACTCCGCATTTTTTCCGGTCCAAAGGTTGAAGCCGGCCAGACGTGGCAAGTTTGGCCTGATTGTTGCCAGATTTTTTTGGGCGACACACTTGGGGCCTTCCCTGAGCTGGCCAGTGCCGGGACCAGCAATTTTTTTTTGCTTACGGGTATCGACAAATTAATTTGCAGCTATGCTTATAAATAGGCACTGCGGCTCACAGGCTTGTCTCCAATCGGACAAATATTTACCGTATGACGTAGGCCCAATAAGTTAAGCGTGAGGAACTGATTGATGACCATTTTCAACCACTACCGTGACCGTTACATTTCCACCCAGCAGGAGGAAATGAGCATCCAGGAATATCTGGATCTCTGTAAAACGGACCCCAGCGCTTATGCCACGGCGGCCGAGCGAATGCTGATGGCCATTGGGGAGCCTGAACTAGTGGATACCTCCCGCGACCCCAGGTTGAGCCGTATCTTCTCCAACAAGATCATTAAACGCTACGAAGCCTTCAGCGAATTCTACGGCATGGAGGAATGTATCGAAAAAATGGTCTCTTTCTTCAAGCATGCCGCTCAGGGTCTGGAGGAGAAAAAACAAATTTTGTATCTGCTCGGCCCAGTCGGCGGGGGTAAATCCTCCCTGGCGGAAAAGCTCAAAGAGCTGATGCAACAGACGCCTATTTATTGCCTAAAAGGCTCACCTATTTTTGAATCCCCCCTGGGCCTGTTTAACCCGGACGAAGATGGCGTTATTTTGGAAGAGGATTACGGCATCCCCCAGCGCTACTTAAAAACCATCATGTCCCCCTGGGCCGTGAAACGACTGCATGAGTACGAAGGCGACATTAGCCAGTTTCGCGTCGTTAAAGTCTACCCTTCCATACTCGACCAGGTGGCCATTTCCAAAACGGAACCCGGTGATGAGAACAACCAGGATATTTCAGCTTTGGTGGGCAAGGTTGATATCCGAAAACTGGAAGATTATCCACAAAATGATCCCGACGCCTACAGCTTCTCCGGCGGGCTGAGCCGAGCCAACCAGGGTCTGATGGAATTCGTGGAGATGTTTAAGGCTCCGATTAAAGTCTTGCACCCACTGTTGACCGCCACTCAGGAAGGTAACTACAACAGTACCGAAGGTTTGGGTGCCATTCCCTTTGACGGCGTTATTCTCGCTCACTCAAACGAATCGGAGTGGCAGACGTTTAAGAATAACCGCAACAACGAGGCGTTCCTGGACCGGGTCTATATCGTTAAAGTCCCCTACTGCCTGCGAGTGTCCGAAGAGGTGAAAATCTACGAGAAGCTGCTGGAGAACAGCTCCTTGTCTCAAGCCCAATGCGCGCCGGACACTCTGCGCATGCTGGCCAAGTTCATTATTCTTTCGCGCTTGAATGAACCGGAAAATTCCAACATCTATTCCAAAATGCGCATCTATGACGGCGAGAGCCTGAAAGACACAGATCCCAAGGCCAAGTCCATTCAGGAGTACCGTGATTCGGCGGGCGTCGATGAAGGAATGAGCGGCCTGTCCACGCGCTTTGCCTTCAAAATCTTGTCCAAGGTGTTCAACTTTGACGCCACCGAAGTATCTGCCAACCCGGTACACCTGCTGTATGTTCTGGAACAACAAATCGAACAGGAGCAGTTCCCTGCGGAAACGCGCGAACGGTACTTGAGTTTCATTAAACAGTATCTCGCCCCCCGTTACGTGGATTTCATCGGCAAAGAGATTCAGACAGCGTATCTGGAGTCCTACACCGAGTACGGGCAAAACATTTTCGACCGCTATGTGACCTTTGCTGACTTCTGGATTCAGGACCAGGAATACCGCGACCCGGATACTGGCGAAATACTGGATCGGGAGTCTCTCAACCAGGAACTGGAAAAGATCGAGAAGCCGGCGGGCATCAGCAACCCCAAAGACTTCCGCAACGAAATCGTCAACTTTGTGCTGCGCGCCCGGGCCAACAACGAAGGCCGCAACCCAGCCTGGAACAGTTACGAGAAGCTGCGTTCGGTGATTGAGCAGAAGATGTTTTCCAACACCGAAGACCTACTGCCGGTCATTTCCTTCAACGCCAAAGCGTCGGCAGCGGATCAGAAAAAACATCAGGACTTTGTCGCCCGCATGATTGAGCGCGGCTATACTGAAAAGCAGGTACGTCTGCTCTCCGAGTGGTATTTGCGGGTGCGCAAGTCGCAATAACCAGCGGAGGATCGCGGGTACCGCCAGCAGGAACTGATGGATTTTTTCGCCCGAATCAGTATCTGTTTAGGGGTATGTATTTATGAGTCACATTGTCGACCGACGTCTTAACGCCAAAAACAAAAGTGCTGTTAACCGGCAGCGGTTTCTACACCGCTACCGGGACCACATTAAGAAGGCCGTGTCGGATGCCGTGACCCAGCGTTCCATCACCGATATGGAACAAGGCGAGAAAATCAGCATTCCGTCGCGGGATGTGCACGAACCCGTATTCCAGCATGGCAAAGGCGGGCACAGAGAAAACGTTCTGCCCGGCAATAAAGAGTTTATTGCCGGTGATCGTATTGCGCGCCCACCCGCTGGTGGCGGAGGCGGTGGGGACGGCGAAGCCAGTGATCAGGGCGAGGGCCAGGACGATTTTGTCTTCCAAATCTCTCAGGCCGAATTTCTCGACTTTATGTTTGACGACTTGGAGTTGCCAAACCTGGTCAAACGGCAGCTTAGCGGAAGCACCGAGTTTACCCGACACCGGGCCGGCTATAGCAATCAAGGCAATCCCGGGCAAATGAATGTGGTTCGCTCTATGCGCTCAGCGCACGCCCGGCGCATTGCATTAACCGCCGGTAAGCGTCGCCGTTTGAAAGCACTGGAGGAGGAGCTTCTTCAAGAAGAGGCTAAGACGGATATACTGCACAACCCCAATCGAATTACCGAGCTCGAAGCGGAGATCGACGCGCTGCGTGCCAAAATTAAGCGGGTGCCCTGGCTGGACACCTTCGATCTAAAGTACAACTTGCACGTCAAGCACCCTATCCCCCATAGCAAGGCGGTGATGTTTTGCTTGATGGACGTTTCCGGCTCTATGACCCAGAGCACGAAGGATATGGCCAAGCGCTTCTTTATCCTTTTGTATCTTTTTCTGCAACGCAACTACGAACACACCGAGGTGGTCTTTATCCGCCACCATACCAGCGCCAAAGAAGTGGACGAAGAAGAATTTTTTTACTCCCGTGAAACCGGCGGCACCATAGTTTCCAGCGCCCTGCGCTTAATGCAGGAAATCATTGAAGCCCGCTATCCTTCTGACCAGTGGAATATTTACGGCGCCCAGGCCTCCGACGGCGACAACTGGAACGAAGACTCCACCATTTGTCATCGCTTGCTGACGGAATCCATATTGCCGCGGGTACAATATTTTTCGTACATTGAAATCACCCAGCGGGAACACCAGGCACTGTGGAACGAGTACCAATCGGTCAAGGCCCGCTTTCCAGAGCTGTTCGCCATGCAACAAATTACCGACGCGCGGGATATCTATCCGGTATTTCGCGAGCTGTTCCATAAAGACACCCACAAGCAGGCAGGTTAATTTATGGGCGTGCGCAAACCCATTTCCACCACGTCCGAATGGACGTTTGAATTAATCGAAGAGTACGACCGGGCGGTGGCGGAAATCGCGGCCGAATACGGTCTGGATACCTATCCCAATCAGATTGAAATCATCAGTTCCGAGCAAATGATGGACGCCTATGCGGCCTCCGGCATGCCGCTGGGTTACCATCATTGGTCGTACGGCAAACAGTTCGTGTCCATTGAAAACGCCTACAAGCGTGGCCAGATGGGTCTGGCCTATGAGCTGGTGATCAACTCAAACCCGTGCATCGCTTACCTGATGGAAGAAAACACCTTGACCATGCAAGCGCTGGTGATCGCCCACGCCTGCTATGGTCATAACTCGTTCTTCAAAGGCAACTATTTGTTCCGCACTTGGACCGACGCGGAATCCATTATCGATTACTTTTTGTTTGCCAAAAATTACATCGCCGATTGCGAGGAGCGGTACGGCGTGGGTGCGGTGGAAAAGATTCTGGACTCCTGCCACGCCCTAATGAACTATGGGGTGGATCGCTATAAGCGGCCATCACCAATCTCCGCTGCAACCGAGCGCTCCCGCCAAAAAGAGCGCGAAGTGCATTTGCAACAGCAAGTGAACGACCTTTGGCGCACTATCCCAAAAACACCAGAGCAAGAAGCCGAAGCGCTATCCGAGGCATTTCGCTATCCTCCCGAGCCTCAGGAGAACCTGCTCTACTTTATTGAAAAGAACGCCCCTTTGTTGGAGCCCTGGCAGCGGGAAATTGTCCGCATTGTACGTAAGGTGGCGCAGTATTTTTATCCGCAGCGTCAAACCCAGGTAATGAACGAGGGTTGGGCCACCTTCTGGCACTACACACTGCTCAATGACATGTACGATCGGGGCTTGGTCACGGAAGGGTTTATTTTGGAATTCCTGCAGTCCCACGCTGGGGTTATTTACCAACCACCCTTCGACCATCCGGGTTACAGCGGCATTAATCCCTACACGCTGGGCTTTACCATGATGAGGGATATTCGGCGTATTTGCGAAGAGCCCACCGATGAAGACCGGCACTGGTTCCCGGACATCGCCGGCAGCAACTGGGTAGAGACGCTGCACTTTGCCATGCGCAACTTCAAAGACGAGAGTTTCATTTTGCAGTTTCTCTCACCGCGGGTGATTCGAGAACTGAAGCTGTTCGCCATCGTCGATGACGACCGGGAAGCCCATATTGAAGTGGACGCTATCCACGACGAAGAGGGCTACCGCGCGGTGCGAGAGTCCCTGGCGGAACTGTACAACCTGGGTAGCCGAGAACCCAACATTCAGGTGTATTCGGTGGATATTCGCGGCGACCGCTCCATTACGCTGCATCATAGCCGTCACGAACGTAAACCACTGGACGAGTCGGCTCAGGAAGTTCTTCGGCACTTACACCGCTTGTGGGGCTTTGACGTACATCTGAACTCCATGGAAGACGGCCGGATTATGCAGGCATTTCACTGCCCCTCCAACGGCGAAGCGTGAGTGGGCTCTGAACTAACCGGGTTATTGTTGACGCAATACCCGGTTCACCATCAGTGGGCCAATGATCTCGAATATGACCGTTGAGGCAATAATTACGGTCAACAGCACTGTGGCGTATTCGGGAAATCGGTCGGCAACCAATAACGCCATGCCCATGGCAACACCGGCCTGTGGTGTCAGCGCCAAGCCCAAATCGCGTGGCAAGGTGACGCCGCGTTTCTGAATTAACCGCACGCCCAACCACCCCCCCAGGTAACGCCCCACCAAACGCAAGACGATATAAGCCAGGGTCAAACCCAAGGCATCGCCAAGCTCATAAAGATCTATCGCCGCGCCAGAGAGTACAAAGAAAAACACCAAAAACGGCCATTCGATATGTTCAATTTCCTTAAAGGAACGCGTGTGGTGGGTAGATAGGTTAACCACCAATACCCCCGCCGTCATACCCGCCAAGAGAGCGGAAACACCCAGCCAGGAAGACAGTCCGGATAACAAAAGCATCAGCGCGATGGCTTCTACTTGGGTGGGCTCTCCGGGTTTTAGCCGTCCAGTTAGCCATGCGGCGGGAGCGCCTACCAAGCCCCCAAGCAGCAGCGCTCCGCCTAACTCCCACCCGGAATAAATCAGAGCCGTATGCCCTTCAGCGTTAATCAACCAACCCAGCCACGCCATGGCCAGCCCGAAAAGGATGATGCCCCAGGCGTCGCACAAAGCAACCGAGCCCATCAACACTTGCGCCCGCAGCCGATCGTCACCGCGCCTGTGGATCATTTCACTCACCACGGCGGGCCCAGTCGTCACTGAAATCGCCGCTAAGGCAACCACTACCACAAGGGGAAAGCCCAACAGCAACAAGCCCAACGCGAGGGTTCCTCCACACACCACCACCGAAGTCAGCGATACCCAACCGATCAAAGGCCCGGTGGATCGTAGGCGCTCAACCGTCAGTTCGCTGCCCAGCAAAAAAGCCACCATCACCAACGCTAGCTCAATGAGCGGCTCGCTTAACCCGCCCAAGGGATCGTCAGCAGGCATGCCCAACACCAACTGTTGAACAACGGCCACCGCCACTCCGATGAGCACCAGCAGAGAGATACGCGGTAAGCGTGTGTGGCTGGAGACCGCATCGGCCAGGATGCTCAAGGACAATATGGCGCCCAATAGCACCATATTGGTGGCAGCCGGCGTCACATCAACGGGAAGCTGGGACAACCACTCAGCACTCACGAACTTTTACTCCCAGGAAGCGCATAGGAACACTGGATAAAAGATAGAAGGAAGAAACACGTCAACGCGCAACGTTTAAACCCAGTAAGGTTAAACTTTGTCGTTGGCCGCCCAACTCCGCCACATCAGGCAGCAGCCCCCACTGTGAAAAACCGTATTTTTTAAACAGCGCCAGACTGGCGACATTGTCGGAGAGAGCGAAAGCGACCAAACTGTGGATGTGTAACCGCGTGCAACAGCCGATGGCCCCCTGGAGTAAACACGAGCCAACTCCCCTTCCATGATACTCGGGGGCCACGTACACACTGATCTCGGCAGTGCCGTTATACGCGGGTCGGCTATAAAAGTCTTGAAAACTGAGCCAGCCCGAAATGGTGCCCTCTTGCTCCTGAACAAAGATTGGACGGACATCGGAATGGGTTTCAAACCACAGTCGGCGACTCTCGATACTCGCCCGTTCGGTATCGACCGTTGAACCCTCGGAATCGGTTGCGTTGTAGATGGCAATAATACGGGGAAGATCTTCCGCCGTGGCGCGTCGCATCACTTCTCCTTGGCGGTCGATCCGTTTTGACTTCCGCCTGCGTAGGGCATGTTCATGTAACGGTCGCCCGAAGCCAGTTCATCAAACATTTGTTGCAGCCGCCGCTCTTGTGTAGAAGGCCGTTTAGCGCTACTAATCCACGTTGCGTTGGTACGGGGGGCGTGCGTCGTAAGCTGACCTCAAACCACTCGCCGCCAACGCCGCTTCAACGAATTCCGGCCTCCACGTCAACAACAATTTTTGATCCGTTAACAAAGTTACTCATCGTGGACGACCCCGTCAAGAAGCCTCGTAAAGCGATACGCCAGCTTTTAAAGTCCTTTCTTTACCCAGCGGCCGTTTTGCTCGATTACCTCAAAACGGGCCCAATTCCGAAACTCTTCGCGGGTACATAGACCCGTGTCATAGTTATCGCCACCGGCAATATTTTTGTAGATTACTCGCCCATCCGTCGATTTACCGGTTTCTTCGGCATCAATCACCTGACGGATACACCACCGTTTGCCCAGCTCACCGTTGCTGTAAAAGCCTCCCGGTAGCACGGTTTCCGGGTGCTCAACTTGGCGCTCAGCGTGCTCACGCGCCAGCTCCATTAGTTCGGTCAGTTCTTCGGTCGTAATATCCACATAGGAATTCAAACGCTCCATTGCCGCCGCTAGATCCTCCTGAGTGAGGGCAACTCCGGGATATTGGCTGGGGGCCGTGCGGGGAGTACTGCCACGGCTCCAGTGAAAGGGGTAACGGCGCCAGGGGAAAATCGCGTTAAACAACACAGCCACCAGAACGATGGTAAGGGCATTCATCAAGACTGGTGTAATTAAATACGCATAGCCCAAGGCGTACACATCCGGGCCGCCGATCACGGCTGCCAGAGCGGTCGCCCCACCCGGAGGGTGGATGCAGCGCAGGTAGTACATGGCCGCCACAGCGCCGCCGACCGCTAAAGCGGACGCCCAAAACAGCTCAGGAATGATTAACTGGCAGGTCACCCCCACGCCGGCTGAAACCACGTGTCCCCCAATAACCGCCCATGGTTGCGACAAGGCCCCGTGAGGTACGGCGAACAACAGCACGGCAGAGGCACCCATGGACGCTAACATCAACAGAGCGCCCACGTCTGCCAGGTACCAAAGCGACAAGCCATAAACCGCAAGGATGCCCACAAAGGCACCCACGGAGGAAACCCATTTTTCCCGATGACTGGTGGTATTTCCCGCAATTCCCAAAAGGGCGCGGCTCTCACCCAACATACGCTGAAGTCTCGACACCAAGCTGTCTCTTGCACCAAATTAGTGCGCCAATGGTAGTACCTTCAGAGGGGTGTGGCAATCGTCCGCAACTCTCCCTTTCGCGATAGGTCCATAAGGAAAGACCCTGGCCAGGAGGCGTGATGCAAATAGCCATTGAACATCATCGTAAGGAGCAGCGTTTCAGCGTGCCGACAGACTCCGAACCCGCCGTGTTGGAATACCGGCTGCTCACGAGTACTTCTGAACCGGGCAGCGTGGACTTCACGTATACCTACGTGCCCGCAGCCTATCGCGGACAAGGCATTGCTGAAGCACTGGTTCGGCATGGACTAAAGTGGGCGAAGGACGAAGGTTATGAGGTGCAAGCCAGTTGCTGGTACGCGGCCAAGTTTTTACGGTAACGAGCCTTTACTATGCACCCCGGTTTGAAAGTTCGAATTTACGCAAGGACGTGATTCTGAACGACACTTGGCGGCAAACTCCGGAAGATGACGTAAATTCCATCTTGCCAGTCGGGGAAAATATGCATAACAATTTCCAATCCCACCGCGCCCTCCAAACACAGGCAATCCAGACACCGGCAATCAGTGGTCGGGTCAGTGGTATTCAGGCTGGCGGCATGGCCGCAGGCCTTATTGCCTGCGTCCTTGCCGTATTGGGCACAGTGACCCTGGCCAACGCTCTTTTGCCGCTAAGCGCCTTCGCAGCGATCTTCGGTACCATTCAGGGGCTCAAAGGCCGTTGCGCCGGCTGCATAGGGGTGAACCTGCTTGCCGGCGCCCTGGCGATATTTGGCATGGTGACGTCGCCCGAACTCATGCTCGCAGGGCTATAAAACACGCTTAACCGCCGAAACGGTACACAACCCTAAAACCGTATTCTTGCCGCGTGGTATCGACGCCAGGGGCCGGCTCACTGTAATGCACCAGTGAGGCCACAAAGCGCAATGCCAGTTGATCGGACAAGGGGTGGTCCAGAAAGAACTCACCGATGGCACTGAAATTGCCCCAGTCGCTCAATCGGGGCTGAAAGTACAGGGTGGATCCGAAAGTAGTGTTCTCACCCACCTCCGCGCGTGCGGTCAGATAAATATTGGCGCGCCAAACGTGAGAATCAACCCGGCCCGCATCCCCCACTTCCTGGCGCCATTCTGACATTACGCCCAAGCCCAGCGCGTGATCAACCGCTTCACCAAACACACCGTTCAAGCGTGTACCCGTGCCCACCAGGGAGCGCTCACGCAGAGAGGCATAGTCGTCTCTGGCGCTCTGACCAAACACCTCCCAGTTGTACAAAGCGTCATAGGGGGAGATGGCGTCCGACCCCAATGCGTGCACGTGACGCAAATGCACCATGCCCCGACGCCGGTATACGTCATTCACTTCACTGTAGGAGCCTCGGGCCACGAGAAAATTATGACTCCCGGGGCGCAACCAGTCCAAGCGTCCATTGGCATCCAATCTCACCTCATCGGAACCGCTCTGAATGGCGCTTAGAGACATTCCGACTTCACCGTTCACTCCAGGCTCCAACTCCGCGTTGCGCACCGCTTCGATATTCACGATGGCCGCGGCAGGTAGCGCCAACATTAGCATCCCGGCTGCGGCGAATGAGCGTATTACGTTGATCATGACTTTTCTCCGGCATCAGTGGTAAGTACAACAGCCCTGCCCGTTAGAGGACGAGGACTCTTTCCCGTGTGCATTCTAACGTATTGATTGTGCCCTTTTCCGCCACCTTTCTCAGTGACGGGGAACAAAAAAAAGGCACCGGGCCGGGGCCTCGGTGCCTTTTTGTTGAAGCCCTGAGGATTAGTTCAGAGCGCGGCTCCGGCTGGCCGGGTGCCAGGGATCGGGCACGTAGAAGGTGCGCTCAAGCTTTTTGTAGTGCTCCAGATCGTGCTCTGGCTGCGGGTATTGCTCCGGTATGGGCCGGCCGGAAACACTCGAGAAGTAAAGCACGCAGGAGTCGCGCCAGCGAATAGCGTCACGCAGTTGGATCTCCAGTAGTGCCTTCACATGCTCGAAGCGCTGCTGGTCAATTAGCCCTTCCACTTGGTCCCACTTACGCTGCATGGCTTCCACTTGCTCAACGCCCTTGTAGTACTTGTGTACCAACTCTTCCCACAGGGTACGACCAGACTCCATCTCGTGATCCCAGTCCACATGGTGGAACCAGAGCATGAAATCTTCCGGCACACGGTCCAGGTCGGCGAAGAGTTCCCGCACGGGCTCATGGTATTGCTCCACAGCGTTGGAGCCTGTCTCGGTGCGATCAAAACCAATGCCGGTTTCAGAAGCCCGATGGTAATAAGCGGCGGTCCAGTCCAGACGGTCCGCCTCCGCGTACCAGGGGGCGGGACCGTAGTGGTGGCCCTGGGCATAGAGGTGCGTCAGCCCCAGCGGATTGCGATAGTTCACCCCCGCCTCGCGGGAGATCTCCATAATTTCACCCACGGGATCCAGGAAACGACGGTCGTGACTGAAGGTCATGCGCATCCACTCATCGGCGATTTGCTCTGAGGTCAGCTCGTAGTCCCAAGCCATACGACCGTAGACGTACCAGCTGGACTGCACAAACGGGTGGCCGGTCCAGTTGCGATCCGTACCCGGGTTGATGACCCCGGCCATGCCGGTGTGCTTGTACTCAAACACTTCGTTGCCAAGAATTCGGCCTACCGTAGAGCCTTCGCCCTTAGCATAGGTATCCGCCTGCAGTACTTCTTCGAACAGTGGTCCTTGATACGCCAGATGGTAAGAGAAACCGAAATATTCCTGAGTTACCTGCAGCTCCAGCATGATGTTGGTGTCTTTCAAGCCACCAAATAAGGGCGAGAAAGGCTCGCGAGGCTGGAAATCAATGGGGCCATTTTTGATCTGCAAAATGACGCTGTCCTTGAACTTACCGTCCAGGGGCATGAACTCGTCGTAAGCCTCACGGAAGCGATCTTCCTGCTCTGGGTCATAGACAAAGGCCCGCCAAAAAACCAGTCCGCCAAACGGCTCCAGCGCCTCGGCCAGCATATTGGCGCCATCGGCGTGAGTACGCCCGTAGCCATGGGGGCCGGGCTGGCCTTCAGAATCGGCTTTCACCAGAAAACCGCCAAAGTCGGGGATGTACTCGTAAACCTTTTCCGCTCGGTCTTTCCACCACTGGCGCACGCCCGGATCCAGAGGATCGGCGGTATCCAAGTCGCCAAAGGCGCGCGGGGAGTCGAAGTTGATGGACAGGTACATCTTGATCCCGTAGGGGCGGAAAGTGTCCGCCAGTACCGCCACTTTCTCCAGGAACTGGTCACTGAGAATGCGGGGGTCGGCGTTGACGTTATTAATGACGGTAGCGTTGATCCCTAAAGAGGCATTCATACGCGCATAGTCGGTGTAACGCGGGTCCCGATGGTTCGGCAGAGAACCCCAGTCCCACAGGGACAAGCCGGCGTAGCCACGCTCAACCAAGCGATCCAAGTTATCCCAATGGTTGACCATGCGATGCTGAACTTTGGGTGCGGAGCTGACGTTGAGGCCATCAATGGTTTCGCCGGTTTGCAGCAAACGCAGCAGGTGGTAAACCCCGTAGAGAACTCCCACATCACTCTGTGCCGCAACGATGGTGGCCGGACGGCGATTGATACGGGTTTCCTCCAGAATAAACCCCTCGGGGCCCACCTGGGCAAGTCGGTCTTCAAGGTCCAGAGAGGCGATCAATTCTGAGCTCTCGGGAGTGCCAATGACCAGATTGCCGCGGCGAGCGAGGTTGTCGCGCTCAGCCAATTCCCGATCTAGCAGCCCGCCCAAGCCCATACGCAGCTCTTTGACAGCGGCATCAATGGTGGGTGATTGGCTGTCCACCACCAGATGACGCAGCTGCGAGCGGTAATCATTGCGCAGGCTGGTGTTTTCAATCGGATCGTAACGCAGCCACATACGGTAGCCGTCTTCGGCCAGCGCCAGGCCGGAACCCGAAATCAAGGCGAAAGTGAGTAAAAAAGCAAAGAATCTAGACATGAGGTACCCAATTATTCTTTAAAAGATACGCGCCCTTTCGGGCGGCAAGCAAGCAGTGCAGGCCCTATATTAAAGTCAATTTAACCATAAGGCCAGAACGGCTACTTGAAAGGGTAGCGCAGTGAGCGCGAAAAATCAGGCGGGTTGATCCAAAGCGGCGATTAACGCGTCCACATCCTCGGCAGACTGGGGCGAGAGGTCAATGATGGCGAAACCCGCCCAGTGCTTGCCATTGTGATCGGCATTGCGGGTCCATAGGCAATCCACCCCGAGCTGAATGGTATTGTGGCCATTGAGTGGCTGAGGTAGGTGCAGGTCCAGCTTATAAAGCTTGTCCTCCTCCAGGCGCTGATCGCCCATCAACATGATGCCACGACGGTGAATGTTGACCAGTCGACCCAGGTACACATCGCGCAAGCTGTCGTAAACGTCCACGGCGTCAGTGACTCCATAGCGCTCCAGGCCACGTTGTTGCTTAATGATCATTACCGTCCTCGATCTTGGAGCTCACACGGGAGTTTAGTTGCTGGTAGATGTTTTCCAAGGCCCGCTCGAAAAAAGGTTTGGTGCTGCCGTGGATCACTCTGGCTTTGCCCGCGATCATGTCTCGAGCCAGTTGCAAACCAGAATTCATGGCCATCTTTCGGCCCTTTTGGTCCACCAGCATGTAGTGCAAAGTACGCTTGTTGTACCAGGAGACTTTGAGTCGCCGCCCCCCTTCGTATTCAAACCAAGTGCCGAACTCAATCAATTTTAACGTATCGACGATTTTTTGCTCTTCGGGGGTTACGGGCTCATCCACACCTTCGCCTCGACCAGCTCGTTCTGCCGCCATGGATTCAAGCTTGCTGCGCATAGGGGCCGGAGCCGGAGCCGCCTTGCGGCTTTGCAGAGCCATTTTTTGCAACGAGCGGATGGCGTCAAGTAGCTTACGGCCTTTGGCTTGCTCATAGCCAATGGTATCAAAACCACGCTCCAGCCCTGCCAGCACGTCGTCCTGTATCTCCAACTGCCGGGACTTGTCGTGCTCGAGCAACTTCGGCTCCAGTGTCCACAGCAGCTCTTCGATAAGATTCAGAGCGCCTGTCCAGCTCTCTGAGCGATCGCCGTAGCGTAGAAGCACAAAAGAGAGGTAGTCCGACCAGGGCTGTAGCAATAGGAGCAGCACGGCCGAGGGCAGCTCACGGCCATCGGTACGCTGAATGACTTCGTCGTTCACCCTTTGCTTGGCTTCACGCAATTTTTCTTCGCCTTGCACTTTTTCCAGGGCGCGTCTTTCAATCAGTTCCTGTCGTCGAGCCAGGTTGTGCGTGTATCCATTGAACTCCAGCAGAACTTCGGCAAACAGGCGCACATCGTTTTCAAACTCACCCAGAATACGGAACACGGTGGCCTTGATCTTATCGTACATATCGTACTGGCAAGTTCCGTCGTTGCTGACCCAGCGCGAGCCGGCTTCCGCCAAACTGTTAAGCAGCACCCGAGCCGGATGTTCGGTTTGCTCAAAGAATCCCTTGTCGATAAACGCAATTTTCAGGAAGGGTGTATGCAGATAGCTGAGCAGGGTCTTCACGGAATCGGGTAGGTTATCGTCGGAGAGCATGTACTCAAAGAGCAAACCCACCAGATCAATGGTTTCCATGTCGGCCGCGTCAACCTGCCCCTCGTCATCATCCGCGGTAATCCGAGCCAGCATCTGCTGGCTTACTTCCTGGACCGAGGACGGCATAAGTTCGCCCCCGCTCTGGACCGCCTGGCTCGAAACGTCCAGCGCCTGAACCTGGAGGCTCTGCAACACATCCACCCATTGTTGGCTGGAATAAGCCTGCCGGAGACCCGAATGATAGGGTGTGCCGCCAATGGTGGGCTCCGCATCAACGTCTCCCGCCCCAGACACAGGCGCGCCCGCATACTGCGCCATATGGCTCTGCAGCAGTCGAATAGCGTTGAACAAGCCTGTTTGGTACTGATTATCCGCCGAGCTGCCCACGCCGCTAAGCAAGCGATCGCTGGCACGCCGTTGGGGCACAGCTTGCGGTTCTGTGCTGCCTTCGTCAGGCGCGGCCTCCTGCCCCGCAGAGACGTCCTCAACGGGACCGGAGTCGTCGACCACGGCGGCATAGCGCAAATTGGGCAACACGCCCTCATCAATCAGATAACCATTGATTTGCTCGTAAAGCTCATCAAGGTGTCCAATCAACTCCCGATCAAACGTCTTGTAGCCGATGATTTTGGATTTGTTATCCAGCTCAAGAGAGGCCAAGGAGCGCCGCAAGGCTTCACAAAATTGTACGGGGCTGGCGGGGTTGCTGCGTTCATCGGGCTTTTCCCCGTCGCTAAGCAGCGCCAAGCGCTGCTGCAAGGCCCAAAGTTGACCAGCGAACAAGCTGTCTGCGCGGTGGGTAATAGAGGTGATGGCTATGGTTTCTTCCAGGTCAGAATGCTCCACCAGGGATAACATGTCACCACTGAAACGCTCTTCCCCGGTAAGCGTGTTAAGCATCTTGTTTCTGAACTTGGTGTAGCCATTACTGAGGCGCTGACTGAACTCTTCTTCCACGCTCTTGCGGGACTCGGCCAGATTGCGGCGCACTTCGTACAGGGCCGTTTGCTCGCGATTGGAGCGGGCACGCTCGGCGTAGTCATCCAGCAGCTCGCACCAACTGCGCCAAAAGCCCGGAAAGACGTGGCGTGCATAGTCCACCGTGAGTTCCCGGCAGTGCATCAAACAGCGAGCAATTTGCTGTTGGCTGAGGGGTTGCACTTGATGCGGGGTAGGCGCTTGTGGAGCACCGGGTTGATCTGCGTCTCGGGATCTGGTCATAACATTCTTGTCCGTGATTGCCATCGTTGCGTTCCTCGGGGCATATCCATCGCGCGGTAGTTGCAAGGCTACACCTCTTCGGTAGTCATGACTAGCCAGACGACACCACTTTGCCGGACTACGTCGAGCCGAGGGACTTTAAAATGAGATGTGCAAAAGGTGGTGATACCCAACGAATAGAAGGCACGTAATGTGCCATAAACTCCTGCCTCCGTGACGCCTATCCATTTGCCTGACATTCACATGACTCAAGCCCAGATATGAACCAAATCTGTGCGTGATGCTCGATTTTGGACCATATTGGTGCACCACCCTGAGGCAATTTTCCCCTAACACCGCCAGTCTAGGCGGCTACACAGATTGGTATCGATATTGCTACACCTAAATCGACGTTTATTGTCCGCACTCTGGTGATTCGAGACAATCGCTCATAAGCAGAATGGAAGGCTAGGGTTCCGACCACACACTGGTGCCTGGACCGAGAGCCTTCGACCTTGCAGGTTTGCCTCGCTACGAGGCAGAGGTTACACGGCGGGATAAAAGCCCGGGAGACTCATAACGGACGGTGATGCCAGCGGCACACCTACGTGGCCAGAGTGCTCTTTTAACCGATGTAACCCCTGGAGGTTCACCATGAAGCGAATAACGATCATTCTCCTCAGCCTGGTTCTGTATTCCAACGCGGCCGCCGCCGATTCCTTTAAAGTTTGTTGGTCCATTTATGTGGGCTGGATGCCCTGGGGCTATGGCGAAGAGCAGGGCATCGTCGACAAATGGGCCGACAAGTACGGCATTGAAATCGATGTTGTACAAATCAATGACTATATCGAATCCATCAACCAATACAGTGCTGGCCAATTCGATGCCTGCACCATGACCAACATGGACGCCCTCACCATTCCCGCCGCAGGCGGCGTAGACAGTACCGCCTTAATTGTGGGTGACTTTTCGGATGGCAACGACGGCGTGATCCTAAAGGGTGAAGACAAAACCCTTAGCGATATTCGCGGCCAGCGAGTCAACCTGGTGGAGCTGAGCGTATCCCACTACTTGCTCGCACGCGGACTTGAAACCGTGGGTATGACCGAACGGGATGTGCGAGTGGTCAACACCGCCGACGCGGACTTAGTGGCTGCATTCGGCACCCGCGACGTTACAGCAGTTACCACCTGGAATCCTCTGCTCAACGAAATCCTTAGCCAACCCAACAACACCAAAGTGTTCGATTCCTCTCAGATTCCCGGTGAGATCATGGATCTGCTGGTGGTCAAAACCGACGTTCTGGAGCAGCACCCCGAGCTGGGCAAAGCGCTGGTGGGAGCCTGGTACGAAATCATGAGCCGGATGAGCGATGAAGGTGAAGTGGGTATCGCGGCGCGCACGGCCATGGGTGAGGCTTCGGGTACGGACTTAGCCGGCTATGAAGCCCAGCTGGCCGCCACTCGTATGTTCTACCAGCCAGAAGAAGCCCTCGAACTGGTCAACAGTAAAGACTTGCTGGAAACCATGCAGCGCGTGGCGGAGTTCTCCTTCGAACACGGCCTGCTGGGCGAAGGCGCTGCCAACGCACGCTTTATCGGTATTGAAGCTCCCCAAGGCGTTTACGGCAACACCAATAATATTAAGCTCCGCTTCAACCCCACGTTCATGCAAATGGCTGCCGACGGCCAGCTGTAGATCTGCATTTTCCTATCGGGAGGGCTCGCCCTCCTTGAGGACCTTTTATGAAACGGCTGATTAATCTCACGCCCTCCCGCCCTGTGCAGGTGCTTCTAGGGCTGCTGCCCTTCGCCCTGCTCATCGTGATTTACATGGTGGCCTCGGATGCGCGCCTGGAGATAAACCCCGATGACAAGTTACTGCCCAGCTTTTCACAAATGGGCGCCGCCCTGGAGCGTCTCGCCCTGGAGCCAAGCCGGCGCACGGGTGAGTATGTGTTTTGGCAGGATACCTTGAGCAGTCTGAAGCGTCTGGGCATGGGCATAGCCATAGCGGCCAGCATCGGTTTTACCATCGGTTTGCTCACGGGCGCTCTGCCCAGTGCTCATGCCCCGCTTGCCCCGCTGTTAACCACAATTTCCCTTGTACCGCCCTTGGCGCTACTGCCCATTCTATTTATTGTCTTCGGGTTGGGAGAACTGTCAAAAGTAGCGCTGATCGCCATAGGCGTAGCGCCGTTTATTGCTCGGGATATACAGCGATGCACGCTGGAGATTCCGCGCGAACAGCTGATCAAGGCACAAACCTTGGGCGCCTCCAGCTGGCAAATCATTGTGCGAGTGCTCATCCCTCAGTTGCTGCCGCGTCTTATCAACGCCGTACGTCTGTCGCTTGGCGCAGGCTGGCTATTTCTCATCGCATCTGAAGCCATTGCCTCCACGGACGGACTTGGCTACCGAATCTTCTTGGTGCGCCGCTACATGTCCATGGACGTGATACTGCCCTACGTGGCTTGGATCACCTTCTTGGCCTTCACCCTGGATTGGCTGCTGGCGCAACTGAGCCGATGCTGCTTCACCTGGCACCATCAAGGAGGCGCTTGAGCATGTCCGAACAACCGATGATTAAAGCGCGCAACCTGTGGAAACACTACGGCGACAACACCGTACTGGAGCGTATCAATGTACAGGTACACGCCGGCGAGTTTATTACCATGGTCGGAGCATCGGGCTGTGGTAAAAGCACGTTCTTAAAAATGTTGTTGGGCATGGAGTCGCCCACATACGGTGAGCTGCTTCTGGATGACAAGCCCATTCCCGACGAGCCGGATCAAAGCCGGGGAATTGTTTTTCAACAATACTCGGTCTTTCCGCATTTAACGGTTTTGAAAAACGTCATTATTGCCCGCGAGTTCGAGCACTCCCCGTTGCTCGGCAAGTTGTTTGGCTCCGCGCGCCGACAAGTGCATGAAGAAGCGACCGAACTCCTGGAGACTGTGGGCTTGGCTGACGCCGCCAACAAGTACCCGCACGAGCTTTCAGGTGGTATGCGCCAACGCCTGGCCATCGCCCAGGCATTGATTCGCAGGCCGCGCATTCTCCTTTTGGATGAACCGTTCGGCGCTCTGGACCCGGGCATTCGCAACGACATGCACATACTGATTCGCCAGCTATGGCGCAAACACCAGCTGACGGTCTTTATGGTCACGCACGACATCAAAGAGGGCTTTTCCCTGGGAACCCGCCTGTGGGTATTCGACAAGCTACGCCGGGACAACCAAGCGCCGGAGGCTTATGGAGCCAGCATCACGTACGACATTCCAGTGGGGCGCGCAGATCCCGAAGAGTTGGAAAAACTGACCGGCCTACACGATCCCAGCCCCGTGCTACTGCGTCAGGCAAGCGACTCTTGAGCGATAGGAGACAAACACACATGAGTACACAGTTTTATCAAACCACTCTGCCGGGCAATGGCCACTGGTCACTGCACATGCGCCGGGGCAGCGAGTTAACCATGACGGACCTGGAAGGTGGTGCCAATGTCGGAATGGTGTTTTTTAACCCAGAACTGCTCATGGAGCGTTACAACGCGCCCGATACATTAAAGTGTCAACACACCTTTAAACTCCAGCGGGGCAATTGTCTCTACTCGGACATGGGCCGAGTGTTTGCCTCCATCGTGCATGACGATTTGGGCTGGCACGATACGGTGTGCGGCAACATGAACTCAGCTCAGGTTTTGGAACGCTGGGGCGAGCGAAACTATCAAGAACAGCGCAATGACTGGCTGCAAAACGGTAACGACGCCTTTTTGGTGGAGCTGGCCAAGTACGGCCTAAGCGCCCGCGATCTTCCCGCGAACATCAACTGGTTCAGTAAAGTCGCCAGTGACGACGCAGGCAAAATCCAGCTGGACAGCAGCGCTTCAAAAGCTGGCCAGCAGCTAAGCCTGCGTTTTGAAATGGATACGTTGGTCGTACTGCATACCTGCCCGCACCCGCTCAACCGATCGGAAACGTATCCTCGCAAGCCCGTCCAGTTCGAACTTGGCCGAGCCAAACCGGTTTCCGCTGATGATTATTGCATGAACTTCCGCCCGGAAAACCGGCGCGGTTTTGCCAACAATGCCCTTTACTACAATGAAGCACTCCCCACGGGGGAGCTGTAAGGAGAGTATCCCTATGTCACTCATAGAGAGTTCACTGGATCCCGCGAGCAGCATCGCCCGTCACTGGGTCGGGGCTGGCGATTATTACCTCGGAAAAATTCACCGAGGCCAAACACTGCGCATCCTTGATCTGGAAGGCAACCAGGCGGCCGATGCACTGTTCTACAACGCAGAGGATCCCGCCGAACACTACAGCGCGATGAATACGATTCAGGCGCAGGGCAACCTCTACCTGAGCGCCGGCAGCACTCTTCTTTCGAACAGCAACCGACCACTTCTGGATATTGTGGCCGACACCTGTGGACGGCACGACACCTTGGGCGGTGCCTGCGCCACGGAAAGCAACACCGTGCGTTACGATCTGGAAAAACGCTGCATGCATGCGTGCCGGGATAGTTGGATGCTGGCCATTGCGGAACATCCGGAATACGGTATTCATAAGCGAGATATTTCCCACAACATAAACTTTTTCATGAACGTTCCAGTGACGCCCGAAGGGGGGCTGACGTTTGAGGACGGTATCTCGGCGCCGGGCAAATACGTAGAACTGAAAGCGAAAATGGACATAGTGATTCTGTTGTCCAACTGCCCCCAGTTGAACAACCCATGTAACGGCTATAACCCCACGCCGTTGGAGTTGATTGTTTGGAATTGATTGTTGGAATTGATTGTTGGAATTGGGTGGAAAGGAAAGGATACCCTGCGTTTTGAGACACGCTGTAAATACATCCCTGTACGCTCCGCGTCGGCTTCCTGCCTCCGAGGGTCTCAAAACGCAGGGTATCCTTTCCTGGCAAGTACGGAGTGTACATCAAGACACTGGGATCCTTTCCTAAGCATCCAGCAGTTAGTGGCCAGAGTCGAATATTGACTTGAAAAGTAACAACCATAACTTCAGTGGACGACCACTGTCGAACAGTTGCGCGGGACGGCCCGCCCGGAAAAGCCATGTTTACTAAAGTACTGATCGCCAACCGCGGCGCCATCGCCACACGGATCATTCGGACTCTTAAAAAACTTAACGTAAAATCGGTAGCCGTCTATGCTCAAGCGGATGCCGACAGCCTGCATGTTCGCCACGCTGACGAGGCATTCTGTTTAGGAGAAGGCGGCGCAACCGACACTTACCTGGACAAAGAAAAAATCATCGCCCTCGCTCGGGAAACCGGCGCTGAAGCGATACATCCGGGTTATGGATTTCTCAGTGAAAACGCGGACTTTGTGCGTCAGTGCGAAGCGGCTGGACTGGTCTTTATTGGCCCAAGGCCTGAGCAGATGCTGGACTTCGGCCTCAAACATCGTGCCCGTGATTTGGCACGGCAGGCCAATGTGCCCCTGCTGCCGGGTACAGAACTTCTAAAAGATTCTGCGCAAGCCCTCCAGGCCGCCAGCGATATTGGCTACCCGGTCATGTTGAAAACCACCGCCGGCGGCGGTGGTATCGGTATGCAATTGTGTCATGGCGAAGAAGAACTCAACGCAGCTTTCGACAGCGTGAAACGGATGGGCGCCAATAACTTTTCCGACGACGGCGTGTTCTTGGAAAAATTTATCGCTCGAGCCCGTCACATCGAAGTTCAAGGCTTTGGGGATGGCGCTGGAAAAGCTTTGGCCCTGGGTGAGCGCGACTGCTCCAGTCAGCGGCGCAACCAGAAAGTGGTTGAAGAGTGCCCCGCACCCAACCTTCCTGACGCACTGCGCCAACAAATGCTAGCCACCGCCGAGCAGCTGCTGTCTCAAAGCCAATATCGAAACGCGGGCACGGTTGAATTTATTTATGACCAGGACGACCAGGCGTTTTATTTCCTAGAGGTGAATACCCGCTTACAAGTTGAGCACGGCGTTACCGAAGAAGTCTGGGGCGTGGATTTGGTTGAGTGGATGCTGAGCCAGGCCGCTGGAGAGTTACCGGACCTCGAAACCCTACGCGCGCAACTGAACCCCAAAGGTCATGCGATTCAAGTTCGCCTCTACGCTGAAGATCCCGCGCGGGATTTCCAACCGTGCGCGGGCTTGCTGTCGCAGGTGATATGGCCAACCGAAGCACCGGGTGTGCGCATCGACCATTGGGTTGAATCCGGACTGGAAGTACCCGCATTTTTTGATCCCATGCTGGCCAAAGTCATTGTCTATGCTGAAGACCGTAAAAAGGCTTTGGGCAAGTTGGAGCAGACACTGCACGACAGCAGTCTCTACGGCATCGAAACCAATCTCGGTTACCTAAAAACGTTACTGCGTGATCCAGTACTCGTCGAAGGTCGAATGACCACCCGGTACCTGAACGAGTTTGTATATCAGCCAGCGCGCATTGAAGTGCTTTCGGGTGGTACTCAGACCACCATTCAGGATTATCCCGGACGCAGTGGTTATTGGCATGTGGGGCTGCCACCCTCAGGACCTTTCGACAACTATTCCCTGCGTATTGGCAATCGCCTGTTGAATAATTCCGAACGAGCGGCGGGGCTTGAGATTACTCTTCAGGGGCCGCGCCTGACATTTACGGGCGATACCACTATTGCCCTGACCGGCGCCGACATTGAAGCGCAGTTGGATGGTGAAACCATTCCCCTTTGGCAAACCGTGTCCGTAAAAGCAGGGCAGCAATTAAGTTTGGGTCGCATTAAAACCAGCGGCGCTCGGGCCTATTTGTGTATTGCCGGGGGTATTCAATGCCCGGATTACCTGGGCGCCAAGGCCACTTTTACGCTCGGCCAGTTTGGCGGTCACAACGGTCGTGCCTTACGGGCCGGAGATGTCCTGGCCTTGGATGCCAACACCGCGAAAGTGCCCGAATGTACAGCGCCGGAAACGCTCAAACCTGTGATCGAAAACCACTGGGAACTGCGGGTGATTTACGGTCCCCACGGTGCGCCCGACTTTTTCACCGCAGAAGATATTAAAACGTTTTTTACCCACAACTGGGAAGTACATTACAACTCCAGTCGCACCGGTGTACGCCTTATAGGCCCCAAACCTAAATGGGCGCGTGAGTCAGGGGGCGAAGCCGGCATGCACCCCTCCAACATTCATGACAATGCTTACGCATTTGGGACCGTGGATTTCACCGGTGATATGCCGGTGATCTTGGGCCCGGATGGTCCCTCTCTCGGAGGCTTCGTTTGCCCGGCGACGGTGATCACGGCGGATTTGTGGAAGCTGGGCCAACTGCGCGCTGGCGATACCCTGCGCTTCATACCGGTCGACTTGCCCGACGCGGTCAAGCTGGAGGCCCACCGCGAAACGACGCTGGCCAAGCTTACCGACGCCTCAGAGCCGGCCATAGAGCCACAGCCATTAGACCAATTATCCAGTCCGATTTTGGCGAAACTGGACGCCGCGCAATACGGTGAAGAGATTGTGTATCGCGCTGCGGGGGATCACTTTCTACTGGTGGAGTACGGCCCCCTGGAGCTGGATATCCGCCTGCGGTTTCGCGCTCACGCGCTGATGCAGTGGCTGGAGCAAAATCCTCTACCCGGCTTGCGCGAACTCACTCCAGGCATACGCAGTTTGCAGATCCACTACAATAGCCAGCAACTATCGGCTGCTCACCTCATTGAGCATTTGCAGGGTGGCGAAGCGGCCTTGGCCGGCCAGCTCGACGAACTCAGTTTGCCTTCCCGCATTGTGCATATACCTTTAAGCTGGGACGACGAAGCCTGTCAGTTAGCGATTCAGAAGTATCAGCAGTCAGTACGGCAGAATGCCCCCTGGTGCCCAAGCAACCTAGAGTTTATTCGGCGCATTAACGGCCTGGAGAGCATCGATGAGGTGAAACGCATCGTGTTCGATGCGTCGTATCTGGTGATGGGCCTGGGGGATGTGTACTTGGGGGCTCCCGTGGCTACACCGCTGGACCCAAGGCATCGATTGGTCACCACCAAGTACAACCCCGCGCGCACCTGGACGGCGGAAAACTCCGTTGGCATCGGAGGCGCTTACTTGTGTATTTACGGCATGGAAGGTCCAGGTGGCTACCAGTTTGTGGGCCGGACCTTACAAATGTGGAACCGCTACCGAAAGACCGAAGCTTTCGAAAATCCCTGGCTGTTGCGCTTCTTCGATCAAATTCGCTTTTACGAAGTCAGCGGCGACGAGCTGCAACAAATTCGCCGTGATTTTCCCGTAGGCCGATACCCCATAAAGATTGAGCAGACTCAATTCAGCCTGAGCGACTATCAAGACTTTGTCGAACAGAACCAGGAAGAGATCGCCCACCTGGGAGCCAGTCGTCAACAGGCTTTCGATGAGGAACTGGCGCGCTGGCACGCCGATGGACAGTTCGATTATCAACCTCCAGAGACACCGAGCGATGACTCCGAAGAAGAAATTCCGGAGGACGCCATTCGAGTCGACAGTTCTGTTTCCGGTAGTGTCTGGCAAACCCAAGTGGACGTGGGTCAGCGAGTGGAAGCCGGTACTGTCTTGCTGGTGTTGGAGTCAATGAAAATGGAAATCAGCATTACGGCGCCGTGCGCTGGCCGGGTCACCCAGATGCTAAAAGGTCAAGGAGCACGCGTCGAAGCGGGCCAAACCCTCGTGGTACTCACCGAAGACCACTGACGAATCTCTCCACCTAACCCTGCGCCTTCATCTTGATTTCTCTCAAGATGAAGGCGTTTTTTTTTGGTCAAATACTTGTGCTGAACAATGATTTTTTAATTTTTACAGAATTTAATCACAATTAATTGTGATCCAAAATTTTGTCCCCCGCGTAAAGCCTCTGGGTAGTCCTTAGATTAACAACATACTACAACCAGGAGCTATACCGATGAATATTTTCTATAAAGGCTTGGGAGTCTTAACACTCTCTTTGGGGCTTGTCGCCTGTGGAAGTAGCAGCAGCACTGGGTCTCAGACCACGAACCCGCCCACCGAAACCTTAGGCTCAGTCGTTGACGTGGCGATGGAGAACGGTAATTTCACCACGCTGGTTACCGCTCTGCAGACAACTGGCCTGGATGCCACTCTCGACGATCCCGAAGGCAACTTTACGGTTTTTGCACCTACGGACGATGCCTTCGCTCTGTTAGGCACTGAGACGATTAATGGTCTGCTCGCCGATACTGACACTCTCTCCGATATCTTGCTGTATCACGTTGTGGTGGGTGCTGAGCTGGACTCTGAAGCTGCCATTGGTGCAGCGGGCAGCACTTTGGAAATGGGCAACGATAGCAGGGTCGGTTTATCGCTTTCAGGGGGTTCACTACTGGTGAACTTGTCGACAGTAACCGTGACTGATGTTCAGGCCGACAACGGCGTAATTCATGTGATTGACGCGGTGCTTATGCCCCCGGCCGAACGAGGCGAACCTACGGAGAGCATTGTTGATATCGCGCTGGGTAACGAAGACTTCTCTACTCTAGTAACAGCTCTGGACACCGCTGGCCTGGTTGAAACATTGGCCGATGAAGACGAAACCTTTACGGTTTTTGCACCCACCAATGCGGCCTTTGCCGCGTTAGGAGAAGAAAACGTAGAGGCACTGCTGGCTGATATGGAGGCACTCTCAAGCGTTCTCTTACAACACGTAGTGGCCGGAGAAGTAAATTCCATTTCCGCTTTCGCAGCCAACGGCACCAGCATTGAAACCGCAAGCGGAGCCAGTATTGATGTCACTATCAGCAACGGCACTTTGCGTGTCGGTGGTGCCGCCGTAACCGTGACCGATATCTATGCCACAAACGGTATCGTGCACGTCATCGATGCTGTGATCACTGGTGACGTAGATCTTCCAGCCCCCCCTATGTCCATCGTAGAAGTGGCTACCGAGGCCGGCAATTTTGAAACCCTCTTAGCGGCACTGGACGCTGCTGGATTGACCGGCGCACTGGACGACATGGACGCTGATTTGACCGTGTTCGCGCCCACCGATGAAGCCTTTGACAAGCTGCCGGAGGGCACAGTAGACAGCCTGCTGGCAGACCCAGAAACCCTGGCAAACATACTGCTTTACCATGTGTACGACCAAGGTAGCGTCCTGGCGAACGACGCCATCGGCATCGCCGATGGGGACAGCTCACTGATCACCATGGCCAATGAAGACATGGCTGCACTGTCCCTGTCTGGAGACAGTCTGCTGATCAACTTGTCCGCAGTAACCACTAGCAATGTAATGGCTGACAACGGCGTGATTCACGTGCTTGATACGGTGATGATGCCCCCTGTTGCTAAAGGCGAGCCAACGCAAACCATAGCCGCCATCGCTGCCGACACCCCAGAGCTGAGCACCCTGGTTACTGCTCTGGACACCGCTGACTTGGTGGATACGTTTAATGACGAAGACGCCACCTTCACGGTATTCGCCCCCACCAACGACGCCTTCGATGCGTTAGGCGAAGACAATCTCAACGCCCTGCTGGACGACATAGACGCGCTTACCGCGGTATTGGCCCAACACGTCGTAGCCGAAGCGGAGATCAATTCGATTAACGCATTTGCCGCCAACGGCTCGTCCGTATCCACCCTGCTCGACGCGATGGTGGATGTGGAAATTATCGACGGCGCCTTGTATGTAGGCGGTGCCCAAGTGATCATAACCGACATCTACGCCAGTAACGGCGTGGTTCATGTGATCGATACGGTTATCATCGGCGACGTAGAGTTGCCCGAGTCCTGAGCACAGACGGAGGTATCAGAGCAAAAAAAACGCCCGCATATAGCGGGCGTTTTTTTGCACTTGCGTTACACCACGAACAATCCGTGGCCAACAAGTTAACGGCTTATTCGTCGGTTGAAACCTGTTCCGCCGAATCACTATCACCGTTTTTGTCAGCATCAACTTCTTTGATAGACAGCTTGATGCGACCACGCTGATCCACATCCAGGCACTTAACCTTCACGACTTGGCCTTCTTTCAGGTAATCGTTCACGTCATTGACGCGCTCGTCGGCGATCTGGGAAATGTGTACCAGACCATCTTTACCGGGCAGGAAGTTAACGAAAGCACCGAAGTCCATGATGCGAACGACTTTACCTTCGTAAATAGCACCAATCTCAGCTTCGGCGGTAATGCTGGCAACGCGGTCAACGGCCGCTTGCAGGGCAACACTGTCGTCGGCGTAGATCTTAACGGTACCGTCATCGTCGATGTCCACGGATGCGCCGGTCTCTTCAGTAATGGAACGGATAGTGGCGCCGCCCTTACCGATGATGTCGCGAATCTTGTCTGGATGCACCTTGATGGTTTCAAAACGTGGAGCATTGTCGCTCACGGTCTCACGGGACTTGGCCAGGACTTTGTTCATCTCACCCAGGATGTGCAAGCGCGCTTGCAGGGCCTGATCCAGGGCCTTCTCCATAATTTCTTCGGTGATACCCTGAATTTTAATGTCCATTTGCAAAGCGGTGATACCACTGGTGGTACCGGCAACTTTAAAGTCCATATCACCCAGGTGATCTTCATCACCCAGAATGTCGGTCAGTACCGCATAGCCGTTGTCGTCTTTCACCAGGCCCATGGCGATACCCGCCACTGGCGCTTTCAGAGGAACACCGGCATCCATCAACGCCAAGCTGGCGCCACACACGGAAGCCATAGAACTTGAACCGTTGGACTCGGTGATTTCACTCACCACCCGCAAGGTGTATGGGAAGTCGTCCGCTTTGGGCAGAACCGCACCAACGCCGCGTCGAGCCAAACGGCCGTGGCCGATTTCACGCCTTCCAGTACCGCCCATGCGGCCACACTCACCCACCGAGTAGGGAGGGAAGTTGTAGTGCAGCATGAAGGGGTCTTTACGCTCGCCTTCGAGGGCATCGATGATTTGTGAATCGCGGGCATTACCCAGAGTCGCAACCACCAGCGCCTGAGTTTCACCGCGGGTGAACAGAGCTGAACCGTGCGCTTTTGAAAGCACACCCACTTCCACGTCGATTGGACGTACAGTTTTGGTGTCACGGCCATCGATACGGGGCTTACCGGCAACGATGTTTGCTCTTACCAGCTTCTTCTCCAGGCTGGCAAAGGCGCCCTTCACATCATCACTGGTGATACCGGCGTCTTCGTTGACCAGCTGCTCAACCGCCTGATTACGCAGTTCGGTCAAACGCTCATAGCGCTTGGATTTATCGGTGACGCTGTAAGCGGTTTCCACTGAAGAGGCAAACTGCTCCGCCAGCTGAGAGGCCAGTGAAGTGTTTGCTTCAGCCGCTTGCCATTCCCAGCGTGGCTTACCGGCATCACGAGCTAATTCGGCGCACGCTTGAATGACAGTTTGCATTTCCTGGTGAGCGTAAAGTACAGCGCCCAGCATGATGTCTTCCGGAAGCTCCATTGCTTCAGATTCCACCATCAGCACGGCGTCTTTAGTGCCCGCGACAACCATGTTCAATTCGGACTGCTCAAGTTCAGCGTAATTCGGGTTGAGCAAATAGCCTTCGTCTGGTGAATAGCCAACGCGCGCGGCGCCAATCGGGCCATCAAATGGAATGCCAGACACAGCCAAAGCCGCGGAGGTGCCGATCATGGCCGGAATATCCGGGTCCACTGCCTTGCAGGTTGACATCACAGTACATACGACCTGCACTTCATTCATAAAACCCTTTGGAAACAGCGGGCGAATGGGGCGGTCGATCAGACGGGAGGTCAGAGTTTCTTTCTCGGTGGGACGGCCTTCACGCTTAAAGAAACCACCGGGAATCTTGCCCGCGGCGTAGGCACGCTCTTGGTAAAACACGGACAGCGGGAAAAAGCCCTGTCCTGGGACGGCTTCTTTTGCGCCCACGACTGTACACAGAACGGCTGTATCACCCATAGTGACCAGCGCTGCGCCGGTAGCCTGGCGGGCTATGCGGCCTGTTTCCAGCGTTACTGTCTGGTTACCGTATTGGAATTTTTTGATAATCGGATTCACTCTTCTATCCTTCTTCATCTACATTGCATGTGTTTGTACATCATCTAACTACAGATACTTTTTACAGATACTTTCTACAGATAATTCTTACAGAGACTTTCTACAAAAAGCGCCTACCGGTGTATCACCACCAATAGAATCACCGAAACGCACTCGCGTGGTCTCGGCGTGCCTGTCCGGCTAATGCCGGACAGCGGAAAAAAAAGTGCCCGCAGAGCGGGCACGAAAGACGTTAGCGACGCAGACCCAAGGTTTTAATCAGATCGGCATAACGCGAAGTGTCTTTGGCTTTCAGGTAATCCAACAGCTTACGACGCTGGTTTACCATGCGGATCAGACCGCGGCGCGAGTGGTGATCCTGCTTGTGGCTCGCGAAGTGTCCTTGCAGCTTGTTGATGTTTTCAGTCAACAGCGCTACTTGAACTTCCGGAGAACCCGTATCACCTTCACCCGTTTGATGCTTCTTAACAACTTCAGCTTTTTCAGCAGCACTCAGTGCCATAACCATTTCCTCATTTAATATGCGGTTTTTAATTACTGCCTCACCCGTGCATATTTACAGGTGGGCTAGTCGCGGTAGTCCGAAGAGTACCGCCTCTTATTTGCCCTGAGCGCTAAACCCTAGGAGCAAATTGGGTCGGGGGAACCGACGACAGCCTGATTGGCCACCAGCCGCCTGGGCGCCACTTGACCGTCATCGGTCAGTTCGCCCAGCCCCAAAAACTGCTTCTCGTCACCGAGAAAAACTCGAACCATATCACCTTCATCGCCCAGGCGGTAGACCTGCGGGTCCATCACCGGGTTGCCCAAGCGGAAGTAGTATCCACTGGCTTCCGGCAGTATCAAAGCCGGTAAACTGGCCACCGGGGCGTCACTTGGAAGCAGGTGATGATCCAGCTGTTCCGCCAGTCCTTCGCCACGCTCCGCCTCCAGGGCTTCTAATGTCGTGGCACGACTCAAATCGAACAGACCTGTCGCCACCCGGCGCAAAGCGTCAACGCGGGCACCACACCCTAAGGCTGCCCCCAAGTCTTCTGCCAGGGTACGGATGTAGGTTCCCTTGCTACAGTGCACTTCCACGTCCACTTCCGCCGCAGCGCCGGGACGAAACGCCAGTAGCTCTATGCCGTAAATGGACACTGGCCGGGCCTTCCGTTCCACCTCCTTGCCTTCGCGCGCCAGCTTGTAGAGGGGTTGCCCCTGGTGCTTAAGCGCAGAATACATAGGAGGTACCTGCATAATGTCGCCTTCCAACTGTGCTAAGGCGCTCTGTACCTGATCGCGGGTCAAGCCGTCGGTATTGGTCTGACTGAGCACCTCGCCGTCGGCATCACCTGTACTGGTCGTTTCTCCGAGGCGAAATGTGCACTGGTAGCGCTTGTCCGCATCCAGTAGAAACTGGGAAAACTTCGTGGCCTCACCAAAACAAATAGGTAAAAGACCCGTAGCCAGAGGGTCCAAACTCCCCGTATGACCCGCCTTGGCGGCGAAGAACAAACGTTTGGCTCTCATTAAGGCATGGTTCGAACTTAACCCCAAGGGCTTGTCCAGCAACAAAACGCCGTCCAGAGCGCGACCTTTTTTTTGCCGACCCATTACTTCGCCTCGTCGTCCTTCTGATCATCGTCAGCTGGATCATCATGGCGGGCACGATCATCGGCCACCGCCCGGTCGATCAAAGACGATAATTCCTGGCCGCGAATCGACGTCTTATCGTATACAAACTGCAGCCGGGGCACGGTGCGCATGTTCAGTTCTTTCGCCAGCAGGCTGCGCAAAAAACCGGCCGCCTTATTCAGTACTGCTGCGCTTTCCTGTCCGATTTCGTGATTGTCGTTGCCCACAAAGGTGACGTAGACCTTGGCATAGGCCATATCCCGAGTCACGGTTACATCGTTGATGTTCACCATGCCAATACGTGGGTCGCGAATCTCCTGGGGAATCAGCTTCGCCAGCAAGCGCTGAATAGCGTCCGATACCCGGTCTGAACGGGTAAATTCTCTAGGCATGAGCCTCTAGACCTCTCAATAAAATCGCTGTTCCGTTCTCCACAACTACAAACGAAGCGCCCCGGCACAGAGTCTCAGTCCGTGCCGGGGCGCCCGAATGGCACCGGATTAAAGCTCCCGAGCCACCTCTTTCACGTCATAGACTTCGATCTGATCGCCGACTTTCACGTCGTAGTTTTTCACGCCGATGCCACACTCCATGCCGTTGCGCACTTCGTTGACATCGTCTTTGTAACGACGCAGTGACTCCAGCTCACCTTCGTAGATCACCACGTTATCGCGCAATACCCGGATGGGTTTGTTGCGATACACAGTGCCTTCGGTAACCATACAGCCTGCCACCTGTCCAAACTTGGGCGAACTGAATACTTCACGCACGTCAGCAATACCGACAATGGTTTCCACCCGCTCGGGTGACAACATACCGCTCAAGGCGCTTTTCACGTCGTCCAGCAATTGGTAAATAATGCTGTAGTAACGTATTTCTACGCCTTCGGATTCGGCCAGTCGACGAGTCGGAGCACCGGCCCGGACGTTAAAGCCGATCACGATGGCACCGGACGTTAACGCCAAGTTAATATCGTTTTCAGTGATACCACCAACGCCGGAGGAGACGACGTGCACTTCCACCTCCTCGTTGCCGATCTCAGCCAAAGACGCCTGAATGGCTTCCATGGAGCCCCGCACATCGGCTTTAACCACAACCGGCAGAACTTTCTTCTGTTCGGAGTCCATGCCAGCGAACATGTTTTCCAGTTTCGCGGCTTGCTGGCGCTGCAGTTTTTCTTTGCGCTCTTTCTCAACACGGAACTCGGCGATTTCCCGCGCTTTGCGTTCGTCACTCAGTACGGCAAAGTCGTCGCCAGCGCTGGGGGCGTTATCCAAACCGAGAATTTCCACGGGTGAGGAAGGACCCACTTCTTTAACATCCTGGCCCAGCTCGTTGGTCATAGCGCGAACGCGACCGTAACTTTGACCGGCAAGAACCAAGTCGCCGTGCTTCAAGGTACCCTGCTGAATCAACAAGGTGGCTACGACGCCGCGGCCTTTATCGACTCGGGATTCAACGACTACGCCCTTGGCGGGTGCATCTTTAACGGCGGTCAACTCCAGGACTTCTGCCTGTAGGGACACGGCCTCCAGGAGCTGGTCAATGCCGGCGCCAGTGTGGGCGGAAACTTCAACGAATTGAGTATCACCGCCCCACTCTTCTGGAATAACTTCCTTGGCAACCAATTCATTCTTAACTCGCTCGGGATCAGCGCCTTCTTTGTCGCACTTGTTAATGGCCACAACAATGGGCACACCAGCGGCGCGGGCGTGAAGAATCGCCTCTTCGGTCTGCGGCATAACACCATCGTCCGAAGCCACCACCAGAATCACCACGTCGGTACATTGAGCACCGCGTGCACGCATCGCTGTAAAGGCGGCGTGACCCGGGGTATCCAGGAAGGCGATCTCGCCATGTTCGGTTTTCACTTTGTATGCACCAATGTGCTGGGTAATACCCCCAGCCTCACCGGAAGCCACTTTGGTTTCCCGAATGTAATCCAGAAGAGAGGTTTTACCGTGGTCAACGTGACCCATAACGGTAACCACTGGCGCGCGCGGTTGAGCTTCGCCCTCATAAGAGAGTTCTTGCTCCAGTGCTGTCTCAATGTCGTCTTCGCTGACCAACTTAACTTGGTGGCCCATTTCTTCAACAACAATTTGGGCGGTTTCCTGATCGAGAGGCTGATTGATGGTGGCCATGGCGCCCATCTTCATCAACTGCTTGATCACCTCACCCGCCTTCACACTCATGCGTTGAGCCAGCTCTGAGACGACGATGGTTTCAGGCACTTCAACTTCGTGAACAATCTTTTGTGTCGGCTTCTTAAACGCGTGCTTGTTGGACGCTTTGTGCTGAGCACGCATGCTCTTGCGCCGCGCCAATACTTCGTCGGACAAGCCTTCATCTTCTACCAGGGCGTACAATTCCGCCTTGGAGCCTTTTTTAGGCCCTAAGGTGCGTTTGCCCGCTTTGCCTGCACGCTTGCGGTGTTTGGATTCTTCATCGCCATCTTTGGGCTCACGGCGCTCTTTTTTCTTACCGTGTTTAGTGTCTTCCTTATCCGCTGGTGGCGCGGTTGGCACTATAGGGACAGGCTCCTGCTCTTTTTTGGTGTCTTCTTCACGCCGCGCTTCTTCCCGCGCTTTCAATTCAGCCTGATGGCGCTCTTCTTCAGCGCGACGCCGTTCCTGTGCGGCCAGACGCTTCTCTTCGGCGTCATCCACAAAAGAGGAGCGCGTCGGCGCCTCCGGTGCGGGCTCGGACACTACGGGTTCTACAGGCGTTTCAGCAACCGGCGGCGTTGGTTCGGGCGCCGCCACTTGCTCCGGCGCTTCTACTTCCGCTTCGGTTTCCAATTCCTGCGGATCGCGCTTAACGTAGGTACGCTTTTTACGCACCTCGACATTAACTGTCTTACGCGCGCTGCCGCTACCGGTTTTCAGCGTGGTAGTCGTCTTACGCTTCAACGTAATTTTAGCGGGTCCGGACGAGGCTTCCCCGTGGCTGGTCTTCAGGTAAGTCAACAATTGTTGCTTTTCCTCGTCAGACACCATTGCGTCTTCTGCTTTTTGGCTCAAGCCGGCCTCTTGCATCTGCTTAAGCAGTCGCTCGACCGGTGCGCCTACAGATTTGGCGAGTTCGCTAACTGTTACTTCTGCCATCGTTTTTCCTCAGTCTTTTTCATTGCCCGAGATAATCGGAGCCCCTGCTTGCGCGTGTACAACACACGCCATTAGGCAAACCAGGGCTCTCGGGCTTTCATAATCAGGGCCGCTGCGCGCTCTTCATCAATACCTTCGATGTCCAGCAGATCGTCAACAGCCTGCTCGGCAAGATCTTCCATGGTTACAATACCGCGGCCTGCAAGAACTTGGGCCAACTCGTTATCCATACCTTCCATATTGAGCAAGTCGTCCGCCGGAGCAGAACCTTCCAATTGCTCTTCGGATGCCAACGCCTGGGTAAGCAAAGCGTCTTTGGCGCGACCACGCAGTTCTTCTGCAATATCTTCGTCGAAGCCTTCGATGCCCAGCATTTCTTCCAGCGGTACGTAGGCCACCTCTTCCAACGTGGTAAAGCCTTCTTCCACGAGCACGGCGGCCACATCTTCATCCACGTCCAGGGCATTCATGAACATTTGCATGTAACTGCCCGATTCCTCTTCCTGCTTGGACTGCCACTCTTCCAAGCTCATGACGTTGATGTTCCAGCCGGTCAACTCAGAGGCGAGACGCACGTTTTGTCCACCGCGCCCAATTGCCATGGCGAGGTTGTCTTCACTCACAGCCATGTCCATAGACCCGGCATCCTCGTCCACCACAATGGATTCGATTTCGGCCGGCGACATGGCATTGATAACAAACTGTGCAGGGTTGTCATCCCACAGCACAATGTCCACGCGCTCATTGCCCAACTCATTGGAAACCGCCTGCACGCGCGAACCGCGCATACCGACACAAGCCCCCACCGGATCGATACGGCCATCGTTGGTGCTGACGGCAATCTTGGCCCGCAAACCTGGATCCCGAGCCGCGCCCTTAATCTCAATAACTTCTTCAGATATTTCGGGCACTTCGATTTTAAACAGCTCGATGAGCATTTCCGGGCAGGAGCGGCTCAAAAACAATTGTGGACCACGCGCTTCACTGCGCACATCCTGCAACAAAGCGCGAATACGATCACCGACGCGAAAAATTTCGCGACCGACCAGTTGATCGCGGGGCAACAGGCCCTCTGCATTATTTCCCAAATCAACAATAATACTATCGCGGGTAACCTTTTTCACGGAGCCGCTAATCAGATCGCCCACTTGGTCGCGGTATTCCTCGACAGTCTGGGCACGCTCGGCCTCGCGCACTTTCTGCACAATGACCTGTTTGGCCGTCTGAGCGGCAATGCGACCGAATTCCACATTCTCGATTTGCTCACGATAAACGTCGCCGACCTTCAGATTGGGATCTTTCTCCGCCGCTTCTTCGGTGGTGAGTTGGGTTCCCAACTCAGCCAGGACGTCATCGCCGACCACTTCCCAGGTACGGAAAGTTTCGTAATCGCCCGTGGCTCGGTCAATGTTGACTTCAATATGTGAGTCTTCATCGAAACGTTTTTTAGTGGCAGTGGCCAGAGCGGTTTCAATGGCTTCGAAAATAATTTCTTTGCCAACACCTTTTTCGTGGGAAACCGCGTCAACGACCAACAAAATTTCTTTGCTCATGAGCTTGCCTCGTTAAACTCCTTTGTTCTAGCCAATCAGTGGGCTAGAAACGGGGGACGATATTCGCCTTTTCAATTGTTTCAAAAGGCAGCAGAAACTCTTCAGAATCCACTACCACCAAAACGTTTTGGCCTTCAACACCTTTCAAGGTGCCCTTAAATTTGCGACGGCCATCTATGGCAGACCGCAATTTCAGAGCCAGGTCCTCGCCCACGTACTGGGCAAACTGTTCGAGCGTATAGAGCGGCCGATCCATTCCCGGCGATGACACTTCCAACGTGTAGTGCTCGCTAATCGGGTCTTCAACATCGAAAACACTACTAATCTGGCGACTGGCCCGCTCACAATCTTCAAGCGCAACGCCGCCTTCCCGCTCGATGTAGACCCGCACGGTCGACTGACGCCCCTGGGTTAAATATTCCAACCCCCAGAGCTCGCAACCCAGTGCGGACACCACTGGCGCTACCAGCGCCTGCAACTTCTGTTGTTTAGACACCATGGCGTAAACCTGTTGGTTTTGAACAATACGAAGGTCGGGCCAATACAGTTGCCGCAAACAAAAAATGGGCCCGAGGCCCATTCGCAACAACTGCCACAGGCCTCTGTGGCTGGGGGTTAACCCCATGTCAAAAACAAATACAAAAAAGCCCCAAAATGGGGCTTTTCGCTGCGAGCCTTGCTCGCCGGCTGATGCACTCCTAAGAAGTAGACACCAACCTGAAACTTGGAAGGAATGCACCAAGCTTCTTTAATTTGGTAGCGGGGGCTGGATTTGAACCAACGACCTTCGGGTTATGAGCCCGACGAGCTACCAGACTGCTCCACCCCGCAACTTCAACTCAGCGGGTCAATTACCCTAACCGAGGCCGCGCATTATAGGGAGCTGTCCCGATCGGGTCAAGGGGCGCGCGCCGATTTCTCAGCATTCGGCGCCACTCTACTTTAGCTACGGAGGCGACTTGCTTGAGCTGCCCCTACACGGCCCCCTCGAATCTCGCGAGAACGAGGCTTAGCAGACTCAAAGCCGTCAACACTACAACAATAACCCCCAGCAACATCCAGCCGCGAAAGGGCTTACGCTCCACACTATTTACCCCTGTGGACACAAACTCGTCCACACGCGCCTGATCTTCCGGCGATAGCCGAGTATTAGACATAATTAATCCACCTTTGACTGTTGGTGCTAAAAAAACATGCGCTATTGTATGCGGGGAAATGACACCAAAAAAGGGATAAGGGTCCAGCGGCTTTAAATATTGTGATCCAACCTGTGCCCTAAGGGTGTGGGATCATCATCTACACCCATATCAATCAGGCGGCGGCTTAAGTCGGAAGGTCGTTGCGCCAACTCCCGCTGCCCGCGGCTCACCTGGACACTCTGGTCTTGATTTACTCTCATGGAGTCGCCCTGATCCGCGGTATCATCCTGAATGCCACGCAAAACCTGTAGCGATTTCATGAGTTTCTGCGCTTGTTCCCGCAGCAATTCGGCTCGCGCCTCTGCTTTCAGCTGGCCAGCCTGGGCGGCCACGCGCCGGTAAACTTCTGAAGGCTCCAGCGGGGCGTAGGCCGCGCGCAGAAGCTGGCGAGCCTTTTCCAGTGTCGCCCTGGGGTCGCCGGGCACCTCCCGCAAATCCACGGGCACTTCGCCAGAAACCGCATAGTGGCTACCATCCGGCCCTCGAACATACTGATAGCGTGGCGCGCCAGCGTGACGCCCGGCCATGGCCGCGTAAACCTGTTCCTGCAGCCTTACTTTTCGATCTTGAACCGCCAGCTCCCGAACTTGCCGTGCCTCCTCCTGCTGCCCCTGCTCAGCCGATCGCCGCTCGATCGCGGACACCTCTTGCTCATCGGTATTTTGGTTGCGGCCATGGGAAAGTCGTACTTGCTCACCCGCTTCACCCGCCCGCTCGTCGGGGGAGCGGCGGTTCTCGCTCCGAGCCGTTTCAGCCGCGGCTTCAAGCGCCTTGAGGGTTGAAGCGCGGGCTTTTAGGTCAGTGTTTTCCTCACTCACAGCCTGACGCCCCAAGGGTGAAAAGGGGGCTATGGCGTTGGCGTGGTTGGGGGGGATGGTCGGCATCATTTTTGTGCCTGCTGCGGACTAGGCCTTAGTATCCAGCAGCCGACCGAGCATTTCGTCCGCCGCTTGGACTACGCGCGCGGAACTGTCGAACACTTGCTGCTGGGCGCGGATATTAAGCAGAGGCTCAATCACATCCTGATTTCCAACGGGCTCGTTGGCTGGCGCGGTGGCGACACTGGCGATTTGCTCGGCGGAACGAGTCATCTCCGCCTGGCTCCGCTGCATGCCGATTAAGCCTTGGTTGACCATGGATCCATCTATTGAAGACATGGAACCTCCCGTAGTTTGTCAGAAGTGTTGAATAGAGCGACACCTGTGGCCATTTTACCGCTGATCACGCTCAAAAAACAGCCAAAACGGGGTAACTTTAAGAAGAGTTCGGTGTAAAACGTGACCTATTATAACCAATTCGAATTCGGCGTAAGGGCCCTCTCCGCTTGCGGCCCCTGAGAAAGTGGGGGTTCGGCGGTGTGGGGGCTTTGGTCGAGTGCTGAAAGCGGGGTGGTTGGGTAGGCTATTCCGGTTTCCGCACTCTTATTGGAAAACGGAGGTTGGGTTTGGCAATCTACCTCCGGGACACGCCGTGAATACCTCCATGTAGGCTCGGATGCAGCATCCATGCTGCATACGGTCCCGGAGGTAGCTCCCCAAACCCTTGCGGGACGTTAGGTGCCTGTAAGCAATTCCAACCGACCTCAGTGCCAACTCCATCGTTTTGCGGAGCCCGATGCTGGGTTCGACCATAACCTTATGACTCCCGATACCCAACTCCCTTATTTCCCGAAACCTCCAGTATGGCACCGCGGAGAGTGGGGCAGGCATTCCCGGACCGTATGCAGCAGGGATGCTGCATCCGAGCCTATAGGGATATATTCACGGCGTGTCCGGGTGTGCCTGCCCCACTCGTAGCACTCGACCAAAGCACTATACTTTGCACTCGATCAATGCGCTGAAAGGCCACTCGAAAGAAACAGGCTACTACGGAGGTTCAGGAGGTTAACTGCCCCCTAAAAGACCAACATCCAAATGCGCTGTAGCAGCCTCGGGAGTGGCATGCTCCAAGTGCGGCACTACACCCAAACAAGGGGCCGGCAGCAGTTGCCTCAGTGTGTCGATATTCTCCTGAAGACGCGGCATGTCCGGGTCAAGCGTATTGGCGACCCAGCCTGCCAGTGGCAGGCCGTCCCGAGCAATGGCTTCCGCGGTGAGCAGCGCGTGATTCAGGCATCCGAGACGCATCCCAACCACTATAATCACGGGGAGATTGAGCTGCCGGGGCAGTTCGGCCAAAGTTTCGCGTGGATTCAGCGGCACGCGCCAGCCGCCGGCACCTTCCACCAGGGTGAAATCTGCCAGCCCCATGGCGCCTCGGCAATAACCGCTGAGACGGTCAACAGAAAGCACCTTCCCCGCTTCTTGGGCGGCAATGTGGGGCGCAATGGCTGGCTCCAGAGCCACGGGATTGATTTGCTCGTAATCCAAGGGCACGCTACTGACCGACGCCAGCAACTCCGCGTCCGCGTTGCGCAACCCTTGCGGGCCTCGCGTACAACCGGCGGCCACCGGCTTTAAGCCGAGAGTGGTTAAGCCTCGCTGCTGCGCACTGTGGAGAAGCGCACTAGCCACCAGAGTTTTACCCACATCCGTATCGGTGCCGGTGACAAAAAAGGCGTGCTTAGGCATGGGGGGTGTCCTCAGTCAATTGGCCGGCAACGGCCTGGCAGTAGTAAACGTCGTAACTGGCCGGGAGCTGACCGTCCACCCGAAAGAGTTCGTAAGCCTCCTTGAGCGCCGCTATTTTGTGGCGTCCAGTCAGCCCCTCAGGGCCGCCGCGATTCACGTTGTGAGCACCCAGGGCTTTCAGCTCCCGAGTGAGATCGCCCAGTTGCGCGTAATGAAGTACTCGCTCTTCTCTGTGCCACTGTATGTCCACAAACCCGGCCGCAGTCAGGGCCGCCTCCAAATCTTCCATGGGCAAAAAGCGGTTGACGTGTACGTAGCCATCCACCGCCTGCCAGGCTTGCTTGAGTTCACGTAAGGTACCAGGGCCCAGCGTTGAAAATGCCAGGGTTCCGCCGGGCATTATGACCCGTTGAAGCTCGTTAAAGAGCCCCGAAACCTGCTCGCACCATTGAATCGACAAGCTGGAATAGACTAAATCGAGGCTGTCGGGAGCCAGAGGCAAGGCCTCGGCATCGGCGCACAACCACTGCGCCGGCATCGATCTCTGGCCTCGGGCAAAGTGAAGCATGCCTTCGGCGAGATCCAAGCCCAACACTTGCGCACCCGGCCGATTCTGAGCCAAACGCTCAGTGATGTAGCCGGTGCCGCACCCCAAATCCAGAATTCGGGTGGCCTCCACGGCCGACTTGGGCAGGAGTTCAAGCAAGCGTTCACTTACGGCGCGCTGTAGGCGAGCCACGCGGTCGTAACTGCTGGCTGCACGGCTAAAGGAGTTGGCGACGCGGCGCTTATCCAGCTGACCGGCGTCTCGGCGCAGAAAGCGGCCTATGTGCTCAACCACTTCGACAGGGCGGCTCCAATGCAGGGCGTGGCCCGCGCCGGGAATCACGGCCACGGTTTGACGATTATTGAGCTGGGGTACGGCCTCGGCGGCGGCCAGGGGAACCAAGGCATCGGCTTCGGCATAGAGGTGCAGTCCGGGCTGGGGGAGACGAGCAAATCGTTCCCGGTTGTCCAGCTGCGCCAACAACTGCAGGGCTTCAGACCAGGTGTGAGCGCTCACATCGGGACCGGAAAACGCCTTTCTCAACTCTTTCAGCAGGGTCCGCTCCTCAGAGTCACCCTGGGCCATAAGCCCCGTGAAACGCCGCCAGGTAGCGGCAGGATCAGCCTTAAAGCCCGCGTTAAAGCGACGATTGATCGCCGGAGCCATGGCTGCGGGCCAATCCGCTCGAGCTACAAACGCCAGGTTACTGGCCAGGGTTACGACTCGCTGAACTTTATCCGGGCAGCGCTCCGCCAAAGCGACCGCCAACATACCGCCCAAGGACCAACCGATGAGTGTGGCGCGTGGCGGCAAACTGTCTTCCAGGCGCTGCAAAACCGTACCCAAATCGAAGCCCGGTACTGGCGCACTCTCTCCAAATCCCGGCAAATCGATAGCGATTACATCTCCAAATTGCCGAAGCACCGGCAGCAGCGGCTCCCAACTGCCGCTGTCGCACCCCCAACCGTGTAACAAGACCAGAGGGTCTCCTGGTTTCTCGCTCAGAGCTGGGTAATGGTGGGCCGCCAGTTGTCGGGACTGGGGAAGGTTGGCCGCCACGCTGGTAAGGGGGTTAGTCACGGGTCAATTCTCCCAGAGCATCCAACAACTGCGTCACCTGTTGTTCCGAATGCTCCGCCGACAGGGTAATGCGCAGCCGCGCGGTACCGACCGGAACGGTGGGAGGACGGATCGCGATCACCAGAACGCCACGCCCGGCCAGCTTGTCGGCCAGCTCCAGGGCGCGCGCTTCGTCACCCACCAACAAGGGCTGAATTGCGGTTTCCGAGGGCATCAAGGTCAAGCCCAGGGACTCGGCGCCTTGGCGAAACTGGTGGATCCGATTTCGCAGCGCTTCCCGGCGCCAGCTCTCCTCTTGGAACAAGCGCAAGCTGAGGCGACTGGCCGCTGCAACGGCCGGGGGCATGGCGGTGGTGTAGATGTAGCTGCGGGCCTGCTGAATCAATGTTTCTATGAGCACTTCGCTGCCAGCCACAAAGGCACCGAAGGTTCCCAGCGCTTTGCCCAGGGTGGCCATCAGAATGGGCAACTGATCCTGCCCCAAGCCAAAGTGTTCCGCGCTACCCACGCCCTTGGCGCCGAGACAACCAAAACCATGGGCATCGTCCACCATCAACCAGGCATTTTGCTGCTCGGCCAGTTGAGCCAGCTGCGGCAGGGGCGCGCAATCGCCGTCCATGCTGAAGACCCCGTCTACCGCGATCAGCTTGCGGCGGCTTTGGGTGCTGAGAAGACGCCGCTCCAGATCGCTAACGTCATTGTGCTTAAAACGCTGAAAGCGAGCACCACTAGACAGTCCGGCATCCAGCAGGGAGGCATGATTGAGACGATCCTCGAATACCGCGTCGCCACGCCCTACCAGAGCCGTGACGGTGCCGAGATTGGCCATATAGCCCGTAGAAAACAGTAACGCCCGATCCCGCCCGCAAAACGCTGCCAGCTCTTCTTCCAGGGCGTGATGCTCCCGAGAATGGCCATTGACCAGGTGCGAGGCACCACTACCGACGCCGTACTCGTTGGAGGCCTGCTGCAAGGCTGTAACCACACGCGGGTGGCGGGCCAGGCCCAGATAATCATTGCTACAGAAAGCCGTGTAGGTTTTGCCGTCCACACGCACTTCCGGCCCCTGGGCGGATTCCAGCAGCCGGCGCTGGCGGTACAAATGCCGCTCGCGACGCTCCGCCAGTGCGGGCGACAAGGCTTGTTCAAGAGAGGTGGTCTGGCTCACGGCGGTGCTCGGATGGGCCGGGCATAGCGCCCGGCACCAGTGGATTATTTGGCAGCGTTATAGAAAAAGCGGTCGTTGCGAACTTCTTCCAGGCTCTCTGCCAATTCAGCTTCCAACTTGGCTTCTTCCTCGTGGATCTGCCGCGCTTCGGGCTCAATACCCAGGCGCTTAAATAGCTGCATGTCTTTGTTGGTTTCGGGGTTGGCCGTGGTGAGGAGTTTTTCGCCGTAAAAGATGGAGTTGGCGCCCGCCAAAAAGGCCAGAGCCTGCATTTGTTCGTTCATTTCCTCGCGCCCGGCGGACAGGCGTACGTGCGACCTGGGCATAAGAATACGGGCAACGGCCACGGTACGAACAAACTCGAAGGCATCCAGCTCTTCGTTATCCCCAAACGGGGTGCCGGCAACCCGCACCAACATGTTAATGGGCACGGACTCTGGGTGGTCGGGCATATTAGACAGTTGCTGCAATAAGCCGGCACGGTCTGTTTGCTCTTCGCCCATGCCCACAATACCGCCGCAACACACCTTCATGCCGGCTTTGCGGACATTGTCGAGAGTCTCTAAGCGATCCTGATAGGTACGGGTGGTAATGACCTCCCCGTAATACTCAGGTGAGGTATCCAAATTGTGGTTGTAGTAATCCAGACCGGCATCCGCCAATTGCTTCGCCTGATTGCCGTCGAGCATGCCCAGGGTCATGCAGGTTTCCAACCCCAGGGATTTAACTTCGCGCACCATATCCGCCACATAACCCATATCGCGGTTTTTGGGCGAGCGCCAAGCGGCACCCATGCAAAACCGGGTCGCGCCACTGGCTTTGGCGGCCTTGGCCTCCTCCAGAACCTTCTCCACGGCCATAAGCCGCTCGCGCTCCAGGCCGGTATCGTAGCGGGCGCTCTGGGGACAATATTTGCAGTCCTCCGGACAGGCGCCGGTTTTGATGGAGCACAGGGTGCTGACCTGCACTTGGTTGGGATTGAAAAACTGCCGATGCACCGTTTGCGCCTGGAACATCAGGTCGCTAAAGGGTTGATTGAACAAGGCGAGAATCTCATCGCGGGTCCAGTCGTGGCGAATCAGGGGCTGAGCTATGGCGTTCATGGGCAGTTTCCGTGCAAAAGTTCGCGCCAAGTGATTGGCGGTGAGCGCTCTATATTACCTTCACCCAAGTCGCTGTCAACCTTGAGCAGGCATTTTGGTTAACAGCCGAAGCTTTGACAGATTTTTCAGACGACGCCAAAATGTGCCTGTGACTGCCAAGGACGCTACAAGCTCACTGCACAAAAGGATTTTTATGCCGATCATCGACCTTACCTCTTTAACCCGCACCTTCAGCGCCATGGGCAACGCGCTTTTGCCCTGCCACTGTGTGTTGTGCGATGCACCCCTGAGCGGGGAGCTGCTGTGCCATGATTGCCAATTGGCCTTGCCCTATCTGCGCGGACACACGTGCGAAAGTTGTGCCCTTCCCCTGACCACCCAAAGCCGCTTTTGCGGGCACTGCCTGCAAAACCCGCCTGCCTTTAGTCGCAGCTTGATCCCCTTTCGCTACGGATTTCCCATCGACAGTATGATTCATCGTTTTAAGTATCGGCGTCATCTGACTCAAGGCCGAACCTTGTCTCGGCTCTTAGCGGATCATTTGCAGCATAGCTATGACCAGCAACCCGACCTGAATTTGCCCGAGGTCATTGTGCCAGTGCCACTGCACTGGTCGAGGCGATGGTTGCGCGGCTTTAACCAGACTGAGGCACTTGGATGGGATCTCGCCCGTGACTTGAACATCCCCCTTGCCACGCGCCTTTGCCGTCGCCGCCAACGCACACCGCCCCAGCGTGGCCTAAGCCGAAAAGAGCGGCAAAAGAACCTGCGCCAGGCGTTTTCAGTGACCCGAAGAGGAAGAGGGGCATTTGAAGGAAGGTGCGTGGCGCTGCTGGATGATGTCGTCACCACCACCAGCACCACCCGGGCACTCAGCAAGTTACTTATGGAGGCAGGCGCCGCCGAAGTTCACGTCTGGGCGCTAGCCCGCACGCCCGACCGATAAGCAACCTTGTTTTTACTCTGGCTTACATTCCGTGTCGGCCAGCATCTGATGCTGGCCGCTGTCTTTGTGTACCAGAATACAGGCGCCGCCCTGAAACAACAGCTGGAAATGCTCCGGCTGATCCAGTCGGCGCCCCTGTCGATGCATGTTTTCATCCGCCCGGTAATGGGATTGCTCCAATATCAACACGCTGGACTCGGTCAACGCATTCGGCGCCAACAGTACATCCACCCCATCCAAAGCATTGCTCACCGCTTCGGAAAGCGCCGCTCGGCTGTCAGCGTCGGGCTCCACGATCAGCCCCGGCACAGGATCCAGGTCAGTTGTTTGACAGCCGCTGAGAGCGCCCATGAGCGCTACCACCCCAATAAATCTGCGCATCATTAATCTCCTGTCATGATTCGATTTTGCAGCGCTGGAGAGCGAGGAATATACCCATCCTCTACCGGGGCCACTGTGCCTTTCATGCTAGCACCGGATCCCCCGGAAAGGGTAGGGCAGGTCTCGCTCTCCCGGTACTGAAGGGCGGCCGCAAGGCGCCACTCCTCAGGATCGCCCAACTGGCGTCTCAAGTCGTCGCGGACACTACAACCGGGCAGCGATACCGCGCCCGGGGCTCCCGAGCCCGGGGCAAAGCCTTCGCTGTAATCTCCAAATCCTTTTTCGTTCTCACCCCGAAACTGGGTCATGGCGTAAGTGGTGCCACAGTTGTCTTGCGCATAGAAACCATAGGGTTTACCACAGGTGGTGGCGCCAATCAAAATGACGTCCACGTCGACGCCGCGCAAACCGTTGATGATGGCTTCGCTGGCCGAGCAGGTATTGGAACCAGAAATCACATACACGCGCGACAACTGCAAGCTCGGCAAGGGTTCACCCGCTGGTGCCGACAAGCCGACAGTTTCCGAATAAAAATTCATGGGCCTAATAGGTTGGTCGGTGACCGGATTCACGTCCGGGTGCTTATCGTTGAAACTCAACTTCTCAAAGACTTTTCCGTCCGTAAGACGAGTGTCTGCGATCATATAAGACAATTGACTTGCGATCGCCAGGTAACCGCCGCCGTTGTATCGCAGGTCCAAGATCAAATCCATCACCTCTCCTTCGAGGGAGGTGATAGCATCCACCAAGGCTTGCTCCGACACTGCCGTGTGATCGTTAAATAACAGGTAACCAACTGTGCCAGATTCAGTCTCGAACGTTTTGACTATCGGAACAGGGGAAGACGTAATAGCCTCCGCCGTGAGGTCCGCGTTCAGGTTGCCGTCAAATTTCAATTCGTAGTTATCGCCGGCTTGGGCCGGGTATAAGCCCGCATTGATGATTGCCAAAGCGGCAGTATTATTGTTGTGAACCACATCCAAACCATTCACAGCGGTTAGCTTTTGGCCACGTTTAACGCCCGCCTCGTCAGCAGGAGACCCAGGCTCCACGTAGACCACTTGGATATCTCGAGGCGGTGTGGGGGAGTGAATGGCCCATTGAATACCGTAACCAACCGATACCCCGGATTGCGCCATGGCCTGATATTCATGGGTGGGCATAGTAAAGCGAAAGTCATCCTTACTCCGCCCGGATTCGGTTCTTTCGGTAGTGCGCAAAAGGCGGAAATAAGATTCCGTTTCCGTGTAGAGCCCCGGATCGCGATCCAACACCTCGTCGTACCAAAGGTAAGTATCGTTAACCCAGGAGCGCAACCAATTGTTTTCATCCAGGATGGATCCGGCACGGTCCGGGTAGTTAGAGCCGGTACGCGGATCTGCGCACCGGTGGGCAAACTGATCGGCGGGCAAAAACTCTCCCTTCACCCAGCCTTCGCCCTCCGAAGAACTGCGATTTATATCTCGCGGGGAGCCGTCATTACCGCCACCACAGGCGCTCAGGCTCAGCGCCACAGCTAAGCACAGACCGGCGGCGGACTGACTGGTATTGGTGGCTTTCTCCAGAGGGATGTGTGTGCGAAGGGTCATAGGCGCTCCTCAAATTGTTATTTGTAGACTTCCCTGAACAGCGTCAGTAGCGACGCTGGCAACACATGATAGGCGGATTTGTGTCGCCTGTGAACGCCTGACCCGAGCAAAATGTGAAGCTGCCCCCAAATAAGCGTTGGAAAGCGCTACAATGGATGCTTCGATATTTTACAGAGCGCGAGGGACTATGACCGAATCAATGGCACATCCCTATGAAGCCCTGACGCCGGATTTGGTGTTGGATGCAGTGGAAAGTGGTGGTTACGTATCTGACGCGCGCATCCTGGCTTTAAACAGCTATGAGAACCGAGTTTATCAGGTGGGCATCGAAGATGAGCAACCCCTGATTGCCAAATTTTACCGCCCTGAACGCTGGTCCAACGCACAGATCCAGGAAGAACACGACTTTACTCAGGCTCTGCTGGAGCTGGAAGTCTCGGTGGTTCCACCCCTGCCAGATGGGCAGGGCAAGACGCTGCGTGAATACGCTGGTTTTCGCTTCGCTCTTTATCCCCGCCAGGGCGGCCACGCCCCCAACCTGGACGATTTTGATCAGCTACTGTCCCTGGGTCGCGTCCTGGGCCGGATGCACGCCCTGGGCCGGGTACAACCCTTCTCCGAACGACCCGATTTGAGCATACAAAGTTACGCTCGGGAGAGTTATGATTTTTTGTTGTCCAGCGGCTTCATCCCGTCTTCACTGGAACAGTCCTATAGCACCTTAGGCGCAGACCTGATCGACGCCTTGGAAACCGCCTTCGCGCACACTGACTACACCCCCATCCGCTTGCACGGAGACTGCCACCCGGGGAATATTCTCTGGCGTGGCGATGCCCCGCATTTCGTGGATTTCGACGATGCTCGCAATGGCCCGGCGATACAGGATTTGTGGATGCTGTTGTCGGGAGAACGAGAGCAGCAGACGGCGCAAATTGCCGAAGTGCTTGAGGGGTATCAGGAGTTTTGCGATTTCAATTTTGCTGAACTGAAACTGATTGAAGCACTGCGAAGTCTACGCATCATGCATTACAGCGCTTGGCTGGCGCGCCGCTGGAGTGACCCGGCGTTTCCCAAGAGCTTTCCCTGGTTCAACACGGAGCGCTATTGGGGAGAACATATTCTGGAGTTGCGTGAGCAGCTGGCGGCTCTGCAAGAGCCGCCGCTGGCCATCTTCTAGCAAGGGAGCTGCTGGACTAGTTCAGAGGCTCCCAAGCTATTTATTGCTTCTGATTTCTTTCCAGGTAACGGAATAAAACCGAATCGGCGCGAATCATGAGCGTGGCGTTGTCACCCAATGCCTGATAGGTATCCAAGGTGCGGATAAACGCAAAGAACTCTGGATCAGCCCCAAAAGCGTCCCCGTAAATACGGATTGCTTCGGCGTCGGCATCACCTCGGATTTCTTCCGCTTCCCGGGCGGCTTCGGAGTTGATACGGCGTAACTCCCGCTCCATTTCCCCGGTAATTTCCAGGCTACGCCCTTCCCCTTCCGCGCGGAACCGCGCCGCTATGGCCTGGCGCTCGGAAATCATGCGGTTCTCCACTTGCCGGCGCACCGAATCGATATAGTTGATGCGCTTAATACGCACATCGACCAACTCAATCCCCAGGTCTGGCATGAGGCGCGAGGCGCTTTGCAAAATTTCCGTTTCCAACCGCTCCCGGCCCAACTTCGGCCGTTGAGTCAAAGCAACGTCGTCCCGATCTTGCTCCACTTCGTCTAACTCTTCCATGTCCACCTCCCAGTCTCCCGAGCGAACGATTTCCTCCAGCTCGGTGCCTGAAATAATGTCGCGTACCACTGAATCGATAATGTCATCAAGCCGGTTTCGGCCACCGAATTCATCTCGCACGCTGCGCAAAAATTGCAGCGGATCGCTGATACGCCAGCGCGCAGTGGTATCCACTTGGATAAACTCACGACCCAAGGTAGGAATCTGAGTGACGTCTCCATCCCAAATCAACAGGCGTCGATCGTAGTAACGCACTTCTTGAATAAACGGCTTTTTCCAATGTAAGCCCGGCTCGCTGATTACCTCACCCTGAGGTTCACCAAACTGCACAATAATCGCCTGTTCGGCCTCATCCACAACAAACGCCGAAGAGAAAATGGTTACCACGATAAGGGCGCCTACAACCCCTGCAATTGCCGCTTTCATTGTGACACCCCCTTACGCGCATCATGAATATTCATCAAGGGCAGAGGGCCCACCTGGTTTTCCTGAATCATGATCACCTGGCCCACATTGGGCAGTACATTGGTCATGGTTTCCAGGTATAAGCGCGAACGGGTAACCTCGGGTACGGCGGCGTACTCCCGCAACATAGCTCGGAAGCGTGCCGTCTCACCTTCGGCGCGGTTCACTCGCTCCGTGGCATAACCCTGAGCTTCGGCAATCAAGCGCTGGGCTTCGCCTTCGGCACGGGGGATTTGTTGGTTCGCCCGCTTGGTGGCTTCATTAATCATTCGCTCGCGCTCTTGGCGCGCCTCATTCACTTCATTGAAGGCTGGGCGCACGGCCTGAGGCGGCACCACGTCCTGCAACTCTACGGTAATGATGTGCAGGCCTGAGTTGTAGCGATTCATAATGTTCTGAATTTCGTCACGCACGCCATGAGCAATTTCCACCCGGCCCACGGTGAGGACTTCGGAACCCAAACGATTCCCAACGACCCGCCGCATCACCGATTCGGAAATATCCCGCAGGGTACGATCCGGCTCGCGCTGTTGATAAAGGTACTTAATGGGATCCTGAATGCGGTACTGAACGACCCACTCCACATCAATGATGTTCAAATCACCGGTGAGCATGAGCGATTCGTCGGTAAAATCCCGCGCGGAGTATCTAGTGCGATCGCTACCGGTTTGGCTTTCAGTTCGAAAACCAAACTCCTGCTTCAGCACCCGCGCCGACGCCACGCGCTGAACCTGATCAACACCAAAGGGAATCTTAAAGTGCAGTCCTGGATCGGTGATATCCACTACAGCACCCAAGCGTTTTACCACAGCCTGTTCCTCCGGCTGCACGGTATAAAAACTGGTCATCGCACCCCATAGCGCAATAACCGCCAAAGGAATCAGAACGATGGAGACGCGCGAGGGCAGTTTCTTAAACAGGGCCCGAAGATCGTCCTCCAGCCCCCTGCTATCAGATGATCCCTGCCAGGGATTCTTATTCATGATTACTCTCCTTGAGCAAAAAACCGGAGGATTATGCCGGCCGCAAGATCGGAACACTCTCACTCACGCAAACAAATCCTCGGGTTTGCGAACTCTCGAGCGGAGGCCAGCGGGCCACGATAGCAGAAAGATATTTTGGGCGCCATGAACGCTTAGTGACTGAGCATCAAAAACGGGGGTTACGCGGTAAGGATCGGGCCATCGGTGAGTATTTCGTCCACCCCGGCCTTCAAGGCCAAGCGCGTATCGGCTTCAGTCGCTGGCAAATAAGCCAATACATTGGCGCCATGGCGCCGATAGCGAGACAAGATAGAGGGCTGCATAAGATTTATGCCGCCGATTCGTGGCGGCAGGGAATAACTAACTCCGGGCTCAATGCCTGCTAACGACGGCATTCCCAGTGCGCAGGCGATACCGGCTCGGCGACACTGCTCCACGCGTGCCATGCACCTGGCCGCTGGCTGATACCGAAGCAGGTAGTCCTGATGACTTTTGTCCCAGAACAAAAAGCGCACGCGTTGACTAAAAAAATCTCTGTAGCCAGGTTGGCGCCACCAATGCAGCAAGGTATCGATGGTGCGTAAGGCCGACTCGGGCTTGATATCAAATATCCAGTGGCTCTGTGTAAATTCCTCTAGAAACTGATCAAAGAACACCAGCCGCGCCTTTCCGCGCAGTTGCACCTGCTCTAGCAACAGGCGCGGGCTCGCTTCGATGCGATGCGTCGTGCCACTCAAACGCTCGAGCGTGGCGTCATGCGCCAAAACAATATGGCCGTCAGCCGTGGTGCGCAGATCGGTTTCCAAATGCAAAAAACCCAGTGAGCGAGCCACACGAAACGCTTCCGCCGTGTTTTCCTCGGCTTCCAGGCAGTAACCCCGGTGACTGATCCAGATGGGAGAAGCCATAAGCTGCACCTCAGATGACATTCGCGTAATAAGGGCCATTTTCCGGTACTATGGCAGTTACAACAACCGCCTAAGAGCCAGAACCGTCAACCCGCTCATGTATTATTGGTTAATCGTACTATTTCACTTGGTGGTGATGCCCATAGCCGCCCTTCACGTACTAGTCAGCAAACGCGATCACCGCGCAGCGCTGGGCTGGATTGGCGTCATTGTGATTTTTCCTGTTGCCGGCCCAGTCATTTACTTTGTGTTCGGGATTAATCGGGTGCGCACCAAGGCCCGTTTGTTTGCCGGCCGGCATTTGCCGGTGATGCACTTTGGTTATGAGCGCGCCACCCGGGAGCCCGGTGACGACCATGATCCAATGGCAAGCCACGTAGATCCTCCCTATCTGGCCGAGATTGGCGCGCGTGCGACCGGGCGCCGGCTATCCGCCAACAACCAGATTACCCCCTTCATCAATGGCGAGCAGTTTTTTCCGCGTCTTATCCAAGTCATCGATGAAGCCAAGGAATACATTCTTCTGTCCAGCTACCTGTTTTCTCCGAGCGGTGTGGGCGGTGAGGTCATTAACGCATTGAGCCGGGCAGCGGCGCGCGGCGTCACGGTGCGTGTACTGATCGACGGCATCGGCGCCTGGTACTCACTCCAGGGGGCGATTCAACCGCTGCGCAGAGCCGGCGTAAAGGTACGCCTTTTCAGACCCCCCGGCCTCTTACCGCCGAGCCTGGACATCAATCTGCGTAATCACCGCAAAATTGTTGTGGTGGACCATCAAATCGGTTTTTTCGGCGGGATCAATATTGACCAAAGACACATGGTGAATGACCCGAACAACCGCCACATCACAGAAGATGTCCACTTCGAGGCTCGGGGGCCGGTGGTGCACGATTTACACCGCTCGTTTGCCGATGACTGGCTGCTGATCACCCGCACACCTCTGGACTCTCCGCTCGACCCTGCAGAGCCCGCCGGCACCAGCTATTGCCGAGTCATTGACGATGGCCCGGGCGATAACCTCTCGCACCTCTCCATGACGTTATCCACCGTCTTTACCGCTGCGCGTGAACACATCACCATCCTGATGCCTTACTTTCTCCCCAACCAGGAGATGACCGCCGCGCTGCAGTCGGCCAGCCTCAGGGGCGTTAAAGTACAGGTGGTGCTACCGGAGCGAAGCAACCTGCGTTTCGTGGATTGGGCCACCCGCAATATGTTGTGGGAACTGTTGCTATGGGACGTGGAGGTTTACTACAAGCCCGCCCCTTTCGCGCACACCAAACTGGTGGTGGTGGATGACCACTATGTGCTGGGCGGTTCTGCGAATCTGGATGCGCGCAGTTTGCGACTGAATTACGAGCTGGGCGTGGAAGTGTTCGACGCTCCCTTGGCGGAGTATCTTCATCAGCACATTCAGGCGGCCATCGACGTAAGCACACGGGTGACACTTGAGCGGCTGGACCAGCGGCCCTTCTGGCAGCGAGTAAGAGATGCGTTCTTCTGGCTGTTTTCCAGCTACCTCTAACAGAGCGCCAACACGTACGCATTGGCAAGCGGGGGTAGAAATTGTCGCCCTCAAGCCCAATAATAGCCCCACTTTTTACCGGCCTGGTGAACCTTATGAGCGCCCATCCCGTCCCCATCAGCAGCGATCCCATTTGGGAATCCATTCGTCTGAACGCCTTGAAACAAGCCGACGGCGAACCGGTCCTGGCAAGCTTCCTGTACACCACCATTCTCAATCACGGCACTCTGGAGGCAGCGCTCAGCTATCACCTGGCCAATAAGCTGGACAGCCCGGCCATGCCGGCCATGCTGGTACGGGAAGTCATTGAGCAAGCCCTGGAGGACGAACCGACCATCGGCCGGGCGGTTCGAGCTGACCTACGCGCCATTAATGAACGCGATTCAGCCTGCTGTTCGGCAACCACACCGTTTCTGTATTTCAAGGGCTTTCATGCTTTGCAGGCGTACCGAGTGGCGCACTGGCTTTGGCAGCGCGGTCGGCGCTCCCTGGCGTTGTTTCTGCAGAATCAAATCTCCGTCGTCTTCGCCGTGGACATTCACCCAGCGGCCCGCATCGGCGAAGGCATTATGTTCGATCACGCTACCGGGATCGTCATTGGCGAAACGGCCGTGGTGGAGAACGATGTGTCAATCATGCAGTCTGTAACCCTGGGCGGCACCGGCAAAGAAGGCGGTGACCGCCACCCAAAGGTCCGCGAAGGTGTGCTGATTGGCGCGGGCGCCAAAGTCCTCGGTAACATCGAAATCGGAGCCTGCTCAACAGTCGGTGCCGGTAGCGTGGTTTTAAAATCGGTGCCTCCGCGCAAAATCGTCGCGGGCGTACCTGCTCAAGTGGTCGGTGAGAGCCGTTGTTCGCAACCGTCTCGTACCATGGACCACCGCATTGGAGATTCTCATGAATAAATACCTGGCGCTCTGGCTTCTGGCCGCGGTGGCACTGGTCGGCTGCGGCCAAGCCGGCGACAACGCCAACGACTTAACCGCATCTCAGTCCGAGCCGTTGGAAACCGTCGCTCTGACCGTGTACAAAAGTCCCACTTGTTTATGCTGCGATGATTGGGTCGTGCATATGGAAGAGCGTGGCTTCAGTGCCCAGGGTGAGCATCCGGACAACTTGTATGAATTAAAACGGGAGCTTGGCATACAGGATCAGTACGCCTCCTGCCATACCGCTGTGACTGAGTCAGGTTATGTGTTTGAAGGACACATTCCCGCCCATCTGGTGCGGCGCTTCCTGGATGCACCACCGGAAGGTGCCCTGGGCCTAGCCGTTCCGCGCATGCCCATGGGCAGCCCGGGTATGGAAATGGGCAATCGGTTTGAACCCTACGATGTGCTGCTACTAAAACACGATGGCGAACATGAAGTGTTCGCGCGCGTTGACAGCCCTCAAGAGCAATATCACTAGCACCACGCGCGCACCCACGACAATCCTATCCCTCCCGCTGCGCACCAAAAGTGCGCAGCGGTTTCCTCTCCAAACCGTTCATTCATGCGTAACAGGCGTATTCCGTCCGACTCTTTATATCTGGCGGGTTTTTTGCAAGTTTCTTCGTACCTTTCAGGCTGATGATTATCAGTTGGCGCCAGGAGACTGGAATGCAATACAGCAAACCCATGATTGAATTGGTATTCGAAATACGACGTCGCGTGCCCAGTGATCTCAAACCCGGCATAAAGCTCGCTAATCCCGAGCTGCTCACAGAGTTGTCTGATTATTATAAAAACTCAAAGGACACAATCACCAAGGCCCTGACCAAAGAACTTATGGCGCTCGCCGGTGGCCGTTGGTTGGAACATCTTGAGAACCCGAGACGGGAGCCCGGCCCCAAACAGGTGACCAAAGTTTATCGAGGCCAAGTCACTCTGGTCGATGTGCCACCCGCAAGCGAGAAGAAAATTCCCAGCCCCAGCCGCGTGTATCGCGGCCAGATTGTGGACTACTGACCCTTATTAGAGTCCAGCTCGCGAATGCGCTCTACGATCACCTCTGCCGCATCGGTAAAGGGCATCAGCACCTGATCAGCGCCAGCGCCTTGGAGAGCACCGGCATGCTCCGAACTGTGAGCGGTAAGCAGTATGTCGCCTTCAAAGCCCGCCTCACGCATGGTTTTTAACAAGGTGAGGTTACCGTGCAGCTGTGGCGTGGAGCTGATCAAGAAGCGTGTCTGATTGATGGGCAGCTGCTCCGGTAAATCGGGATCCTCCACATCGCCGTACTGGGTATCGAAACCCTGGCGTTGGTAATTTTTTACAGCCTGAGGATCAAAATCGACGCCTAGCACGGTTAAACCTTGGCGGCTTAAGCGGCGTACCATGTTGCCGCCGTAACGGCCCAACCCAAACACAATGGCATCGAAGTGGCGCACCTCGTTCTGATGTGTTTGCGCCTCCCGATAGGGATTGGCCTTTTCAAAAATTGACAGTAGCGGAGCCAAACGCTCGAACAAGGGGTGTGAATAAATAATCATGTAGGTGGACAACGCAATCGTGATAAGCCCCACCAGAGTGATTAAGCCCACCACCTCGTCGCTGATGTGCCCCAAGGTCAAACCCAGAGCGGCGAAAATTAACGAGAATTCACTGATTTGCGCTACGGTCAAACCGGCCAAAAACCCGGTACGCTTTCGATAGCCCATCAGGCCCATAATAATCAACACGATCACCGGGTTGCCGATCAGAACGAATACCGACAAAACCAGCGCTGGCCAAACTTGGGCCCCCAATAGCGACAGGTCCAACTGTGAGCCAAGGTTGATAAAGAAAAATAGCAGCAGGAAATCCCGAATACTCACCAAACGGCCACTAATGATCTCCCGGTAATGCGTGGATGCCAGCGAAACGCCCGCCAAAAAGGCGCCCACTTCTCGACTGAATCCCATCAATTCGCTGATCGCCGCCAGGACCACCGCCCAGGCAATGGCGAAGAGCACTAGCAATTCTTGGGAGGAGGCCAAATAGTTGGTCAAGCGGGGCAGAACAAACTTCATGGCCAGGCCGGTTACCACCAACAGCCCAAACCCTTTAAGCGCGACGCCGATGGCAATCTGCGCCACTCCGTCATTGCCGTCCTGTCCCAGCGCCGACAATACGATCATCACCAAAATGACCACAATGTCCTGCACGATCAAGAAACCCACGGCGATCTGTCCGTGCAGCGAGTCAATTTCTTTTTTGTCCGAGAGCAGCTTGACGATAATAATGGTACTGGAAAACGTCAGTGCCACGGCAATATAGAGAGAGGCCATGGGAGAAAATCCCAAGCCCAAAGCGATAATAAAACCAAACAAGGAGGTAAATATTACCTGCCCGAGCCCGGTAAACAGGGCGACGCCGCCGGTGGTTCGAATCAAACTCAGATCGAGCTTCAACCCCACCACAAACAACAAGATGGCGATACCGATTTCCGCCAAAAGATGAATCTGGTCTTCAGAATGAATAACACCGAGCGCCGAAGGGCCAGCAAGAATCCCAAGAACGATGAAGGCTACGATAAGGGGCTGGCGCAGCAAACGTGCGGCCACACCGAACACGGCAGCTAATAGTAGAAGGGTGGCGAATTCGACAAAGGGGTTGTCAGCCAAAACGCTGGCATCCATAAATATTCAGGCTCCATGGAGAGGTCCGGGTCGGAGGGCAGTATATCAGCACTCTCTAGCTCTGGCCCTAATTCTGGCTCAGGCCCACTCCCGCCGCCCGGTGAATTGGGGGCGGAGAAATTCCATCTGATCACCGCGGATGCGATCGCTGTTGATCAGCGCCAGATACTCCGCGGTATTCGGACAAAAAGGCAACGCCAGCAGCTCCATGCCGATTTCGCTCAAAAGCCGGTTGCCCTTGTGTTGATTACAACGCTTGCAGGCACTGACCACATTGTTCCAGCGATCGCGCCCGCCGCGGCTGATGGGGTGAACATGATCTCGGGAGAGAAAGTGGGCAGGGAAAAACCGTCCGCAATACAGGCACTGATGGTGATCGCGCGCGAACAGCGCTTGATTGGTAAGAGGAGGGACCAGGCGCATGCGCGCTAGGCGGTTGCCGCCGCAGGCGATGATCGCGGGCAAATCCATTTGTGTGCGCAAACCGGTAAGCCGCGAGTGGCCACCGTATACTCGACGCACCTGCCCACCAAGGCTCCAATGCACCAGATCCCGGGCGTAAAGACACACCGCATCCTTCCAGTGCAGCCACTCGATAGGCTGGCCGGCAATATTCAAACGTAAAATACGTGCCTCCACGGACACCTCCGCCTTCGATGCGGTGCGCCAGCGGGCTGACTACGAAACTACAAGCAGCGCCTGCCCGGCATACCGGCTTGTTCGTCATCGGCTAGACTTGTTGGAACGGCAAACTCCGACAACAAAATCTCATTACGCTGTCGTACTATGCCGGGAATAGGTAAAAAATACTACTGTTTGACGATGCTGTGGTGATCCTTCGGGGGGTTGGAAGCACCCAGATTGAGGCGGGGCCAGACGTAAAAAACCCGCGGCAGGGGGGCCGCGGGTTTCGGTACTTACAGGATATAGTCCGTCCTGGACCAGTCTGGCATAGATCCTTCCTGCTCCCTGCCGCACTCCCTGTGCCTGCGTCCATAACAAGGCTATTGTGCCGCGCCTGCCAGCATCTACGCCAGTGGGTAAAAGCGGAATGCGCTGTGAGACATGTCGCACAAAACGAAGTCCGTGCGCTAGGTGCCTCAGCCCTCCTCGGACGCCGCCCGAGTCTGACGCAGCAGTTCGCATTGGCGGCGCACGATGTGCTGAATAAGCTCCTCCTGGACGACGCTGTCCAGTTCGACAAAATCAAAGCGAACATACCAACTGTCCCCCTCCGGCGCACAAGCGACCACCTCGGCAGCGATCTGGTAACGACGGCGCTCAGGAAAAAGAAGTAGGTCCAGATCTACCAGAGCCGCTTTTGGTAGAGCCCTCTCCAGGCGCAGACCTAGACCACAGGCACTTATGTTCACGGGATACAGTTCATGCTCCCTAGGCCCATTAGGTGCTGACTCTTCCGCGAGCTGGCTGACCCGGTCAATTTTTGCGTTCAAGCACTGTATCAACTCGGCCCACTGTGGCTCGTGAGGTGCCAACTCGCTCAGCAAACGTTCGATGCTGGCATTGCAGGCGGCGAGAGTGGCGTCTGGCTGTGACTCCGCAGCCTTGGACAATTCTGTACTTAGGCGATAGATCACCCCCACTTGATCGGCAATGCGAAAGTACCGCCGCCGCTCGTCCCGCTCGACAGTGCTCAAAATATTTCCTCAGCTTCCAGGTCGAACAGATAGTCCGGCTCCAAATCCAGCTCGCGCATGATGTCCGGTCCTTCAGATTCCAGCATCTCGGTTTCGTGTTCTTCCAACTCGTCCCCCAGGCCTTGTTGAATCACCACTTCCACACGCCGGTTGCGAGCCCGGTTGGCAGCGGTGTCGTTAGGTGCAAGCGGGCGGGTATCGGCAAAGCCGGCCACCTGAAAACGCCGCTCGTCCAAGTAGCCTCCGCGCATCAACTCATGCGCCACGGAAACGGCGCGGGCGGATGATAAATCCCAGTTGGAGCGGAAACGCTCTGAGCTAATGGGCAAGCTGTCGGTGTGTCCTTGCACCTGTATACGCCCTGGCTGGAGCATCAGTACCGCACGAATTTCTTCCATCACGCCAAAATAGTCCCTGGCCAAGTCGGCTGATGCTGATGCGAAGGAGCCTTGCTCCCGAATACGAATAATAATCTGACGTCCGCGCGTTTCTATTTCAATTTGCCCCGCGGCAATTTGCGGCTGCAGCTTGGCGGCCAGCGCTCGCGCGTCCTGCCGGGTACTCTCCACCAACTCCTCCAGTCGATGTTTCAACTGCTCCCGAGCATCAATGTAATCCGGATCCCCCTGCTGAATGTCGAATTGCTCGGCGCAGTAGACCTCCAGGCTCATTTGAGGAATATCATCGGTGCTTTGGAATATTTCATTGATGGGGGTTGGCTCAGGCCGGCCGGGGCTGAATTCCTGAGCGATGATGCTGGTGCCCTTGGGTACATCGTCAAACGGTTCTTCCACTTGCACACCGAAAGCCTGCGCCATAGAGCCGGCCAAGCGCTTGAACTTCATCGCATCCATTTCAGAAAACGACAGCAAAAGCACAAAAAAGCACAGCAACAGCGCCATCAAGTCCGCGAAAGTTGCCATCCACATGGGGAGGCCTACTTTCTGACGCGGCTTTTCCGGCTCTTCATCGACGATCATGAGAAGCTCCGCTTAGGCCGCATCGGCTAAATCACGCTTGCCTTCGGGCAAGTAGGTTCGCAACATGGAGTCAATCACGCGCGGGTTTTGACCGCTCTGAATGGCCAGCAGAGCGTCAATGATTAAGCTCTTGACCAAGACCTCTTCCGAGGCACGCAGCCGCAATTTATCCGCAATGGGTAGGAACACCGCGTTGGCCAGCAAGGTGCCGTACAACGTAGTCAGCAGCGCAATGGCCATGGCCGGGCCAATGGCTTTGGGGTCATCCATATTGGCCAGCATGGCCACCAGCCCAATCAGCGTACCGATCATGCCCATGGCGGGAGCGACGTCACCTAAAGCACCAAAAATGGATGAGCCGCCGCTGTGCCTCTGCTCGGTCAGGTACCGATCTTTTGACAGCATGGCCTTCACCACTTCCGGGTCATGGCCATCGACCAACAGTTGTATGCCTTTTTGTAAAAACGGGTTACTGACCTCTTTCCCTTCCAGAGATAGCAGTCCACCTTTGCGGGCCGCATCGGCGAGCTCCACGATTTCGTCGATCAAATCGGCCGGGTCTTCCAGACGGAACACAAAGCTTTTGGCCGCCACCCGGAAAGCACTAAAAAACTGCCCCAGACTGAATTTGGCCATCACCGCAAAAACCGATCCCCCGACCACAATCAACAGGGACGGCCCGTTGACAAACATGCCAATCTCGCCGGTGAGGAACATGGCGGCGACGACCAAGCCAATAGCACCGACCAAACCCACCAGAGTTGCTAAATCCACAGATAAGTCCTCATAACCTTTTTTTATTGCCCTGCCATCAACTGCAGCGCCCACTTCACTAACTATAGTCGCCCCAGCCGGTTGCGCCTGAATATACCTGCCATCTTAGCAGCAGTACGTTTATAATGGCGCGCATAAGCGCTTGGCCTTCGGCATCTAGCAGCCCAATAGTTATACCATCGGCCAAGACTGCAATTTCTCAACCCCACAGGTGTGCCATGCCCGCAAAAAAGCCGTCTGCGGACTTCGAAGAGTCCCTCAACGCCCTTGAAACCCTGGTCAACAAGATGGAGCAAGGGGATATGTCACTCGAGGAATCACTCAAGGCTTTCGAGACCGGGATTCAACTAACCCGAGATTGTCAGGCGCGCCTGACCGCCGCTGAGCAACAGGTGCAGAAGCTAGTGGAACAGCAAGGTGAACTGAGCCTGCAGCCGCTGGACAGTCGCGACCTGGAGAACGGCGGCTGATGACCGAGCAATTCGACGCCTTCGCCGCCCAGTGCCGCGCCCGTGCCGATGCGGCACTTAAAGCGCGTCTACCAGCGCCCGACTCCCAACAGCCCGATCTGGCTGAAGCCATGGCATACAGCCTGTTCAACGGCGGCAAACGAGTTCGACCCACGCTAATTTACGCCGTCGGCGAAGCCTTGAACGCTCCCCAAGCGGCCGGCCTGGATACCGTGGCTGCAGCGGTCGAGTGCGTGCACGCCTACAGCCTGGCCCACGACGACCTCCCCGCCATGGACGACGATGACCTGCGCCGAGGCAAGCCCAGCTGCCACATCGCCTTTAATGAGGCCACCGCCATCCTGGCCGGCGATGCGCTACAAACCTTAGCGTTTCAGTTACTGGCCGAGAACAATGAATTGAGCGCCATCCTAAAGGTTGCCCTGGTCACTCGGCTGGCCCAGGCCTCCGGGATGCAGGGTATGGTACTGGGCCAAGCCATCGACCTGGGTGCGGTCAATAAGGCCTTGGATATTACGCGTTTAGAACGTATGCACCACTGCAAAACCGGTGCCTTAATCAGTGCCAGCGTCGCCATGGCCGCGTTGGTTTGCGAGGCCAGCGACTCGCAGATACAGTCGTTGGAGCGCTACACCCGCGCCCTGGGGCTCGCGTTCCAGGTCCAGGACGACATTCTGGATGTCACGTCCGACACGGCCACCCTGGGCAAGCACCAGGGCTCCGACCTAAAGCAGAACAAACCCACCTATGTGTCCCTGTTGGGCCTTGAAGGCGCACAACAACGAGCCGATGAGCTGTACCGGGAAGCCCTGGACGCCATCGCCGAATTTAACGACAGTGCCGGCTGGCTTAGGGCTCTTGCGGCTTACATAGTGCAGCGGAATCATTAACCTGAACTAAGATTGCTAGTTTTCGATTTTTGGCGCTTTGATCGAGTGCTGCGAGTGCGGAAGGCATACCCACCCCCATTTTTCGAAAGAGCGCCTACATCACAATAGTTAGTACCACGCCCAACACGTCTGGAGAACCCAATTTGGCGGGCTTTGGTCGGGAGCTGCGAGTGGGGCAGGCACACCCGGACACGCCGTGAATACTTCCCTGTAGGCTTGGATGCGGCATCCATGCCGCATACAGTCCGGGAATGCCTGCCCCACTCTCCGCGGTGCCACACAGGCAGTTTCGGGAAATAAGGGAGTCGGGTATGGCTTCAGTGCACGGAAATGGATTCCCCGTCCCCGATTAGAGCCTAGAATGACGCTCTTCGCGGGAATGACGCAGTGGTACAGAGGTACGAGGATCTTTATATCGTCATCTCCGCGAAAGCGGAGATCCAATCACGGAACAGCTTCGGGCACCACAGAACAACACAGCTGGCACAAAGGCAGACTGGGTCAGGCTTACTGGCACCGAGCGTCCCGTAAGGGTTTGGGGAGCTACCTCCGGGACTGTATGCGGCATGGATGCCGCATCCAAGCCTACATGGATGTATTCACGGCGTGTCCCGGAGGTAGATCGCCAAACCCACCTCCTTTTTCAAAAAAGAGCGCAGGACTAGAATAGCTCCACCTCATTCCGCCACGCCACACTCAAAACCCAGGCTAGGCAATACCCCCTCAGTTCCCTACAATGTGCAGCTTTCTTATGATGAAGCGCCTTCATGTTTAACGAGATTCCCACCCAGCGCCCTGATACGCCTCTGTTGGACAGGGTTCACTTCCCCGAGCAGCTGCGCGAACTCAAAGAAAAACAGCTGCCGCAGCTGGCGGAAGAACTGCGTGCGTTCTTGCTTTACAGCGTGGGACAGACGGGCGGCCACTTCGGCGCCGGCCTGGGTGTAGTGGAGCTAACACTGGCTCTGCACTACGTCTATCACACCCCGGAAGACCGGCTGGTATGGGACGTGGGCCACCAGACCTACCCTCATAAAATTCTCACCGGCCGGCGCGAAAAAATGCACACCATGCGCCAAGCCGATGGCCTGTCTGGATTCCCCCGACGGGAAGAGAGCGAGTTCGACGCTTTCGGCGTGGGCCACTCGAGCACCTCATTAAGCGCCGCTTTGGGCATGGCCCTGGGCAGCCGAATGGCCGGCAGCGAGCGCAAAACCGTGGCCGTCATCGGCGACGGCGCTATGACCGCCGGCATGGCCTTTGAAGCACTGAACCACGCCGCCCACACCCACACCGACATGCTGGTCATCCTGAACGACAACAACATGTCCATCTCACCGAACGTGGGCGGCATGGCCACTTACCTGTCCAAGGTGTGGGGCAGCAAGTTTTACAATTCCCTGCGCGAAGGCAGCAAACAGGTACTGACCAAAATTCCCACCGCCTGGGAATTTGCCCGCCGCACCGAAGAGCACCTGAAGGGCTTTATGTCCCCCGGCACTTTGTTCGAGGAAATGGGCTTTAACTATGTCGGCCCCATCGACGGGCATGACTTGCCCAGTTTGATCAGTTACTTGAGCAATCTGCGCGACGTCAAAGGTCCTAAGCTGTTGCATGTGATCACTCGCAAGGGCAAAGGATTCGGTCCCGCGGAAGAAGATCCGGTTGGCTACCACGCCCTCAACAAACTGGAGCGGAGTCCGAAAGCGGCCGCACCCGGCATGAAATACCAGCAGGTGTTTGGCCAGTGGTTATGTGATGTGGCCACTCAGGAGCCGCGCTTACTGGCAATCACCCCAGCCATGTGCGAAGGCTCCGGGATGGTTGAGTTCGCCAAGCAATTTCCCGATCGCTTTTACGATGTGGCCATTGCCGAACAGCATGCCGTTACCCTGGCGGCCGGATTGGCCTGCGAAGGACAAAAGCCAGTTGTGGCTATTTATTCCACTTTTTTACAACGGGCCTACGACCAGCTGATTCACGATGTGGCGTTGCAGAATCTGGACGTCACCTTCGCCATTGACCGCGCCGGCATGGTGGGCGAAGACGGCGCTAGCCACGCGGGCAGCTTCGACCTGACCTACCTACGCTGCATCCCGAACATGGTCATTGCCACACCCAGCAACGAAAATGAATGCCGCCAGTTGCTGCACACCGCGTGGCAGCACCCTGGCCCCGCCGCTGTGCGCTACCCCCGAGGTACCGGACCGGGCGCACCCATAGACCCGAACCTGCAATCGCTTCCTCTCGGCAAAGGCGTGCAGAAACGCCATGGCGAAACTGTGGCGATACTCAGCTTCGGTGCCTCCCTGCAGGCGGCGCTCCAAGTGGGCGAGAGTCTGAACGCCAGCGTGTGTGACATGCGCTTTGTAAAACCTTTGGACCAAGAACTCATCGAGCGCATGGCGCACGAACATAAGCTGCTGATAACACTGGAAGAGAATGCCGTGGCGGGCGGTGCTGGCAGTGCCGTAAGCGAACACCTAAACAGCCTGGGATTGGTCACGCCCTTGTTGCAACTGGGCTTCGCGGACCGCTTCGTTGAGCACGACAAGCAACAGCGGCAGCTGGCCAGCCAGGGCCTGGACGCAACCGGCATTGAACAGTCCATTCGCGCCCGTTTAGCGTTACTCCAAGCCCCCGACTAACGAGCTCAATCGTCCTATTTTTCTCAGCCGGTCCCCTCTTCCAATTGACGATGCCTTCATCTTCGGCGAGGATCTGCTGACCGGTCGTTTCCCAAGACGACCGGTTTCACTCGAAAAATAAGAACGGAGCTCTACCATGACCAATCCCAAAATCCTTTTTTGGGCCATTACCGTGGCCCTGGGTGGTTTCCTGTTCGGTTTTGACACCGCTGTTATTTCCGGTGCCGAACAGGCCATTCAACGTGAGTGGGGGCTATCCAACGCCCTCGTCGGCCAGATGGTGGCCATGGCCCTCTACGGCACTGTGATCGGCGCCTTGTTCGGCGGTATTCCCTGTGATCGCTACGGCCGCAAAACCACCCTGATCGGCATCGCCATTTTGTATCTGGTATCCGCCGTGGGTTCGGCCCTGGCGCCGGACGCCATCTGGTTAATGGTTTTCCGCTTTATTGGTGGCTTGGCGGTGGGCGCCTCGTCCGTAGCGGCTCCGGTGTACATCTCCGAAATTGCCCCCACACACCTGCGCGGTCGGCTAACAGCGATCTTTCAGTTCAATATTGTCCTGGGGATTTTGATTGCCTATGTCTCCAACTACCTGATTGGCAGCGCCGATTTCGGCAATTGGCGACTGATGCTGGGAATTGAAGCGGTGCCCGCGGCCATTTTTGTAGCCCTGGTATTCCTGGTGCCGCGCAGCCCGCGCTGGCTGGTCGTGCAGCGCGGCGCCATAGAAGAGGCCCGGGCGGTGCTGCAGCGCATCAACCCGGCTACGGCCGACGCCGAGCTAGCGGCCATTCAACACAGCCACCGCACCGCCAGCGGCCGCTCCGAGTGGCGGGAGTTTATTTCCGGCCGCTTCAATCTGCCGATTTTACTGGCCTTCCTATTCGCGTTTTTTAACCAGCTGTCGGGCATCAACGCGGTGATCTATTACGCGCCGCGCATTTTCGCCATGGCTGGCATGGAAGAAGGTGCCGCCTTGCTGTCCTCTGCAGGGCTGGGGATGGTCAATCTGACCTTCACTATCATTGGGCTGTTTTTGATCGACCATTTCGGCCGGCGTTTCCTGATGTACATCGGCTCGGTGGGTTACATCGTATCGCTGGCCTGTCTGGCGCTGATTTTCCAGGCGGAGGCCTTTGATGGCGCTCTGGTGCCGATGTTGATTTTCGTGTTTATCGCTTCTCACGCCATTGGTCAGGGTGCATGCATCTGGGTGTTTATCTCGGAAATCTTCCCCAACAATGTGCGCGGCTTTGGTATGTCCTTCGGCTCGGGCACTCACTGGGTATTTGCAGCCGTGATCGCCGGCACCTTCCCCTACTTTGCCGGGCTGCTGGGCGGCGCGCCGATTTTCGCCTTCTTCGCGGTGATGATGGTGCTGCAGCTGTTGTTTGTCCGCTACATGATGCCGGAAACCAAAGGAGTCTCGCTGGAAGAACTGGAAGCCAAGCTAAGCCGGCCCTAACCGATAGACTCCCCCGGACGAAGCAGACGATGCAACTACAGCTTCGTTCCGGGGGCCACCTTGCCTTATAAGCACATATTTTCTTATTCACACTCATGCTAACCGCTTCCGCTCAGCAGCTTGCCCGAGCTAGACAACCCCGATAGACTTGTAACCGGTTACAGTTTGGCCTGATGTATTCCCATAAGAAATGGCCTCTGCAACCACAAAATGGGCGATAACCCTTCAGGTATAAGCACTTCCCCACAAAGGAAGCACTGCCACACTATGTAACCGGTTACTTATAGTGGCTAACACCATAAGCAACCACTTTCCCGCACCTTATACCCTGGGCCGCCAAATTCACTCTGGGGACTTTTATGGCTGTACCCCAACACCAAAATAAATGAGGCTTAGCATGAAGGCTTTAATAAGAAAATGGTTGAGATGTATGGCATTCGCCACCCTCTCACTGACTGCGCTTACCGTCCACGCCGGCTTTTCCGTTTCCGGCACTCAACTCCTAGACGCTAACGGCAATCCCTTTGTCATGCGCGGCGTCAACGTACCCCACGCCTGGTATACAGGGGAAACCGCGCAGTCCTTAACTCACATTTCCAACCAGGGCGCCAATACCGTGAGGGTGGTGCTGGCCAATGGCGTACTCTGGTCCGCCACGCCGGAGTCTCAGGTCAGGGATATTATCAGTCATGCCAAAAATCAGAATCTAATTGTGGTGCTGGAAGTTCACGACACCACGGGCTACGGCGAACAATATGCGGCCGCTCTGGACCAGGCTGTGGATTACTGGATTTCTATTGCCGACGCGCTGATGGGCGAGGAAGACTACGTCATCATCAATATTGGCAACGAACCCCACGGCAATGGGCATTCCGCCAGCACCTGGGTCAACGACTGGAGCACAGCCATTCAGCGCATGCGCAACGCCGGCTTTACCCACACGCTGATGGTGGATGCCGCCAATTGGGGGCAGGACTGGGAGCAGATAATGCTCAACAACGCACAAACGGTGTTCAACAACGATCCACTTAATAACACCATTTTCAGCGTGCATATGTATGAGGTTTACCCCAACGACAACGCCGTCAATAACTACATGTCAGCCTTCAATTCCATGGGGCTGCATTTGGTGGTGGGCGAGTTTGCCGCTGATCATTGGGGCGCCTTCGTGGACGCCGGGGCCATTATGAATCGCTCCGAGCAATACGGTTTTGGATACCTGGGTTGGTCCTGGTCCGGCAACGGGGCCGGACTCGAGTCTTTGGATATTGTCCACAACTTCAGCAACAACCTAACCTCCTGGGGCGACTTGCTGTTCAACGGCGCCAATGGCATCAGCCATACCTCCCAACTGGCAACCGTGTTCACTGGTGGTGATCCGGGCAATGGAGATCCCGGAAATGGTGGCTCGAGCGGTCAATGTAATTGGTACGGCACCTTGTATCCCATTTGCGAGCACTCAGACAACGGCTGGGGTTGGGAGAATGGACAAAGCTGTATCGGATATAGCGAATGCGAGGCCAATGGTGGCATCGAAGACGCCTCTGGTGATGAGGACTCGAACGGCAACGGGGGTTCTAACGGTAATAATGGCTCTAACGGTAATGGGGGCTCCAACGGCAATGGGGGCTCTAACGGCAACGACTGCGGAACAGCCAGCAACGGCTACCCGTACTGCTGCGAAGCCTCTTCGGCTACCGGTGATGGCTGGGGCTGGGAGAGCGGACAAAGTTGTGTCGTTCAAACTGGTTGCGGAACTGCGCCAAACGGGTATCCCTACTGCTGCTATTCATCATCGAACACCGGCGGTGGTTGGGGTTGGGAGAACAACCAAAGCTGCGTTGTGCAATAGCCGGCGCAAAGGAAGCACGCAACCTCGAATGGAGGTATAAAAAACCCGGCGGAAGCCGGGTTTTTTATAGGGGGGCCTTTTCGCTAGATGTTAAGCCTTATCGTAGTACGCCGATTTGCGCGCGTACATGGCTTGGTCGGCACGCGTGATCAGCTCGTCAATCGGCGTGTGCTCAGTGGTCGCGAACCCTAAACTATAGGTGATTGGGTGACTGAACGAACCGGAATCCGTCTCGAGCGTCAAACTCAGCGCCGACTCCGTCGCGACCAGACGCCGCTCCAATGCACGAGCAGACGCTTCTCCCGCACTGCGCAACAGAATGTAAAACTCGTCTCCGCCCACCCGTGCCACTAAATCTTCATCCCGGCAGATTTTCGACAGATGACGCGCCACGGCAACAATTAATTGGTCGCCCGCTTCGTGGCCATGATTGTCATTAATCGGCTTCAGGCCGTTGATATCAAGCACCATAATGCCAAAGTGGTAACGGCCATCGGCTTTGCATCGGTTTACCTCAGCTGCCAATGCCTGTTCAAACGCGTGGCGATTGGCCATTTGGGTCAGGCTATCGGTTGCTGCCATTTTTTCCAGCCTCTGATTGAGCTTATCCAGTAACGCCAAGTTGTCTTCCAACTCCCGGGTGCGCTCTGACACGGTTGTTTCCAGATTGCTTTTTATGGTCAACAATTCATCAAACTGCTGGCTGATTTTTCCGGACATGGTATTCATCAGGTCGACGGTTTCCCGAAACTCGCGGAAGCGCATGGTATTGCTCACAGGTTCGTAATTACCCTGTGCCAACTGATGCGTTAGCCGATTGAGAAAACGCACCGGACTCACCACTCGCCGGCTGAGCAGCACCGACGTAATCACGGTAATAATCACCAGCGCTATGATGATGAACAGAGAAGTGCGAAAAGCGTCGTAAACAATGGCCAGCTGAATCGACATCGGTTGCGCCAGTTCCAGGCGCAAAGGTTGATCGGTAATTAGGCCAGTGAATTCAATTGCTGCGGTTTCAGTCACCAGATCGCCTTCACCCAGATTACTGTGTCGGGACAGGACTTGGTCGCCCAGTAAAAACGCCACCGACATGTCCTGCTGAACAATCTCCGGCAGCGATGTGATCGCTTCTCTGACCGCTGCCAATGGAATCGTGGCAACCAGTAAGCCGTTAAGTTGTATAGAGCGCGTGCCGGTGCCTTCAGAAGCGACGATGGCACTGGTAATCACCAACACCTTGTTAGCGCCCTCTTCGTCTACTACACCAACAACCGGGACGCGATTCAGCTGCGCCAGGCCCACATGATCTGCCAGGAAAACGCTTTGGCGCAAAGTATCGACGATCGACAAGGGACGCACCAATGGGTGCAATTCGGGCAGTTCGGCCAAATCGATCGTGATCCCCTCTTCGGGCACCGTCTCCATCGCAAACAAGTCCCGATCGAGAACGAAGGCGGCATTGACCATCGGGTAACGCTCAATAAACTGTTCAATCTGTTCAACAGCCCGGTGCCCGAGAAAACTACCGCTCGCCGCGCGAATCACCGGCACTTGCTGAGACAGACTGTCGAAGTCATGCAACAAATTCAGAAGCGATTGCTCGATTTCGAGCGCCGACTTTTGTGCTGTCAAACTCAGCTGCTCGCGCGCTGACTCCAAGGTCGAATCGTAGATGCGGTGCAGAAAGTACACTGACAGCAAGAGCATCGGCAGTAGCGACCAAAGCACGGCCACCTTGACCAAATAGGACTGGAACAACGGGTGACGCAGTTTCCGCTTGGGCGCTGAAGATTGATGCGCGGGCAGATTCATTTAGTCTCTCATCCGGCGGTTGTCGCGCTCGAGCTCACGCGCGATTTCGCGCTCAGCCAAACGCTGCATAAGGCTCGACGCCTCGGCGCCCGTGGCTAACCCAGCCTGATGCCGAAAAAAGCCCCGCACTATGGCGCCCCAGGCATGAGACATGGCACTTTCACTGGGTATCGGGCGAGCCTGTTCGAGCTGTTTGAACACGGTCGCCAGATGCTCATCTGCATTGTCGCGCGCGTAGCTGATCGCGCTACGCTCTACGGGCAACACCCGAAATTCATCGACCAACTTTTTTTGAGCTTCGGCGCTTAGGGCGTAGTTCAGAAATGCCATCATGGCGTCGTGTTTAGGCCCCTGCAGCCCGTGTTGGGGAAAAGCGAAAACCTGAGTTGAATAGGGAGAGATTAGGGTCCGTCCATTCAGGCTCGGTAGAAGAGCAACCCCGAGCTTGTCCCCCAATTTGGACGCGTATTCTTGCAGCGCCCAGTCGCCATCGATGGTATAGGCCGCCTGGCCAGCAACAAAGGCGCCATGGGCACAAGGGTAGTCGCACTCGGTATCGACGATCCCCTGCTCCGCCAGCCACCGGTAGTTATCCAGCCCTTTGGCCATGGCCGGAGTATTCAGAGTCAGCTCGTGGCCATCCATGGGCATTCCCCCATGGGCAGCGACATAGGGCATCAACCAGTACATAGCCTTGTAGTGCCAGGTGATGGGGATAACACCCTTTGCAGCAAGCGCCGGCGCTCGTTCTATCAATGACGCCCAATCGCTCGCCGGCTCATCAACATGATCCTTGTTGTAATACAACAACAGATGATTGCCCTGGGTCACCGGCGCGCCATAATAATGCCCATCGGCTAAACCCGTATGCCAAAGCTCATCGTTAATGTTGTGGGGAATGCGCTCGCGATCAATCCGACTGTACTCCATATAGCGGTGCAGACCGATGTGGTCCGAAGGAACCATCACAATATCCGGTGCAATCCCCTTATCGACCATATTGATTAGCTCGACCTTAATCTCGTCCTGATGAATCCAGCGGTGCTCGACCTCAATGCCGGTCTGGGCGGTAAAATCGGCGATAAATTCGAACGTCTGGGGCTGCATCCCAAATGTGTACACCAGGGTTAGAGGGTCTGGAGCGAGCTCCCGATTGATTAGGCGCAATATGATATCGGCGGTCTCCTCGGCACTGACGACTCCGGCCTGATAACGCAGCCAGCCTTTGCGGATAGCATCCCAAACTCGCACCGTGGCTTTTTCTGCGGGCAGAGGAATGGCATGAGGCAGCGCCTCGATAACGGTCTTCAGGTTGGTGCCGGCATTGGCCAGGGTGTAAGCCTGAGCCTCGGCCTCCACTGGCAACACCTTTAGTCGATCGGCTAGGCGCTTCTGTATTGGCGGACTCTGCAAGTAATTAATCAGCGCTCGTAGAGCCGCTTTATGCGGGCCATTGAGGCCGTCGCCCGGAAACACTAGCACGTGTGCCGAGTAAGTGGATCGCATCGGCTTGTCCGCCAATGCTGGCAGTGCGGACACTGCTAGGTTTTCGCCCAGCGCCTCTTGCAGCTGGCCCAGAGCCCAGTCCCCATTGATGGTGTAGGCCACCTCGCCGTTGCGGAACCGGCGCAGGGCACAATCGTCATCGCACTTGGGGTCAACCAGTTGCGCCTCGGCCAGCGCTCGGTAGTCGCTCAGCCCCCGGACCAAGGCGTCACGTTCGAGCTTAAATTCAAGCTCATTGGAGGCGGACGCATGCGCCAGCAGGAAAGGCGCCATCCAGTACATGCCCTGATAGTCCCAGGCAATGGTGTCGAAGGGTTGCGCACCGTCTCGGCGCTGCCATTCATGCAGCGCCTCCCAGGTGGTGGCCGGGGCATCCACCAACGCCCGGTTGTAGTAGAGCATCAAGTGGTTACCCAGCATCAAAGGTGCGCCATAGTAGCGATCCCCCACCCGAGCTGTTTCCCAGGCTTGCGCTTTAATGGTATGGCTAAGTGATGCAGGAATGATGTGACTGAGCTGAAAGTCCTCGTGCATACCAGCGTAGTCATTGGGCACAAGGGCAACCTCTAGGCCGCTACGGTTGGCGCTGGCCTCGTGCAGCACATCCACCATCTCCGACAGGGAAACCCAGCGGGTGCGCACGGCAACACCGGTTTCCTCAGTGAAGGACTCAACCAGATCGAGTAGGCCCTGCTGCTCATAAGAGTAATAGAAGGTCAGTTCGGTGGCGAGGGTTCGAACTGGAAGTAGCGCGCTGCCCAGTGCAACAGCAAAGCTGAGCCAGAAACGGATCATGGCGTGCGGCACCTATCGTTATGCTCTTCTTCAACAGAGAAAAAGAGATCGTTTGTCTGTGTCCGTTGCCAGGGGGTGGAGGTGACGACCTGTCGTATTTTTCATTATTTTGCCTGTCACACCAGTCCGGTGCAAGCTCGGCATTGGCCGCTCATCCTTCAAACGACTCAAGGTGTTGCAACCCCGAGCCTGTACTAAGTATAGCTGTTGCTCGCCCAAAGAAAAGCCCGGCTTCGGCCGCCTGGTTGCTCCGCTAACGTGAGCAACCAGGCGGCCGAAGCCGGGCTTTTTCGGCTTTCAATACTCGCCGTTAGCTGGCGCCGCGACCGGGATCGGACGTTTCCAGCTTCACTGCGCGGTAACCACCTTGCTTGCGGTCACGCAGGTACATGACAGCGAAGAAGCCTGCCACAATCAGTGCGATGGGGGCTACCCAGCGGAAGGCCATACGACCACCGTAGTTGTCGGCGGGACGCAGTACTGCGCCTGCTTCGGCAATCAGTTCACCTTCCTGGTCTAAACCAGAATCCAGAAGTGAACGCAGCGCGTTACCGGTCAGCTGGCCGTCGAGCTGGTTGTTATTACGGAAGTAAGTCAACGCACGCTCGTTGTGGCGAATCACCGTTTCCACGTCGTCGGCCCGGAAGCCCAGACGTGCCAACTCTTCAAGGTCGCCGGCAGCGGCTTCGGCCTGCTCCACGTAAGTCGGGAAGCGGTTTTGCACTTGCTCCATAACTTGCACGGTGCGCTGCTCATCCAGGGCATCCGGCATGTAACGGTCGGCAATTACACCCATTTGGCCTTGCAGAGTACCAGAGGCGGCCATACCCGCACCGATCATCAGTACGATGCCCACCGAACCGGCTTTGGGGAAGCGCTCGCTCATCAAGCCCACCATGGTGGGGAAGAAGAAGGCCACACCGAAGGCGAACAGGGTAGCGGCAAACAGCAATTGGAAGACGCCAGTTTCAAAGGCAGAGAACAGAATCAACCCGAGGCCGGTAAAAACGGCGGAGAAGAACAGCATGCCCGTGGGTGCCAGGCGCTCCACAACAGGACCGGCAAACAGACGCAGAACAGCCATCAAGCCGGTGATCCAGGCAAATACCAGCAGCCCGTGCATACCGGCGTTTTCCAGTACGTCTGGAATCCAACGCATGGGGCCCAGTTCCAGCGACAGGGTGACCATTTTGATCAGGATCAGCAGCAGTACGATGGGGTGGGTCAAGGTGTAACGCAGGATTTCGCTCACCGGTACACCCGCTTCGGCGGTTTCGGTTTTGGGGAACTTGAGCGGCAGAATCATCGCACCGTAAACAATAATCGGGATGTACATAACCGCGATATGGACGGTCCAGTGGCCCAAGTTAAGAGCACCGATAGAACCGATCTGGAACATTACCCAACCAAGCAGGGCACCGACCACCATGCCGCCGGGGAAGAAGGCGTGAAAGTGGTTGAGCTTGACGGTTTTTTGCTCTGGATAGAGCGCAGCCGTCATGGGGTTACCTGCGGCTTCAATCAGGCCGTTACCAATACCGAGGCAGATGGCCCCGAGGAACAGTACCCAGAAACCTGCGGGTGTGCCGGCCGAGAAGTAGGCGAGCAACAACAAAGTGACACCGACCAAGTGGCCGACGAAAGCACCGGAAGCCGCAACCCGAAGGCCGATTTTTTCCAGTACCGGCGCTACCGCGATCAGCGATAGAGCCATACCCCAAAGTACCGCACCACCGATAAAACCGACGTCTGCGTTGGTCAAGACGAACTCGGTTTTCAGCTGGCCCAAAATCCCGCCAACCAGTGCGAATGAAAAAGCCGTGGGGAACAATGCCAGACAGGCCCCAGCAAACAAGCGCGAACGGTGAATGCCGTTGGCATCCAACTTAGCTGTATTCATAAAGACGATCCTCAGTGTTATTGTTGGCACCCCGCCCCAAGACGGGGTTTGCCTGCTTTTACATTATTATGTGTTCAGCGGTGTCCAGCGACCATCGTCTTCGGACGAACGCAGTACTGCATCAATAAAACGCATACCCAGCACGCCGGTTTCAATACCGGGAATCCACGCCTCCATCGGATGCGATTCACCCTTGCGCTTGGCCACCAGCACATCTGCCACATCGGTATACAGAGTAGCAAACGCCTCCAGATAACCTTCCGGATGCCCGAAGGGAATGCGAATACCGCGCACTGCCACTTCACTATCCAGGTTATCGTCGCGCCGGGTAATACGACGGTGGTTGCCCGCCAGTGGCGTTAACCACAACTCATTGGGCTTCTCCTGCGCCCACTCCAATCCGGCCTTATCACCAAATAGGCGAATACGCAGACCGTTTTCACAGCCAGGGGCTACCTGACTGGTCCAAAGCATGCCTTTAGCGCCACCTTTAAAGCGCATCATGGCGTGGACATTGTCATCCACTTCGCGTCCGGGCACAAACGCGGTCAAATCCGCGCTTACCGCGTCCAGCTCCAAGTGCGAAATAAACGTCGCTAACTGGAAAGCGTGGGTACCAATGTCCCCCAAGCAACCGGCCTTGCCGGAGCGCTTAGGATCGGTGCGCCAGGCGGCTTGTTTGTTGTCGGCGTCTGGTGCCGTAGTCAGCCACTCTTGCGGATACTCCACTTGCACCAAACGGATGTTACCCAAGTCGCCACGCTCTACCATCTCACGCGCATAACGCACCAGCGGGTACGCGCTGTAGTTGTGGGTCAGGGCAAAAAAGGCGCCGCTTTTGGCCACGATGCCGGCCAGCTCTTCGGCTTCTTCCAGGGTGCGGGTGACCGGCTTGTCGCAGATCACATTGATACCCGCTTCCAGTGCTGCTTTGGCGACAGGAAAGTGCATGTGGTTGGGAGTCACGATGGCCACCGCTTCAATGCCGTCCTCGCGCTGGGCTTCGGCTTTGAACATGGCTTCGTAAGACTCGTAGGAGCGCTCCGGTGCAATGTGCAGTTCGTCGGCTGAGGCCTTGGCCACGTCCGGCTTGGAAGACAGGGCGCCGGCTACCAGCGTGTAACGATCATCCAGGCGGGCGGCGAAACGGTGCACGCCACCAATGAATGCGCCTTGACCGCCGCCGACCATACCCAGTCGGATCCTAGGTTCTGTCATTGTCTAACCTCCTTAAAGACCGAGAATACGGCGGTTGCTGGCTTCGTCGGCTTCGCCACCGGCGAAATCGTCGAACGCTTTTTCCGTTACACGGATAATATGGTCGTTCACAAACTTCACGCCTTCTTCGGCACCGGCTTCTGGGTGCTTCAGGCAGCATTCCCACTCGATCACGGCCCAGCCTTCGAAATCGTAGGCAGTGAACTTGGAGAAGATCTGTTTGAAGTCGATCTGACCATCGCCCAGGGAACGGAACCGACCGGCGCGCTCCACCCAGCCTTCGTAACCGCCGTACACGCCCTGCTGAGCGGTGGGGTTGAACTCGGCATCTTTAACGTGGAACAGCTTGATGCGGTCGTGGTAACGATCGATAAAGCCCAGATAATCCAATTGCTGCAGGATCAGGTGGCTGGGGTCGTAGAGCATGTTGGCGCGGGGGTGGTAGTCCACTTCCTTCAGGAAGCGTTCAAAAGTGGCGCCATCGTGCAGGTCTTCGCCGGGGTGAATCTCATAACACAGATCAACACCCGCCTCGTCAAAGGCGTCCAGAATCGGCCTCCAACGTTTACCAAGCTCAGCGAAACCCGCATCCACCAAACCGGCGGGGCGCTGGGGCCAGGGGTACATAAATGGCCAAAGTAAGGCACCGGAAAAGGTCGCGTGAGCGGTAAGGCCCAAGTTTTTACTGGCTTTGGCAGCCAACATCAGTTGATTGACGGCCCACTTTTGGCGCTCGTCGGGCTTACCGTGATATTCCGGAGGCGCAAAGCCGTCAAACATTTCGTCGTAAACGGGGTGCACCGCAACCAGTTGGCCTTGCAGGTGGGTGGTCAGCTCGGTCAATTCCAGACCGTGGCGGGAGAGCGTATCTTTTACTTCCTGACAGTATTCCTGGCTTTCCGCAGCGCGCTCCAGGTCAAAAATGCGCTTGTCCCATGACGGAATCTGTACGCCTTTAAACCCCAAGCCACCAGCCCACTCGGCGATGTTCTCCAGGGTATTGAAGGGCGCTTCGTCACTGCAGAATTGGGCTAGAAATAGGGCGGGCCCTTTCATCGTCTTCATTATAGTCTCCAGTCTATTCAGCGGTTCACAATCCGGCACCGGCGCTCCCGCTGGAGCTGCAAGCCGATACCCGTAAAATGGCCAATTACTTGAGCATCGGGATTATGGCATTCCCCGAGCAATATCTCTAACTTTTCGCGCTTTACGATTGTAAAGATTTATATGATTTATTCCAGCCTTGAGAGAAGGCACCCGGCGATAAAAGAAAAGAGAGTATAGAGGGGCAAGATCGAAGATTAGCGGGCGCAACAAGGCGCAGGCAGCGGTAATCACTGCCTGCGCACAGCGCCATTAAATCTTCATATCACCAAAGAAGTTCTTCATACCGTCAAACCAACTGCTCTGACGGGGTGAGTTTTTACCGTTTTTCATGGTGGCCTGGAACTGGCGCAGCAGCTCCTTTTGTTTGCTGGTGAGGTTCACTGGGGTTTCTACCACCACCCGGCACATCAGGTCACCAGGAGCGCCGCCACGAACCGGCGTAACGCCTTTGCCGCGCAGGCGGAACAGCTTACCGGTCTGGGTTTCCACGGGAACCTTGAGTTTCACCCGGCCATCCAGCGTCGGGACTTCCAACTCACCACCCAAAGCAGCATCAACAAAATCCACCGGCACTTCACAATACAGATCGGTACCGTCGCGCTGGAAAATTTCATGCGGGAGCACACTGACTTGCACAAACAAATCGCCTGCTGGACCACCTTCCAGGCCCGCCTCCCCTTCTCCGGACAACCGAATGCGATCACCGGTATCCACGCCGGGGGGGACTTTAACGGACAGGGTTTTGGTTTCTTCTTTGCGCCCCTGACCATGACAGGCGGTGCAGGGATCGGAAATGATAGTGCCGCGGCCACGACAAGTGGGGCAGGTCTGCTGTACGGAGAAGAAGCCCTGCTGCATGCGCACTTGGCCGATGCCGCCACAGGTGGTACAGGTCTTCGGTGAGCTACCTTTCTTGGCACCTGAGCCGTCGCACACATCGCACGCAGTCAGTGTGGGCACTTTGATCTGCACACTGGTGCCCCGAACGGCCTCTTCCAGGGTCAAATCCAGGCTGTAGCGCAAATCGGAGCCGCGACTGGCACCGCCGCGGCCACGTCCGCCACCAAAGATATCACCGAATACATCGCCAAAGATGTCGCTGAAACTGCCAAATCCGCCAGCGGCACCTGCGCCGCCCATGCCGCCCTGCTGATCCACACCCGCGTGACCAAACTGGTCGTATGCGGAGCGCTTCTGGGCGTCGGAGAGGACTTCGTAGGCTTCACTTGCCTCCTTGAATTTATCCTCGGAGGTTTTGTCGCCGGGGTTTCTGTCCGGGTGGTGCTTCATCGCCACGCGGCGGTAAGCTTTTTTCAGCTCAGCGGCGGACACGTCTTTGGAGACACCCAGTACTTCGTAATAGTCGCGTTTAGCCATGCTTGAATCGCTTGTTGTGGATCTGACACGACAAATGCGGGCCAAGCCCGCATTTGCTCTAAATCTCTGTATGTCTGTCTGAAGCCCCGCCTAAGGCGGGGCTTCGGTTCAGGCTACTTTTTCTCGTCTTCCTTTACCTCTTCAAACTCAGCGTCCACGGCGCTGTCGTCCTCTGGCTTCGCCTCGCTTTCCGGACCGGCCTGAGCTTGCTCGCCGCCCTGTTGCTCGGCGTACAACTTCTGCGCCAGTGAGCCGGAGGCTTCGGTCAGCTTAGTGGTGGCCGCTTCAATGGCTTCCTTGTCTTCACCTTTGACCACTTCTTCCGCCTCTTTGATGGCGGCTTCAATGGCAGACTTTTCTTCCTCAGTAGCCTTATCTCCGGCGTCTTTTACGGTTTTCTGGGTGGCGTGAATCAAGCCTTCCAGCGTATTGCGCGCGGTGACGATTTCCTCGAACTTGCGGTCCGCCTCGGCATTGGCCTCGGCATCCTTAACCATTTTTTCGATTTCCTCGTCTGACAAGCCCGAGGAAGCTTTAATCACAATGGACTGCTCCTTGCCGGTGGCCTTGTCTTTGGCGCTCACGTTCAAAATACCGTTGGCGTCGATATCAAAGGTCACCTCAATCTGCGGCAGGCCGCGCGGTGCCGGGGGGATATCCGCCAAGTCAAAGCGACCCAGAGACTTGTTCTGAGACGCCTGCTTACGCTCACCCTGTACCACGTGGATGGTCACGGCGGTCTGGTTATCGTCAGCGGTCGAGAACACCTGCGATTTTTTGGTCGGCACGGTGGTGTTTTTCTCGATCAACGGCGTGGCCACACCGCCCATGGTTTCAATACCCAAGGTCAGCGGGCTCACATCCAGCAACAGCACGTCTTTTACGTCACCGGCCAGTACAGCGCCTTGAATGGCGGCGCCCACAGCGACCGCTTCATCCGGGTTAACGTCTCTGCGTGGATCCTTACCGAAGAAGTCGGCCACGGCTTTTTGTACCAGAGGCATACGGGTTTGACCGCCCACCAGGATCACATCACTGATGTCGTTGGCGGAAACACCCGAGTCCTTCAAAGCCATTTTAACTGGCTCAATGGAGCGCGTGACCAGATCTTCCACCAGGGACTCCAGCTTGGCCCGAGTCAACTTAACCACCAAGTGTTTGGGGCCGGTGTTGTCGGCGGTAATGTACGGCAGATTCACTTCGGTCTGCTGGCTGGAAGACAGTTCAATTTTGGCCTTCTCAGCCGCTTCTTTCAGCCGCTGCAGAGCCAGGGGATCGGAGTGCAAATCAATGCCCTGCTCTTTCTTGAACTGCTCGGCCAAGTATTCGATCAGCCGCATGTCGAAGTCTTCACCACCCAAGAAGGTGTCGCCGTTGGTAGACAGCACTTCAAACTGGTGTTCACCGTCCACATCCGCAATTTCAATAATGGAGATATCGAAAGTACCACCACCCAAGTCGTACACGGCGATGGTGCGATCACCACGAGCTTTGTCCATACCGTAAGCCAGGGCTGCGGCGGTGGGCTCGTTAATGATGCGCTTCACTTCCAGACCGGCGATCTTACCCGCGTCTTTGGTGGCTTGGCGCTGGGAGTCGTTGAAGTAGGCGGGCACGGTAATGACGGCCTCGGTGACCTTCTCGCCCAGGTAATCCTCGGCGGTTTTCTTCATTTTCTTGAGCACTTCCGCGGAAACCTGCGGTGGCGCCTTCTTCTCGCCCTTCACTTCCACCCAGGCATCGCCATTGTCAGCGCCCACAATTTTGTAGGGCACCATTTTGATGTCTTTTTGCACCACGTCGTCTTTGAACTTGCGCCCAATCAAACGCTTAACGGCGTACAGGGTGTTGTGAGGATTGGTGACCGCCTGGCGCTTAGCGCTCTGGCCCACGAGGATTTCGCCGTCGTCGGTAAACGCAACGATGGACGGGGTAGTACGATCCCCTTCCGCGCTCTCGATGACTTTCGGCTTGCCGCCTTCCATGACCGACACACAGGAATTCGTGGTGCCCAGGTCAATGCCAATAATTTTACCCATGAACAAATCTCCTAAATTTCTTGCTCGACCCGATGTGGTCATCGGCCCGACGATTACTGAATTAGTGAACGGCTTTGCTTCGCGTTTACACTCTATATTGGCCCACTTGCCGCCTTTTCAAGGCCCCGGCCATAAACGGCTGCTCGCCAGGCGATCAGGGCGCCTTGGAAACCACCACCATGGCGGGACGCACCAGACGACCGTGCAGGGTGTAGCCCTTTTGGAACACTTCCACCACGGTATTGGGCTCCACATCCGGATTGGGCACCATGGTCATGGCCTGGTGAAACTGAGGATCGAAGGGCTCGCCCTGCGGATCCAACGGCACCACCTGGTACTTGGCCAGCACATCCGTAAAGGCCTTCAGAGTAAGCTGAATGCCTTCCGCTACGGGCTTCAGAGCCTCCTCATTCGGGTCGATAGCGGCCAATCCGCGCTCCAGGTTGTCCACTACCGGCAACAAATCCGTCAGTAGCTTCTCCTGACCAAATTTGTGGGCTTTTTCCACGTCCTGTTCGGCCCGACGGCGCGCATTCTGTGCCTCAGCCTGAGAGCGCAGCACTTGATCCTTGGCCGCCTCCATGGCTCCGGTCAGTGCTTCCACCTTGGCCTGCAGGGCTTCTACGGTGTCCTCGCCCTGCCCTTCGGTGGTCTCCTCGGCACCCTGTTGAGCCCGGTATTCTTCCGCCTGGGCCTCGGTGTTTTCCTGGGGTTCTTGCTTGTCTTGATCCGCCACGGTGATCTCCGTCGTGATTTACCTTTGCAGCAAGCCGCTGCACAATGAGTGACTTGTGCGCTAAGAAGCGCCTTGTGCAGCCCTATATGGGGCTAGCCGGCTCGGATTCAAGGCCAAAGGTCGCATTTCGCATTTCCCTCCCCTCAGACTCTGGCCGAACCGAAACAAATACTGTATAAACAGCCAGAAATCCTCACGAAAAACACGAGGCTCCCATGCTTACGCACCTCAGCATTCAGAATTTCACTCTGGTGGACCACCTGGACCTGGACCTAAAGCCCGGCATGACCGTAATTACCGGCGAGACCGGGGCGGGAAAGTCGATTCTGCTCGACGCCCTGGGCCAGACGCTGGGGGACCGAGCCGATGGCCAGCGGGTCCGAACCGGAGCCAAACGGGCCGACATTCACGCCAGTTTTGATCTCAGCGCCATCACCCGGGCGAAACGGTGGCTGGAAGAGCAGGATCTGGAGCAGGAAGAGCACCCTGAGGAGTGCCTGCTACGCAGGGTAATTACCAGTGAAGGCCGCTCCAAGGCCTACATCAACGGCCGCCCCGTGACGCTGCAACAGCTGCGTAGCCTGGGTGAAATGCTGATCGATATCCACAGCCAGCACGAACACCAATCCTTGCTGCATCGAGAAACGCACCGGCGCCTGCTGGATGAGCTGGCAGGCCAAAGCGCGCTGGCAAAGGACGTTCGGGAGCGCTTCCGGCACTGGCAGGCTCTTCGAGAAGATCTCGCTTATCGCAGCGCCAATGCCGAGGAGCTGAGCGCGCGCTTTCAGTTGCTCAGTTATCAGGTCCAAGAGCTGGACCAACTGGGTTTGGACGAAGGTGAGCTGGATGATTTGGAGAGTGAACAACGCACGCTCGCGCACGCCGAAGACATTCTGCAGGCCAGCCAGCAGCTCTCGACGCTGTGTGGCGACGAAGAACAGGGGCTCAGCGTGGGCCTGCACCGGGCCTTGAACCTGTTCCACAACCTGCCCGAAAAGTCCGCCGCGCTGCAGGAAGCGGAGCAACTGCTCACCAGCGCACAGATTCAGGTGGACGAAGCGCAGCGGGAGATTGACCGGCACATCGATAATTTCACCCTGGACCCCGAGCGCCTGCAAACGGTCGAGGAGCGTTTGAGCGCGATTTACGATATCGCCCGCAAGCATCGGGTCGGCCCGGAACAGCTGTCCGAGCTGGAGCAAAACCTACGCACTGAGCTAGAACAACTGGAGGGCGGCGACGCTCATCTGGAAGCACTGACACAGGAAGTCGCCAAGGCCGAAAAGCAGTATCGCGAACAGGCACAGAAGCTGTCTGAGTCCCGTCGCAAAGCCGGCGTCAAACTGGCGACGGAGGTAAATGCCCAGCTCCACGCACTGGCCATGGAAAACGCCCGGCTGGAAGTCAGCCTAACGCCCCTCAAAGACAAACCCGGAGCGCACGGCCTTGAAGAGGTGGAATTTTTAATCAGCACCAACCCCGGTCAAACGCCGCGTTCGCTCAGTAAAGTGGCTTCCGGCGGGGAGCTTTCGCGCATCAGTCTGGCGATCCAGGTGATTACTGCACAGACCTCCGCCAGCCCGACGCTGGTGTTCGATGAGGTGGATGTGGGCATTGGAGGCGCAACCGGCGATGTGGTGGGCCGGCTGCTGCGTCAGCTGGGCGATCGGGGCCAGGTGATTTGCGTTACCCATTTGGCGCAAGTGGCCAGCAAAGGGCACCAACACTTGCAGGTCAACAAAACCGCCAGCGCCTCCAGCGCTCAGTCAACGCTGATAGAGCTCACTGGAGAGGCCAAAGTGGAAGAAATCGCGCGCATGTTGGGCGGTATGACTATTACCGACCAATCACTGGCTCATGCGAGGGAAATCCTGGAAAAGTAGGCTGGAATTGTAAAACGCTAACAAGTTGTTATTTTTTTGGTTTCACGTACAGCACCAGGCTGTGATCCACCAACTCGTACCCGTGTTCGTCGGCGATCTGGCGCTGCAGCGCTTCAATTTTTTCGTTGTGGAACTCTATGACGGCGCTCGTGTCCATGCATACCATATGGTCGTGGTGTTCACCGCGAGCGATTTCAAACACCGAGTGGCCACCATCGAAGTTATGGCGCTCCACCAAACCGGCACTTTCAAATTGCGTCAGCACCCGATACACAGTGGCCAGGCCGACATCGTCGCCCGCTTCCATCAAGGCCTTGTAGACGTCTTCCGCGCTCATATGGCGCTCTTCGGAAGACTCCAGCATTTGCAGGATCTTGACCCTAGGCAGCGTCACCTTGAGGCCCGCTTTGCGCAGTTCCTGGTTTTCTTCGGCCATTTTTCCCCCAAACCCTTCTCAGTGTTCCTGTCAATCAGGTATTATCGCGATTCGTTTTGCCAAGTGGAAGCCCTTATATGAAAATAGCCAGCCGCCTAATCCTGGTCGCAGCCCTTCTCGCCAGCCTGGCAGGTTGTTCCTATTTCCAATTTCCCGGCGTTCACAAGATCTATATTCAGCAAGGTCACATTGTGACTCAGGACATGCTTGATCAGCTGGAGCCCGGCCTGACCAAACGCCAGGTTCGCTATGTGCTGGGCACACCGCTACTGGCCGACAGTTTCAACGAAGACCGCTGGGATTACCACTACAGTCTGCGTCAGGGCGACAAAACATTTCGCAAGCGCGCTATGACGGTCTTCTTTGAAGACGATCGCATGACGCACTTCACGGGTGACTTTGGGCGGACTAACCTTGAGGACGCCGGAGAAGGCCTGCCCGCCGTTCCGACCAACGTCGAAGAAGACGCGGGCGCATTCCCGACTGAACCACTCGAGGGCGAAATACCCCTACCGACTAATCAGTAAAACTCTAGGGCTCTGACGATCAACGTCCGTCGGAGCCCACTCAATCACTGGCTTTGTTCTTCTCGGCGCGTTTGCGCCGAATTTCTTTCGGGTCGATGATCAACGGCCGATAGATCTCTACTCTATCGCCCGGTTGTAACTCATATTCCCGTGGCGGTTTGAGTCCTTTAGTACCCAGGGCCTGCCCGAAAATACCCATTTTTGCGCTCTCCAGATCCAGCTCTGGAAAACTTTTTGCGATCCCCGAGCGCTCGGCCGCTTGGTAAGCACTGGTCCCAGGCTCCACCAACAATTCAATGATTTTTTGTTTGTCCGGAAGCGCGTAGGCCACCTCCACGGTAATTAAGTCCAGATCGGCCATACTCTTAGCGCTCTCCTGCATGTGGTAACCCATAAACGTTCTGCGCCCGCCGACACAAAGCATCCACCTGTTTACTCGCGGCGGATTCAAACAATTTACCCACCGCCATACCCAGGAGACGGCTCTTCATATCGAAGGCCAATTCAAAACCCACCCGGCAGGCACCACTATCAATGGCTTCGAAGGTCCAGCACCCCTCCAAACGGGAAAAGGGCCCCTCGACCAATTTCATGGTCATGCGTGTCGGTGGCTGTAACTCGTTGCGCGTGACGAAGCTCTGGGTCAGCCCCGCCTTCTGGAGCTCCAAACGTGCCTCCAACCAACCGGGGCCGCGCTGCAGCACCTGCGCCCCCACGCAATCGTCCATGTATTCTGGGTAGGCCTCAATGTCATTGACCAAATCGAACATCTGCTGCGCCGAATACTGCACCAGCGCCGATCGTTCTACTCGATGACTCAACAAACGTACTCCCTATTCAAGAAAACTGATCCCACAGGCCGGCCAGGAGAATCACAAGCAAAGCCGCGGGGCAAAGATATTTTAAAAGCCATAACCAGGCGGAAAATAAGGTCTCGGAGGCGGGCCTGACTTCGTGATGCAGAAGTTCACGACGCACCACCCAACCCACAAACAAAGCCATCAGAAGTCCCCCGAGAGGCAGCATGACACGCTGCGTGAAGAAGTCGAGGAAGTTAAATACGTTCATCCCCAGCAATAGGGACATATCCTGCCAGACATTAAACGACAAGACCGACCCGATCCCGAGCAGCCAAGCACTTCCGGCAATCAGCACATTCGCTGTCCAGCGCTGAATGTTAAAGCGTTCGGCAACGTAGGCAACGCCCGGCTCCAACAACGATATGGTGGAACTCCAGGCCGCCAAGGCCACCAAGGCGAAAAACGCCGCCCCAAAGAATACCCCCGCCTGCATACTGCCAAAAGCAACCGGCAAGCTAATAAACATCAACCCGGGCCCCTCGGCCGGGCTCAAACCGGGTGTGGCGAACACAATCGGGAAAATGGCCAAGCCGGCGATCAACGCCACCAAGGTGTCTAGAGCCGCGACGGCAAACACCATTTTACCAACGGAGGCCTTGCCAGGCATATAGGAGCCGTAGGCCATAATGGCGCCCATGGCCAAACTGAGCGTAAAGAACGCGTGCCCCAACGCCAGCGAGGCGGCTCCCCAGGACAACCCCGCCGGATCAAAACCAAACATAAACCGCCAACCAGCGGCAAAATCACCTGCAGTCACGGCGTAGACCAATAGCACCAATAACAGCACAAACAGCAACGGCATCAGCAAGCGCACGGCGGTTTCCAAACCACGGGTAACGCCAAACGCCACCACAAGTACAGTCATGGCGATAAAAGCGCTCTGCCATCCAAATAACCGCCATGGATTGGCCAGCAATGCGTTAAAAGCAGCGCCAGCCGTTTCGCCATCCAGGCCCACAAAGTGGCCTCGGGCGGCAGCCCCGAAGTATTCCAGGGACCAGCCAGCGACGACGCTGTAAAACGACAAAATCAAAAAACCGGCGATGACACCGCTCCAGCCTATGAGATTCCACATAGGGGAGGCACCGCTCTGGCGAGCGATCTTACTCACGGCATCGATGGGGTTGGCTCGACCGTGCCGACCAAGGGTCACTTCGGCCATCATCACCGGCACACCGATCAGCAGGATGAACACGAGATACATGAGCACGAAGGCGCCACCGCCGTTCTCGCCCGCAATGTAGGGAAATTTCCAGATATTTCCCAAGCCGACAGCCGATCCAGTGGCGGCGAGAATGAAGGTACCTCGGTGGCCCCAGATGGCGTGTTGTTTAATTGTCTTCACCAGGAGGCTCTCCAAGCTGGCTGGCCGCGATCAGCGAATTGTAACGATATTGGCGTGGAAACAACAATCATCGAACCTTCCGGTCATTGGAAGACAGAAGCACGGCTAAGCCGATATAATGCCCGCCCACTCACGGAATCACAGTCATTAGTTGGCGTTATGGGAAAGACCAAGAAGAAGCCGAGCGGCAATACCATCGCTCAGAACAAGAAGGCTAAGTTCGATTTTGAGCTGCACGAGCGAACGGAGGCGGGCGTCGCCTTGTTGGGATGGGAGGTGAAGAGCCTGCGCCAGGGTAAGGTGCAGCTGACGGATAGCTATGTGATTTTCAAAAACGGCGAGGCTTGGTTGTTGGGCTCGCACATTACGCCGTTGCCCACGGCCTCGACGCATTTTGTGACTGACCCAACCCGTACCCGCAAGTTACTGTTAAAGCGCAAGGAGATTGCCAAGCTCCAAGCCGCTGCAGAACAGAAGGGCTACACGGTGGTGGCAACGGCTTTGTACTGGAAGGCTCATTTGGTGAAATGCGAGGTGGCTCTAGGTAAGGGCAAGCAGCTGCACGATAAACGCCAAACCGAGAAAGAGCGGGATTGGGATCGTCAGAAGCAGCGAGTTTTGCAGGATCAGAATAAGTAATCTCTACGGTGGACGTCCCCTCGTCCCCGTCATTCCCGCGAAAGCGGGAATCCATCTCTCTTCGTCGCACATTTCTCTCGTTTACAAAAAGCTCTACTAAGTTCTGACGTTCGGAGCTCTGGTCAAGTGCAGCGAGTGGGGCGGCTGGGTGCGCTACTCGTGCTCGGCGCTCTTATCGAAGAACGGGGGTTGGGTTTGGCGATCTACCTCCGGGACACGCCGTAAATATGTCCCTATAGGCTCGGATGCAGCATCCCTGCTGCATACGGTCCCGGAGGTAGCTCCCCAAACCCTTTCGGGACGCTGGGTGCCACTAAGTATCGCCAACCGCCCCGGTGCCAATAGCGCTGTTTGGTGGTACCCGAAGATGTTCTATTGGATCTCCGCTTTCGCGGAGATGACGGTGTAAGGATCCTAGTACCTATGCGTCATTCGCGCGAAAGCGGGATCCATTTCGGTGCACTGAAGCCAAACCCAACTCCCTTATTTCCCGAAACTATCAGATTGGTACAGCGGAGAGTGGGGCAGGCATTCCCGGACTGTATGCGGCATGGATGCCGCATCCAAGCCTACACGGATGTATTTACGGCGTGTCCGGGTGTGCCTGCCCCACTCGCAGCACTCGACTAAAACCCAGTTCACCAAAGCAGCACTTGACCAAGTCAACGAGAGCCGTGGTGCTACTAGTTATTAAATTAGAGGAGTGCTAGAAATGGATCCCCGCATTCGCGGGAATGACGAGAAGACGTGGGAGTGACGAGAAGATGGGCTTGGGGAGTCGCAGAAAGACCAGCGACTCCCCTACCGTAATCCCCGCACAGGCGGGGATCAGTGTTTTAATTATTCAGAAAACGGATGACGAAGCACCACAGTTTCCACTCGGTCCGGGCCGGTAGAGACGATATCGATGGGTGTGTTCATCAACTCTTCCAGGCGCTTGATGTACGCGCGGGCATTCTCGGGTAGCTCATCAAGGCTGCGGGCGCCTACGGTGGAATCCTGCCAGCCGGGCATCTCTTCGTAGATAGGCTGCACTTCTTCCCAGCCTTCCGCGTCGTGAGGAATACCCATGGGATTGCCGGCGGAGTCCTGATAACCGATACAGATTTTTACCGTTTCCAAACCGTCGAGCACATCCAGCTTGGTCAAGCAGACACCGGTAACGCTATTGATGCGATTGGCGTGGCGCACGGCCACAATATCAAACCAACCGCAGCGGCGCTTACGACCGGTAGTTGCACCGAACTCGTGACCTTTTTCGCCCAGGTGCTGGCCAGCGGCGCAATCCAACTCAGTGGGGAATGGGCCGGAACCTACACGGGTGGTGTAGGCCTTGGTGATACCCAAAACATAGTCCAGGTACAAAGGACCCACACCTGAACCGGTGGCGGCACCGCCGGCGGTGGTGTTGGATGAGGTTACAAACGGATAAGTACCGTGGTCGATGTCCAGCAAGGAACCTTGAGCACCCTCAAACAAAATGCTCTCACCGCGCTCCCGCGTCTCATGCAGCAATGTGGTGACATCGTCAATCAGCGGAATCAGTTCTTTTGCCCACTCCTGACACAGGGCCAAAGTCTCGTCGTAGTCCACTGGCTTAACGCCGTAATACTGAACCAACATAAAGTTATGGTATTCCATAACTTCTTTGAGTTTAGCGGCGAAGCGCTGTGGGTTAAGCAGGTCACCCAAACGCAAACCGCGGCGGGCCACTTTGTCTTCATAAGCGGGCCCGATGCCGCGTCCGGTGGTACCAATTTTGGCGGCGCCACGGGCGATTTCGCGGGCCTGGTCCAGCTCAATGTGGTACGGGAGAATTAACGGACAGGAGGAAGACAGGCGCAAACGCTCACGCACAGGCACACCCTGGGCTTCCAGCTCAGCGATTTCCTTGAACAGAGCTTCCGGCGAAACCACGACGCCGTTGCCGATTAAGCATTGCACGTCATCACGCAAGACCCCTGAAGGGATCAAATGCAGTACGGTTTTTTTGCCATCAATCACGAGCGTGTGGCCGGCGTTGTGACCACCCTGAAAGCGGGCAACAAGAGACACTTGATCGGTCAGCAGATCGACGATCTTGCCTTTACCTTCGTCACCCCATTGGGTGCCCAGAACAACGACATTCTTTCCCATGCTCGGTTTAACTCTCTTTACGGTTTGTTGATAAAGTCAGGCTTGCATCAAGCAAGAGGCGCTACTTCGTAACCCTGCTCGGTGGGGATTAATTGCCGGTCGCAACCGAGATCTTCAGGGTTGCTCCCAGGCGCTGCACAGATGACCCGCTCGCCCTGTAAGCGCAGCTTCTGGATCACTTGCCACTGGGCTGGATCGTTAACCTCGGGGGCGTAAATTCCCCCCGCGGGCAACGTGGCCAGAATTCCCAGTTTGCTCAATGCGGTAATGTCGACAGCGAAACCGGTCGCGGGGCGGGAGCGGCCGAAAACCTCACCGATATGATCGTAACGTCCACCGCTGGCCACGGGGTTGCCATAGCCAGGAGCGAAGGCGGCGAACACCAGTCCGGTCAGATAGTGATAGCCCCGAAGCTCACCAAGATCAAAATACAGCTCGGCGCCGGGGTAGCGCTGCGTCACGGTGTCGGCTACGGCGTCCAATTGGTTGATCGCCTCGAGCACTTCCATCGGGCAGCTGGCGAAACGCTCGCGTGCCTCTGCAAGTACTTCACGTCCGCCGGCCAACCGGGGCAGATCCAGAAACACTTGTGCCATGGCGCTATCGGCAATGTTCTCCGCGACCCATTCGCGAATTTCAGTCATGGCCTTGCGCTGCAGCAATTCAAAGAAAACTTCTTCCTGATGCTCACTCAAGCCCGCGTGAGCCGCCAGGGCGCGGTAGATACCCACATGCCCCAGATCAATGTGCAATTGCGGCAACCCGGCCACCTGCAGGGATTCCAGTAGCAAGGACACCACTTCAATGTCCGCACTCACACTGGCCTCACCATAAAATTCCACACCGGCTTGTATCGGGGTGCGCGTAGCGAGTGGGTTTTTGGGGCGGGCGTGGACCACATGACCAGCGTAGCAAAGGCGGTTAGCACCGCGGCGGGTAAAGCTGTGAGCATCCATGCGCGCGGTTTGAGGGGTGATATCCGCGCGGATTCCCAGCGTGCGGCCACTGATTTGATCGGTCACTTTAAAAGTGAGCAGATCGACGTCACGGCCCAAGCCAATCAACAGGGAATCGGTGTATTCAAGTAAAGGAGGAATGACCAGGTCATATCCCCAGGTAGCGTAGAGGTCCAGCAGTCGCCGGCGCAGTTGTTCTATAGGCTTAGCCTCGGCGGGCAGAATTTCTTCCACCCCATCGGGCAAGAGCCAGCGGTCAGCGTAGGTCATATCGAACTCTGACAGTTGTTCAGTTCAACAGGTAAAGGCATCCGACCCCAACCAGCATGCTGGCCAACCCGACAAGTCGTAATTGTCGATTGCTGACCTCGGCCAGGCTTACTACAAGTTGACGCCAACGGGCCGGGTACAGGAACGGGATAATGCCCTCAAGCACCAGCATCAGGCACAGGGCTCGACCGAGATCTTCCCACATACGATGCGCCTTCGGAGTGAGGTTGCCATCCGGAGTACCACGTTGGCCAAACGCCGTATTGGTCAGGTTGTACCTGAATTTCTTTGGCGTTTGACACAAAAAACCGAGCCCTGAGGCTCGGTTGCGGCATTCTAGCACTTTTTGCGGGGCAATGGTGCCCCGCAAACAGGCTAATTGTTACCTCGACCTTGCGAGTTGTTCAAGAAGCGGAAGAACTCGCTGCTTGGGTCCACCACCATCAGATCTTCCTTAGTACTGAAGGCGCTCCGGTAGGCGTTGAGACTGCGAGTAAATGCGTAGAACTCGGGGTCTTGCCCGAACGCATCAGCAAAAATCGCCGCCGCCCGAGCATCCCCGTCACCACGCAGAAGCTCGGCGTCACGGTAGGCATTGGCCAGCAAAACTGCACGCTGACGGTCCGCATCCGCGCGAATCACTTCGCCCTGCTCGCGACCGGTTGCCCGGTATTCCTGAGCTTCTTTGTTCCGATCAGCCGACATCCGGTCAAAGACCGACTGGCTTACGTCGACGGGCAGGTCAATACGGCGAACGCGTACGTCCAGAATCTCGACGCCCAACTGGTCCAGAGCCACGACATTCAAACTTTCCGTCAGCTGCTCCATCAGCTCGTCCCGCTGCCCGGATACCACTTCGTGCAGGGTACGCAAGCCCACTTGGTTACGTAATCCATCTTGAATCCGCTCGGAAAGACGGGAGTCGGCTGTAGCCTCCAAACCACCGGTAGCCCGATAGTAAGTAGCCACATCGACGATACGCCACTTCGCGTAAGAGTCGACAATCAGACGCTTGCTTTCCACCGTAAAATAGCTTTCTGGGGGCGCATCGACGGTGATCACACGGCCATCGAACAGTTGGGCCCGGTCCGCGAAAGGAATTTTGACATGCAACCCCGGTTGAAGGTCAGCCTGAACCATGCGCCCGAAGCGAAGTACGACCCCACGCTCATATTCCGAGACAACATACACGGTGTTGGCGGCGATAAAGACCGCCAAAGCCACAGCAATGATGGCTCCTATACCTTTGTTAGACATTAGCGCACCTCCCGACGAACAGGACGAGTTGTGTTACGACTACCCAGCTCCCGGCTGACCTGCTCGGTCACTTGCCGGATTGCATCGGCAGACGCGTCGGTACGGGGAGCGCTGGTCTTTTGTCCAGCCGCGCTGCCCATCCGATCCAGGGGCAGGAACAGCACGTTGTTGCCATCGGCCACATCCAACATCACCTTGCTGGAAGCTTCCATGACACCCTGCAGAGTCTCGATATACAGACGCTCGCGAGTCACTTCCGGTGCGCGCTGGTATTCCGCCAACAGCAGTTCGAAACGACGCGATTCACCTTCGGCCCGGGCGACGACTTCCGCACGATAGGCTTCAGCTTCTTCGATCATCCGCTGTGCCCGCCCGCGGGCTTCGGGGATTACCGAATTGGCATAGGCTTGAGCTTCGTTTTTGATACGTTCTTCCTCCTCACGCGCCTTGATCACGTCATCGAAAGCTTCGCGCACTTCTTGAGGCGGACGACCTTCCTGAAGGTTGACCTGGCGAACAGCGATACCCGTACCGTAATTATCCAAATAAAGTTGTAGCCGCTTATGCACTTCCCTACCGATGGCTTCACGACCCCCAGATAGCGCCTGATTGAGTTCGGTGGAACCAATCACGTGGCGCAAGGCACTATCAGCGGCGTGACGCAAACTCACTTCCGGGTCGCGCACACTGAGCACATAGGAGCGCACGTCCGCCACATTGTACTGCACGGTGATAGGCAGCTCGACGATGCTCTCGTCCTGGGTCAGCATCAACGCCCTGGAGGCGTATTGCCGCTCCTGGGTGACGTTTTCCACGAACACTTCGTTAATCAATCGGGCGTTCCAGCGTAAACCTTCGTCTTTGATCTCATGGAAGGCACCCAGTCGGAGCACTACCGCCCGCTCCTGGGCGTTTACCACATAAAAACCAGAGAGCAGGTAGACGATGGCCAGCACCAACACACCCACGGCAATGAGGGGAATCAGGCTGGCAGAGCCGCCTGAGTTGCCGCCGCCGGCATCTCCACCACCGGAGCCACCGCCAAACATGCCATTGAGCCTGTCGCGCAGTTTTTTCCAAGCTTCATCTAAATCGGGTGGGCCGCCGCTACCGCCGCCTCCGCCCCAGGGGTCTTTACCCCCTCCTCCCGGTTGATTCCAGGCCATAGGATGTTCTCCGCTTTACGTTAAAAATATAAAATTCTGTAGTGGCGTTCCCGCAAGACGTGGGAGTCTACCAAAGTCGGGCCTTTCTAGCAGACAATTCGGTCCGGCTAGCAGGCTACTCGGCCAGATTCGCCGTGTGACAACCAGTGCAACTGCTCTGGTGCCAGTTTGCCCGCGCTGAGAATACGCATTAAATCGCTGTGAGGCAGACGTACGTCCAGCTCACTCGCGCCATCATCCCGGTGGGTTTCCGCCGCCACGGCGTGTTGTTGATAGAGCATGGCCCTGACGCGACCCAGGTCGGGGGGAAGCAACAACCGCCCGCTAACCATTTCTGTACCCAATCGCTCGGCAATGGCCTGCTCCAGCAGCTCTAAGCCTTCGCCCGTTTGCGCCGAGACCCAAACCGCCTGAGGTCGGCCGTCATCATCTCGATCGATGCGGGGCTCCATATTCAAGAGATCGATCTTGTTATAAACCCGCAACTGAGGCAACTCGGCGGCATCAATTTCGCCCAAAACCAAGTCGACCTGGTCAATGTTCCGCAGGCGCTCATCGGCAGCCGCGTCTACCACATGCAACAGCAAACTGGAGTTGCTGGCCTCCTCCAAAGTAGCCCGGAAAGCCTGCACCAATTTGTGCGGCAAATGGCTGATAAATCCGACAGTGTCGGCCACTATGGCCGCGCCCACGTCCGGGAGTTCCACCCGGCGCATAGTGGGATCCAAGGTGGCGAACAGTTGGTCCTGCACGTACACCTCAGCTCCAGTCACCCGATTAAACAAGGTGGACTTGCCGGCGTTGGTGTAGCCCACCAGAGATACGGTCGGAATCGCCGCACGCTGACGTGACCGGCGCCCTTGATCCCGTTGTGTGCGCACCTTTTTCAGGCGTCGCTCGATGCTGCTGATCCGCCCGCGCAACAAACGCCGGTCAGTTTCCAACTGGGTTTCACCCGGCCCGCGCAAACCGATACCGCCCTTCTGCCGCTCCAAGTGAGTCCAGCCTCGCACCAGGCGCGTGGACATGTGGCGCAGCTGGGCAAGTTCTACCTGCAGCTTACCTTCAAAGGTGCGCGCTCGCTGAGCAAAAATATCGAGAATCAAACCAGTACGATCCAGAACGCGACATTCCAGAGCTTTCTCCAGGTTTCGCTCCTGGCTGGGAGAGAGTGTGTGGTTAAAAATCACCAACTCGGCGTCGTGCTCGGCCACCAGAGCTTTCAGCTCTTGTAGTTTGCCGGTACCGACAAAGTATTTTGCGTGAGGCGCAGCTCGCTGGCCCGCTATCAATGCGACGGGATCGCCACCAGCGGACAGCACCAACTCTTCAAATTCGCGGGGATCTTCCGGGGCTTGCCCGTGAGAAATGTCCAAGTGAACAAGCACAGCCAATTCACCCGACTCAGGACGATCAAAGAACAATGAACTACCTCAAGGGTTAAATGCGCGCTTACTGAAAAACGACCCGCCCTGCGGCGGTGCGTTTTTCAACAAGTCTTACTCGCCTTGTGACTCCTGACCCTCTGCCTCATCAGCCGGATTCAGCAGTGGAACCCGAACCGCACGGGAAGGCACAATGGTCGAAATCGCGTGTTTATACACCATTTGGCTGACAGTATTTTTCAGCAATACCACAAACTGGTCAAATGACTCAACCTGACCCTGTAACTTAATGCCATTGACCAAGTAAATGGACACGGGCACGCGCTCTTTGCGCAGCACATTCAGGTAAGGGTCTTGTAAACTATGCCCTTTTGACATGTTTATTCTCCTTTTTGAGTAAAAAAATCCGCCTAAGTCCTTCCTATGAGGAAGGGGGGCGGGCGCAAGTAATGAAAAACTGACTAGGTTCTCACGGCTCTATTATATGGCCTCTGTGCCTATAAAATTCAAGGCATCGCGCAGAATTTCTTGTAAAGGGCGCATATCTCCCGTCTCGGACTGAGTATAGAGCCACTCCAACTCCGGCCAGCCGCGAAGCCAGGTCAACTGGCGTTTGGCAAGCTGCCGAGTGGCGGCAATGCCCCTCTGAATCATTTCTTCCTGGGAAAAAATGGACCCCAAACCCGCCTGGCCATCCAGGTATTCCCACACTTGCCGGTAACCCACCGCTCTTATGGCGGGCAATGCCGGATGCAGGTCGCCCCGTTCTCGCAGGGCTTGGACCTCTTCAAGCAAGCCCTGTTCCACCATTTTGTGAAACCGTTCCGCTATTCGCTCGTGCAGCACCCGCCGCTCTTGAGGGGCCATGGCGAGCTGAACGAGCCGAAAACGCTCCTGAAACGCGGGGCCAGCATCTCGCTGTTGAGCCTGGTGCAGCTCCGTCATGGTCCGCCCACTGGCCCGATAGACCTCCAGGGCGCGACTCAGGCGCTGGGAGTGATTGGGGTGGATCTGCGCGGCGGACACTGGGTCCACCGCCGCCAACTGTTCGTGGATGTACGGCCACCCATGCTCGGCGGCTTCTTTTTCGATGGCGGCGCGCAAGGCGGGATCGGCTGGCGGCATGGGGGCCAGGCCCTCCAGCAGCGCTTTGAAGTAGAGCATGGTGCCGCCCACCAATAGCGGGATGCGACCTTGGGCCACGATGTCGGCGATTTCCCGCTCGGCGTCAGCGCGAAAATCCGCCGCCGAGTAAGGCTCAGCCGGATCGCGGATGTCGATCAACCGGTGCGGGGCTTGAGCCATTTCCTCCGGACTGGGCTTGGCGGTACCGATGTCCATGCCTCGGTAAACCAGTGTGGAGTCGACACTCACTAACTCGACGGGCAAGTGTTGGCGCAGCGCGATAGCCAAATCGGTCTTGCCTGCGGCGGTAGGGCCCATCAGAAAGATCACTAGGGGTTTGGTTTGCATTCGCCCATTATCTCATGGTTTTTGGTATTCCCTGCTGTAACGAAGTTTAGGGTTTTGCTTTGGTGATGTTGCATGGAGCTGATGGCGCTTTGGTCGAGTGCTGCGAGTGGGGCCAACTTGATAGTTTCGGGAAATAAGGGAGTTGGGTTTGGCTTCAGTGCACCGAAATGGATTCCCGCTTTCGCGGGAATGACGAGTCCGAGGGAAAGTCAGGGTCCCCGCCGCCCTCCTTTTCGTCATCCCCGCGAAAGCGGGGATCCACCTACTAAATGCTTATTGGCAGTCCAGTAAGGGTTGGGGAGTTACCTCCGAGACCGTCACCGACAGGGAGGTATCTACGGCATGTCCCGGAGGTAAATCGCTAAACCCAACCTCGGAGTCAAAAAGAGCGCAGTAACCAGAAGCGGCAAAGCTTTTCTCAGCAAGCTTAGTCTTTGTCCTGCCGCTCCAGCCGATCCTCCAACAAGCGCAGACGCAACTGATCGATACCCTCAAGTACCAGCTCACGAGTACGCCCTATGTCTTCGCTCACTTCGGGAGAAAGCATGCTCAGCGCCTCCAATTGCTCGCGCGCCTGGGCAAAGCCTTTTTCAAAGCCCGCCAGGCCCTGCTCCAGGCGCAACTTCAGTTCTTCCTGCGTAGCACCTTCGGCGGCGTCCTTCAGCAAACGCTGCTCGATAAAGCCGAGAATATTACTGGCAACCTTTTCCGCGGTAAGCGGCTCAAAAGCCTTAAAGCCCTCAACGGCTGACTTTTGCCGGGCCGCCAGCTTTTCGTAGCCTATGGCGAGGGTTTGTTCCACAAGTTTCAGGGCGTTTTGGCGATTTGCCTGGAGATCTTGGGCCTGTGCCGCCTGGCTGTAGCTGCCGGGAGCCTTAACCCCATGCTTCAGACTGCTCTTGTCCTGGGGCTGGCCTTGTGATGACTGAGTGAAGCGGCTGTTTGGTCCCATGCTGGAAATTTGCATATCAACTCCTGGCCTGGTGAGTGAAATACGCCTAATACGCCGGCTTCGGACATGACGCGTTTACGGCTATCGGCGGGATCACCGAAAACTTTAGAGCGCATTCCAGCATTTTTCAGATCTTTCAGCAGCGGGCAGGCACAGCGAAAGCTAAAAGTCGAAAACGCTACTGCCCCCGCATAAACAACTTATCCAACTCATCCAGGGATTGCAGGGCCCAGGTGGGGCGGCCGTGGTTGCATTGGCCGCTGCGTTCGGTGGCTTCCATATCGCGCAGAAGTGCATTCATTTCTGGGATCGTCAGGCGGCGATTGGCGCGCACAGAGCCGTGGCAGGCCATGGAGGATAACAACTCATTGATGCGTTCTTGGATGCGCTCGCTGGTGCCGTGCTCGATCAGATCCGACAACACATCACGCACCAACTGAGCTACGGGAGCGCGGTTTAGCAGAGCGGGCACTTGGCGCACCACCAAGGACTCGGGGCCAGCGCGCTGGATCTCGAAGCCCAAATTGGCAAAGGTCTCTGGGTACTGCTCGGCGTAGTCCGCTTCCTTCTGACTAACAGCCACGCTCTCTGGCACCAACAAGGGTTGGGATTGGATGCTGCCCTGCGCATAGGCGGCTTTCATACGCTCGTAGGTAATGCGCTCATGGGCCGCGTGCATATCGACGATGATGAGCCCCTGGGCGTTTTCCGCCAGGATGTAAATATTTTTCAGTTGCGCAATGGCAAAGCCCAAAGGCGGAATATCGTCCTCGGGGGCGGTCGCCAGTGAAACGCTCTCCGAAGAACCGGGCTGATGGAGAGTCCCATAGTGCCGCATTTGCTCCGCCACTTGTGAGGCGCCGGGGGACGTGTAGGGGCGGGGCTGATAGCCGCCTATCGGAGCAGGGGCATGAGCCTGGGCCAGTGACATGGACGACTGGCTGAATTCTCCGATGGCGGCGCCCTCCAGCGGTGGGGAGGTCGGATTCAGGAGTGACTCTTCCGCCGCGCCGGTGTCTCCGAGCCGGTCACCCGGTTTAACCTGGGCCAGCACATGATGCAGGCTGCTGAAAATAAAACCGTGCACTCGCCGGTTATCCCGAAAGCGCACCTCGTGTTTGGTGGGGTGGACGTTTACGTCCACCGAAGCGGGATCGACTTCTAAGTAGAGCACAAAGGCCGGGTGCCGACCGTGGTAGAGCACGTCCTGGTACGCCTGACGCACGGCATGCCCCACCAGCCGGTCTCGAATCGCGCGGCCGTTAACGTAAAAATGCTGGAGATCCGCCTGGCTGCGGGAGAAACTCGGCAGCGCTACCCACCCCCACAAACGCAAGCCGTCGCGCTCTATATCCACGTGCAGGGCGTGCTCCATAAAGGCTGGGCCGCACACTTGGGCCACGCGCCGCTCCTGCTCCAGGCGGCCAGTGCCGGCGGGCCAGTTGTAAACGGCGCGTTGGTTGTGGCGCAGGCTAAAGGCAACATCAAAACGGGACAGAGCCTGCCGTTTGACCACCTCTTCCAAATGGTTGTATTCGGTTTTTTCGGTGCGCAAAAATTTTCGCCGCGCGGGCGTATTGAAAAACAAATCCCGCACTTCCACCGTGGTGCCGCGAGGATGCGGCGCGGGGGACAGTTGCGTGTCCATGTCCCGCCCCTCGGCCACCACCTGCCAGCCCGCCCGCTGATCTTCAATGTTACTGGTCAGCGTCAGGCGCGCGACGGAGCTGATACTGGCCAAGGCTTCACCGCGAAAACCCAAAGTCGCCACCGCTTCCAAATCATCCAACTCGCGAATCTTGCTGGTGGCGTGCCGACTGAGCGCCAAGGGTAGATCCTGCTCAGCGATACCCGAGCCATTGTCGCGGACACGCATAAGCTTGATGCCGCCCGCTTCCACGTCTATGTCGAGACGGGTTGCACCCGCATCCAGGCTATTTTCGAGTAGCTCTTTGATAACGGAGGAAGGCCTTTCCACCACCTCGCCTGCAGCGATTTGGTTGGCTAGCCGGGGGTTGAGCAAGTGAATTTTATTCATGGATAGTCTGTTCGCCCTGATCGAAGGCGGCCCATTATTCTGAGTGGATGCGCGCGGCCCAGGCCGCCCAAACAGGCGTCAGTGTACACGCACTGGGGTGCCGGTGGGTATGGGAGACAGGTCAGGATGAGCTGGGAATACGCAAGGTTTGGCCGACCCGGATCCGATGATCGCTCAAACCGTTCGCCTGCAGGATATCCCGCACGGACACGTCATAGCGACGCGCGATTTCGCTAAGGGTATCGCCCCGGGCGATGACGTACTCTTGCTCTGAACCGCCGTTGCGTTGCCGCCAAGCCAGCAAGGTGCCGTCTGGGGGGTTGGAATTGAAGTAACTTTCAATACCTTGGGCCAAAGTCGCAGCCATTTGGCGCCGGTAACTGACCGTGGCCAGCTTGGCGGCTTCACTGGGGTTAGAGATAAACCCGGTCTCCACCAGAATTGAAGGGACGTCCGGCGACATCAACACCGCAAAGCCGGCCTGCTCCACCGTGGGTTTGTGCAAGCGGGCAATGCCGCCCATGCTGTTCAGCACTTTGCTGCCCACTTCCAAGCTGGTGCTGAGCGTGGCCGTCATGGACAAATCCACCAGCACGCCCGCCAACAACTCATCTTTATCATCCAGGCTCACACTGCCCACGCCGCCAATCAGGTCGGCCTCGTTCTCTCTCTGCGCCAAGAAGCGCGCCGATTCACTGGTGGCGCCACGGCGGGAGAGCGCGAACACCGAGGCGCCATTGGCGGAAGGGTGAGTAAAGGCATCGGCGTGTACGGAAATCATCAGGTCCGCCTGCATCCGCCGGGCAATATTGCGTCGGTCGCGCAAGGATACGTAATAATCTCCGGTGCGAATCAGTTGAGCCTTGTAGCCGGGAATGGCGTTCAACCGCTCCACCAGCCGCTCGCTGATGTCCATGACCACATTTTTTTCAAACAAGCCGCCGGGGCCTATGGCGCCGGGGTCTTCACCACCATGGCCAGCGTCCACGGCAATAATGATGTCTCTGCGTCCGTCATTCGTGTTTTGAGTCGGGCGCGGCGCACGCCTTTGCGCGGTGGTGCTCGGCTCTCGGTCGTGCAGGTCAATCACTAAACGATCACCCACGCCCGCCTGTTTCTTGAGAAAGAAGCTGCGCGGCTGCACCTGTTCACGCAGGTCCAACACTACCCGCAGGGTGTTGTCTTCCCGGTGGGCGCTGCGAATGTTGCGAATGGGGGTATCGTCTAGGGAAAGCTCGGAGAAGGTGGTTTTCAGGCGGGCGGCGCTGATATCCACCACCAGCCGGTCCGGGTTTGATAGCCGGAACACTTTGTGCTCAACGGGACCGCTGAGATCCAACACCAGGCGGGTGTGGTCGGGGGCGCGCCACAGGCGCACGTTATCGACGTCCGCAGCGTGGATGACGGGCGCGAACATAACTGCAGCCAGCAGCACTAGGCTGAGCCAGGCTTTCCATGGACATTGGGCTCTAACGCAAGTCACTAATTAAGTCGCTCTCATTTATTGAGGTTGCCAAACCACTTATTCAATCCGGCATTCCCGCCGGGAGTTCATTGATCAGAGACTGCCCTGCGCTTGAGTCAGCGCTGAGCTGCGCCCGGCGTCCCGGGCCGCTGGTGGTTACTTTAACGCGCAAATCGGCAGCGGGCAAAACCCCGGTGCCCCGCTCGGGCCACTCCAGCACACAGATATGACCGGGGCCGAAATAATCCCGTATGCCCATGTATTCTAATTCTTCCGGATCGCCAAGGCGATAGAGGTCAAAATGATGAATTCGACGGTCCGCCAGCTCGTAAAGTTCCACCAATGTATAGGTGGGACTCTTAACCGCCCCTGAATGGCCGAAGGCTTGCAACAAGCCGCGACACAGAGTCGTTTTCCCGGCTCCGAGATCACCTTCCAAAAATATCGTAAACGCCTCCGGCCGTGCCTTTAAGGCCTGCCCAATGGCTTGCCCCAAAGCGACGGTGGCGGCTTCGTCAGCCAGCTCCAAAGTTCTTGCGGTCACACGTCCCCCAGCAATTGACACAAGGGCGCCAGCAAATCAGTGGCCAATAGTCCGCGCTCGCCAAACTGAGCCGCCTCCAGGTCCGCCGCCTCGGCGTGCAGGCAGGCTCCCAGCTGTGCCGCGTCGGGGAACTCCAGCCCCTGAGCCACGAGCCCGGCCAGCAAACCACTGAGCAAATCCCCCATACCGCCACTGGCCATACCGGGATTGCCTGCGGTTACGATTCCCACGTCTCCGCTCGGTCCAGCCACCAAAGTACCGGCGCCTTTAAGAAGCACGGTGCCGCCCCACCGCTCGCGCAGCGCTTGAACGGCGACAAAACGGTCTTGCTGTACGTCGCTCGCATCGCTTTCTAGCAATCGACCCGCCTCGCCAGGGTGCGGGGTGAGCAGCCAGTTGTCGCGCTTTTGGGCGGACACGACTCGGCCCTCGGCCAGCATGTTCAACGCGTCCGCGTCCACAATCATGGGCAAACCAGAATTGGCGGCCTGCTGCAGCATTTGCTCGGACCAGGCGGAGCGGCCCAAGCCCGGGCCAATCACCAGCACACTGGGGCGCGCCAACCAGGGCTCTAATTCTTGGCCGGAGGTGACGCCACACACCATCAACTCCGGGCAGCGGGTAAGTGCGGCGCTGACGTGTTCGGGCCGGGTGGCCAGGCTGACCAGCCCGGCACCGCTGCGAGCAGCGGCCTGGGCGGCAATGATGGCCGCGCCGCCATAACCCACATCGCCGCCGATCACCATCACGTGCCCAAAGGCGCCCTTGTGGGCATCGCGGGCGCGCGGCTTCAGAGCACCCTTTAAATCGGCCACAGAAAGGCACGCCGCCGAGTGCGGTACTTGTTGATAAATCTCCTGGGGTACGCCCAGGTCAGCGAACGCCAACTTACCGCAATATTCCGGGCCCCGGCCGGTGAGCAAGCCGCGCTTGAGGCCGATAAAGGTCACCGTTAAATTGGCTTTGACGGCTGCACCCAGAACGGTACCGGAATCGGCGTGCAAGCCCGACGGAATATCCACCGCCAGTACCGGCAGGCCGCTGGCGTTGATCTGCTCGATCGCCTGGGCGTAAGGTTCGCGCACTTCGCCTTTTACGCCGGTACCCAGTAAGGCATCTACCAGCAGGCCTTCAGAAGGTGGAGGACCCGCTTTAAACGGACCCATCACCACCCCTTCCTGAAGTGCGAAATCCCGGGCGCGAGCGGCTTCGTTGCTCATCTTTTGCGTATCGCCCAGCTCCACAACCCGAACCGGCAAACGCCTTTGCGCCGCCAGCCCCGCCACGACGTAGCCATCCCCACCGTTGTTACCGGCGCCGCAGTAAACCACGATCGGTTCGGGCATGGGGAAGCGGGTTAACAATAACTCGAAGGTGGCGCGTCCGGCGCGCTTCATCAACTGCAGGCCGGGTAGCCCGCTGGCAATGGCGAGCCGATCCAGCTCAGCGACTTCGCTGGCGGTGTAGGCCACGTTAGGCAAGGGTACTTCATCAACAGTGGTAAGCTTCATCGAATCCTCTTTGCGTTCCTTGACCGGAAATCCGCCCGGAAAGCGGCTATAGTGGCTATTTTCTGGCAAAATTATACGCGTGTTCCCCGCAACCCACACCCCACCAGCGAGCAGCTTCGATATTTATGTCCGAATCCGTCGACTTTCGACAACTGGCCGCCGACATCAAAGTGTGGGGGCGGGAGCTGGGCTTCCAACAGGTGGGCATCACCGACACCGACCTCAGTGCCGAAGAGCCGGCCCTGCAAGAATGGCTGGATAAGGGCTACCACGGCACCATGGACTGGTTCGAGACGCGGGGTATGCTCCGCGCCCGCCCCCACGAGCTGCTTCCCGGCAGTATTCGAACCATCGCCGTGCGCATGGATTACTTGCCGGGCGACACTCAGCAAATTCAAGTTTTGAAAGATCCCAACAAGGCCTACGTCTCCCGCTATGCGCTGGGGCGGGATTACCACAAACTGATTCGCAAGCGGCTGGCGCAGTTGGCCAAACGCATTGAAGCCGCGCTGCCTGAAGAACTGCGCTCCGGCCCCCAGCGCCCTTTTGTGGACAGTGCCCCCGTTATGGAGCGGCCGCTAGCGGCGAAAGCCGGGCTGGGCTGGGTTGGTAAGCACACACTTGTTTTGCACAGCGAGGCGGGTAGCTGGTTCTTTTTGGGCGAGCTTCTGACCCACCTGCCACTGCCGATTGACGAGAGCGAGCAGGACAACCGCTGCGGTGACTGCACCGCCTGCCTGCAAGTGTGCCCCACCGATGCCTTTCCCAAGCCTTACACGCTGGACGCGCGCCGCTGCATTTCTTACCTGACCATTGAAAACAAAGGGGCCATTCCAGAGGAATTCCGCGAGCCCATGGGCAACCGGGTGTTTGGCTGCGACGACTGTCAGGCCATTTGCCCCTGGAACAAATACGCGCAACCGACGCAGGAGACGGACTTTCTCCCCCGGCACGGACTGGCCGACCAGGATCTGGTCACCTTATTCAATTGGAACGAAGAAGAGTTTTTACGCAATACCGAGGGCTCGGCCATACGGCGCATCGGCTACGAGCGTTGGCAGCGCAACCTGGCCGTGGGCCTGGGCAATGCGCCCAGCGATGCGGAGATTGTGGCCGCCCTGCACAAAAAACGTACCGATGCCTCGCCCATGGTGGCTGAACACATCGACTGGGCCCTGGCCCAGCAGGCCAATCCCAGCCGCCGCCGGAAGCGCAAGATACGGAGAAAATAGACCCAAAAACGGCTTTTAGCGTCACTCTATCAGCCCAATAGAGCACTTCACCCTGTTATTTTGGGCGATAAACGTGAATAATACGCACCCTTTTAAGGTTTTCTTAGGTTTTCCGGTCAGGTGCGCTCCGCGCCCACACACAAAGCGCTGAACAACAAAGCGCCGTCAAATGACCCTGCAACAACTCCAATCACAGGTAACAGCTGTTATGAAAGAACTATCGGATATCGGCCTGGTGGGCCTCGCCGTCATGGGCGAAAACCTGATTCTGAACATGGCCAGCAAAGGCTACACCGTCACCGCGTACAACCGTTCGGTGAACAAGGTAGAGAAGTTCCTAGAGGGCCGAGCCAAAGGCAAAAGCATTCGCGGCGCCGCCTCGGTTGAAGAGTTGGTTCAGTCCCTGGCCAAGCCACGCAAAATCATGTTGATGGTTAAGGCCGGCCAAGCGGTAGACGATTTCATTGAGCAGTTGATCCCGCACCTGGAGCCCGGCGATATCATCATCGACGGCGGCAACACCCACTACCCGGACACCAACCGCCGCACCGCCTACCTGGAAAGCAAGCGCCTGCACTTTATCGGTACCGGCGTTTCCGGTGGCGAAGAAGGCGCCCTGACCGGCCCATCCATCATGCCCGGCGGCTCCCCCGATGCGTGGAAGCACGTTAAACCGATTTTTCAGGACATCGCCGCCAAAGTGGAAGACGGCAGCCCCTGCTGTGACTGGGTGGGTGAAGACGGCGCTGGCCACTTTGTAAAAATGGTCCACAACGGCATCGAGTACGGCGACATGCAGCTGATCTGTGAAGCCTACCAACTGATGCGCGACCTGCTGGGCATGACCCACGACGAAATGCATGAAGTATTCGCCGAGTGGAATGAAGGTGAGCTGGACAGCTACCTGGTGGAAATCACCCGCGACATCCTCGCCTACAAAGAAAACGGCGAGCCACTGGTAGACAAGATTCTGGACAAAGCCGGCCAGAAAGGCACCGGCAAATGGACCGGCATCATCGCCTTGGACATGGGTATTCCCCTGACCCTGATCGGCGAAGCAGTATTTGCCCGCTGCCTGTCCGCGCAAAAAGACGAGCGCGTGGCCGCCTCAAAAATCCTGAACGGCCCGCAAGTAAAATTCGAAGGCGACCGCAAAGCCTTCCTGGACGATTTGCGCCAAGCCCTTCTGGCTTCAAAAATGGTGTCCTACGCTCAAGGCTACGCCCTGATGCGCGAAGCAGCCCGTGAATTCGGCTGGCACCTGAACTACGGCGGCATCGCACTGATGTGGCGCGGCGGTTGTATCATTCGCTCCGCGTTCCTGGACAACATCAAGCAGGCCTACGACAAAAACCCAGAGCTGGACAACCTGTTGCTGGACGATTACTTCAAAGACAAAATCCACGCAGCCCAAGCCGGCTGGCGCCGCCTGGCGGCCACCGCCATCACCAGCGGCATCCCCGCCCCGGCCATCACCACCGCCCTGAACTACTTCGACGGCTACCGCACTGCCCGCTTGCCCGCTAACATGCTGCAAGCCCAGCGCGATTACTTCGGTGCGCACACCTACGAGCGCGTAGACAAGCCCCGCGGTGAGTTCTTCCACACCAACTGGACCGGTCGCGGCGGCGATACGGCTTCTTCTACTTATAACGTGTAATGCGTGGGCGGGGTGAGCTTTGGCTTGCCCCGCTTTTGGTTTTTGGTCCAGTGATATTCTCCGCGAGAATCGTGTCTACTAATCGTGGGGAACTTGGGCGCCTAACGCCGCGCTTTGCGGCTGGTTTGGAGCGCAGCGGAAAAACCAGTCCGACAACAGCGCTTTGTTAGGCGATTCTATTATGATATTCATGAATCCACTGTTTAATTGTTGATGGCGTAGCCAATTCGCCGGAAACGTGAACTGACTTATCACCGAAGATTTCGGAGCCTGCCGCGCTCTCATAAATTATCCCCAAAATCCCATATTCCTCCTCAGTACTCCAAAATATCGGGCCACCACTAGCACCGCTATAGTCGAGAGTATCCGGCACTTCATCTAATTGACTAAACAATGAGAAACGCTGGGTAGGTTGACCATTTGATAATTCAGCAACTATTTGAACGTGAGGCATAGAGACACGATAACCACTACCGTTATCTTCATCCTTCCTATATTTCATTAATGACGGAAAACCGATAGCTATCGCATATTTTAACTGCTCCAGCTGCACCGCGGGCGAGTCTAAATCAATCGCTTCTTTTTCTATCTTTTCAAGTAACGCTGGATTCAGCTCTCTAATAGCGATATCCGGTTGTGGTTGACCGAAATCAGCTGACGGCCTAAAGAATCTATCTTGCACAACATAAAAGCCGTTGAGCATTGTTCTCATGCTATGACTATATTCCCCATGCTCTACTTCCTTTTCACGGTATATTTCAATTATATGCCAACAAGTAATTCCGTATGTTTTATCATTGCACTTTACAAATGTGATTGTTCCATTTGATATAGCTTCAGTCGGCTTTGAGAATTCTAAATGCCCCCTATCACTCTGAGTAAAATTCGGGGTGATAACTAGTGAAGCACAGTGAAGTGCATAATTTTCCTTAAAAAAATCGCACGCAATAAAATCTTCTTCCATACTTCCTCGTTCGCCTAACGCCCGCATTTGCGGCTGGTTTGGAGCGCAGCGGAAAACCAGTCCGACAACATGCGCTTGTTAGCTTTATTACTCGAAGATATCTTTTGCACCAAAAACCCTAAAACCGTGTGGATTTAACATTCTTGCAGAACGTGGCCCAATGTGAATATCACCAGATATTTCTACTATTAATTTCTGATCATGTGCCAGAATTGCCTCGTGATATTCGCTTGAAGACAATTCAAAAGAAACAGCTCTATCTCTGTCTTCAACAAATGCCACTATGGTCACAGTGCCGTCTTCTTCACTCTTGGCTCTATCTAGCTTTTTAACAGGTCCAGAAATTGTCGCATTGTCGATCACGTAATTTTCTTTTAAGTATTCCGATGCCTTTTCAATTGAAGGCACATCATTCGAGCTGAATGAATAGCTTATAACTGAAGAACTTTCAATCTCTTCTGATGCTGAAAAGGAAACTCCAATATCGAAACCTCTATTTCTTTTTTCTCCGCTTAGTCCAACCAACGCGTCACACATGTTTGCACTAACGCCATTGCTCACCAATGCCTCAAATATCTTTGAATCACTTTTGGGACTTTCGGTTAGTGTTTTCAGTGAACTCAAGCCTTTTCCCAAAGTAGTCGTCACATGTCTAGAAAATGACTTCCTATCGATGAGGTCGTTAATGCTTTGGGTATCTAGCGGCACCACGACATTGACAACATAGCTTCCAATTTCAGTTTGACCGAGCCTTACCTTCGAGAGAAAGTTGGATGCCTCAGATGGTCTCGAACCAAAAAAATAACGCTTTTTAGATATCGTTGACAACGCTGCAGATGACAAAAGATCTTTTGCTTTTTCAAATAATTTAACCCCGTCTTCTAGAGGAATAGTACCATTTTCAACGTCATTATGTACTACGCGGATACTGACTGTATCTGAAAAGTAATTGGCGATATCCTTAAGTACTTTTGATTCGGTTCTCTTTTCAAAAGCCGAAATACTAACAATTGCATCTGCAACCCTGTCTTTATAATCCCTCAGGTCTACTCTCTCAGGAAGCAGAACCTCGTACTCAAACTCTGATTCACTTGGGCGATGCCAAACTGTCGCGAACTCACCTATTTTTGAATCAGATCTCCATCCGGTCTGTAACAGATAGGCTCTCAATTGCTCGGGATAGATGGATTTCAACGTATCATTATCGAGAAGACTCATTTATATTCTCCTCGACTAGCTAATTTCATTAGCTCCGATAAAGAGTCGCAATTCAGCTTTTGCGTAATGGGAATCTCTATAGTAACCGATGTCTCATTTTTAGTTTCAGGATATGATCGAATAGATGCCCAGTAACAACTGTGATAAAGGATCATGCTGTCGTTTTTTGATTCAATCCACTGGTCGATATCCTCTGGAACCACGAGCACTATGAGATACCTGGGACACATAACATTGCCCCCCCGCAAATCATCATAGTTTTTCTTTTTTAAAGGAAAGTGGAGCGATCCGTTTTTGATAATAGATTTTTGTGAAGTGCATTTTAATTGCAGATCAACTTGCGGGTTTCTAACCTTGGCGTTGTATCCTCTGCCTTTCAACGATAAATCTACACTATCGTCATCCACACTCCATCCTGCATTGCTCAACCCTACCTTGGCAGCAATTGCATTAACATAAGCCACACTGAACTGTTCTTTTCGTTGTTTTATATCCATGAAAGAACTTCACACTTGTAAGAAGCTAACGACCCGCACATGGCCGCGAGTTTACGAGCGTCCCGCCGACGCTTGCGGCGGCGTAATGATGCGGCTTGTTAACCCAGCACGCGCCGAATGATTTCCTTCTGAACACCAGGATGAAACTCTTCATATAGTGTATTAAACCGGACGTTGTTTTTCCCGTGTTCAAGCGAAATTACGAAAGCATCCGTTGAGATCCACTTAACTCTCCGACCAAATGAAACTAGCTGGTGACTTTCGAGAGATGTAACCACTGAGTCATCAAGCACCATACCAATCGCTTTGATGGTTAGGGGCGCCCCTGGTTGTGCGGCTTTAATATATACAATATCTCCAGGCTTGATGCTCCTCATAATTTGGTGAAGGTCTGGCGCCTCGCCTTCATTCCAGCCCAACCCAACGATACTTGCATCGATGAATTTTTGACTTACGTCTTCACCGTAGTAGGCTCCGACTCCGAAAATTGCCATAAGTATCTCCTTGTTGGTTAACAACATTATTAGAAGGAAAAATTCCGTGTTTAAACCCGGACAATTTCCGTCTTTCACATTTCCGGTGTTCGACAACCTAGCCGGCAGCCCTTATGACACGTAGCTTATGGTCAGCTGTTCTAAAAATGAAAGCGTGAAACACGGACTTTTTCCTTCTAACGTTCCACGAAACCAAGCGAAATACCACCCATTCACCCAGTGATATCCTTTTATTTCAGTGAATGAGCTGTTTATAGCATGGCAAAGGCGCAATTTCACGCATCTAAAAGCTGTAAGCTTTCAACAATTATTCGTTGTACTTATCAGAAAATGCATTGTGTGCACCTCTGCATTAACGACCTTGATCGTCATCCAGCTCCGCCATCAACTGAATTTCCGCTTCCAGCTCGCCCTGGGTTTCCCAGTTGTGCAGGTAGTTCTGCCATTGCTGTTCGGTCAGGGGGGTTTCATGGGCGGAGCGCCAAAGGTCCTTACGGTTGCTCAGGGTGGTGCTTAAGTCGGGCATAGCGCCGCCTACCTCGCCCCATCTATCAATCAGTAGCCAGCCCATTAACTGAATCCAGCTACTGGTTCCAGTTCGTGCACGAAACTGCGCGTATTGAGTGCAGATTTCCCGCCACTGCGGGTCGGATTCATGTTCGAGGCATGCACTTACTGCGGTAGGCCCGTGGGCAAAGCCAGAGGTCCCGCGGATACGTGCAAACGCCTTCAGATCGCTCAGCGCGGGCGCCAGACCATGCCGGGCTTTGGACTGCCCCAATAGTCGGGTTATCTCCAGCTCGTAGAAGTCGATTCGTTCCAATTGGCTGGCCCGCTCAATTATTTCTCGTATGCTCTCAGTGTCATTGGCGAACAACGCCCTTTCGGCGAGTAGATCCAGAGGCATTGCGTTGCCCGGATCAAGCTTCTGTAGTTCCGCTACGGGGTCCGGGTCGCACAGCGGTGCATTCCGCAATAGCTGGCAAGGGCGCGCAAGCAAGGACAGGGTAAGCTTGGGACGCACCCCCTCCTCAACCAGTTCGACCAGCAAAGGAGCTTGGAAATGAAGATGGCCGCTGACAAAAACAGCCTTCATAAACTGGTCGCCGGGATCTTCACTACCTAAAACGGCCAGAACCCACTCACGGTATGGCAAATCTCCAGCGTGCAGATCGTCGTCGCTCACAAGGCGGTCGAGCCAAGTGAGGTCATAGTAGGAGTGTTGGCGTGCTGCTGATTCAGGACTAGTATTTGCCAAGGAAACGCTGTGCCCCAGGGAAACGTCGGGCACATCGGGCAGGAGCCAATAAAAGGCCAGGGCGAAGGCGGCAAGAAGTGCTGGTAGTAACCAGGGTGAATCAAAGCGGGTACGCATGGGTGTTCCTTTTTCTGACCCGTAGCTTATGTAAATTGGTTGTCGTTTAAATTACTTCGATGTCTGGCGTAGCCAAAGGTTGAGACGTTTCTTCAACCGGCCGACGTAGTTCCAGATCTTGCGTTGCCGCCGATGTTAGCTTTCACTCAATCCGAGCTGTGCCCGTAACGAGTCGGTAGAGTCCAAGGTGTTCTTTTGACTGTTGGCATGAGCCATTTGCATGCGATGCACTCTATGGATAATAGCGATTAGAATTAGAGTCAACACGATATCGCTTCCACCGGAGATCTGAGCAACCACATTCGCAGTAATGAACTCGCTTAGCTCCTCCGCTCGCATGGTCAACCGATAGGAGGCATGCCCTAAAACACCTAATGCAATCCAAAAAAACCACCACCAAGGGAGAAGGGGCGATACAGTTGCACCCCTCCAATCTTGCGGATTTCTGCTCGCCTTCCAGATTTCCCTCATGGCTTGATATGGCATCCACAAGTTTGCGAGTGGAATGAAATACCAACCAATGGACCAGCCTGGAGTGAACTCCATTCCGGAAGCGCCTAGCTGGCGTGCGTTGTAATTTGCTCGGTATATCCACATCAAGGTCAAAACCCCGGCGACAATAAAGATTGCGAGCTGAACAATCGCCACCAGCCTCTGTCGCGCATCACTTGCCTCTCCAGCAGCTATAGCAAGTTCTTGTGATGCATAAACTCCCTCCTGGAAATCAGAAAGGAGCTGGTACTCAAGCATGCCAGAAATTAAGGCAATGACTGCAGCTACGACTAGAGCATACAGTAGACATAGCGTCCAATTCGTGAGGTGTGTTGGGTCCTTAAAACTGCCTGTTTGCTCTATTGACACGTGTATTTCCTATTTCTAATGTTGAAACTATGCGGACGCGCGACTTACATCGCCGCCTGACTTTGTTGGTTGTGATCCGGTGGTACATACTTGACGGTTGCCAAATCGCTGATTATTTCGGTTTTTGAAATTTGCTTTACTGCCTTTTTAAGCAGCTTCTTTAAAGTCGGCTTTAAATACGGCAAGGCATGCTCTGCAGCTATACCTTTGAGGCCCAGGAATATTGCTAGAGCAAAGATATGTTCACTTTCAAACAGATACCCATTGCGGCTGTATTCCCAACCTTGAGCGTCAACTTCAGTAAACTGCTGAAAATTACGTGCTGCGTTTGCCATGAAGACTCCGAAACCTAAGAACGTAGCAGCTATGTCTGTAGCGAACTCCCAGTTATCCCAGCCTCCTGGGGGGTCCTCGGGGCCAAAACCGGTTAAATAATGGGCTAACTCATGAGCGAAAGTAGCTACCAGCTGCGTAGGATTGCCAACGGTTGCGGGGTTGTATGTCACCACTATTTCGTTGTCCTCCCTTGCCTCAAAGGTGCCCAATGGACTATGAGGGGCATTTTGCACTCTTAGTGCTGGCGCTACTCGTACGTCAACGTCTTCTTCTTGAGCTTCTAGTTTGCACCGCCACTCTTCCATCCCTGCGTATCTTTTTACCGCCTCAAATGTCTCAATTGCAGCCTCATCAGCACTTTCAACTTTTGAGGGAAAGTATTCTCTGGTGGGCAAGACCAGCTGTGTATCCTCATAAAAGTCCTTTCCGCCAAAATTTCTTAGTAGCCACCTGAAGGTGGCAACCTGAAATTCAGTATCCTCACTGGATAAGATTGGCTTTGATTTAAATATACTCAACATGATCCTATTTCCAGGTCACTGAAAGCCACTTCGTTGATTACAATTACCGCAATGAATTCGAATGTCAGACCACGACATCCAGCCCGCTGGGCTGCACTCACTTTGCCTGAGTGAATTACTCACCGAACTCTCTTGGCTCGATAACCTTTCCCGACATGGTAACGGCCGCCATATACCCGCTACCGTGCAATCTGTTGTCATCGATCACTGGAGAGAGGGAGAACACATATAGCCAATGACCTCTCGCATCCCAACAACCGTATTCCTGAATACGAACGCTCTTTACAGCCATTGAGTCAAAGCGGTGGTAGAAGCCCTCGGCCCACTCAGTGACGATTGAAACTGCCTGGGAAACAGACAGCGGAGGCTCTCCACTATTTATATCCCACTTCTCAGCCCCCTCGAAATCCTCAGCTGAGGCGAAAAGCCCAATACTGCTTCCATCCTGCGTTCTGGTTGAAGTAAATGCTCTGTCTCCGCATTCGTATGCAAAAACAGATGAGGAAATAGCCAAGAGAATGATCGTCGCTAAAATATTTTTCATTTGTCTTCCTTATTGACAATGCCCAGCTGGGGGGCGATGACAGTGCTATGCGACGCGTTAGCGCGTCGCTGGACGCAGTTGCTGGTTAGGTGCCTTCACTTACACCTTTTGTGGGGGAGTTATTCGGGGGCGCACCAAATCGGTTAGTGTTGGCGTCGCTTGGAAAGGCACCCGTGACGATCAGCGCCCAGATTCCCCCAAACGGAATCAAATTAATGAGAGTCCACCAACCGGACCGGCCGGTATCGTGCCAACGCTTTGCCTGAACTGCTAAAGACGGCCAGAGAGTTAAAACAATGAAGAGTAAGCTGGGAGTACTTAGCTCTCCCAGAGGGCTGTCAGCGTAAATATCTATTGCGATGAGCGCCACTGTAAGGGGGATTACGTAAGCCCAAAAGAGTGATCGGTTAATGCGCCCTTCGAAGGAAAACAGATACCATTTCCAGTCCATATTAACTACTCCTTATCTATCTGAACCCATAGCTTGATCATGAACCTCGCTTTCGGTCATAAATAAACCCCTGTAGCAGGAGTGCGACGAGGATAATCAAAAAATACAGCAGGAAGTTTGAACCGTGATAAGCGAATAGTTCATATAACCCATGCTCTGCAATCAATCTCGACATGGCCTCCCATCCAGTAACGACACCGGCGGGGTTGCCTTCCGAGTCGAAAGTAATTAATCGCGAACTGAATGCTGTGGAGATACTTGAAATGATCAGCGTGTAGGGGACGGCAACGAGGAGCGCCTTAGTTATTATTGATTTAATCCTTTTCATACTCTCTCATGCCATTTGAAGTTGGTCATATTGCCAGCTTGGCCCCTGACCTTATTTCCATTGCGAATGTCGTCAAAATTAACTGTAAATTTGTGCTCGGTCAAGGCTTGTGGGGCTGTAGGCTTGGTTGAAAGGGTTAACTTACTGATATTGGGAAGGAAATCAGGCGTTTGGAAAATGAATGAGGATAGTGGTTTATGGATTCCCGCTTTCGCGGGAATGACGGTGGAGTTGGGTGGGGTCGCATTTACGTGGGAATGTGGATTCCCGCTTTCGCGCAAAGTACGGGTGTTTCCGATTAGTCAGGTATCGCCCGGCCAGCAGCTCCCGGCCGGGCGGTATTCGTTCAGGCCTCTCCGCGCTTTTGCGCTAACCGCAGGTCCAGGCGGCGCACTTCTCGCAGTACCCGATTGGCTTCCAGGTGGCTGCCCATGAAACCGCGCAGGAAGGTGCTGATCTGGACTAAGATGATGCTGACCACTCCCCAGCGCACGGCGGTCATCAGCTCCTCGGCGGTAAACATGATCCAGAGTGCGTACAGGGCGCCGAAAAAGGACAATATCTGGATAATGAATGTCACCCACATTACCCAGCCCAGCCGCCCCTGGAACAGGCCAAAGGCCTGGCGGATCCAGCCCGGCTCGTCGTGGAACTGGTCCAGCAGCTCTTGATCTTCCTTCGACAGGGCTTCGTTGATCAGTTGGTCGATGTCTTTTTCACTCATGGCTTTGCTCCTTCCAGTTGTGCCCGCAGCTTGCGGCGTGCGTGCATAAGCCGTGTTTTGATGGTGCCGGGGGCGGTGTCCAGGGCAATGGCAATCTCCGCGACCCGCATCTGCTCCAGGTAGAACAGACCCAGAGCCGCCCGCTGGTCGGGCGGTAAGTGAGCCATGGCCGCCCGGACGGTGTCTGCATCAGCGTGCGCCGACTGCGAATCCGAGTCTGTCTCCCAGGACACTTCAAGAGCTGCAGCTGACTCGCTTTCCCGGCGCCGGCGGCGACTGCTTATCGCCCTCTGGCAGCGGCGGCTGGTGATGCGAAAGGCCCAGGCGGCGAAGGCGCGGGTATCGTCGAGCCCGTGCAACCCCCGCAGGATGTCGGCCCAGGCTTCCTGGACGGCATCGGCGGCCAGTTCGCCATCACCGGTCAGCCGCCAGGCGTGGCGCAGTAGCTTGCCGTGCCAGCGCTCGGCGAGCTTGCCCATGGCGTCCCGGCTCCCGGTCCGCGCAGCTGCCGCCAGCCAGGCATCCAGCGCGCGTTCGCGTTCATCCCGCATGTGAAAACTGCTCCCCTTTTGATGTGTTGCGATCCTACAGTGCGCCCGGCGAGGGAAACGGTTCAATCTAGGGCTGATTTTTTTAGCTAAAGACTAGGTGGGGGTTTCTATAACGGTGCACATGGCTCGCTCATTCCGTCGCCCCCCTCAGCCATGCCTTACCATTATTTGTCAGCCGGTATTTTGGCAGGCGGCTGCGGGGTTTGTCGGGGATGGTCATTTCAATCACCCCCTGGCCAATAGCCGCTTGCTGAAGGCGTTCCCGGAAATGCTTTTCATCCTTCAATCCCAAGGCTGCGCCCCATTTCTCCCTGTAGCACCTCTAGCAGCCTTCCCACTCCGGGGGTGACTTCGGGGGTGACTTCGGGACCAAGCTCTTCTGCAAAGCCCTCATGCACTGACAAAGTGGTTCAGGTTCGTAGCTCACCCCGATTTCGGTTTTGGGACTTGATCGATACGCTTTTGGGTACAACTTAAAATTGAGCGTATTCCCCTACTAATTGTTTTTCAGCCTTCCAGAAGCGCAAGTAGTGACCCGCGTCCACCTCTCTATTAACCTCGTTAATCACCTTGTAACCCATGGATTCGTAGAATGTTCTAGAGGGCAACGAAATACTGAGCTTAGAGTGTCTATGGCCTGCTTTTCGCAGTTGCTCTTCAAGATGCTCCATGATTAAGCGGCCGAACCCAGTCCGCTGTGATGCTGGGGACACGAACACACCATATATTTCATTTTCAACGGTTGCCCCAGTCCCAACAATTTCGCTCCCACGCTCCAAAATCCAAATATCGCCCTGCTCGTTTCTTTTGAGTATCGCATCCTCGGAATGAAAGCCTTTGAAGAATTTGAGCACAGGAGCAGAGTAAAACGCAGCGTAGCTCTCATCGATTGTTTTGTGAATGAGCGATATAACAGGCTCAACGTCTGAAGCCTCGAACCTTCGAATAAGTGCGTCCATAGTGTTCTCTATAAGCCCTGGCACCTGTTTTGTTAATGCGAGGCCTGCTGCGATAGTTGATAACGCACCTCCATTAGCGCAAAACCCAGTAAATTAGCGCCCTTCCACAAATTGGGGTTTTCACAGGCCGGATTATCTTCGGCCAGCCCGATACCCCAAATTTTATCCACTGGGCTTGCTTCGACGAGAACGCGGTTCCCGGTATTTAGCAAAAATTCCTTTAATTCAGGGGCGCTGCTAAATTTGGCTAAATTACCAGAAACCACAATTTCAAAGCGGTGAGAATCCCATTTAGCTTGATCAAAGCCTTTGACCTCCCGGCCAATTGCCTTTGCTTCCCCGGGATTACTGGCGGATAAAAGCCTTTGTGCGGAGCCGCCATCACCAAAGAGTAGCGCTTTGCGATACATCATGTAGTGCTCAGCGGTCATGAACTTCTTGCCTTCGCACTCAAAAGGCGAATCGTACCACTGACTAAAGCAACTTTTGGACACTCCACTCTTAGGCTTTTGGTGGCCCCAGAAAAATACGTATTTCACTTTATTTCCGTGATTTACGTATTCTGCTAATTCTTCCCTACTTGATATTTTCAATTTCAGTCAACGCCTCAGGTCGTAGGACAGTGCAACCACTTAGGGTCAGCGAAGCAATTATAAGTGGCATTGAGCGCATGCGTTTCACTCTGACCATCTCAGATACCATGAAGCCAGCACAGAAGCAGGCGTCGCTATAGATGCCCCGCTCAACGGGCGGCCTTTTTACGATTATTACAAATCTTTGACAACATCAATGTACGCTCTGGATTTTTCAGTTGACGAGTTAGAAAAAGTAATTGATATTTTTCCGTTTTCTATACCTTTGCAACAGAAAGGGTTCTTCTCTGAGCTCTTGAATAGCTCATAAACGGGAATGTCACAAATTTCAGTGATGGTAGACCCACCTCGAACTCCAATCGATTCGAAGGCCTTATTGACGCTGCCAGTCCGCACCATCAACCCCACAACCACACCTTCATCCTCAGTAACTTGGCGAATTGGCAGAAAGGCTCCTTTCACAAAAACGTTATCAAGTTCATCGAATAGCTCATACGGGCTATCAAAGCATTGCTCTTGAGCCATCGCCCCGTTAGCAATTACAAAGTAAAGTAGGGCTAAGAAAAATTTGATTTTCATATAGTTCACATATTCCACGATGCGAGTATTCTCATTATTTTATTCTTTGACCGCTTGCCCCAGAGGCATATCTCTTTATCGGAAGTCGTCGAAATTAGCCGGGTGTGGTCAAGGCAAACGTCGACCTTGGTCGTTTAGTTAGAGCACTCCTACGTTCAGAACAACTTACGCTGGTCAATCAGACACCCTTCTTTCTGGATAGTAGTAATTGCTCAGCTAGATCCGTAATAACCCATTCTTCCGTTATCCGCCCATCAACAAATCGGCTTGTTACCATGTCTCGCCACTCAACAGCTCGATCACTAGGGGGGAAGCCCTTAAATTTGCTTTTATGTGTACCCCGAAAAGTCCGTTGCCAGGCTACCCGGTCCTGACCTTCAACGAGTATTTCGACATTTACGGTTAAGTCGGGAAAGCTTTTCCGAAGCTCGCCGACTACTGCACGCACTATCTTATGGCCCCCGTTTATGGTTCGACCGGTTACATGCACCGCGTAGTCAATAGCGAAGAATTCATCTACATCTTCTACATTTCCATCAACAAACAGCGAATTGTTGGCTTCTACAATCACGTGCCTATTTGCTTTTTCCATAAGCTACCTCACCTTATGCGAACGAGCAACGGCCCGCCATTTAGTTAATTGGCACTGAAACAATCGGAATAATAGAAAGTAGCAACAATACAGCCATCGATACATTAAATGCACGCCTCCGCTTGTCGCTGTTGAGAAGCCTCTGCAGGCTGGCACCAGAAGTAAGCCATATTCCCATAGCCAGTGATCCCATGAAGAAGTACATGACTATTATGGCTGCAATACTTGCCGCGATGCTAGATTGAATCGTAAATGTGGCGATTGCGCCTATGGCTATTATCCAAGCTTTTGGGTTAACCCATTGAAACAGTGCCGCTTCAAAGAAGGTGATAGGGCTTCGTATTTCACTGCCATCAGAGGCAGAGCTGGCGCTGCCGATTTTCCATGCAAAATAGACCAGGTATAGCGCCCCTGCAATTTTGAGAACCTGGTGCAGAAAAGGGCTTTGCTTAAACAATGCTCCCAGACCGAACCCGACCGCAGCAACCAATAGCAAGAAGCCGATACAAATACCAAAATAATGCGGTAAGGATTTTTTAACGCCGTGGTTAATGCCAGACGCAAAAAGCATTATGTTGTTGGGGCCCGGAGTTACGCTAGCAACAAACGTAAAAACCATTAGTGATATGAGGTACTCCATAGTTGCTGCCTAATATTCGAGTTCTAGTCCGGAAACTCTAGTTCATGCGGCTCCGCAAGTTGTCGCGCACTTCTAACGCGTCGTAGCTGTCGCTCTCTGTGGGCCGTACGCCCTTGCCCAGGCGGATTTCCAGAATCACTTCTGACTCTGATTGATTGCCCGAACGGAGTTCAGCTCCGTATGCGGTGGTGGGACGGGAGCTGGTGCTACAGCCGAGCAAGCCGCAACGGCGCTCCGTCGTCTGGGTGCGGCTTGCGCCCACTTTACTTCTAGGCTCACGCCTCTCACCGTCCACTTGTCTGTCGACAACGACAAACCAATCGTAACCCGCCATCAACGTCAGTTCGGCGGCGCGCAGTAGGGCGTAGTCCATGGCCTCGAAGCGACTGTCGCCGCGCATTTTGAAGGAAACGCGGTATCGGTTATCGGCAATTTGGCTTTCGCGGTATCCATAACCACTGCCTGAGGCGGGCTGGTACACCGCAGGGGCCGCACAGGCCGTGATGAACAGTACGGTCATCAGGATTGCTAGTGGCTTTTTCATACACTGCCTCACTGAGGTCTGGTTAACGACTGGTAACGATTGAGTTTTTGGCGCTTCTAAATGGCTATGGGTCCTGCCGCCAGTCGCGCTCGATCAATTGCTTTTCCTGGTCCGGCTCGATGATGCCGCCGGCCATCATCTGGTCCAGCGTGCTATCAAGCAATGAGCCACCGCTGGCGGTTTGATAGCTGCCAGGCTCTGTTGCCGGCTGCCGGATACTAGCCCATTGCTCCCAACCGGCATCGGCTTGTTGGGCGCGGCAAGCGATGTTCTCCGACCTTTCTCCCGAGCCGGTCACAAGGTACTGCCGGCAGTACTGCCCGTCGCGGTTTACAAAAGTAAGGCGGGGCGTCACTTGCCGACCATCGGGCAGGGCCTCGCTGGTTCCGCTGGGCAGGGTTTCCAAGTGCTGGGCGATAGGTTGGAAGGCGTTTGCTTGCTGATCCCCAACATTATCGGTTACCTGTGCCAGTCCGAACCCGAACGCGAGTGCTATCGCGGCGGCAATACCTGTTGGTGCGTTGAAGGCCTGACGGGCCCGGCGCCACAGGGGGAATTCAATCACTTGTGCGGACTCGGCCTTGGGCTCGTCCTCCGCCAGTAATTTTTGTATTCCACTGGGCAGTGGTCGCTCATCAATGGCGTGGGCTTGCTGGCTCACGAGTGCGTCCACCTCGCTTAGCTCCGCCAAGCGGTCTGCCAGTGCAGGGTCTTCGGCCAGTTGAGCGCGAACCAGCTCCATATCGGCCGGGGGCAGTTCGCCGTCCAGGAAGGCCGACAGTGTTTCGTCAGTCATTTTCATGCGCTAGTCCTCGCTACGGGTATGTTCAGGCTTTGTGTGAGAGCGGTTCGGGCGCGAGCCAGGCGGCTCATCACGGTCCCAGCGGGTATTTCCAGAGTGGCCGCCACTTCTTTGTAGGACATGCCCTGGACGGCCACGAGCGATAGCACAGCGCGCTGATCGTCCGGCAGCTTGTCCATAGCCCGGCTGACCTGATCGAGTTCGATTTCGCTGGACATGGCTCGCTCTCCATCAACGATTTCGCGATCCCGCAGTTGAGGCTGCAATGTGGCCTCCTGACGCACCTTGCGGGAACGGTAATCGTCTATCCACAAATTCCGACAAACGCGAAACAGCCACTTCGTTAGATCCACCCCTTCGGGTACAGTGTGGTTTAGCGCCCGCTCTACAGTGCTCTGTAACAGGTCGTCGGCGTCGTCCATCGCTCCGGTGAGGGAGTAGGCAAAGCGCCTTAGTTGAGGTAATACTTCGGTCAAATCGCTTTTCATAGGCAGCACCTTCCTGTTGTACCCTATTAACGGGCTAGCGCAGCTTTTTATTCCCTGACTGGGGGAATTTTTTATCCGGTGAGGCCGTTATAGTAACAGGTGGCCCACGGGCCAAACGCTCATCTTCACCGAATTTACGCCTATGAAAGCCACACGCCGCCCCCACCGCACACCGAAACGTCGACCTGCAGGCCTGGCAAAGTTACGTCCACTGACGCTGTGTCTGCTAGGCCTCAGCACATTTGCTCAGGCTCAATTGGGTTTACCGCCCACAGTGACGGATCCGGTAGGACGCACCATTGACTCTATAGAGCATGTGCGCCGCGATGCCCTCCCCTCGGCCCCCGATGTCACCAGTGCCTTGGAGCGCAGGCTGTCGGCCCCTTTGCCGGACCGGTTACCCAGCAACCTGATCCCACCGGTAGAGCCCTTGGGGGTTCTTCCGAGTAGCTTGCCGATACTGGATTCTCGGGGCGCTATCGCGTTTGTTGAGGTGGAGGTGGAAGACGGCTGGCGCGCTGTGCAGCACGAGTGGCTGCTGATGCTCGCCCCCGGGGAACTGGCTTTGCTAAAACCGCTGAATGCCGAGATTCTGGAACAGAAGCACCTGCCGGAGCTGGGGTTGGACATGGTGCGCTTCCGAGTTCCACCACGGCTGGATTCCTACGCCGCGCTGCATAAGGCGTTACCGGCGGATTTGGCCCAAAGGCTGGACCGCAACCATATCTATTCGCCGCAGGCGGGTACCCAATCTCCGGCATCAGCGCAGACCCCGCGCAAGCCATTGTGCGAGCAGGCGGTGAAGGTCGGCATGATCGATACCGGTATCGCCACCGATCACCCGGGGCTGATCAACAGCCGCATCGTGGAGCGAAGTTTCTTGCCGGAACCCCTGGGCGTGGAGGAAGTAGTGCCGCCTACGGGTCATGGCACTGCAGTAGCCGGCCTTATGGTAGGGATCATTGACGAAGCGCCAGCGCGTTTGCCGGAGGCGACGCTGTACAACGCCTCGGTGTTCTACAGCCGTAACCAGTACGCTCAGGGCGCTACCATGATGCATTTGGTTTCGGGCCTGAATTGGCTGGCCGAGCAAGGTGTGAGCGTGATCAACATGAGCCTGACGGGCCCAGACAATCGCGTATTGGCTACGGCACTAGGCCGTATTACCGGCGCAGGTACGGTGGTGGTGGCAGCTGCTGGCAACGAGGGCCCCGCCGCTCCGCCGCTTTACCCGGCGGCCTATGGTGCCGTCATTGCCGCTACCGCCGTGGATGCCAACGGGCAGGTGTATCGTTGGGCAAACCGAGGAGAGCACATAGATTTTGCCGGCCTCGGTGTGTCGGTACCCACTACGCGAGGCAATGGGGAGTTTGGCCATGAGAGTGGCACTTCCATGGCGGCGCCAACGGTTACAGCCCATGTTGCCTGTGCCTTGGCGAATCAATTGGCTTCTAGTGAGGATGTAGTGCGGTATCTGGCGGGGCAAGCGAAGGATCTTGGTGAAGCAGGCCGCGATCCGATTTTCGGCTACGGCCTGCTGGAGTAAGGGGCTACTCCCTAACACTATTCAGAACTCCACAGTCAGTAACGCCGACACACCACTTTCCCGATAATCCGCCGCGTCCAAGTTCGAATTGTATTTGCCGTGCTCGACTTTGGTCTCCAGCGTCAGCCATTCAACAAAACTGAGTGCCCAGACCGCTTCTACAACATGACTGCGGTCGTGCCGAGTGCCCGTTCCAGCTGGCGACACGGGGTTACCGGTACCGGGCAACACCCCTCCGTTTCCGACTTCAGTTATCGGTAGCGATTCCTCGTTATCGTAGTCCCGGTTTTGGTAGCGCCAGCCCAGTTGTATTTGGCTTTTTCGACCCGCTAACTCGCCTGTGTGGGAATAGCGGGCGCGCAGTTTGAGCGCGTTATTATCAAACGCTGGGGAATTGGCTTGTTCAACTTCGCGGCTTACTCCTATGGACCAAAAGGTCCGAGTGTTATTGAAAAAATAATAAACATCCGCGGCCAGTTCATCGCCATCTGCGTTGCGCTCTCGGTTGTTCTCAAAGCTTTTGTGAGTGTCGGTATAGGCACCGCGAATATACACACCCCCACTGAAAAGCCTGGCGGCGTAAAGGCTGTTTTTAGTGAGCTCCAGCAAAGGCTCGGAAGCGAGCTTAGCGTGTGCGACGTGGCGGCTTACGCCCCAGGTGATGCCCCCGAGATCAAGGGCTGCATCGAGGTATCCAATTCTGAGGTCCTGATTGAAGTCACTGTACTCGTGATACTTTCGTGAGGACATGCTGTAACTGCCTTTCAAGGTTATTCGCTCCGTCGGGTAAAGCTCACCACCGACCCGGCCGTACAAGACATTCGCCCAGTCACTCTGGCTTGATGTTTGGTCCAGTGAAGCAACCGTAAGCGTAGAAGCATAAGCACTGCCGGCCTGGAGTTTTACGTTGAAATCGGCCCTTTTATTCTGCGCCGCATCATCCTGAGCAAGCGCAGTAAAACTGGAAAAAACGGCGGCAAGAGTTAGCGCAATATGGGGTAGTTTATTCATGGTCATTGCTCCGAAAAATCACCGGTCGGGCTGATGCCCGCCGGTGCAAGTTGGTGCTAGTAGGAGAGTTTGTCGCTGAGCGTGTGTTAGCGGGATATATTGGTCTGAAGTGCCTGACTAACGGACGCTTCTGCGGCCGCGGCGACTTCGCTGGCAACTTGATCGGCCACCGCTGTGTTCACCTGCTGGGTGACTTCAGCACTCACCGCCGTCGCCGCCGCTGCGCTCACAGAGTTCGACACTTCGTTGCTCACCGATTGGCTCACTTCTGCTGCCACATCGGCGCCAGCATTCGCTGCAGCGCTCGCCGATTCCACCGCGGAAGCGGCTTGCTCCTCAGTCTGCGTGCGAACCTGTGCGGCGGTATCAATGCCTTTCTGAGCGGCGACATTTGCCGCAGCCTGTCCCTGTTCCACACGATCCCCGGCTTCCTCACCCACGGTAACCGCTGTGGTCAGGCCAGCGTCGGCACTCGCACGGGCTTGGCCCTGGGCGCTTTGTGAGAGTGAGCCGGCAACATTGCCCGTGTGTTCGGCACTGCTTTCAAGCTGACCACGGCCTTCGCCAGCGAAGTTAGTGGCGCTATCCGTAATTTCATTGGCAGTTTCTTCGGTAGACTCCCCGGTGCCGGAAATCCCATCGTCAATTTCAGAGGATCCGTTCTGGGGTGAAGACGCGTCGGGCTGTACGTTCACAGTGGCCGAACCACGAGCATCGCCCTGCGCGTCTACAGACATGTCCGAAGAAGGGTTTGAGGATTCCGAAGGGTTCTGGAGATCCTGTTCGCCTACTGGCTCATTGGCTGTACGATTTTCGGATGTTTGCATCTGAGCATCAGCTTTAACGCTAGCCTCAGCTTCGGCGTCAGCAGACATGGTTTGAGCATAGGTTGGCATAGCCAATACAGAAGCGATTGCGAGAACGAGAGTTGATTTTTTCATGGTTAAGACCTCATTGTTGGGTTTCAATGAGTTAACGTCTCAGCTAGAGATTTATTCCCTCAGCCTGTAATTAATTACGGGAAAATGATTAATGCTACAAATATTGTTTGAAGGGCAGTGTGGCGAATGACCCATGGCCATGCCGTTGAGTAACATGTTTTGGGCTGAGAAATACGGAGGCTGCGTCGATAAATTCGGCATACACTGGCAGGTCAACTACACAGGAGACAAGGTGATGGAGTTTTAATCCTACTGGCGGCTCGTACATAGTTTTACAGTTGTATAACAGACGAACGGGATCCCGACTGTTAAGATCAGCTAAAAAGGAGTCCTTATGAATTTACAACCATTGGCCAGTACGGCTCTATCACTCACCTGCGGGCTGATGCTCGTCGCCTGTGGCGGAAGCAGCGCCCCCAGCGATGTGTACAATGCCAGTGATGAAAATTTTGCCTGCCCGGATGTTTATCAGCCGGTTTGTGGACTGGCCGGAGACAACGGCCAGTATCGCTACCAAACGTTCAGTAACCGTTGTTTCGCGAAGCTGGGGGACGCCTATGTAAGCTTCGAGTCAGCCTGTGGCGCACTGGAAGACGAAGTCACCGAAGTGTCCCAACCTTTGATTGTGCAAGGCGGTATTGAACAGCTACCGGAGTCTTCAACCAGCATCACGGTCCTTGACAGTGAGATAATACAGGATGTGGCACAGCTAACCCTTGAGCACAGCGGCGGTTGTGACGTACATCACTTTGGCCTTAATGTGGCGCCTCCGTTTATGGAGAGCTGGCCTTTGCAAATTCACGGCCGCTTAACACACGAAACCGAGGATACTTGTGAGGCTGTCGTTATCAGTCAAGTCAGCATCGACCTATTGCCCCTGAAAAATCTCTATCGTATGAGCTATAAAAGTGAGTCGGGAGAAATCATGATCCCCTACGTGGGTCTGTATCAGTTTTAGACGAGACGCGAGGCAAACTCGCCTCGTCAACCTGAATTTGCAGGCGAAACCGTTGAGTTAGCCAGTTACCGAACGATGCCTTTTTACCCGGTACATATCGCCATCCGCATGGCTCAACAAGGTATCAGCATCCTCTCCGTCCGCGGGATAACAGGCCACGCCGATACTGCAGGACGGCATTCCGATCCCTTCGAAGTCAGCGCCCAGCGGCTCGGCCAGGACGTTAAGAATCTGCTCCACCTTCTCAGCGACGACATCCGCCGACTGGATATTTGTCAACAAAACAGTAAATTCATCGCCGCCCATCCGTGCCACCGTGTCAGTCTCACGTACGCAGCCTTCGAGCCGTCGCGCAATGGTACAGAGCAACCTATCACCCATCGCATGTCCGTTGAGGTCATTGATCATCTTGAAGTCATTGAGATCCAGAAATAGCAAAGCCAGACTGTTCTGATGTCGGCGAGCCGCGCGCAGCCCCGACTCCAGTCGATCATAGAACAGGGACCGGTTCGCCAATTTTGTCAGGGGATCATGATGGGCGAGGAAACGTAATTCCGCCTCGGCCTGCCTGAGTGTCGTCACGTCACGCGCGACACCGATCCGCACACCCTCCTCCTCATACCAGCGCGCAGACCACAGGATGTGCACGATACCGCCATCCTTGCGGATGTATCGGTTGCGGAAATCGAGGTGGGGCTGGCCTTCCATGACCCGACGAATAGAGTCCTTGGTAGTCTCCAGGTCCTCTGGGTGCATATAGTCGGTGATCGGGGTGCCGATCAGTTCATCCGCACGGTAACCGAGCAGTGTCTCACAGGCATCACTGACGAAAATTATCTGGTTGTCACTATCGACCACAAAGACCGTATCCAGCATCAGATTGATCAACTTGGGCGAGAGCGCTTGTAGATCAACGGGCATAGGTCAGAGGCTCCAGTTCACAAAGCCCGATTGTAACCCGATCAGTCAGGAAGGCAGCAAGGAATCCTCAAAATACGAGCCAGCCCCCCTATATCTCCATCTTCCGAAGAACCGTCATCCCCGACTCCGATCGGGGATCCACTGCCCCAATACCCCAGCAGGGTGGATCCCCGCGTTCGCGGGGATGACAAAAAATTGAGACTAAAACTTAAAAAACGTTTTGCGGTAGTGCTTAAGCTCTTCAATAGAATCTTTGATATCGTCCAGCGCTAAATGGGAGCCTTGTTTTTTTACGCCATCGGCCACTTCCGGGCACCAGCGGCGGGCGAGTTCTTTGATGGTGCTGACATCCAGGTTGCGGTAGTGGAAGTAGTTTTCCAGCATGGGCATGCCGCGCACCATGAAGCGCCGGTCCTGGCAGATGGAGTTGCCGCACATGGGGGATTTGCCTTTGGGGACCCATTGCTGCAGGAACTCTATGGTGTCTACCTCGGCGTGAGCGAGGGTGATGGTGCTTTCTTTCACACGTTGCGTCAGGCCGGATTTGCCGTGCTGGCGGGTGTTCCATTCATCCATACCTTCCATAATGTGGTCCGCCTGGTGTATGGCGTACACGGGGCCTTCGGCGAGGATGTTGAGGTCGGGGTCCGTCACCACGGTGGCGATTTCGATAATGACGTCGTTATCCGGATCCAAACCGGTCATTTCCAGGTCGATCCATATCAAATTGTTTTCAGAGCTCATAAGCGGTAATTTCCAACTGAATAGGGCACAATAAGCCTAACCCGCCACACAGCCCAGAACAACCGGTACGCCTGGAGAATCCCCACCCATTTATGAGTAAGCGTAAACTGACTCGCCGCCAGAGCTGGCGCATTGCCAAAATCCAGGAAGAACGAAGCGCCCGCGCCGCCAAACGGCAAGGCAGTGCCGAGGAACAACTGCAAGAAGGCGATCTGGGGCCGGAACAGCACGGGCTGATCATCACCCACTTTGGCACTCAAGTATTGGTTGAGGCGAACGGTGAGAGCAAGCGCTGTCACTTTCGCGCCAACCTGGGCTCGCTGGTCGCGGGGGATCAAGTGGTTTGGCGCGACGGCAACCCTTATGGCGTTGTGGTGGCCATCCAACCGCGCCAATCGGCGCTGATGCGTCCGGATCCTTACGGTGACCTGAAGACGGTAGCCGCTAATATTGACCGCCTTGTGATTGTGGTGGCCCCCTACCCCGAACCGCATTTGAACTTGATTGATCGCTACCTGGTGGCAGCGGAAGCCAGCGATATTCCGCCGGTGATTCTGATCAACAAAATCGACAGCATTGATGAGCGAAGCCAGAACGCTATCCGCGCAATTGAAGAGCTGTACCCAAAACTGGCCTACCAAGTGCTGCGCGTGTCCACACATACGGGCGAGGGGTTGGATGGTCTGGCCAATTATTTGTCGGAGTTCACCAGCGCTTTTGTGGGCCAATCGGGGGTGGGCAAATCGTCTCTGGCCAATTCACTGCTGCCCGGTATCAACCTCCGGGTGGGCGCCCTATCGGAACGTCAGACCGGCAGCCATACCACCACCAACGCGCGGTTGTTTCACTTTCCCAATGGCGGTCATTTGATCGACTCACCGGGTATTCGCGAATTCGGCCTGTGGCACATGAGTGAAGGGGAGATTATCGAAGCCTTTGTGGAATTTCGGCCTTTTTTGGGGCATTGCAAGTTTCGCGATTGCTCCCACAACAGCGAGCCTGGCTGCGCCCTTCTGGTGGCGCTAGAGGAGGGAAAACTTCATACCAGCCGTATGGCCAGCTATCGTCAGATTATTTCGGACTTGGGCGGTAAGAGCAGGAACTAAAAGTGGCCATCCTTGGCCGGGCTACCATTAACGGAAATCTGGGAGTTGATCGAGGGTTATCACCAGTTCGTGGTGATACACATGGATCTTGTGATCGTTCTCGTTGTAATACTCTCCAGTCCAAAAGTTATTGCTGTTGGTTACGCCTTCTTCGCTGTTGCCATCGTTCCAGGTAACGAAGTAGAGCCACCAGGCGCCGTCCTCAGCCATCAAATCCGGATCAGGAATGGTGCCGTTTTCTGTGATGGCTACCATTTTGTCGGTACTGTCTGGGTAATTCAGCGCGCTCATGAACTGGTTCACTTTAGAGCTGTAATCCTGCGCTGTGCCGTAAAGGTCCTCACCGATAATGTCCACGTAATCGTCGCCGGGATACCAATTGGCCGCCTGCCCGTTCCAAACCCAAATGAGGTTGTTCAGCTCATAATGGTGGGTCAGCCGCTCATAGAGGTATTGCCACAACGCAATTTGAGCCTGAGCCGGTGAAGTGGCGTCGGGACGGCCGTCCGCACCCCACCAGAACCAACCACCGGAAGCCTCATGCAAGGGGCGCCATAAAACGGGAACGCCTGCCTCTTGCAGCGTCAGCAACTCCTGGGCAATAACATCCACGTCCGCTTCGATTTGCGCGAAGGTTTCGCTGGAAGTATCCAACTCATCGCCATCCATGGGAATAAAGAAGTCGTTCAGGTCGGTGTAAAACTCGTAGGTGGCATCACTGGGGTCGCGCCAGTGCCAACAGAAAGTCACCAACCCACCGCGCTCCCAGTGCTCGATGGCTTCTTCGGTTTGCATTAAGCCCGAGCCAGCATCGACGTTACCGGTGTAGTTCATGAAGTCGTAGCCCATAATCGCTGGAGCCAGGCCGGTGTCATTGACTACACGCTGAAACATGTCGATGGAATCATCCCAGGTGAGGTCCTGTTGCCCCGATAGAATTTGCGTTCCGAAAACTGAACGCAGGTACCGATAGACGCCAAGGGTTACTTCATCGGCATTGGGGTTTACCAGGTCTTCTGAAATGACCAGCCTCTCCACCGGGCTGGCATTCGGGTCGATAGAGCCACGCTCGACTACACAGGTCTGTTCACCGCCTCCGAAGTCCTGCTTACCCCAGCCGGTGGCGCGGTCGCCCACGCCGTCGGTGCAGTAGGGGTAATGAACACCTTCAATGGCGACGTATTCCAACGAGCTGCCATCAAAGACCGGGCCGGTATCGGCGCTGTTGCTGACGGGACTGCCGCCGCATGCGCTTAAAAGCACCGGCAATGTCGCCACCAGATAGGGCATGATAAATTTGTTTTTCATGGGGTTTTCACCTTCATTGTTGTTTGTCAGTCGGGAACCCTGCCAGGCAGGGTTCCCCTACTTCTCAGCGAACGTTGGAGTTACAGATCCCACTGAATCCCGACGGTTATGCGACGCCCGTTGTACCAGGTGTGCTCGACATTGCTTTCCCACTGGAAGTACACCTCCGCTTTTTCCTCAAGGAGGTTGGTCGCCTGCACATTCACTTTAATGTTGTCCGTCAACTCATAGCTGAAGGACGCATCCAAGTAATGCGTTGGTTGCGTAAAGCGCGCGAAGTACCGCCGGTTGTCGTCGCCCCCCGTTCTCATCACACCGTTAAAGACTTTGCTCCGGTAGTTGTGAGCAATACGCGCCTCCCAAGGGCCCGACTCATACCAAACGGCAAAGTTGGATTGGTGCGTGGAGTTGCCTCCGTTGGGCATGCGGTTGCCGTAGAAGTCAAAGTCGTTACTGCTACCCGGTGAGTAGGTGTAGTTCGCCTGCACACCGAAGTTCCTCCAAAAGCCGGGCAGGAAGTCCAACTCTTGCTGATAGCCCACTTCCAGACCGCGGGTATAGGAGCTATCGCTTCGAGTCACGGTTGTGGAAATGGGAACGGTGCCGGTGAAGCTGTCGGTTTCCGTGTCGTATCCGCGGACCACGCCATCGCTGTCTTCAATGTCGTCGCGCTGAACCAGGGTAGTTTCAAACGCTGTGTTGTGTTGCACCCAGAACAAACCGAGGTGCAGTATGCCGCTGTCACTGAAGTACCACTCGTAGGACATTTCCGCGTTGGTATTGCGGTTGGGCTCAAGGTGCGGGTTACCGGATTGGCTACCGCCAGTAGCACAGAACACGGCGTTCCCCTGATCATCCTCGACGCCGCAGACCAAGGTTCTGTTTACCGTGAGGCCGCCGCCGAGCATATGGGTATTGTGAGTGGATACCGTCTTGTTGGCCGCCAGGCGAAGCACCTGATCAGAGGTGACATCGAAAGCCATGTTGAAGGCCGGCAGCAGGTCGCCGTAGCCGGTTTCGGTTCTGATGTGAGCACCGTCCGGTTTCAGCATACCCAAGGCACTGGAGATGTAGTACTCCTGGTTATTGAAAGTCGCTACACTTCCTGAGAGGGCTTCACTTTGCAGTATGTCGAAGTCCGTGCGAACGTAACGGGCGCCAATGTTACCGGTGTAGGGCAAGCCGAAGATGTCGCCGTCCAGATCCAGTTGCAGGTAAACGGATTGGGTGACCTCCTCCAGCTTATAAGTATCCGCGGCGTTGGGTACCTGAATATTTACGCCGTATAGCGCATCGTGCCACGCCAACGGGTCTTTCATGGATTCCGGGTCCACTACCCACAGTGAGCCCAGGCCGGTGGCGCCGTGAAAGTCGCTGACCTCCTTGATCATTCCATACTTGTTCAACTGGGTGAACGAGATGGGATCAATAAAAGACTCGCCCGTTTCCGGTGCCGTGCTGGCCGTGTCTTTCCAGCGGGACAGGTAGGCATCGCCATAGGCGTTGGTGCGGGCAACACCACCAATCCAGCCTTTTCTCTCCACGTCGCGAACACCATAGCGTACGCCAAACGACACGGCGGACAAATGGGGTAAGCTCAGGTCATAAGCGGTGTCCAGCCGAATGACATTTAGCTCAGCCTGGCTGTCCTGGCCAGTGAGGTTGGTGGAGGTCAGGTTGTAACGGTCCAGGTTGCTACCGAAGCGCTCGTAGGTGACCGAACCATCATCCTCTACCACACGCATGGTCGGGAAGGTCCAGTGCTGACCCCGACTGTCGGTGCGAATATGCACGGGAATCTGGGTGTAGGAGTCCACCACAGGCGTGCCATCGGGCAACTCTGCCCACTGGCCTTGATACCCCCAAGGGTTCACATCACTGATCCGTTCGCCGCCGACACCCACATACTCGGCGCCAACTTGGGAGCCATCATTCACGTAGGAATCTACCGTGCTGTTCGCATCGTTATTACTGGCTGAACCATACACCCAGCGAAGGGTGCCCGTCAGGCGGCCGCCATTGTCAAAGTTCAACTCCAGGTTGCTGTTGAAGGCTTCCTTATCAATCGCCCGGGCATTGCTGTTGGTGGCCGCGCGCCGCGCCTGATAAGTGCCGGACTGAACGGTGACGTAGTTGCTGTTCGGAACCACCTGACCACTAACGATATTTGGGTAGGCGGTGTAGCCGTCTACATCCGGGGTAAACCAGCCAGTCTGAGTTTGCCACGCTTGCTCAATCACAAAACCGGCGTCGTACTGATACTCTTCCAGGTTGGTGTAGAACACATCACCCGTCAGCTCAAAGGCATCGGTGATCTGAAACTGAATAGCACCATTGACGCCGATGCGCTCGCGCTCCACAAAGCGATTGTTGACTTCCCAACCCTGCGGCGCCCAAAAGACATCATTGCTGTGGCCGTTACCCAGCACATCCACATTTTCCGTCACAAAGTTGCTTGCTTCCGTGGCATTGAACTGCCACCAGTCGCCCTGCTTACCCGCCTTGTAATCAGACAGGTTGGAATCGCTGTAGGAGAGGTTGAGCGTGGCACCGAAACGGTGATTGTGGTTGTAGCCAACAAAAGTGGAATAGGACGGGTCAGCAGAACTGCCCAGGGAATCATTGGTGACTTCCGCTCGCGCAGAGGCAGTCCAGCCATCGGTCAAATCGAAGGGCCGGCGTGTCTGCAAATTAATGGTGCCCGCCAAGCCGCTGACCATATGCCGCGCTTCTGAAGATTTATACACTTCCAAGCCCGACACCATGGTGGAGGGCACGTCAGCAAAGTCCGGCGACACAGTGGTAATGGAGCCGGCCGGCAGCATCTGTTCGCCATTCAATGTCGTGGTGATGTTGCCATTGCCACGAATATTGACCGAGGCACCTTCACCGGCGGAGCGTCCGATTTGAATACCGGGAATGCGCTGTAGTGAGTCCGCGATGGTGGCGTCCGGCAGTTTGCCTATGTCGGTGGCCGTAATGGCATCCACTACCGACCCGGCATTGCGTTTGATGTCCACAGACCTAGCCAATGAGGCGCGGATACCGGTAACAACCACTTCTTCAAGTACTGGCTCGTCTTGGGCCATAGCAACGCCGGGCAATTGCATAATGCCGGCCAGCACACTGATAGGTAAGAGTTTTCGTTTAAACAATTGGAAAGACATAATCAGTCCCTCTTGGTATTTCATTATTTTGTGCCGGTTTCGCCGATGGTTTTCTGTTTGCTCAGAGCGAAAGCTGGCTTTTATTTGGTTCATCTCGGTGCGGAATACCGCCGGGCAGACCTGTGACCTACCCGGCGGTGGTGCAACTATTCGAGGAACTCAACTTGATCCAGAAAGTAAGTGGACTCCGAACTGGTATTGTCCGGCCCCATAAAGCGGACACCGAAGCCCTCCATTGCATCCCAGTCGGAAATGTTTAGGGTTAACTCAACACCACCGGCTTCGAGATCCACAGCACCACTGTCACGCCAGACTCCGTCGCCATCTTTGGCCCACAGCATGACCTGGGTGCTGCTGCCGGAATCGATGGCATGCGCGGTTACTCTCAACGTGCTGACGCCGTCAAGAAGAATTCCGCCTTCGGGGTAGGTTTGCAGAATGATGTCGTCATCGCCCGCTTCCAGAACCGTGGTGCCGGCCAGAGAGCGGTTGCCGTCGGCCTGCCAGTCGGTGGACAAGTGCAGACCTTCCGCCGGACTCCAGTTAACCTGGAACTCCCATTGACCGGTTCCTTCGAAGTCGTAAATGAGATCGCCATCCGCGCGCACGGTATCAATGAAGAACTTGGCATCACTGGTGGGATCAACGCCATTAAAGCGCACACCCATGCCGGTCAAGGTATCGACTCCGGACACATCAATGGTCAACTCAACACCACTTGCCGTTACGGCAACAGCGTCGGGCCAAGCTTCATCGTCGTCGGTTTTCCAGAAAATATGAGCATCCACGGAGGCGCCTGCACCTTCGGCGTAAGCAAAAACCGTCAAGGCGGATTTACCGGCAACGTCAATACCGCCGTCTGGGTAAGTCTGCAGGACGATGTCGCCGTGACTACCGTGCTCAACGAGATCCTTATACAGCGCCAAGGAGCGCTCGCCAGTGTTAGACCATTCTGTTGACAGGGTAAGGCCAGAGGTACCTGCCCAGCCTATCTGCGCTTCCCACCCACCGGTGTAGGGCTCAAAATCGTAGACAACCGTGGTGTCGGCCGAAAGCTCATCGATATAGAAGATCGCATCAGTACTGGTGGGGTCAAAGTCCTCAAAGACCACGCCGAATCCTGACACCCAGTCGTAGCCCGACACGTCCAGAGTCAACGTCACGCCATCGTCAAGATTTACCCGTTCGTTTTGAGCCCACACCTCATTTTCACCATGCTTGGTGAACATGTGCACGCGCACGTTTGCGCCGGCATTAGCTGCGGCAACATTGACACTGATAGTGTCGACACCGCTCACATCCAACCCTTCATCCGGGTAGGCTTGCAATACGACATTACTCGGCGAGTCATGGGCACTCAAGTCAATGGGCGCTGCCAGAGAGTGGAGCCCACTGGTAGCCCAGTCCGTTGACAGAGTGGCGCCCGGTACGGTGCCCCAACTAACTTGGGCGTGCCAATCACCGGTGTTCGGTTCGAAATTATCGTAAGTGCCCGGACCGTATACGGTGGGTGCACCCGGCTCGGGTTCCGGCTCAGGTTCGGTCGGAGCCTCGGCTGAGGGGATCAGGTATATCTGATCAATGCGGTAGTAGTTCCAGTTGCCACCCACTTGGATGACGTTAGTCCCCTGCTCCATGGCAACCACTCCAACACGATATTCTTCCCAACCGCCAGTAGCGTTGAACGTGGTGTTCATTACCACGCCATTGACCGTTACTCGGCCCTCTTTGCCACCGTAATCGGAGGGAATGGCGTAACGCACGTAAAGGCTGTAGTTGCCTGGCTGAGAGGTAACCTCACCCCGGGTCATCGGAAAATCCAACTCAAAGCGAACGGACATGCCCGGCTCGATATCGGCCGTATGCATGCCGCCCGAGGCGTGCATTATGAACTGAGGATCGCTTTCGGTGACCAGGCTCAAGCCGCCGACCAGTGTGGCGACGCTGGTGTCTTCCACCTCAAAAAACAGCACCGCTTCCGGATCGAAGACCACCACCTCGACCTGATCGGACAGGGGCTCATCATCTTCGCCATAGATAACGTTGCCGGAGCCATCGATGGCCGTGATCTCAAAGATCAACGAAGCAACGCCTTCGACCTCGGGAGCTTTGAAGGTAAAGGCAGGCACCGTCCACTCGGAATCGGGCACATCCACCTCTGGCCCGTCAACTTGAGACCAGAGGATGGTTTCATCGGTCACAGTGCCGACCAAGCGACCGCCAAGGGTCACCGTTTCTCCCGGCTTGGCCTCAATTGAGGGCCCGGCGATCACCCCCAGCGGCCGCCATTCCGGCGTATACACTGCCGTTTCGGTATTCAGTTTTACGTCGCTTCCACAGGCGACCAGAAACGTCATCCAGGCGCCCAAAAACAGCGCTTTTGTCATTATCTTCTTGCATGTCCTAAAGCTCATTTGTCACCTCACTTATTATTTTGATGCGCTACCAACCACCGGATAAGAAAACCTGGAAGAACCGGTACACATTCGGTCGATCAGTTCCAGCGCGCTGCATCAGAGACGCTTAGCCTGGAGCTGAATCAGCCTCTCCATACACCGCCAAGGCAGTAACCGGTTACATTTTCATTTGTAAAAATATTTGCATATTCGTCATTTTGGCGTTTTTACAGGTAGAAAACGCCTATAAACGTAGCTCAATGAATGTAACCGATTACATCATACTAGGAGGAGATGTCATGCACGTCAACTAAAATTTTCCGTGACAAGCGATTTTATGGTTGGAGCCAGCCAGGGCCCGGCTGTCGCGAGTGGAGCTCTTAAGTCCACACAATCTGGCACTCTGGCAGCGAGGCCTATTCACCGGAGCGGTCATCAAAGGTAAGCTGTACCTTTAATTTTCTGCAGTTTGAAAAGGACGCGGTTATGGCTTCACTTCCTCTGCTTCTCGAACCCGGTGAACTGGCTCTGATGCTGGAGCAGCCCCCGGAAAACCTGCGACTGGTGGACTTGTGCGGCGAGCAGACCTACCAAAGTGGCCATATTGAAGGCGCGCTTCATATTCCCCCGCAGATACTGCTGAGCAATATTCCTCCCGCGCCGGGCCGGATTCCCACCGTGGAACAACTGAGCCGGATGTTTTCGTTTTTGGGGCTGACCCCCGATACGCACTTTGTGGTGTACGACGATGAAGGCGGCGGCTGGGCCGGGCGTTTTATTTGGACGCTGGATGCCATTGGCCACCGAAACTATTCCTATCTGAATGGCGGTCTCCAGGCGTGGAAAAATGCGCAGTTGCCGCTCACTCAAGAGATGCCCGAGGTACCGCCTACGGAGCCAGACATCAGTATCAATCCCGATGTATTGGTGGAGATTCCTGACATTCTGGCGCGCTTGAATGACCCCAAGTTTGCCATTTGGGATGCGCGGAGCCCGGCCGAGTATCGGGGTGAACGCTCAGGCGCGCCCAAGGCGGGCCACATTCCCGGCGCTATTAATTGTGAGTGGACGGAGTTGATGGATCACCAGAATGGCTTGCGCATTCGTTCCGATGCGAGGGAGTATTTGGCCAGCAAGGGGCTCACGGCTGACAAGCATATAGTGACGCATTGTCAGAGCCATCACCGTTCCGGCTTTACTTATTTGGTGGGAAAAACCTTAGGGTTGGATATTGAGGCTTATCACGGTTCTTGGGCTGAGTGGGGGAGTCATCCGGATACGCCTGTGGAAACTGGGGGTTAAGTTCCTTTTGAAAACCGGCTATGGCCCGGCCAGACTTTTAGCTTTGGTTGAGTGCTGCGGGTGGGGCAGGCACACCCGGACACGCCGTAAATATATCCCTATAGGCTCGGATGCGGCATCCATGCCGCATACGGTCCGGGAATGCCTGCCCCACCCTCCGCGGTGCCATCCTGGTGATTTCGGGAAATAAGTAAGCTGGGTAAGACAACCTTACTTCAGCTTGTCCCCTTTCCATTGCATACGATACAGATCGTGTCGCCTGTCCTTCAGGTTCTGCACGGTGCCGCTGTTGCGTGCCATGATCAATGACTCTGGGCGTAGGTCCGCAAAAGCTACCGTTTCCACGTTTGGAGTGGTGTCCGCGGCAATACCGTCACGCGCGAACGGAAAATCACAGGGTGTGAGAATACAGCTCTGCGCGTATTGAATATCCATGTTCGATACGTTCGGCAGGTTGCCCACGTTGCCGGACATGACCACGTACAGCTGGTTTTCCACTGCCCGCGCTTGGCAGCAGTAGCGCACGCGCAGGTAGCTCTGGCGCTCGTCGGTACAAAAAGGCACAAACAGTATCTGTACGCCCTGATCGGCCAAGTGGCGCGCCAGCTCGGGAAACTCCGAGTCGTAACAAATCAGTACGCCGATGGGGCCGCAGTCGGTATCGATGGCGGTTAGGGTGCTGCCGCCTTCGATATCCCACCAGTAGCGCTCATTGGGTGTGGGGTGAATCTTCGGTTGTTCGAAGATGCGCCCGTCGCGCAAGAAGATGTAGGAGATATTTTCAATACGGCCGTTTTCAACTCGCGTTGGGTGAGAACCGGCGATGATGTTGACGTTGTAGCTGAGCGCCATATCCCGAAACGCTTCTTTCAGGCGCGGCGTGTATTTGGTCAGTGCCTCGATGGATTCGAAGGGTGATAATTCCTGGTCTTCAATCGAAAGCAGTTGCAGTGTGAACAGCTCGGGAAAGACGACAAAATCACTTTTGTAGTCAGCGACCACATCCACGAAATATTCAATGTATTTGATGAACTCACCGAACGAGGTCACTTTGCGCTGCATGTACTGCACGGTGGCAATGCGCACCACATCGGGCATGCGAACGCCGTATTTCTTTATCGGCTTTTCGTCCTTCTGGGGTACTTTGGGGTTGTACCACACCATGTGCGCGGCGTAGTTCAGTGATTCTCTATCGTCATCTAAGTAATCGGGTATGACTCCGATCACTTCAAAACCGTTGCGCAATTGGAACGTCAGTACCGGGTCTTTGATTTTTTTGTGGATCACCTGATCAATATAGTTCTCGACGCTGCCGCACTTTTTAAGGCGCTTATGCAGGCTGGGCAGGCGGCCGGCAAAAACCACGCCTTTTAATTCTAGTGACTGACAGAGCTTTTTGCGTTCGTTGTATAGCCGCTGGCCAATACGGTAGCCTCGGTAGGCGTTATCGATGCACACCTCCATGCCGTACAGCCAGTCGCCATGAATGTCGTGCCGGGAGGCGTAACCGTTACCGGTTATTTCACTCCAGGTATGGGGCTTGAGGGCAACATCACCGGAGATACGAAAGGTGGCGCAGTAGCCCACCAGGGCATCCCCGGCCATAACCACGATTTGCCCCTGCCGAAAGTTGTTGATCTGCCCCACGATGGCAGCGCGCGGGTAGGTTTCCATGCCCAGCGGCTTATATACCCGGTTGGCCAACTTAACGATGGCTGGAACATCCGCCAAAGTAGCGTTGCGCACCGTGAGGTGCACCCCGGGTTGGCTCAGGTCGTTTTTCTCTTCATCTGCCATATGTATCCCCTAATTCACTTCAATACTGCAGGCGCGCAGTCCGCCGCCGCAGCCAGTATACCTACATTGGCCAAGCTGTTAGCCAGGGGTCGCCAAAGAACTTTTGGAGGACATCCAAATTGGCAAATTTTATGTTGATAATAAGAATCATCTATCATAATATAATGAGAGTCATTATCATTAACATTTAGAGCAGCATCCTCGAAGGAGTCACCATGCGTTCAGCTTCATCCTCTCGCGCCGTCACGCAACCCCGGATCCTGGCGCTTGCGATCGCTTTGGCCAGTGGTTCAGCGCTGGCTCAGCCTGCCCCGGTACCCGTGCAGCTGGCCGCAATCGAAACCATTACCATTCTGGGCACCAGTGAGACGTTTGAAGACATCCCCGGTTCCGCGCACCGGATAACTAAGGAAGATCTGGAGCAACACAGCTTTACCGATCCCGGTCGCATCTTGCGCACCATTCCCGGCGTCAATGTTATCGATGAAGAAGGCTTGGGCCAGTTCCCGCACATCAGCATGCGCGGCGTACAGCCCGAGCGCAACGGCCGTATCGCCGTCATGGAAGATGGGGTATTGGTTGGCTCCCCGGCCCCCTACTCCGCATCAGCGGCCTATTACTTTCCCGCCATGGGCCGCATGGAAGGTGTCGAGGTGCGCAAAGGCTCCAGCGCGATTCAGTATGGCCCCAACACCGTGGGCGGCGCGCTCAATCTGATCTCCACCCAAATCCCCGAGTACACCTCCGGCCAAATTCATTACCGCCGTGGCAGCAACAACGGCGAGCGCACGCACGCCTACGCCGGTGGCAGCGGCGACCGATGGGGTTGGTTGATCGAAAACTACGCTGAACAATCGGACGGTTTTAAGGAGCTGGATTACCCAACTTCCGGCCGCCTGCCCAACAAGCCCAATAATCCGGTGCCTGAAGCCGGTATGGATCGCAACAATAGCGTGGCTAAACTGCGCTGGAACAGCGCACCCGGCGCCGCGGTAAGCCAGTCACTGGAGTTCAAATACAGCCTGGACGAGCGGCGTGTGTACGACAGTTACCTGGGAATTCTGGCGGAAGATTTTCAAGCGAACCCCAACCGCCGCTACGCGGGTTCACAATTGGACGAAATCAATACGGAAAACGAGCTGTTCCAATTACGCCACAGCATCGACTTTTCTGAGACGACGCAGCTAGTTACTACGTTTTACAGCAGTGAAACCGTGCGCAACTGGTACAAGCTGCATCAAGTAGACAACGCCAATGGTAGTTATGTTGGTATTACCCGCGTACTTCAAAATCCAGACGCCAACCCCGAAGCCATGGCGTGGATTCTGGGTAACACGGAATTGTTCGGTGCCGAACGCTTTGCCCCCAATGCCGAAACTCGGGGCCAAGTTCGTGCCAACAACCGCAGCTACCTAGCGCAGGGCGTCCAGACGCAATTGAGCCACCAGTTTGAAGTGCTGGGCTGGGAACACAATCTGCAAGTGGGCGCGCGTTACCACGAAGACGAGGAAGACCGTTTGCAGTGGGATGACACTTACCTGATGACTAACGGCACCATGAGCCTGGTGGCAGAGCAACTTCCCGGACAGGGCGCGAATCGCCTCTCTGAGGCTTCGGCACTGGCGTTGCACGCGAAAAACACGATGCGCCGCAACGCCTGGACGGTGGTGGCCGGTGTACGTTATGAAGACATTGAGCAGACCCGAACCGATTGGAGCGGCCCAGGCCGCAGCGAGGCGAACCTGGGCTCCGGCCGCCCGCGCACCAACCAGTATGATGTCGTGATTCCGGGTCTGGGATTAACCTACCAGTTCACCGATCAGTTCAGCGTTTTGGGTGGCTACCACAAGGGTTTCTCACCCGCTGGCGATAGCCCCACGAGTGAGCCCGAGTCCGCCGATAACTTCGAGGCTGGCTTCCGTTTTAACAACAACGGAGTACGCTCGCAGTTGATTGGTTTTTACAACGACTACAGCAACATCAATATCGAGTGCACCAACGTGGGTGGCGGCTGCCGAGACCAAGATATTGGCTCCACCAAGAGCGCTGGCGAAGTGCTGATTTACGGTCTGGAAGCGTCCATCCGCTATGACTTGGGGCGGAACAATCAATGGGGCCTGTCCATACCCATCAACCTGGCGTACACCTGGACCGACAGTGAATTTCAGCAGGACATCGGCAGTGATGCGCCCAACCAATGGGAAAACGCACGCAAGGGTGATTCGATTCCGGAAATCCCGGAACACCAAATCAATCTGGGCATTGGCCTGGCACGCGCCAACTGGAGCCTGTTCTTAAACGGTAACTACGTGTCCGAAGCCCAAGCATTCGCCGACCCGGAGCTGAGTGATCTGGTGCTGGAAAATCGTTTGCTACTGGACCTGGCGGCTGACTATCAGTTAACGCAGAACGCACGCCTGACCGCCAGTGTGGAGAACCTTACGGACGAAACGTACATCGCCCACCACCGTCCGTCTGGACTGCGCCCTGGCGCTCCTCGTACCCTTTGGGCTGGCGTTAAAGTCTCCTTCTAAAAACCCTTCCTTTACAGGGATTTCCCGCGACGCCAAGGATTGGCGTCTCCGCTCCGCGCTTCAGTAAAATCCTTCCAAGTTGTTTTTATCCGCTTTAAGATGTATATTAATTACATCTTATGTGGAGTCTTCAGTATGTCCGATACCCATCCCCAAAATGCCTTGCTGGCCCACCCTTTCCGCCCTTTCTTTTTGCTGACGGGAGTCTACGGCGTACTCATCGTACTGGCCTGGATGGGCTTTCTTTTTGGCGGCTGGCCGCTACCGGTCAGTTGGTCGCCACTGCACTGGCACAGCCATGAAATGTTGTACGGGTTTGTGCCCGCCGCCATTGCCGGATTTGTGCTCACCGCCATGACCAACTGGACCGGTGCTGCGCCACTGGCCAACAAAGGCCTGCTGGCGCTACTGCTGTTGTGGTTCGCCGGACGGCTGGTGTTTTGGTTCGCCGGTTGGTTGCCGCCGCTGCTGGTTGCCCTGGTGGACCTGGCGTTTTTGCCGGTACTGGCCGCCTATGTCGCGACCGTTTTGTTGCGCCACCAAAATCGCCGCAACCTGATTCTGGTGGGTATCTTGGTGATTCTGAGCATCGGTAACCTACTGATGCACATCGGATTCGGCATGGGGAAGATGCTGTTTTTAAACCTTGGCCAGAACCTGGGCCTTAATTTGATTGTGGTGATAATGGTGGTGATTGCCGGGCGCATTATTCCGTTGTTCACCGCCAACTGGTTGCGCAACAACGGCGGCAACCCCGAATGGGTCACCCGCTCAGCCTGGACCGGCCACATCGCTCTGGGCAGTGTCGCCTTGCTGGCTTTACACGAATTACTCTGGGCGCCTCAGGCCGTTATCGGCACGGTGGCGCTGGTGGCCGGCCTCGCCAACGGCTTGCGCCTGTACCAATGGGCTGGCTGGCGCGTGGCTCGGGAGCCACTGCTGTGGATTTTGCACCTGGGCTATTTGTGGATTGTCGTCGGCTTACTGCTGCGCAGCGCCGCCGCATTCAATCTGGGCGTGGCTGACACGCTTTGGCAACACGCGCTGGGTGTGGGCGCCATGGGCACGTTGATTCTGGGTGTCATGACGCGGGTGGCCATGGGCCATACGGGCCGCCCACTGAAGTTACCGGCCTTCGCCATTGTGGCTTATTGGGCGATTGTGCTCTCCACGGTGCTGCGCCTATTGGCGGCCGCCGGGCTGATCAGTTACGCGGTGGGCGTTACTCTCTCCGCCCTGGGTTGGATTCTGGCCTTTGCGCTTTTTGTGGTACTTTACTGGCCCATTCTCAGTTCACCCCGGGCCGATGGTCGGCCGGGCTAAGCCCAGGATACTTTCATGCGCATTACACGCTACACGGACTATTCTCTGCGTGTGCTTATGTACCTCGCCCTTAAGGAGGAGGAACTGAGCACCATTGCGGAAATTGCCTCCAGTTATGACATTTCCAAAAATCATTTAATGAAAGTGGTCCAGGAGCTGAACAACAAAGGGTATTTAATTGCTACGCGCGGCAAAAACGGCGGCCTGCGTTTAAAGGGCAACGCCGAGGATATCAATGTCGGTGCGCTGGTCAGAGACACGGAGCAGGATCTGGAATTGGTGGAATGTTTTGGCAATAACAACCATTGCGTCATTACCCCCGTCTGTCAGTTAAAGCATGTTCTGGCAGAGGCGTTGGAGGCGTTCTTCACCACCCTGGATCAATACACGCTGGCTGACCTACTGCCCGGCAAAAAAGCGGCCGTTATGGTTAAGCTGTTGCGCATTGGTCAATGAAACTTTGCCGGTTCTGACAACTGAACTTCCCCCAACCACTCCAGCGGCTGCTGGCGATAGAAACCGACCAGCAGCGTATACACGTCCGGGTAGCGACGTTGCAATACGGTGGGCAGAGTAAAAAATTACTCGCTGATCACGGCAAAAAACTCAGCCGGATTACTGGTCGCGTAGGGGTCAATATCAGGCTGGCCCCATTCCGCCTCACGGCAGAGATCTTCGTAGGCCGCTTGCATGATCTTGGTCCAGCGCCGGTAGACGGTTTCGTTCGGCAATAAGGGCGAACCATTCATGGCCCCATCGTAACCGTCGATCTGGTGCGCGTACTCATGGATCACCAGGCTGTGGCCATCCAGGCGGCGCAGATCCTGCACAATATCACTCCACGATAAAATCACCCGCCCCTGCTGCCAGGATTCCCCGAGCAGTACATGACGCTGGCGGGAAACCAAACCCAACTCATCGGTCGTGTCCCCCTCACGCACAAACGCATTCGGGTAGAGCAGCACGTGAGGAAAGTCCGCCAACTGATCCTGACTGGCGTTTTGATACAGCAAGGCGGCCTGAGCGAGGGTTAACAGCTTCATTTCTTCGGTCACTTGCAAGCCATTGCAACCGTAAAAATCCGTGGCGGACATCATCACTTGCAGCTGCCGCTGCAGCGCAAAACGCACATTGGATGGCAAGTAGCGATACAGCACCCAGCGATCGCGCAACAAACGTCGCCACTGGCGCGGAAAAGGCCGTTCCGCCAAGGCTCGCCGCTGGCGCCGGCGCCGAATTGGCGCATACACCAAGGCTGCGACGATCACCGCCGCCACTCCAAAGACCAAATATAACGCCAAACCGTAGCTCCGTAAGTCAGCGAATAAGACTATTGTTTGGGGCAAAGGGCGCCGATGCAAGGACTAACCTCGAAAGCCGTTCTTGATGCCAGTTCTCTGGCGCGTTAGTGTAAAGGGGTAGCAGAGCGCACATTCCTTCCGCATCAGTGAGTAAAAGCACCACGAGGTCACTATGACGACAGTACTGCAGGAACTCGAAGTTTACTTTTGGTCGCTTGGGGTTATTTCCGCCGCAATTGTGGTGGGCTTGCTGGTGCATATGGTTGTTTACCAGATATTGCTGAGGGTCGTGAAGCGCAGCACACTGCACGACTCCATACCTAAACACCTCCGGGCACCGCTACGACTTCTGTTTCCCACTCTGGCGGTACAACTCAGCCACCCGCTGCATGCCTTGAACCTGCAGGAGGGCGCGGTGGAATCCCTGGGCATCGTGCTCAGCACCTTTATGATCGCCTCCATGGCCTGGCTACTGATTCGGGCCACAAGCATCCTAAGGGATTGGGTTCTCACCCAATACGATGTGACGGTGAGCGATAACCTGGCCGCGCGCAAAGTTGTTACTCAAGTGGACATAGTGCGCAAGATAATGGTTTTTATCATCGTCGTGTTCGCGGTCGCTGCGGCGCTGATGAATTTTGATAACTTCCGCCAGGTGGGCACCGGCTTGCTGGCCTCCGCAGGTGTGGCCGGTTTGGTCATCGGCTTTGCCGCACAACGCACCATTGCCAATGTACTCGCTGGTTTTCAGATCGCGTTAACCCAACCCATTCGCATGGACGATGTGGTGATTGTGGAAAACGAATGGGGCCGCGTGGAAGAGATCACCCTCACTTATGTGGTGGTGGCGATTTGGGATATGCGCCGCCTGGTGCTGCCCATCAGTTATTTTATCGAGCAGCCGTTTCAAAATTGGACACGTCAGTCGGCCAATATTTTGGGGACTGTGTTCCTTCACATGGATTACACGGTTCCCATTGAAAAAATTCGGCAGTTTTTACATGAGGCGCTACAAGAGTCGGAGTTTTGGGATGGCCAGGTGTGGCGGCTTCACGTCACCGACTCGGGACAACGTACGGTGGAGCTCAGGGCGTTAATGAGCGCCGAGAGCTCAGGCAATGCATGGGAATTGCGCTGTGAAATTCGTGAAAAATTAATCACCTACATCCAACAACACTACCCCCACGCCCTGCCCAAGGTGCGCACTGAGAGCTTTGAGAAAGGCTCCGCCGGGGTTGTGGAGGACACCGTTTAAAGCCTATTCAGCCTGATGCGCACAAAGCGATTTAAATCACTTTGGAATAGCGAATTTCGCTGGAGGCGTTCAAATACTCGTCAAAGACCATACAGATGCGCCGAATCAATAGGCGCCCACTGTTATGCACGTGTATGCCCTGGGCATCCAAACTGAGCAGCCCGTCTTCCACCATGGGCGCCAGTTGCTCCAGCTGTTGAGCAAACTTCACTGTGGGGTCCACACCAAAGCGGCGTTTCACCTCGGCAAAATCCAACTGAAAGTGGCAAATGAGTTGGTTGATCACCCACTGGCGCAGTTTGTCTTCTTCGCTCAGGGTAAAACCGCGCACCGCTGGTCTTTGGTCGCTATCCAGTAATTCATGGTATTCATCCAGCCGCTTGGCGTTTTGCAGGTAGACATCGCCAAAGGAGCTGATGGAAGACACGCCGAAAGACAGCAAATCGCAATGACCGTGAGTGGAATAACCCTGGAAGTTGCGTTGCAGCTCACCCGCCTGTTGAGCCAGTACCAGACTGTCATCCGGTTTAGCAAAATGATCCATGCCGATGTACACATAGCCCGCCGCCTGCAACCGCTCAATGGCCATGTGCAAGATGCCAAGTTTCTCACTGGGAGACGGCAGGTCGCTCTCGTGAATCAAGCTCTGACTTTTAAATAGGTGGGGCATGTGGGCGTAGTTGAACAGGGACAGACGATCCGGGGACAGATCGATAACCTGATCCAGTGTCTCGCGCACGCTCTCCAGCGTCTGCAAGGGCAAACCGTAAATCAGATCCATGCTAATGGAGCGATAATCCTGCTCACGCAAGGCAGACACCAGGCTGCTAACCTCTTGAACACTGTTGTACCGATTCACCGCCTTTTGTACCCGAGGATTAAAATCCTGCACACCCATGCTGACCCGGTTAAAGCCCAACTTACGCAAATGCGCCATAGTACTCGCGGACACTTTTCCGGGGTGGATTTCCACCGAGTATTCACCCTGGTCGTCGTCAACCAATGAGAAATGCCGGCGCGTCGCTTCCATCAGCCAAGTCATTTCATCATCGCTGATGTAAGTGGGCGTACCGCCACCCCAGTGCAGCTGAGTCACCGGTCGGCTAGTGTCAAACAGCTGGGCTTGCTGCGCCATTTCTTTTGCAACACGCTCCAGATAAGGTTTGGCCCGGCTGGTGTTGTTGGTCACAACCTTGTTGCAGCCACAGTAAAAGCACAGGGTCTCGCAAAACGGAATATGAAAATACAGGGACAGGGGCTTACCGCCGAGGTTACTCTTGGCAACCGCCGCCTGGAACTCTTCATCGGTAAAGGAATCTCGAAACTGCGGCGCGGTCGGGTATGAGGTATAGCGCGGGCCTGAAAGGTCGTATTGCTGGATCAGGTCGTGATCCCACAGTAGGGGACCGGTAAATAGAGGCATGCTGTCTTTCCGTCAACGTGAGCCAAAGCCCACAGATTATCAATCTATCCAGTGTACTGGCGGGGCGGAGAGCGACTTTGATCCGTATCAAGGTCACCTCACATTAGGCCCCAAATACCCTCGGATGGGCGCACCGAATGTGCTAAATTGTGATCAACCTTTCGTCTATGAGTTCCGGTGAACCTTGCGTCAATCCTCCCTAGTTATTCGTCTCAGTCTCGCTCTGGCCGGCATAGTCGCTTTGGCCGCCATTACTATGGTCACGTCCTATTGGATTTCCGACCAGGCGGACAACGACGCCTACGCCATCAATGCCGCCGGTTCCCTGCGCATGCAAACCTACCGGCTCGGTTTACTCAGCCATATGGACGCGGACGCCGAAACCCTGCAAGCCGCACGAGACAAGCTTGAACAAAGCTGGCAAGACCCCGTGTTCACCCGCCTCGCCCATGGCAATCCAGCGCTGGCGGAGCAGCTAGAGCAGGCTCAGAGGCAATGGCAACAGCTCGAACCCGAAATACTGAGCGGATTAGCGACCAACACCCAACCGCTGCTGGATGACCAAGTCGAGCAGATCGATCAACTGGTTACCAGCATTCAGCGCCATGCGGAGCGCAATGCGCAGTTACTGCGTCTGGTGCAGGTATTGGCGCTGTTTTCGGTGCTCGGATTGGCGGCCATTGTTATTTACTGGCTGAGAACAAAGGTGGAGCAACCGCTATCGGAATTGACACGTCTCGCAAAGCGAGTCAGTGAGGGGGATTTCACAGGCCGAGCCATACCTCGACAGATGAACGAGCTGGGGATACTGGCGCAAACCTTTAATCGCATGAGCGATGCCATTGCTCAGATGCACGGGCAAATGGAGCAGCGCATCGACGATCAAACCCAGGAATTGCAGCGCAGCAACACCGCGTTGCAGTTTCTCTATGACACGGCCAAAACCATTATCGAGCAAGAGGACGGGAAGATCGACTTTCAACCCATCCTGTCCCACTTGGCCGATCTGGTAAAAGCCGATGACATTGAGCTTTGTTTGATCACCGAGACGGGCGATACGCCTTATTTACAGATTCAGCCCGAACAGAGTATTCACGACGTCTGTGTGCTGAGAAACTGCGACGATTGCCTTAGCGGCGATCAACTGACAAAAACGACTGGAGCGGACCAGTCACCGATTTTCCGCTACAGCTTTCCCATGGTGCGCGAGCAAAAACACTACGGCGTTTTGGTGTGCCGCACGCCTCAAAATCAAACGCTCGACCATTGGCAACAGCAGCTTATCGAGTCAGTAGCGGACCAGCTGGCGCTGGCGCTTAGCTTGCAGGCGCAAGAAGATAACGCCCGACGCCTGACCCTGGTCCACGAACGCACGGTCATCGCCCGGGAGCTGCACGACTCCCTGGCGCAAGCTTTGTCCTATCTGAAAATTCAGGTGACGCGACTGAATCGGGCGCTCGCCAAAGACGACAAAGCAACCTTGGAAGATGTGTCCAACGAATTGCAGGAAGGCCTAAGCTCTGCCTATCGACAACTGCGAGAGCTGCTCACTACCTTCCGCCTGAAGGTGGATGGGCCTGGCTTTTTGGGCGCTTTGCAAAGCAGTATCAAGCAGTTAAATGCCCAAACTGACATGGAGCTGCATTTCAATTACACCTTGGGTAATGTCCCGCTCACACCAAATGAAGAAGTGCACCTACAGCAGATTGTGCGTGAAGCCACCCAAAATGCCATCCATCACAGCGGTGGCGAGAACGTGAACATCAACCTGTACCAAAGTGAGGACAAAACGATTCACTTAAGTATTGAGGACGATGGCCGAGGCATTCCCGCAAACCCGGAGAAACTCAACCACTACGGCCTTGCCATTATGCAGGAGCGTGGCAAGAATCTGGGCGGCAGCTTGAGTGTTCGAAACGTCCCGACTGGTGGTGCGGGTGTCTACTTCACCTTCACGCCCAGTTACCTCCAACAGCAAAATGTCTTTGCCCGCGAAAGCAATTAAAGACGCCGCTAGAGTTCCGGTCTCGGCCGACGCACATACAACCAGCCGTTAACCACAGCGCACAGCGCATAGAACACCGCAAATCCGGCCATGGCCTGAACGCCTTCACCCCGCTCCAGCTTTTCCGCCAGGGTGAGGGGAATATAGAAAACCCCAAAGGCCGCCACGGCCGACAACCAAACCCCCGCCTGCCGCGAGACGGAAACCTTTACAGCGCTAGCCAAAGCGGACTGAGCCACGCCAGCAGCCACAAACAACAAGGCAAACGCCACCATAAAGCCTGAAAAATACAGGGACGGCTGGGCCGACACTTGTGCCCGGCCAATCCAATAAGCCGCGCCCGCCGCCGCCAGCACCAAAATCACGGCGCACATTTGTGTGGTGAGTGCGCCGCCCCAGCGAGCCGCGCCCCAGGTGCCAAGGGGGCGAACCAGAATTCCCAACAGTGGCAGCATCCACGCGTAGATAAACACTCCCGGGTAACCCGGCGCTGCCGAGCCCACAAACAGCCGCTCGACCGTTAATGGAAAGGCCGCGGCAAACCCCAGAAAACTCCCCTGACTCATCACCCACAGCAAACTCAGCGCCCAGGTATCCGAGTGCCGAAACTGGGAGAAAGCGTTCTCAGAACCGGTGCGCCGGTGAATACCGGTATACAACAACGCCGACGCCGCGATGGCCAAGAGCAACAATTCTTTTGGTGGTGAAATTCCACTGCCGCCTGCCGTCGCCGGGAGTACGATCCAGGCGCCTAGAACCGCAATGGCCAAGCCCGCCAAAAAAGCGCTGCCAATCCGCGGCGCGGACGCCCCAAATGCACGCAAGTCGGCCCGGCATTGCCGGGCCAACCAAAAGACGATAACCAGAGCGATGAGGCCGCCCCAAAATGCACCGGACCAACTCAACCACAGCGCCGTTCCCGGTGCCAAACGACCAAAGAAATGGCTACTCCACAAACTGGAAACCGCGCCCTGCCCGTACAAGGGCAACACCAGCAAAATGGGCAGCACCAGAAAGCCCACCACTATCCCCCAGTGGCCCACCGCGGTTAAGAGCGACGTCTGATCCTCGTCACCACGGCTGCCCATGCGCTGCACCAGCACAGAGCTGCCACCGGCACCGGCGCCGCTCAATAAGGCCAGCGACTGCAATTGCCACAGGGAAGTGTCGGGTTGCCCCAAAACCCAGCAGAGCCCAAGGGCGGGAATCAGCAAAGTCAACAGGCACCAGCCCAGCATCGGACGCTCCGCTCCAGGCGGAACACCGTAACCCAGAGTGATGCCAACACACCCCGCGCCCAGACCACCGACGGCCAGCAGTGAAAACAACTCCAAGAAGGACAAACCAGCGCCTACGTGATGCAACTGCACCACAATCAGCGCCCAGCAAAACCACAAGCCGAACGCACAAAAGTGAACACCGGCCACTAACCACAATGGCGCAGCCACCACCCCGTGACCGGGTATGCTGGGCAGCCTGCGATCTCCCAGTAGGGAGAGATTTCCCGGCTGGGTATTATCCATCGTTGGCATAAATGGGCCTAAGTGGTTGCTGGTCAAGCCACTATGCCTAGCCGCACCCGCCCTCTCAACGAATCATTGGGAATACCCAGCTCCCCCAATGGTGGTACTCCCTGCGATCAAACCCGCACAAATGCTGGAGCTGGCGCCAGCGGCCCCTTGCCAAAGCGATCTGCGGCGCCGACAATGCCTGCATAAGCTCATTTTGGGAGGCCCCAATGGAAACAAATGCCAACAGCGTTATGCTGGTTGACGATCATCCGCTGCTGCGTAAAGGTCTGCAGCAATTGATCGATTTAACCGACAATTTGGAAGTGATTGCCCAGGCCAGCAACGGCCCCGATGCCATCCGTCAGGGCACGGAACTGGACCCGGACTTAATTCTGCTGGACTTGAACATGCAGGGCATGGATGGTTTGGAAACACTCAGCAAATTGCGCGATGCGGGTGTGACCTCGCGCATTGTGATGCTCACCGTGTCCGATGCCGATGAAGATGTGGTCGAAGCCATTACCCGCGGTGCCGATGGCTATTTGCTCAAAGACATGGAGCCCGAGCAATTGCTGGAACAAATTGAGCGCTCACTGCAGGGTAAAATGGTGATGAGCGAAGCGGTTACCCAAGCGCTCGCCACCGCCATCCGCAAGCCCCAACAAAGTGCCTCCGCCAAAATGGAAAGCCTGACCGCACGCGAAGCGGAAATTCTAAAACTGATTGCACAAGGCTTGAGCAACAAACTCATCGCTCGGGAGTTGGACATTTCTGACGGCACCGTCAAAGTACACGTAAAACACATGCTCAAAAAGCTCGGCCTACGCTCCCGCGTGGAAGCGGCCGTTTGGATGATCAACCAGGAACACCGCTAATGGCTTGTTGCGACGAACCGAAGCTGCTCCCGGTAGTCACGGCCATCGACCGGATGCTCGAAGCCGTAAACCCTCCGGCGGACTTCGAACAACTCGCATTGAATCAACTGCTGGACCGCATACTCGCGGAAGATATTCACGCCCAACTGAATGTACCCGGCCACGATAACTCCGCCATGGATGGCTACGCCCTACGCGCACAAGATGCCGACAAACCTCTACACTTGGCGGGGCAATCCTTGGCCGGCCACGCTTTTCAAGGTTCGCTCGAGCCCGGCCAATGTGTGCGCATTACTACGGGTGCTGTGATTCCCACCGGTGCCGATGCCGTGGTTATGCAGGAAAATACGCGCATCGACGGACAGCACATCAACGTTACGCAAACTCCCCGACCGGGTGAAAACATTCGCCGGGCCGGTGAAGATATAGCACAGGGCGATCGAGTACTTTCAAAAGGCCATCGACTCAGCCCGGTAGATGTTGCGCTACTGGCGTCCCTGGGTGTGGCTGAGGCCGAGGTTTACCGTCGTTTGAAAGTAGCTGTACTGTCCACCGGCGATGAACTTACCGCGCCCGGACAGCCACTGACGGCCGGACAGATTTACGACAGCAATCGTTACGGCATTGTGGCCTTGTTACAACGTTTGAATGTGGAAGTCATCGACCTGGGCTTAATACCCGACCGGGAAGACGCCATCCGCGCCACTTTACAAAATGCCAGCCAGCGAGCGGACGCGGTTATTTCCAGCGGCGGCGTATCGGTGGGCGAAGCGGACTTTGTGAAAGACATACTTGATGAACTGGGCGAGATCAATTTCTGGAAAGTGGCCATAAAACCCGGCAAGCCGTTCGCCTTCGGCTCACTGGGCCGCGCTTGCTTTTTTGGCCTGCCCGGCAACCCGGTGTCAGCCATGGTTACTCTGCATCAATTGGCTTTGCCGGTACTGCGCGCCATGGCCGGCGAAGTGACTGAACAACCGATCACCCTCAACGCCACCGCCGCCAGCCGCTACAAAAAACGCCCGGGCCGCCAGGATTTTCAGCGAGCCACTTTAAGAGTCCAGGAAGGCGAGAACATCGTCAGCAGCACAGGTCCTCAAGGATCGGGCGTATTGACGTCATTTGCCGGCGCTAACTGCTATGTGGTGCTGGAACAGGAACGCGGCACTGTTGAGGAAGGTGAAACGGTGCAAGTTGTTCCCTTTGATCGGTTTATCCTTTAGCGGCAGCGTGGGTGCTAGAGTTTTCTTGTCATTTAGAACAAAAAAGCCCCCGCGAGCGAGGGCTAAGAACAACCGAATCAACTCGCAAATTGATTAACCCGGCTGATTGGCCGCCTGTCGCGACAAGCCGCTCAATGCCCTCTCCATGTCGCCGCAGGTTAAATCATCTCCGTAAATGGATACGGTGTGGTCTAGCTCCCCATAGTGTTCGGGATAGTCGTTGTCTGGGCAGTGGTTTTCGCTGACGGATAGCAACAGGCTAAATGGTTTATCCTTCATTTCCAGACTAAACACCGTTTCACTGCTGTGTGCCCGACGCGGTACCAGCGTTATCCAAATAGAGTCATTGACTATGATATGCCTGGTTTCATCGCGAAGATTTTCGAGCAGATTCTCTTCATCAAGCCGTTCCAGCAATTCGTCGATCCGATTATTTTGGATAGATCGGCGCATCACGTCCTGAAACCCCTTGGGCATAGGCTCGCCCTCGCTCAATTCACTAGCGAGAACGAAGCGGTCCAGCTGTTCTTGCGTGTACAGGAAGTCCGCAATGTCCGCTGGCAATTGGGCGAGTTTTTCCTCCATTTCCCCTTCCACATAGCCCGGTACAATGGGAGTGTAAGTATCGTGCAGCAGGCGGATGATTCGGCGCGTCAACACTTTCCCAAAATCCGGTTCCAGGGCGACATCCAGCGTGGCCACGTTGGTGAGTTGCAGGCCTGCGGATCCATTCCCGACGGAGAACAACTCCTTGGCCATCAGCTTCTCCACATAGGGTGCACCTAAAGTTACCTGATAGAACCCACCGTCGAAGTAGAATACGGAATGCGACGGATCGTCGGGCAATCCCTGGGTAAAGAGATAAAAGCCTTGGGGCCGATCTGTATGGTCGTCGCCCAAACGCACCGCATGCTTCAAGGTTTCAGGAGGCGTTGACTCCACCGCCACGGATATCAATAGCCGCTGCTCGTCCGTCAACCGGATCACCATGCGCTCAGTTTGGACCTGCTCCAGTTCACCATTACGCAGGGCTTCAACCACACCCGCAGGTATGGACGCTTCAAGGCGGCCTCGTTCAAAAAGTTTAACTTCAACGGGATCGGCCACGTCGGGCACATTAATCATAAACGACTCGGCTTGACTGTATGGCGCACGGAGAAACTGTAGGAAATGACTGTATGCCGCATCGAACCAAGCCCGTCGTAATTCCTCTCGTCCCTGGCTATCCAAATGATCCCAGCCGTCATCAATAGGTTTGTGTTGATGGGACTCGGCCCAAAGCTCCTCCTCCAGATAGGCGGCAAAGGCTTGGCGCTCGGAGTCCGTCATCGCCTCCAGGGTCGGCACAGAAACCAGCCGGGTAATCAGGCTCGGTTTGTCGCCGTCAGCGTGAATATGGGTTTTGTATTCTTCAATCAATCCCCGAACGGCACCATCATCCACGCTTTGGATGTCGGGAAAGCTTTCCCGGGCTTGGGACGTTTGTGCTTGTAGACCAAGCACAAACGCCAGTGCGAGCATAGCGGCGCTGGAGAGCATACCTTCAAAAGAATGCCCTTTGACCGATGAGGTTTCGAAAAGGCGCTGAATGCGTGCGAGAATTGAGTACTTGTTGCCGGTAACAGCCATGGCGGGCCCTCCTTGTTGGGCTTGTAAAGACAGTTCTGAGAAAAGCTTCAGTGTCTGTGCGTAGAACAGCCGATCACCGCACTGGGAAGCGGCAATATCGTCGCAGGCGTTTTCGCGCTCGCGATCCATTTGCGCGCAGATCCAGTAGACCGGAAGGTTGAAGAAGTACAGCGTTTTGATAAAACTTTGAATCAGGCCGAGCAGATAGTCGTGCCTAAGAACGTGCGCCAGCTCATGCAGCAAAATGGCTTCCAGCTCGGCGGGCGTAAGCCGGGTCAACAATGCCGCCGGCATAAGCACCACCGGCTTTACATGACCAATCACACAGGGCACCGTCAAACGTTGGCTCACCTTGAGACGCACATGGCGTTCCAAGCCAATGAGGTCCGCCAGTGCTACTACTCGGTTTTGCCAGGCTTGGGATGCGTCGGTACTCATCACCGTTTTCAGCCTCTGGCAGTAGCCCCAGGCAAAGCAATATCGCAAGCCAAACATCACAGTGCCGAGCAGCCAGGCGAGTACCAGGTGTGGCATGTATTGATTGATCAGCGCATTGGCCTGCACAACCCAGCCTGTAGCCCCATTCCCATTCCCGCCAGCAGATGCGGCCGATAACTGCGCTCGGGCAATGACATCGCCCATGGCCTGGTAATAGTGGCTGAAGGTGAAGACGCTACTGATAACCAGCGCCAGCAGTGCGGTGGCACACAAGAGGTAACGTTTCGGAGCGCTCCACCTGCGCCTAAGGAAAAGGGCAACCGCTAGTAGTAATGCCACCAACGCTGCCTGCCACACCGAGTGCAACAAAGTCCACCCGAGCGAGTAAAGTAGTTGGCCGCTGAGCCATTCGCTGAAAGTGTTCACTGGTCATCCTCCTCCAGTTGATCCAGGTAGCGGCGTATTTCCTCCAGCTCCTGTTTGGAAACTTTCTTGTTGCCCAACAGCTGCATCATCATGCGGCTGGCGGATCCTCCAAATGTAGCGTCAATAAATTTATGCAACAGACCACTCTTGGCCTCCGCCTCACTGATCAGCGGCACATACACATGGCTTCTGCCTTCACGACGGCGATCCAGCAGGCCTTTTTGATGCATCAGCTGCATTAATTTCAGGGTGCCTGTGTAGCCCACCGGCTTGGCGGCGCTTAAGCGCGTGTTAACCGTCTGCGCCGTCGCCTCCCCCTCCGACCAGAGGATTTCCAGTATCTCCAGTTCCGACCGCGTGGGACTTTGCATAGGCGACTCCATAATCTACGAACTCTTTCGTACTTATTGTACGAAAGAGTTCGTAGATAACAAGTATTACTTTGCTGTAAGGAATAGATGGATTGATTGCGAAAGGAAATAAGGGCAATAGTGTCCAGGACACAGACAAGCAAAAGCTAAGCGAGAGCTGGCGGTTCTAGCGATTTCAAAAATAATCACCAAATTGCACCTCGAACCGCACCAGTAAGCCCGTCGAGGTATCAAAATCCTGTTCCCTTAGCTGTAGAGCAAAGGGCTCAATTTCATAATACATCCACGGCCGCCATAAACTGCTACGGTACCGGACGCTGAACTGATAGTTCTCCACCCTGTTACTGCTGTCATACTCCCCCTCAACACGTAGAACCGTTTGAATGCCCGCTCGGTGGGCCAGCCTCCAGAAATGGCTGATGCTTTGTTGCCACTCCCAGTATCCTGTTGACGCAGAGCGGAGTTTGATTCCGCCGTTGAAGTAAGCCGCAAGGTGGTGTTTTCGGTTAACACACGGCCAAGCTGCAGCTCTGTAACATATCCTCGTCGCTCCTGATTATCGCGCCAATAGAACTCCTGATTTAACCGGCTGTGAATGTCCCAGAACAGGCGTTGGTTATACCGAAACCGCGTACGCACAAAGGCCGTGCTGCCCCGAAGTCCAACATCGGTACCAGAGCTTGCATGCCTGCCCAGCGCGGTAGCCCAGCGCAGTGCAGCGCGGGACATTCCCCGATCATCTGGGCGCTCAAGGTCCAGCCGCTCGCGCAGAAGATCATCGTCTTTGTCATCACTTCGAAGAATCAAAGATAATTTGTTGGAGATATGATGCAAGCTGACCTGGCCGTCAAAACGCGTACCCGCCAGGTGAAGTTCTTCTTGCTGCCAACGCGGTGCGTAGATCACTCGGAAGAGAGTACGCGCTGCGTAGGGGTCACCTTCAGGCCCGGCAAACAGGCCATCGATCCATTGCGCTGGCAAACAGACACCTCTGGATACGAGGTGATGGGTAAGATCGGCTGCGGGCAGAACCCTCGAGCCATCGACGGGCTCACAGCCTGGCACCAGCGGATAGTCTTTATGATGAGTAGGCACGCCTAGCCTATCCCGCTCCGCCAGGATATTTTCAGCGTGAAGGCGGGCTACTTCCGTCGGTAAATCATTGTTGTCGCTGCTGACTGAATCCGACTGAGGGTCGCTGTCATCTAACGGAGGAATGTATTCGTCAGACGGACCATTGTCGCTCGCACTTGCCCAGTGAGAGGCCCCTTCTGTTGAAGCGTAAACCCGCTGCGCATCTGCGCCCCAGACAAAGCTCAGCAGCAGTGACAGAAGCAATGTTCGACTTCTTGGAGGGCTCATTTGCAGCACCGGCTTATCGTTCTTATAAGATCGCCAGTGTACCGTTTTATTGGTGCGTCACAAAATGAGCCATCAAAACTTCGTCGAACGCCTCTGTATTTCTTATTCTTTGCGTCTGCCCTTGTTTCGGCCACCTTCCCAAAAAAATGGGCTTCCGCTTCTGTCGAGCATGCTTGGTGATCGGTCTAATCCCATAATGCGGGGACATTAATTGAGGCCAAGCTGACGGGTGGCACCTGCTTAACCGGTCGAAACTCTTCGAGGCGGGTATCCCGAGCAAAACTGCCAAAGAAGGGCTTTCCGGAAGCGGATACCAGTGCATGCACGCGCGGGCAATCCGGGGTTTTGCCTCGGTGGGTAACCAAGGCGAGTTCCTGATTGGCCAGCTGCACAAAGCAGCCGGGTGCGAAGGGGCCGAGCAGTTCGCTCAATGCGTCCACCACCTGACTTTCCGTTTCGCTTTGGTCGGCTTGCTGCAAGGTTAACATCGCAGTCGAAGGCAGGAGCCGATCCCGGTAGCCGCGATTGCTGATCATGGCAAGGTAGCTTTCACACGCGGCTACTATGCGCGCCTCCGGGAGAAAGTGAGTGTCCGTGGCCTGCTTCGGGTAACCCTTGCCGTTGGATCTCTCATGGTGCTGGAGAATAATCTGCAACCAAAGAGAATCCTGAACATCGGTCGCTTGCAACGCCGCGACGCTGATTAACGGGTGCTTCTCAACGATATTTCTCTGCTCGGGCGTGAGCGCCCCCTTAAGCCCATTCAACTTGTCCTGGTAAGGCAGCAGGGCCAGGTTGGCGGTGAGCCCTGCACTTGTCAGTGCGCTGAGCCGCTGCGCCTCAACGCCCATTTTTTCACCCAGCAGTGCGCAAAGAAAGGCGCAGAACAAGCTCTGTTCCGCGGCGCTGGAGTCGGGGCTATAAAGGTGAATCAACGCCAGGCAAGCGTCAGCATCCTCCCGGCTTAGCTCATCGATGCGTTCGCTCAGTTCAATGAGGCGGCGGTGTACGGGGACTTTCTTGGCGACGGCATCCAGCGCACTGTCCAACCGGGCCAGTAACGACAGATATTCAACGAAAGGTTGGTTTTTTTCCGCGTAAGTCGCGTCATCCGACTTGGCTCGCACGCCATCGGGAAACGGAGGATGGCTACCGCGAGCGAGTAAACGCTCCAATTGCGCCTCGTTCTCGACGATATGGCCTTGTTTGAGCAGCAGCTTGCCTTCGACGTTAAACACGGGCCAAGGAAGCGGCCTGCCTACGCGAATCTCCGATCGGCTCAGCTTGATTAGGTCTGCCATAACCGGCACCCTATGAAAGCACGGGTTGCAGCTTTGTGATCCCTGGCCAGACAGTCGGGCTGTCGTCTGGGGCAACCTTATATTCCTGATCCACAACGAACCATCACCGGAAGCGACGAACGCCCGGCTTAGATAATTTGAGTATAGCCCTGGCCCGGAATTAGTCAAAATGCGCCACATCAGTTCCAAGGTTTCCATGGATAAGGACGGCTTTAATGGCACGGTTTAAAAAGACGTTAAAAGTATTCGGCCTTTTGCTGCTGTTAGTCCTAGCGGCCATTGTTGTGCACCTGTACCACTTCGGGCCGGAGCTGCCGGAAAATACCGAACAAGTTATTGAACGTGCAACACGCGAACCTGTGCCCGAGTTGGTTCGAGGTGAGTCGGGCCTGGCCCAGTCCAACGGCACGGCAATTTGGTACGAGCGCATTGGCACCGAAGCGCCTCCAAGAGGCACGGTCATGCTGATCATGGGCATCGCCACCGACTCGTTGAATTGGTCCCCGGATTTTGTCGATGCGTTTGTAGACGCGGGCTATCAAGTCATTCGTTATGACCATCGGGATACTGGCCTGTCCGACTGGCAAGGTGTTTGGTGGCCCGGTGAGCCCTACGACCTGGCGGATATGGCTGATGACAGCATCGCTGTACTTGATGCGGTGGGTGTCGACCAAGCGCACGTAGTGGGGTTATCCATGGGCGGCATGATCGCTCAGGAGATGGCCATTAACCACCCTCAGCGGGTAGCCTCGCTGATATCGTTAATGTCGTCTGCGGATATTGACGATGCCAGTTTGCCGGGCGTTTCTTATCGGGTTATTTTCGATATGCTCCGGGCGTCGCTCAAGTACGGTTTGATCGGCGGCGAAGAAAACATGATTCGCCTAGCGATTACGCTTCGCCTGATTTTACGGGATAACCCCGAGCAGGAAATGGACGTTGAGGAGGTGGCCCAACAGGTGCTCTATAACGAGCGAATCCGCCGCGGTTACAACACCTTTGCGCCGCTTCGACACCAAAGGGCGATTGGGCGCTCAGCCTCCCGGCCGGAACGCCTTGCTCATATTGATACGCCAACGCTGGTGATACACGGAACCCATGATCCGCTCATTCCGCTCGCTCATGGCGAGCACACCGCCGAGGTGATTCCCGATGCGCGCACCTATTGGGTGGAAGGTCTGGGGCATGATATTCCCCATGGATATATTGATGACATTAGCGGGCAAATACTGGCGTTTCTTGAGCAGTTGTCCGGCTCTAGCTCAGACGAAAACCCTTAATATGGCGGCCGCTATTGCTTAGCCAGTTCGCACACCAAAAAGATTTCTGCCAGGGCATCCAAGTCCATCAACCCAGACTGCAACGCCAGCGGTTTCTGAAAACGAAGCCCCATGGGCATGAAGACCCGGTTGTACCACCACAGCGCCCGCTGAGGATTTTTTTGCAATTGATTCATACCCCAATCCACCAGCCAAGAGGATTTGGGTTTCATGCCGTAAATGCCGCTCTGACACACTCGAAGCTGATGTTGGTCGAGAAGTTCGCGCAGTTGATCCGGTTCGTAGCGCCGGTAGTGGCCCACCAAGGTGTCGAATTCCGTCCAACAATCCATGTGCAGCGGCGTGGACAGCAGCACCGTCGCGCCCGGTTTGGCCACTCGGCACAATTCCGCCAGCGCCCTTTGGTCGTCCTCCACGTGCTCGATGATGTCCAGCGCGCACACCAGATCGAAAGAGGAGTCGTCGTAAGGTAATTCACCGATGCTGGCAACCTTGACCTTGCCGCCGCGCTTGGCCAGTGCTTCCAGCGCGGGCTCACTGATGTCGGCAAAGTGTGTCCCCTGAATGGGTAACCTTGGGCGCATACCCGCACCCACTTCCAAGCGGTCGGGGGCGGTTTGCGCCAAAGCCTCAATCACCGGCCAAGTGTTGAACTGACGCGGCTCTACAAGCCGTACTCCAGCCCAAAGAGAATCGTAAAACGTTTGATTGGTGTACTGGACGGTGCTGGCGTTTATGTCGGAATCAGTCATGGGCTACCGTGTATTATTGTTTGAACAGTCCCTAGTCACCAAACAATACACCAGTACCCGACGTAATAGAAGCCGCGACGCTACCGCGCCTCCCGGCCACAGTAGATGCGAGCCAGAAACGTTAGGAATTAAGCAATGTCAGAATTCAGGACTTTGCCATCTTCCACCAGCCCCGTGGTGCGGTAAACATGGCGCAACGCGTGGTAATGCTCGCTGATCGTGCACGCTTCGCCATCGCGTTTTACCAAACCCAGGCCGGTTAACTCCACGTGCCATTTGGGCGTGACATTGTGACGCGCCAGGGTTTTTTTGACGCATGCCAGGGCACAACCATCGATGGCACAGATGTCTCGCCCCGAGGTGGCAATGCGCACCATCTTCTTCACGTCGCCGCCAACACCGGCGATACAGGACATTTGAGCCAATCCCTCGCGCCCCATCACCACGGCAATATCGTTCGCAAGCTGGGCCACATTGGAACCGCCTGAGCAACTGTACACCAGGGGTTTTTCTTTGAGAGTCATCACTCTGCTCCTCTTAACTTGGCAGAGCTAGACAGTAACAAAGCACTCACCAGCCGACTTTGATGTTAATCAAACTCGAGATGGTCGCTCAGAGCAGGCTGCTGAAGAACGTTAGCGAGGCAGCCGATGCTAGGCAAAAATGGTCGAAACAGCGGAGTTTATATGTCATAAATGAGCATGTTGAGACCATTTTTAACGCGGCAGCGGCAACGCAGGTAGTTCTTCACAGCCTGCTAGCCGCACTTAGAGGCTCCACAGCTCAAACACGTCCGACACCCGTCCATCATGATCACAGCTTTCGTATGGCATTTAAGACACAACTCAGCGGTGGACGGGAATTCGCCGGTTTCACCCTGCAAATGGTGCTTGGCCTCATATTCCTGCCGCTTCTGCTCCAGCACTTCTCGCTGAGCTGGGGACAGAGGCTCTTCCTCAATTAAACCAATACTCTTCATGTGCGCTTCGATGGCGTCCCCGATTTCGGCCACTAGCGAGGGCATGAAGCGTCCGCCGGACTTGAAGTAGCCCCCTTGAGGGTCAAATACCGCCTTAAGCTCTTCCACCAAAAAGGTGACATCCCCGCCTTTGCGGAACACGGCGGAAATCACTCGCGTTAAGGCCACCACCCATTGAAAGTGCTCCAGGTTTTTGGAGTTGATAAAAATCTCAAAGGGCCGGCGAACTTCGTGATCTGTTCCGGGGTTCAGCACCACGTCGTTGATGGTAATGTACAGAGCGTGATCGGACAGCGGTGTTTTGATCTTGTAGGTTGCCCCTTGCAGCAGCTCCGGACGCTCCAGTTTTTCATGCATTTGCTCGATGGCGGGTACATTTTCTTCCGGCAGTTTTATGGAGAAGCCGGTAATTTTCTTGTCGATGACTTTTGCGTTCACGGGTATGCCTCCTAAAACTTGCCGTAGTAGCCTTCTTTTAAGGCCTCGTAGAGATTCGCCGCCGTGTGGGTTTCCCCGTCATACTCCACCTCTTCGTGTCCTTTAAGTTCCACTCGGGACCCGTCCTCCAGTTCAAAAACGTACACCGTGTTCTCCAGGTCCTGCTGTTTAACCAGCACGCCTTGGAACGCTTCCGGATTAAACCGGAAGGTGGTGCAGCCCTTTAGACCTTTTTCGTGGGCGTACAGATAAATGTCTTTGAATTTTTCGTAAGGAATGTCCGTGGGCACATTGATGGTTTTGGAAATGGAGGAGTCGATCCACTTCTGCGCCGCAGCTTGTACGTCCACATGCTGCTCGGGAGTAATCTGATCACTCACCACAAAGTAATCCGGCAGGCCCGATTCGCCCGGCTCGGGATAGGGCTTGGCATTGGGTTCGATTAAGCGTCGGTAGTGCAGCAGTTCGTAGGAAAACACATCCACCTTTTCCTTGCTTTTGCGACCGCTGCGAATCACGTTGCGCGCGTAATGATGGGCAAAGCTGGGCTCTATGCCGTTGCTGGCATTGTTGGCCAGAGATAGGGAGATAGTACCGGTAGGTGCGATGGAGCTGTGATGGGTAAACCGGCAGCCGTGTTCGGCGATAGCGTCAACCAGTTCCGGATCTTCTTCGGCAATTTGTTGCATGTATCGGCTATAGCGGGCCAGTAGCACTTTGCCCGGAACCTGATCGCCCACCTGGTACTGCTCGGCCAGCGCTGGTCGCTTGGCGATTAGGGTGGGCGTGATCTCGAAGGTTTCCTCCATGATCGGCGCCACGCCTTTTTCCTGTGCGAGGGCTAAACCCTCGCGCCAGCCGGTCAACGCTAGTTCTTTGCTCACCTGCTCGGTAAAGGCAATGGAGGCGGGGCTACCGTAGGGAATCGTTAACATGGTGAGCGTGGAACCCAGCCCGAGGAAACCCATGCCGTGGCGGCGTTTGCTTTCGATCTCCCGACGCTGTTCGGCCAGGGCTAGACCGTTCACCTCCACCACGTTGTCCAGCATGCGGGTAAACACCGCCACCAGGGTGCGGAATTTTTCCCAATCAAACTCGGCTTGCTCGGTGAACGGGTTCACAACGCATTTGGTTAGGTTAATGGAACCCAGCAAACAACTGCCGTACGGAGGCAGAGGCTGCTCACCGCACGGGTTAGTCGCGCGGATATCTTCGCAGAACCAGTTGTTGTTCCATTCATTCACTTGGTCGATAAGGATAAATCCCGGCTCCGCGAAATCGTATGTGGAGGTCATGATCTGATTCCACAATTGTCGTGCCGGAATTTTCTTATAGACCTTACAGGCCACTTCCCCCTGCTCATTACGCAGGTAGTCGCCGCTCAGGTGATCAAGCCGCCGCCAGACAACCTGCTGACTGTCGGAAAGCGTTATCGGCTCACGCTCCTGATCACGACGCGTGACTGGAAACGACAAATGCCAGGTAGCTCCGGATTTAACCGCTTGAATAAAGTCTTCCGTGATCAACAGTGACAGGTTGAATTGACGCAGCCTTCCCGCTTCTCGCTTCGCTCGGATGAACTCGCCCACATCCGGGTGATGCACATCGAAGGTGGCCATCTGGGCGCCCCGGCGTCCGCCAGCGGAAGAGATGGTGAAACACATCTTGTCGAAGATATCCATAAACGACAGTGGGCCCGAGGTGGTCGCACCGGCACCGGAAACGTAGGCACCTTTGGGCCGCAAGGTGGAAAACTCGTAGCCAATCCCACACCCGGCTTTTAGGGTCAGCCCTGCTTCCAGGTTTTTGTACAGAATGTCCTGCATGGAGTCTTCGATGGTCCCGGACACCGTGCAGTTGATGGTAGACGTGGCCGGCTTGTATTCACTGGCCCCTGCATTGGAAACAATGCGGCCGGCGGGAATGGCGCCGTTTTCCAGCGCCCACAGGAACTGCTGCTTCCAGTGCTCCTGTTGCTTGGGTTCCAGAGCCGCTAATGCCCCGGCAACTCGCTCCCAGGTGCTCTCCACCGTTTCATCGATGTTTTCACCCTGGTGCCCCTTGAGCCGGTACTTCTGATCCCATATATCCCAGGAGGCATCCTGAAGGGACTCGGCTTCGTAGGTTGGCTGTTTTAGCGGGGGCTGGCTTTTGGATTTGCTCATCGCTGGAGTGTCCTTTGTGTTTGAGGGGTTACTCGACAGATCAGAAGACTATGTCCGAAACTCAAATGGTGCTCGGTCTCGATCTCCAAGCCAGCGGTGCTGATCAGGGGCGCGAATTCCCGGTAGGAGTACATGCGGCTATTACCATTCGCCACGCAAGAAAAATACAGGGATGTGGCATTGAGACTTAAAGAGGCGGCGGTAAACTGCTGATGATCCGAGAAGGGCTCCAGTATGTACAGGCGCGCTTCGCTGCTCATGGTTTGTGCCGCTCTGGTGAGGATGGATTCGATTTCGTGAGGAGCAAAACAATCCAGGAACTGACTCATCCAAATAGTATCGCAACCCTCGGGAATTCTGGCATCCTCAGCCAAGACATCCATGGCACAAAAGCTAACCCGGTCGATTGACCCGTGCTCTTCGACGTTTTCTTTAGCCAGCGCGAGCTGTCCGGGAAGATCGACCATCACCAACTCGACATCGGGGTCGTAGTCGAGGCATTTGAGGCTCCAGCGGCCGGTATTGGCGCCCACATCAAGCAAGCGACGCACGGGGCGCCGGAAAACGATGGGCAGCAGAGTGTCAAATACCTGATCGGAATAGTAGTGATCGAAACGAAACCAACTGGAACGGGCGGGTTCTTTGAGTGAGGACAGGCCCTGGTAAACATTGTCCCAGTCACCCAGGGTGTGTAGCCCGGCCGGGTGGCCTTGCTGCAAGGACTCCTGCAGGAACGGCAAAGCTTGGTAGCAAATGTCCCGGACAAAATCCATATTTACCCGGGTCATGGTGTCGTTCATGAGAAAGTACCCCAGGTCTTCCAGCACCAGATGATCATCCCGGTAGCGAACGATGTCCGCATCCACAGCCAGATCGGTCAGCACTGACACCGCGTAGTGCGATAGCCCCGACTGCCGACACAGCTCTTCCACCGTAAGGCCCGCTGGAAATGACCTCGCCAACAAGGCCAGCAAGCCGGTGTCTCGCATCACCACGGCGGCGTAGAAAATTACTGGCCCAAATGCAATTTTCTGAGCCTTGGAGCGCGCCTCTACCGCTGCGCCGGGACCAGCCTTACGCCGGCGAATGGGTGCTCGCGTATCGTTCTTCAGGGACATAGTTATTTCCTCATAGTTCGCCCAAGGGTTCATCCAAAAGTCGGATGCCCTCTACTTTATGCCAATAGCCGTTGATATCGCCGGGGGCCAGAGCCTGGCGTCGTCCCCATCGATCGGCGGCGTAAAACTTCCGCAACCACTCGAAGGTCGACTCTGGTTCGGGGCTCAAGCGAACTACGTCCACCAAGCCTGTCATCCCCGGGAGATCATTAACTAAATTATTACGGCTACCCGACAGCGTTTGAACGCCGTTCAAGGTGAATACCCGCAGCCCTTCCAGATTGTGTACTGGCCGGCCCTCAGGATGGTGAATGCAACACAGACCACAGTCATCCTTAGGTTTGTTGTAAGAGCGTGCAGTAAAGCACCGCGCGGACCAAGCCAAAGGCAAGTGACCAAAACCCAACACCTCTACTTCAAATGTGTGCCTCAGTGCCTGGATTTCGGGCACGGACAAAATTTGAGAAAGCCAATCTCTGGACAACTCCACCGGCACCAGCCAACGCCGCATTCCCAAGGACAGGAGACGCTGCAACGTCTGTGCGTTATAACAATTGATAGCGCTGCCGGCAACAAATCCGAGCCCCTGAGCTCGTAATAACTCTATAGCGCCCACATCGTTGGCTTCCAGGTGAAATTCTCCGTTTTCACAGTAGCGCCGGAGCTCGCGCAAGTCCGCCGGAGATTCCAGCAATGTCATAGTAGACAAGACGACTTCCTTACCAGCTTCACGTAAGTTATGGGCCAACTTCATGTAATCGCTGAGCTTCAGTTCCCGGCGTTTGGAACAAACAGTTTCACCCAGATAGACAACGTCCGCCTCGGATTCGGCAGCATCCCGGTAAAAGGCTTCTACTTTGGCTTTCTCCCAATAGTAGAGAATGGGGCCTAGTGAAAATTTCATCGCCAGCTCCTGTGGTAAGCACCCAGGGTGGTCTGACTGCCTTCAGAAAGCGTGCTTAAAGCTCGCTGCCATTCTGCCTCGACTGCGTATGCCTCTGGGTCAGCCAAAAGCCGATCGAGGGCAGCTCGCCAGATACGCGTAACCTGACGGACATAGGCTGGGCTTCTTTGGCGTCCTTCAATTTTGACGGACTTGATTCCTTGTTGGTACAGCTCCGGCAACAACCCGAGCGTGTTCAAACTGGTTGGCTCTTCGAGCACATGGTAGCTGTGGTCATCCACCGTAAAACGTCCTTTGCAAAGCGTAGGGTAGCCAGCCGTCTCGTGCTCCTGGAAAGAATCAATCAGATAGCCATTCAACCGCGAATGCAAACCCTTATCGCTCTCTTCCCAGCGCACAAATTGCGCTGGCGAGCAAGCACCGGAATTGTTGGGAGACTCCCCCGTGAGATAAGAACTGAGGTAGCAGCGCCCCTCAGCCATAATGCAAAGACTGCCGAACGCAAAAACTTCCAGCTCAGCGTCCACAGTCTGAGCGAGTGCTGTAACTTGTTGCATGGATAGAACGCGAGGAAGTACTACACGACTTACACCGTAAAGACGCCGATAAAAGTCAATTGCTGCCGCATTGGTGGCGGAGGCTTGGACGGATAAATGCCGGGGCACTTGCGGGTAGGTTTCAGCTGCATAGCCGAGCACTGCCAAATCCGCAATAATCAGTACATCAGCGCCCGCTCTCACAGAGTCGTCGACAGCTCTCTGCCACTGATGCCAATCGCTGGGATGAGCAAATGTATTTATGGCTACATATAGTCTTCGATCTTGACGGTGCGCCTCGTCGGCAGCCGCTTTAATTCCATCAAAGTCAAGATTCAGGCCCGCGAATCGACGCGCATTGGTTTTATTGCGCAGGCCCACATACACGGCGTCCGCCCCTTCCTTTAACGCCGCCTTTAGTGCGTGCAAACTTCCGGCGGGGCAAAGTAATTCCATTGAGCACCCTTGCAAATATTTGAATATTGAGAGAAGGTAATCTGAATCTTATGTCGTACGAGACGATACACCATGAAGACAGAAAAAGGCATTACCACTAAGGTGGTACAGTGGGCTCCCAAACTTATACGAGTAACACTGTACCCGCTGCCAAATTTTTTTCAGGCGTGTGGATTGGAGTGGGCTATCAATCAGACGCTAAAAAATTCTTTGCGCCAGGGTGAACTTTCGTTTATGAATGGCAGGAGCGTATCGGTTCAGGTTGTGGATATCGGGCTAAACTTTTCTCTGACGGAAAAGAACCAACAACTAAAGGTAAGCTTATCGGATCAGCAAGGGGATGTGACTATCAAAGGGGATTTGATGGTTTTTCTAACACTCATAGGCGGAAAGGTTGATCCAGACACGTTATTTTTTTCGCGACGGCTTTCCCTGAACGGCGATACGGAGCTTGGCTTGCACGTCAAGAACTTCCTCGACACACTGGAGATTGAAGCTATCCTCCCCCGCCCTATCGTTCAGCTACTCGAAAAGCTCCCTGCGACTCCATGAGAAAAATTCGGGGAGGCAGAAGAGTTCGCACTCTTACGCCTCCCCAACTACACCATAGGCCGAACAACTTTAGATCAAACCAAAAGCCAGCATCGCCTCGGCAACGCGCCGGAAGCTGACAATATTTGCACCATGAACGTAGTTACCCGGCGCCCCAAACTCTTCAGCGGTACGGTAACAATCGGTGTGAATGTTGCCCATAATTTCCCGCAACCTCGCTTCGGTGTGCTCAAAAGACCAGGCATCACGACTGGCGTTTTGTTGCATCTCCAATGCGGACGTTGCTACGCCGCCCGCATTTGCAGCCTTGCCCGGCCCAAAGGCGATACCTGCCTTTTGGAAGACCTGCACCCCCTCTGGAGTAGTGGGCATGTTGGCCCCTTCGGCCACGGCGATACAACCATTGGCCACCAAGGTACGTGCGGAATCCCCGTTCAATTCATTCTGAGTTGCGCAAGGTAGGGCAACCTCGCAAGGGATAGTCCAAATGTTTCCGCCTTCCAGGTATTCGGCGTCTTTGTGCTCCGAAGCGTATTCTTTAATGCGCTTACGCTCCACCTCTTTCAAACGTTGCACTGTCTCCAAGTGGATCCCACTCTTGTGATAAATCACTCCGGATGAGTCCGAACAGGCAACCACTTTTGCACCCAGGGCCTGTAACTGCTGTATGGCATAGATCGCCACGTTACCTGAACCGGACACGACACAGGTTTGGCCTTGTAGGTCCATTTTTTTGGCTTTAAGCATGGCTTCGGTAAAAAATACTGTACCGTAGCCGGTGGATTCTTTGCGTACCAGAGCGCCACCCCAGCTGGGACTCTTTCCCGTAAGCACGCCAGACTCGTAGCGATTGGTGATGCGTTTGTATTGACCAAACAGGTAGCCGATCTCCCGCGCACCCACGCCTATATCGCCGGCGGGTACGTCGGTCATCTCACCGATGTGCCGATAGAGCTCGGTCATAAAACTTTGGCAAAAGCGCATCATTTCCGCATCGGATCGACCCTTGGGGTCAAAGTCCGAGCCACCCTTGCCGCTGCCAATGGGCAAACCGGTCAAGGCATTTTTGAAGGTCTGTTCGAACGCGAGAAATTTAATGGTGCCGAGCAGCACCGAAGGATGGAAGCGCAGCCCGCCTTTATAGGGCCCCAATGCGCTGTTAAAACCCACGCGAAAGCCGCGATTGATGCGCACTTCTCCCTTATCGTCATGCCAGGGAACTCTAAAAATGATTTGCCGTTCCGGCTCACAAATGCGTTCAATTATTTTCTGCTCGGCGTAGTGCGGGTACTTTCGCACCACCGGTTCCAGAGATTCGATGACTTCCTTGACAGCCTGATGAAATTCAACCTCACCGGGATTACGACTGACAACCTCGTCGTAGATAGTCTCAATACGCTGTCGAATAGTAGGCATTAATGCCCTCCTCATTAAGAACAAAAAACTGCGAAGGTGCGTGCGCACCCTCGCAGTTTGAGTAACACCTTTTTATTTCGCGTCTGCATCTCCTATGGCACTAACTCCAACGGTGCTGGGTTCGCCCTGGTGAGCCAACGCCATGGCGCTATCTGACTCAGCGTAAGCCGGGGCCACCTTACCCGGACCTTCCGGCCCACCCACAATATCCAACGTGGGTTCAGTAGGAAAGTACAAGCCTTTGACCACTTGCCAGGCAACCGCCAGAGCACCAATGATAAACACCACGTCTCCGAAGGTACGCACCCAGCGCAGGTTCTGCAATAGGGCCGTTTGCATAAAGGATTCACTACGGGCATACCACAGGCCTTCGGAAGCACTGGCGACAAACTGGATAATACCAATGGGCAACAGACTAGTGAACAACATTAACACTAAGCCGCCATTCAACCACCAGAACGCCGTCTTCATGAGCTTGTCATCAAACACCAGGTGCGGACGGATGTAGCGAAGGATAAGCAGGCAGAAGCCCAGCGCCAGGAATCCATACACTCCAAACAGAGCCGCGTGGGCGTGAGTTGGCGTGGTGTTCAAACCCTGTACATAGTAAAGAGCGATGGGCGGGTTGATCATAAAGCCCAAGACGCCGGCGCCAAGCATGTTCCAAAAGGCAACCGCCACAAAGAAAATCAGTGGCCACTTGATGCGTTGCATCCACACGGCGCGAGTTTTGAGGCGCCAGTTTTCCCATGCCTCATAACCCAACACTACCAAGGGTACGACCTCCAGGGCGCTGAAGGTCGCGCCAATGGCCATCACTGGCGTGGTAGTACCAGAGAAGTACAAGTGGTGGAAAGTACCGGGTACGCCGCCGAGCATGAACAGAGACGCAGACGCCAAAGTGGCAGCCGTCGCCATGGTCCGGGAAACCAGCCCCATGCTGCAGAAGATAAACGCCAGCGCGGCTGTCGCAAACACTTCAAAGAAACCTTCAACCCACAGGTGTACTACCCACCAGCGCCAATACTCCATAACAGATAAGTGAGTACGCTCACCATAGAACAACCCGGCGCCGTAGAAAAGACCGATGGCCACGACAGATGCAGCAAGCAATGCCAGGAGGTTTTTGTCACCGGGTTGGCGTAGCGCTGGGCCAACAGCACGTAACATCAGTACTAGCCAGAAGATGATGCCCAGGTACTTGCCAATCTGCCACAATCTTCCTAGGTCAACATACTCGTACCCCTGATGGCCAAGCCAGAAGCTCCAGTTCGGTGGCATGATTTGTGCGATGGCGAAGAAGTTGCCTGCAAAGGAACCAACCACCACCAAGATCAAAGCCCAGAACAAAATGTCCACACCGATTTTTTGGAACTTTGGATCCTTGCCCCCGTTAATAATGGGAGCCAGAAACAGACCTGCGGCCAGAAAACCGGTGGCAATCCAGAACATGGCCGCTTGAATGTGCCAGGTGCGCACTAAGCTGTAAGGGAACCACTCAGACGTGTTGATCCCATAAAAGCTTTGGCCTTCAACTGTATAGTGCGCCGTAAAGCCACCAAGGAAAACTTGAAACACGAACAGGCCGACAACCGCGATCAGGTATTTGCCTAGGGCTTTTTGTGAAGGCGTAAGGTTGATTGTGCTAATGGGATCCACCGCAGGCGCGATTGGTTCTTCTTCATCATGGCGACGCAAGAAGGCCCAACCCCAAACAAGCGCACCAACACCGGCGATCAATAAAACCACACTGATGATCGACCACACGACGTTTTCCGCCGTAGGGCGGTTATCAATTAGGGGTTCGTGAGGCCAGTTATTGGTATAAGTCGCACCTCCAGGAGCCCGCTCTGTGGCAGCGGCCCAAGCAGTCCAGAAAAAGAACTCCGTCATACGTTGACGGCGCTCTTCACTGGGCAGGGTGACTTCTTTCATGGCGTAGCTTTGGCGAGTCGTGGTCAACTCGGGGGAGCCGCCGAATAAACGACTGTAGTAATCCGCCGTTTGTGCGATGGCTTCAGCGCGCCGATCAGAAACAATAAGGCTACTGCTGTCCGGCTGATAGGTGTTAGTTCTATAAGCGATTTTAAGATCGTACTGCAAATTACTTTGATCTCGCCCACCCAATTCGCTGTATGGAACTCCAAATTCTTCCATAGCGGCCAGATTGAGCCATGCCTGAAGCTCACGGTGCAGCCAGTCAGCCGTCCAGTCTGGAGCTTGATAAGCGCCGTGCCCCCAGATGGAACCCAACTGCATTCCGCCCACGGATTGCCAGGCGGTTTGCCCGTCCAGGATCGACTCTTCGGTCATTAACACCGTGCCATCCTGAGTTATTACTTGTGCTGGAATGGGCGGTTTTTCTCGATACACTTCGGCCCCGAAATAACCGAGCAATCCGAAAGTAAACGCGAGGATCCCAATCAGGAGCCACCACAGTTTTTTGTACTCACGCATTTTTCACCTCCGCATCCCTTCTGGGGACGCACTGAATGGGGACTCCTAGGGAGTCGAATATGGATTTGTGCAGGGCCGTCATTTTTCCTCCGTTAATATAAGATTCATATAATTTGCATCTTAACGAAGTGTAATTCCACCCTTAAAAGATGTAAACTATATTCATGTTTTAAATTTTAATCCTGATGGGCGTTTTGAGGGGAAGAAAATCATGAATGTGCTTTCTCAAGGTTGGGCGGAAAAAATCGGGCGCATCCCGTGGCTGTTTCTGACTTGGGGCTGCGTCGGTTTGGGTACTGCTGGTGTGGTATTACCGCTGCTGCCTACTACGCCTTTTTTGCTGGTGGCGGCCTGGGCAGCGCCTAAAGGCTCGCCCCGGTTGGGAAGGTGGTTGGATGAGCACCCGGTATTTGGGCCCAACCTTCGCGCTTGGCGCACACAGCGGGCCATACCCCGGAAAGCCAAAGTTGTGGCGATCATACTGCTGCTGATGAGTTGGTGGGTATTGTTCTTCGTCGGTACTCACAAGGTGGTACTGGCCGCTATTACTTTATTGTTTATTGGTGTTGCGACTTTTTTGCTGACGCGTCCGGATGTGCGTGGGTGAGGTAAAAACAAGATAAATAAAGACGTTCATACTTTTGACCAACCTGGAAAGGCTAGCCTGCATTTTGAGACACGCTGTAAATACATCCCTGTACGCTCCGCGTCGGCATCCTGCCTCCGAGGGTCTCAAAACGCAGGCTAGCCTTTCCTCCCGCTCTGATAGCTAATTGCTCCGAAACGAGACCAATCCCCCTACTTGGGCTAGGATCACTGGAGTGCGAGAGTCTGAAAGTGGTCCCTCTCTAACTTCCCGAAAGTATCAGCGCGGCACCGCAGAGAGTGGGGCAGGCATTCCCGGACTGTCCGGGTGTGCCTGCCCCACTCGCAGCACTCGACCAAAAAGCCATTGGGTGGGAGTTTCAATTGGATCCCTGCTTTCCCGGAGCGAGAAGTTAAAGATTTGCGCGCACCTACTCTTTAATCAAAGAGACGCTCAGTGAATCAACCCGGCGTCTTGCAAATAAACGGCGAGGCGCTTGAGGTCAGCCAACCCCTGTGGCGTTGTTTCCGCAGCTGGAACCACGACTTGTGTTAATTTGGGAAAGCGAGACTCGACGGCTTCACGCACCTGCGATTCCGGCCGAACCGTTCGGTTGATAATTAAAGCTGGAATGGAAACGCGCGCGCGTTCAAGTGTTTCCCGTGCGCGGACGCCTTCGCTAACACTTAAACGATCATCATTGACCACCAGAACGAAACCTGTGAGCCGTGGATCCTGTAGGCGAGTACGGGTGCGTTGAAATAAATCCTGCCGAGCTTGCAAGAGATCCCGCGCGCGGCGCCGAGGATCGTCACGCTCAGGTAGGTTTCCAGGGCGAGCATCGAGTTGATGGGCCAATAGAGCCTGAGTCCAAGCTTGCATGGATTCCGGCAGAGTTAACAAATGCAGAGTGTGTCCTGTGGGAGCCGTGTCCACAATGATGTGGTCCCACTGCTCAAGTTCATCCAACTGTCGGCACAGGGCTTCAAACAACGCAGATTCGGTGGCGCCGGGGTGCATGCCCGCCAACTCCACTTGACGCTCGGCTTCGCGCAGAAATTCCGGCGCGGCGAAACGGCGGATGTTGTCTTTCACCGCAGCCAAGTAGTGTTCTCGTGCTGCGTCCGGATCCAGCTCGCGCACCCACAAATTGGCAGCCACGTTCGTGGCTTGATCCCCAAGCGGTTGATCCAGGAGATCGCTAAGCGAATGGGCGGGGTCAGTGGAAATCAATAGAGTGCGTCGCCCGAGCTGGGCCAGGCCCAAAGCCGTGGCGGCCGCCAAGGTGGTTTTACCCACCCCGCCTTTGCCACCAAAAAAAAGAATCGGTGTGGTCATGGCATCAGCAACAGCGGAAACCGCAGGTAGGGCACTGCTCCATGCCCATGCGCTGATGCCAGGCGTGGAGGTCTTCGACCACAAAGGGCATGAGTTCTAGACAGTACCAGGATGCGGGATTGGGCAAACCCAGACTTTCAGACATCACCAGCAGGCGAAAAAAATCATCGCGCCGGCGCTCTTCCAGGGCAACTGTACGGCGAAACGGCTGTTCGTAAAAATCCCGATACAAGCGCCCCCAGTGGCGTAGTTTAGCCAGCATCCTGAACCTCCTGCCGACGTTCACGCATTAAGCGCCGAGCCGCTACCGCGCCCTCCAATAGCAGCCAAATGTTCAGCGCGAAAATCATGCCGCCCATAATTAACAGCATCCAGCTTCCGTTAGCCAGATAGGTGGACAAGTTGTAGAGCATAGCCCAGGCGGTCATGGTTGCTACCAACAAAAAGGGTACCAGGGTATAGACAACAGGACGGCGCAGTTTCCACAGCAACAGGGTCACGACTAACAAAGACAAGCCGGCCATTAACTGGTTGGTGGTGCCAAACAGCGGCCAAAGCATCATGCCACCGCCGCCGGGATTATCCGGATCGGCAAGAAACGCCAGGGCCGCGCAGCTGATAAAGGTAATCAGCGTGGCCAGATTGACGTTGCTGAGTGCCGGCATTTTATAGTCGCGACCGATTTCGGCGAGAATAAATCGCTGCAGGCGCATGGAGGTATCCAAGGTAGTGGCAGCGAAACACACCACCATGGTGGACACCAGCGTGCTGCCCACCACCACTGGCAAGCCCAGACTGCTTAATAGATTACCCGCACCCAGAGCGAACGCGGCAATGCCTCCGGCGCTGGCTGAGGCCCAGGAATCATAGTGGGCGCCCCACTCCGCCATGCCGGCAAAACCGGCGGACACCGCCAGGAGGGCCGCCAGTGCCAACAGGCCTTCACCCGTAGCGCCCAGGTAGCCCACAAAGCGTGCATCCGTTTCACGGTTCAACTGCCGGGAACTGGTGCCGGAACTGACCAGGCCGTGAAAGCCCGAAATAGCACCGCAAGCCACGGTGACAAACAGCAGCGGAATAATGGGCGGCGTGTCACCGGGCAACTGCGTGTTGATCATGGGCGCGGCAAACTCCGGCTGCGCCACGAACAATCCCAAGTACAACAGCGCCAAGCCGATAAACAGCAAATGGGAATTAATAAAGTCCCTGGGCTGAAGCAGAATCCAAACCGGCAAGCGAGACGCCAAAGCCCCGTAGCCCAGCATGATCAGTACCCACCAGGCACTGTCCGGCACACCCGCCATTTCGGATGGCAAACTCACGGGCACCTGCGCGCCCACGAAGATCAAACCCACCAGCAGTGCCAAGCCGATCAAGCAGGGAATCAGCAGCGGTATACGCGTCCGAAACGCCAGCACGCCGATGGTGATGGCAATGGGAATCTGCAGCCAGTAGGGGAGCAAACTGCCGGGGAAATTCACAAACAAGGTCGCAATGGCCACCGCGAATACGGCGTTGACCATCAACAGCAGGAAGAAGATCAGCAGCAGAAACAGACTCTTGGCGCGCGGCCCCAGAACTTCCGTGGCGATATTGCCGATGGAGCGCGCCTTGTGCCGCACCGACGCCCACAGGGTGCTCATGTCGTGCATGCCGGCAATGAACACCGTACCCAGTAGAATCCAAATCAGCGCCGGTAGCCAACCCCAAATTACCGCAATGGCGGGACCAATTATGGGCGCAGCGCCGGCCACGGAGGAGAAGTGATGCCCCAGCAACACAAACCGGTCCGTGGGCATAAAGTCCAGGCCGTCGTTGTATTTATGAGCGGGGGTGACGGCGTCCGGGTCCAGCTTGAACAAGCGCTCGGCGAGAAAGCGGGAGTAAAACCGCCAGCCCAGATAGAACGCCAGAAAGCCGCCCAGGGCAACAAGAATCGGGTACATAGTCAGCTCTGTCTCTTTATTCTTATCAACTCGCTGATGCAAGCCAGCGGGTTAATGGATGCACACATTCGTGAAGTCGCTTATTTTCGCAGCTTTGCCGGTGAGGCGAAAGGGAGCTGAGCGGGGTTCCCAAATTGGACACCCGACGTTTTGAGACACGCTTTAAATACTTCTCTATGCACTCCGCGACGGATTGCTAAAAGAACAGGCCGGTTTCCAGCTGCGCCTCTTCACTCATCATGTGGCGGGCCCAGGGGGGATCGAATACCAAACGCACGTGACTGGAGCGCACATGAGGCACTTCCGCCAGGCGACGCTCCACGTCCTCTATCAGCACATCACCCATACCACAGCCGGGGGCGGTCAAGGTCATGTCCACCTCCACATGACCGCGCTCCTGATCAATGTCCATCCGGTACACCAACCCCAAGCTGACAATGTTCACGGGAATCTCCGGGTCGTACACCATGGAGAGGGCTTCCCATACCTGATCTTTGCTGATACGCCCGTCGTGTGGTGGCTCAAAAATCAGGGCATTGGAAGACAATCCGATGGCGTCTGCGTCTTTGCCGTCAATGCGGATCAGGTTGCCGTGGTAGAGCAAGGTATAGCTGGCACCCAACGCCTGGGTAATGGTGGCTTCGGCGCCGGGGGGGATTGATAGATCCTCCCCGGAAGGCACCATTTTGGACGGGCACTCGCGCTCGAACACCACTTCCCTGCCCTGGGCGTTTTGGGGTTTTTTGGCGTTGGGCGCATGCAGGGTGATTTGGGGTTGTTCCTGTTTTTCTTTCAGGTCGATTTCGAGACCTTTCAAAAACGGCAGGCTTTTCTTTTCCAGGTACAGCCGTAGCCCCTGCAATTGAATTTCTTCATCGGTGGAGTCTTCTTCACCGGGATGACAATAAGCCAGGCAGGTCTCTGCCCGGACGGTACCTGGATCGGTGACAAACACGCGCGCGGCGGGAACCTTATGGCTGGCGAGGAGCTCCTTCAGGTACTCTCGCGCCGGTTCGGTAATACGAATACTGGGTTGCATAAACTCCTCCAACAGGTGTTTATGCTACCACTGTGCGACGGGCATGAGAATACTTGATTAAAATAGTCGGGTATTAAAAGGGGACGAACACAACTCCTCCCTCAAGTCTCTTAGTTCCCGAAACATCCAGTGTGGCACAGCGGAGAGTGGGGCAGGCATTCCCGGACCGTATGCAGCATGGATGCTGCATCCGAGCCCCCATGGACGGGTTCACGGCGTGTCCGGGTGTGCCTGCCCCACTCGCAGCACTCGACCAAAGCGCCATAAGAAAAACATGGATTTCCGCTTTCGCGAGGATGACGGGAGGACTTTCGGGGTTGAAGAGGTGCTTGTGCGGAGACAACGAAGTCACCTCCGCGAGAATGAAAACAAACTAATTCAATGCACCACGCAAGGCTCCCAACAATCGATCAGGCGCCTGCGCCAACCCCTCCTGCCGACCGCGGATCTCACCTTGACGATCCAAAACCGCAATCACGTTACTGTGATCAAAACCTCCAGAAGGGTTTTGCCGATAACGGATTCCCAGTAGTGATGAAAACGTTCGAATATCGCCTTCGGCTCCAGTGACAAAATGCCAACCGGGCAAGTCGCCACCCAAATTTTGTGCAAAGGTGTTCAAGACTTCCGGAGTATCGCCCTTCGCATCGAAACTGACCACCAAAACGCGAGTGTTGGCTTGCTCGGCCTCATTTAAACCGTAGTAAAGCCGTTTCACATCCTCCACCAAAACCGGGCACGCCGTTTGGCAACCGACATAAACCATGGTGATAATCACCGCCTGCCCCGACAGGTCGCTCAACGTTAGCGGTTCGTTGCGATGATCCCGCCACACCGCCGGCAGGTGGTGCAATGATTCGTCAGACAGAGGTTCCACCATGGCGACCGGCGTATGCGCATGGTGTTCTGTTAAGTGAACGTCATGATGGTCTTTATGGTGATCGCATTCGGCGAGCACCGCCTGAGCGGAAAAGGCCAACCCTAAAGCGGTAGCGGTTAGCCCGAAAACTTTGGATTTAATTTTCATAAAGCACCCTCCAGAGGGTAAGCACAGCGGAAACCCAAATTACTGGTGGTTGTCACCGGCGTGTAATTGCTTCGAGATTGATAGCGCAAAAAACTGGCGTAATGGGCGTTATCGTACTTGACCATCAAGCGCGCCGTGTCGCCGCAGGAACCGCCACCAAAATCAATTTGCTCACCATTACTCAACAGCAACTGATAATCTTCGATCCATTCATTGACCAGTCCGAGCATACCCTTGATACCCAATGCCCGATCAACAAAATCCACCGGACGCTGCGCACCGTACCAACCAAAAACCCAACGCGCATACTCATCGTCCGGAACCTGATTTTTTTCTCTGAGCAGACTGACCACATACTCCCATTGCGTCATCGACGGTAGATGTCCACCACGGCTGTGACAGAACGCACGCGCGGCATACCAGGAAACATGAGTAACGGGTGTACCCTGTGCTTCTTGCTCTACACCTGGGTCCAGGTCAGATGTCCAGTTGCGCAGGTAACCACCATCGCGAAACAACCGGGGCGCCGCAGAACGGCGCCACTCGGGGTGGGTGGTTACAAACTCCGCAAAGGCTGTCTTGCTGACCGGGGCGGCGTCTAACAAAAACGCCTCCACTTCGGTTGTTTGAATTTCCCTGTCCAGCAACACCGGGGGTTGGAAGTCGCCTCCTGGGATCACGACCGAGTCGCTCCCCCAGGCTGGCACGTTCAACAGACAAACAGTCAACAAGAGCCTATGCAAACGCATGGTCAAGCTCCTTAGCGGTCTCTCGGAGTGGCAATCATTGTTCCGGCAGCACCGCGCTCGGCATCAGCAAACTCGTGATCCACCAGTTTGTACAGGCCGGCTTCCGGAACAATAAACTCCATTACCGCACTGTTACTGGCACCCAGCAGAACGGTTTGCATACCGCGCCATTCGTTCTCGACATTACCTTCGTACCAAACCCGATCCAGGATCGCACCGATCACGTGAAAACTTGAAGTATCACTGGGGCCAGCGTTGAGCACGTAAAGACGTACGCGGTCACCTTCTTTGACCCGCAGGGGCGAATCAATCAGTGCTGATACATGACCATTGAACGTTACGTGGCTTGGATCGCGTGCCATAGCCGCCTGGTGGTTATAGATATAGGTATCACCCGCCTTCTCCAGATAGTACTCAGACTGCACAATCACAAATTCATGATCGACTTTGTCGTCTGTAGGGAAACCATTTTTAGGAGAAACCACAACCGCGCCATATTGCCCCATAGCGGTATGCATCAGCACACTGGGCGTGCCGCAGTGGTACATGTAAACACCGGGGTAGTTGGCTACCCATTCGAACCGAATGGTTTCGCCCGGAGCGATGGTGCGCCACTTATCGTCAGCGGCCACTGTGCCGCTGTGAAAATCCATGGAGTGCGGCATGGGGCTAGTGGAGGGGCGGTTCTTTTGGTACAGATTGCCTTGCAATTGACTGTAGAAGGGGCCCATACCTTTAACCGGATCGGTCACCACCACTTCTTCATCGGAGCGGTTTTTCATGGTGAAGATCACCCGATCACCTTCGCGCACATGCAAAGTGGGGCCGGGAACCGTGCCGCCGTAGGTCCAGGCATTGAAACTAACACCCGGTGCGACTTCGACCATTTGGGAAAAGGTATCAATGCGTACTTCATGAGTCTTGTTGCCTTTGTAATCCAGAGGCTTCAAGAATGGGAGAGCGGTAACGTAATCTCCGACTACGGGTGGGCCGGCGTAATCTTCGGTAAACACCTCGGCTTCCGCCAAGCCAAAAATCTTACCGTCAATCATGAACTCACCGTCTTTCAGGTGATTCGTGGGGGTTTGCGAGCAGCCGGCAATAAACATGGCCAGAAGCACGCCTCCGGTCATACGGGCAACAGAACGTACAGTTATCATATCTTTAATCCTCAAAAATTAATTAGCGCAGTGCTTCTACATCTTCAACTGTCAGCTTCTTGCTGCCATCGCCCCATTCCTTTTCTATAAAATTGGCCAGGTCGGCGATAACCTGATTGTTGATATAACCCATCGGTGGCATAACGCCGTTGTACTGAACACCATTGACCTCAATCGGACCTCGGATGCCTTCAATGACCACCTGGGCAACGAATTCGGGATTACCGGCCACGTTGGGGTTATTGGCCATAGGCGGGAACACCCGTGGCACCCCAACGCCACCGACCTGATGACAGGCTTGGCAGTACTGTCGGTAGGCGGCCTCCCCAGCGGCCGTGTCAGCCAGAGCCGGAACGGAGAGCATTGTGAGTACAGGAACAACAGATGCGATTAGTGTGCGTAGGAGGGTATGACTTGGCATGGTGGGTACCTCGATCCAGCGTCGGTGCAGACAAAGCCGTCGCGTGGGTGCGGTCGGTTTTGGCTCCAAAACAGTGGGTGTTTTGGTACCTCTAGTGAACCACAGGGAGGTTGGACGCGGTATTCATCTAAGCGGGTAGTTTTAACCGACGCAGCTACTCTTGACGTCTCGAAAAGCGTACTCGTTTGTGGGTAGCTGAGACCTTGAGAATTCTCCTAATCTGCCCACTGGGCCTGGCAAGGCCAAAACGGGTAGAATGGCGCCCGAGAATTACCCCTTTGGTGAGAGAGTTCAATGGCCCAATCCACTTCGCGTTTATGGCATCCCCGCTACTGGCCCACCTGGTTCGGTCTGGGACTCTGGTGGCTGGTGATACAACTACCCCGAAGCTGGCAATTTGCTCTGGCACGACGTTTGAGTGGAGTGGCTATGAAGCTGGCTAAACGGCGGCGGCACATTGTTGAGCGCAACATCGCCCTGTGTTTTCCAGATCGCAGTCCAGAGGAACAAGCCCACTTGGTGCGTGCGAATATGGATTCCACCATGATGGCCATTTTTGAAACCGGCATGGGCTGGTTCTGGCCCAAGCGGCGCCTGCGCAAGCTGTTTACACTGGAAGGAATTGAACATTTGGAACGGGCGAAGGACGAGGGAACCGGAGTCGTACTGCTGGCCATGCACTTTACCCATCTGGACCTGGGGGCCAAGATGCTGGCCATGGAGCACTCCATCGACGGTCTCTACCGCCCCCACAGGAATCCAGTTTACGACTATGTACAACGGCGCGGCCGTGAACGGCACGTGCAGGGAGGCCATACCATTCCGCGAGACGACGTACGCACCATGGTGCGCCGCCTAAGAGCAGGCCGCGCGGTGTGGTTCGCCCCGGATCAAAACTACACCAATCAGTACCATGTGTTCGTGCCCTTCTTCGGCGTTCAAGCCGCAACCATCACCAGCACGGCTCAACTGGCGCGCCTGGGTAAAGCCAAGGTGATTCCGTTCACTCACTACCGACGAGCCGATGGCAGCGGCTACGATGTAAAAGTTTACCCACCGATTGAAGGGTTCCCCGAAGGGGATGAACATCAGGATGCGGCGCGCATCAATCAATTTATCGAGGCGCGAGTGCGGGAATGCCCAGAACAATACATGTGGGTGCACCGGCGATTTAAGACCCGGCCCGAGGGTGAGCCAGATCTCTACTAAACGGCAGAAGGGGTTCTAGTCCCTTTCTAGTCTCTTTGGAGGGCCGTGATGGGATCCAGTTTGGAGGCTTTGACTGCCGGATAAATTCCGAACACCAACCCGGTGGTGGTGCAGAAGAAAACCGCTATAACAATCGCGTTTGCGGAGCCTGCCACCGGCCAGCCCGCAAACAGGGAAATACTGCCCGCCAGCGCAAAACCCAGCACGATTCCAAAGAGCCCGCCGATGGCGGAAATGGTTACGCTCTCGACGATGAACTGATCTCGAATATTTTCCTGGGTCGCACCTACCGCACGTAGCAAACCAATCTCGTTGGTTCGCTCCAATACCGTCGCGAGCATGATATTCATAATCCCTATGCCGCCCACCAACAGCGAAATACCGGCCACGCAGGACATAATAATATTGAAGATACGCTGAGTTTGCGCGTGCTGATCCAATAGCTCAGCGGGGACCACAATGTTGTAGTCCTGCTCCTGGCCGTGACGCCGGTGCAGTAGATGATCGAGAGTTTGGGCAGCGATTTGGGGGTCTATACCCGGCTCCAACTCGAGCCGAAAGCTATCAATTTCTGAAGCCATATCGGGAAAATCAAATCGCTTAAGTGCGCTCATCAACGGCAGGTAAATACGGTTGTTTTCACCACTTAGCTGAACGCCCTGAAAATTGTCCTTGGACAAGTTCTTGCTTTCCAGAACACCCACGACCTCGAGCCAAGCGTGATTTACCTTGATAATCTGCCCTACGGCCTCACCGCGGGGAAACAGTTGATTGGCAACGGCAGCCCCAAGCACCGCCACCTGCCGGTACTCTCGGTTGTCATCGTCGGTCAACCAGCGGCCCTGAGCCAGCTTTAAATTAGCCAATTCTTTTAGGCTGGGCGTCACACCCAGCACTTCACTGTCACTCTCGCCTTGTCGGCTAAACAGCGTATACACTTCGATTTTCTTTTCCGCACTGTAATTGGTGGCAAAGGGAAGCGTTTCCATGCTCGCCTTTACATCCTGTAGGGACAGTCCGACGGATCGTTGGCGAACTTCACGTAAGCGCTCACCGTACACGCGCCTTTCCTCCACCAACACATTGCGCAAACCCATGGAGTCGATCAGGCTCAAGGCCTCCCGTTGCGCGCCCTCCCCCACGCTGACCATGGCAATCACCGCGCCGACCCCGAAAATCATCCCCAACAGAGTCAAAAAGGTTCGCAGCTTGTGAAACCACAGCTGCTCAAGCGCTTCCATAAAGTTGGCTTTCAATTTTTGCAGTTTCACTTGTCCAACCTCGGCCGCAATAGGGCGACTTGATCTCCCTCGTTCAACCCTTGTGTCACTTCCGTCCGGGTTAGGCTACGCATGCCAACCGTGACTTCTTGACGCTTAAACGTTCGCCCCGATTTAACGTACACCCAGGCTTCCTCATTGTCCTCAAACACCGCCTGATTGGGGATGCTGATGGCGCTACTCTTTTGCGCAACCAGAATGCGCCCGGTGAGTTTTTGTCCCGGGCGCATAAAACTGGGGTCGGACTCTTCCAGCGCTACGGTGACTTCAAAAAATTTGGTGGGGCTGTTTCTATTGCGGGGTGACGCTATATTGGCCATAGCGTTAACGGTCCCTTTCAGAAGCCGGCCTGGATAGGCATCTAGGTGCACTTCAACCAACTGCCCGACTTCTACCCCAGCGGCTTCGTTTTCCAGAATGTAAAGCCTGGCCTGCATCTGCTCCAAGCTGGGAATAGAACCCAGTCTGGAGCCTGGCCATAATTCCTGCCCTTCACGTACCTTTTCCCCGCGAAAGTTCTGAGAATGAATCAAAATACCACTGGCGGGCGCCGTAACTTCGGCTTGTGCGAGTGCCTCTTCACTGAGCCTAATGGTGTCGCGGTGGGTATTGCTCTCCAAGCCGAGCAGCTGCAACTGTGCCTGCCCCTGGGTCATCTGACTGACTTGCAACCAACCCAGGTAAGCCTCCTGGGCTGTTAGGTAATCTTTGCTGAGCAATTGATCAATGATTTCGTTTTTGGAATAAATGCTCAGGTCGTCGATTGTGAACCGTTCCGCCAAGGCTTTTTGCTCCGACACTACTCCCGCCTGCTGACTGATGGAAAACTGGTTTCGCTCCACCCCCCGCTCGGTGACTGACTCGGTTAGCTGATTTTTTTCCAACTCAAGTTCCGCCCTTTGTTGGCGCAACTCGTGCTCGGATATATCGAATCGGGCCACTACATCACCCTTCTCGACTCGCGTATTTTCTTCTTTTAACCAAGCCAGCGTGAGGGTGCCACGGTTTCCTGACGGCGCATTGATATCTATGGCCTGAGCGGAGACCAGCTCACCCTTGGCGGGAATGCTGAAAAGAAACTCCGAGGTCTCTACCGTCATAGTTAAGGTGGTGTCGCCTCGGTCGGACGAGCACCCAAACAGTGAGCTCAACAGTACGAGTGCCCCAACACACACCCAGCGGGCAGCGCTAAGGTTATTTATTCCTGCGGCGCTTGCACTCACAGAATCACCTCTTCGCCATTGCGCAGGCCCTCGGTAACAATTGCTTTACCTAGCTGCCGCGCGCCTATAGTGACGGCCCGCTCGGATTCACCCCAAAAACGCTTTACGCGTACAAAAGCATCTTCACCACGATAAATTATCGCGCGCTCTGGAATGGCCACGCCGTCGCTCACGATTCGTTCTATTATCGACAGGCGCGCGGTCATTCCGGGGCGCATGACGTCCCGATCCGGGTTGTCGATGCTGACCACCGCGTCGAATACTTTGCTCGGCTCCTGTCGAGACTTTACGCGCACAATTTGGCCCAGAGACTGAACTCGACCCTTAAACGTACGGCCTGCGACAGCATCCAGCTGCAGTTCCACCAACGCTCCTTCAGAGATCCTATAAGCATTTTGTTCAGGAATAGTGGTCCTCACAATCATGGTGTTTAAATCCGGCAGCTCCAGCACTCGTTGAATCAACGATATTTGATCCCCTTCTGCTGGCTTTTCATCCCGATTGTTTGGCTTGTAAACGACGATCCCGTCGCGCGGAGCTTTGACTTCCATGGACTGGATGGCCATGGTCGCTTCGGCAACTTCTGAATTCAGGCGCTCCACCTCCGAGCGGATGATGTCCCGCTCCACGGTCATTTGTTCAGCTCGGTTTTGATTGCGGTACGTCGCCATTTCATAATTTTTCCGCGCAATTTTATGGTCGATCCTGAGTTTTTCCACCTCTAACCGCGCCACCAGATTGTCAATATTACTGGCTTTCAATTCCGCTTTTTCCAGCTCCATTTTGGCCTCGGCCAACTCCAGCTTCAGCTCTTCCATTTGCTGCTCCCGATCCAGGGTTTGGCTCTGGAGTCTCTGGCTTTCGGTGGCCAGTCGGTTCTGCAGATCCCGCAGGCGAGCCACTTGTTGTTGAGGGTCAAACGCCATCACTTTTTCGCCTTCCTGCACCCACGTCCCTTCGGGAATCAGGTAAGAGAGCTTGTAATGCCAGGTGTACTTGACCACCGGTGCCCCCAGCTCAATCGTTCGGGACGATGCCAACTCCCCCGTAGTATTGATGGCCAGGGGTATATCGCTTTTATTGACCCGTAACGTGTCGAGGTCATCGCCACAGGCCACTAACGCCAATGTTGCGAGCAGAAGAACAATCCGGGTTTTCATCAATTTTCGGCCTCCAACTCCACCAGCACGCTCATGCCCGGCAAGAGCCCCTGGCCCTCGGCGCCTTCCATTGCGATCTCCACGTTGATATAGCCGGATTCTCCCCAGTAGTGCCTCGGTTCAGCTTGGCTGCCGATGCGAGTGATGGTCCCGGAAAGTACCAGCTGGGGGCGGGCATCAAAATGTATGCTTACCGGCAAATTCTCTTCGAGGCGTGCAACATCCACCTCATTGAGCCAAGCTCGTACATGTAGGTCGTCGGTAGAGGGTATTTCCAGCACACTGAAACCTCGTTGGACCATGTCGCCGGAGCGTATTTTCTGGCGATTCCAAGGATGATCCACATACATGGCCGTACCGCCCCGGCGAGCGCGCTGGGTCATGCCGTTCAGCATACTTTGGACGCGCTCGAGTTCGTTTTCGGCGCTGGCAATTTGCACCCGGTTGCGGCGTTTTTCCGCTTCCACATCTTTTTCTTTTACGACCAGAGCACGTTCGGCATCGAGCTTGGCACTTTCCGCTTCTTTCAGTGCCAGCTGATACTCCTCGTATCGCAGGTCACTCAACAATTCGCGGGGAATACCCGCATCCAGACGCGCTCGCTCCAGCAGCAAAACTGCCACTTCGTAGTCGTGTTGGGCTTGGCGCAACTCCAAATCCTGTACTAGGTCGCTGCGCCGGCTCTCGGCGGTGACGCGGCGTACATCCGCCTCCAGTTGTTCCAAGTTTGCCGCCAGGCTCGTGGTGTCATATTGAACCACAGGGTCGCCAGCGGCTATGCGCTGCCCCTCTTCTACCATCCACGCGATTTGCATCTGCCAGCTATCGGACCGGGGCGCAACAAAAACCTGGGAGCTTCGCGCCGCCACTTCGCCACTGAGCCGGAGAGTTTCCGCGCCAGCTGTTGTCGCCAACAGGCTGAGTAAAAGCAGGCTAAACCGACGCAGTAACATGCTTGATTTCCTCGATTTCGCCGTCGCGCATGTGAATCACTTTTTGAGCATAGTCGGCGATTTCAGATTCGTGGGTAACCAAAATTATGGTTTGCCCGGCGCGGTGTAGCTCGGTAAACAAATCCATAATCTCCACCGAAGTTTTGCTATCCAGATTTCCGGTGGGCTCATCGGCAAAAATAATGGCGGGCTGATTCACCAGCGCCCGAGCAATGGCTACCCTTTGCCGCTGACCGCCTGAGAGCTCATTGGGGACGTGGTTCAAACGCTGCTCAAGGCCCACCCGTCCTAGCATTTCCCGGGCGCGGCGAGCGGCCTCTTCGGGATCTATATCACTGTATTTCAGCGGCAACATGACGTTGCGCACGATGTTTAAGCGCGGCAAAAGATGGAAGGACTGGAAAACAAAACCGATGTCGCGATTGCGCACGCCGGCCAGTTCGCTATCACTCATCTGGCTAACGTCTCGCCCAGCCAGCCGATAGATGCCGCCCGTGGGCTGATCCAGGCAGCCGAGGATGTTCATCAGGGTTGATTTTCCAGAGCCGGAGGGACCCATAATGGCAATGAATTCGTTGCGTTCTATTTTGAAGCTCACGTCCTTGAGGGCGGCCACTTCCACTTCGCCGGCGTGGTAGATTTTCTGCAGATTCTGTATGTCTATTATTGTATCTGTCACGACAACATAATTCCTCTGGAGTCCGGTAGGGAGAACGCCTTAATTAAATTCGCTGGTCGTTCTCCTTGACGAAGTTGGGCTAATTCTCCGAACCCAGGGCTGGTGAATATTTATAGCAAACGCCTAAACTGAGATGTCGGCCAGATTACCTTTTGTTTCCAGCCAGGCGCGTCGGTCGCCGGAGCGCTTTTTGGCCAACAGCATATCCATAATTTGCATGGTGTCATCCGTGTCGTCGATGGTCAGCTGCACCAATCGGCGCGTATCTCTGGCCATGGTGGTTTCGCGCAGTTGGAGCGGATTCATTTCACCCAGGCCTTTGAAGCGCTGCACGTTGACTTTGCCCTTTTTCTTTTCCGCTTCGATGCGGTCTAAAATCCCGGCTTTTTCGCTGTCGTCCAGCGCGTAGTAAACATCGTTGCCCACGTCGATTCGGTACAGGGGCGGCATAGCCACAAACACATGGCCATTGGCCACCAGGGGCCGAAAGTGACGCACAAACAGTGCGCACAACAAAGTGGCAATGTGCAGGCCGTCCGAGTCGGCATCGGCGAGAATACACACTTTGTGATAGCGTAGTTCACTGAGATTGGACGCGCCAGCATCAATACCCAGGGCCACGGAAATATCGTGCACTTCCTGGTTGGAAAAAATATCGCTCTGATCCACTTCCCAAGTATTTAGGATTTTTCCGCGCAGAGGCATGATGGCCTGATACTCGCGGTCACGGGCTTGTTTAGCCGATCCGCCAGCGGAGTCCCCTTCCACCAAGAACAATTCACTGCGGCTTGGGTCGGCACTGGAACAGTCGGCCAGTTTGCCCGGCAATGCCGGACCGGCGGTTACGCGTTTGCGCGCGACTTTTTTACTGGAGCGAACCCGGCGCTGGGCATTGCCCACACACAGCTCGGCCAGTTTGTCGCCGTCTTCCGTGTGTTGATTGAGCCAAAGGGCAAAAGCATCTTTGGCCACGCCGGAAATAAACGCCGCGGCTTCTCTGGAGGAAAGGCGCTCTTTGGTCTGCCCGGAAAATTGTGGATCAGCCAATTTGGATGAGAGCACGTAACTGCAGTTAGCCCAAATATCTTCCGGTGCCAGCTTTACGCCACGCGGGAGCAAACTGCGTCGCTCACAGTAATCCCGCAGCGCATCCAGCAGACCGGTACGCAAACCGTTGACGTGGGTACCCCCTTGCGCGGTGGGAATTAAATTAACGTAACTTTCCTGCACCAGCTCGCCACCTTCGGGGAGCCACTGCACGGCCCAACTCACGCCTTCCGTTTTACCGGTAAACTCACCCACAAAGGGCTGCTCCGGCAACGTTTCCCAACCTTGGGTAGCGCCTTGCAGATAATCTTTCAAGCCGTCTTCGTAATACCAGGTGTCGGTTTCTCCGGACTGTTCATCTTTAAAGCTGACGGTAAGCCCGGGGCAGAGTACCGCCTTGGCGCGCAACAAGTGCCGCAGCCGACTGACGGAAAACTTGGCCGAATCAAAGTATGTGGGATTGGGCAAAAAGCGCACACTGGTACCGGTGTTGCGCTTACCGCAGGTATCAATCACTTCCAGTTCGGTGGCTTTGTCGCCGTCTTTAAAGCCCATTCTGTGCACTTGGCCATCGCGCTTGATGGTCACTTCGAGCATTTGCGACAGGGCGTTAACCACTGACACCCCTACGCCATGTAAGCCACCGGAAAACTGGTAGTTTTTGTTGGAGAATTTGCCGCCGGCGTGCAGGGTGCACAAAATCACCTCAATTCCGGGTTTACCCTGTTCCGGGTGGATATCCACGGGCATACCGCGTCCGTCATCGGACACGGTGATGGATTGATCCTTATGTAGCACCACATCGATGCTTTTGGCGTGCCCGGCCAGGGCTTCGTCGACGCTGTTGTCGATGACTTCCTGCGCCAGGTGGTTCGGGCGGGTGGTGTCGGTGTACATGCCCGGCCGTTTTTTGACCGGGTCAAGCCCCGTGAGAACTTCAATATCTTCTGCGGAATAATTGGCCATAGTTTTCGCTTACATCTCTAGTCTTTATTGTCCAGAAAGGCGATCAATTCGGGTAGGTGGCGCTCCAGCCCTTGGAAGGCGTGATCGCCACCGGGCTCAACGGTTTGTCGCGCGCCGCGGTATTTTTCCACCGCCTGTCGGTAATCCAGGGTTTCATCCCCGGTCTGCACCAGTAACCAGTAGTTTTCCGGCCGACTGGGCCGGGGGACATCCATCGCTTTGATTTGCGCCAAATGCCGGGCCTCAAGGCGGTAGCTATCATCGGTGTGATAGCCCTTCAGGTCAACCTCAAGGTAATCGGGCATAAAGTCCCAGGGACGGACCGAGGGATTGATCAGCACAGTGCGCAAGTCGTACCGCTCGGACAGCCAAGTGGCCCAAAAGCCGCCCAGAGAACTGCCCATTAGGTAGATGCGCTCGCCACTCAGCCCATTGACCAGGGTTTCCAGTTGTTGGCGCGTGCGATCAGGGTAAGGCGTGAGGTGCGGGCACACATAGGTAATATCCGGGCGCTCTCGTGCCAGCCAGTCGGCCACCTGGCGCGCTTTATGGGATCGGGGAGAGCTGAGAAAACCGTGCAGATAGATCAGTACAGCCATGGGTCTCGTGTCCAGGCCAAGTGCAGCCTGCTGAAAACTAACGGCTAATAGCCGGCGGATTGGAAGTCAATGTCGTAGGTCTTTCCGGTAACACGGGAAATACCGGACTCGAGCGTACCATCGGGGTGCAGATCGAACCAGCGATAACCGGGCATAGTAAAGTCCACGGCGAAACTATCGCTGTTGGGCTTGAACTGGACGCTGGTGGCGGGCGTGGCATACAGCTGAACGCCGTTGCGCTCACTGTGGAACGCTTGGTGGACATGCCCCCAAGTCACGGCCTTGACCTGGGGATGCCGCTCAATCAGCGCAAAAAAAGCGTCCGCGTTGCGAAGGATGTATTGGTCAATCCACTCACTGCCGACCGCGATGGGTTGGTGATGCAGGGCGATCATAGTGGGCTGATCGGGATGGGCTTTAAGGGTGTTTTCGAGGAACGTCAGCTCGGCCTCGGCCAAGTCCCCGTAGGTTTCTCCGGGTACGCTGGAATCGAGTAGAACCAGTTGCCAAGCCCCAAGATTCATCAAGCGGGACTCGGGGAGATACTTGTGCTCAAGCCTGGCCATGAGTTCGGCCGAGTCGTGGTTTCCGGGCAACCAGCCCATGGGCGCGGCGAAAAAGCTCCGCACACAGTCCAGAAACCGGCCATAGCAGGCTGCGTGAGAGTCACTGGCGATATCACCGGTGCACACCAAGGCGTCAAACGCTGGCTGTTCATCCGCAATTAACTGCAGAACATCGATCAAGCTCTGATCCGTATTCAGCCCCAACAACATGTCGTTGCTGTCGGGGCCCAAATGGCTATCAGTGATCTGGATCAGCCGCACAGTGCGCTCGTTGGTGGGTGGCTGTGACAAATTCATTTTGGCTCCTTCCTCGCTGCCGTTGCCCTGATCATCTGTGCCGGGCACCGCAAAATACGCAGCTCTTGGCAGGAGAATAACGACAAGCGGAAGGCCGTGCAAGGCATTCGCCGTGTCGGTTTTTTTTACCTTCCGACTTTTTCCAAGCTGTGGCCGCACTGCAAACACACGCTCAACCACTCGCCCAGGAAACGGTTGAGCTGCGCTTTTTCGTCAGACTGGTACATGGCCCGGTTGGGGTAGTCATAGCGTGGCTGCAGCCGCCGATGGTGCTCCCAGGTTAGCACTTCCGCCAGGCGCGCGTCGTGGTACAGGCGCACAGTTAGCTTAGGTGCTTTGAGCCAACTACCTTCGCTGTCTCCACGGGCCACCTGGGTAATTTGCACACTGGTGGTGTACCTGGAGCGCTCGAGCACTTGGATGCGGGTATGGTGTAAGTTATCCCCCGCCAACACGGTAAATTGCCAGCGCTCCGTATAGGTAACTCCCGGCATCAGCTTGCGCAGGCGCCAGTAGTTCGCTTCGCACTCCGCCTGCTGCCGGGGGAGATCTACCTTATAACGGGGTTTTGACATCAATTGGGGTCTCGATAATAGGGAGGGGCTACCTCTGTACTGCTTACATTTGAGTCTTGACCAGCCGCGCCCATTAGTCAATTTTCCAAGGGGAGACTGTGCGCGACTCGTCAATTCAACTCTGCTGCTCCGCCAGCAGCCGGGGCCGATTGATTTGCAGCCACTGCAGGCACAGCAGTACGGCGGCGTTATTGATTCGGTCGCCATACAAGTCCGCTAAAACCGGTTCAGCGGGCAGAACATGGACCTTGATGTCCTCGTGCTCCTCGTCCAGCCCATGTACACCCCCAGCCTGGCTCAGATCCGCAATACCGCAATAGAGGTACATGATCTCATTGCTACCACCGGGGCTGGGCAGGTACCGGCAAATGTACTCCAGCCGGCCCGGCTCCACTCCAGATTCCTCTACCGCTTCGCGGCGCGCCACATCTTCCGGGGACTCCCCGGCTTCCACCATGCCCGCGACCACTTCCATACACCAGGGGCCGCCCGGTTCATCCAAGGCACCTGCACGGAACTGTTCGACCAGCCCGAGCAGATCCCGTTCCGGATCGTAGAGCAGAAGGCCGACCGCTTCCCCACGTAAGAAGAGTTCCCGGGAAAGTGGCCCAGCCCAGCCACCATCGAATTTGCGGTGCCGCAAGGTGACTTTTTCCGCGCGGAAAAAACCCTCATAAAGGGTTTCCCGCTTCGTCACCTCCACATCACCGCTGCCCAGTTGCGGGCTTTTCCAGTCCGTTTTTTTCATGTGTGCGGCCTTCACCGATCAAGCGTTAAACCTTGCGGTAAATCTCCGCACCCTGCTCGCGAAACTCACGGGCTTTTTCCTGCATCTCCGCTTCCACGTCAATCATTCTCACCGCTTCTTCGCCACCATCCAGCTTGGTGCCATTGGCGGCGGCGTATTCGCGCACTTCCTGGGAGATTTTCATGGAGCAAAATTTCGGCCCGCACATGGAGCAGAAGTGAGCCACTTTGGCAGACTCTTTCGGCAAGGTTTCATCGTGGTATGAACGCGCGGTGTCGGGGTCCAGACCAAGGTTAAATTGATCTTCCCAGCGGAACTCGAAGCGCGCCTTGGACAGAGCATTGTCACGAAGCTGCGCTCCCGGATGACCTTTGGCCAAGTCCGCGGCGTGGGCGGCAATTTTATAGGTGATGATGCCCTCTTTTACATCGTCTTTATTGGGCAAGCCCAGGTGTTCTTTGGGCGTAACGTAGCAAAGCATGGCGCAGCCGTACCAACCGATCATGGCCGCACCGATACCGGAGGTAATGTGGTCGTAGCCGGGGGCGATGTCTGTGGTCAAAGGCCCCAGGGTGTAGAAAGGTGCTTCTCCACACTCCGTCAGCTGTTTGTCCATGTTTTCCTTGATCATTTGCATGGGCACGTGGCCGGGCCCTTCAATCATGCACTGAACATCGTGCTTCCAGGCAATTTGCGTCAACTCGCCCAAGGTTTCCAGCTCACCAAACTGAGCTTCGTCATTGGCATCGGCGATGGAGCCGGGGCGCAGGCCGTCGCCCAGGGAAAAGGCCACATCGTAGGCCTTCATGATTTCGCAGATCTCCTCGAAATGGGTGTAGAGGAAGCTTTCTTTGTGGTGAGCCAAACACCATTTAGCCATGATGGAGCCGCCCCGGGACACGATGCCCGTAACGCGCTTAGCGGTCAGCGGTACGTAACGCAGGAGCACACCCGCGTGGATGGTAAAGTAATCCACGCCTTGCTCGGCCTGTTCAATCAGCGTATCGCGGAAAATTTCCCAGGTCAGATCCTCGGCCACGCCGTCCACTTTTTCCAATGCCTGGTAAATGGGCACAGTGCCGATGGGGACATGGGAGTTGCGAATAATCCACTCGCGGGTTTCGTGAATGTTTTTGCCCGTGGACAGATCCATAATGGTATCCGCACCCCAGCGGGTACCCCAGGTCAGTTTCTCCACTTCTTCCTCAATGGAAGAGCCGAGAGCCGAGTTACCAATGTTGCCGTTAATCTTTACCAGAAAGTTACGGCCGATGATCATCGGCTCGGATTCGGGGTGGTTAATATTGTTGGGGATAATAGCGCGGCCGCGAGCCACTTCGCTGCGCACAAATTCCGGGGTAATTTCATCGGGGATATTGGCACCGAAGCTCATACCGGGGTGCTGTTGATCCAGCGTGCCCTCTTCTCGGGCCTGAGCCAATGCCATGTTTTCGCGAATGGCGATGTATTCCATTTCCGGCGTGATGATGCCCTGTTTGGCGTAGTGCATTTGCGAGACGTTTTGCCCCGGCTTGGCGCGACGCGGCTGCCGGGTTAAGTTGAAGCGCAGGTGCGACAGCTTAGGATCGTGCAGACGCTCGTTGGTAAAGTTGGAGCTGGTGCCGTCGAGCAGTTCAGTATCCCCCCGCTCTTCGATCCAAGCCGAGCGCAGATCGGGAAGCCCGCGGCGCAAATCAATGTCGGCGGCTGGATCGGTGTAAGGGCCGGAGGTGTCGTAAACGCGCAGCGGCGCGTTCTTCTCGCCACCGAATTCAGTGGGGGTATCGGCCAGGGAAATTTCCCGCATGGGGACCCGCAGGTCCGGGCGACTGCCCGTTATGTAAATTTTGCGCGAACCGGTAAACGGCTGCACCGAGGCCTGATCCACCTGGGCGGATTCACTGAGGATTTTCTGAGCGTTATCGGGCGGTGTCATGGCATTGGTCCTTAAAACGAAAAAAAAGAATTGAGAGTAAAAACGTTTGAGAAACACTCGTCAGAGAGCATTCCGGTAAAAATGGTCAACGGGGCTGGCGCCACTGCCCAGGCTGCGCTGAGCGCCGGCCAGCAAAGCGCCCTGCAAATAATCTTTGGCTTCTTCCACTGCTAGCGGTAGGGCCAATCCTTTCGCCAACCCGGCGGCAATCGCCGCGGCGAGGGTACAACCCGTGCCGTGGGTATTGCGGGTGTTCACGCGGGGTCGGCTGAAGTGATCCAGGCCAGCGTCGCTCAGGAGTAGATCGTCCGCCTCAGGGCCCTGATCATGGCCACCCTTTAGCAATACCGCTTGCGGCCCTAAAGCCAACAAACGCTCGGCTTGGCGCGCCCGCTGCTGCTGGTTTTGGGCGGGCGACTCGCCCAGCAAAGCGGCCGCCTCCAGCAGGTTGGGGGTAATCAGCGTGGCGCGAGGTAGCAATTCGTGGATCAACACCTCCACCGCCGCCTCCTCCAGCAGACGATCACCGCTGGTGGCCAACATTACCGGGTCCACAACCAGTGGCAGCGGGTAAGCGCTGTCGTAAGTGCTGACCAGAGCCTGAATCACCTCAGCATTGGCCAGCATGCCGGTCTTGATGACGGCCACTGGCATATCCGAGAGTACCGAGTGCATTTGCGCCGCCACAAAGTCCGCCGCCACGGGAAAGACGCCCTGAACGCCACAAGTGTTTTGAGCGGTCAGTGACGTAATGGCGCTGCAGCCGTAAACGCCAAGCGCCGCAAACGTTTTGAGGTCAGCCTGAATGCCGGCGCCGGCGCCGCTATCGCTACCCGCGACAGTGAGGGCAATGGGGACGGACTGGGGGCTGAACGAGGGCTTGGCAATAGGTGCCACGAGGCGCTCCATATAAGGGGCGCAGGGCAACGTGTACCGAGGGAGCGGGCCCAAAGCCCGCTAGCAGAAGTAAACTCGATTCGCTCGTTCCCTACGCCGGTACTAACCGGATCAGGTTATGCGGGTATCTCTCAGCTCTGATCAACAAAGCACCCCGACAAGACAGTGCGGGTTCGTCGCTCCAATGAGGCGATAAACCACTGAAGGCAGTCTAGTGAAGTCGCCTCGGGCTGTAAAGGAGGGCCGCGCGCCAACGCAGCTCATTCAATACCATGGCGACGTGTAAAGAACCGTTACACTTTTTAACAGGATATGATTCTGGCAAGCCTCGACCTGACGGGGCCAAGTGGTTAAACTCGTGCCGTTTCCCACCGCTGAACCAAGCCACCATAGGACGGTTAAACAGGACCTTTCATGAAAAAGCTAATACTTTCACTTACAGCCAGCCTCGTGATGTTCGGCTCGGTATCCGCCAGCGCTGAATCACTGCTGGATATTTACCAGCTCGCTCTGGAAAATGATGCGCAACTAAAAGCGGATGAGGCGGCCTACCAGGCCGGACTGGAGATGCGGGCGATCAACCGCGCAGGTTTGCTGCCACAAGTGAACGCCTCCGCCGAGTACAGCACCGGTGAGACCGACCGGACCGACTATACCAACCCGGAAGGCAGCTTCTCATCCGAAAACTCCTCTACCGGCTGGTCCATCACCTTAAACCAGCCGCTGTTCAATATGGCGTCCTGGTATAACTACCGCAGCGGCAGAACCTTGAGTGAACGAGCGGAAGCTGAATTTGCCGCCGCACAACAAGATTTAATTCTGCGCGTGGCCGAGGCCTACTTTAACGTCCTGCGCGCCACCGATAACCTGGAAACGGCCCAGGCGGAAGAGAAGGCCCTTAAGCAGCAATTGGAACAGACCCGCCAGCGCTACGAAGTGGGTTTGACCGCCATCACCGAAGTGCACGAAGCGCAATCCGTTTTTGACAGCGCCAGCGCGGCCGCTTTACAAGCACGCGGCAACCTGGGCATCGCCTATGAGGCTCTGGAAGTGCTCACGGGCCGCAGCCATGACCACATTGCCCCGCTGTCGGAAGACTTCTCCGTCACGGCCCCGGTCCCCGCTGATCGGCACGAATGGGTGGAATTTGCCCTGCAGAACAACTACAACCTGAAGGCCGCACGCCTGACCCGCGAAGCTTCTCACCAAAACGCTCGGGCCGCGAGTGCGCAGCATCTGCCCACCTTGACCGGTACCGCCCGCTACAGCAGTCAGAGAGGTGAAGGCACACAGTATCTCGGCGAACCCCGCTTCAGCGACGCGGAGACCGAAGGCCACACCTTCGGAGTGACCCTAAACGTACCTCTGTACGCCGGCGGTCGCACCTCAGCGCAACGTCGTCAAGCGCACGCCGAACACATGGTAAGCCAGGAGCAACTGAACGTAACCCAGCGCAACATTATTCAAACCACGCGCGCGTTGCACCTTTCAGTGGATATCGGCGTATCTCAAGTTCAGGCCAGACGTCAGGCCATTATCTCCAGCGAAAGCGCTCTGGAAGCCACTCAAGCCGGCTACGAAGTGGGCACACGCAACCTGGTGGAAGTACTACTGGCACAGCGAGCTGTCTACCAAGCCCGTCGTGATTACGACAACGCCCTGTACGATTACATTATTAACAGCTTCGAACTGCGCCAAGTGGCGGGCATGCTGACTCCGGCAGACATTGAGCAAGTGGATGCCAACTTGCGCCACAACGCTTCCGTAAGCCAGAGCCGCTGGTAACCCCATGACGACGGCCTTTCCCAAGCGCGTGCGCCTGGTAGAGGTCGGCCCGCGTGACGGTTTGCAAAATCAGGCTCGGCGCCTAACGACCGGGCAGAAAATCCGACTCATCGAAGGGCTCGCTCAGGCGGGCCTGGACTACTTGGAAGCCGGCAGTTTTGTGAACCCCAAGTGGGTTCCGCAGATGGCAGACAGCGATCAAGTACTGCGCGGCTTGCACCGCCAGCCAGGCGTTACCTACGCCGCCCTCACCCCCAACCTCAAAGGTTTTGAACGTGCCCTGGATGCGGGCGCCACGGAAGTGGCCGTGTTTGCCGCTGCCTCCGAAGCCTTTAGCCAGAAGAACATCAACTGCAGCATCAGCGAAAGCCTCACGCGCTTTGAGCCGGTCATGGAAGCCGCACGCGCGGCCAATCTGCCGGTACGCGGCTATATTTCCTGCGTCGTGGGCTGCCCTTACAGTGGCGATGTGGCACCAGCGCAGGTGCACAGCCTCGCCGAGCAGTTGCTGGCCATGGGCTGCCGGGAGGTCTCCCTGGGAGACACCATCGGTGTCGGCACCGCCGGTCATGTGGACCGCTTGCTCAGCCAATTAACCAAAACCCTCGCGCCGAATGACTTGGCCGTGCACATGCACGATACCTACGGCCAAGCCCTGACCAATATTTATGTGTCTTTGGGCTGGGGCATATCGGTGGTGGACAGTGCCATCGCCGGGCTGGGGGGCTGCCCCTACGCGCCGGGCGCTGCGGGCAATGTGGCCACCGAAGACGTGGTTTATTTGCTCGACGGCCTGGGCATAGAGCACGGCACTAACCTGGAGCAATTAGTCGCTCTGGGGGAAGACATTTGCGCCCAACTGGGATGCCAAAACCAATCCCGAGTGGGACGCGCCTTGCATTCAATGGAGAATCAACCGTGAGCACCGTGGACACATCCGACTTAAAAACGGAACTCAATCTGGAAACCGCGCGCATTTCCTGGCGGGAGCTGGAGCGGTTTTTTGCTAACGGTAGCGCCCTGGCGGTGAGTCCAGGCCTGGACCTTTTGGACGTAGCCACCGCCATGGCGCAGGATCGGGCCCAGGAGGTCAATGACTGGCTGGAATCCGGGCAGTTAGGCCCAGTTTCCGATGATCAGGCGCTGAGTTGGCACCAGGACGATACTGAACTTTGGGCGCTGGTCATCAAACCCTGGGTACTGGTTCAAGAATCCCGGTAAGTTAGCGGCCTATCTCCTGCGTTCAGTTGGTGCGCAAAGCCCTTTCTATGCGCCATAGCGCGTCGATTATCCTTACAATCACCCCCTCCCTGCTCGGCACCCAAACTCCCAGGTCATTGATTTTACAGAGATTAGTATTTCTGGCGTGATTAATGCCTTATAGCCATTACTGGAGGGACTAGAGCGTTGGTCGGATAAAGGCCAGGGGTCCAGGACGACGGAAACAGGATATTCAACCCGAGCAAGGAGAGCTCTAACCACGGACGGACAACCGCCCCGTCTCACCGCCCCACTCCGGACGCGAAGGAAGGATTCTGTTGCTGCGCCAACCGTGCGTACCACCGCCCAGGGAAAGGGCGGCTTTTTCTTTTATCCACGTCGTTTATGCTGCCGTTCCCAGTTTTCCTGGCGTTTGCGTTCGCTTTTGCGTAACAAAACGTAAGTGGCACCCGTGCCACCGTGTGCCGGCAGGGCACTGTGAAATGCCATCACGTGCTGAAACTGCGGCAACCAGTGCGCGACACAACTCTTTAGCAATGCCGGATGGGCCCGGCCCAGACCTTTACCGTGAGTAATTAACGCGCAACGAATATCCTGTTCCATGCAATCTTCTACGAACTGATAAACGCTCCGACGTGCCTGGTCGACGGTCATGCGATGTAAATCCAGGCGGGCGTCCAAGGCGTACTTGCCCTGACGCAGCTTCCGGTAGACACCGTTTTGCACGCCCGAACGCTTGAACGCCAACACGTCCAAAGGATCCACGGGCGGCACATGATCACCGGAGAGGAAATTTTTTTCGCCGGCTTGCTCGGCCACGGCAGCGGCCCGCCGTTGCTCGTCACTGAGTGCGGATACGCGGTCTTTTTTCAGGGGGACGCGCTGCTCAGCCTTAATCGGCTTAACGTCGCGCATTTCACGCAAAAAGGCTTCCCGCTCATCCGAGTTCTGGTCGCTCATAACTCACCACTCATAGACTCATTCAGACAGAATTCATTATGCCTCAGACGGATACACACAGCGACGAACTGGCACGAGAAAAAGGGAGGCATAGGGGCGCTAGCACTGCTAAACTCTCGCTGAGTGAGAGCGCATTCAACGCGCCGTTAAGCCAGCTCGAACTGGGAAAGATCGACACCATGGGCAGTCACTACATCATCGCACTGGTAACACTTCTGCTAACCGTCCTGGGGGCGTTCGGTTGGGCTCTAGCGGTGTTTTACGGGGGCATCAGCATTCCCCCGGCCCAGGTGGACTGGCACGATGTCAGTCGCATGTTGATGCTTTGCCTGACCGCCTTCACCGTGCTGTGCATTGCCATCTTTTTGCCGGTCCGGCGCTCAATGGGCGTCAAACTGACATTGGGTTTCGGTTTGATTTTTATCGGTGCCTGGCAAGAGCTCCTGAATACTTTGATCATCAACCGCTGGGCACTGGTACTTTGGCTGGAGGTGGTCTGCTTTCCGGGTGGTCTACTAGCCGCTGGGTGGGGCCTTTATCAATTGGGAAGGCAGTACCGGCTCAACCGCCTTCTGCTGCAAAGCTACCATAAAGTCGAGCGCGAGCTGGCCACCATGGATCAACTCACGCAGCTGTACAACCGGCGCAGTTTTTTCGCCATCTGTTCCGATTTACTGGCCAACGCAGCGCCCTCCAAACCAGCCGCTGCCGTGGTGTGCTTGCGAATTCACAACCTGCCGGAAATAAACAAAAAATTAGGCTTCGCCGCTGGTGATGAGGTCCTGACGCAGGTGGCCAAATTGATCAGACGCCACACACGCTCCAAGGACATTAGCGCGCGCTTGGGAGCGCGCCGACTGGTGGTCTTCATGCCCGGCGCCAGCCTGCCCGAAGCCGAAGCACTGGCGCAACGCGTCGTGCAGCGCAGCGAGCACATGGTGGTGACCAACCCACAAGGGCGGGAAGTGCCTCTGCACGTGGAGGTGGTTTACTCACTCGCTGCCGCAGAGCCGGACGAAGAGCTAGAGCCGCTGTTGCGCCGCGCCGGCGCCGTGGCTTGCAACTAACCCCGACGCCCGCTTTGCAACCCGTTAACCGGTGTTGCGCATTCCCGCCGATATCCCCGCCATGGTTACCTTCAGTGCCCGCTCCAACTCTGGGCTAATATCCTTACCGCTGCGGTAACGCCTGAGCAGCTCGACCTGTAGGTAATTGAGCGGGTCCACGTAGGGCTTGCGCACTTCCAGCGCTTTTTGCAGCACCGGGTCGCCACTCAGCACCGCGTCTTGTTTTTTGATGCGGTTAATAAGCGCTTCCAGTTCTGCCAAATCCGTACGCAATTCGGCGCCGAGATTGTGCAGCTCGGGCGCGGCCAATTGCTTTTCATAATAACCGCTGATGTCACCATCCGATTTGCCAATAACCATTTCCAGCAAGTCGAGAAAACTGGAGAAGAACGGCCAGTTTTCGATCATGTCCTGCAGAGTGTCCGGCGCCTCTGTTAGGGCATACTCCAGCGCCTGACGGGTGCCCAACCAGGAGGGCAGGTTCAGGCGCACCTGCGTCCAGGCGAACACCCAGGGAATGGCGCGCAGACTTTCCACGCCACCTGACGCTTTACGCTTAGCGGGTCGGCTACCCAAAGCCAGGAGGTTAAGCTCCTGCTCCGGTGTCAGGCTGCGAAAGTAGGGTACGAAATCCGGATGGCCGCGCACCACTTTCCGATAGGCCTCCAGGCTCTGCCCCGCCATACCCTCAATCAGCGTCCGCCATTCCTCGGCTGGCGCCGCGTGGGGTGACAGGGTGGCGCGCAGGGTCGCCGCCACATAGGTAGAGAAGCTGGCAAAGGCGACTCGCGGCTGACCAAACTTGTAGCGAATCATTTCACCTTGTTCCGTCACGCGAATGCGACCCCGCACAGAACCCGGCGGCTGAGAAGCCATGGCTTTTTCTACCGGGCCGCCGCCGCGACCGACGGTACCACCGCGACCGTGGAACAAGACCAGCTGGATGCCGTGCTGCTCGCTCAGTTTCACGAGTTTTTCCTGCGCCTTATATTGGGCCCAGGTGGCGGCAAATTTACCCGCATCTTTGGCCGAATCGGAATAGCCGATCATCACCGTTTGGCAGCCGTCCGTGTACTCTTTGTACCAGGGCAGTTGCCAGAGGCGGCCCATCACTTCTGGTGCCCGGTCCAGGTCATCCAGAGTTTCGAACAGCGGAACAATGGGCATGGGCCAGCGCATACCGCACTCTTTGAGCAGCAAGGCTACAACGAGAACATCGGACGGTTGCTGGGCCATGGAGATAATGTAGTGGGACAGAATTTCCCGAGGCTCGGCGGCAATCACTCGGCAGGTCGCCAGAACCTCAGCGGTTTCCTCGCTCATGGGCCAGTCAACGGGCAACAGCGGTCGCTTGCTTTGCAGTTGTGCTAACAGGAAGTCCTGTCGCTCGTCTTCGCTCCAGTCTTTGTAGCTTCCCAGTTCCAGGTAAGTGGTCAGCTCGTCCATTACCTGAACGTGACGCTCGCCATCTTGCCGAATGTCCAGCGGCACCAGGTTGATGCCAAAACTGTGGATACGACGGATGGTGTCGATGAGCGGACCATTGGCAATGTGCGGCAGGCCGACCTCGCGCAGGGAACGGTAGCAGAGCATCAGCGGTTCAAGCAGGTCTTCCCGGCTCGTCACCACGCCTTCCGGTTGCACCATAACCTGACCTCGCAGGCGCGCTTCGGTCCACTCAAGGGTCAGTTGCAAGCGGCGGCGCAAATCCTGAAGTACTTCTCGGTAAGGTGTGGGGCTGTCGGGGCAACGGGCGCGCAGGTCGGCGCTCGCGTGGAGCATGCTAAGGTCATTGCCCAGACCGTGCACATCGCGTAGGTACAGTTCGGCGGCCATCCAGCGGCCCAGCAACAGAACTTCTTTGGTCACCTTGTGAGTAACGTTGGGGTTACCATCCCGGTCGCCGCCCATCCAGGAATAGAATTTCAGCGGTTGTAAGTCGATGGGCAGGCATTGGTCCAGGTGCCGGCAGCAGAGCCGATCCAGGTGCCGAATAAAGTCGGGCACGGCTTGCCACAAACTGTTTTCGATGACCGCAAAGCCCCATTTGGCTTCGTCCACGGCAGTGGGTCGCTCGCTGCGGATTTCGTCGGTGCTCCAGATCTCTTCCACCAACCGGTGCAGACGTCCGTGGTGTTTGTCCTGCTCATAGGCGAGCAGGTTTCCGCGTTTGCGGTCCACCAGGGTGTTGACCACTTGGTCATACTTGCGGATCAAGGTGCGGCGGGTCACTTCGGTGGGGTGGGCGGTCAGCACTAGGTCGATGCTGAGGTTGCGAATCACGGTTGCCAGTTCGTCCTTGCCGTAGGTGGCGGAGAAGTCCAGCAACATGGCTTTGAGTCCATCTTCCCGCTCGGCTTCGGCACTGGCGTAGTATTCCTGCTCGGCGATGTTGGCGAGGTTTAAGAACTGGTTGAAGGCCCGGACGATGGGCAGAATGTGCGCGTCATCCAACTGGCCCAGCATGTCCACCAGGGGCTCGGCGTCTTCTACTTCCTGTCCGGTTTTTCCCAACTGGCGAATTTCTTCGACTTTGTCGAACAGTGCCTGGCCTTCATGTTCTCTGATAGTGTCGCCGAGAAGATCTCCCAATAGACGGACGTTGTCGCGTAAGGTTTCCGGCAACTCAGACATATTCTCTCCCCTAGACTGCTACAGTTGTGGGCATTCTATCATCCAGAACGGGGGCCCGCTCCAAATTGATACGGATCAGTTTATCCACAGAACCTGTGTACAAGATTGTGAATCAACGCTTGGTAACCTCACCGAACTCAGCACTGGCCGGGCCTGGGCGCCACTGTTCAGTTTCTGCGCCTTATTCCCCCTGGCTCGTCGAAGTAGTGTTTTCGTCGAGGGTTTTGGTCCGAGGGCTAAGAGCTCTTTTCTGGCGGTGGATAGGGTTTGGCGATCTGCCTCCGGGACACGCCGTTGATACATCCATGTAGGCTCCGTTGCAGCATCCATGCTGCAAAGGGTCCCGGAGGCAGCTCCCCAAACCCTTGCGGGACGCTTGGGTGCCACTAAGCCTATCCAACTTCCTTATTTCCCGAGCCTTTCGAAGTGGCACAGCGGAGAGTGGGGTAGGTACTCCCGGACTGTCGCCGACAGGAAGTCGGCGTCAAGCCCCCATGGATGGGTTCACGGCGTGTCCGGGAGTACCTACCCCACTCGTAGCACTCGATCAAAACGCCCTCCCTTAATTCGCAGGTCAGGCCCAGGGCACCTTGGGCCACCAACGTACAAAAGTGGGTGCGACCGTTCGGGCGGTTTGGTAGGCTGACGCCCGGAACTTCTGACACAATAAAACAAGCAAAGGGAAAACTGTATGTATCGTTCACTCACGTTAAGTCTCGCCCTCACGCTCGCCGCCGCCACCCAAGCCGACGACATGGTATGGCGGGGTGACTTTAGCACCGGAGATCTGTCCCAGTGGGACAACCTGATCCATGCCCAGGGGCTCAGCGTCCAGGATAAATGCACCTATCGCGGGGATTGGGCGGGCAAAGTCACCATCACCGGGGATGAGGAATTTCTCTGGAACGGCCGTGAGGATCTCAACCGCACAGAATTCAAATACCAACCGGACGCTGAATACACCCGCGAGGGCGAAGACACCTACTTTGGCTGGAGTTTTTACCTGCCGGAAACACTGACTGAAAGTCGCCACGAGCTGGGCTACTGGGAATCGGATCAAAGCTGGCAGCAGATCTTTCGTTTCAATATTGTTGGCTCCACCTTCGGCTTTCAAGCCAGCCGCGCGCCCGAGCCGTTTTGGGAAGAAACTGACTTCGCCAGCGCTGGGGTTTGGCGCGATGTCGCCATGCACATCCACTGGTCAACCGATCCCGAGAAAGGCTTTGTGGACGTTTGGTTGGACGGAGAACCCAAAGGCCGCGAGTATTTTCAAACTCTAGCGAACGCCGAAGACCCGATGTTTGTCCAAATAGGGATTTTGCGTAACCAACAGCCAACTCCGGAAACCATATTGGTGGACAACGCACGCCACGGCCACTCTCTTGAAGCGGTGCTGGCGGACGTGAAGCCCAGCGAATCTGTTAGCTGTCCATAATCTGAACCACGAGGGCACCATGTTCTTAAAGATACAGCGTTACACCTTGCTAGCTTTAACCTTAATATTCGCGGCGTCTCAAGCTCATGCCAAGGACGCCGAAGCCCGCGAATTGTTCGAGCAGTTCTTTGAAGAGCAGGTCGCCCTCAGCCCCATGTACCAAACCTATTTGGGGCGCAAAACCCAGTACGACCAATGGGACGATATTAGTCCAGCGCAGGATCAGCGCGCACAGCAACTGCGCATCGATCAACTTGATCGCTTGCGACAGTTGGACGTCGCGCAGCTGAACCCAGACAACCAACTCAGCTACCGCTTATTCGAATATCAGTTACAGCGGGGTATTGATGCCTACCAATGGCGCGATCATAACTACCCCGTCAATCAAATGTTTGGTCTGCATGCACGCATTCCATCCTTCCTCATGAATAACCATCGCATCGACACGCCGGAAGATGCGCGTGCTTATATTACGCGCCTGCAATCCGTGGCACCGCTGATGCAACAGCTGATCGCCAATCTCGAACGACGCGCGGAAAAAGGCATTTTGGCTCCGAACTTTGTTTATCCGTACGTCATCGACGACAGCCGCAACATAATTTCTGGCGCGCCCTTTCAGCAGGACGCCGAAGACAGCCCGTTGCTGGCCGACATCCGCGCGAAGTTGGCCAATTTGGATTTGACTGATGAAGCACGGGACCAACTGTTAACAGAAGCGAAAAGTGCCCTCAAGGACTCGGTGCAACCGGGCTACCAAGCGTTAATCAGTGCGCTGGAAGACTTGGAAAAGCAAGCCGATGACAAAGCCGGCGCCTGGAAACTGCCCGAGGGCGACGCCTACTATGCCAACGCATTGGAGCGTATGACCACCACTGAAATGTCCGCCAAGGAAATTCATGAGCTTGGGGTCGCCGAGGTAAAGCGCATTCAACAGGAGATGCGCGGCTTAAAGAAAGAAGTGGGGTTTGAGGGCGATCTGCATGATTTTTTTCGCTACCTTCGCGAGCATCCCAAGTTCTACTTTCCTGATACAGAGGCGGGCCGCGAGGCCTTTCTCCAGCAGACCCAAGAACTCATTGACGCCATGGAAGAGCGGTTGCCCGAGCTTTTTGGGCGCCTGCCCAAGGCGGATTTAATTGTGCGCCCCGTCGAAGCATTCAGAGCTCAGTCTGCTGGTAAAGCATTTTATCAAGGGCCTGCACAGGACGGCTCCCGCCCAGGCATCTATTACATTAACTTGTATGACATGCAGAACTTACCCAAGTATCAGATGGAAGCGCTCACTTATCACGAGGCCCTACCCGGCCACCACATGCAAATTGCCATCGCCCAGGAAATGGACAATTTACCCAGCTTTCGTCGGCACAGTTCCTACACCGCCTACAGTGAGGGCTGGGGCCTGTACGCTGAACTGATTCCCAAGGAGTTGGGCTTTTACGAGGACCCCTATTCCGATTTCGGGCGCCTAGGCATGGAGTTATGGCGCGCTGTGCGTCTGGTGGTGGATACGGGCATTCACGCCAAACGCTGGACGCGGGAGCAGGCCATCGATTACTTTGTGGGACAGACACCTATGGGGCGGCCAGACGCGGTGCGCGAAGTGGAACGCTACATCGTGATGCCGGCGCAAGCGACCTCTTACAAAGTGGGCATGAACAAAATTCTGGAATTGCGCGCTTACGCGCAAGAATCGCTGGGTGAACAGTTTGATGTGCGCGCCTTTCACGACTTGGTTTTGGGCGGCGGCGCGGTACCTCTGACCATTTTGGAAGAAGAGGTACACGCCTGGGTTGCGCAACAGGAAAGCCTGCAAGACTCACCCTAACCATGCCTCGGGGGTCCAGCTCCACATACTATCGGGCAGAACGTAAAGGAAGCCCTGAGCTTTGAGACCCTCGGAAGGCGTACAGTAGTAAGACGCGTGCTTTCGCAGCAAGGAGAGTTGTGTCATGGCTGACGAAGTCCCTCCCAAAAAACCGTCGCAGGGCGACCAGAATCTTGGGCCCCTGCCTGACGCCCGTCGGCAGCCCCCTCAATGGCTGCGCTATGTAAATATTATCTTATTGGGGTTTGTATTCTTCCTGCTCTTTCAGTGGTTGTCTCCCGGTGATGCCGAGCAACTGTCCTTTACCGAATTCAAAAACAGTGTCACCGCTGGCCAAGTACAGGAAGTCACACTTGAAGGTCACCAAGTCCGGGGCGAACTAGTGACCTTTAACGCCGACGGTCAGGCTCAAACCCAAGCGTTCTACAGTCATATTCCCGAGTTCGCGGACAGCACCCTGCTGAACCTTCTTGAGGAGCACAATGTACACATCAGCGCAGAGGAAACCGGCGGAGACCTTTGGGCCGGACTGCTGATCGGTTTTTTACCCTGGCTAATTCTTCTGCTGCTGATCTTCTATTTCGCCCAGCGCATGCAAAAACAAATGGGCGGTGGCGACCAATCCGGCGGCATGTTCAGTTTTGGACGCTCCAAAGCCAAGCGTTTTCGAGCCGACCAACCCTCCAAGACATTTGAGGATATTGCCGGCGCCGAAAACGCCAAACAGGACCTGTGGGAAATTGTGGAATACCTCCGCGACCCAAGCTACTACCGCCGCCTGGGTGCCAAACTACCGCGCGGTTTGCTCATGGTGGGGCCTCCAGGTACTGGGAAAACAATAATGGCCAGAGCTGTGGCTGGCGAAGCCAAAGTACCTTTCTTTTCTATCTCCGGCTCGGAGTTTATTGAAATGTTCGTGGGCGTCGGCGCCTCTCGTGTTCGGGATATGTTTGAGCAGGCGCGCAAGGAAGCGCCGGCCATCATTTTTATCGATGAGCTCGATGCCATTGGCCGCTCCAGAGGCACCGGGGTGGGTGGTGGTCACGATGAGCGTGAACAAACGCTCAATCAAATTCTGTCCGAAATGGACGGCTTTTCACCCCACGAGACAGTTGTCGTGATCGCTGCCACAAACCGGCCGGACGTACTGGACCCGGCACTGATGAGGCCTGGACGCTTTGATCGCAAGGTAATATTGGACCGCCCTCACCGGGAGGCGCGGGAAAAAATCCTACAAGTGCATGTGCGTAAAGTTCCTCTGAACGAGGACGTGGATCTCGCGGCTATCGCTCGGCGTACCGTAGGCTTCTCTGGTGCGGACCTGGAAAATCTGGTCAACGAAGCGGCGCTGCTGGCCGGGCGCGAGAACGCCGATCAAGTCAATATGGATCACTTCGACCGCGCCCGGGATAAGATTCTGATGGGGGCCGAACGTGAACAAAATATGGGGCCAGCGGAAAAACGGGTGATTGCCTATCACGAATCAGGTCACGCGCTAACGGCCTTACTGTTTCCCAAAGCGGACCCCTTGGAAAAAGTCACTATTATTCCCCGTGGCCAAGCCCTCGGTGCCACGGAGCAGGCTCAGGACGAAGACCGCCTGAATATGTCGGCCAGCTATGCGCGTGATCGAATCGCGGTTATGCTCGGCGGGAGAATGGCCGAGAAGTTAATTTTCCACGAAGTCAGCAGTGGCGCCGAGAGCGATATAGAGCAAGCCACAAAATTAGCCCGACGCATGGTGTCCCGCTGGGGAATGAGTGAAGCCGTCGGACCCGTTTCCTGCAGCTCCAGCCAGGAAGAGGTGTTTCTTGGGCGGGAAATCGCGCGGGATCGGGACTTCAGCGAAGCGACGCTGGAACGAGTTGACGCGGAGGTGCATCGGTTGATCACCGGTATTGAGGCAGACGTTGAGCGCTGTCTAACCGAAAACCGGGACAAATTATCACTGCTGGCGGAAACCCTGCTGGAAGAGGAAACGTTGGACGCCGCCCGAGTCGATGACCTACTGGGAAAAAACCTTCGCGAACAGAAAGCCGAGAGTGATGCCCGAAGAGAAACACCCCCACATTCCCGAAGCGGTAACGGAAGGCACGAAAGAGAAACCTCCCGCCGAGAGAAAAGACACTAAAAACAGGCAAGGGGGGGAGATGTATTACTTTGAAAGAAACATGAAAAAATGGGGAAACGCCGGAACGGCAGAAACGAAACTAAACGGTTCCGTTTCTGCCGTGTCTCTTACCCTACCAATCGTGCTTCCAGACTGATGTCCGCCTTCAACAATTGGGAGATAGGACAATTTTCCTTGGCTTTAGTCGCCGCGTCCTCGAAACGCACATTGTCGAGTCCCGGCACTTCCGCCGTGCAGTTTAAGTGGATCCGGGTTACGCCGAAGCCATCCCCCGTCTTTTCCAACTCTACGCCCGCTTTCGTGTCGATGCGATCAGCGTGATGGCCGTCTTCATCGAGGATTTTGGCCAGCGCCATGGAAAAACAACCGGCGTGAGCTGCACCAATCAACTCTTCAGGGTTGGTTCCCTGAGCATCTTGAAAGCGGGTATCGAATGAGTACTGGCGGCTGTCCAGCGCACCACTGGCGGTAGAAATTTCACCATGACCTTTGACGCCACCTTCCCAATGAGCACTTGCGTTGCGTTGCATACATCCTCCTTAGGGTTTTGTTCCACGCTTGCCGCGCGTCCCCGGAAACCCGGTTGGCGCTGGCTTCACTTTAATCGTTCGGGCAGATGCTTGCGTAAATCCCGTGCCGCCATATGCCCAAAATCTTTGGCAATTTCATCAGCAATCAGGGGTTTCAGGTTGCCATTCAAATGTTTCCTCAGCTCGCCCAAAAACGGCGGCGATGCCACCAGATATAGACGTTCCAACCGGCCCTGGGTTCGCTCAAGATCCAACTTTTGAGCCAACTGCCGTGCAAAGCGCTGAATGCTGACGTCCTTTGGATCGGTCGGCTCTTCCGCCGCACTCCGGCCGTTCACGCTCCGGTCCTGAAATCGGCCCGGGCGATCGCTCACTAAATCCTCTCCGCGCATGCGTGCTTCGGGATTTATATCCACACCCAATTCGTGCAAATCCCCCGTGGGGCTATCGACACTGAAAAAGCGGGCCTGGCCAGCGTTGGCCACCAGAATCTGAACTTTGGGCATGGTGAAATGGGTATTGGTCATAGACGTCTCCTCATGAAAGGGGCACCAGAAAAGACATTTGACTGACTAGCCGGTGCAAAAAAACGGGAGCCGTCTTTCACACTAACAAAGCGTCTTAAAGCCGACAAGCGTAATTTGATTGGCCAACAACCAATCCGGCAAGAGATCTTGAGATTATGCGTAGGCGAAAATGCCTCTGAGCAGAGCGGCACAACCGGCCACGGCTGCTACACCAAGAACGATGGGGCGAAAAGCGCCGAACGGGAGACGGTGCACGACCAATCCGGACAACCAAAAACCGATCAACACCCCAGGAAAGGTAACCGCCACCAGTTTCATTTCCGACACACCGATATAACCCGCTGGCGCGAGGACCACAATACTGGCGCAGCTTCCGAAAAGAAAAAACGCGGCTAAGTTTGCGCGCACCCGGGGGCCGGTCTCGTTTTGATAAATCAAACCCATAGGTGGCCCACCAACGGCGGTTATGGTGCCCATGTACCCGGACGCGCCCCCGGCGAAGAGACTGTTGCGATCCGACAGGTGCGGGCGATACCCGACAACGCTGAGAGCCACGGCTAAAAGTATCAAAGCGCCAAACGCCAGCGCAAAGCCCTGCTCGGTGAGCAGTGTTAGGGTAAAACCGGCCAATACGGTGCCGACAATGTTGCCGCCAATAGCGTAGCGAACGGGCCGAAAGCTCAAGCTGGCGCGGTTACGCACCAACATCAATACATTTAACAGAACGGCGTTGATAATCATCACACCGGGGAGAAACGCGGGACTGATCAAAAAGATCAAGGGAGCCGCCAATGTCCCGATACCATAGCCCGCCACGCCTTGCAGGCAGGCGCCTGCCAGCAGGGCCAGATTGGCTAAAAGAATTTGTAACAGGCTAAGGTCAGACACGAGGGTCCTTGCGTCAGTTTAAGGGTGAAATTTTATCACCCTAGGGCGTGAATGCGGTGGTGTCGCGTCAAAGCGCCTCAAAATCGAAGGCAATGACTTCACCGATGGTGCCTGCCCCGGTAATACACATCAACAGTCGATCGACTCCTAAAGCCACACCGGCGCTGTCGGGCAAGCCGTACTCCAGGGCTTGCAGTAACTTCTGATCACTGGGATAGACGGGTAGATTTTCCAGGCTGCGGCGGGCCAAATCGGCTTCGAAGCGTTCGGCCTGCTCGCTGGCATCGGTCAACTCCCAATACCCGTTGGCCAACTCCATGCCATTGAGAAAGGCTTCAAATCGTCGCGCCACTGGCTGCCCCGAAGCGTCTGGAGTAATGCGAGCGAGAGCGGCCTGACCGGCCGGGTAGTCGTACACAAAAACCAGACCCGAATCGAGCTTGGGCTCAAGCACATGAGTCACTAACAAATCGAGCCACAGGTTGCGGTCGTCAGACTCAATACCCGTTTCAATCCACTGCCGCGCCACCACTTCCAGCTCAGGCACACTGGCCGTATGCGGGTCCAGATGCAGAGACTTGAACCAGTCCCGATAGGAAATTTTCTGCACGGGCAAACCGGGAAGCACATGCTCCAACAACTGCGCCACTTCAGCCATCAGCTGATGGTCATCAAAGCCGGGGCGATACCACTCCAACAGGGTAAATTCAGGATTGTGACGGCGGCCCTTTTCACCGTTGCGAAAGACTTTACCCAGCGAGTAAATCGCTCCGCTGCCGGCGGCGAGCAGGCGCTTCATGGCAAATTCCGGGGAGGTTTGCAGGTAGCAAGTTCTGCTCCCACTCACAACGGAAATCGAGTCGATATAAGGGTCAGTCACCGCTGCGGCGCCCACAACGGGCGCCTCGATCTCCAGCACTCGCCGTTGAGCAAAGAACGCCCGTACCTGTTGATACAACTGTGCACGGGCGCGCAAAGAGTCCAAGGAGGCAGAGGGGCGCCAAGTCATAAGTCGGCCTAATCTTTGGAGGCGCGGCCCAGATACTCACCGGTGCGGGTGTCTACGCGTACGATTTCACCCACATTCATAAACAAAGGTACTTTTACCACCGCGCCGGTGCTCAGAGTGGCGGGCTTGGTGCCGCCCTGCGCTGTGTCACCTTTCAAACCAGGATCGGTTTCCACCACTTCCAGTTCTACGTGATTGGGTGGAGTAACGGCCAAAGGCGCGCCATTGAACAGGGTGACGATGCACTTATCCTGCTCCTTGATCCACTTTGCCGTGTCGCCTACCGCGTTTTTGTCCGCGGGATGCTGCTCAAAGGTGTCGGGGTCCATAAAGTGCCAAAACTCGCCGTCACTGTAGAGAAATTCCATGGTTTGGTCGGTCACATCAGCGCCTTCCAAGTGTTCGCTGCCGCGGAATGTACGCTCCCAGACCCGTCCGGTTTTCAGGTTGCGCAATTTGACCCGATTGAACGCCTGCCCCTTACCGGGCTTGACCAGCTCGTTCTCTACGATGTTGCACGGATCTCCGTCCAGCATGACTTTCAACCCGACCCGGAAATCATTGATAGAATAGGTGGCCATATACCCTCACGATAATAGAAGCTTCAAAAGGCGCCCATGATACATCGAACCGCAGACACATGGCAGGGCCCACGCTGGCAAAATGAATTGACCGACCTGATTCGCTCCCCCGCTGAATTAATTGAACTGCTGGAACTGGATCCGGCATTGTTGCCATCGGCGCTGGCCGCCGCAGGGGATTTTGCCTTGCGAGTCCCCAGGCCCTACGCCATGCGCATTCGTAAGGGTGACGCCCACGACCCTCTGTTGCGCCAGGTGCTGCCGCTGGGTGATGAACTGTTGGCGGCGCCGGGGTACAGCGCCGACCCGTTGCAGGAGAAAAGCACCAATCCCGTGCCCGGCCTTATCCACAAATACCCGGGCCGCGTACTGCTGATCGTTTCCGGCAGCTGCGCGATCAACTGCCGCTATTGCTTTCGGCGTCACTTCCCCTATCAGGACAACAACCCCGGGCGCGCGGCCTGGCAGCGTGCACTGGACTATATCGCCGCCGATTCCAGCATTACTGAAGTCATCTACAGCGGTGGCGATCCACTCAGCGCCCCGGATCGACACCTGACGTGGCTAACTCAAGCCGTCGAGGCCATTGCGCATGTGCGCCGTTTGCGCATCCACTCCCGCCTGCCAGTGGTCATCCCCAGTCGGATTGATGACGAATGCCTGAGCTGGATGACCAACCACCGACTGGATACCAGCCTGGTCATCCACAGCAACCACGCCAACGAAATCGATGCGCACTTGGCCGAGGCTTTAGGGCGGGTGCGTGCCGCGGGTATCACTTTGCTCAACCAAACTGTACTGCTGAAGGGCGTCAACGACTCCTTGGCAGCGCTTCATGAGCTCAGTGAGCGCCTATTCGCCTGCGGCGTACTACCCTATTACCTGCATCTTTTGGATAAAGTCACCGGTGCTCAGCACTTTGACCTCCCCGTGTCCCGCGCCCTCGAATTACACCAGGGGCTGCGGGATACCCTGCCCGGCTATCTGGTGCCCAAGCTGGTTCGGGAAGTTCCTGGTGCCCACAGCAAGACCCCGGTAGTCTAGGGAGCCTCGCTCCCTAGACTCTGCGACGTTAGCCAAAATTCGCTATAGTCTCTGATAACCCACAAGCACCGAGTTGCTCATTAATGATGGATGAGACGAAACTGAATCAATGGCTGGAACGCATCAAGTTACCCGAGCGTGACTTGGATGAGCTGAGTTTCTGCGCAAGTAACAAGGCCGGGGCCGTGCGCGACTGGGTTCAGGAACTGCCCATGACGCGCACCAGCTATGTGTGCAGCATGCTGTACCAAGCCCTGCCTGAAGTGGCGCGACTGAAAACGGCTCCCGAAACGCGCATGGAAATGCTGGAAGTTCTGCGCCCCGCTGTGCAGCATGCCATTGAGGGCTTGTCTCACCAGTTTCTGAATCAACCCGTGATTTTGCCTGAGCCGGCCCGAAAGGCCGCCACCGTTGCTCAAGCCCTGCAAAAACACCTCAGTAACGCCTACTTGGTGGCGGTGTCAGATTTTGCCCACAAGCGCAAAACCAGCACCGAGGGATTGGACCTATGGGCGTTGGCCATTCACCGCAGCGTTACCGGTTTAGGGGTATTGTTGCTGCGCAGCTACCAACTCTATACCCCCCGACCAGCGCAGCTGTGGAACGAACTGCACGCGCTATACGCCTTGGCGGAAGAGACACAACTTCACCAGCACCTTGTAGAGGATCCGCTGCCCCACCACGCGGGCCTGAACACCGTTGAGCTGACCTATATGCGTCTGCTGCTACTGGAGTGCGCGCATCCCAACCAGCTGCGCCAGGAAGAAATCACCACCACTTATAGAGCACTCGAAGAGCTGGCGCCCATGGCGCGGCTGATGAATTACAACCGGGGGCAGAAAGACGGCCTCTATGCCGTCGCGCTGGAGGGCAATCAGCCGCCCGTCTACAAATCGCGACTGCCCGAGGGCGTACACAACATTCGGGAAATCGACTGCAGCCAACTTGTGGCCGCGCTCAGCGCTGAAAAACCTGCGAGTGGCCGCTCCGATCGCAACCGATACGGGCTCCTGCCACCACTTAACGAACATTTGATCCGCTCCTGGAACACTGTCAGTCAGCGCAGTTTCGAGCGTCAATCAAGACGAGGTCAGGTGGAACTGACTGTAGGTCTGTCGAACCTACACTTCCAGCTCGCTGGACAGGTGCCTTTCAAGCAGTTTTTAAACCAGGAAAGCGGCGTGTACGGCAATGACAAGAGTCCGTTTGCCGAGCGGCGCTCCGCCTTGCTCGAGGCCGAGGACGGGGACGACCCCTGGGACAGCGCATTCGATGTAGGTAAAACGCGCCTGGCCGGGAACAACTTACCGAGTATCAATATAGAACGCAGTATCAAACAACGGCATAAAGAGGTGTACCAGGGGAAACACCCCATTTATGCCATTCCCATCGTCGACACCAGTCTGGGCGGTTATTGCCTGGAGTGGCGCGAGCAGATTCCCTCCCAAGTAAAAGCCGGTGAGTTGCTGGGAATTCGAGAAGAAGGGCGGCACAAATGGAGCCTGGCGGTGGTGCGTTGGATGCAACAGACTCGCAATGCCACGCTTCTCGGGCTGCAAATACTGGCGCCGCAAGCCCAGCCTTTGGCGGCGGCGGTCATTCAAAAGTCCGGAGAGGAGTCGGAATTCATGCGTGCCCTGCAGGTGCCACCGATGAAAGCCATCGGCCAGCCCGCCACCTTGATCATGAACGCCGTATCCTTTCACGAATACAGTAAAGTGCGGCTTTTTCAGCCCACAGAGGGCCTGGACAACGAGCGGACCCGACCGGAGCGGACTCTTCAGCTGACCAGGCGGCGGTTCTCCACGGGCGCCATCAGCCAGTTTGAGTTCCGAGAGTTAGAGGGCAGTCCCACTCGCCGAAGGCCTTCGGATGATTTCTAAGGCTTAAAGTGGCACGAAATGCAACAAATTGCATTGAGGCTAATAGCGAATGAGTTAAGATAGTGGCATTCGACACCGCAACCCCCTGCCGATACAGGGTTGATTCAACGGTATCGGCGGCGCCTGGAACGCAGCGCCCAACGTCAATAACCAATGCGCTGCCGTTCACCGCCCCCAAACCTGTAGCAAAGAGTGCAAATACGCTGTTATGGATGCCAATGAGACTGTTCGTCTGCTGATATTAAACGATTCGCGCACGGAGGCCGAACGGCTGATCAGCATGCTACACAACGCGGGACGCCCCAACCGGGCCCAGCATGTCACCAGTGAGGAAGTGCTCGCCAAGCTACTCCAGGAACAGGCGTGGGACCTGCTAATCGGCCACGACCAAACCAGCAACGTCACTCCCGCTACGGCGGTCAAACAGATCCGCCGACTTAACCGCGACGTACCCGTTCTTCTGCTCACCGACGACGAGACTGGCGCTGCAGTGGTCGATGGCCTCAAGATCGGCGCCTGTGATGTTATTCCCCTGGACCAGGATCAACACCTACTTCTGGCCATCCAACGAGAGCTCCAAAACCGAGAGCAGCGCCAGTTACGGCGCCTGGCAGAACGACGTTTTCGCGAAGCAGAGCGCCGCAGCCAGCACTTACTGGACAGTTCACGGGATGCCATTGCCTATGTCCAGGACGGCCTCTACCTTTATGCCAACGAATCCTTCGCGGAATTGTTCGGCTACGCCGATCGTGACGATATCGACTGCCTGCCCATCATGGACATGGTGGACGAAAAAGATCAGAAGAGCCTAAAGAACTTTTTGAAGGACTTTACCCTCAAGGGTGAAGAGGCTGAAAGCACCAAGCTGGAATTTACCGGCGTCAAACACGGTGGCGGCACGACGCCTATAAGTTTGGAAGTCGCCCGAGCGACTTTTGATGAAGAGCCCTGCATTCAATTTCTCGCCCGAGCCAACCAAGCGGCGGAACAAAGCGAGGAGTTGGTCGCGCAGATTAAGGAAATAAAGTGGCAGGATCTGGCCACTGGCCTGTACAACCGCCAGTACCTGGTGGACAGGCTGGAAAAACTGGTGGACGCCGAACCCGGCGACGGGCACGAATCCAGCCTGGTGTACATTGACATGGATAATTACGCCGAACAGGTGCAAGCCAGTTTTGGCGTGGCTGGTGCGGATATGGCACTGGTGGACTTGGCGGCCCTACTGCGCGCACAAGCTCAAGAAGGGGATCTGCTGGCGCGTTTCGGAGACAGCACGTTTACACTTCTGATGCACAACATCAAAGCCGATGCCGCCGTCCTTAGAGCGGAAAAGCTGTGTAAGGTCATCGAAGACCATATTGTCGATGTCGACGGCAAGACATTACAGATAACCGCCAGCATCGGCCTGTCGCTAATCAATGACACCACCACCAGCGCTGAAGCGGCCATTGATCAGGCCGTGAACGCTATGGAAAAGGCGCGCGCCGAGCACGGCGGAAATGCCGCCCGGCTGTACGAACCGGAAATGACCGAGGACGAAAAGCAAGAGCGCGACATTGCCTCTGAAGTACAGCACGCCCTGGATTCCGACCGCTTCCGCCTGCTGTTCCAACCGATCATCAGCCTGCGCGGTTCAGAGGAAGAGTACTACGAAGTACTGCTGCGCATGCTCAATGACCAAGACGAAGAAGTATCCCCAAAAGAATTTCTGGAAACCGCCAACAAAATGGGCGTGGGCGGGAAAATTGATCGCTGGGTGATCCTGGAATCCATCAAAATGCTGTCCCAGCACCGGGAGAAAGGCAACAAAACCAAACTTATCGTCAACTTGAGCCGTGAGTCGCTCTGCGATGAGTCCCTGCCGCCCTGGTTGGGCGTCGCGTTTAAAGCGGCCAAATTATCCAGCGACAGCATCGTATTCCAAGCCAATGAAGTGGACATTACCAACCACTTGAATGCCGCCAAGGCGTTTGCCCAAAGCTTGAAAGGCCTTAAAACCAAAATGGCCATCAGCGGGTTTGGTTGCTCGCTCAACCCATTCAATGTGTTTAAACATGTGGAACTGAGCTTCGTGAAAGTGGACGGCTCCTTCACGCAGGATATTCAGGATAACAACGAGAAACCCGAGACACTGATTAATCTCATCAAAGATTTGCACGCCGAAAACGTCACCACTATCGTACCTTTCGTGGAAAATGCCAGCGTACTGGCCACCCTATGGCAGGCGGGCGTACATTACATTCAGGGTTACTACTTGCAAGAACCCAGCGCCTCCATGAGCTACGACTTCAATATGGAAACCTAAACGGTTTCCATCACTCGAGCGTTTTACTACTACGATTTTTTTGCGCTTCGGCTAACTCGCTAGGGCAGGCTGTCGCGATCCCGTAAGCCCAATAGGTACAAAATAGCATCTAACCCCAAGGTGGAAATGGAGTGCTCGGCGGACGCCTTCACCAAGGGTTTGGCCCGGAAGGCAATGCCCAGACCCGCGACGTTTAGCATCGGCAGATCGTTGGCGCCATCACCTACGGCGATAACCTGCTCCAACGCTATGCCTTCCTGCTCCGCCAGCATGGCCAGCAACTGCGCCTTGCGCTCGCCATCCACCACCGGCCCAGCCACGCGACCGGTGACCTTCCCGTCTTCAATATCAAGCTGATTGGCGTACACATAATCAATACCCAAACGCTGCTGGAGAAAACGCCCAAAGTATTCGAAGCCGCCGGACAAAATAGCGGTTTTGTAACCGAGCCTTTTTAGCGCGGTAATCAATTTTTCCGCGCCTTCGGTCAAACGAAGATTGCGGGCTATGTCCTCCAGCACCGATTCATCCAGCCCCTGCAACAGCGCCAGGCGCTGAGCAAAGCTCTGTTTAAAGTCCAGTTCTCCGCGCATGGCCGCTTCAGTGATGGCCACCACTTGATCGCCAACACCAGCCGCTTTAGCCAACTCGTCGATCACCTCGGCTTCAATCAGCGTGGAATCCATATCGAAACACACCAGGCGCCGATTGCGACGATAAATGGTGTCTTTCTGAAAAGCGATGTCCACTTCCAAGCGCGTGGACAACTCCATAAAGTCGGCGCGCAAAACGCTGGCGTCTTCTGGAATACCGCGCACGGAAAATTCCACGCACGCGTTGCTGCGCTCGCCCATTGATTCCAGGGGTACTCGCCCGGACAGGCGGTTGATGTGATCAATGTTCAAATCGTGCTTAACCGTAATGGCGGTCAGCTGCGCTATTTGTTCTGCGCTTACCTGACGCGACAACAAGGTCACTATGTGCCGTGGCTTACCTTGCTGGTCCACCCAGCTTTGATAGCGCTCCCGGCTGATGGCCTCAAAACGCACCTGCACTTCCAGGCCAGCCAAGCGCTGCCGGATTTCCTCCTGGAGGGCGTCGCCGGCAATCTGGCTTCCGTCCAGTGCCACCAACATGCCCAGCGCCAAATTATCGTGGATAACGGCCTGGCCAATATCCAGGATGCTCGCATCGTACTTGGCCAGCAGACCGGTGATGGCCGAGGTCACGCCGGGCTTGTCGTCGCCGAACACATTGATCAATAGAATGTCTTTCACACAGGCTCACTTGGTCGAAGCACCGCCGGAGACGCCCGGCGCGCGGATGGCAAACAAAAACCGCGGCATTATACCGCCTCCTGCATGGGCAGGGCTATTTACGCTAGCAGGCTGTTGAAAAACGTTTTCGAGGCAGGCGATGCAAGGCAAAAATAGGCGAAAAAGCGGAGTTTATGTGCAATAAATGAGCATTTTGAGCCCGTTTTTAACGCCGCAGCGGCCACGCAGATAGTTTTTCAACAGCCTGCTAGAATAGACTGCTAAATCCGACGGTTCTCTTCGCCAACAACAATGGACGTCCCATGCCCCTTTTGCAACGCCTGGCCTCGCGCCCGCTCCTTCCCTTCTGCAGTGCGGTAATCGCCGTTCTGGGGTTGGTGGCCGGCCTGCTCTATTGGCATCACAGCCAGCGTAACCAGGAGCTCCACTTGGCGCATTTTGGCCAATCCCTGGCCAACAGCGCGGCGCGGCAGGCCGTCAACCCAACGCTGAACCAGGATTTGATCAGCTTGCAGGTTATTCTGCAGGAGTTAACCCGACACCCGTCCGTCTCTGGGGCCACGATTCACGACGTGGAGCACAGACTCCTGGTGCAGAGCGGTTCTTCACCGGAAGAAGCACTGAGCCACAGCGCGCCCATCGCCCTACACAACAACATCGGCGGCTACTTACGCATCGCCATGGAGCCTCCCGCCGCCACCGCGCAAGACCGACAGTTTTTTTGGCTCTGGTCCCTGGCCGTCCTTTTGGCCATGGCAGCGCCCTGGGCACCGGATGCCCTAGGCAAATTTCGCGTTGCTGCAGAGGAAGATACCGAAGAACCACTACCCGAGGAGCCTTTGGGAGACCCCGTCACCCTGCGCCTGGCACTGGAGATCCGCAACCTGCCCCTGCTGCATCGACAGTTAAACCTGGAGAGTTTTTCTCAATTGGTGGAGCGCCTGGAGGAACAACTTCAGGGAGTGCTCGCACTATACGGCGGAAAGCGCCACGCGCTGTCCCAAAATTGGCTACTTATTGATTTCGAAGGTCACGACATCAGTGACTGTAGTTTGCGAGCCTTGTGTAGCGCCTGGCTGCTAAGCGAATTATCTTCCACCAATCCGGGCCCCAAATTACGCCTGGGCGCACATATTTACCCTCTGCCCGAAGATGACGACGCGAGTCTGGTTCAGGAATTGGTAGCCCAACTGGGCGACGGTGCCCAACAAACCACTGGAATCTTTCTCGCCCCCGATTTAGTTGATGACGACTTATTGCAACACTTACAACTCGATCTCGACTCCGGCCGTCTGTTGGACATCCAGCCCCCTTACAAGGCACTGTTGCACAAACAGCAAAATCAGCTGCAGCACTTAGTGGGGCTGGCGAGCGCCTAGCCCGGGTACGATGCCGGGAAATTGAGTCTTTGAAGCGAAGGAAGATATCTCAGTGTTTCGAGACTGCGCGGGGGGCGGGAGGAAAGGATAGCCTGCGTTTCGAGACCCTCGGAGGCAGGAAGCCGACGCGGAGCGTACAGGGACGTATCCACAGCGTGTCTCGAAACGCAGGCTATCCTTTCCAGACTACAGAAGCCACTTTACACAAGCAAAAGAGACTGGCATGCACCTTCATATTCTCGGAATTTGCGGTACTTTTATGGGCAGCCTGGCGCTGCTGGCTCGCGAGCTGGGCCACAAAGTCACCGGCAGTGACGCCAACGTGTACCCGCCCATGAGCACCCAGCTGGCCGACGCGGGCATCGAATTGATGTCCGGCTATGACCCGACACACCTGCAACCTGCCCCCGACCTAGTGATTGTGGGCAATGCGTTAAGTCGCGGTAACCCCGCTGTGGAATACCTACTGAATGAAGGGCTGGCCTATACCTCCGGTCCGGAATGGCTGCGCGAACAGGTGCTGCCCGGCAAATGGGTACTCGCCGTCGCGGGCACCCATGGCAAAACCACCACCGCCAGCATGCTCGCGTGGATTTTGGAATACGCTGGCATGGCGCCGGGTTTTTTGATCGGCGGCGTCACCCAGAATTTTCCTCAATCGGCGCGTTTAGGGGAGACACCGTTCTTCGTCGTGGAAGCCGACGAATACGACAGCGCCTTTTTTGATAAGCGCTCCAAGTTCGTTCACTACCGCCCGCGCACCCTGATAGTGAACAACCTGGAATTCGACCACGCGGATATTTTCCCGGACCTAGCCGCCATCCAGCGTCAGTTTCATCACTTGGTGCGCACAGTCCCCAGTGAAGGACTGATCATCAGTCCCGCCGCAGAGCCAGCCATCGAAGACACTCTCGACATGGGTTGCTGGACACCCCGAGAAGAATTCGCCCTAAGCGATACCCCCGCCCCCTGGCAAGCACGGCTCGTAAATGCCGACGGCAGTCGTTTCGAGCTGTTGCACAACGGGCAAAGTGTGGGTCAAGTGGATTGGGCGCACACCGGTGTGCACAACGTACTCAATGGTCTAGCGGCCGTGCTGGCCGCTCGGCATGTGGGCGTCAGCCCAGAGGTCAGTGGCCAAGCGCTGTCGCAGTTTGCGGGCGTTAAGCGGCGCATGGAGTGTTTGGCGGACATTCATAGCGTGAAAGTGTACGACGACTTCGCCCACCACCCCACCGCCATTCAGACCACCTTGGCGGGCCTGCGCGCCAAAGTGGGCACGGATAAAATCATCGCCTTGATTGAGCCCCGCTCCAACACCATGCGCATGGGCGTACACCGGGACCGGCTCAATAACGCCTGTGCCGACGCGGACGCGGTCTTTTGGTATCAGCCGCCGGGGGCGGATTGGGATATGGAAGACACCGTCGCCCAAAGCCCAGTCCCCGCCAAGTTGATGCACAGCCTGGACGAGCTGATTCACGCCACACTGACTTTGTCAGAGCCTAACAGTCATCTGGTCATTATGAGCAATGGCGGTTTTGATGGGCTGCACCAGAAATTGATCGAGCAAATGCGCAAACACGCGCTTTAATACCCAAACCGGAGAAGATCCATGGAACCCCTTCGTACCGTGACCCTGGCCATGACGGGCGCCTCGGGTGCTCAGTATGGCCTACGCCTACTGCAATGCTTATTGGCGGCCGACTGCCGGGTGTACTTGCTGTTATCCAGTGCAGCGCAGGTAGTGATTCGCACCGAAACCAATCTGGAACTGCCGGATGAATTGGAAGACCAGCAGTTGGTGCTGGCCCAGCGCTACGGCGCCAACGATGATCAACTGGTCCTATTTAGCCGCGAAGACTGGTTCTCCCCCGTCGCCTCCGGCTCCAGCTCCCCCGGCTCCATGGTTATTTGCCCCGCCAGCGGCGGGTGCCTGTCCGCCATTGCCCACGGCGCCAGCAACAACTTGATTGAACGCGCCGCGGACGTGGCATTGAAAGAGCGCCGGCAATTGATCCTGGTGCCCCGAGAAGCGCCCTACTCGGCCGTACACCTGGAGAACATGTTGGCGCTCACGCGTATGGGCGCGGTCATTATTCCGGCCAGCCCCGGTTTTTATATGCAGCCCACGACTATTGAAGAAATCATCGACTTTATCGTCGCGCGCATACTCGACCAATTGGGCATTGAACAGGATCTAATGCCGCGCTGGGGAGAAGACTGACCGTCCCCTTTCGGACCACTGTGATAATGAGGCTTAGTATGACCGATTTTTTACGCCAACATTTTCCCACATGGACACTATGGCTCACGGGACTTTCTCTTGCGCTCTGTGTTGGCACGACGGCAAGCGCCGAGCCGCAAGAAGCCACACCACAAGAAAAGTACCAACAGTTTTTCCGCAACAGCGCCCACGCCATTGCCACTAACGACGATCTAGCCCCGCTGTATCAAGCCATTGGCGACCGGCGTTTCGTTCTGCTGGGGGAGTCCAGCCACGGGACGCGCGAGTACTATCAGAAACGCGCCCAAATTTCCCAACACCTCATCACTCACAAAGGCTTTCGTTTTGTGGGAGTAGAGGGCGACTGGCCTTCCATTTATCGACTCAACGAGTACGTCAAACTGCGCACCGATGACGAGCAGAATGCGCGCGCCTGGACCAAACAAAACATCACCCGCTGGCCCAGTTGGATGTGGGCCAATGAGGAATTCCTCAGCTTTATTGAGTGGCTGCGCGAACACAACGCCGAGCTGGATGAAGACCAACGCGTCGGGCTTTTTGGACTGGACATGCAAGACCCGGAAAGCGCCATTACAGAAGTACTGCAGTGGTTGCGTGAAAACGACAAGGACAACTACGAATTTGCCGCTGACGTTTACAGCCGAATTCTCGACTTTCCCGAAGGCATGCGCGGCTACGCCCGCTATCTTATGGGCGGCGGTAGCCGGCTAAACGACGAAGTCGCCGACGTAGCTGCACGCTTGCGCGCTGCTATGGGCGAAAATCCCGCTGAAGCCAACAAGGACCTGTGGGTCGCCAAGCAAAACGCTTTGGTGGTAAAGCGGGCGGAGGCACAGTTTCACGCGGCCACCACCGATGGTCCCGAATCGTGGAATACCCGGGCGCGTTTTATGCACGAGCAGATGTTGCGTATCGCAGAGCGCTATGGTGACCAGAGTCGCGGCATCGTGTGGGCCCACAACACCCACGTGGGCGATTCCGCCGCTACCGATATGCGCAATCGCGGCGAGGTCAATATTGGCCGGCTGACGCGGGAGAGCGAAGGTTCGGATCAGGTATTTATTCTTGGTTTTGGCACCAACAAGGGCGAAGTCGTCGCTGGCCACAACTGGGGCGCTGCTCGTCAGGTGATGACCGTGCCACCGGCTCAGCCCAGCACTTATGAAGCCCTGATGCACAACAGCGGTTTGAACACGGCGCTGCTGCTCTTTACCGAGGAAGCGCGCTCCGGCGCACTGGTAACACCGCTACACCAAAGGGCCATAGGCGTGATTTACCGCCCGCCCAATGAAGCCTACGTACCCACCATACTGACTCTGCGCTACGATGGTTTTCTTTACATTGATGAGACCCAGGCTCTGCGTCCGCTGAAAGAGGAAAGCTAGCAGGCTGTTGAAAACCAAAGGAACGAACGGATTTCGCCATGACGTTATTGCAACTGCTCACCGCAGTAATGCCCGTAGTGTCAGTGTTTGTGCTGCTGGTGGTGCTGCGCCTACCCGCCAGCCGCGCCATGACCTTAAGCCTTTTGATCACGGCGGCTCTGGCTTGGCTGGCGTGGCGCGTACCCGGCATTCAACTGGCCGCCTCGGTTCTGGAAGGCTGGGTAGTGGCCAGCTCCATCGTCATTATTGTGTTCGGGGCCATAGTGCTTCTGAATACCCTCAAGGCCAGCGGCGCGCTCACTGTTATCCGCACCAGCTTTTTTCATATTTCTCCCGATCGGCGCGTTCAGGTGATTATTGTCGCCTGGCTGTTTGGCTCCTTTTTGGAGGGCGTGAGCGGTTTTGGTACGCCCGCTGCCATTGGCGCCCCCCTGCTGGTAGCACTGGGTTTTCCCGCCATGGCGGCGGTAAGCCTGGCGCTGATTGCTGACAGCACCGCCGTATCCTTTGGGGCCGTAGGCACACCAGTGTTGGTGGGGATCGCCCAGGGCCTGCCCGGCACGGACTTGGAAGAACTGACCGCCATTGCCCTCACCGCCATCAGCATTGATATCGTTATATCGAGTTTTTTACCGCTGATTATGTGTGCCCTGTTAACCCGCTTTTTTGGCGCCAACCGCCGTTGGCGGGAAGGGCTGGCGCTTTGGCCTTTTGCACTGCTGTCCGGTCTGGCATTTACTGTACCGGCCTGGTTGGTGGCCTGGCTGCTGGGGCCGGAATTTCCCTCAGTGTTAGGCGCCTTGATTGGTCTGGCGCTCATGGTCACCGCCGCTCGACGAGGTTTTTTGTTGCCGGAAAAACCCTGGCGGCTGGCCAATGACAGCGACCTTAAAGACGACGCGGCGCCGGATGTCACCCCCAACCTGAATCTGTGGCAGGCATGGACCCCCTACATACTGGCGGTGCTTCTGCTGGTGGTCACGCGCCTCGATGCGCTGCCGCTTAAAGCCTGGCTACAGGGCATCTCACTGGGCTGGAACAATATCTTGGGCACCCCCATCAGCGCGAGCTTGAGCCCCCTCTACCTGCCGGGTACCTTGTTTGCCCTGACGGCACTGATCACCATTGCCTTGCACCGCCTGCCTGTGCGCGAAGCGGCCCGCACTTGGGCTACTTCGGCGCGCAGTCTGCTACCGGCGATTATTGCTCTGGGGACCTCCCTGCCGATGGTGCGGATTTTTCTCAACTCGGATATCAACGCCAGTGACCTGGCGGCCATGCCCACGGAGCTGGCGGAATTGGCGGCTGGCGCCATTGCCGGCTACTGGCCACTGGTGGCGCCCTTTGTGGGCGCTCTGGGTACGTTCATTGCCGGTTCGGCCACTTTTTCCAACATGATGTTCTCCGGTCTTCAATACGAAGCAGCCGTGGCCGCGGAATTACCGCCCCGGTTAATTTTAGCCCTGCAGATGCTCGGCGCCAACGCGGGCAATATGATCTGCGTGATGAACGTAGTGGCGGCGGCGGCCGTGGTGAATTTGAACGGGCGGGAAGGCGAGATCATTCGCATGACCCTGGGGCCAATGCTCTACTACGCCTTGGGCGCGGGTTTAGTGGGAATGCTGGTGGTGGTCCTAGTCTAACGTCGACCTGACTCGGTCAGGCAGCGGCTCATCTTCAGACTCGCTGTAGTGCGCGTTTTCCCACAGATGCATGGCCTGCTTGCGCACCGGTCCCCACCGGTAGCCACCCAAGGCGCCGCTTTGTTGAATCACTCGGTGACAGGGAATGGTAAAAGCAACTGGGTTTGCCGCCACGGCACCGGCTACTGCACGGGTGGCTTTTGGATTCCCCAGGGCCGCGGCCAGCTGCGAATAGCTGATCACTCTACCCGGTGGTATGCGCAGTAGCGCGCGCCATACCATTACCTGAAAATTGGTGCCGGACACATACAGCGAGAGCGGCTTTTCCGACGTCGGCTTGCGCTCGAACATGGTGGCCACCAGCGCTTCGGTAACACCCGGGTTAGAGATCAATCGGGCCTTGGGCCAACAAGCGCGCACCAGGGCCAGTTGCTCTTCGCCATCGGTGTCATCTAAAAAAGCCGCTCGGCACACGCCGCGCTCGGTGGCCGCCAGAAAAAGCGATCCGAAGCTTGTGGCGTGAACGCCGTAGTCGATGGTTAACCCTTCGCCGCCTCGCCTATACTCGCCCGGCGTCATGGCTTCCAGGGTGACAAAATGGTCGTACAGACGCGAACTGCTACTTAGACCACTGGCCCCCGCCACGTCCAAAAGCGAGCCCGGCTCCAACATCAGGCGCTTACCTCGCTCCAGGGTCAGGACCTGCAAAAAACGTTTGGGTGTAATACCCACCCAGCGGCTGAATAAGCGCTGGAAGTGCGCGGGACTCAGGTGCACCTGAGCGGCCACCTCTTCCAGGCTGGGCTGCTCGCCCACCCTGTCAATGAGATAAGCAATGGCTTTGGCGACGCGTTGATAGTCGGACATGATTCCCCCGGTACTACGCACTGATGTCCGGAATAAATATTCGCAGCTTTGTAAGCTGGCCCTCGGGCCGCGCAGGGTGAGTGTTCAGCCATGCAGTACTAAGAGCATCATTTTGCTTCACCCTATGCCGCCCGGCGAGCCGAATTATGCGCTTTTTCCAGGATTGCGCCTTACCAGTACCGTTTCACTAGCTCCAGAGTTTTCTCCAAAGCACCGCGATTGCCTTCGGTGACCGCGAGCGCGGCCTCGCCACGCTTACGGCGCAGTTCAGGATCCTGAATCAGGGCCGCCAACTGCTTCGCCAACTGTTCGGGCGTTTCCGCCAAGGTTAAGGCGCCGGCTTCGATCAACAGGCGGGATATTTCCGCAAAATTAAACTGGCTGGGTCCGCTCAACAACGGCAGCCCCCAAGCGGCGGGTTCCACCAGATTGTGGCCGCCGTTGGGAATCAAGCTGCCGCCCACAAAAGCGATGTCGCTGGCGCCGAAAAAGAGTAGTAGTTCGCCCATGGTATCGCCCACCAACACCTGGATGTCATCATCCACAGGTTCTTGCAGGCTGCGCCGAACTGTCGCTAGGTCGCGGCGCCGACAGAGGGCGGTGACCGAGTCAAAGCGTTCCGGATGGCGCGGCACCAAAACCAGCAGCGGGTTGGCGTCCACGAGACGCGAGAGTTGCACATAGGCTTCGAGGATGGGTTCATCTTCGCCTTGATGAGTACTGGCGGCGATCCACACCGGTCTCTGGCCACCACCAGTCCACTCTTCGCGCAATTGGGCCGCGCGTTCGCGCACCCCCTCATCCAGCGTCAAATCAAACTTGATATTACCGGTAAGCTGGCAAGCTTCTGGCGAGAGCCCCAAGGCCTGAAACCGTTCGGCATCGGCCTGCCCTTGCACACCGGCGGCAGTCAGTCGCTGCAACATTGGGCGGGTGAGGCCGGCGAACCTCTGATAACCACGCGCGGACTTTGCGGACAGCCGGCCGTTGATCAACACCACCGGAATTTCCCGCTTGGCGCAGGCGGCAATGGTGTTGGGCCAGAGTTCGGTTTCCATGATCAATAACACCCGCGGCTGGGTGCGCTTCAAAAAGCGAGCCACGCAGTCGGGTAAGTCGTAGGGCGCGTAAACGTGCCGAACGCGGTCCCCCAGGGTAGCCCGCACCCGCTCGGATCCAGTCGGTGTGGTGGTGGTGATCACCAGCTGAACATCAGGCTCCTGCAGCAAAGCCCGAACCAGCGGTAATGCGCCCAGAAACTCGCCCACCGAGACGGTGTGCAACCAGATCACGGTTTTGTCGGTTTTTAAATTTGGCACCCAACCAAACCGCTCCCCCCATCGGTCCGCATAATCCGGAGCCCGCAGTGCACGCCAAAGCAGGCGCACAAGCACCAGGGGCGTCGCCAGGTAGAGAATCAGACTGTAGACAAGTCGCATGGATAAGCCTTAACGGAGCAAAATCGGTGCACAGGATACCACTCCCGTTAACGCTCGTGGGCCTGGGCTCCCCGTGGTAGTGCCTATACGCGTTACAATAGGGTTTTTGTCTGCGAGTGAATCCCATGGCGCCAAGCCTACCGGTCATTGAATTGGACGTTGCTGTGGTTGGCGGCGGCATTGCGGGCCTGTGGCTGATTAACCGTTTGCGAGGTGCCGGTTATGACTCGGCACTGTTGGAGACCAAGGCTCTGGGCGGGGTGCAGAGCATGGCCTCCCAGGGCATGATCCACGGCGGGGTTAAGTACGGACTGGGGGGAAACCTCGGTGCCGCCGCCCAAGCACTGGCCGAAATGCCCGCACGCTGGCGGGATTGCCTTGGTGGCCAAGGCGAAGTGGACTTAAGCCAGACCCACCAGTTCAGTGAGCCCTTCTGCCTCTGGTCCAACGGCGGTTTGGGCGCGCGGATGCAGGCCATGCTGGCCAGCCGCGCTTTGCGCGGGCGAGCGCACCGTCTTTCCGGCCGCGACAGGCCAGCGGCACTTGATCATCCTGACTTTCAAGGCACCGTGTACCGCTTATCGGATTTGGTGTTGGACATGCCCAGTCTGGCGGCCAATCTGGCCGCCAATGCCGAGGGTGCCCTGCTCCGCCCGGAGGGCCTCGTGGCAAACCGGAATCAATCCGGTCACATCAGCCTGACACTGCAAACCAAAGACGGACCTATTCAGGTACAGGCCCGCCAAGTGATTTTTACCGCCGGGCGGGGCAACGCCGACCTTCTAAGTCAGCTGGGGCAGACCGAGCCCGCCATGCAAACCCGCCCTTTGCAGCAGTTGATGGTGCAACACCCCCAGCTCAAGCCTTTATTCGGTCACTGTCTGGGTAAAGGCACCCGCCCGCGAATGACCGTGTCCAGCCACCAGGCGGACGACGGCGACTGGGTCTGGTATCTAGGGGGCGAGTTGGCGGAAGCTGGCGCTCAGGAGCCCACCGCCCCTTTCATCGCCCGCGGCCGAGCCGAGCTGAAATCACTGTTTCCTTGGCTGGACTGGCACCAAGCCCACTGGGACACCTTCACCGTCGATCGAGCCGAACCCCGTCAAGTGGACGGCCAGCGCCCGGACGGCGCCAGCCTACAACGCGCCCCCGGCTGTACAAACTTACTGGTGGGCTGGCCTACCAAATTAACCCTGGCCCCCCATTTGGCGGACCTGGCGCTGGAAGCACTGCATCGCGCCGGTGTACAACCCTCGGGGAGTTCGATGTTCCGAGATCTGAGCGGGCTTTTACCCACCCCACCACTGGCGAAAGCACCTTGGCAGTGCGCTTTTAAGGAGCCCGCATGAGTGAGTTGCCATTACGCCCACTGGGCAGAACCGGCCTCAATATTTCTCCCGTCGGACTCGGCACCGTCAAACTGGGGCGAAATCAGGGCCTAAAACACCCGCAAAGTTTTGAACTACCCACAGACAAAGAGGCCCAACGGCTACTGGACTGTGCCCGGGATCTGGGTATCAACTTGCTGGACACAGCCGCCGCCTACGGTGAGAGCGAAGCCCGATTGGGCCAACTGCTGCACGGGCGTCGACAGGACTGGATCATCTGCACCAAGGCCGGGGAGGAGTTCGAAGCCGGCCAATCCCGCTTTGACTTTACCCCAGAGCACATGCGCACCAGCGTTGAGCGCAGTTTGCGGCGCCTACGCAGTGACTACTTAGACCTTGTGCTGGTACACTCTGACGGCAATGACCGGGACTTGATTGAGCGCTATGGCACTCTGCAGGCGCTACAAGAGCTCAAGCAAGCGGGCTTAATTCGGGCCTGTGGCGTGTCCAGCAAAACACTGGACGGCGGGCTCCTTCTAGCGCAATATGCCGACGCGTTAATGGTCGCCTGCAACCCGATTGACCGCGAGCAGTTACCGGTAATCGAAGCCTGTCAGCGAGTGGGCACCGGCGTACTGATTAAGAAAGCCCTCGCCAGCGGCCACCTATGTTCGCAGGCGGCTGAGGACACGGACCCGGTACAAGCCAGCCTGGACTTTCTTTTTGCCCAGCCCGGAGTGGACAGTGTCGTGATCGGCACTCTGAACCCCAAGCACCTGCGTGACAATGTCGCCAAAGCGCTGAAAGCTTTGACCGGTGAACGCCAACCGAAAGAGATTTGAACACCACCATGACCGCCAATGAACTCGTCGACGCCGTAGCCTGGGATGACCGTGGCCTGGCGCCCGCCATCGCCCAAGACAGCCGCACTGGCCGCGTATTGATGCTGGCCTGGATGAATCGCGAGGCTTTGGCTTTGAGTCTGAGTGAAGGTCGAGCCATTTACTGGTCCCGCTCGCGCAACGAACTGTGGCGCAAGGGCGAGACCTCAGGACACGTTCAAGTGCTGAAAGAGGTGCGGCTGGATTGCGACGCCGACGCCATTGTTATGCAGGTGGAACAGTTGGGCGGCATCGCCTGTCACACCGGTCGCGAATCCTGCTTTTATCGCGTCGCGCAAGATGGCCAGTGGCTAACTACCGATCCGGTTTTAAAAGACCCGAAAGAGATTTACTGAGAATACGGCAGGATCATGGATATATTGACCGAATTGACGCGCGTTCTCGAAGCGCGCAAAAACAGCCCCGACGCAGACAGCTCCTATGTGGCTAGCCTGCATCAAAAAGGGCTGAACAAAATACTGGAAAAAGTGGGCGAGGAAGCCACCGAGACCATTCTCGCCGCCAAGGATGCCCAAACCAGTGGCGACAACCAGCACTTGATTGCTGAAACTGCCGACCTCTGGTTTCACAGTTTGGTTATGCTTTCGCACCTGGGTGAAAATTCCGAGGCCGTATTGAACGAATTAGCCCGGCGTTTTGGTATCTCCGGACACGAGGAAAAAGCGGCACGCAAACCTTAACGTTTACTGCCGCCAGTTTTATTAATTTTTACAGTGAGGAAACATCATGGGTATCAGTGGTATTGGCATCTGGCAACTTCTTATCATCCTGGCCATCGTCATCATGCTGTTCGGCACCAAACGCCTGCGCAATATTGGCACGGACCTGGGTAGCGCCATCAAAGGTTTCAAGAAGTCCGTCAGCGATGAAGAAACCGAAAAGTCCGAGGACGCCGACACGAAAAGCGTCGAAGGCGGAACTGACGCTGACGTAAAAAGTGAGGCGGCTGAGAAAGAAAAGAACGCTCAGCATTAAGTACGGTGTCGGACTAAGACCGACACATCCGCAACTCTGGCCATGACAGCGAAGGTATTTGCGTGTTCGACTTGGGCTTCTTTGAAATTCTAGTGATCGCCATTGTCGGCTTGGTGGTAATCGGCCCCGAACGATTGCCCGAAACGGTGCGTGCCGTAGGTTTGTGGGTGGGCCGCCTAAAGCGCAGCCTGCGCGAAACCCGCAGCGAACTTGAACGACAAGTCGGAGCGGACGACATTCGCCGGCAATTGCACAATGAAGAAGTGATGCGCAGCCTGGAGAAAAGCCGCCAGCAAATTGAGGATGCGGTTCAAGAGGGCGCCTTGCCGCGTCCCAAACCGAAGCGCCAATACAAGGAAGAAAAAGAACTACCGGATCACGCTCACGGCGAGGCCAGCGCTAACAACGAACCAAGCGCATCAACCCCAGCACCTGATGCCGATGACGCCAATGCCACCAAGGCCGCTGATGAGTCAACGGATTCGCCGGAAGCGCCCGATCAGAAGAGAAATTCTTAAACACCGCCATGACCGTATCTCCCAGTGATAACGAGCTGCCTCTGGTGCAGCATCTGATCGAGTTGCGCAATCGCTTATTGCGGATTGTGGCGATCGTGTTGGTCATCTTTGCCGGCCTGTTTTACTTCGCCAACGACATCTACAGCTTTACCGCCGCACCTCTGGTGAAATTCCTTCCCGAGGGCAGCACCATGATCGCCACGGAGGTCACCTCACCCTTCCTGGCACCTTTCAAGCTGACACTGTTCGTAGCCGTACTCTTGGCGGCTCCGTTTATACTTCACCAAGTGTGGGCGTTTATCGCGCCGGGTCTGTACCAACACGAAAAACGCCTCGCGCGACCACTGCTCGCCTCCAGCGTAATACTGTTTTACAGCGGTATGGCGTTCGCCTATTTCGTGGTGTTTCCGCTGGTGTTTGGCTTCTTTATCCGCACCGGCCCGGAAGACGTGGCGGTGATGACGGATATCAGCCGATATCTGGACTTCGTGCTAAAGCTGTTCTTCGCCTTTGGGATCGCCTTCGAGATTCCCATTGCCACTGTCCTGATGATTCAGGCGGGGATGATTACCCCTGACGGCATGGCCCAAAAGCGGCCCTACATCGTCGTAGGTTGCTTTGTGTTGGGCATGTTCCTGACACCACCGGACATCATCTCCCAGACGCTCCTGGCCGTACCCATGTGGATACTCTTTGAAGCCGGCGTCCTGTTCGGCCGCGTTGCCTACCGACGCAAGCTGGCCCGAGAGCAAGAGGAGGCCGAGGAGCAGATCTAAGACTCCTCGCGCTCCTTCTGCACCTAGTAGGCTGTCACCTTTAAACTTCTGGTCTACACTTGTGTTTGACACTGCGTCAACGCAATGTCTCGAAATCTACGCACACGAAATAGCATGAACCCCGTATCAGCAGGACCACTATGATCGACTCCTCAAAAGCCCCGGGCTGCAGCCAATGTCGCGATCTGCCGCCGTTGACGTTTGAATTCACCATGGCTTTTCAGCCCATCGTTGACCTAAAGGCCCGCAAGGTATGGGCTTACGAGGCACTGGTGCGCGGACCAAAAGGCGAGGGCGCGTATGAGGTTCTCAATCAAGTAACCGAAGATAACCGTTACCAGTTCGACCAAATGTGTCGTATCCGTGCCATTGAGCTAGCTGCTCAGTTGGGTGTTGAGTGCTACCTGAGTATCAACATTCTGCCCAATGCCATTTACCGCCCTGAAAGCTGTATTCGCCTCACACTCAGCGCCGCCAAAGAGAATCAATTTCCTTGTGATCGCTTGATGTTTGAGGTCACCGAGAGCGAACCGGTACGTGACCCAGAACATCTACGCAATATCTTCGAAGAGTACCGCAGCCGTGGTTTTATCACCGCCATCGACGACTTTGGCGCCGGCCACGCCGGCCTCAACCTTTTGGCGGAATTCCAGCCGCATGTGTTAAAGCTGGACATGGCTCTGATTCGCAATATCGACACGAATAAAGTTCGCCAGTCGATCGTGACCGGCATCATCAGCACCGCTCAGGCATTGGGAATTAAAGTTATCGCCGAGGGCGTTGAAACGGCGGCTGAGCGAGATTGCTTACTGGCCCTGGGCGTTGAGCTGTTCCAGGGCTATTTGTTTGCCAGGCCAAGCGTAGAAAGCCTGCCAGAGGTCGACTTCAGCCGACACGGTGCAGCGGCCGCCCCTTGACCTTGTTTCGGTAAAGGCTTTCAATAACTTCCACAGCTATTGCAGATAGCGCAACCCACAAATGCTCCAGCAGCTGCCCAAGCTGTGTTTTTGTGCCACAAGCCGTTTTGTTCCATCGCCGTTGATAAATCCACTGACAGGAGATTTATGAACCATGGGGAATTCAACAGCCGAGATTAGCAGCAAAAACATCTCCCATAAGGTCTCTCCCAGCATTGCAGAGACTTACCTGGCCAAACTGCTCGAACAAGCGGACATCCGCATCAACGGCGACCGCCCCTGGGACATACAGGTGCACAATTCCTCGGTGTTCGCGCGTGCTCTCTCCTCCGGCACTCACCTGGCCTTTGCCGAATCCTATATGCAGGGTTGGTGGGACACCCAGGATCTGGACGGATTAATTACTCGCGCTCTGTGTTCCCGACTGGAAAAACAAATTCCAAAACTCGGACGACTTCAATTGTTAAAAGCCATGATCAGCGCCGCCGTTCTCAACAAGCAAAACCCCGAGCGGGCGTTTGACGTAGGCAAAGCCCATTACGACATTGGCAACGACCTGTACCAGAAAATGCTCGATTCACGCATGATTTACAGTTGCGCTTACTGGCCCGGCGCGGCGAATCTGGAGCAGGCGCAAGAGCAAAAACTCGATCTGATCTGCCGAAAACTTGAGCTGGCACCGGGCATGCAGCTATTGGACATCGGCTGCGGCTGGGGAGGGCTGGCGGAGTTTGCCGCGCGCCGCTACGGGGTAGACGTGGTGGGCATTACCATATCCAAAGAACAGCAAAAACTGGCACGAGAACGCTGTGCCGGCTTACCCGTGGACATCCGTCTGGTGGATTACCGCGCACTGGAAGGTCAGTTCGACCGCATCGTTTCCGTGGGCATGTTTGAGCACGTGGGCACAAAAAACCATCGCGTATACTTTGAAACGGTCCGTCGTCTGTTGGCACCGGAGGGGCTGTTTCTCCTGCACACCATAGGCGCGGACAAAACCCGCCATGGCGTGGACCCGTTCATCGAAAAATACATTTTCCCCAATGGCGAAATTCCCTCACGCCACTCAGTCAATCAGGCGAGTCTGAATTTGCTTCGCCTGGAGGACTGGCACAACTTCGGGCCAGATTACGACCGCACCCTCATGGCTTGGTGGCACAATTTTGATCAGGCTTGGCCGGAGCTGAAAGAGCGCTACGACCAAGACCACTTTTACCGCATGTGGAAGTACTACCTGTTGTCCTCCGCCGGCTACTTTCGCTGCCGCGGAGGCCAGCTGTGGCAAACGGTGTTCAGCCGGCCGGACAGTTGTCGGGAATATCGCAGTCTTCGTTAAGGATACAGCTCAAATCGGAGACATCCTTGGTTTCAGTCCCGGACGACACTTGGGGCATCAGTCTTTAAACCAAGGCGGCGATGTAGGCCAACCAGCCAGGTTGGTTTTGCATGTGTTTGCGTTCGCGAAAACTGCCGTCGGCCACATCCCAGTAGATGTGAATTTTCGAGAAGCCCGCCTCTTCCAGTAATTCGCGAATTTCCACCATAGACCAATGTCGCCACACGTAGGTAAATGCCTTTTCCATTTTGCTGCCGTCCCTAAAATGAAAGTGGATGTAGTTCACCACCTCATTGGTCCTAGGGTCGAAGCTGTTCTGATCCCATACGTAGGTAAAGCCGCCCTCAATGCGGCGCTTTTCCTGCATAATTTCCTGCGCTTCCCAGCCACCGAACATGTCCAGGAAAAATATCCCGTCTTTCACCAGAGATTTGCGCACCGACTTCAGGTACCGAAGCATTTCAGGGCGGGTGGAAAAAATCCAATAGCTGAAGTTCATGGCGTTCACCAAGTCATATTTACGCCGGGAGACTTGGCGAACATCCCGTTGTTCCAACGTCAGGCGGTTACCCGGTTCATCCAGGTGCGCCATATTGTTGTCGATACCCCACTGCAATACCTCGGGGTCAATGTCCACGCCGGTAGCCGTGCGCTCTTTGTGGCTCTCTACCCAAGTGGTACTGAGCAAGGCGGTACCGCAGAAATCCTCGCGCATGGAAAAGGCTTTGCGCTTGCGCAATTTTTTGAACGTTCGATCAAAAAACTGCACCTCAAACTCGGGCGCCTGTACGCTGCGTTGGTAGAGGTCGTGGCGGTCCGAGTTCCTGGCGGTAAAACGGGGTTTCGACTTCTTATTGGCCACAGAGATCTCCTTGAGACGATGTTTTTGTACTTGGATGCGCTTGGCGCGGTCTGGCTAGGGCGGCAACCTTACCAGCTCAAGCAATGGATCGCCTACCCCCCCATTCGGTGGTAAAGTGTGCCTTATGACCTCGTCCCTGATTTCCGAAAAGCCCCTGGTGGTGTCCCCCTCTCTGGCCGCAACCATCGGCCTGGAGGAAGCGGTCATGCTCTCAGTACTCAACGAAGTGGCTCTCTACCGTTCACGGCCCTCAGCACCTCTGGACTTGGACGAAGCGCTGGTCAAGCGCTTGTTGCCGTTCTGGAGCGATTACGACATCCAGCGCATCAGCAAAAATTTGCGTGACCAGGGTATTATTCTGCTCAGTTCAGCCCCTTTTCAGGAAAGTCGGCGCCTGACGCTGACTTTCAATGAGCGCGCGCAGCCAAGCGCCCAAACGCCCAGAGCCAAAACCCCACCGGCGCGCACCACCGCGAACCTGATTGCCCCCAATTGGCAGCCCGACGCCGAACTGATGCGGCACATCGCCCAGCACAATATCCCCGACTACTTTGTGCGCCGGCAGCTACCCGAGTTTATTGCCTATTGGCGGGAAAGAGGCGAAACCCACCACTCCTGGGGAGCCAAGTTTCTCAAGCACCTGCTGCGCCAGTGGCGGGCCGAGGAGAGCGACCAGTTCCGCCGAGATCAGGAAGTCCCCATGCGCGCCGAGTGGCGACCCAGCCGGGATGCACTGGAAGTGCTGGTCAAGCACGCCAATATCAGCCTGGCTTTTATTGAAGATGCCATTCCCGAGTTCGTGCTCTACTGGCGCGAACGCGGCGATATTACCCGCACCTGGAACAGCAAATTCATCCAGCACGTCAAACGCCAGTGGCTGCGTTATAATTCAGCTGTGGAGCATAATACCGAGCCCCGGCGAATTCCGGAGGATTGGCAGCCTAGCCAGGACGTTTACGATGTATTGCGTCTGGCCAATATCGACTTGGAGTTCGCTCGACGGCAAGTCCCGGAGTTCACGCTTTACTGGCGCGACAGCAATCAGGTGCATAGCTCCTGGAACACCAAGTTCCTTCAGCACGTTAAGTTCCACTGGGCACGACAACACGCTCTGAATACACCGCAACAGGCAGGTCAAGATGCAGGACAGCAAACATCTAATCCAGAAAGTCGCACAAGAGATCGAAGCCTCATCCAGGACCTCACCGACCGAAGCTGGGCACGCTGAGCAGGAGCGGGCCAAGCCCACCGATGGCCACATTGATGCGCTCAATGAGGTGTTTACGCTGTTTCGCATCAATTACCACAATCAGTATTACAAGGCTTACAGTGATACCCAGGTACTCAATCAAATCAAAAAGCTCTGGCTGGAAAGTCTGACCCGCTTTGACCCGGACACCATTCGCCGGGGCGCGCGCCGGGTGATCGAAACATCCGAGTACCTACCCACTTTGAACCGTATGATTCGCGCCTGCCAGGGAGACCCGGACAGCTACGGCCTGCCGGACGCGCACAGCGCCTATGTGGAAGCCTGCCGGGCGCCAAGCCCCAAAGCCGCCCAGCGCTGGAGCCATGCCGCCGTCTATCACGCCGGTTCAGCCAGTGATTGGTTTTTCCTAGCGAGCAGCCCAGAGAAAGTCGCCTTTCCGGTGTTCGAGAAACACTATCGGCAACTGTGCGACCAAGTTATGAACGGCAGGACGCTACCCAAACCACAGGTACCCGCCCTGCCGGAAAGTACGGAAACGCCACTGAGTAAAGAGGAGAACAAACAGCGCTTGGATGCCCTGCGCCGCGATTTGGGCTTGTGACGCCCGCGGCTCAGAGTGATTTCTCCCTAGTGAGAAAGGAACACCTTAGCAGCAAACAACACAATCGCTGCTAGCCATAGCAATAAGACAGGTTGTATTTATGACTCAATCCGCACACAAATGGGTGCTGGCCTCGGTGCTACTGGCCTTCCCACTATTTTGTCTGGCGCTGACTTTTTACCTGATGCACAATCCACCCCATTTTGATCCCGTCGAGGTCACCGAAACCACGCCGCAACCCCCAAAGCTTAAAGCCCTGCCCCCTATGGCGGAGATCAGCCACATTCCCGAGCGCAAGGAGACGTTTATCAATCTGCTGCTGCCCATGATTGAATGGCGTAACAGTGAGATGTCGCGGAAACGGGAAGAGCTTCAGGCCATGCAAGCGGCGGTAACAGAAGGTGAGGAGCTGACACCCGCACAGCTGCGACGCCTACAGGCGTTGCGTGAGCACTTTCGAGTGACCGAGGAAAACTTTCCTGAGCTGGACGATGCCCTGGCCGCGCTTTTACTGCGCGTGGATATCATCCCGCAGGAAATGGTTTTGGCGCAGGCGGCGGCTGAATCCGGTTGGGGCACGTCGCGCTTCGCGGTGGATGCCAACAACTTATTTGGCCAGTGGTGCTACCGCCAGGGCTGCGGCCTGGTTCCAGAGCGGCGCCGAGAGGGCGCGCGGCACGAAGTACAAAAGTTTTCTTCCGTGAATGAAGCTGTGGCTTCTTACTATCGAAACATCAACACCCACCGAGCTTACCGTGAGCTGCGTCAGAAGCGCGCCTCGCTGCGCGAGGCGGGCGAACCCATTCGGGGTGAGTTGCTGGTGACACAATTGCAGCGCTACTCCAGCCGCGGCCAGGCGTACGTAGACGAACTACTGGAATTAATCCGCTTTAACGATTTGGCCAATGTTACGGTGACCCAGGCGGACCAGGATACTCTGGCAGGCGTGCAGGAAGAGGACAACTAAGCCTCAATCCTGATGCACCCAATTGCCGTCCTTGTCGGTGACCAACCATTGCTGAGAGAGCCAAAAGAAGCGACCCCGCTCACCACTAGGAGCAGTGCAATTGTACTGGGTACGACCCGGGGACAAGGGTTCATTGGCGCGGGTATAAAGAGTGTTGCCGTCCACCCAGGTTTCAATCGCGCCCTGGCGGGACGCGAAGCAATTAATGGACGGCAGCACATTCTCCTGTTTCAAAGTTATGGCCAATACCGGGCGATCGCCCTGCGCCACTACCACATCGTCCAGAGTTTGGCGGCAGCGCCGGTCTGAGCAACGCGCCACCTCACTGACGGGCATGGGGCGCGTGTTGGCCTTCAGCGCAAAGTCATCCGGCGCACCGAATACACCCCCAAAAGGAAAGCGCGGTAACGCCAGCAGATCGCTGTGCTGCCCCAAGGGGCCGGAGTTTTGAGCGAAGGCGATAAAACCCAGTTCATCCAAAAGAGCCTTTACATTGTTGTCGAACTCCCCGTAGGGATAAGCCAACACTTTGTGGCTCTGCCCGGTCTCTTCCTCAATGCGTTTTTCCGCCACCATCACCTCAGCTTTAATCCGCTCGCGCCACTGGGCGCGGCTCTCCCCCTCCCGCAGCCGGGGCATAAAGGTGTGATCGGCCGTATGGTTGGCGATAGTGCCGCCGTGTTCGGCCATCTCTCGCATTTGCTCCCAGGTGACGAAACCGCGACGTTTTTTATCGATGGGGTCGGTGTTCACAAATACCGTAAAGGGCAAGTCACGGGCTTTCATCAGCGGAAAGGCCACCGTGTAGACGGATTCATAGGCATCATCGAAGGTGAGTACCACGGTTTTATCCGGTAGTGGCTCGCCTTTTTTCAGCTTGGCGATCACGTCGGGCAAGGAGGCCACGCGTAGGCCCTGGGATTCCAGGTAGTCCAAATGCTTTTCAAACAGCTCGGGGGTGACACTGGTGGATGGAGGAGTCTTGTCGCTGACGTGGTGGTACTGAAGCACCACGGTCGCATGCAGATGACTGCACAACAGTAAACCCAAGAAACCGGTTATTACCTTCCCCACTACACCCATTACTTTTCACTCCCACTACTGTTGCCAGGTCCCAAAAACTTTAGGCCGACGCCGCCCGGCTCGACTCGTACCACCTCCATGTTCACCACGGGGGCCTCATCCACTAACCCCTGCACCTGCCCAGTGACCACCGAGCCAATTGGCGGCACCTGCTCGGGCTCCAGAACTACGAAAACGCCGCCATCGGAGACATCACGGGTTTTGACCTCCAATTCCCCAATGGATTCATGACTGATTCGAATCCGGCACACAAAAGGGGTTCGCGTGTACTCGCGTTTGTCGCTCATAGGCTGGTTCCGCTTATTGTTAAGGTTTGTCAGCGCTTACTTTTCTGTCACCTCGGCACGATCCACCTTCTGAAAGCCCCGCGGAAGTTTGTTGCCACGGCGCCCGCGTTCACCTCGGTAGTGGTCCAGGTCCCCGGCTTTCAAGGTCAAATGGCGCTTACCTGAGTATAGCGTCAATGCCTGACCGGGGCTCAACACGCACACGGCCAGCACATACTCCTCCCTTGACTGCACCCGAGCAGAGGGAATATTCATGATTTTATTGCCCTTACCTCTGGCCAGCTCAGGCAACTCAGAAACTGGGAAGACCAACAGGCGACCCTCGTTGCTCACGGCGGCCAACAAGTCCTGTTGCGGGTCTGTGAGCGCTTGCGGTGGCAGCACTCTCGCGCCCTTGGGCAAATTCAAGAGCGACTTACCGGCGCGGTTCTTACTGTACATGTCGCCCAGCTTGGCCACAAAGCCATAACCGGCATCCGAGGCGAGCAGCAAGCGCTCTTCGTCCGCGCCCATCAGGGCGCCTTCAAAGGTGGCACCGTTGGGCGGATTCAAGCGGCTACTTACAGGTTCGCCTTGGCCTCGGGCCGAGGGCAAATTGTGCGCGGCCAGGGCATAGCTGCGCCCGGTGGAATCCAGCAACAGGACATTTTGATTGGTCTTACCACGTACGGCGAACTTATATTGATCACCCGCTTTGTAACTGAGCGCCGCGGGGTCTATGTCGTGCCCCTTGGCGGCGCGAATCCAGCCTTTCTCGGATACCACCACGGTCACCGGATCAACGCTGATCAGCTCTTTCTCGCTAAACGCTTGCGCCTCGGAGCGCACCACCAACGGCGAGCGACGGTCATCGCCATAAGCTTCGGCCACCTCCAGCAACTCTTTGCGCACCAGGTTTTTCAGTTTCACCGCTGAATCGAGGATTTTCTGCAGTTTGTCTCGCTCCTTGGCCAGAGCTTCCTGCTCGGCGCGGATTTTCATTTCCTCGAGGCGGGCCAGTTGCCGCAACTTGGTATCGAGGATGTAATCTGCCTGCATATCACTCAACCCAAAGCGCTCCATCAACACCGCTTTGGGCTTATCTTCGGTGCGGATAATGTGAATCACTTCGTCAATGTTCAAATACGCGGTCAGCAAACCATCCAACAGGTGCAACCGGCGCTCGACTTTATCCAGACGGTGTTGCAGTCGGCGCCGAGTGGTGACGGTGCGAAAGCTCAGCCACTCGGACAGTATTCTGGTCAGGCCACGCACACCGGGTCGACCATCGACCCCGATCATATTCATGTTGACCCGGTAGGTCTTTTCCAGGTCAGTACTGGCAAACAAGTGTTGCATCAATTGCTCGGCATCGATGCGGTTGGAGCGCGGCACAATCACCAGTCGGGTGGGGTTCTCGTGGTCCGATTCGTCCCGCAGATCCGACACCATGGGCAGCTTTTTGGCTTGCATTTGCGCGGCGATCTGCTCCAACACCTTGGCGCCGCTGGCCTGGTGCGGCAGGGCGGAGACAACAATATCCCCGGAATCTTTTTCCAATTGCCACAAGGCGCGCATACGCAAGCTGCCCCGGCCAGTCTCGTACATTTTTATCAAATCGGCGCGCGGCGTAATGATTTCGGCCTCTGTAGGCATATCTGGGCCGCGTACGTGCTCGCAGAGTTCTTCCGTCGTAGCCTTGGGGTTATCGAGCAAGTGCACACAAGCCGCCACCACTTCACGAAGATTGTGCGGCGGTATGTCCGTCGCCATACCCACGGCGATGCCGGTGGTGCCATTGAGCAACACATTCGGCACCCGCGCGGGCAGCACCACAGGCTCATCCATTGTGCCGTCGAAGTTGGGTTGCCACTCAACCGTGCCCTGCCCCAGCTCTTCCAGCAGCACTTCGCTGTAGGGTGCTAGGCGCGATTCGGTGTAACGCATGGCGGCAAAGGACTTGGGATCGTCCGGCGAGCCCCAGTTGCCCTGCCCATCCACCAGCGGGTAGCGATAGGAAAAGGACTGGGCCATGAGTACCATGGATTCGTACGCCGCGGAATCGCCGTGCGGATGAAACTTACCAATGACATCGCCCACGGTGCGTGCTGACTTTTTGTATTTGGCCGTGGCTTTCAGCCCCAGCTCGCTCATGGCATAGACAATGCGCCGCTGTACCGGCTTGAGACCGTCACCAATATGAGGCAAGGCCCGATCGAGAATTACGTACATGGAATAATCCAGATACGCTTTTTCAGAGTAATCCTTGAGCGCAATCTGCTCTTCAGCGTCGGGTGATACTACGAGGTCGGTCATGAAGGATCCTGCAATAATTGGAATCGTTATGGCTCTGTGGCGCGCGGGCGTGCACCGTATTTTAACGTGCCAATGAAATAGATCAGGGTCGATCTATTTCATTGCTGGGGTAATCGCTTAATAGCGCAGGTTTATCGTGCCTGCTTCTTCAATGCGCATGTCGGGCAACCACTGACTGAAGTCCAGCTTGGCCTGGAACACGTAGCCGACATCATCCAGGGTTCCCCGCCGGCTAAGATGTTCCACCAGACGAACGATCGCCAGAAGGTTGGCGGAAACCTCCACCGTGACTGGCGTCTCCTCATAGGCTTTCAGGACCGGCAACTGGCTGGTGGCACCACTTAACAAATCGAAATTTTCGATGCCGATAGTATAAGAGATGCCACGCAGGGACAAATCCCGACTGTTGGGGTTGATGATCGCCAGGCGCACCGCAATACGCTGCTCCAGGCCCTGGGGCGGCAATAGCTGTACATGAGTCACTTTTACCTGCGGCTCCTGTAGCGCCCAAGGATACATGGCGCAGCCGTTCAGGCCCGACAACACTACAAGAAGGACCGTAAACCGAGATAAAAACTTATGCATTTTGCATTGCTCCGAAGATAGCTTGAGAAAAGACGCTGCTGAGACACGGTCAACCTGTTTGTGAGCTGCATCACGTGCCTTTTGCCGCCAGTGTGGTGTAATTTACGATTCGACGCCGACACTCACCGCGCCGTTGCTCCGGCCCAGAAAAACTAAGAATAACTTATGCCCAAGCACCCGCTCAGCACAACCGCTCTACTTGGCAGCCGCGAAATCCGCTTTCTGGACCGGCAGACCACCAACTACCCCAATCTTATGCGTTTGTGCCTGGACTTCGACTTCTGCGTCATTCAGCTACTGCACAAAACATCGGTGCCGTCCGCCAGCAAGTCTTTTGTGCTGACCACGCAAGATTATCGCACGACGCCCACCGCCGCCATCACCCCAGCGTTCGCCAACATGACTCAGCTGGAAGACTATGTCACACATCACCAAGTCGATATTTTGCACGACTATCTGTTCGGTTTTGTGGACGAAGATATTGCCAGCGGCCAAGCCGATTAGCCGCCCGTTAGACGCTGGGCAGGCAATTCGGCTATGCTCTCGCTTTTACACGAGTTCTGATCTATGCGAACCCTGCTCTTGGTCGGGGGCGGCCACAGCCACAGTTTGCTCCTGAGGCGTCTTCGTGGCCGTCTCGACGCCAACACCCAGGTGATCTTGGTATCGCCGGAACGCTTCGCCCCTTACTCAGCCATGCTGCCGGGTCTGGTGGCGGGTCATTTCCGTTTTCGCGATTGCCACATTGACCTGGGAAAACTGTGCGAAAACGTCGGAGCAGAACTGGTGTGCGGCCGGGTGGAGAACCTGGACCTGGAATCCAGAGAGGCTCTGCTCAATAATGGTCAGCGCCTGAGTTTTGATTACATTTCCATCAATTGCGGCATTCAATCCACGTCACCGCCACCCGGCGCCAGCGAACACAACTGCCTCAGCGTCAAACCGATCAGTCAATTTTTGCCCCAGTGGCAGGAAACGCTAGAGCGCCTGTACAGTCGGCACGACCGACATAAAGGCGCCAACTTGGCCGTGGTTGGCTGCGGTGCCACCGGCGTGGAGCTGGCCATGGCCATTCGTTATCGCCTGGACCATGACCCCCGCATCAAAGTGCCAGTGGATATTCATCTGGTCCACAGCGGCGGCACCTTACTGGCGGAAGCTCAGCTGGAAGCCCAGCTGCACGTTGCGCGGCAACTTCAAGAAATGCGTATTCGGGCGCACCCACTGTTTACGGTCACTCGGGTGGCCGAGCAGGAGCTGTTTACCGAGCGCGGGCAGCACCTGCCCGTGGACGAGATTGTTTGGTGTCTTCAGGGATCGGCGCCCGCCTGGCCCGGCCAGTGCGGGCTTACCTGTGACAGTGCGGGCTTGATCAAGGTCAACGCGCACTTGCAGTCGGAAAGCCATCCCTTTGTATTCGCCGCTGGCGATATTGCCAGCGTCAGTGGTCAGCCGTTGCCTCGGGCCGGAGTCTATGCGGTTCGTCAAGCTCGCGTATTGGCGGACAATTTGATTCGCACCTTACACGAGGAACCCGGCAGTGCGGACAGAGGGAAATTACGTGTTTTTCGCGCACAGAAAAACTTCCTCAGCATTATCACCTGTGGGGACCAATACGCCATCGCACAACGTGGGCGCTGGGTAATGGCTGGCAAATGGGTCTGGCGTTGGAAGCGCTTTATCGATCAGCGTTTTATGGCGCAATTTCCGCACCCGTAGCCGATTCAGGGAGCCATTTCCTGCTCGAATTCCTGCAGCAGGTCCAGTGGCTCCAGCTCCTCCCCTTCCAGGTCCTGGTTCCAGTTCACGCCCACCAGCAATTCATCCTTATGCATGCCGGTCAACCAATCGTCCAGAAATTCCTCAATATCAATGGCCACCGGTTGATAGGTTGCCCACTCCTCCTGGCAATGGACCTGGGCGAGCTCTCGTTCAGACCAGAGCGGCATGACATCGCTGTTAGGGTATTTTTCTGAAGCCGTCAAAGCCCAACCGTCAGGGCCTTCCAAGCCCCATACGCAGGCTTGCTGCAGAGATTCCACAATAAATCGATCCAGGTTTTCCGCCGGGTCATCGCTCAGTGGCGTCATAAATATTGTCCTTCTTAAATGTCTGGCGCTACAGCACCAGAGAACGACCGTTGGCCTTGAGCCAGGTTCGATGAGTCCGATATTCCGGGCATACGCTGGCCACCAGGGCCCAAAAATCAGCGCTGTGATTCATGTGCCTTAGATGGCACACCTCGTGAGCGACAAGATAGTCCACCACCGGCTCTGGTGCCAGCACTATATGCCAGTTGTATTGCAAGATCCCTGCGCTGGTACAGTGCCCCCACTTGGAGCGCGTGACCCGGACTTTAACCTCCCGAAACTGCAACCCCAAGCGATTGGCCAGTGCGTGGGACTTGGCGCTCAGCACGCTGAGTGCCTGCTCGCGATACCAACGGCTGACCAAAGCACGCGTCTGCTCTGTGGTCGATAGCCGGCTTCGGCTCGACAAGGTCACGCACAGCAGGTCGCCATGCGACATCACTGAACCCGCCGTGCCGGATTGAATTGACAGTTGCAGCGATCTCCCCAACCAGGGCATAAGGCTTCCAGATTGGTAGTTGTATTCTGGCACGCGCGCAAGCTGAGTACGCTGGGCCGCTAACTTACGCAACACCCAGGAACGCTTTTTACACACAAACTGATGGAGGACTTGGTCGGATACACCCAGCGGTGAACGGACCACCACTTCGGCATCGCGCACTTCGATACTGATGGTGCGGCGCCGGGCTGAGCGCCGAACACTGAAGGAAAAATCGCCGACTTTTGTCAGTGGTTGCAGGCTCATGGGGCTCCAGGGGATTGGTAGTTCAGTTGTCGATGCGCCGAAACGATTCGCTCGATGTGCACTGCCACATGTTGCAGCCAACGGGCCACTTCCATTAATCCAACCCCCGTTTTTAACTCCAGATGGCCCTGAGCGATCTGCTGCATAGTCCGCTCACGAATTGCCTCCTCCTGCGCGGTAATCTCGGCCACAATCGCCGTTACGTCCTCAGTCTCCATGGCCGTTTCGCGCTGCAATACATTCACTAACTGGCGCACAAGCTGCGCCGCCGTGCCCAATCCTTCCCGGTTGTGCAACGCCATCTGTACGGACTTATTGCCACAGCGATCCAACAGTCGCTGCAAATGATCCACACTCTGAATTGCTGCCAATAGGCGCTCCCACTGGGTGCCCGAAGTGGCGTCCAGGTGAATGGAATCGATGTAATCCTTAATGTCGTTGAGTTCTTGCTCGTTATCCGTCAGTGACGTGGCCCGGGGCACATCCCCTAGAATGTAAGCCAGTTGCTGCGACACGGTATCGGCTTGAGCCAGCAGTACCTTCTGCACGGCGGTTAACGCCAGCTCCGGGAATTTAAGCAGCCCCCGGTCTAACACTTGCTGATAGCCGTAGGGTTTATCGGGAAACAAACGCTCAACCAAGCGCGCAAACTCTTTGACAAAAGGTAAGACCAGAGCGATACCGAGGAGATTGAAGGCGGTGTGGAATCCCACTAAGGCAAACTCGGCGTGCTGATACAGTCGGCCTGGCGAAAGCGACTCCCACAACCAGATATAGGGTGTGATCAAAAACAACGCAACGCTGCTGACAAACGTGTTGTAGAGCACATGAGAAAAGCCGGTGCGCCGTACGTGAATATTGCCACCGATGGTAGCGGCGGCGGCGGTAAAACTGGTGCCTATGTTCATTCCCACCACCAGCGCGGCCGCCTGCTCGAACGATATGGCGCCGGTAAACACCGCCGTGAGCGCCGCCACAACACCGGCGCTTGAGGATTGCGTCAGTATGGTAAAGATGACCCCAATCAGCACCAACTGGAACTTGCCCCATAAGGTATCGGCAGGCAGGCGGGTAAAATCTACGTAGCCCTGCAGGCCGCTCATGCCCTCCTGGAGGCCTGCAATACCGACGAAGATCAAGCCGAAGCCTGCCAGGGCGTAACCCACGCCCTTTAGGCGGCGTCCACCGAACAAGCGCATGAACGCGCCGATAAAAACCAGCACTGTGGCTAGGGCGCCAAACTGAAATTTGAACCCCACCACCGTCACCAGCCAACCCGTAAACGTGGTCCCCAGTGCGGAGCCCAAAATAATGCTCAAAGCCTGATAAAAGCTCAGCAGACCAGCGCCCACAAAGCCCACGGTGGCAATTATGGTCGCCGTGGAGGATTGCAGCACCGCCGTGCCCAGCACACCCGTCAAGGCGCCGCTAAGCGGGCTACGGGTTACGCGCATTAATGATGTGCGAATGGCATCCCCCGCAGTGGCTTTGAGCCCTTCGGTCATAAGGGTCATACCCAGCAGGAACATGCCCAAGCCACCAAGTACTCCGACAATGACGACGGTCAACTCCATGGTGCGTTACCGCCTTCAAATTCAGCCCGCATGCCTACCTCTGTTATTGAATTGTCACTCGCCGCGGGAGTGATTAAATTTGCTACTATGGCGCCTGAAAACAACCCGGATGCTCAGTGTAATGATCAAAGCCAAACTCTTTGCCCTACTACAGTATATCACTCCCCAGCACGCGCTCTCGCGCGCGGCCGGCTCCCTGGCGCGCTGCCGACGCCCTTGGGTAAAAAATACCTTTATCGAATGGTTTATCAAGCGTTACGGCGTGGACATGTCCGAGGCTCTGGAGGAAAACCCCAGGGCTTACGCCTGCTTTAACGATTTTTTCACCCGCCCACTAAAAGCGCATGCGCGACCAATCTGCTCAGAGCCCGGTGCGGTGGTCTGCCCGGCGGATGGTTTCATCAGTCAGTTGGGGGACATACAAGAGGGGCGTATCTTTCAAGCCAAGGGGCAAAGCTACAGCGCCCTGGAATTGTTGGGCGGCGACGAGACATTGGCTGCAGAGTTTACCGACGGCCACTTTGCCACTGTGTATCTTTCGCCCCGTCACTACCACCGCGTACATATGCCACTGACTGGCCGCTTGCGCCGCATGCACGCCATCCCCGGCGATTTGTTTTCCGTGAATACCGCCACCGCGAGCCAGGTTCCGCGCCTGTTCGCTCGCAACGAACGTGCGGTAGCGGTATTCGACACCGATGCGGGTCCCATGGCACTGGTGTTGGTGGGCGCAATGATCGTAGCGGGTATTGATACGGTTTGGGCGGAAGACGTGACGCCGGCCAAAGGCAGCATTGCAACTACCGACTACTCCGGCTCAGAGGCAATTGAACTGGCGACCGGGCAGGAAATGGGGCGTTTCAAGCTGGGCTCCACAGTGATTGTGCTGTTCCCGAAAGGCCGAGTGGAGTGGGATGCGGCTTACCTGGCGGAATCCGTAACAGTAATGGGCGAGAAACTGGGCCGAGTGGTGTAACGGTAGGGCCGTCAGTGGTACCAGCGGCCCAGTAATGAGAAAAGTCCTGACTTTTCTTTTTTCAGTAAATAGCTGTCTCTGATTCCCGCGATATCCACGTCGTAAGTGCCCGGTTCCAAGTCCCGGGCAATCTCGATTTTCTCCACTTCGTAGCGGGTTTTCTTACCGGAATCCAACAGCGCTTGCTTGCGTTTGTCATCCTCGGACAGATCGAGCAACTGGTGCTTGGGCAAAGGCTCTTTAACCGCATCAAGCACCAACATAACTTTGGGCTTCAAGCGCCGATCAAAATTTTGTTCCACCACCACACCCACTTCTCCGGTACTCAACTCCACCAAAGTCCCGGTGGGATAAAGCCCGATGGCACGTATGAATTCCACCACCAGCTCTTCTTGAAACTGGGTGTTTCGCAAATCGTACAGTCTGGAAACGGCTTTAGAGGGTGCTATGGGCTGGTGGGCACCTCGCGGGTTGGTGACATTGTCATAAAAGGTCACTACGCCGGCAATTTTGCCCAGCAAGGGGATTTTGTCTCCCTGCAAATGCTGGGGAAAGCCGCTGCCGTTGAGGCGTTCGCAGTGGGTTTTCACCACGCTGATTACCCGCGGCTCCACGCCCGGCGTGTTGCGCAAAATCTCCACGCCGTGGTCCACAAATGTTTCGTACAGTTTTGTCTCTTCGGGGGTCCGCTCAGCCTTAGCCAGCAGCGATTGGTCGAGTTTGACCTTACCCACATCTTTTAACAGAACACCCAGCGCCAGCACATCCAAATCCCGCTTGGGCAGACCAATATGGCGCCCAAACAAGATCGCCCATACCGACGAGCGAATGGCATGGCTATACGTATATTCGTCCTTTTCCTGAATTCGGGATAACCACGTAAAGGCGTCTGGATTACGCAGAACGCTGTCTACCATATCGCTGGCCAGGCGCTTGGTTTCAGTGATCGGCACCCGGTGCAACTCATTGCTGCCCAAGTATTCCAGCACCTCGCCCACAGCATGGTACACATTTTGATGTAACTGCTTGGCCCTGCGGATTTCTTTTTTCAGAGGTTTAACGTGAGTGTAGAGATTGCGATGTATGCGCAGCGGCGCCACTTTGACGTTTACCGGCGCGGTTTTATTTTCCCGGGCGGTTATGCGGTTCTTGAGGGTATCGGGCGCAAGGGTTTTGAGGTTAGCCGCCACAGGCGCGCGGCCGCGCATCACATCGATATAAACGTGGCGACAGATGGTTTTTAGCTGCTTGATTTCTTCCAAATCGCGGATATAGAAACCCTGCAACGGGAAAGGCGTTTGATTCCACGGCCGATCCAGCCCTGAAACATACATGCCTACCGTCACTTCATTGACGTCCAGCTTAACCTGTTTAATGCCCACCGTGGTTCCTCGCACCGTCAGTCTGACGCACCAACTCCATCTATGACGCAAGTCTAGTCAAATATTGAACAGTACACCATAGGGCGAAAAGGCGCCAGAGGCCTTATGGGCCGTGCGTTGGGGCTACTTAACAGTCAGCTTTATTCGTGATACTGAGAGGAAAGATCGTGCACCGCGCGGATAAATGCGCCAGCGTGCTCCGGATCAACCTCTGGTGTAATGCCGTGCCCCAAATTGAACACGTGGCCACTACCCTGACCATAAGCATTGAGTATCGCCCCGACCTCCGCGCGAATGCGCTCTGGCTTGGCGTAAAGAATTGTGGGGTCCATATTACCCTGCAAGGCCACCCGGGTACCGACGCGCGCGCGCGCCTGGCCGATATCCGTGGTCCAGTCCAAGCCCAGAGCCTCAGCACCAGTGTCGGCCATCAACTCCAGCCATTGCCCACCGCCTTTAGTGAACAAAATCAGTGGCACGCGGCGGCCTTCGTGCTCTCGCAGCAAACCGTGCGCAATCTGCTGAAGATAGCGCAGTGAAAATTCCTGATACGCACTGTGGGAGAGGGCGCCCCCCCAGGTATCAAAAATCTGTACCGCCTGGGCGCCAGCGCGAATCTGAGCATTCAGATACGCGATGACGGAACGAGCCAGAACATCCAACAGCTGGTGCATCAGTTCCGGTTGGTTGTAGAGCATTTGTTTGGCGCGGCGGAAGTCGCGGCTGGAACCGCCTTCGATCATGTAAGTGGCCAAGGTCCAAGGGCTACCGGAAAAACCAATCAGCGGCACTCGCCCGTTAAGTTCTCTGCGGATGGTTTTCACGGCATCCACTACATAGGACAAATCGGTGTTTGGGTCGGTTACCTTTAGAGCCCGAATATCCGCCTCGGTGCGTACGGGCTTACGAAATTTCGGTCCTTCGCCGGCTTCAAAATACAGGCCCAAGCCCATGGCGTCCGGAATGGTGAGAATGTCGGAAAACAGAATTGCGGCATCTAGCGGATAGCGTTCCAGGGGCTGCAATGTAACCTCACAAGCCATGTCTGGATTGCCACACAGCCCCATAAAGTCACCAGCCCGCTCGCGGCTAGCGCGGTATTCCGGCAGGTATCGACCGGCTTGGCGCATCATCCAAACGGGCGTTACGTCGACAGGTTCGCGCAACAAGGCGCGTAAAAAGCGGTCGTTTTTAAGCTCGGTCATGATAGTCGCTTAAGATGGTAAGTGAATAAGTAGGGAGCGGCCCAAGAGCCAGCCGCGCGCCCTGAAAGATGTGCCAGAAGATGGCGGTGGGCCCGAGGCCCACCTGATTATGCATTAAACGTCCAAATAATCCAGAATGCCTTGTGCCGCTTCGCGGCCTTCCCATATGGCGGTCACCACTAGGTCGGAACCACGGACCATATCACCGCCGGCGAAGATCTTGGGATTGCTGGTTTGAAATTTGTAAGTTTGCAGTTCCGGCGCTTCCACACCACCCCAGTCATTGACCTTAATGTCGTGGTCTTCAAACCAGGAGGCTGGGCTGGGGCGAAAACCAAAAGCCACCAGGACTATGTCAGCATCCAGAATTTCTTCACTTCCCGGAATGGGCTGAGGGCGACGACGGCCATTTTCGTCCGGCTCGCCCAACTCAGTGGTAACCACTTTTACCCCTTCCACTTTGTCTTCACCGACAATAGCAACCGGTTGGCGGTTAAACAAAAACTGTACGCCCTCTTCTTTGGCGTTGGCCACTTCCCGCACCGAACCGGGCATGTTTTCTTCGTCACGCCGATAGGCACACGTCACACTGAGCGCGCCTTGACGGATGGAGGTGCGATTACAATCCATAGCCGTATCACCACCGCCCAGCACCACAACACGCTTGCCTTCGACACTGATGAATTCGCTGGGATCTTTTTCAAAGCCCAGATTCCGATTGGCGTTGGCCACCAGGAAGGGCAGAGCGTCGTAAACGCCCGGCAGGTCTTCACCGGCGAAACCACCGCGCATATAGGTATAGGTCCCCATACCCATGAACACCGCATCGTAATCGCGCAGCAGATCTTCCACCATCACATCTTTACCGACTTCGGTATTGAGGCGGAACTCCACCCCCATTTCGGTAAAGATTTCCCGGCGCCGACTCATAACGCTTTTTTCCAGCTTAAATTCTGGAATACCAAAGGTGAGCAAGCCGCCGATCTCCGGATACTTGTCAAACACCACTGGCTTAACGCCGTTGCGTACCAGAACATCGGCGCAACCGATACCCGCTGGGCCGGCGCCAATGACGGCGACCTTTTTGTCCGTCCACACCACTTTGGACATGTCGGGTTTCCAGCCCATGGCGAAGGCCGTGTCAGTGATGTATTTCTCGGCGTTGCCGATGGTCACCGCACCAAAACCGTCGTTGAGGGTACAGGCACCTTCACACAAACGGTCCTGCGGGCAGACGCGCCCACACACTTCGGGCAGGGAGTTGGTCTGATGGCTCAGTTCCGCGGCCTCAAAAATGTTGCCCTCGGCAATCAGCTTGAGCCAGTTGGGAATAAAGTTGTGTACCGGGCACTTCCATTCGCAGTATGGATTGCCGCAAGACAAGCAGCGGTCAGATTGACTGGCCACTTCTTCCTGACTGAACGGCTCGTAGATTTCCACAAACTGGTGTCTGCGGGTGTCCATATCCTTCTTCGCCGGATCCTGACGACCCACATCGATAAACTGGAAGTTGTTGCTTGAACGTCCGGCCATAATTCCTGCCTCAGCTAATCGGTTGGGGAGCGCCACCAACTGGCGCTGCACCCACTTCAGTTTTTAAAGGCGGCCTTAGGCCGCCATGGGATACAGTCTTACTCGCTGCGCTGCTTCACGGTGTTTAACAGCCCCGGCAAGCTCGCCGCTTTGGGCTTCACCAGCCAGAACTTACCGACAAAATCATCGTAGTTCGACAGCAGCTCCTGCCCCCATTCACTTTCTGTTTCCTGAACGAACTCCTCAATCACGCCACGCAAGTGATTACGATGAGCCTCCAGGGATTCACTGTCAACGCGATAGATTTCCACCAGCTCGCGGTTGTAACGATCCACGAAATGATTATCTTCGTCGTAGACGTAGGCAAAACCACCGGTCATGCCAGCGCCGAAGTTCAGGCCGGTTTTGCCCAGCACAGTCACCACACCACCGGTCATGTATTCGCAGCAATGGTCGCCCGCGCCCTCTACAACCACGTGGGCGCCGGAGTTGCGCACACCGCAGCGTTCACCGGCCGCACCAGCGGCAAACAGCTTACCGCCCGTGGCGCCGTAGAGGCAGGTGTTGCCCATAATGCTGGTCTGGTTAGACTTAAAGGTGGAATTGCGCGGCGGACGCAGCACCAGTTTGCCGCCGGCCATGCCTTTACCCACATAGTCGTTGGCATCACCTTCCAGGTACATGTGTAAGCCGCCAGCATTCCAGACGCCGAAGCTCTGTCCGGCCACGCCGGTCAGCTTGAGGGTGATCGGAGTATCCGCCATACCCTGGTTGCCGTGCCGCTTGGCAATTTCACCACTGAGGCGTGCACCAATGGAGCGATCACAGTTGGTTACGGTGAACTCGAACTCACCACCGGTTTTACCATCGATGGCGGGCAGCACCGCTTTGACGATTTCCTCGGCCTTCTCACCCTTGTCAAAGGGCAGGTTGCGCGCCACACCACACAGCTGTGGCTTGGTTTGTAGGAAGTCGTCAGTGTGAATAATACGGCTCAAATCCAGCAATTGTTGTTTACTGGTTTGACCCTCAATGGCCTCCAGCAGATCGACGCGACCCACCAGCTCGGACAGGCTACGCATGCCCAGACTGGCCAGCAACTCACGGGTTTCTTCGGCAACGAACTTGAAGAAGTTCATGGCCATTTCCACGGTGCCAATGTAATGGTCACTGCGCAGCTTGTCGTTCTGAGTCGCGACACCAGTGGCGCAGTTATTGAGGTGGCAGATACGCAAGTATTTACATCCCAGAGCGACCATGGGTGCAGTCCCGAAGCCGAAGCTTTCAGCACCCAGCATGGCCGCTTTGACAACGTCCAAACCGGTTTTCAAACCACCATCGGTTTGCACACGCACTTTGTCGCGCAGGTCGTTGGCGCGCAGGGTTTGGTGTGTTTCCGACAGACCCAGCTCCCAAGGCGAACCCGCGTAGCGAATCGACGTGAGCGGACTGGCGGCGGTGCCACCGTCATAACCGGAAATGGTGATCAAATCCGCGTATGCTTTGGCGACACCCGCGGCGATAGTACCCACGCCGGGACGCGAAACCAGTTTCACGGAAACCAGAGCATCCGGATTGACCTGCTTCAGGTCATAAATAAGCTGCGCCAAATCTTCGATGGAATAAATATCGTGATGCGGCGGCGGTGAAATTAGAGTCACACCGGGCGTTGAGTAACGCAGCCGCGCGATAAGCTCATTTACCTTACCGCCGGGCAACTGACCACCTTCACCCGGTTTTGCGCCCTGGGCCACTTTGATCTGCAGCACTTCGGCATTAACCAGGTAATGAGGTGTGACACCGAAACGGCCCGAAGCGATCTGCTTAATCTTGGACATTTTCGGAGTGCCGTAACGCACCGGATCTTCGCCGCCTTCACCGCTGTTGGAGCGACCGCCGAGCCGGTTCATGGCTTCCGCCAGCGCCTCGTGAGCTTCGGGCGACAAGGCGCCCAAAGACATACCCGCGGAGTCGAAGCGCTTGATGATTTCTTCCAGCGGCTCCACTTCGCTGAGGGGAATGGGCTTAGCCACGCCCTCGCGTACTTTCAGCAGGTCGCGCAGGGTCGCTACTGGACGCTGGTTCACCAAGCCGGAGTAGTCCCGCCACAGGGCGTAGTCGCCGGTTTGTACAGCCCGCTGCAAGGTTTGGATGACGTCCGGGTTAAAGGCGTGATACTCCTGCCCGTGTACATACTTGAGCAAGCCACCTTGCACGATGGGCTTACGAGCCTGCCACGCGGTTTTCGCCAGGATTTTTTGATCCGCCTCCAACTCTTCGAAGCCGGCGCCTTTGATGCGCGACGGGGTACCGGCAAAGCACAGATCCACAACGTCATCAGCCAGGCCCACGGCTTCAAACAATTGCGCGCCCCGATAGGAGGTGATCGTGGAAATCCCCATCTTGGAGAGAATTTTCAGCAAGCCTTTGTTCACGCCCTTGCGGTAGCCCTTGTACGCCTGATCCGTGTCCAGCAATAGCTCGCCAGTTTCGATCAGGTGATTAAGCACGAAATAACTGAGGAACGGGTAGACCGCCGTTGCACCGTAACCAATAAGCGCGGCAATTTGATGCGAGTCGCGAGCGGTGCCGGTTTCCACAATGATATTGGCATCACAGCGATGGCCGCTGTGAGTCAGGTGGTGATGCACAGCACCCGTCGCCAATAGCGCGTGTATCGGCAACTGGCCTTTTTCCACACCATTGTCGCTCAACACCAGCAACACTTTGCCACTGTGCACGGCGGCTTCGGCACGCTGACACAAGTCGACAATCGCTTGCTGCAAACTCGTTTGTTCTGGATCGTAAGCCAAAGACAGGCGCTCAGCTTCGTAGCCGGGGCGCTGCACGTCCAGCAAAGCCCGGAATTTGGCCGGGGAAAGCACGGGCGATGTCAGAATCAACCGGTCAGCGTGCTCTTCGGTTTCTTCGTATACGGATAGCTCGCGCCCCAGACACGTCTCCAGGGACATAACAATCGCTTCGCGCAGCGGATCAATTGCCGGGTTGGTCACCTGCGCAAACTGCTGACGGAAGTAGTCGTACAAAGAGCGCTGAGTGCGCGACAGCACCGCCATGGGCGTATCGTCACCCATGGAGCCAACCGCTTCCTGGCCACCTTCGGCCAGCGGACGAATGACTTGATCACGCTCCTCAAAACTGACCTGATACAGCTTCATGTAAGCTTTCAGCTGATCATCGCTCAAGCCGTTTTCCGCCACGTCCAGATCTAACGTGGATTCGAGCCGCAAAGCCTTGGCCTTCAACCAAGCTTTGTAGGGCTGGCGCCCCTTGAGCTGCTCGTCGATGTCTTTGGTGTGGTAAAGCTGACCGGTTTCGGTGTCCACGGACAGCATTTGGCCTGGCCCCAGGCGCCCTTTGGCCACCACGTCTTCGGGCTTGTAGCTATACACACCCACTTCAGAGGCAACGGTGATGATATCGTCGTTGGTGATAACCCAGCGAGACGGACGCAAACCGTTACGATCCAGCGTACAAACGGCGTAACGGCCATCGGTAATCACCAAGCCAGCCGGACCATCCCAGGGCTCCACATGCATGGAGTTGTATTCGTAGAAAGCGCGCAGCTCCGGGTCCATGTGCTCGACGTTTTGCCAGGCCGGCGGCACCAGCATGCGCACGGCCCGATGCAGCTCAATGCCACCCGTAGTGAGTACTTCCAACATATTGTCCAGACTGGAGGAGTCCGAACCCTCGCGATTGACCAGGGGCGCCACCCGCTCCAGATCCGGCAGTAACGGCGTGCTGAACTTGGAGGTGCGCGCCACTGACCAGTTGCGGTTGCCCATGACCGTGTTGATCTCGCCGTTGTGCGCGAGCATGCGGAAGGGCTGCGCCAGAGGCCACTTGGGCAAAGTGTTGGTGGAAAAACGCTGGTGAAACACGCAGATAGCGGTTTCCAGGCGCGGGTCAGCCAGGTCAGCAAAGAAACGCGGCAGATCCACAGGCATCATCAGGCCTTTATAGGAAATCACACCCGTGCTCAGGCTGGCCATATAAAAGGATTTGTCTTTGGCCAAGCGCTGTTCAACCCGGCGACGGGCGATAAACAGGCGCGCATTAAGCTGATCAAGCGGCAGATCGGGGGTATTATTCACGAAGAAGTGATTGAAAACTGGCAGAGACTCCAAGGCGATAGGGCCTAGACAACTGCTGTCCACAGGCACTTCACGCCAGCCGGCCAAGGTCAGCTCCTGAGCGGAAATCTCTTCAGTAATCACCTGACGCGCTTGCTCGGCGGCAGCCGCATCGGTGCTCAGCATCACTGAGCCCACACCGTAAAGATCGGTTAGCTCCGCATCGCAGACCTCTTTGGCCACGGTGCGCATAAAACCATCGGGCATTTGCAGCAAGAGACCGCAGCCATCACCGGTTTTGCCATCAGCGGCAATACCACCCCTGTGCGTCATACAGGTCAAGGATTCTATGGCAGTCTGCAACAGGCGATGACTGGCTTTACCCTTCAAGTGGGCGATCAAGCCAAAACCGCAGTTGTCTTTAAACTCATCTAAGCTGTAGAGGCCCGTCGTCATACGTCGTCTCTCTTGATACCTGTCAAATGGGGTTTGTGAATTAGGTCACACCCAGACAAAAAAGCCCCTACACAAAGGGGCTGGGCAAATGGGCGCAGAATATTACCCGGTCACAGGCGCTTTGGCAAGGCGGCGCGACTGTAACGCGTCAGACTAGACACCAAAAACCGTCAAAAATGGGGGCAAATGTCACGAACAGCAACGAAAGGGCGCGAACATCATCCGATTACTTTCAGTCATACTGGATCACCAAAACAGTAAACTGAGGCGCGTGCGAATAGCTCAAGTAGACTCCTAAAGTACCACATTCTCCCCCAAACCTCCTATAATCAACTATGCGCCACGGAAGCCAGCGCCCCGCCGGCCTTTATATGCGCCAACTTATGGACTACTGTTGAACAGTGGAACAATAAATAGAACGGTAAATCAGGACGACTCCATGCAATTATCGAACTCTACCCCAGCCAGACTGAAACTCTTCGGCGCATTCTTACTCGCCTTGACCCTGACCGCTTGCGGCGGAAGCGACAGTGAAAACTCTCGCTTTAATGATGTTATTAATGGAGCCACGCCACCGTCTGAAACGGACTCGGAGACGGAGACCGATTCAGACGTTGATATTGACGATGGCGATAGCAGCGGCGAAATCGATGGCGGCCCGAGCCAACTGGGCAGGGGCAGCGGAGATGACTTTGTCGCTGGCGAAGTTTCCATTGGCATCGGCGACAATGCCCTATCCCCCGGCGGTCGTACCAGCCTGAGCGTCACCTTGGTTAACCATGAAGGTGAGTTGGTGGCCAGTCCGGTGAGTATCTCCTTCAGCTCCTCCTGCATCGCCGATGGGTCGGCCCTACTGACGGGCACCAGTGAGGAGGGCGGAAACACCGTCGAAACCTCATTCGGCCAAGCCAGCGTGACCTATTCCGCCAACGGCTGTGTGGGTGAAGACCGGATCACCGCTCGCGCCACACACGAAGGGGTGATTGCAGGCAGCGCCTGGGGTACGGTGACCGTGGAGAGCGACAGAATCCAGAACCTGGTTTTTATCGATGCGGAGCCGGAAATCATCAACATCAAGCAGGCCGGCGGCCTGGAGACCTCACGGGTGACCTTTCAGGTTCTGGGCGCCACCGGCAGCCCCATGCGCGATGTTGAGGTGAATTTCTCCCTGAATCAAACCCTGGGGGGGCTGGCCCTGGTACACACATCAGACACCAGTGATGCCGAAGGTTTTGTGAGCACCATTGTCCAGGCGGGCAATGTACCTACAGCTGTCTGGGTGACGGCACGCACCGAGGAAGTTGCCACCCAAAGCAACCGTCTGGCGGTAACCACGGGGATTCCCGACCAGAACAGTATGAGTCTGTCCGGTGATTACCTGCCCACCAGCTGGAATTACGACAACATAGAATCCGAGATTAACATCATGTTGGCGGATGCCTTCAACAACCCACCCCCAGATGGCACGACGGTCTATTTCACCACCAGTGGTGGCGCCATCGAGCCGGAATGCAAAACGGTAAACGGTATCTGTAGCGTCACTTGGCGTAGCCAGAACCCCAGGCCCGGCTCAGGCTCCGCGCAATTGTTTTCCTTCCCGCCAATAAGAGATCACAGCGACCGGATCATCGGCTACAGCACCGAACGGCAATGCCCCGACGGCATGATCGAGTGCCGCCCCGGGCGGGTCGTGGTGCTCGCCACAGCCTTGGGCAACGAATCCTTTATTGACGAGACCGGCACCGGACTCTACGACGGACCACCGGATATTTTTTCCACTGGTGGCAACTGCAATCCCAATGTGCCGGCATCTTCCGCCAGCGTCCTTCACGACAACGACACCGATATTGCGTCCCTGGCCTGTGATGACCTGGGTGAAGCCTACCTGGACAAAAATTTCAACGGGGTACGAGATCCAGGCGAGGAATATGTGGACCTCAACGGCGACAATCAACACACCGGACCTAACGGCATCTTCAACGGCGTGCTGTGTAGCGACGCTGCTCTTGACGCCGGCTACTGTACCCGGGAACCGGTTACCATTCGTGAGCAGCACACCATCATCATGGTGTGCGACACCCCCTACACCATCCCCTACACCAACCCCGACGTCACCGACAATAAGATTCGGACCATCCTTCCCGGTATGCGGGATGTGTATTTAGTCCGGGGAGAACAAAAAATCCTCGATATTTTGCTTGCAGACTGCAATGGGAATGGCCTACCGGCGGGCACCAACTTGTCGGCGGATGAAGATTTGGTAGACGACGCCGACATCAAAATCATACCCGATGGAGACTTGGTCGGATCGACAGAACCTTCCGTTGTCCAAGTATTCATCACTGACGGCGATGACGAAGATGATCGGGCCAGGGGCACTCTGTTCTTAACTCTTGAAGTACCCACCCCGCACGGGGGCAGCCTGACCTCCTATTATTCTCTCCGAATCAACCCTCCAGGAGAGGAAGAGGAAGAGGAAGAGGAAGAGTAGGCTCGCAAAGCAGCCTACAATCCTCTGACGCCTTCTATCTCCACCTGAATATCTCTTAACACGCGGGGCCACGGCCCCGCTTCTCGTTGTCTGGCGGGAAGCTCGGCGATAGCGGCCCGGGCTTCTTCGCTGCTCGAATAACGCCCCGCTACAACAACAAACCAATCATTGCCCTGACGGCGGGTGGTAAAACGCAGCAATTGCTCTCGATTGGGCTGACTGGCGATAAATTCCCGCACCGATTGTTCGGACCCTGCACCCAACAGCTGCAAAGTGTAGTCGCTGGCGCGCCAAGACAACAGAATTTGTTCGTCTTCTGGAATGCTCTGAGCTACGGACAGTTGTGACGGCTCTTGCGTTATTGGGGCCGATTCCGGCTCCTGGGCTGGTTCAGGTTCCTGGGTGGGGGCCGGTTGCGCAGGCGCGGGTTGAGCCAACTCAGGCAGCGCTGGTTCGGACAGTTCAGCGCGCTCAGGAGTAACTGGTTGGGTCAGACCTTCCCTCTGAGGCGCTTCCGCTACGGCATGCTCCTGCTCCTGAGCGGGATCACGGCGCTGGGACGCAAGATTCACGCTGGCCGGGGGCGCTTCGTCATTAAGGGTCACTACGTCGAGGTCGAATTCGCGTCGCTCAGTGTCATCGCCACCATAAAAAAATAACATCATCAGCACCCCCAGAAGCACGGCGATAGCGACCATGTGCATCACCGGGAGGTTGTTGAGATTGGGGAGGTTTACGCGATTCAATACGTTAACAAAGCCAGGGAATGATCCTGATTTGTCGGACTGCGGTGCCGCCACCGACTCCAGCAGCCACTGATGTGCGGATTGATGCAGGGATGGCAGGCGCCCATCGGCACGGTGCCACCAGGATTCTACCAATAGCTCGTTGAACAGCTCCGGTCCAATATAACCTGCCGCTTCCATGCGGAAGTTGAGATAATCCGCTGCATCGGGCAAGGACAACGGTTCGAGATAGAAGTCATGCACCAGAACCCCATGCATCTCGAGCTGCTCCAGCCGATTAGCCAGATGCGGCTCAGCAAACAGCACTATGTGCAGCCGACGCCCGCCCGGATCCTGGCCTTGCAACAAGGTAAGGAGGCTGGCCAAAGTTTGCTCATCCAGATGATGAGCATCGTCGATGACCACCAGCGCCAAGCTGTCCATTTCATCAGCGGACTGGCCAAAGCGCCGTAACGCGGCCAGTAGCTGTCCCACCGACGGCCGCGGTTCGTTCACCAACCGAAAGCTACTGGCGATTTGCGTCAAGACATCCGCAGCCGTGCAGCCCTGACTGGCTTGAACGGCGCAGATATCATCTTCCGCATCAAAGCTACTAAGCAGCTCCGCCGCTAAGCGCGACTTACCCGCGCCCGGCTCGCCAAGCACCGCCAGAAGGCTGCCACTGAACTGACACAGGTGTTGCAGCTTTTCCAGCAGCTGGAAGCGTTCGCCACCACCGTAAAAAGGTGCTTGAAGGGAATCCACAAAAGGATCGCGGGAAAGACCGTAGTGCTGGCGATAGTCCGCCAGACCGTGTGCACTGGGAGATTCAAAATTATCAGAAGTCATGGGTACCGATCCGTAGAGTTCGGTTGAGGCTAATCAAGTTGGCGGCTGGTATCAAGCTCCCAGCTCACACGCTGGCCCGAATGCGAAACCCGAGCCCCAACTATTGACCACGACAGGCGGCAAAAGTCTCTTGAAGAAGCGATTCTTCGATCTCGCTGGTAACTACCGCTTGACCCATCGCCTCCAGAAGCACCAAACGTAAACGGCCATCGAGCACTTTTTTGTCCACTCCCATCAATTTAAGGAAATCTTCTGGCCCCATATCGGCGGGTGCTTTGATGGGTAGGCCGGCACGCTCGATCAAAGCGATGGTACGAGCCAAATCCCCCGCGCTCAGTGAGCCCCGGCGATGCGACAAATCGGCAGCCATGACCATGCCCGCCCCGACCGCTTCGCCATGCAGCCAGACACCGTAACCCTGAGCGGCCTCGATGGCGTGACCAAAGGTATGCCCCAGGTTAAGAATGGCCCGAACCCCACCTTCTTTTTCATCCAATGCCACCACGCGTGCTTTGTTTTCGCAGGAACGTCTAACGGCGTAGGCCAGCGCCTGGTCGTCGCGCTGCAGCAGAGCATCCATATGCTCCTCTAGCCATTCAAAGAATTCATAGTCGGCGATCAACCCGTACTTGATCACTTCCGCAATACCCGCAGAGAGTTCGCGCTCAGGCAAGGTATGGAGTACACCGGTATCTGCCAGTACGGAGCGCGGCTGGTGAAAGGCACCGATCATATTTTTGCCCAGCGGATGATTGACGCCCGTCTTCCCGCCCACCGAGGAGTCCACCATAGCCAAAAGCGTGGTGGGAATTTGCACAAAATCCACGCCTCGCTGGTAGCAGGCTGCCGCGAAGCCGGCCATGTCTCCCACCACGCCACCGCCCAACGCAACCAGGGTGGTGGTCCGGTTGTGGCGTGCCGTCAATAGGCCGTCGAAAATTTGATTGAGTACGTCGAGGGTTTTGTACTGCTCACCGTCGGGCAAGACAGTGGTATCGACTTGAAAGTCCCGCAGTGCAGACTTCAGATTATCGAGATACAAAGGCGCTACGGTTTCATTGGTAACCACATGCACCTGTCGGCCACGAATGCGCTCAGCAACCAGCGAGGCGTTGCCGATTAGCTGTTTGCCGATATGAATGGGATAGGTGCGTTCAGCAAGATCGACGGTTAAAGTGTGCATAACGTAGCGAGGAGCCCCTGAGAAAAAGGAGCCTCATATTATCACACTTCAACTGACCTCGCGGACGTGCGCCAGTTGCTGGGCGATCTCCTGCGCAACCATGCGTGGCGAGCGGCGATCAGTGGTCACTACAAAATCGGCGGCCTGGCGATACAAAGGATCCCGCTCTGCCAAAAGATCTACGATTTTTTGGCGGGGATTGTTCACCTGAAGAAGAGGTCGCTTTTTATCGCGAGAGGTACGCTCCACCAGTTGATCGATGGCGGCGGTCAGGTAGCACACGTAACCGGACGCACTCATGGTGGCGCAATTCGCTGGGTTAAGCACAATGCCTCCACCGGTAGCGATCACTGCACCCGTCAGAGAAGCCAGTTCCGTTAAGACCGCCGACTCCCGAGCGCGGAATCCACTCTCCCCTTCGACATCGAATATCCAGGGAATGTCTGCCCCCGTGCGCTCCTCGATAACCCTATCGCTGTCGCGAAAAGGCAACTTCAGTTCGCTGGCAAGAAGACGGCCGATCGTGGATTTGCCGGCCCCCATGGGGCCGACAAGAAAGACATTATCTCTGGACATCAATTGGTCAGGCTATCAGCCATAATTTTGGGGGTAATAAAGATGAGCAACTCGCGCTTTTCTTCGACGCGAACTTCCCTCTTAAACAAGCGCCCGACAAACGGTAGGTCGCCAAGGAAAGGCACTTTATCTTCACCCTTGAGATGCTCAACCTGGAAGATGCCACCCAAGACCACCGTCTGTCCGTCCGCCACCAACACTTGTGTCTCCAACTGAGTCACGTCAATGGTCGGAATGCCGGAAGCGGGGTTCAATGCGCCAACGGTGTCCTGATTAATGATCAGATCCATTATTACCCGGTTATCTGGTGTAATTTGCGGAGTTACGTCCAACTTCAAGACTGCCTCTTTAAAGGAGGTGCTGGTGGCACCACTGGCAGATGCTTCCTGATAGGGAATTTCCGTACCCGACTCGATGGTGGCCCGCTGTTTGTCGCCAGTGATCACTTTCGGCTGGGAAACAATTTCAGCGTAACCGGTGTTCTCCAGAGCGGACAGCTCCATATCTAGGAAGGCGTTATTGCTTAAGATGCTGAAGGCAAAGCTACCGGCGCTATTAGCCACCCCTAAATCCACCATCATATTTTCATTCAGATCCAAGGTACCACCCTGCCCGGTCAGCCATTCGGCTGGAGATGCCGGAGAGGAATCCAATCCAGCCGTGGAGCCAGCCACCTCAACCAAACGGTTGCCGGAGGTGGTGTAACCCACGCCACCCCAGCGAATACCCATTTCGCGACGGAAGTCGGTGTTGGCTATCACTATGCGAGCCTCGATCATCACTTGACGAATGGGAATGTCAATTTGTTCAACCAGCCGCTTAAAAGCTTCGATACGCTCAGAGGTGTCGGTCAGGATAATTGAATTGGTACGCTCATCGACGATCGCCTGGCCACGAGAAGACAGTACGCTACCGGTGGCCTGGCTACCCTCGCGACCGGAACCGCCACGACCGCCGCCACCTTCACCGCCCCGCTGACCGCGGAACAACTCAAACATTGCCTGGGCGCTAGCGTAGCGAACCCGAATATATTCAGTCCGCAATGGCGCCAACTCTTCCAGCTGCTGCCTGGAGGACAGTTGCTGCCGTTCGCGCTCGGCAATCTCTGCTGCTGGCGCAACCATCAGTACGTTACCGTTCAAGCGCTTATCCAAACCGCGGGTTTTAAGTACCAGGTCCAACGCCTGATCCCAAGGCACGCTATCCAACCGCAGAGTAATACGCCCGCGCACCGTGTCGCTGGCCACCAAATTGAGATCAGTGAAGTCTGCAATAATCTGCAATACGCTGCGGACCTCAATGTCTTGGAAGTTGAGGGACAAACGATCACCGGTATAGGCAAACTCTTGATCCCGCGCCTCAATCTCTCGTTGAGTCAGCGGTTTAACGCTGATCACGTATTCTCTGTCGGCTTGGTAAGCCATGTAATCAAACTCACCGCGGGCGGCGATGTTCAATACAGTTCCACGCTCATCGTAGCTAGCACTGACCAGATTCACGGGCGTGGCAAAATCACGCACATCCAGGCGTCTGCGCAGCTCCTCCGGCAAAAACACGTTGGACAGAGACAGACGTACACCTTCGCCAGTGCTGCTCACGTCCGCCCGTACATTGTCATCGGACAGGTTAATAATAATTCGGCCTTCACCTTCGTCGCCGCGGCGAAAATCGATATTGGTCACGCGCTGGCGCTCTGGCCCACGAGTTTGACGAGGACGCTCCGAGGGCGAGTAAGTCGCACCCACTTCGGCCGTCTGGGACACATAGCCGCCCTGAACACCACCTACCTCAACAACATAATCATTGCCTTCCACGCGACCGTTGTACGTGGTCAACTCGGACAAATTCAAAATCAGGCGGGTACGCCCCTCAGAAGTAAGCAGCATGGCGCTGGAACTGTTTTCAAACGACAGGGGGAAGCGCCGCTGATTGAGGTTACTTACCACCTCAGGAAAATCCAGCACGATGCGCGCCGGCCGCTCAATGGTGTAACCCTGAGGTTCGGGAGGTGCGCCGTCGAATGTCAGGCGCACTTCGAATCGATCTCCGGGAAGAGATGAGAATTTTATATCGTCCAGACCTTGAGCCAACACAAGTGAAGGCACCAGACAGACAAGGAACAAGGCTAGTTTTCGCATGGTTGACCCCAATAAGAACAAAGCGCGCATGAGTGCTTATCCATTTATTCGTAATTCTATAATTCTGGGCCGCTCGACCCAGCCACCCCCACCGTCGGATACGATCTCCATCAGCTCAACCTGATTGCGATCAGCAGCCACAATTCGTCCGTGGTTTTTACCCAGGTAGTTACCCACCGTTACCGGATGCACGCCTCCCTGACCGTCGTCAACCAACACCCACAGCCGACCGTCTCTGGTCAGCGTGCCCACCATAGCCAGGGACGCAACGTTAAAGTTTTCCAGATATTCCCTTTCCCGATCCAAATCGGGTTGAACTTTGACCCCGCTCAACCGAGCTGACCGCTCCTCTTCACGCATGGGCGGATCGAAAGGACTACGCAGTGTCATGGCGCCATAGGTAAAAGGTCGGTACGGACGAAACGCCGGCAGAGGCTCGATTTCGCCCTCGGGCCGGTTTTTAGTGTCCTCAATATACTGCTGCAAGTCCCGATGCTGATTGGTGCCTCCGCATCCGACCAGCAGAGCCAGAGAACACACTAAACTGATTATTGTTAAATTTCTTTTCATCACTACTCATCCTGTGACTTATAGCGATAAGTCTTGGCCTGAATCTGCATGGTCAACTCTCCGCCACTGCCGCGCCGGGTAATGGCGAAGTTGTGCAAAGTAACAATGCGCGGCATGCCGGCGACCCCACTCACGAAGTTACCCATGTCGTGGTAGCTACCGGTTACGTTGATACTGATGGGCAACTCCACGTAGTACTCGGATTGCTGCTCAGTTTCCAGACGAATACTGTTGATATCCAGTCCGCTCTCGGAACCGCGCGCGTCTATGTCCTCCAGCAGCCCGGGCACTTCGGTATCACTGGGCAGGCGATCCAACAGGGCGCCGAAGGAGCGCTCCATTTCTTCCATTTGCAGGATGTAGTCGTCCAGATTCGCCGCCTGAAAACTTTTAGTTTCAAAATTCCGGCGTAGCGTGGTTTCCTGGGCGGTAATCCGATCCAACTGTTGATTCAGTTCCTTGATCTTAAAATAGCTGACACCACCCAGTATCGCGGCGACTACGAGTGCACACACAAAGATTTTTCCGGGCAGCGGCCAGACACCGATGCGGTCGATATCGATATCGTTAACGTCGAAATTCTTGATTTGTTCCAGCGTATCAGCGAAGGCCATCTCAGTTACCCTCCTCAGAATCCTGGTCCGCAGGCGCTGAGGTGCGCACAGACATGATGAAAGAGTTGGCCTGCTCCCCGTACGCGGGTGCACTGGTCACAGAACTGAGGTTAGGACTGGTGAACCAGTCAGACTGATCCAGGTTGCGCATAAAGTTCGATACCCGATTGTTGGATTCGGCTATCCCCTCCAAGCGGATCACTCTACCCTCACGAGTCATTCGATTCAGAAACACGCCGTCGGGTATGGCGCGAACCATATCGTCGAAGTAGCGCACAATGACCGGGCGGGTACCTTCCAAATCCTGAATAACTCGCATCCGCGCCAGCAACTGTTCACGCCGCTCGCGCAGAACCTTAATTTGATCCACTTTTTTATCAAGCTCGGCGATCTCTGCGGTCAACAGGCGATTGCGCGCTGTCTGATCAGCGATTGCCGTTTGCACAGAAGAGACCCACAAATAAGCGGCCACGGCGCACACAATGCCAACGATAACTATGATGCCGAAAAATTCTTTTTTCTTTTCTTGCCGGTAAGCTTCCCGCCAGGGCAGTAAGTTAATTCTAGCCATCAGTCGAAACTCCTCATCGCCAGCCCGGCGGCAATCATCAGCGAGGGAGCGTCATTAGCCAGAGCGGCTGAGTTCACCCGAGAGGACACTGACATATTGGCAAACGGATTGGCCACCGCTGTTTGGGTACCCAATTTTTCTTCGATCAGGCCTACCAGGCCATCCATTGAAGCGACGCCGCCAGCGAGAATAATGTAGTCCACATCGTTGTACTGACTGGCGGAAAAGAAGAACTGCAGCGAGCGGGTCACCTGCTGAACGACACCTTCTTTAAAAGGCGCCAATACTTCGCTCTCATAATCATCGGGAAGGCCGCCCTGTTTTTTCGCCAGACCGGCTTCTTCCATGGACAGACCGTATCGGCGTTGGATTTCCTCGGTCAGCTGCTTGCCCCCAAACAGTTGTTCGCGGGTATATACCGTCTTACCGTCCACAAGAACGCTGAGGGTGGTCATGGTGGCGCCGATGTCCACAACGGCCACCACCTGCCCTTCCTGATCTTCCAACTGTTCGGCGATCAATCCGAAAGCGCGCTCCATGGAATAGGCTTCCACGTCGACAATTTCTTCAGCCAGGTCGGCCAACTGGAGCACATTGACCCGCATGTCGATGTTCTCCCGACGGCAAGCGGCCAACAAAACTTCCACTTGGTCAGGATTGCGAGGCGACTCACCCTGGACCTCAAAGTCGATGGCAACTTCTTCAAGAGGGAACGGAATGTACTGATCGGCCTCTATAGAGATCTGTGTCTCCATCGCGTCGTCGCTGAGGCCAGCGGGCATATCAATGATTTTGGTAATCACCGCCGAGCCAGCAACAGCTACAGCGGTTTGTTTTAATTTGGTTTTGGATTGCTTCACCATGGCCCTGATGACCTCGGCGACAGCTTCTGGATCGTTAATGTTCTTCTCCACCACAGCGTTTGGCGGCAGTGGGCGAACCGCGTATGTCTCTACGCGGTACCGGTCACCGTGGCGGCTGAGCTCGAGAAGTTTTACGGAGGTGGAGCTGATATCCAACCCCAAGACCGGCTTTGCCCTAGTATCCAGGAAGCTTAAAATGCCCATTTTTCTATCTATATCCGTAACTTAGACGCAGTTTATGTTATAGCACTTTAAGTTAAGCCTGCAACAAGACGGCGCGTATGTAAACAGGGAAAAAGCCCGTATAATGCAGCGTTCTTGTCACCTAATTCGCTAACTTATTAATTCCAATAGAAAAAATGCCTATTAAAAAGTCGTACCTGAGTGTCTTATTTTGGTTATTTTTCGCTGGTCTTAGCGCCAGTGCGGTAGCTTTGGGGGGGTTATATCTCTTTTTAAGCCCCAAATTGCCACCCGTGGATACCCTTAGACACGTTAAATTACAGACCCCTTTGCGCGTTTATTCAAGTGACGACCAACTTATTGGTGAATTTGGTGAACAGCGTCGCACTCCCGTGCGCTACGAGGACATCCCCGAACTCTACATCCAAGCGCTATTATCCGCTGAAGATGCTGAATTTTACGACCATCGGGGCATTTCTATTAGAGGTTTTTTGAGAGCTGCGTCACTAATTGTGCAAACAGGTGAAATTCAAGGCGGTGGTAGCACCATCACCATGCAGCTGGCCAGGGACTTTTTCTTGACCCGTGAACAGGTCTTTTCTCGAAAGCTGAACGAGGTTTTGCTCGCCCTTCAGATAGAGCGAGAGCTCAGCAAAGAGGAAATCCTGGAGCTGTTCAACAATAAAATGTTCTTCGGCAACCGGGCTTATGGCATTCAGGCGGCGGCTCAGATTTATTACGGACGCAATCTGGACGAGCTGGAATTGCACCAAATGGCCATGATCGTCGGGGTTCTTAAGGCACCTTCAGCCTATAATCCGCTGGCCAACCCGAGTCGTGCGCTAACCCGACGCAACTGGATCCTCGGGCGGATGTTCGCCCTCAACTATATTGACGAACCCACCTATATAGCGGCCGTGGAGACTCCCGACGATGCTCGCTATCACGGAGCTACTCTGGATCTTTACGCTCCTTATGTGGCCGAACTGGCGCGCCGCGAAGCCGTTGAGCGCTTTGGCACCGACGCCTATACAGACGGCTACAAGGTATATACAACCGTAAACAGTCGGCATCAGGCCGCCGCCCAAGCCGCCGTAGTTGAAGGCTTACTGACGTATGACCGACGCCATGGCTACCGGGGTCCGGAAGCCCGCCTGGAAGAGCTCGAGACCGAAGGCGATTACAGCCCCTGGTTGCGTACCCTTCGAAGCGCCCCCCGCTTTGGCGGTTTGTCTGTTGGAGCGGTGTTGGCGGTTGAGGAGCAATCGGCTGAGGTTTTACTCGCGAATGGTGAGACCATTACCCTGGAATGGGATCAGGGGCTCTCTCGGGCGCGCCGCTACATCAATGAAAACGCTCGCGGCCCAGCACCGCAAAGCGCCTCCGACGTGCTCGCCGTTAGAGACATGATTCGTCTACAACAAGTGGAAGACCAATGGCATTTAAGCCAAGTGCCCACCGTGCAGGGCGCTCTGGTGTCCGTCGATCCACAGGACGGCGCTATGCGGGCCGTCGTGGGCGGCTTTGACTTCCGCCACAGTCAGTTGAACCGTGCCCTGCAGTCCGTTCGCCAACCCGGCTCCAGCTTTAAACCGTTTGTGTATACGGCCGCACTGGAAAACGGCTTTACACCCTCGTCGATTGTTAACGACTCGCCGGTCGTCATTCAGGATGCCAGCCTTGAAGGGGCCTGGCGGCCTGAAAACGACGGTGGAACCTTCTTGGGTCCAACCCGGTTACGTGAGGCGCTCTACCGCTCGCGCAACCTGGTTTCTATCCGGGTCTTGCGCAGCATTGGGCTACCCGCCCTGCTCGATACTCTGGACCGTTTTGGTTTCGCCCAGGAAGAGCTGCCCCGCAACTTATCAATCTCCCTAGGCAGTCACGCCGTTACGCCTCTGGAGCTGGCCACCGCCTATGCCATATTTGCCAATGGCGGCTACCGTGTCGAATCCTATGTGGTTTCAAGAATTGAAGATAGCTTCGGCCAGGTCTTGCACCGAGCGCGCCCCCTAACGGTCTGCAAGCCGTGCGAGCAAGAGGATCGGGATAGCGCCGACGACTTCTCCCGCCAACAGCTTATGGCCACCGCCAGCCACGACCTTGCTGAGCCGCTTGAATTGGAGTCAACACAGCCAGTTTCAGCTCCTGATGAGCCGGTACGTCTGGCCACCCTGGAGGAATCTCTCGGTACCAGAGACGCACCCGATCAAGTCATTTTGGAACCTCTGCCCATAGCTCCCCGAGTGATTGATGAGCGCACCGCTTATCTTATGGACTCCATGATGCGGGATGTTATCACCCGCGGTACCGGTCACCGGGCACGCGCTCTGGGACGGAACGATTTGGCGGGTAAAACCGGGACCACCAACGGCCCTCGGGACGCCTGGTTCGCCGGCTACAGTCCGGACTTGTCAACGGTCGCCTGGCTTGGCTTCGATCAAAACACGCCTCTGGGACGGGGGGAGTATGGCGGCACCGCCGCGCAACCGATCTGGATCAACTATATGCGCGTAGCGCTGGAAGGTTTACCGGACCGGCCGCCGCAGCAGCCCGATGGCATCGTCACGGTGCGCATCAATCCGGAGAATGGCCGACGCGCTCACATCGGTGATCCCAACGCGATATTCGAAATGTTCACCGCAGAGAACGTCCCGCCACGGGAAGATCGTCCTTCCGGCACCAGTCGTACGCGGGAAGAGCAGAGCTTGCCTGAAGAGTTATTCTAGCGGAGAGTTGTTCTAATAGAGAGTGAGCGTGCGCGGCAGTCTCGCCGCGCTTACTCTTGTGCGTTCGACAGCAGAGCGTGGGGGCTGCGTAGACGCATCATCCAGGGCTGGAACCCCCTCTCCACCGCCCTGGATTCAGAGCGATCAATGACCCAGCCGCTGACCAGGATAGTCCGACCCAACCAACGCTCCCAGTCATCGTCAGTGAAATTAAAATAGTGACGATCCGAGGCTGGAACCTGTATTACCACCGGTCCATCCAGCTCCAACCAAACGGTGTCTCGGGTGAAGCTCACATCGGTCACTTTTCCGCTCACCAGCTGAAAACCGCCTTGGCTGACGTCTGCCGCTGGCGTGGGCTGCCAATGGCGGTGCCCCCAAACGCCCACCTCCCGCAGCCGGGCTTTTTCCTGCTGCTCGCGCAAGCAATCGGCAAGCGCCAGATTGGGCGGGACAGCCACGTGGAACGCTAGGCCCTGACGCAGCAACTCCGCTTCCAGACTGCGCCCTTTGGCATCGTATAGGTACGCCAGAGTTCGCCCGAAGCGATCTTCACGCTCCGCATCGTAGACCAGCGTCAAGGGGTGTCCCGGCGGCGTCCACTCAAGCACAAGTGCATGCGCTTCTAGCGCCAAAGGTTCATGAGGCTCACCTGAGCGCCCCAGTTCCGGTGCATCAACCCCCAAGAACCTCACCCGGCGGCCATCCTGTAGACGCACCGTATCGCCATCAATGACCGAGGCAACAACAGCGGTTTCGCGCTCTGCCCCCTCGGGGGGAGGGCAATGGGATTGGGCGGGAAGGGCTAAAGCCCAAAACATAAAAAAAGCGCCGAGAGCTTTCGCTTTCGGCGCTTTTTTGGGTTTGATAACCATAGGCTTGGGCCTAAAGGCGCACAAACACGCTTACTTCTTGCCTCCGATGCGGCTGCCGAAACGCTTGGTAAAGCGATCGATACGGCCGCCGGTGTCGACGATTTTCTGTTTGCCCGTATAGAACGGGTGACATTCAGAACAAACGTCTACCAGGAAATCTTCGCCCAGAGTGGAGCGGGTCTTGATGGTAGCGCCACAGCTACAAGTAGCTGTCACGTCGGTGTACTTGGGATGCGTATCTGCTTTCATGATCTTGCCTTGTCGTTTTCGTGCCGCCACCCGATCTTTTGCCGGGCACGGAACAACGGTTGATAGAAGGGCGTAAAGGAGCGCGATAGTACCAGAAAATTGCGGCGGCGCAAGTCCCATGACTGGCTCTAGGTTAAAAAGTACCCCGGCGCGTAAGTGTATTGCGGCCTAACCCAAAAAGCCGCTTTATCGCGTCGCCAAATGCGCTATGCTGCCCCACCGCCAGGCCCGAAACGAGGGCCACCAACCGGGACCTCCCAAAAAAAGTGTTAACGAAGGAGACTCAAGCTCCGTCATGGCCGAGCCAGTTTACCTACATCTCGCCCTGCCAACACCGCTGCGACGCCGGTTCGACTATTTGGCACCTGAAGGGACAGATCCAGACGATGTCCGGCGGTGGCCACCGGGCATACGCATTCGGGTGCCTTTCCGAGGTCAGCAGCTGGTAGGCATTTTACTGGAAGTAAGCAATTACTCACAGGTGGCACCCGCACAGCTTCGCCCAGCCCTGGAGCGCTTGGACGAGTCGCCAGTCTGGCCGGAAGAGTTGATGCAGCTGTGCCTTTGGGCGGCCGACTATTACCAGTGCCCCATCGGGGAAGCGTTGCATACAGCGCTGCCAGCACTGCTGCGCCAAGGCGAAGCGACAGACTCTGTTGTGGAACCCGTATGGCAATTGACGACTGAGGGTAAAGGGTTGCCGGAAGGTGCGTTGAAACGCGCGCGCCGTCAGGCCGAACTTCTCGCGGCGTTGCAGACCCGCGCCCAACTCAGCCGGGCGGAGCTTACGCTGCTCGACATACCTCGCAGCGCCATCAAGGCACTGGAAGACAAACACCTGATTGAGAAAGTCCAGCCGGCCCAAAAGGCCATAACCACCGACCTTCTAAGTGAGCAACCGCTCACTCTCAATCCGGAGCAGGCGGAAGCCTTGCGCCAGATTCACCCGGGGCGCTTTCAAGTAAGCCTGCTGGACGGCGCTACTGGCAGCGGCAAGACCGAGGTTTACCTCCAAGCCATTGCTCGCACTCTCGCCGAAGGCCGGCAGGCTCTGGTTCTGGTGCCGGAAATTGGCCTGACTCCGCAAACCCTCTCGCGCTTTCAGCGCCGCTTTGCCCAACCCGTCGTGGCCCTGCATTCCGGGCTAAACGACCGCGAGCGACTGGATGCCTGGTTACAGGCCCGCAGCGGCCGGGCACGCATAGTGATCGGGACTCGCTCGGCCATTTTTACCCCCCTCGCGGATCCCGGCATGATTATCGTCGACGAAGAACACGACGGTTCCTTTAAGCAGCAAGATGGCTTTCGCTACTCGGCGCGGGATCTGGCCGTGGTGCGTGCGCACCGGCTCAACATCCCACTGGTGCTGGGCAGTGCCACGCCAGCGCTGGAAACTCTGCATAACGCCCGCCAGGGGCGCTACCAGTATCTGCGCCTCAGTCAGCGGGCGGGCGGTGCCCGCCCGCCCACCGTAGAGTTACAGGACTTACGCAATCAGACTCTGCATGAGGGCTTCAGCCGGGACTCCCTGGCTGCCATCGCAGCCCAAATTGACATGGGCAATCAGGTGTTGGTGTTCCTCAATCGCCGGGGGTTTGCGCCCACGCTAGAATGCCACCAGTGCGGCTGGCTGGCCGAGTGCCCCCACTGCGACGCGCGCATGACGGTTCACCAACACCCCCGGCACTTACACTGCCATCACTGCGGTCACCAACGGCCTTTGCCCCGTACTTGCCCTTCTTGCCACAGCAGCCAGTTGGAGCCGCTTGGCCAAGGCACAGAACGCAGTGAAGCTGCCCTGCGCCAAAGCTTCCCCCAAGTCCCGGTGGTTCGAGTCGACCGGGATTCCACCCGCCGTAAAAACGCCTTGCGCGATCTGGTGGCTGAAGTGAACAAAGGCGAACCCTGCATTTTGGTGGGCACCCAGATGCTCGCCAAGGGACACCACTTCGCCGACGTCACACTGGTGGTGATCGTGGATGCCGACGCCGGCTTGTTCAGCACCGACTTCCGCGCCCCGGAGCGCATGGGGCAACTGCTGCTGCAGGTGGCGGGAAGAGCCGGGCGGGCTGAAAAGCCCGGGCGGGTCATACTGCAAAGCCACCATATTGATCACCCATTGGTGCAAACGTTGATGTACTCGGGTTATCACGCCTTTGCGGATACGGTGCTACAAGAACGCCAGCAGGGGCGATTACCGCCCTTCCGTCACATGGCGCTGCTACGGGCTGAGTCCAGCCGGCCCGAAAATGCCGTGGAGTTTTTGCGTCTGGCCCTAGCTCGGGCGGAGCGACTGCACGCGTCGGACTCACAGCTGTCTTATCTTGGCCCGCTGCCGGCCATGATGGAAAAACGCGGCAATCGTTTCCGCTACCAACTACACATAAACAGCGCTTCACGGGGCCACTTGCAGAAGCTGCTCACCCAACTGGCGTTGGAGCTGGAGAGCGAAGCCTTGGGCAAGCGGGTTCGGTGGGCAATTGACGTAGATCCTCAGGATATGAGCTAAACTGATTCAGTGCTGCTATCACAGAACTTATTCAGTGGCGCCCTAGTGACGTGCCCGCTTCAACTCATTACAATTGCTGCCAGTTTCCTCGTCCGCGCCCAGTCGCTATGACCCGACCCTTATGACTCGAGATTTCGCCAAAAAAAACCGCCCTGCTGCGCGACGCCATAAACCTCAAAGCCAGGTTCCTGGCTGGGTATGGTTGTTCACGGGCGGCGTCCTTGGAGCATTTATTATGTTCCTGGTGTATCTGGCCGATCTCCCCGAGCAGACCAGCCAAACCGTTGAGAGCGCACCTGTCGCTCAGCACAAACCGGAACCCGAAACCCGAACCATCTCCAAGCCTCGCTTCGACTTTTACAAATTGCTGAAAGAGAGCGAGGTGATTGTTCCCGCCACCGAGCCGGAACCACAACAACGGGAAGCCGCACCCGAACAACAAACGGCCGAGCCGCGCCTTCAAGATCGGGAAGAATTTATCCTGCAGGTGGGTTCATTTCGGCGCAACGATGAGGCTGACCGCTTGCGCGCCCAACTCTTGCTCCTGAACCTAGAGGCCTACACCGAGCAAGTTACCTTGAACAATGACCAGATCTGGCACCGTGTGTTGGTGGGCCCTTTCAACAACCAAAGTCGCCTAGCCAGCGCCCGAGCCACTTTGGTCTCCAACGAGTACAACGCCTTAGTACTCAAGCGCCAAGCTGACCACTAACCGATTGAAGTGGCGCCCTGCACTCGGGTGCCCGCTTGAATTTCACTCCCGCCGCCCCCACCTTGGTTTATCAACTCTTAAACCAAAAGGATGACTTGTGGAACAGTACCGAGGCACCACTATTCTCTCCGTGCGCCGTAAAGGCCAAGTGGTCATCGGCGGAGACGGACAGGTCTCTCTGGGCAACACGATCATGAAGGGCAACGCCCGAAAGGTCCGCCGGTTATACAAAGATCAAGTGATTGCCGGCTTTGCAGGCGGCACCGCCGATGCGTTTACCCTGTTCGAGCGCTTTGAAGCCAAGCTGGATGCCCATGGCGGTCAACTGGTGCGTGCTGCCGTGGAACTGGCGAAAGACTGGCGCACCGATCGCGCTCTGCGCCGACTCGAAGCCCTGCTGGCGGTAGCCAATGAAGAAGCATCGCTGATCATTACCGGTAATGGCGACGTGATCCAGCCGGAAGACGATTTGATTGCCATTGGTTCCGGTGGCGCTTTCGCCCAATCGGCGGCCCGAGCGCTTTTGGACAATACCGATCTGGACGCGCGCAGCATCGTGGAAAAAGGGCTCTCCATCGCCGGCGACATCTGCATCTACACCAATCACAACCACACCATCGAGACCTTGGAATACTGAGGTTTCGGTCAAACGAATTGAGTGCGAGCGACTTATGTCTGATATGACTCCCCGTGAAATAGTCCATGAACTGGACCGGTTTATCATCGGCCAACAGGAAGCCAAAAGAGCCGTCGCCATCGCCTTGCGCAACCGCTGGCGGCGCATGCAAGTGGGCGAAGATTTGCGCGGCGAAATCACCCCCAAGAACATTTTGATGATCGGACCCACGGGCGTGGGCAAAACCGAAATTGCGCGCCGCCTAGCCAAGTTGGCTCAAGCGCCTTTCATTAAAGTGGAAGCCACCAAGTTTACCGAAGTGGGTTATGTGGGCCGCGATGTGGAATCCATCATCCGCGATCTGGTGGACATGTCCATTAAAATGCATCGGGAGCGAGCCCTGAAAACCGTTCAACATCGCGCCGCTGAAGCGGCGGAAGAGCGCATTCTGGATGCACTCCTACCCCCAGCTCGCGGTGCGGAGCGTACCGAAACGGACTCCAGCACCCGGCAGATTTTTCGCAAGAAATTGCGCGAAGGCGAACTGGACGACAAAGAGATTGAGGTGGAGGTTTCCAGCACTCCCGTGGGTGTGGAAATTATGGCTCCGCCCGGCATGGAGGACATGACCAATCAACTTCAGAACATGTTTTCGTCCATCTCCAGCGGCAAAACCAAGAAAACCAAATTGACCGTGAAGAAGGCTTTCAAACAATTAAGTGAAGAGGAAGCGAGCCGACTGGTCAACGACGAAGACATCAAAGCACAAGCGATAGAGTCCGCCGAGCAAAACGGCATCGTATTTCTGGACGAAATCGACAAGGTTACCAAACGCGCCGAGTCCAGCGGCGGCGGTGACGTGTCCCGTGAAGGGGTGCAGCGAGATCTGCTGCCATTGATCGAGGGCTGCACCGTCAGCACCAAGCACGGCATGATCAAAACCGACCACATTCTGTTTATTTCCTCGGGCGCTTTTCATCTCAGCAAGCCATCGGATCTAATCCCGGAACTCCAGGGCCGCCTGCCCATCAGAGTGGAATTGAGCGCGCTGACGCCCGACGACTTTGAACGTATTCTTACTGAACCCAATGCCTCGCTCACGGAACAGCACCAGGCCTTGCTGAATACCGAAGGGGTGAGTCTCAAATTCCAGAAAGACGGCATCCGGCGCATTGCGGAAACCGCCTGGGAAGTCAACGAGCGCACTGAAAACATTGGGGCTCGCCGCCTGCACACTCTGCTGGAACGCCTGCTGGAAGACGTTTCCTTCGACGCCGGCAACGGTGACAAAGACGTGGTGGTCGACGCTGCATATGTGGATGAACACTTGGGCGAACTGGCGAAAAACGAAGATTTAAGCCGCTACATACTTTAATACTCACGGGAGATATGAATCAGGTGGCGGGAACTGAAAAGGGCGTAACACAGCCCAAGCGCATACCAAGCAAAGTTCAGCTGCACCGCAAATCGCGTCAGCTGGAGCTGCAATTCGGTGCGCAAACCTTCCTTTTGGACGCGGAGTATTTGCGGGCTCACTCCACCAGCGCCGAAGTTCGTGGTCACGGCTCCGAGCCGGGGGAGCTACCCAGCGGTAAGCAAGATGTCGCTATCAAGCACGTGGCCGCTGCGGGCAACTATGCGCTGCAACTGGAATTTGACGATGGTCACAACTCCGGCATTTACACCTGGGACTATTTGTACGAACTGGGCGAGAATCAGGCGCGCTACTGGCAAGAGTATCTGGATAAGCTGCACGTTCAAGGCAAGAGCCGAGCACCTGACACCCAGGTGGTGAAATTCATCTGATTTAACTGTGAGGCCTGCCATGAAAACGACCGCTCTGCTTTATCGCCCACTGCTTATCCTGGCGGCAACGCTGCTGCTGAGCGCCTGCGCCAGCACCCGTTACGAGCAGGACTATCACCCGGACACCAATTTCCAAAACTATCAAACTTACGTCTGGCGTTCTGGCGAAGCACAAATTCCCGGCGTGGATATGGCGCGTTTGCAACGCATAGCGCAAGAAGCTTTGGAAGAACAGGGTTTGATTATGGACCCGGAAGCACCTGATTTACTGCTCAGCTTACATGCATTCACGCGACGAACCACCGGGGGATCCCGGGGAGTGGGACTGTCCATTGGGGTGCCTATCGGCCGCAGTGGAACCTTGGGCGTGGGCAGTAGCCGCGCTTTATCGCCTACCGAGCGTCAGGAAGGTGTAATGGTGCTGGATGTGACAGAAACCCGCAGCAACGAGCTAATATGGCGCGGTACGGCTTCGGCCATCCCCTTGGAACACTTCAAGCTGGCGCAGGAAGAGCGGCTCAAGCGCACACTTGACCGCCTGACTCAACAATTTCCCCCGGAATAACGCATTGCTGTCCGTCGCAAGTTCCCTCTTGCTTCTTACTTTTGTGGTTTGAGAAAAGAATGCCAAAGAGTGAGGTTAGGGTGGGGCGTGCAGGGTGAGTGTTCAGCAAGCCTCAAAAGAGGGACCTTTCGGCCGGCGCTCCGGTGAGGCAGCCCCATGGACGACTCACAGGGAAGTGAGGAGTGTCCCGAAGCGTCGGGAGCGCGTAGGGACTGGGTTTACGACGTTTGCTGAACACTCACCCTGCGCGGCCCGAGGGCCAACTTACGAAGTTGCTAATTTGATTATTTATCCCGGACGGCAATGCGGAATAACTCGGACGGGCGGCAGGCTCAACCGCCGCGAATTTTGTTGACGATGCCGCTGGTGGAACAGCTATCGAAAAAGCGCAGGGTATGCACTTCTCCACCTTGAGCCTTGATAATTTCAGCCCCCACGACCTGATCCTTTTCATAATCGCCGCCCTTGGCGAGCACATCCGGCCGAATCAACGTTAACAGGCGTTCCGGCGTGTCGTCGCCAAAACTCACCACCCAATCCACAGATTCCAGACCAGCCAAAACCGCCATTCGACGCTCTATGGGATTGATGGGGCGCCCCTCCCCTTTGAGCCGACGAATAGAATCATCGTCGTTTACCGCCACAATGAGTCTGTCGCCCAGCTTGCGGGCTTCTTCCAGGTAGCCCACATGGCCAGCGTGAATAATGTCAAAGCAACCGTTGGTGAACACAATGCGCTCGCCACGTGACTGGGCGTCTTCCAACACCAACAGCAATTGCTCTTCAGTCACCACGCCCCGCTCAACGCCCGCCTCCTGAAAAAGCGCACGCCGCAGCTCGGGAGCGCTGACCGTGGCGGTGCCGAGCTTGGCCACCACCAGCCCAGCCGCGAGATTGGCCAGGGCCATCGCCTGGGGAAGGGATTGTCCTGCAGCCACAGCCGCCGCCAGTACCGCAATTACCGTATCGCCAGCGCCGGTAACGTCATACACTTCCCGCGCTCTGGCGGGAAGATGTAGCTCCGGCTTACCTGGCCGCAACAAACTCATGCCCTGCTCGCCGCGAGTAATGAGTAAGGCGCCTATGTCCAACTGCTCCATCAAAGCAGTGCTTTTGCGGACCAATTCCTGCTCACTGCGACACGGGCCGACGATTTCTTCTAATTCCTGAAGGTTGGGCGTGAGCACGTCCGCGCCCCGGTAGCGGCTGAAATCGCGCCCTTTGGGGTCTATCAGAACCGGTACCTTGTGACGGCGCGCCAGGGCAATCAGCGCTTGGCAGTCGTGCAGGCTACCCTTGGCATAATCGGAAAGGACCAGAGCATTCACCTTAGGCATGAGTACCGTGGCTTTGGCCAGAAAATCGCTGCTGTCGGAGGGCTCAAACTCGTCTTCGAAATCCATGCGGATGAGCTGCTGATGACGACTGATCACCCGCAGCTTGGTAACCGTCGGCTTGCCCTCTGATACTTGCAGCTCAGCATTGATGCCGGCAGCCGCCAAACGGCTGCTGAGCGAAAGTCCGGCGCTATCGTCACCGACCACGCCGATCAATGAAGCGCCCGCACCCAAGGCGGCAATATTGAGGCTGACGTTTCCAGCACCGCCTGGCCGATCGTCTTCCTGCCCAACTTTGAAAACCGGCACTGGAGCTTCGGGGGAAATGCGCGAGGTGCTGCCGTGCCAATAACGATCCAAGATCACGTCGCCCACAACCAGGATCTGAGTTTGGTCGAAGGATGGCATGGTCAAGTGCATAAAACTTCCTTTTCGTATAATGGGAGCCGCTAGGCCCCCGAGTCGTCCACGTCGGGGGTGGGCTCATCCCGAAACTGGAGTGCGTGCAGGCGCGCGTATTGGCCTCCGGCAGCCAGCAGCTCCTGATGGCTGCCCTGCTCCAGAATTCGACCCTCGCCCATGACCACAATGCGGTCCGCACTCTCTACAGTGGATAGCCGGTGAGCCACCACAAAGGTGGTGCGCCCGCGCATCACATACTCCAAAGCGGACTGGATGTAGCGTTCAGACTCAGTGTCGAGCGCAGAAGTTGCCTCGTCCAGAATCAAAATGGGCGCATCTTTTAATATCGCCCGGGCAATGGCCAACCGTTGTCGCTGCCCGCCCGACAAGCGCGTACCGCTCTCGCCAATCATGGTATCGAAACCATTGGGCAACTGCTCAATAAATTCAGTGGCGTTGGCGGCGTCGGCGGCGCGTCGGATTGCCTCAAAGTCGGTGCCCGCTAAGGCGCCGTAGGCAATATTTCCCGCCACCGTATCGTTAAACAGAATCACATTTTGGTTCACCAGGGCGATTTGCTGGCGCAGGTTGTCCAGTGCGTAATCCGACAGGGGTACACCGTCCAGACAGATTTGCCCACTCGTGGGGTCGTAAAATCGCCCGAGCAAGCTCACCAAGGTGGTCTTGCCGCTACCCGAGCGCCCCACCAGAGCGACTACTTCACCCGGTTTCACATCCAGGCTGATGTCCTTCAAGGCAAGCTGGTCGTCTCGCCCATAGCCGAAACTGAGCTGTTCAAAGCGCACCGCGCCTTTGACTCTCTCCACCCGGTACTCGCCCGTATCCCGCTCCGGTGGTTCATCCAGTAGCTGGAAGATACTGTCCGCCGCTGCCACACCTTTTTGAATGGTGGGTACCACTTCACTGAGCTGGCGCATAGGCTTGAGAATCATACCCGCGGCGATAAAGTAAGCCACGAAAGCGCCGGGAGATTCGATTTCCATAATGCTCAGGGCCACCCACAACAACAGGCCCATGGCAACCGCCACCAGCATCTGCAAAATCGGGGTGTTGAGGGACGCCGTCAGAACAATCTTCATATTTTGCAGATAGTTACGCCAGCTGGCCTCCGCAAAACGTCGTCTTTCGTAGCCTTCACCGCCGAAACTGCGCATCACCCGGTAGCCGTTGATCATCTCAGAAGAAACCTGGGTTATATCGCCCATACTGTGCTGGACCTGCGCGCTGAGGCGCCGCAGGCGTTTGCCCACGTAACCAACCAATACCGCAATCAGTGGCGTAACTAACAACAACAGCAGTGTCAGCATCCAATCTTTATAGAGCAGGTATACCAACAGAGCCAAGACAGTGGCACCTTCACGCACCAGGGTTTTCAAGGCGTCCGAGGCGGCCGTGGTCACCCCGTTGACGTTGTAGGTGATTACGGACATCAGATGTCCGCTGCTGTGACTGTCAAAATAGTCTCCGGGTAAAGTGGTCATGTGGTTAAACAGCTGCAAACGCAGTGTGTGTACTACTCCGAAGGAGACGCGGGAAATAAAGTAGTTGCCCACAAAGGCGCCCAGGCTGCGCACCAGGACGATGCCCATGATAATCAGAGAGGGCATATAAGCGGGGCCGGCATCCCGCTCGTTAATGAAGTCCAGCAGGTACTCCATGAACTGTGCCATGGCAGGCTGGGCGGCGGAGTAGATAACGAAACCGAGGATGCTCAGGGAGAAAATGCCCCAGTAGGGTTTCAGGTAACCCAGGAGCCTTAAATACACTTTGAGTGATGCGGCGTCGGTCTGGCGGACTTCGTCCGTCAACGGTGTGGGAGCTGGCTCACTCATGACGCGAGGGTTCCTCCGATCCCGCCTGGCGGGTCAGCACCCAAAGTTCTGCGTACTTGGCAAAGGTGGCATGGGACATCAACATAGCCAGCAGGAAGCCCGCGCGGCCATCGAGAAATCCGCGCCGCAGCAGGTACATTCGCAAGAAACAGAACAGACTGTGCGTCACTGCCGAGCCCAAAGAGCCGCGTTGGCCCCGGTCAGCTCGCTCTCGAGCCCACTCTTCCGCATAATGAGCCGCTTTTTGCATTTGATGCCGCACATTGTCGTACACGTAATGCAGCATGACGCCGTCAAGACGGCGCTGAGGCAAATTGTTGGGGTTGCGCAGGCGCTCGTGGACCCGGGTGGAATCGTAATTGGCCTGACCGCGCGGGTAGAGCCTAGGCACCCAGTCCGGGTGCATGGCTGAGTGACGAATGTAGCGTCCGTAGCACCAGCAGAGCCGGTTCACCTCGTAGACAGCGGGCCCTTGAGTAATCGCCTGGCGGATGCTGGCTTGAAGCTCGGGCGTGACCCGCTCGTCAGCGTCGATGGCTAGGATCCAATCGCTGGTGGCCAGGGCTTCGGCCCGACAGCGCTGGGCGCCAAAGCCCTCCCAGTCGGTGCGCACTTCCACTCGCGCCCCGGCAGCCTCGGCAATTTCCCGGCTGCGGTCGTCGCTGCCACCGTCGAGCACGATGATTTCATCCACCCAGTCTAAGCTCTTCAGACACGCAGCCAACTTCCGCTCTTCGTTCTTGACGATCAAGACAGCGGAGATGGAATGCTCGGACTTGGATGTGGTGCGGGGTACCGTCATAAAAATCTGCCCACCCGGGGGCTTGGCGGGCGGGCCTCGCGGGCCCGCCTCCGACTGATCAATCAGCGACCGGCGCGAGCCAGTCACTGTGCGCAGGCAATTCGCCCTTTACGGCGCGGAAATACAGCGTTTGCAATTCAGTGGTGATGGGGCCGCGGCGACCTTCACCGATGATGCGCCCGTCCAATTCCCGAATGGGTAAAACTTCCGCCGCCGTGCCGGTGAAAAAGGCTTCGTCCGCGACGTAGACCTCGTCCCGGGTGATGCGTTTTTCACGCACTTCGTAGCCGCAGTCCGCCGCCAGTTGAAAGATGGTGTTGCGGGTAATACCGTCGAGACACGAGGTGAGTTCCGGCGTGTAAATGACGCCGTCACGCACAAAAAACACGTTCTCGCCACTGCCTTCGGCCACATAACCTTCGTTGTCCAACAACAAGGCTTCTTCACAACCGCTGTCAATGGCTTCCTGCAACGCCAAAAGGGAATTGATGTAATTCCCGTTGGCTTTCGCCTTACACATGGTGATATTGACATGGTGGCGTGTGTAGCTGGAGGTACGCACTTTAATGCCCAGGTCGCGAGCCTCCGGGGACATGTACGTGGGCCAGTGCCAGGCGGCAACCATGACGTGAACACGCAGGTTGTCGGCGCGCAGCCCCATACCTTCAGAACCGTAAAACGCCATGGGCCGCAAGTAGCTTTCCTGAAGGCCGTTCTCGCGCACCACCAGTTTATGGGCGGCATTGAGCTCGTCTTTCGAGTAGGGCATCTTCATGCGCATGATATGCGCAGAGCGGAACAGACGGTCGGTGTGCTCGCGCAGCCGAAATATACACGTTCCACGATCAGCGCTCTGGTAGGCGCGCACCCCTTCGAACACGCCCATGCCGTAATGCAGGGTGTGGGTGAGCACATGCACCCGCGCATCGCGCCAGGGCACCAATTCGCCATCCAACCAGATAACGCCGTCGCGATCGGCAAATGACATAGCCAACTCCTAGAAAACAAATCAGTATAAGTAACGGCGGCGCCCGGACCAAAATGCCCGATCAGGGATGGGTTTCCAGCAGTTGCCGCCACAGGCCAGTTACAATTTTACGCTCGTCGACGAAGTGTTCGTCGCCCTGCAATACGGCCTCCTGACGCTGTAGCGCGAGGCGGTGGCCGACAGATCGATACGCTTTGTAGGCGTCGATCAATTGAGCTACGTGTTTGCTGCTCAACAGGCCGGAATTCTCCAAGGCGCCGAGGATACGAATGTTGTCCGTATACTCGACCAGCTCGGGCTTTTCAGCGGCCCAAGCTAAAACGGCGTATTGAACCATAAATTCAATATCGACGATACCACCCGGATCCTGTTTCAAATGAAACTGGCCGTCCGGATCGCGGCTGGCTAGGTGCTCCCGCATTTTTTCTCGCATCGCCAGCACTTCTTTGCGCAGCGAATCCTGGTCGCGCTCCTGACCCAGGACATTCGCTCGGACGCGGTTAAACTCCTTGGCCAAGGTGTCCGCACCAGCGACCACCCGCGCGCGCACCAAAGCCTGATGCTCCCAGGTCCAGGCATCGTTTCTTTGGTATTTTTCAAAACCCTTTAGCGAAGATACCAGCATGCCGGAATCGCCTGAGGGCCGCAGGCGCATATCCACTTCGTAGAGCTTACCCGAGGGCGTCTGGGTATTCAGAATGTGGATAATGCGCTGTCCCAAACGGGTGTAAAAAGTCAGGTTGTCCAGGGACTTTTGCCCATCAGTACTCAGGCTGGCTTCGGCGTTGTGAATGAACACCAAGTCCAGATCCGAACCGTGCCCCAGCTCGATGCCACCCAATTTACCGTAGCCCACAATCAAAAATTCGGGATTCTGATCCACGCTGCCATCGTCTCGACCGGGACGTCCGTGACGGGCCACCAGCTGCTCCCACGCCAGCGCCAACACATGCTCCAGAATTACCTCAGCTAGATGCGTCAGGTAGTCACTGACTTTCATAAGCGGCAGGGCTCCGGTGACTTCGCTGGCGGCGACACGCAGAGCGTGTGCAGAGCGGAAGTAGCGGAGCGTTTCCATATGGCCTTCGAGGTCATCCCAACCCAGGCGCAAGACCTCGCGCCGCAATTCGTCCCGCAGCTCATCTTTGCCCGGGGGAGCGTAAAGGCTCTCGGGCGTTAGGAGTTCGTCCAGCAGGGCGGGGTAATGCGCCAGCTGGTCGGCAATCCAGGGGCTGGCCGCACACAGGTGCACCAGTTGATCCAGGGCGGTGGGATTTTCTTTTAACAATACCAGGTAAGCGCTGCGCCGAGCCACAGACTCAATTAAAGGCGTGATTCGAGCCAGGGTTTCCGCGGCTTGGTCAGTGCCCTGCAGCAAGGTGGAGAACAACCGGGGCATAAAGCTGTCCAGTCGCTCGCGACTGCTGGCTTGCATGGAGAGCACACGTCGATTGTTGCGCAGGGCTTCTACCAGCTCCAGCAGCCTTTCGGGCTGCTCACAACGGTGCTGCCGAAGTGTCTCCAGCGCCTCCTCGCCCTCAAGCGTGCCCTCCCAGAGGGCTAGCCAGGTATGCAGGTGCGTATCGTCGGGGCTCTCCTCCTGCTCTGGATCGGCAATCACATCCCGAAACTCGCCAGCAACGCGCTCCCGGTGCCGGCCTAGCTCTGAGTTAAAGGCGTCCCAGTTCTCATACCCCATGACCCAAGCCAAGCGCAACTGGCCCAGCTCATCGCCAGGAAGAGCCTGAGTCTGGCGATCCTGATAGCCCTGCAGGGCGTGCTCGGTGTTACGCAGAAACTCGTAGGCCTCCAGAAGTGCCGAACCACTGCCCTCGGGCAGATACCCCTCGCGCTCCAGCACCGGCAGCAGCTTGCGCACTTGACGTTCACGCAGGTGAGGTTCCCGGCCGCCACGTATTAACTGGAACACCTGCACGACGAATTCCACTTCCCGAATACCGCCCTCGCCCAACTTGACGTCCAAGTGCATACCGCGGCGTTGCACCTGCCGGCCAATCAAGCCCTTCATGGCGCGCAGGGATTCAATAACACTGAAGTCGATATACTGGCGATAGGTAAACGGCGCCATCAATGACATTAAATCGGCGGCGGCCTGCTCAGAGTGCTCTCCACCCACAGCCGCAACCGGTCGGGCCTTGATCATGGCGTAGCGCTCCCAGTCGCGCCCCTGACTTTGGTAATAGTCCTCCATGGCATCGTAGTTGAGCACCAAGGCGCCGCTCTGGCCGTGCGGGCGCAGGCGCATATCGACGCGAAAGACAAAGCCATCGGCCGTGGGCGCGTCCAGGCTTTTAATGAGCTTTTGCCCCAGACGAACGAAAAACTCCTGGTTGCTTAAGGATTTATTCGCGCCTTGAGTTTCTCCGCTTTCAGGGTAGGCAAAAATCAGATCAATGTCAGAGGAGACATTGAGCTCCCGCGCACCCAACTTGCCCATGCCCAAAACCACCATTGCCTGCGCTTGGCCGCTCTCCTCACCCACTGGCATTCCCCACCGCTCGACCAGGTGGCGGTAGTGGAAGGCCAGCGCCTGCTGAATAGCGGTGTCGGCAAAACAGGACAGCTCAGTGGTGGTGTCATTCAAGGTCGCAATGCGATTCAGGTCCCGCCAAACAATACGCACCATGGCTCTCTGGCGGTGCCAGCGCAGGCAGTGCTCCAAGTCCGCCTCGGTTTCGCACTTGCTGACGGCGGCTTCCAGAGCGGGGTAACCCGCATCCGTCAGCGGTGTAAACAAATCGCCACTGCTGATCAGATCCAGCAGCAATTCTGGATTGACCGTGCAGGTTTTCGCGATGTATTCGCTGGCCGCAAACGCCCGCGTGAGTTGATGGTTAAACTCTTTGGGCTCTATGGCACCGCCCAAGCACTGCTCGGGGGACTCGAGTTCTTTCTCAGACAGACTGCGGGCAAATTCTTCCACAAGGCGCCGGACAGTTGGGCGCAGCGCCTCCGGCAATAAAGACTCTTCCAGCATGCTTTCCTTCACAATAGTAACCTTAGCGTTCACGCTCCGGTGGAGGCGCGACGCGCATGACTTCTTCCAAAGTGGTCAGACCCGCTGCAACTTTCTGCGCGCCCGATAGACGCAGGGTGCGCATGCCTTCACGCATGGCCTGACGGCGTAGTTCCTGTAAGCTGCCACCATCGCCGACTTTGTCTTTGACTGTCTCAGACAATAACAGGATCTCGTAGAGCCCTTGTCGACCCAAATACCCGGTGTCCCGACACTCCAGACAACCCACCGGCCGGTAAATCTTTTGCGGGCGAGCGACTTTCCAGGGCGCGACCAGTTGCTCCCAATCGGCCGCACTGATTTCTCCCACTTCTTTACAGTGTGGGCACAATGTCCGCACTAACCTCTGGGCCATCACGCCCAACAAGGTGGCGTTGATCAAGTAGGAGGGAATGCCCAGATCAAGCAGCCGCGCGACAGTCGAAGGGGCATCGTTGGTGTGCACGGTGGACAATACCAAATGACCGGTGAGAGCCGCCTGCACGGCCATCTGCGCGGTTTCCAGATCCCGGATCTCCCCCACCATAATGACATCCGGATCCTGACGCATCAGTGTGCGAATGCCAGCCGCAAAGTCCAGGCCGATTTTGTGGTGCACCTGAGTTTGATTGAAGTGCTCTTCCACCATTTCAATGGGGTCTTCAATAGTGCTGACGTTAACTTCGTCGGTCGCAATTTGGCGCAAGGAGGAATACAGGGTGGTCGTTTTACCGGAACCCGTCGGACCGGTGACCAAAACAATGCCGTTGGGTCGGTCCAGCATATTCCGCCAGCGCTGGTAGTCGTCCCCCACCAGGCCTAGGTCGGTAAAGCTGCGCAACAGCACATCCGGATCGAAAATCCTCAGCACCATTTTTTCACCGAACGCGGTGGGCAGAGTCGATAGCCGCAGCTCCACCTCACTGTCATCACTGCGACGGGTTTTGATCCGCCCATCCTGCGGCTTGCGCTTCTCGGCAATATTCATGCGAGCCAGCACTTTGAACCGACTGGTCACCGCCACAGCCACATTCGCCGGCAATTCGTAGACATGGTGAAGCACGCCGTCGATGCGAAAACGTACCCGCCCCACTTCTCGTCGCGGCTCAAGATGAATATCGCTGGCACGCTGGTCGTAGGCGTATTGCAATAACCAGTCGACAATTTTCACGATGTGCTGATCGTTGGCTTCCGGGTCGTCACTCAAACTACCCAAATCCACCAACTGCTCGAAATTGGTAGCCACGCTGCCACCCGAGCCGCTACTGGCTCGATTCACCGAGCGAGCCAGCGTGTAGAATTCGACGGTGTGACGCTCAATATCAGCCGGGTTGGCCAAAACACGTTTTACAGGCCGACGGGCCACATGCTCCAGCTGCGGCTCCCAACCGGTAACAAAAGGTTGCGTGCAAGCGACCACCACCTCTTCACTGGTCACGTCAACGCAAAGAATGCCATGGCGCTTGGCAAAGGCGTAGGACATGATTTCCGTGACCCGCGGGACATCGACCTTCAGCGGATCAATATGCACCACCGGCAAGCCGGCGCTTTTCGATAGCCAATGGGTGAGGCGCTCGCCGTCCAGAACCTTACCGGGCCGAGCGGGATCTTCGAACCCTTGGCTAGCGATATAAGCCAACGGGTGCATTTGCGCCTGCTCCCGGTTGCGAGGGCTGCCCAACAGGACATTGGCGTCTTCCTGCTTCATCAGCCCTTCGGACACCAAATCGTTGACCAGGCTGCGCAGGTCGAGCACGCGGTCGGACGCGTTTGTTAGTGGCATAGGCGGGTAATCTCACCAAGAACTGTGCTTGGATTGTAGCCTGTCTGCAGCGCGGATTGCACGAAACTGACGAAATGTGCGAACTGGTTTAAGGACGCGCGGACGATTCGGCCCCTGCCCAAGGCAAGCGCCCTGTATTACACTGCCGACACGAGCCGCAAAAAGGATAGATGACTATGACGTTTAACTTGGGTCGCTATACAGAACAACTGGCCGCGCTGGTGGCCGAACCTTCTGTGAGCTGCGCGGTGCCCGAATGGGATATGGGCAACCAGCCCGTGCTCGACCTGCTCGCCAGTTGGCTGGAGGAGCGCGGGTTCAGCGTAGAGATTTTGCCCTTGCCCGAGCAACCGGGCAAAGCCAATCTTATCGCCACACGTGGCACAGGGCCGGGCGGACTGGTGTTATCGGGACACAGCGATACGGTGCCTTACGACGAAAACCGTTGGCAGAGCGACCCCTTTAAGCTCACCGAGCGGGACGGCAAACTTTACGGCTTGGGCGCGACCGACATGAAGGGGTTTTTCCCTGCCGTGCTGGCCGCCATTGACCACTTTGCAGAGATACCTTTCCAGCAACCGCTGATTGTATTAGCCACCGCAGACGAAGAGAGCAGCATGAGCGGCGCACGCGCCCTGGCCGAACTGGGCCGACCCAAGGCGCGCTATGCGGTAATCGGCGAGCCCACCGAACTGGTGCCGATTCACATGCACAAGGGCATTATGATGGAAGCGGTGCGTGTACGAGGCGCCTCCGGCCATTCTTCCGATCCTTCTCTGGGTAACAATGCACTGGAAACCATGCACCAAGTGATCGGCGAACTACTTGGGTTACGCCAACAGTGGCAAGAGCGTTACCGGAATCCCGGTTTCAAGGTACAGGTGCCAACCATGAATCTCGGCTGTATCCACGGCGGAGACAGTCCCAACCGAATTTGCGCTCAATGCGAATTGCACTTCGATTTGCGCCCCCTGCCCGGCATGGATAACGACGAACTGCGCAAGACCATTCAAGATCGTTTAACGCCGCTGGCTGAGCGCTCAGGCACGGATATTGTATTTTCGTCACTTTTCCATGGCGTAGATTCTTTCGAGCAATCCCGAGACTGCGACCTAATCCGCACCTGCGAACAGTTGACCGGACACACGGCCGAGAGCGTTGCCTTTGCCACTGAAGCGCCGTTTCTTCAGTCCCTGGGAATGGAAACGGTCGTGCTCGGCCCAGGCTCAATCAACCAGGCGCACCAACCCGATGAATTTATCGATACCCGACAACTAGCGCCCGCTGTGGATACGCTGGTCGGCCTGATTCAAAAATTTTGCGTGAACCCGTAATGGGTTTGTGCGACTGCCGACTCATTACCAACACTAGTGACCCGCAACAATAAGCGCTAAGCTACGAAACTTTGCGCACTGACAGGAAATCACCGTGTCCAGTAACACTCACGATTACGTTAAGTGGTTCCGGCATTCATCGCCCTACATCAACGCCCATCGGGGCAAGACGTTTGTCTTGATGTTGCCTGGTGAAGGCCTGGAACACCCCAATTTCAGCAACATCATTTATGACATAGCGCTGCTCAGTAGTTTGGGTGTGCGCTTGGTGCTGGTACACGGTGCTCGGGCTCAGATAGACGCGCGTCTGACCGAAGCCAATACTCAGAGCGAGTTTCACCGTAATCTGCGGATTACGGACACGGCCAGTTTGCGCTGGGTCACCGAAGCCATAGGCGCGGCACGCACTCAGGTCGAAGCGGCGCTCTCCACCGGCCTGCCTAATTCCCCCATGCATGGCGCACGTATGCAGGTCACCAGCGGCAACTTCGTTGTCGCCATGCCGCACGGCGTCATTGATGGCGTTGATCTCCAGCACACCGGCAAGGTGCGGCGGGTCAATACGCGCTTTCTCAATACAGCACTGGATTCTGGCGCGGTGGTGCTGCTTTCTCCACTGGGTTACTCCACCACTGGCGAGGCCTTCAACTTGGCCTTCAGCGATGTGGCCACACATGTTGCCAGCGCTCTTAAGGCGGACAAATTACTCGCCTTTATAGAAGCTGATGGTATCAAGGATCAAGACCAGCAACTGGTGCGTCAGCTACCACTGAGGGCCTGCCAAACGTTTTTGCAGGAACAGGGAGCGACACTACCCGAAGATGCTCAGCAGGCCTTGTCAGCCTGTTATCAGTGCTGCCTGCAGGGCGTCCCCAGGGCACAGGTGGTGAGCTACAGCACCGACGGCGCCATGCTGAGCGAACTATTCACTCGGGATGGCCTGGGCACCATGGTGCATTCAGATAGCTACGAGCAGCTGCGAACGGCCACCATTGACGATGTGGGCGGCATTCTGGAACTTCTGGCACCGCTGGAAAATGAGGGAGTATTGGTGCGCCGCTCGAGAGAGCTGCTGGAAACGGAAATTCATCGATTCAACGTTCTGGAAAAGGACGGGGCGATTATCGCTTGTGCCGCCCTGTATCCATTTGGAGATGCGGCAGAGCTTGCGTGCATGGTGACTCACCCGGATTACCGCAAGAGTGGCCGGGCGTCGGCCCTGCTCGAACAGATGGAAAAATTAGCCCGTCAAAAAAACATCAAGCAGTTGTTTGTGCTTACCACTCAAACGGCGCATTGGTTTCTGGAGCAAGGCTTCGCGCCGTGTAAAGTTGGTGATCTGCCCATGGAGCGGCAAAGCTTGTACAACTATCAGCGCAACTCCAAAATATTTACCAAGTCGTTGAGCTGATGGGCCATTCGATGATCGAGCGCCCATAAAAAAACCAGCCGAGTGGCTGGTTTTTTTATGGGCTAAAGGTCAATTACTTAACCGGCAGGGCCAGCAGTGGGCTCTTCCGGGAAAGGGGTAACCTCAATCGGCTGCTGAGCGGCCTCATCTTCTCGCCTCTGACGCTCTTTACGCTCTTTTTCACGTTTCGCGTAATTAATCCATTGCTCAGCCGTCTCCTGGCTGCGTTTATCTTTTGCGGCCTGCTCGAGCGCTTCAATGGCTTCGTCGTATTGCTCCAGGCTAACGTGCGCCGTGCCAATACGTAGATACACTTGATCGCTACGGCTCACGCCCCGCTCCAGAGCCTCGTGGCCGGCGTCGATAGCATCCTGATAGCGCTCATTGATAGTGTAAATAGCCGACAAGCGAACGAACAAATCTCCTTTATCAGACTTGGCCGCCGCGCGCTCAATCTCAACCAGGGAGCGTCTGGATTCCCGGGCAAGACTCCAGGCGTTGGCCAACATTTCCAAGTTGTCCGCGGTGGGCTCGATGGTTTCGTCATCATAGATACCTTGGTGCAGTATCTTAGCCGCTTTGTATGGCACGTCGCGATCAAGGAACATCGCCGCTAAGGAGATTAACAATCTCTCCCGCTGGATCCCGCCCATCATGTACAACGCTTCCAAGGAGTGGAGGCGATCGTTCTCACGCTCCAGCAGACCGTACATACTCGACAACTGGTCCCAGTAAGACAACTTGGGATAGTGGCGTACCAGCTTTTTCAGAACGCCAAGCAAAGCTTCGTGATCTTCTTTCTCGAAGTACAGGGCCCGCTGCATAACCAACCAGTTTTCCTGCGGCACACGCCCACGCTCTTCCGCTTGGCGAACGGCTTCCTCAACATGCGCGATAGAGCGATCAAGATCGCCGAGCTGATAGAACAGAAACGACAGCATGTAATACTGCTCTGAGTCGATGCTGGTTACCATTTGGGCCCAGCGCCGATAAGACTCCAACGCTTCCTCAAAGCGCTCTTCCTGAGCGTAGAGCTGCCCCAGAGTTTGATGCGCATTGGCTTCAAGTCCGCTGGGAATTTGCGGACTTTGGGCCACGATTGCCTCGAAGCTTTCAATCAGGCGATCGGTCTGATCCCGCGCGAAATAGATTTGCGCCATGTACTGGTGTATTTGCGCCTTTTCAAAGGCGTTGTAGCGGTCCATATCTCGGGAGATACGCTGCATCAGCTCGGCAGCCCGATCAAGGTCAGGCTCGCGATCAGGAAACTCATCCGGATCGGGCTCCATATAGTTCTGAACTTCGGTCAGGCGCCGAATCAAGTCCTGGCTTACGCCTGGAATTCGCCGAGTAGCAGGCGGTTCCGTAGCCGGCCGGATTAACTCCTGAGCCTGAGCACTCCCGGCTTTCAGCCAGGTTTGTTCCGGCGCAACCACGCCAACCACGGAGGCCGCAACCACGGGCATAACCATCAAGGCAGACACAATCAGGCTTTGGCTCAGCGTACTGGAAATAAACGCTTTCACTTTATTCACTATCATCACTCCCAACCTAGTCAGCCAATTCAAATACAAACCTGTACGTCACACCAGGTACTTCGATCGGCTCACCGTCAATCACCCGCGGCCTAAACCGGAAACGCTCGGCCGCTCGCTCCGCTGCGCGATTAAAAATGGTGGTAGGACGGCCTTCAGTGTCTACCGCGTCGATGACTTCGATGTCCCGCGTGGCCCCGGCTGTGGTAACCGTAAAACGCACGGTTACGAAGCCTTCGATACCGCGCTGAGCGGCGCGCCTAGGGTACTCCGGAGCAATGGCCACAATTGGCATATACTCGCCGTCACCACTAAAACCACTGCCGCCAAGCTCAATACCGCTGTCCAGCGTAGGAGCATCCAGACTCAGGCCACCATCAGCGATGTCTGGAGAATCAAACTCAGGCTCGGGAATATCCGGCGGAGGGGTTTCCACGTCGTCCGGCCGATCTGGCCGCGGGGTCTCGTAACGAGTGTCGATGTCTGCCTGGGGCATGCTGATATCGGCAATCCTGCGGTGTTCACGCGGCTCATCCTCACCCAGATCCTGGTTGATCAAAGAGTGCATCAAAAACAGCAAACCGAAGGTAACGACTACCGCCAGCGCCCCACCTATACTTAATCTTGCAAAGTTCATAGCAGCCTATTTCTTTTCAGTGGAGACAGCAACGTTGGTGATACCCAGTTCTCTGGCAGACTCGGTAATACCCACAACCATTCGCATGTTGGCACCACTGTCAGCCTGGACTACCACTGTCCCTCTGGGGTTCTCTGCCTGAAGCCGTTCGATTTGCGCGCGAACACCACGAGGATCGATCTGTTGATTGTCGATCCATATTTCGTTGTTGGCATTCACGGCAACCAAAATGGCCGCATCCGGCTTTTCTTCCGCTGTAGTTGCTTCGGGTCGAGTTACCTCAATCCCGGTCTCTTTGATGAAAGTAGCAGTCACAATGAAGAAGATCAGCATGATAAACACCACATCAAGCATGGGCGTTAAGTCAATCGCCTGGGCTTCTTCTTCAGCTTTCTCGTTCTTCCTACTCATGGGAGATCTCTTCAATACCGGTTAATACTCGGATGTCGGCCTTAGTGATCCATAGTCATGTGATCGGCAAACAAATATTTCTCACGATCCGCGATCCGTGTCAGGTAGGTATTGGCGAACAGCCCGGACAGAGCCGCCACCATTCCAGCCATGGTCGGAATCGTTGCCATGGATACACCACTGGCCATCTGTTTGACATCACCACCACCCGTGAGTGCGAGGACGTTAAACACTTCGATCATGCCCGTTACAGTACCCAGCAGACCCAATAGAGGACACAGGCTCACCATAGTGGCGATCATCGCCATATTGGTGTCGATTTTCTCGGAAACACGAGAAATCAGGGCAGTACGTATTTTTTTAGCGTTCCATGACCGACGTTCCGACCGAGATTCCCAGGTGTCCAGAGCAGCCTGGACGTCACCTTTCAAACCACCTTTGAAATACCACACCCGCTCAAAAATCAGGGTCCACATGGCGAAGGTTAGGATGGCGATGAGCACAAGCACATCGCCTCCCTGGTTCAAAAAGGCTCTAATGGCTGCAAACGCTTCCATTATTGCCAGCATGGTTTATCTCCTACTTGCGTTCAGCGTTTTCGGCAATAATGCCAGCGGTCTGCTCGTCGAGAACATGAATGACGCGCTTCGCCCGGCCGTTAACGATGGTGTGCAGCAGTACCGTCGGGATAGCCACAACCAGACCCAAAACGGTCGTGATCAAGGCCGAGGAGATACCACCCGCCATGTTTTTCGGATCGCCGGCGCCGAAAATGGTAATCGCCTGGAAGGTCAGAATCATACCGACCACCGTACCCAACAGCCCCATCAAAGGCGCCACTGCGGCGATAATTTTCAGCAGAGACAAGCCGCTCTCAATAGCCGGACGCTCTTTCAGCACCGCCTCTTCAAGCTTCAGCTCCAGAGTTTCTGGATCAACATTCTTGTTCTCTTCCGCTACTTGCAGAACACGACCCAAGGGGTTGTTAGCATTTGGCGTAGAAGACTTCAGCTGTGCGGTTACTTTGCCGCTAACACCGAACAGGTAGATGATGCGCCACAGACCCAGCAGGAAGCCGAAGACACCCACTGCCGTGATCACATAACCCACGCCACCACCTTGGTGCCAACGCTCACCCCAAGTGGGGCTGTCGATCAGCGCCGCTAGCAGCGAACCACCAGTAGGACCAGTGGGGTCAATACCCACTTGAACCAATCCAGACTCAGCATTTTGCAGTCTGGCTGCAGAGGAACGAACAGCACCCGCAGGCTGACGTGGCAGCTCTTCGATTCGGCCGGAAGCTGGGTTGTAAGTCAGGTATTTACCTTCGGAAACCAAGTTGTAGGCACCGATACGCACGACATCCTGAGTTACACGCTGACCATCGGGCTTGCTCACCTCGGCAGGGAAAACCACAACGCGACCGGTCTCAACCATTTCCCGCTGCATTTCGAACCACAAACGCTCGATTTCAGCGATGCTGGGCAAGCGGGTGTTGCTGTTCATCTTATCGATCAGCTCGTTAAGAAACTCACCACGACCAGGAATCTGTGCACTCACCAAGGAGCCGTACAGAGTTTCCCGCAAGTCACCAGCGGTGGAGGTCAAGTGACCAAACAGCTCACGCAGAGAACCGAGACGCTCATTGCGCTGATCCATCTTGGCACGCACTTCCCGCTCTTGCTCTTCGTAGGTCTGCTCCAAACGCTCGGAGCGACGCTCTTCTGAGTCGCGTGTAGCGCGAGCTTCGCGCAGCAATTCAGCACGATTCTCTCTCTCTTGACGGAAACGGGCTTCGCGTTGGCGATGTTCTTGAGTTTCCGCGATTCTGGACTCACGAACCATTTCCAGAAGCTCGTCCAAGGTGGCGGCTTGATCAGCCATAGCCACATTGGCGCTCAAACTTGCTGCCAGGGCTACCAGACAGCCTTTTACAAACGTCATCTTCATCGTGCTGCCTCCGGAGCCTGAACGGGTAACATCATAATGTCCTGAGTCGCCTGATCACGGGCAATACGCAGACCTTTCAGGATGGGGTTGCGATAGGATCTATCCAGCTCCACCCAAGCCTGTTGCTCGGAGTCCCAGGCGCCTTGGCGCTCAGTATCAGTGGTTTGATACATCAGAGAAACGCGACCGACTTGCAGGATGTTCACTTCCCGCTCTTGTCCGTCCACTTCCAGGGAGGCGCGGTAGGTATCCAGGTACCGACCGTAGTTCATTTCAATTCTGTAGGCTTCAAGAACCTGGCGGAATTTCTCGGCTACGGAGATATCGGCACGGTCTTGGTTGTCGCGCAGCATGCGCAGACGGGCACGACGCTCTTCAACACGGAAGGGCTTATCCAGCTCTACGAACTGCTCCAGACCGTCCAGCATCTTCAGTACCAGCGGCTGAATCTGCCGTTCAATAACTGTCACCTGCTCAATGGACTCATCCAATTCTTCCATCACTCTCAGCTGAGCAGCGATTTGCCTCTCCAGCTGGCTGTTGTAGGTGCGCAGACCTTCAATTTCTCTGTTCACAACATTGAACTGCTGCAACAGATCATCGGTTTCCTGTGCTAACCGGTCAATCCGCTGCTGAGACTCTTGACCCATAGCGGTCTTGGTTTGACCGACCTGGAGAATAGCGTCCAGGGTTTGATCTGCCACGGCTGCACTACCCATTAGCGCGCCGGCAGAAAGCACAGTGGACAGAGCCACGGCTTTCAATCGCTGCTTTTTCATATATCCCCCAACTCGGGTGCTTGCAATCAGATGAGTTTGCGACAGACAGCTGCCACACACACGTTATCCACATAGCCTCTAGGAGGCAGCTAAGAACGCAGCATTGTAATAAGAGCGCCAGCTTACATTCAATGCTTTATGTAAAAGCCTTTTTATGTGGGTATATCGGTATCATTTAGGTAACAGTCGTACCGACTAAAAGCCCAAACAAGGTAACACCCGCTCATTTAATAGCCAATTCGGCATTTATTTCCCCTCTTCCCGTTTCCCCATCCGCTCGTAAACACAAAACGAATGTACGATCGGGGCACTACTCTCTCCCGGGGTTTCCGAGACCAGTCGCCATTCACTCGCTGGCAGCTCGGGAAAATAGGCGTCACCCTCGAGCTCTATGTCCACCTTGGTCAAATACACCCTTTGAGCCAGAGCCAGGCTGTTACGATAAATCTCACCGCCGCCCATCACCATAACCTCGCCCTCAGCCTCGCCCTTGGCGGATAGGGCCAAGCGAGCGGCATCCAGAGCCTCATGCAAACTTCCAGCGCGGGTCATTCCTGTGGGGGGGCGCCAATCGGACTGGCGTGTCACGACAATGTTTTCTCGCCCCGGGAGGGGCCGTCCAATGGATTCGTACGTCTTCCGCCCCATGATCACCGGCTTTCCCAAGGTTACTGATTTGAAATACTTCAGGTCTTGAGGCAGATGCCAGGGCAGTTTGTTATTTCGGCCGATCACGCCATTTCGCGCGGCGGCAGCTATTAAGGCCACAATCATGGTCGTTTGTTCCATCTCAAACAGCAATTGGAGCAACGATGCGCGGATGAGGCTCGTAGCCGCGAAATTCGAAGTCTTCCAACTGGTAGTCAAACAGGCTGGAGGGGCGACGGCCGATCACGAGCTGAGGCAGAGGCCTAGGCTCGCGCTTCAATTGCTCGAAAACAATGTCGTCCGTTAAATGGTTATGGTACAAGTGGCAGTCCCCAAACGTATGCACAAAGTCGCCCACTTCAAGGTCGCACTGCTGGGCAATCATGTGGGTCAGTAATGCATAGCTGGCAATATTAAACGGCACCCCTAAAAATAAGTCGGCACTGCGCTGATAGAGCTGGCATGACAGACGGCCTTCAGCCACATAGAACTGGAACAGCGTGTGGCAAGCCGCGAGCGCCATGCGGCCGCGAGCGACGTTTTCCTGCGGACTGAGGCTTTCATCGGGAAGATCAGCCGGATTCCACGCGCTTACAATTAAGCGCCGGGAGTTGGGCTGGGTTTTGATTTGCTCCACCACCTGAGCAATCTGATCGATGGTATCGCCGTTGGGGCATGCCCAGCTTCGCCATTGCTTGCCGTATACGGGCCCCAATTCTCCCTCAGCGGTAGCCCATTCGTTCCAGATTCTGCAACCCCGCTCTTGCAACCAGTGCACATCGGTGCGCCCCTGCAAAAACCACAGCAGCTCCACAATAATACTTTTCAAGTGCACCGTTTTGGTGGTCACCAAAGGAAACCCCTGGCTCAAATCGAAGCGCAGCTGACGCCCGAAGACCGAGCGAGTGCCCGTACCCGTACGGTCCCCACGGTCGAGGCCGTTATCGACGACATCCTGCAACAAGGCTAGGTATTGCTTCATAACTGACTCTTACTTTTATATACGGTTATTCAGGGGTTGCGGCGCTTAATACGGCCCCGCCACGCATAGCCCAAAAAGCCCACGCCCAGCAGCACTAAAGGCACGGACAGCAGCTGTCCGCGGGTAACCCATCCGAAAAGATCGAACTGAATATGTTCATCGGGCGCTCGGTAAAACTCCGTAAAGATTCGGAACAAGCCGTAGCCCAGCAGGAAGAGCCCCGTCACCGCACCTCTCGGGCGCGGCTTCATGGAGAACCAGTACACAAGAGCAAATAACAATACGCCTTCTGTGGCGGCTTGATACAGCTGGGATGGATGGCGCTCCAAGCCAGTGGGGTCCTTGGGGAATACCATGGCCCACGGTACATCGGTGGTGCGCCCCCAGAGCTCGCCACCGATAAAATTGCCCAGTCGGCCAAACCCCAACCCCAAAGGCACCAAAGGAGCTATGAAGTCGGTAACTGCAATAAAAGGCTGGCGTATCCGGCGCGCGTAGAGCCAAACCGCCAGCGTGACGCCGAGCAAGCCACCGTGGAACGACATGCCCCCTTCCCAAATGCGGAACAGCCACAGAGGATCGCTGAGCCAATAATCGAAATGGTAAAAAAACACATAGCCCGCGCGCCCGCCGAGAATGACACCGAAGGCACAGTAGGTAACCAGGTTCTCTACTTGGTGGCGATTGATAACCGAGTGAGGCGCCTTGGCTCGATGCATGGCCAGCAGCCATGCGCTCGCAAAGGCAAACAGGTACATGAGACCGTACCAATGAATCGCCAGGGGTCCAATTTCCAGGGCCACCGGATCAATGTCCGGATAGCTCAATTCCAGCATGCTCATAGGCAGTTTCCGAAGTACAGGAAAAACAAAGCCGCTCATGGTACACCACCAGGAGCGGTTAGGGTCGGCTCTCGCGAAGCCTACTTAATCCGTCGTTAGGGGCCGGATCAGCCGGGTAGCCCCATGGTCGCGCAGGGCGCGGTCAACCCGCTGCTGAATTTGATCGGCATCCGACATAACCATGACCTCTTCCAGCAAGGCCTTGGCTTGGTCCAACGTCAGGTTTCGGATAACCGATTTCACTTTAGGCAAGTTGGTGGCGTTCATGGACAGGACGTCATAGCCCATGGCCATGAGCAGTATCGCCGCGCCCGGGTCTCCGGCCAGCTCGCCGCAAATACCCACACTGACGCCCTCGCTGTGCCCATCCATAACCACGTTATACAGCGCGCGCAATACGGCCGGATGAAACGCCTGGTAGATATCCGCCACCCGGGCATTGTTACGGTCCACGGCGAGCAGGTATTGGGTAAGGTCATTACTACCCACGGACAAAAAGTCTACGCGGGCCGCCAAATCCCGAGCCTGGTAAACCGCCGAGGGCACCTCAATCATGACGCCAATGGGCGGCAGCTTCACGTCGAAGCCCTCTTCGAGCAGCTCGTTAAATGCTCGATAAATCAGCACCTTGGCTGCCTCTAGCTCCGGCACACCGGTAATCATAGGCAACAGGATGCGCAAATTGTCCAAGCCTTCACTGGCTTTCATCATGGCGCGAATCTGAGCCAGAAAAATTTCCGGGTGGTCCAACGTTACACGGATCCCGCGCCACCCCAGAAACGGGTTGGCCTCTTCAATGGGAAAATAGGGCAACGACTTGTCCCCACCGATGTCCAGCGTGCGCATGGTCACCGTATGCGGCGAGAAGGCCGCCAGCTGCTCGTGATAAATATTGCGCTGCTCCTCCTCACTGGGGAACCGATCCCGCAGTAGAAAAGGTACTTCTGTGCGATACAGCCCTACGCCCTCAGCGCCACGCTCCAGCGAACGCACCACGTCGGCCATCAGGCCGGTATTCACCCACAAGGGCAAACGGTAGTGGTCCAACGTTTCGCAGGGCAGGTCTTTTAGCGCTTCAAGCCCTTTAACCAGCTCCTGCTCTTCCTGGTAGATGGCCTTGTAGTGTTTGCGCAATTCCAAACCGGGATCGCTGTAAACGACCCCTTTATAGCCATCCACGATGATTGGGCGGCCATCCATCTGAGTAAAAGGCAGATCCACCGCGGCCATGACCGTGGGTATATCCATGGCGCGCGCCAAAATGGCCACGTGGGAGTTGCTGGAGCCTTGAACCGAAACCAAACCCGCCAGCTTGTCTTTGGGGATTTCACCCAGCATGGAGGCCGTTAACTCCTCCCCCACCAGGACGGTTTTGTCCGGGTAGACTTGAGACTTTTGATTGGACTCCTGCAGGTAAGCCAGTACGCGGCGCCCCAGATCGCGCAAATCAGTGGCCCGCTCGCGCAGATAGGCGTCGTTCATACTGTTGAAGGTGCGCTCGTGCTCCAGTATGACTTCACTCCAGGCATAGGGCGCCGAGGCGCCCTGCCGAATTCGTTCGCTCACTTCCGAGCCCAGGGAGGCATCATTCAGCATCGCCAGATAGGCATCGAACAGCGCCTGCTCCTCCCGGTTGAGGCGAGACTTTAGCTGCTCACCCAGGGACTTAATGTCATCCCGAACCGCGGCCAGGCATTTTTGGAAGAAGGCCAGTTCGGCCTCAATATCGGCACACGGCTTGAAGGGAACTGAGCGCAAATCCGCCGGCGGGGCGATCACCAGGGCCTCACCCAGGGCAATCCCCGGAGCGCCAGACACCCCTAAGAACTTGGCCTGAGCGGCCTTTTCGCCTACCGGAAGCATGACACCGGTGGCCTCGGCGTGGGCAATCACACCGGCTAACTGGGCCGACATGGTGACCAGGAAGGCCTCGTCGCCCTCATCGAATCGACGCCGCTCAACCTGCTGCACCACCAGTACCCCCAACACTTTGCGGTGGTGAATAATGGGGACACCCAAAAAGGAGCTGTAACGCTCCTCGCCGGTTTCGGGGAAGTACTGGTAACTGGGGTGGGTTTCGGCTTGCTCGAGGTTGATGGGCTCCTCGCGGGTAACCACCCGGCCCACCAAGCCCTCATCGGCGCTGAGGCGAACTTTGCCCACCGCGTCGGGATTCAGCCCGTCGGTGGCCATCAGTACGTAATCACCTTTGGGCCCGCGCAGGTAAACGGAGCACACCTCGGTGAGCATGGCGGTTTTCACCCGGGATACGATGATCGCCAAGGCCGTGGTTAGATCCCTGGCAGCGTTGACCTCCTGGACAATATTGCGCAACGAATTCAGCATGCGGGAACCGTCGACTGGGGTCCGGACGCCTCCAGCTGGCTATGGCAGGGGGCAAGTTCTTTCAGGGCTCGACGATAAACATCGCGCTTGAACGCTACCACTTTACCCAGAGGAAACCAGTAATTGACCCAGCACCAGTCGTCAAACTCTGCGCGGCCGCCATTCTCAAGGCATACCTGGCTATCATCCGCGCGCAAGCGCAGCAAAAACCATTTTTGCTTTTGACCGACACACAAGGGCTGGGAGTTATGGCGCACAAGCCTGCTGGGAAGACGGTAGCGCAGCCAGCCGCGCGTGCAGGCAAGAATCTCTACATCTTCTCGCTGTAGACCAACCTCTTCGTACAATTCCCGGTACAGAGCTTGTTCGGGGCTTTCCCCGGGGTGAATGCCACCTTGGGGAAACTGCCAGGCGTCCTGTCCGCCTACGCGTCTTGCCCAGAGCAGTCGTCCCTGGTCATTGGTCAGTATGATCCCCACATTGGGGCGGAAACCATCGGCGTCTATCACGGTGGGCGGCCTGTCCATTTTGATCGTTATAAGAATGCATCTAGCCCGGATACTGGCTACCTGCCCCGCCACAGGCGCGCACCCGGTGCGCGCCCCTCGCGCCGAAGCCCCTTTGGGGCCAGGCGAGCCGTCCGGCGCATAATCTGGGCTAACGGCAAATTGGTCCCTATTGTTCCACAAATCAACTACCTACAGCAATTGCGGTAGTTGAGCGCCGGGCGCCAAGCGGCTATGCTTTCGACTCGCCCTACCACTGACTTTTTACAGATTCCGCAGGTATCCTTTGACCCTCGCCATTTTTGATCTCGATAACACCCTCATTGCCGGAGACAGCGATCACAGCTGGGGCGAGTTTCTGGTCCACAAACAATTGGTGGATGCCGATGAATATCGGCGCCAGAACGACCGCTTCTATCACGAATACCAGGCGGGCAGCCTGGACATCGACGCTTATCTGAACTTCGCGTTGCGGCCTCTGACTCAACATCATCCGGAGCGTCTCGCGGAGCTGCAACAGGAGTTTATGCTGGAGTGGATCGAGCCACTGCTGCTCACGCGCGCGCAAATTCTTCTGGACCAGCACCGCCAGAAGGGCGACTTCCTGTTGATTATTACCGCTACCAATAGCTTTATTACCCGTCCTATCGCCGAACGCTTGGGCGTCGACGACCTACTGGCCACTGAACCCGAGTGTGTGGACGGCCGCTATACCGGGCGTGTAGCTGGAACCCCTTGTTTCCGAGAAGGAAAGGTGACGCGCCTCCAGCAATGGCTAATCGAACACCCCTATTCCCTTAAAAGCAGCTATTTTTACAGTGACTCTAATAACGATCTACCCTTACTGGAGCAAGTGAGCCACCCGGTAGTGGTGGACCCAGACCCGCACCTGCACGCCGTCGCCAAGGAACGCAATTGGCCGGTGATTAGCCTGAGAGATTAACAGTGACCAAATTGTCCCGGCCTCGACAATTCTTGTATTTGTGCCTCGCCTTGGTGGTGGCGCTTGGGACAGGGTGCGAGCGAAAAAGCCCCGATCCGGACCCGGCTGAGATTCCCACCCTTGAGCCCGTAGGACCGTTGGGTGCTATAGATCCACTTCAAGAGACGGCAACTCTTGCCATCTGGAACCGGGGGAGCACACTACTCGAACAGGCTCTGGTGAGCAGGGAGGATCTACACCAATCCTTAGAAAGCTTGCTGGAAAACCCCACCGAGGAAACCCTAAATGACGCACAAGAGGCTTGGCGTGGCAGCCACGCGGACTGGCACCGCCTTGACCCTTTGCTCGCCTTAGCGGACAGTAATCCCGGGCTGTTTCCCAGACTTCAGCGCAGAATTTTCAATATTGATGCGCACCCTTTGCAGCCCGGATACATCGATTATGTGGAAGCCTACCCCTACAGCGGCATAGTAAATGACATCAGTCTGACCATTAACGCCAGCACACTGCGCGCCCAACATGGTTTGACCGACGCTGGTGACGTTGCCCTTGGGTTTCATGCTCTGGAGTTTTTGTTGTGGGGGGAACATGGCCAACGTGACGCTAATGATTTCACCGTAACCCGAGAGACAACGTCCGAGCAGCGCAGCGCCGGCTTTAATATTGCCGACCTCCCCAACAATCGTCGGCGAGACATGCTGCTGCTTCTGAGTCACCTGCTCAGAGACGACCTGAATGGTCTAACTTCGCGCTGGCAGGACCGGGACGGTTGGCTGCACGGGACCTATCATCAGTTGCACCCGGCCGCTCGGGCGCAGCTGTGGAAGAACGCATCCCAGCACTACCTTGAGCAAGCTCAGCAGCACGTGCACAACCTCAATCGCGATTCTGGGCACAGCCCTTTTGCGGCACACACACTGGCGAGCCTTGCCGCAGGCTTGATTGAGCTGAAAACCCTGTTGAGTGAGGAGGAAACTTCTCTCCTGCCCTGGTTCTCTGATGCGGAGTTTGCGCAACAATGGCTGGAGGCGCTTTCGGCCACGATCATACTGATCGAAGCTAACATCAACGCCGAACGTGAGCTTTCTGAGGAAGTCCATAAGCAACTGCTGGAGGCGCTGGGCGACCTGTCAGATCAGTATGCTGCCGCGCAAGAGGAAGTTTTGTAAGCTTCCGAACTGCCTGTCCACGCTCATAATTAACGTTTAGACATTGCTATTGGATATGTCGAATAATGCGCCTCAACGTCGCCCCTGGGCACAAAGCAAAAAAATAACGTAGTATTGCCCTTGAGCAGAGCATAGTGATTGCTCGACCGTGACTAAAGTTAATGTTCAAAGGAGTCAGAGATGATCAATAAAAATGCACTTACCGGTCTGAAGGTGTTCGGCCTCGTAGCAGTTTTTGCACTGGCAAGTGGTTGCGCGACTAACGCCTCAGTAGAAGACGTTGAGCGAGCCCAGTCCGATGCTCAAGAAGCGCTCGACATCGCCCGGGAAGCTCAACGCACCGCTCAGGAAGCCCTTGAAGCGGCTACCTCGGCACAAAGCGCCGCGGACGACGCAAAAGCATGTTGCGAAGAGCAACGGCAGAGGCTGGACCGCGCTCAGGAGCGCAATCAGCGTAAATAGCGTCTGAGCAGCGGAATGATGACATTCCGCTCACCACCGCCTTCCGGCTTTCGGACGGCGGTGGGCTTAATCTAGATAGCTGACCACCGCCGGTATGCCATCAGCGCGCCGAAACACTTCTGTCACGCGATTCCAGTCTATCCCGCCCTTAAGTTCATCACCCCGGGCATCCAACAGCTTGATGATCCGGCGCACCAAGCGCTGCTCTTGGTCTGTGTTAGTTTCTCCGTCCGGATACACCACCGGATGCACTTCAACCATCAATTCACCGTCCAGAATCCCCACCTTGTAGGGCTGGTCAATGATGGTGACCGGCGTTTGCAAAGGCGCCTTTTTGACCAGCGCTTCAATGTGTTCAGGATACAGGCGTATGCATCCCTGACTCACCCGCATCCCGATTCCATCGGGGCGGTTAGTGCCGTGAATCAAGTAGCCGGGGATATCCAACATAATGGCGTACTCACCCAGAGGATTGTCAGGGCCAGGAGGTACCTTTAACGGCAAGTCGACGCCCCGCGAGGCAAAGTCGGCCCGAATGTTGGCGGTAGGGTACCAAGCCGGATTTTGCATTTTCATCACGATGCGACTGCGCCCAGTGGGCGTCTGTCGGTCCTCTCGGCCAATGCCCATGGGATAGGTGGTGACCAACGGCTCGCCAGTGCTCGGATCCGAATGGAAGTAATACAGCCGCTTCTCACTGCGATTGAGCACGATACCGTCTCGCGGCGCGTCAGGCAGGATAAACTGGGAGGGTATGACAATAGGGTTATCTTCCCCGGGCAACCAAATGTCCGTGTCCGGATTGGCCAGGCGCATCTCGCGATAGCCCATACTGTGCTCCCGCGCGATATCCATCAGGGTGTCACTGTCTCGAGATTTAACGATGTTGACCTCACCAACGACATCCGCCTGGGCAGACGACAAAGTGTAGGTGTGCGCCTCCACCAATCCGGCACAGCATAAAAACAGCATCACCAGACCAACTCTGACCCACACCCGGTTGACCGTTACACTTGGACAGGACTGCCACTGAAACAAATTACTACTCCTAACTAATTACGCTCGCACTTAAACATACTGGCCGGCGCAATAACCACTCGCCCAAGCCCATTGGAAATTGTAGCCCCCCAACCAGCCCGTTACATCCAGCACCTCGCCAACAAAGTACAGACCTGGAACTGATTTGGCTTCAAAGGTTTTTGAAGAAACTCCATCAGTATTCACACCACCGCGGGTAACTTCGGCCGTGCGATACCCTTCGGTGCCGTTGGGCACACAGCGCCAATGCTGAAAACAAAGCACCAGCGCATCCAGCTCCGTGTTGCGATACTGTGCCACAGGTTTATCGGCAAGCGCAGACAATTCCGGGTGAGCGTCCAACCAAGCGGCCACAAAACGTCCCGGCAAATAGCGGGACAGCAGTGTCTTTAAACCGGCTTTCGCGCCCGAACTGCGCCATTCGTCCAGCAAATACCGGAGTGATTCGCCGGGCAAAAAATCCACCTCAATGGCCTCGCCCGGGCTCCAATAATTGGAGATTTGCAGCATGGCCGGCCCGCTTAAACCTTTATGAGTAAACAGCATCGCTTCGACAAAACTTTGCCCCTGACAAGAGACCCGGACGGGAGCCGACACGCCGGCCAGCTCCTGAGCCACCCGCAACCAGCGGCCTTTAAGAGTGAACGGTACTAGCGCCGCCTGGCGCGGAGTCACTTTAAGCGCGAATTGCTTGGCCAGATCATAGCCAAAGCCAGTTGCGCCCATGGTGGGAATGGACAAGCCCCCCGTGGCCACCACTAACGACTCACAATCAACAAGGCCAGCATCCAGAGTTAACCGAAACCGGGCTTGCACACCTGCGGGAAGCGGCTCCACTTTATGCACGGGGCTGTTGGTGCGGATCTCTACCTGTCCCAGCTCGCACTCGGCTAACAGCAAGTTGAGAATGTCTCTGGATTTATGATCACAAAACAACTGGCCGAGTGTCTTTTCGTGATACGGCAGTTGGTATTTGTGCACCAACTCCAGAAAATCGTCCGGGGTAAAGCGGCGCAAAGCAGAAATGCAGAAGTGAGCATTCTCAGAGCGGTAATGACGAGGCTCCACTTCGTAATTGGTAAAGTTACAGCGACCACCGCCGGACATAAGGATCTTCTTGCCGACTTTCTTTGTGTGCTCCAGCACCAATACGCGCCGGCCTCGCTGCCCGGCGGTGGCGGCACACATTAGCCCCGCTGCGCCGCCGCCTATGACCACGCAATCAAACTTCTCAACCGCTTGCGCCTCAGCCACAGAGCGTCTCTCCCGTAAACCACTAACCATGACCCCGAGGGCCGATTCGGGGCCAGCATACACCAGAAGTCATCCTAATCGACACCGAACGTCTTCTGTGCAACCTCTTGTTTCATCCCCCCAATAAATAAGGTATAAGGACGCCATGAAAACACCCCCACGCATCCAACCCCTGGTCGACGACGGCCTGGTTGACGAAGTACTCCACCGCCTAATGAGCGGCAAGGAGGCGGACATCTTTGTGGTGCGCTGTGGCGCGGAGATTCGCTGCGCCAAAGTGTACAAGCAGGCTCACCAGCGCAGCTTCAAAAAGGCCGCCCAATACCGGGAGGGCCGAAAGGAGCGCAACACCCGCCGCGCCCGCGCCATGACCAAAGGCTCAAAATTCGGCCGAGGGCAACAGGAAGAGGTGTGGCAGAACGCCGAAGTGGATGCACTTTATCGTTTGGCGCGGGCTGGGGTACGCGTGCCCCAACCGTACGGCTGCTTTGACGGCGTTCTGCTCATGGAGCTGGTCACCGACGACGAGGGTGAGGTAGCGCCGCGTCTGGCCGATGTGCACCTGAGCCACGAGCAGGCGCTGGAAGATCATCAGCAGATGATGGAATACATCGTACGTATGCTCGACGCCGGGCTGATCCACGGCGACCTTTCAGAGTTCAACGTCCTGGTAGATCCCTACGGGCCTGTGATCATCGACTTGCCCCAAGCGGTGGATGCCGCCGCCAACAACAATGCCCAGTTCATGCTTGCCCGGGACGTGAACAATATGCGCGACTACTACGGCCAGTACGCGCCAGAGTTGCTCCACACCCGCTACGCCGATGAAATCTGGGCCCTCTATGAAGAAGGGGAGTTGGATACCGCACTGACAGGGGAGTTCGAGGACCCGGAACAGGAAGCGGACGTGGACTCGGTAATGGCGGAAATCAAAGCCGCGCTTGAGGAAGAGCAGGAGCGTCAGGAGCGGATGCGCGCTGATGACGAAGAGCCCTAAGCGCCGCCTCCCCCCGGCTATTACCTGCTATCCGGCCCGTGACTCATCCGAGTCTCGCACCATCGCAGCAATTTCGTCTTCCAGTGGGTCCCGCCCCTCAGGCCGCTTGCCGAAAACGCGATCAATGGCGGCATCGTGCTGCACTCTGGCTCGGACATAAAACAGATACCAAAGACCTGCCAGGAGCGCGAGTCCCAAAGCAAACAAAAATGGCTCCCAACCCAGCTCGATCAACAACACCAAACAAATGAGGATACCGCCAACTTGCACCCAGGGATAAAGTGGCGAACGAAAGCCTGGCTGATACGCTTTAATACCACTTGAACGCATTATGATGACGGCGGCATTAAGCAGGATAAATAAAATCAACTGCGTCGCACTGCCCATTTTGGCCAGATCTTCCACGGGCAGAAAAATGATCATCAGAACAATAATCGCGGCGGACAAAATCACAGCTCGAGTGGGCGTCTGGAAGCGTCCGATCTTGGCGAGGGGTTTTGGGAATACATGATCCCGTGCAAGAGCAACGGGATAACGGGCCGACGACAACAATCCAGCGTTTGCTGTGGACACAAAAGCCGCAATGGCCGCGACCATGATCAACATAAAACCCAGCGACCAGGGGAGCCAGCCCATCACCTCATCGGCTGCTGTGGCCACTGGCGTGTTGTCCTCGGACAAGATCTCTGGATCCACCACCGCCACCATCACGTAGATGCCCAACATATAGATCAAGGTTGTGCTGCCCAATGCCAAGAACATGCCCAGGGGAATGTTTCGGCTCGGGCGCTCAACCTCTTCCGCCAGAGTCGCCACTTTGGTAAGCCCCAAATACGAAATGAAAACAAACGCCGTGGTGCTCAAAGTACCGTGGATACCAAAAGGCATAAACGGAGAAAATTTCTGCTGGTGAACACCCACCATTCCCAAGTCTACAACCCGATAGAATCCCTGCACTACAAACAAACCCAGAATAGCCAGTAGAGAAATCACCAGTATTTTTTGAAATCCCAATGCCTCCTTGACGCCAAAAATATTCAGACCGGTGAAAAAGATTGCCAGTGCTACGGCAAGGGTTTGAATAGGCACATCCGCCAGCAACGTGAGGTAAGCGCCAATACCCACCAACGTAAATGCGGTTTTGAAGTTCAGCGCGATCCAAGTGGTCAGCCCACCCACCGTGCCCGCAAACGGGCCTAGACTGCGCTCAATAAACAGATACCCGCCACCGGCCTTGGGCATGCCTGAGCACAACTCCGCCATACTGATCACGGACGGTATAATGAGCAGGCCGGCCAGGAAATACGCCAGGATAACCGCCGGCCCTGCCTGCGCCGCCGCCAAGCCCGGCAATAGAAAAAAACCAGAACTGAACATGGCACCCGTGCAGATAACGTAAACGTCAAACAGCCCGAGATGTCGCTGCAGCTTCTGCATAGTTCGACCACTCCCTAATTCGCAAAGAACCCACTGGGGACCCTATTACAACCACTAGGAAATGGCTACAGCAACCAAGGTTCAGGGTGAGTTAAGAATGATAAACCCGCGCCAACACCGCTTTGAGATAATCGGTTTCGGGAATGGCAGGGTGAATAGGGTGATCCGGGGACTGACCACCGCGCGCCAGAATTTGAGCTTGACGGTCCAAATGACGGCTAGAAGCGCGGACGATCTCTTGCAGACTGTCGCGCCCCAAGTGCATGGAGCAGGAGGCAGACAGCAACAGGCCATCGCGGCCCAGCAGGCGTATGCCCAGTTCGTTGATGTGCCGGTAAGCGCCCTCACCGGCTTTTTGATCCTTCCGGCGTTTAATGAAGGCGGGCGGATCCAGGATGACCACATCGTAGCGTTCATCCGCGGCGTGCAGCTCCTTCAGCACGTCCACCGCTTTGCCCTGGAGCGTGGACAAGCGCTCTCCCACATCATTGAGTCGGGCATTTTCCTCAGCCCACTCCAACGCCTGGCCGGATACATCCACGCACGTTACGGAAGAAGCACCCGCGCTTGCCATTTGCACGCCCCAGCCCCCCAAGTAGGAAAACACATCCAACACTCGCTTGCCCGCAACACAGTGACGTAAACGAGCGCGGTTATCCCGGTGATCGTAAAACCAACCGGTTTTCTGCCCCTCCCCAAGGGGTACGCGGAAGCGGGTATCGTTTTCAATCAGCTCCACTTGGTCCGGAATCTCGCCCACGCTTTCCGCATAAGAGCTCAGCCCCTCCAGGTCACGCGCGCCATGGTCGTTGCTGAGCAGAATACCTTTGGGCTGCAATACCTGTTGCAGAGCGGTGACTATCTCCTCCTTCAAGGCTTCCATACCGGCGCTGGCAATTTGCACCACCAAGTAGTCCCCAAAACGGTCCACGACCAGCCCGGGCAGCCAGTCGGAATCTCCGTACACCAATCGATAATAGGGCTGCGGGTAGAATAACTGGCGCAGACTCAGCGCCTGCTTGAATCGATGCACCAGGAGGGACTTGTTCATCACCAAGTGCTCATCCCGGCTGACCAGGCGGCCGCAAATCAAGCCGTTGGGATTGATGAACGCCAACCCCAAACATTTGCCTTTGTTGTTCTCAACCCGCACTTGCTGCCCCGCTTCAAACGATTTTAGGGGCGATGCCACGACATCCACTTCATTACTGTATATCCAAAGGTGGCCGAGCTTGAGCCGGCGGTCGGCACCTGGCTTCAATTTCAAAGTGGGCGTCATGGGTTTCTCCGATAATCATTCAGATGCGCACGGCGAACGCCGCGCGCGGGAGAGGAGTATATCAGTTAGCGCGAACGCGAGAGCTGGAGGGTGTCCTTCCGTCCGAATTTTTCTAGATCCTCCTCGGTAGCGTCATCCCGACACTCACCGCGCATCCAAAGTACGTTGGTTGAAATACGCCGATCCAGCTCAAAATAGCCATCCCGGCAGTAACCGGTGGTGTCGAGCGCGCGCTGAGTGAAGGCTTGAAGACGGCGGTAAGTGCGCACATCACCCCGCTCCCGAGGGCCCTCCACCTGGCGATCAGGGCGCGGGCGATACACCTGGGCACGATGAGCATCCCCGGCGGTCAGATCCTCCATGCGGTACACAAACAGCTTGCTGCCATTGGGTCGAATTTCTACCTCAAGCACTTCGCTCATAGAACTGTGGTGACGATCCACAGCATTGCACCCAGCCAGAATCCCAGCGGCGACCAGTGCAACCCCCACAGCGTTTTTTACTCGCCCCATGCATGTATCCTCTTTGCAGCTTTCGGGACTGCGCCCCGCTAAAGATAAACCTTGCCACGCCGACAACTGAGTATAAGCCCTGGAGTCGCCGATGAGCACACAGCCATAACCCTAAAACATTTTGGCGCTTCAGACCATTCATCACACTATAGGCAGCACCCCGAATGCGCTCGGCACCTGTGAAACGCACAAGCCGCTGGCTCCGGCGGGCCTTGTTGGCCAGTACTGTTCTGGCCACGAGCCTGACTGCACCGCTTGCCTTGGCTGGTCCCAGCTCTCACATGGGCCCTCACGCTCAAGCGTTAAGCGACCGCAGCGGTACTCGATCCGAAACCTCAACCCAGCCCCATGATGCGATCCGAGACGCCCTGTGCCCAAACCTGAATTACCGGAAAAATGTGTTGATCACCCAGTTTTCACGTCGAGAGCTGGCCTCTTCTAATGCCGGCAATTTGTATCAGGTCGAGGAGCTCCTACCCCGGTTGATCGGCGAGCGCCTTAATGAACACCCGGCTATTGCCCACACTCGACTGCTCGGTGCCAGCCTGCCAGACAGCCGCTCGGTCTCCGAGCCGCGCCTGGCCCAACAAGTTCGCGAGCTGGCCCGGACACAAGGCGCTCAATTGGTGCTCAGTGGGGAAGTGATCGACATGTCCATGATGAGACAGCGAGACAGCTACAACCCCACCCTAACCAATCGCGCTCGCAACAGCATGGCCACGGCCCTACACATTTCTAGCCTGGATAGCCGGCAACGGGACTTTGTTTTTCAACTTACCTTGCGTGACGGCGTTACCGGCGAAGCAGTGGCGCAGAAGAAATACCATGGCCAGGGCGTGTGGGCTCCAGGGCGTCCGCATCAAGTGGGCTTTGGCTCACCCCGCTTTTGGCGCACGGATTATGGTCAAAAAATCTCCGAGCTGCTGGACTTGGCCAGCGCCGAACTGGCCGAAGAGGTCAGCTGCCAACCGCTGGTGGCCAGCTTGGATTTGAAAGGCGGATCGGGGAGCGTGATTCTGCACAGTGGGACCGATCAGGGACTGAACGCCGGCGACACACTCCGCCTCTACCAAGTGGTAGTAAGATCTATTCCCGGTGCCTTTCAGGTTTACCGTACGCACTTGGTGGACAGCCAGATTGATGTGGAAGTTCGGGAGTTGCACGGCACTTATAGTGTGGGGCAATTGAGTAGCGATCTCGACTCCCGCCATGGCCGCTACGTCGCTCTATCGGCCAACACAGGTAAAGAGCTGCAGGTCAGCTTACTCCCAACATACCCTTAACCCGCTCTGACCTGACTCATACACTTGACATGACAAAAGCCAGCCGCCCCGACACACTCAGTTTTTTTGGTCTAAAGTAAGATCATAACTTCCGTCAAGTGCCAAGGGCTTGTTCATGCAGTCACGACTCAAAGCAAGGTTACTCACTCTGGCCATCATGGCATGGGCAAGCGTTGGAATCGCTGGCGAGGATGAATCGACATTGCACGCGCGTCTGTGGGTAGGCGCCATGACACCTGAACGCATTGCCTACGAAACGGCAGCCATAGAATTGGCCTTTAAAAAGACCCAAGTTCACGCTGGAGATTACCAGTTAACCTTGGTGCCCGAGGAGAGAAGTACCGAGCGCTCCATCCGGGAGCTGCGCGAAGGTTCAGTGATCAACTTGGCATCCGCACCAATCTGGCCGATTAATCTAGAACCTGACCCTCCCATGGATATTGTACCCATTGCACTCGCCAATGGTTTGATGGGCTATCGGCGCCTGATCGTGCGCAAGGGAGATTTGGGAAAGTTTGAGTCTCTGAGCAGCCTCGCTGAGCTGAGCGAGCTATCCGCAGGCTTGGGCCGGGGCTGGAGCGACGTGGCGGTATTCCAAAAGGCTGGGCTACCCGTCGTTGAGGGCACGAATATTCCGCTGCTTTATTCAATGTTAGTTCGGGAACGTTTCGACTATTTCCCCCTGGGCTCACTGGAGGTGGAGGATTCACTCGCAGCTTCAGGTTTTGCCGACGACCTGACTATAGTTCCCAATTTAATAATCTATTACCCACTTCCCATCAATGTGCAAGTCAGCATCAACAAACCGGAGTTAACTCAACGCATAGAGCAAGGGCTAAAGGCCGCCAAAGCCGACGGCAGCCTGCAGAGCCTATTCGACGAGCACTATCAAGGACTGGTCAGCAAGCTGCAGCAGCTCAACCCCAAGGTTGTGGTGCTGGAAAACCCCAACATGCCCGATGTGGGCGTACTCAGTGAACCGCTGCTGTTGCCCGAAAGCCCGGTAATCCGCTAAGGGATTACTCGAGCTGGGCTGATTTGGCAGGAGGAGCTTACTCGGGCTTAGCCGCGTCCGGCGCCGCTTTTTGCTGGCTGGCTTGCTGCACGGCCTGAGCAAAGATGGCGTCAAAGTTCAGCGGCGGCAACATCAGCGCGGGGAAAGAGCCGCGAGTAACGGCCGCATCAATGGCTTCCCGTGCGTAGGGAAACAGAATTTGTGGGCAATGCGAATTGATCACCTGACTCAGTTGCGGCCCGGTGATGCCAGAGATGCCAAACAAACCCGCCTGCTTCACTTCAACCAGGAACACCACTCGATTTTCTATCGTAGCGGTTATGGTTATCAGCAAAACCACTTCATGCATCCCTTCTTCAATGGTGCTGACCTGTACATTCAAATCCTGGTCAATCTTAGGCTGGTAAGCCTGGCTAAACGCCTCTACACCCATGGGCGTTTCGAACGACAGGTCCTTTAGGTATATGCGTCTGATCTTCAGGCCGGGCTGTGCTTTTTGCTGACCTGCGGCCTCGCCCTGTGTGGCGTCAGTTGAAGGGTTGTTGTCTTCGGACATAAGTACGCTCTGCTCTCAATAAGTCGTTAACGGTTCAGGTTCGCCAGTGCGGACCGGTTAATTATTTCACCAGAGGCAAGTTCTGGCTCTGCCACTCGGCAATTCCCCCAGACAAGCGGCGCACTTCAAAGCCATTCTGGCCCAGAACCCGACCAACGTTGCCCGCGTGCTGGCCGATCTTGTCAGCTACTACAAGGGTTTTATCGCGATATTGCTCCAACTGCCCCAACTCTGTTGAAACCTTGCTGTGAGGTATATGAATTGCACCGGGGATGTGGCCTGCATTGAACTCGGCCTTATCGCGCACATCCAACAGAACCCCAGACTCGTCATTAAGCATGCGCGTCACTTCGTGGGGAGAGATGGGGCGGCCATTTTTTACCCGCTCACGCCAGGCGTAGACGAGGATCAGCGCGGCCAGAATCGTGACCAGCAGCCACTCCTGGGTCAAAAATTCAATGAAAATCACTGGTTAGCCTTCCGTTAAGAGCCCGTGGATCGATTGGCGTGCCCGGGAAGCGCCCCGAGCGCGGGCCGCAGTATACACCAAAGAGCCCGCATTTCTCAGCTTCCGGCATAGAGTTACGCATGCCAACACGTTAGAATGGGGCTTTGTTTACCGCCGTGGCACCACCCTGTGGCTGGAAGCCCCCTTTCGATTCAATCCGACCTAGAAGTGACACTGAGTATGACCGCCACCAAAAAACCGATTGTCCTGCTTATTCTCGATGGTTTCGGCTATTCCGAAAACACTGAACACAACGCCATTTACAGCGCCAACACACCGGTTTGGGACCAAGTCTGGGCCAACAACCCAAAAAGCTTGATCGAAACCTCCGGTATGGCCGTAGGCTTGCCCGAAGGCCAAATGGGCAACAGCGAAGTCGGACATATGACCATTGGCGCAGGGCGAGTGGTCTATCAGAGCTTTACGCGGGTCAACAAAGCCATTGAAGACGGCGATTTCTTTGAAAATCCCGCCTACGTTCAGGCGATCGACAAAGCGGTTAGCGCCGGTAAGGCCGTACACATTTTAGGCTTGCTGTCCGAAGGCGGTGTGCACAGCCACCAGGAACACATCTACGCCATGATGAAAATGGCCGCTCAGCGTGGCGCAAAAGAAATTTACCTGCACGCTTTTCTGGACGGGCGGGACACAGCTCCGCGCAGCGCCAAAGCGTCCCTGGAAAAAGCAGACGAGCTGTTCCGAGAGTTGGGTGTAGGCCGCGTCGCCAGCCTATGTGGCCGATACTTCGCACTGGACCGGGACAACCGCTGGGATCGCGTGGAAGCCTGCTATAACGCCATGGTCACTGGCAGCGCGGAGTTTGACGCGGAATCCTCTCTGGAGGGTCTGGAAGCGGCTTACGCTCGCGGTGAAAACGACGAATTCGTTAAAGCTACTGTGATCGCCGCCGAAGGCGAGGAAGTGGCTACCATCAACGACGGCGACTCGGTCATTTTCATGAACTTCCGCCCCGACCGGGCCCGCGAGATCACCCGCGCCCTGGTGGAGAAAGACTTTGACGGTTTTGAGCGCGAGCTGCACCCGCAGTTGGCAGACTTTGTCATGACCACCGAATACGCCGCTGATATCAAGGCCAGTTGCGCCTTTCCTCCGCAGGAAATGGTCAACTCGTTTGGCGATTATCTGGCCCAGCAGGGCAAAACCCAGCTGCGCATCGCCGAAACAGAAAAATACGCCCATGTGACCTTCTTCTTTAACGGCGGCTCAGAGGACAAATTTCAGGGCGAAGACCGAATTTTGGTGCCCTCACCGAACGTGGCCACTTACGACCTGAAACCGGAAATGAGCGCTCCAGAAGTCACCGACAAACTGGTAGAAGCCATCAAGTCCGGCAAGTACGACGCCATCATTTGTAATTACGCCAATGGAGACATGGTTGGGCATTCAGGCATTTTTGAGGCGGCCGTTAAAGCGGTGGAGGCCGTGGACGCCTGCGTGGGCCGGGTTCTGGAAGCCTCGGACGAAGTGGGTGGAGAAGTCCTGATTACGGCCGATCACGGTAATGTTGAAGAAATGTTTGATCCCGAATCGGGTCAAGTCAGTACCCAGCACTCCACATTGCCTGTACCCCTGGTCTATTGTGGGCCGCGCAAGGGCCGCATTCTTGACGGCGGCTCCCTGGCGGATTTGGCTCCTACCATGCTTAAACTCATGGACCTTGCGCAGCCGGCTGAAATGACCGGCCGCAATCTCTTTGAGACGAGCTGACCACGGCCCTAAACGGAACACCTGTATGAGCGCCTCCTCCCGAATGCTATCGTCGCCGCGAGCCTTGTTTTGTGCTCTAACACTGGCGCTGGGCCTTGTCTTCAACGGCCCACTGCCAGCCCAGGCCAATGACGCACGCGAGTACGAAGCGCAACTGAAAGAGCTGAGTGAAAATATCCAACGCCTGCAAAAGGAGTTGGAATCCGTTCAAGGCACCCGGGATGAGCTGCGTGATCAGTTGGAGAAATCCGAATCCGAAATTGGCGAGCTGATCAAGAACATTGAGCGTATTGAAAAGCAACTTAAAGAGCAGGAAGAAGACCTGAAAAGCCTGCATCAGGAACGCTCGGAACTGCAAGTGGCCCGAAACGCTCAGCAGCAAGAAGTGTCCTATCAGGTTCAGGCGGCCTACCAGCTGGGCCGGCAGAGCCAGATCAAGCTGCTGCTAAACCAGGAGTCGCCCGAACGCGTCTCCCGCGTACTTCGCTACTACGACTATTTGCTGGAAGCCCGCAACGAAAAAATTCAATCCTACCTGGCCACCTTGGACCGGTTGGATCAAATCGAGCCACAAATCACTGCTCAGACACGGTCTCTGGAGCAAAACCGCACCGCCCTGAAAGAACGGCATAGCGAGCTTAGCCATCGACAACAAGAGCGCCGCAATACCTTGACCGCTCTGAACAATCGAATTACCAACGCCGACCAGGAACTGGCCCAAATGCAGGGCAACCGGGATCGACTGGAGCAATTGCTGACGGAGATGACCTCCGCCATCGCCAACATGTCACTGCCGGACGGGGACCAACCCTTCAGTAATCGCAAGGGGCGGTTACCCTGGCCCACCGACGGCACTGTGCAGCACCGCTTTGGCAGCTCCCAGTTCGCCGAAAAAATGCAGTGGAATGGCGTCGTCATCAGAGCCCCTGCCGGGCAGGCCGTTCTGGCTGTACACCACGGCCGGGTAGTGTTCTCTGATTATTTTCGCGGTCACGGTCTGCTTTTGATCGTGGACCACGGCGAGGGTTTTATGACGCTCTACGCACACAATCAGAGCCTTTTTAAAGAAACCGGTGAGTGGGTTAGCGCTGGCGAACGAATTGCCAGTGTCGGCAACACCGGTGGACGACAAACGACCGGCCTGTATTTTGAGATTCGCCAGAACGGGCGACCTACAGATCCCTCAGCTTGGCTGGCACAGGCGTGAATTACTGACTCTGGGGAAGGTCTTAGTCCTCAGAAACCTGCCAACTGGCAGGACACAATATAACCACTAGATAGTTCAAAGGCCTTAGAGCCTCAGGAGACCTTAATGCTCTATGCTCAACTTCACCGCCGCGCCGCTCGAGCGGTGGCTTTGGCGCTACTAGCCGTGCCGGTATTGGCGCTCGCGGATTCCCCTCAAAAGGTACCGACGCTTGAGCCCCAGACCGAAGGTTTGTTGCCACTGGAAGACCTGCGCACCTTTACTCGCGTGTACGACCACATTCGCAGTGGCTATGTGGAAGAAGTCAGTGACTCCCAACTCTTGGAATACGCCATTCGCGGTATGATTGCCGAGCTTGACCCCCATTCCGCCTATTTGGATGAACGCTCATTCGAAGATTTGCAGGTGCACACCTCCGGTGAATTCGGTGGTATCGGCATCGAGGTAGGCATGGAGGACGGCTTCGTTAAGGTGATCTCCCCTATTGACGATACGCCCGCTCACAAGGCTGGTATCCAGGCCGGCGACTTAATCATTCGCCTGGATGATCAGCCCGTGAAAGGCATGAGCTTGAGCGAAGCGGTAGAAAAAATGCGCGGGCCCAAAGACAGCAAACTGGACCTGACCATTATTCGCCAGGGCGTGGAACAGCCCATGGAAATCACCCTGGTCCGGGATGTGATCCGGGTACGCAGTGTACGCACTCAAATCCTGGGCGACGAATACGCCTATGTGCGGATAGCCCAATTCCAGGTTGGCACCGGGCCGGATATGGTCCGAGCCCTGAAAAAAATGAAAGAGGAACATAGCGGCCTGAAAGGCATTATTCTGGATTTGCGCAACAATCCGGGGGGCGTTCTGCAAGCCTCTGTGGACGTGGCGGATGCCTTCTTGGATAGCGGCTTGGTGGTTTACACCGAAGGTCGCCTGGAAAACAGCGACATCAAATACTACGCCAATCCCGGTGATATCGCCGAGGATCTGCCCATCGTTGTGCTGATTAACGAAGGCTCTGCCTCCGCTTCAGAAATCGTTGCCGGGGCCCTTCAAGACCAAGGCCGAGCCATGGTGCTGGGCACACGCAGCTTCGGCAAAGGATCGGTGCAAACCGTGGTACCCATCAGCGAAACCCGCGCCGTCAAACTGACCACCGCTCTTTATTACACGCCCGATGGTCGATCCATCCAGGCGCAAGGCATAGCGCCCGACATCACCATCGAGCGCGCCAAAGTCACGGCCCTGCCCTCCGCCAGACGGCCCACGGAAGCCGATCTCTCCCGTCACCTGGGCAACGTTCGCGGCGGGCAAGAGCAGAACAGCCGCACCCGCGCTGAGCAAGCTCCAAAAAACGAACTGTTGGCGGACGACAACCAACTTAGTGAAGCCCTGAATATGCTGAAAGGTTTGTCCATCTACCAAAGCCGCAAAGCCGCACGCCAAGAAGCGCCTAAGGCTGAACCCGCCACGGACGATCAAGACGACAGCGCGGCTGAAGCTCGCCTCGAACCGTGACCCCAAAAGGGAAACTTTGTCTTATAGCACTGTGCTGGCTCTGCGCCGTCAGCCCAGCCAGTGCCGATGGCCTTCTGGCCGTGATCATCGACGATGTGGGTTACAGCGCCGCTCTGGGCGAGCGCACCCTGGCCCTGCCGGGAGCATTTACCTTGGCAGTGCTCCCCAAAGCCCCCCACAGCGCACGCCTGGCTCGGCTCGCCGCCGAACAGGGCAAGGAGGTCATGCTACACAACCCCATGAGCAACACCCGTGGCTTACCACTGGATCCGGGTGGGCTTACGGAAACCATGGACAAAGCCGGTTTTTTGGCGGTATTGAAAGAAAACTTCGAGCTCATACCCGAAGCCCAGGGACTCAACAACCATATGGGTAGCCTGCTAACCCAGGAAGCCGTCCCCTTGGGCTGGCTAATGGAATTCCTCAACACCCGCGGAGCTTACTTTATTGACAGCCGAACCACGGCTGCAACTCGCGCCTGGGAAACCGCCCAACGCTACCAGGTGCCCAGCCTCCCTCGAGACGTATTTCTGGATCACGACCGAGAACCTGAACAGATACTCCACCAATTGGGCTTGGCCGTGAGCATGGCTAAAACTCGCGGCTACGCGGTCGCCATCGGTCACCCTTACCCCGAAACCCTGGCCGCATTAGAGCATCTGCCAGCCATGCTCAACGGAGCCAGAGTCGAACTCGTGTCTATCTCGGACCTGCTTGGTGCAGTGCCCTACAGCCTGCCGCGCGTCGCCACCGGCAACTGTTTAGCACCACCATACGCGCTTCAACTGCATTTTGAGGACCCGACAGAGAGTGTGGAGATACCCCTTCCAGACATTCAGCAAGCGATAAAAAGAGAACTTCCCTATACAGATTTGGTATATGCAGAGCAAGATTAACGCGTTACAATGCTTGACGTAAAAAATTTTGGACCAAGGAAGTCAGCGGGGATGGAAATTTCCCCACCATATCACTGACAGAGGTGCGCACCATGACTACACATCGAGTTGGCGAGCAGGGCGAAATACCCGAGCGTAACGGAAGATTTATTCAAAAGCAGGGCTACTGGTACTACACCACTCGTGAAGGTGTGGATATAGGCCCCTTTGACACCCGCGATGAAGCGGAAGTGGGCGTGGGCGAGTTTATCGACTTCGTTTGTGCCGCTGAACCCAAGATTTTAGAAATCCTGGAGAGTTACCGCGCGGCTTGATCAGAGAGTCGCAGGCAGGCAAAAAGCGGGGTTAACGCCCCGCTGCACAACAACTTTCCAAACGGCAATCTAAAGCCGCACCTCAATACCCCTTTCCCTCATATACTGTTTGGCTTCCGGTACAGAATATTCACCGAAGTGAAAAATACTGGCCGCGAGCACCGCATCAGCATTACCTTCAAGTACACCATCCGCTAGGTGCTGAAGATTACCGACACCCCCAGAAGCAATCACAGGCACTGAAACCGCATCGCTAATGGCTCGTGTGAGTTTCAGATCGAAACCATTCTTAGTGCCGTCTCGATCCATACTGGTCAGCAAAATTTCCCCCGCGCCATAGGCCGTCATACGTTTGGCCCATTCAACCGCATCAATGCCCGTCGGCTTGCGTCCGCCGTGAGTAAAAATCTCCCACCGCAACGGCTCCCCTGGCCGAGATACCTGCTTTGCATCGATAGCGACCACGATGCACTGAGCTCCAAACCGATCAGCCGCCGCTTTAACAAAATCGGGGTCGGACACCGCCGCCGAGTTAATACCAACCTTATCGGCACCAGCGTTAAGCATACGGCGAATATCTTCAATTTTGCGGATACCGCCACCCACCGTGAGGGGAATAAACACCTCAGAAGCCATTCGCTCCACCGTATGCACCGTGGTATCACGCCCTTCGTGGCTGGCCGTGATATCGAGAAAGGTCACCTCATCGGCACCCTCTTCGTTATAGCGCTTGGCCACTTCCACCGGGTCACCGGCGTCCCGAATATCCACAAACTGAACGCCCTTGACCACGCGGCCATTGTCCACGTCCAGACAGGGAATAATGCGTTTTGCTAAAGCCATGGAACACCTCTAATGAAATTACCTAAGCGGAGAGCTTCGATACGCCTCAAAGACTTTCAGAATCCTCGGAGGGCTGGGCGGAGATTTGCCCTCGCAGACTCTCGGTGGCACACACTACTGTCCAGAAGGGCTATTATCGCTCCGTAGTCAGTCCCGGCCCGGGAAAGAAACTGCTTTGCAGACACGCCGTAAATACGTCCCTGTAGGCTTCTCGTCGGCTCCCTGCCTCCGAGAGTCTGCAAAGCAGTTTCTTCCCCGGACCTCAGAGTGTAATTTTTACTAGGTGGTTTGATTTACACCGCTTCTCCGCACTTCTTTCCGGACTAATTTGAGGAGAATTACTGTAGTAGCACAGTTTTCACGGTCCCAAATAGTAGTTTCCCTCGGGGGTTGCGGGTTGTCGAAAAGAACTCGGCAGCTTGACGCTACGAGGGACGTGCAGGGTGAGTGTTCAGCAAGCCTCAAAAGAGGGACCTTTTGAGGCAGTCCCCAGGGATGGGTTTACGACGTTTGCTGAACACTCACCCTGCGCGGCCCGGGGGCTTCCTTACGAAGTCGTTGGACCTGCCTGGCTACGGGGCTGTCGCTTTACCAAAACTTAAGCCTGCCCAGACCCGTCACACCAAGCCTGCGCCTCAGCGACATCCAAAGTGCCCTCGTAAATCGCCCGCCCAGTAATCGCACCAACGATACCCTGATCCGACACCTTCGACAGCGCCTTGATATCATCCATATTCGTAATACCGCCCGATGCAATCACCGGAATACTGGACGCCTTCGCCATCGTCAGCGTCTGCGCCACATTGACCCCCTGCATCATGCCATCACGGGCAATATCCGTATAAACGATCGCACTGACACCGTCTTTTTCAAAACGCTTCGCCAAATCCGTCGCCTTAACCTCCGACACCTCCGCCCAACCATCGGTGGCCACCAAACCATCCTTCGCATCCAAACCGACGATAATATGCCCCGGAAACTGAGCGCACATAGCCGCTACAAACTCCGGCTCCTTCACGGCTTTCGTGCCGATAATCACATACTCAACACCCGCCTGAAGATAATGCTCAATCGTCTCCGCACTACGGATACCGCCGCCAATCTGAATCGGCAAATTCGGGTAGGCTTTTGCGATCGCCGTTACCACCTCACCATTGACCGGCTTCCCCTCAAAAGCGCCATTCAGATCCACCAAGTGCAGACGCCGACAACCGGCATCCACCCAGCGCTTGGCCATGGCCACAGGATCATCAGAAAACACAGTAGAGTCGTCCATCAGGCCCTGGCGTAAGCGTACACACTGGCCGTCTTTCAAATCGATGGCAGGAATAATCAACATTGAATTTTAATCCGGTCGTTGGTTTGGGGATGAATCAAAGTTAGGGCTTACCGTCCCAGGCCACAAAATTTTTCAGCAACTGCAGACCAGCCGTGTGGCTTTTCTCCGGGTGAAATTGCGCTGCGAACAGATTATCTTGCTGCATAGCCGCGGCAAACGTTCGACCGTAATCACAAGTGCCCGCCACCTGGTCCAGATCGGTCGCTTCCGCATAGAAACTGTGCACGAAATAGAAACGGGCATCTTGCTCGATTCCCGCCCACAGCGGGTGATCCTTATGGTGCACCTGATTCCAGCCCATGTGTGGCACTTTCAACACATGACCGTCGGCATCCTTCAAATCCGGGCCGAAAAAGCGCACTTGCCCAGGCAGTAGACCAATACAATCCACACCGCCGTTCTCCTCGCTTCGCTCCAGCAGTGCTTGCATACCCACACAAACCCCCAGTACCGGTTTGCCGGATGCCACTTGCTCACGCAGAAGTTGGTCGAAACCCAAACGGCGAATTTCCGCCATACAGTCGCGAATAGCGCCCACTCCGGGGAACACCACACGATCAGCGGCCGCCACCACATTAGGATCACTGGTGACAAGCACTTCAATTTCGGGGGCCACTTTGCTCAAAGCGCTGGCCACAGAGTGCAAATTGCCCATGCCGTAGTCGATAACGGCCAGAGTCTGTCGGTTCATAAATTCAAACTGCCAGGGAGTTAGAGGCTGCCCTTAGTGGAGGGCATGACACCCGCCATACGCGGGTCCATTTCCAGAGCCATGCGCAGGGCGCGGCCGAAGGCTTTGAATACCGTCTCTATCTGGTGATGGGCGTTAGCACCGCGCAGATTGTCGATGTGCAAAGTGACTTGAGCGTGGTTAACGAAGCCGTGAAAGAACTCGGAAAACAGTTCCGTATCGAACTTGCCGATGCGTTTCTGGGTAAAGGGTATATCCATCATCAGGCCAGGACGGCCGGAGAAGTCGATCACCACCCGAGACAGCGCCTCGTCCAAAGGCACGTAGGCGTGGCCATAGCGACGCAGGCCTTTCTTGTCGCCTACGGCTTTAGCCACTGCCTGCCCCAGGGTGATACCGATATCTTCCACCGTATGGTGGTCGTCAATGTGGATATCGCCCTCGCAAGTGATGTCCAGATCAATCATGCCGTGGCGGGCGATCTGGTCCATCATGTGCTCTAAAAAAGGCACGCCGGTATTAAAAACACCTTTGCCACTGCCATCCAGATCAAGACTGACGGCGATGCGGGTTTCCAGGGTGTTGCGAGTTACTTGTGCGCTGCGATTGGCCATGGGCTCTCCGGTTCGGCGGCGCTAGGGTGCGCCGCGACAGGGGCAAATCAAAGGCGCAATTATAGCGTTATATCCCTACCCAGCACCATGGCCATAAAGCGTTCGCGCATCTCTGGTGTCAGGGTACGCCGGTTCTCCCACTCGATGTCGCCATCCGGCTTATCGAAGTCAAGAGTAATACCCCACAGAGGCGCGGCACTGGTGGGAAGCATGGAAAAACGCGCGTCACCCACCATAGTCGGCTCCTCCGGGTGAATCGCTAACAACCGGTCAGAGTATCGGTACATGCGCCTCAGGTCACGCCGCACCCTTGAGCCTTCCGGCAAATGCTGCCAATCTTCCGGGCGCAAAAGCTCCGTACTCTCGCCCGGATAGACGCGAGCCCCAAAGCCTACCCGCACCGCGTCCACATAAGCGGTGTTACCTTCTACCGCCATAGCGCGCCAAAGCACCAGGTTAGCCATGGTGGGCTTAATGATAATTCGCTCGGGATTCTGCCCCCGCTCCGCCGCCAGCTGTTCTGCCACGTTCAGGGCCCGCTGGTGCTGTATCAGCCCGAAAGCCAAGTACATACAGCTCAGACCCAGACCAATATAGGCCCATTGGCGCCGCCTCAAGCTAAAAGCAAGAATGAGCGTCACCAACACCAGGAAGGTAAAGACCGGGTCCACCACGGCAATAATATTTGCCGAGATGGGCTCACTGGTGAACGGCCACAGCAGGTGAATCCCGTAACTGGTACTGAAATCCAACAGCAAGTGCGACACATAAGCCGCCAGAGCGGCCAGATAGGCGCGAGAAAAAGGCAAATAATTGCGCGCCAGCGGCCAGCACAAAAGAGCCGCAATCAACGCGCCCAGCGGCGCGAACACCAGTGAATGGGTAAAGTGGCGATGCATGGAGAGCACCAGAAGCGGGTCCTCGGCGCTGCGAATTAGGGTATCCACATCGGGCAACAGCCCGGCCACAATACCGATCCCAACCACGGCGCGCAGTTGGCCGGGTTTGCTGACGGCTTGGGCCGCCAAAGCGCCCATTAGCCCATGAGTGACTATATCCATAATTAAATGGCGCCTGGGGGCGCACCGCTATTCAAGAAGAGGGGACTTTACTACAATTCGAGCCCCACTGTTTACTTTGAGGCCAGCGTGCGAATACCCCGAATATACACCGAGCAACCCCTGGCGCAGGGATTGAGCCTGGAGCTGGAAGAAGGCCCTTCCCGGCACATTGGCCGAGTGTTGCGCATGCAGCCAGGGCGGGAGCTAACGCTGTTCAATGGCACGGGCGGCGAGTTCCAAGCCCGCGTTAAGCAGGTGGAGAAGCGCTCGGTAACCGTCCAGGTGGAAGCTTACACCCCGGACAATCGCGAGTCTCCCCTGAGCCTGGAGCTGGCCATCGGCTTGTCCCGGGGCGAACGTATGGACTGGGTTTTACAGAAAGCGACGGAACTGGGGGTTACCCGCATCAAGCCTCTGCTGACCGAGCGTACCGAAGTCAAACTCAGCGGCGAGCGTCTGGAGAAAAAATTCAACCACTGGCGGCAGATTATTATCAGCGCTTGCGAGCAGTGCCAACGCAACCTCGTGCCGGAACTGGCGCCACCGCAAAAACTGGAGGAGTGGCTAAGCAGTAACCGCAACGCGCTTAGTTTAGTCTTGCACCACCGGGACAGTCGGGGTTTACCGGAAGGTCAAGCACCGGAGAGCGTGGCGCTGCTGGTGGGCCCTGAAGGGGGTTTGTCGGAACCAGAAATTGCTCAGGCGCGCGAGGCCGGCTGCGCACCCCTAACCCTCGGGCCGAGAGTGCTGCGCACGGAAACTGCACCCGTGGCCGCGATCAGTTTGGTTCAGTACCGGTGGGGGGACTTTTCCTGATTAGCCGGTTCTGATTAACGAGCCAAAGACTGGAAGTCAGTGTCGTCCTCAAAGTCTTCATCATCCTCGAGGTCATCTTCTTCGCTGTCGTCATCATCATCGTTGCCGGGTGTGCCCGTGCGCACCCCCTGAATGCGCTCGTTAAACACCACCTCATCGCGGCTTTGCACATAAAAGAATTCGAACGGCCGCACCTCGATGACTTCATCGTCGCATGCTGGGCCAGTCTGAGGCTGGTAGTTTTCATATTCAAGAATGACTTCCACCACGCCTTCCGTGATGGTTTGAGCTTCTACACTGCGTAAAATTAGCTTGTGGGCGCAGATGTTGTCATCCACCAATCCAGCGTCATAGAGCACCACTTGGCCTCGAGAAAAGTCCGGATCGTCAATGGGCTGATCGGTATAACCATCGATCAAATGGTAATAATCGTCCAGATTGACAGCCACTTCCAAACGCTTGCCGGCAAACTCCATCAACAGTAACGGCTCAGTACCCGATACCAGAGTGGTCACCGGAACCGGCGTGGGTTCGGGCTCCTCCGGGTCACTGGGATCGAAGGGCTCCTGGCGAGCACCGCCACAAGCGGTCAGCAATACACAGGAAAATACCAGGGGAGTTAAAAATCGCGGCACGAGAATTACCTTCTACAAAAGGGGACGTACAACCGGCTAGTTCTGTCCCTTTAAAACGTCCAACACGGCTTGCTCCAGAGCGCCGACGTCGGGGATGACCGCCTGCTCTCCCGCCCAAGATACTGGCATCAGATCAAAAGGCTTTTTCTCAACGTCTTCCCGCTCTTGCAGTTCATCAGCGCTCACGCGAGCCAAACGCGGTAAGCCCTGGGCCAGAATAGCGACAAAAGGCAGATCATCGCTAACACCCGTACTATTGAACACGGCCACGCGGGCACGAGATCCCGCCGTAGCGCGGGGGGCGCCGTTGATGGCTTCAAAAGACAGTAAAGGGACGGACAGGTCGCGCCATTGGTAGTTCCCAAGGAACCACTCTGGGCCACCGGTCACTTGTTCGACTCTACCCAGCGGAACGATCTCCGCCACTGAAACGTTGGGTACCAGCAGAAACTGTCCTTCGAGAGGAATCAGTAGGCTGGCCATGTCCTGGGCCTTAGGAGCGGCTAATGGTTGCGGGGCTCTCATGAGTTCGGTCCTCAGGCTTTCATCATTGGTAACGGAATTTGGTATTGTACCGTCAGTTGTTGGGCCAATTGCTCGGGGGTGCCATTGTAACTGACACAGCCAGTAGCCAGGGCCATGTCCGGCATGGAGCTGCTCGTGCAGCTATCCGGACTCTGCACCCAGATCCTGCCGCCACGCTGCTTGAGTAGACGACCGGCGCTGGCGCCGTCATCGCCCATGCCCGAAAATACAATCAGCCCTGCGCGCGGGCCGTATACGCGGGCAACGTTGGCCACCAGCTGATCTACGGACGGGGCGTAGGGCCCACCCCAAGGGCCGTCACTCAAGGCAAAAGTGCCATTTTCCAGCACTTCGACACGTTCCTGAGCAGTCACAATAAACAAACGGTTTTCCTGCAACACTTCACCCTGTACCGCCAGCGAAGCGGGGTAAGGGCTGTCGCTCATCATCTTCACCAGCGTCGAGGTGTAATGCGCATCAATGTGTTGAACATAGAGAAACGCCACACCCAAATCCGGCGGCAGTTCCGACAAAAATCGTTTAACCGCTGCGGGCCCACCCGTAGAGGCGGCCAACACCCATAAATCACTGGCCCGCTCTGTATTCTGTAAATTGATGTCGCCCGCCAGCTGGCGCAGTTTGTCCATGATGCGCCGTAACCAGGCGTTGTGCTCGTCAGTGCCGGGGCGATAGTCGCTGCTGTCGCTCACAATTAAAGGCACAGTGGCGGACTCCAACAAGGCTTCCAGTGTTTCCAGTTGTTCGGCCGGAAAGTCACTGTCCTCATCGGTGGGCGCGGCCACATCCACTACCCAGGCATCAACGTCGCTGCGAGCCAAAGCTTCTCCGGCATCGGCGCCCAAAGTCGTGGAGCAGATCAATTTATGCCCGGCCTCCGCTACACTCATGCCCAGGTATTGGCGCTTGAGCGGCTGATCCACCAATAGGCCAATCCGCAAGCCAGTCACAATACTACGCCTTCGGATCCAACAGCTCGTTAATATTGGTTAGCAGCAGATCCTCCTGATAGGGCTTGCCCAAGTAACGATCTACGCCAAGACTGAAAGCCCGATCCCGGTGCTTTTTACCCGTGCGCGAGGTGATCATGATGATCGGTATGTCCTTCAAGCGAGAGCTGGTACGGATGTTCTTCGCTACCTCGAACCCGTCCATGCGCGGCATTTCAATATCCAGCAACATAACGTCGGGGATGTGGTCCTGCAGCATAAGGAGTGCCTCGGCACCATCTTTGGCGGTAATCACGTGGAAGCCTTCGCGCTCCAGGAAGCGGCCGGTCACCTTTCTTACCGTGACCGAATCATCCACCACCATAACGGTTCGCTCCTGAGCCTCGGACTCTGGCGCTTGAGCCGGCTCCAACAAGGTAGCGTTGGACATACCCAGAGCCAGTTTTTCGCGCATCAAAGCGTGCGGATCAAGGATCACCACCACGCTACCATCCCCCATTACGGTCGCGCCGGACACGCCGGTCACCGTACTGAACTGTACGCCCAGGGTTTTCACCACAATCTCGCGGCTACCTAAGAGCCGATCCACTTGCAGCGCCAGGGTGTGCTCCGCGCTTCGTACCAGAACGACCGGTAGAGGCAAGGTCTGACCGTCCAATTTCGGACGGGCCCGACTATCGAGCATGGCGCCCAGGTAGCGCACTTGGTATTGCTCTCCCGCGTATTCAAACAGTGCGCTTTCATCCTGATAATAGTGTTCCAGCTCGAAAGGGCTGACCCGTACAATACCTTCGATGGTGTTCAGGGGAATCGCGTAGTAATCGTCGCCGATCTGAATCATTAGGGCCCGGTTTACCGACACGGTAAAAGGCAGCCGAACAATAAATTCCGTGCCGTGACCCCACTCGGAATTAATAAACATGGAGCCACCCAGCTGTTTAATTTCCGAGTGCACCACATCCATACCCACACCGCGACCGGATATCTGGGTAACTTTATCGGCGGTACTGAAACCGGCATGCAGAATAAACTGCATAATGTCCCGGTCACTCAGGGAAGCATCGGCGGTCATCAGGCCACGTTCAATGGCTTTTTCCCGCACTTTTTCCAGGTTGATACCGCGACCGTCATCCACCAGTCGCAACAGAACTTCGCCGCCCTCGCGCGAAAGGCTTAAGACAATCCGCCCGGTTTCACCTTTTCCGCTACGGTCACGCTCATCCGGCATTTCAATACCGTGGTCCACGGCGTTACGCAGCATATGCTCGAGGGGCGCGACCATGCGCTCCAATACGGAACGGTCCAGTTCGCCTTCGACGTTGTCTAGCTCAAAGCTGACATCCTTACCCAGCTCGCTCGCCGCTTGACGGACGATACGCCGCAGCCTCGGCACCAAACGCGAGAAAGGCACCATGCGCGAACGCATGAGTCCTTCCTGCAAATCGGTGTTAATACGGGACTGCTGCAGCAATAGGGTTTCCGTATCGCGGTTTTTATCCGAAAGCGTAATTTTCAGGTCCAACAAATCCGACGCAGATTCCATCAGGGAGCGGGACAGTTGTTGCAGCTGTGAATAGCGATCCATCTCCAGAGGATCAAACTCTTCGTGCGCTTCCATTTGCTCCTGTCGGAACAGCACCTGGGCTTCGGTTTCGATATCCAGTCGACGCAGCTGTTCCTGCAAGCGAACAATGGTGGAATCCATCTCGTCGATGGCCAAGCCCAAATCACCCACTTGTTCTTCAATTCGACCACGAGTGATGGAGGTTTCACCGGCGAGGTTCACCAGCTCTTCCAGCAGCTCAGCGGAGACTTTTACTACTTCCTGCGGGCCGCTGCGACGCGCCGCCAAATGTTGCACTTGAGCGCTTTGGCCACCACCGGTGGATACTTGCGAGGTTTGGCCCTCGTGCACGGCGGGTGGGAACTCATCCCTTTTAGCGGGAGGCTTAGCCTTGGGCGTGAAGGGGACGACCTTGGCTTCTTCACCCCGAACGTGAGCCGCTCGATCGGTTTCGCTGGGAGTAGGCGCTTCCGCAGCTGGCTCAGTAGGCTCTGCGGGCGTGACCGGGGCGGCCTCCGCTGGCAGCTCAACACCATCCAAGCGTGCTCGCGTGCGTTCGACACCCTTGTGAATCTGATCCTGGAATTGATTCAAACGCTGGAAGAAGGCTTGATCCAGTGTTTCTTCACCGCTGAGGCCAATCACCAGAGTTTCAAAGTCGTGCGCCAGGTCACCCACGTCGCTGATGCCCGCTAAGCGCGCGCCACCTTTGAGTGTGTGCAGAGCGCGCTTGAGCTCTTCTGGCCATTCGGGATTGTCCCAGTCGTCCTGCCACTCGTGCAGAGCGCCTTCCATGGATTCAAGCAGCTCTTCGGCTTCTTCAACAAAGATTTCAACGATTTCGTCATCGGCCTCATCGTCGTCATCTTCAGAGTCTGAACTAGAAACGTGCGCCTCTGGCTCCGATGGAACAACGCTGGTCTCAACGTTAGCGTCTTCCACTTCGATTGGAGATTCCGCTTCCGCTGCAGCACTGTTGTTAGTTTCGGATTCGACTTCAGATTCGGTTTCGGCTTCGGCTTCGGCTTCGGCTTCGGCTTCGGCTTCGGCTTCGGCTTCGGCTTCCAGTGTATGCACCTCGGGGGCCTCGACAAGCAGTGCGTCAAGTGCTTCGGTCAAAGCCGCGGGTTCGGGCTCCAGGTTTTGCCCTACGGCGACCGCATCCACCATATCCAGCAAAGCCGCATGCGCAGCCTTCAGGTTTTCGCACAGCGAGTCACTGTACTGCAGAGATCCGGTTATCAACGCCTGATAGATACGGTGCAGCTTGTCCCCGAGCTCCGCCATGGGGGGCTGATTGGCGCGGCGTGCACCGTTGGTCAAAGTAGCCAACTCGTCCTGCAAAGGCTTGAGTGGGTCCAGCTGTTCCGGTTGATTGCGCCATTCGTCGAGGGTTTTATCCGCATCCAACAGCAGGTTCATATCTTCGGCCATGAAGATCGCCAGCAACTCCGGATCTATAGCCTCCAGACCTTTGGCCTCGGCCTCTTGCTGACGAACCAGCGGCGCTACGAAGCGCTCCCGCAATTCGTTCACGCGCGCTACGAATTGATGCAGTCGGGGAATTTCCACCGGCTCACCCTGCTCAATATTGGCAAGGGCAACCGTGGTGTAATCGACCGCATCGCGCAGCAACTGCAGAATGTCCTCGTCGATGTTCACCTGATAAGTACGCAGCTCCTTGACGAACCGTTCCAAGGGCGACACGAGTTCGGCAACTGGCTGGATATCCGCCATGTGCGCACTGCCTTTTAAGGTGTGCAGGGCACGCTGGGTGCTGTCGCTGGGCGGGGTGAAGACGGGTGCGACGGTTTCCATTTCATGAATGTATTGATCCACGACCTGCAAGTGCGTCAGCGCCTCAATGCCAAAAATTTCCCAGAGCTGACCATCCGGCTCGTCATCGTCTTCCACCGCTGCGGCCGTTTCGGGTTCGTCTTGAACAGTGGCCGTCGGCGAGGATGGCTCTGGTGCCACCAAGGGAATCTCTTCCGGCGTTTCACCGCGCGATAAGGCGTCGGCCTGGGCCGCGTAAGCCTCGGCCAGCTGCGGGTGCGGATTTGGCTGCCGGGTACGGAACGCCTCAATCATATCCGGTAGTATGGAGCGTACCTGCTCTATCGCATTGACGTGCGGTTCACCGGGCGTAACCGTACCGTCGATGACCCGGTTCAGCATATTCTCAATGGACCAGGCCAGCTCACCAATATCGTTGGCGCCAACCATACGGCCGCTGCCTTTTAAGGTGTGAAAAGCACGTCGGAATTCAGTGAGCGACTCTTGATCTTCAAAATTGGCTGCCCACTTGGGAAAGTACTCGGCTATGGTTTCACTGACCTCACCCGCTTCTTCGACGAAGATTTCCAAAATTTCCGCGTCGAATTCATCGTCGTCTTCGCTCGCCGTTGCCTCAACGGAGGTTTCGGCCTGCTGTTCACTTTCCTGATCCTGCGCGTCTGCTTCGGCCACTTGTGCCGCTAACGCTTCTACGGAATAGTCTTCATCGGCGAGAGACGGCTCAATAGTTTCGGAGTCGTCCTCACTCTGTGCCGCCGTCTCGGTTTCATCGGTTTCGTCTTCAGAAGACTCATCCGTGTCATGGAGCGCGCGCTCCAGCTCTGACGCTTCGGATTCTGCAGTGTCTGTTTCTTCCGTGCTCGGCGTGTCGGCCAAAATCGCCTGATAAGCTTCGCTCAAGGCTTCCTGCTCATCCACCTCATCTTGTGTTGGTTCGGGTTCAACCTTGGCGGGGCGAGCGGTCGAAGGCGTTTTGGCGACGGCGTAGCCGAGCTGTGCAACGCTATCCTCGGCTACCCCCAGGAGAAGTTCGTTTTCTTCCTCGCGGTCGATGTTAAAGCGTTCAAGGTAGTACTCGACGCTGGTAATGGCATCGGCCAGTGTGTCCAACTTGGACCATTCGGGCGAGGCATCCTGAGCCAACAACTGTTCTTCCACGTAGCGGGCGCAGGCTCCGAGTATTCGGGCTGGCCTCGGCATAGGAATCATTTCCAGACCGCCGCGAATACCGCGCAACGTGTCGGGGACGCTCTTCAGGTGAGAGTGATCCCACTGAGAGGCGATGTACTCAATGATCGCGTCTTTGGTCTGCTCCAGCCCGCTGCGCGATTCGCGCAGAACTGACTCCTGCGCCTGACTCAAATTCAGATCGCGGTGGTTGTCTTCACCTTCACCTTCGCCGCCTACGCCAGCGGCTAGATTGTCCAAACGGTTTTCGATGTCGAGCACCTTACCGGCAACCGCCATCAATTCTCCATCACTCAAGTCGCTGCCCGCATTGACTACCAGCTCAATCGCGGCGCCCTGTTCCAAAACTTGTTTGCGCAGGTCACCAATGCCCAGCACAGCCATGGTATCGGCAACTCGCTTAATCACCGGCAAGGCTTCTGCCAGTGTTTCCTGTCGCTCTCCACCGGCCAAAGACACATCCAGCGCTTGCTTGACGATATCCAATTCCACTTTGAGGGCCGCCACCACCGAGCGCATGGCTTCGGCGTCTGGGGCGGAAAGCATGTTCTGCGCTTCCTCACCGGTTTCCTTGCCCTCTGGCAAGGCCCGATCCAACTCATAGAGTTCGTACACGTGCTGCAGATGCGAGTCGGTGGAAAAGCCCGGTGCGTGTTTTCCTGAACGGGCGACGTAGTAAAGCAGATTTTTAATCAGCTCTTGGTCAGCGGGCGTATCAAGGGGCGCGGCGCCATGCACCACAAGAAGCTTCAGCTCCTTATCCAACTGACGCAGCAAGTTCTTAATGGACACGCTGGATTCGATAGCATCGATTTCCAGGGCTTCAGCCAATGCCAGGCAAATGTGCCACAACGGTTGACGCGCGGTGCCGCTGGTTAATTTGTGCACCCGTGCGAAGACTTTTTTCAGGTAAGCCAGGTTTTCGTCGGCGTTGACTGACCGGATAAAACCGGCGGCCGCGTACTGATACATCTGACGCAGCTTGCGTACGGTGTCTTGAAACTGTTGGCGATTTTGCAACAGCGGCAGACGCTCGCCACTGATCTCACTGGCCGGGGCCAAGTATGGGCTAAAGAGATTGGTTTCCGTCAGTAAATGTTCGCCACGCACGGTGCGCAGGTCATTGAGAAGCGGCAATACAATTAACGGGTTGTCGCGGCGACTGGTTTTGACTTTCTCCAGGTACACGGGGAACTGCAAGATGGCCCGCATCAACACTTCCTGGGCTTCTGCGCTGCTGGCTACGCTGCCGTCGATCATGGATTGAGTCAGACTCTCCATTTCCTCGGCCATCATGGCGGCGCCATGGAACTCCACCATTTGCAAACTGCCATGCACTTGATGGATATGCGTCAAGCAAAAACGCAACCGGGCTTCGTCTTCTGGATTTTCAACGTAGGCCTCCAGGGCTTCGCGCGCCTGACGGAGGGTTTCGACAATCTCGTGCACTACCCAGTCAAGGGCAGCGAAATTACGGCTGTCTGACATGCGAAGTATTCCTCATTATTCTTGTCGCTGGTCGCGAATGTAGGCTTGTACTTCGGTTCCCACCACGCGCTTCAGGCTCGGATGTTCCCAATCCACGGATTCACCGAGGCCAATAATCAGTACACCACCCGGCTTCAAGCGCTCGGCGAATGCGTTCAAAATATCGCGCCGCAACCAGCGACGAAAGTACACGAGCAAATTCTGACAGAAGATAACGTCCATATTGACGGGGGGCATAGAGCCTATGCGGGTCACGTTTCCGTGACTGAAGCAAACTCGATCGCGCAGCTTCTCGACAACTTGAAAATTACCATTGTCGGTGCGGCGGAAGTAGCGTGCCACTTCGTCAGGGTGCAATTGCTCCAGTTTGCGAGTAGCGTAAACACCGGTGCGGGCCTGCCCCAAAGCAGCGTTGCTGATGTCCATGGCTGTCACGCCGTAATACGGCGCCAGAGCCGCCAATTCGAAACAATCATTGGCGACCATAGCCAGTGAGTAGGGCTCTTCGCCACTGGCGCAGCCCACACTCCAGATATCGAAACTGCCCTGCAGCTCCCGATTATTGATGCGGTTTTGAATAAACCGGCGAACGTATTCCAGCGAAGGGCGATGGCGAAAAAAACTGGTTTCCTTGACCGTGAGTCGATCCACCAAAATGGACCACTCCATAAGGCCAGACAGGCCGTCGGTCACCTGCTGGTAATACTGGTTGTAATCGCTACACCCAAGCTCCCGCATGCGCATCGCCACCTGCGACTGCAACAGCGTTTTCTGCTGGGCAGAAAGCTGTATACCCGTGCGCTCCTCAAGCAATTTGCTCCACTGAACAAACTGGCTGTCGGTCAACGCTGATGGCGTTTGCAAGGACCAAACCATTACCGCACTCGACTGTTATCGCTGGGGGTTAAACCCGGGCCTGGTCGCGCTCAGGCTTCAGATCGTCGTCTTCATCCCCGGGCAGGACTTCATCTTCCAAATCCACCACTTCGCTATCGTCGAAATCTTCCGGGAGAGCACTGTAGTCAATGCTTTCCTCTTCCATCTCAAGCTCGGGAACCGGGGTCGCCTTAGTGAAGGCATCCTGAGTACCTTCTTCTTCCGGCAGTTTGAAACCGGCCACAGATTCACGCAGGTCCATGGCCATTTCCGCCAGGTTACCAATCGATTGAGCGGTGGCGCCGGTACCGGCTGAAGTTTGAGTGGTAATTTCCTGAATCACGTTCATCGTGTTGGAAATGTGGCCAGCGGAGGATGCCTGTTGGCGAGCCGCGTTGGAGATGTTCTGAATCAATTCAGCCAGGTTGTTGGATACTGTTTCAATCTCTTCCAGAGCCACACCTGCGTCCTGTGCCAGACGGGCACCGCGAACCACCTCAGACGTCGTTTGCTCCATGGAGATAACCGCTTCGTTGGTATCGTTCTGAATGGTCTTAACCAGGGCTTCAATCTGCTTGGTTGCAGCCGCTGAACGTTCCGCCAGCCGCTGCACCTCATCCGCTACCACCGCGAAGCCGCGGCCCGCGTCACCGGCCATAGAGGCCTGAATTGCCGCGTTCAAGGCCAGAATGTTCGTTTGGTCGGCAATGTCGTTAATCAAGCTAACGATGTCACCAATCTCCTGGGAAGACTCACCCAATCGTTTAATCCGCTTGGAGGTGTCCTGAATCTGCTCACGAATGGTGTCCATGCCGTGGATGGTGTTCTGTACCACTTTGGCACCGTTGGTGGCGATCGATACCGCCCGCTCGGCTACCGCGGCGGATTCGGAGGCGTTGGCCGATACTTGGTCAATAGTTACCGCCATTTCATTCACCGCCGCCGAGGCGCCGGCAATTTCCTGCGCCTGGTGCTCAGAAGCTTCGGCCAGATGCAGTGCAGTTTGCTGGGTTTCCTGGGCGGCAGCGGATACGTTTACCGCCGTTTCGTTAATGCGCGCTACCAGAATCCGCAGTTGGTCAATGGTGAAGTTAATAGAGTCGGCAATGGCCCCAGTAAAGTCTTCGGTTACCGTCGCGGTGGTGGTCAAGTCACCATCGGCCAGATCGGCCAGTTCGTCCAGCAGACGCAGAATCGCCGTTTGGTTACGCTCGTTGGTTTCAGCGGTTTCCACCAGGCGACGACGTGTGCCTCGGAACAACTGCGCGCCAATCAAAGCCAAACAGATAACGGCCGCAATACCCAGCGCAAGAATGGTCAAGTTATTGGGCTGACGCAGCGATTCCTGCAAAGAGATCTTGTCGGAAATATCAGCCAGGCCTTCCAACAATACCGGGCTGTTGTCCAGCAATGCCTCACTCGCCTGCAGGGAGCTCAACAGTGCGGGCGAGCCTTCGAAAATTTCTTGAACGGAACTGTTTACAAAGTCAAACAGATCGGCGATTTGAGCCAGGGTCTGCTGGGCTTCAGGGTTGGTTACGCGGCCGATGCGCATGGCCACGTCACCTTCCTGCATGGCGTTGAGTACGCGGCCGTAAATGTTGGCGTCCAGGTTGAACTGGTCGGCAGCGATGTGTGCGTCGGCATCACCACGAAGCATTTTATCCACGTTGCGTCCGATACGCTCTGCACGCCAGGACTGCATCTGTGCTTGCGAAATCTGTTCAGATGGAGAGTCAGTTTCCAGGAGAATTTCCACAATGTCATTGTGCAAGGATTGCAGCTCGGGAAGCGTGTCATTCAGACGCTCACCCACCTGGTTCAGAAAGATGATGGTTTCCTGGTTTTCGAGAATCGTCTGGCTGTTACTGCGAGCTTGCCGCCAGATATTGTTGTAGGCGGTAAATTCACGGCTCAATTCCCGGCGGGTACGCTGATCGCTGGCACGCAGTTGATCCCAGGTTTGGTCCATGCTGCCGACCACCGAATTCAATTCGGCGAACGCATTCTGGTTACCGGAGACCGCCTCCCGAGACAGAGCCGTCAACCGATAGGACTGTGCCCTAAGCTCGGCGGCCTGCTGCAGGTAAAGCTGGTCAGCTTCCAGGTCCCGCTGCACCTCGATGTAGACGTAGGGTATAAGGACCACAAACCCTATGAGCAGGACGACCAGCACCGCCATCGCCGGGTTTGCCCGGGCGGAGGCGAGGAAGTTTCTGGATTCGGTTTTCATGTAAGCACCCCTGAAAGTGACTGAACGTCTTATTGTTGTTCGTGAACCGCCTGCACCAGCACCGCAGTCAGCTCGAAATTAAAATTCAATGAGGCGAGCCCCACTAGGTCTTTGCGGCGTTGATAAAACGCGGATCTTCTGCCAGCAACGCGGGCCGGAACACTGTCCAGCGCTGGCCGTCGACCTGATAACTACCGGCCGTGTAGGAGCGTATGCTGTCCTCAACCGGTCCCGCTTCTTCTTGGTATTCGTCCACCGGAAAGTGTTGCATACCAAACACCTGGTCCACTAAAAGCCCGGTATACAGGGTTTCAGTTTCCAGGATCAGCACACGCCGCTGCTTGCGGGTGCCCGTCAGACGCTGTCCGTAGAACATCGCCATATCAAAGATGGGCAAAAGCCGGCCGCGCACGTTGGCCACGCCTTGCACCCAAGGCTGTACGCCAGGCAAATGCGTGAATGCCGGCACTTCCAGCATTTCCGAGACTTCGCCTAGGGGTGCGACGAAATAGCTCCCCATCAGGGCAAAACCGATACCGCTCCAGTGAGGGCGAATATCCACCTGAGCGGGAAGCCCGCGCGCTGCCGCCCGGCTGCGCTCAGCGAGCTGAGTCAAGGCTTCAAAGGCCGCTCCCGATTCCGCCATAGCTGCCTACGCCTCACCCACTGGAACACACATCAACGTCATAAACGGACTCTACTTTGTGACCTTGGCGATAGCGCCGGTCAACATTTCGGCGGTGACCGGTTTGACCAAAAAGTCCTTGGCGCCTTGGCGCATGCCCCAAACCCGATCAGTCTGCTGATCCTTGGTAGTGACGATGATCACCGGTATGTGAGCCGTCTCGGGGGCCTTGGTCAGCTGTCGCGTGGCCTGGAAACCGTTGAGGCCGGGCATAACGATGTCCATTAACACCACATCCGGCAACTCTTTCTTCGCGATGGCGATGCCATCTTCACCCGTTTCAGCAGTCAGCACTTCATGACCGGACTTCTCAAGCATGGAGGTGAGCTTGTAGGTTTCGGTAGGAGAGTCGTCTACAATCAATACTTTGGCCATGATTACCCCAAGGTAGATGAGTCAATTTAAGAGTTTTCGTTATTGTTCACTGTCGGACCAGCTCCGGCGTTCAGGACGCCTCCGCCTGTTTGACGTGAGCCTCAATGGCTCCCAGCAGTTCGCTCTTGCTAAACGGCTTAGTCAAATACTGATCCGAGCCAACGATTCGGCCTTTGGCCTTGTCGAACAGCCCATCCTTGCTTGAGAGCATAATTACCGGAGTAGATTTGAATTCACTGTTATTTTTGATCAAAGCGCAGGTTTGATAGCCGTCCAAGCGCGGCATCATGATGTCCACGAAAATAATGTTGGGACGGGTATCGGCGATTTTGGCCAGCGCGTCAAACCCATCTGTGGCAGTGACCACGGTACAACCGGCTTTTTTTAGCAGAGTCTCAGCCGTGCGGCGAATAGTTTTACTATCGTCGATGACCATGACTTTAAGGCTTTCTAAACTGACGTCCATAATACTGACCTTCGACTTTTGTTATTGCCACCCCCAGGTTTTGCGACTCACGTCACGCCCGGAACATTGTCCAAGCTACACTCCTGGCAGCGCATCTATCTGAATTGTAGTCTTATATAATGTAATTTGCCTACCGGCCTTTTAACCTATCGGACTTTTAACATAGTTATTAAGAATTATCTATAACCACCTGAATATATAAGGAATCCGTTGCCGTTTCGTTGTTTTTATACCTTAAGCGGCGAATGCTTGCGTTATACGTCTGCAGGCCTTAACTTTAGCGCGCATAACCCCGACCGGCAACTAACGAATGCACCCGTCTTCATCCTCTGACATCAGGCCGCCATTATGAGCATCTCTCTCGGGGTCATTATGGACCCAATCGCCGATATCGCCTTCCACAAGGACACCACCCTGGCCCTGATGCTGGCGGCTCAAGTCCGCGGCTGGGATCTTTACTATATGGAGCAGGGGGACCTGTACCTTCGCCACGGCGAGCCGCGCGCCGGCATGCGCCCAGTGCGCGTAGCCGACAACCCAGAAAGCTGGTATGAGCTCGGCCCTCGCCACGATCAGCCCCTGGCGGAGCTGGACGTAATACTGATGCGCAAGGACCCGCCCTTTGATAATGAATACACCTACAGCACTTATATTCTGGAAGCAGCACAGCAAAGAGGGGCACTGGTGGTCAATGACCCCCAAAGCCTGCGCGACTGCAATGAAAAAGTTTTTGCCACTTTCTTCCCCCAGTGCTGTCCACCTCTGTTGGTAAGCCGGGATAACACCCTGCTGAAAGAGTTTCACCGGGAGCACGGCGATGTCATTTTCAAACCGCTGGACGGCATGGGCGGCAGCAGTGTGTTCCGCTGCCGTGAAGATGACCCCAACCTGAGCGTGATTTTGGAAACCCTGACTCAATTCGGAAAGCGGATGATTATGGCCCAGCGGTACATCCCGGAGATTTCCCAGGGCGATAAACGCATTTTGGTGGTGGACGGCGAAGCCGTACCCTACTGCCTCGCGCGCACCCCAGCCCGGGGCGAGACACGTGGAAACTTGGCAGCCGGCGGCACAGGCGCCGCTCGCCCCTTAAGTGAAAGGGACCGCTGGATCGTGTCTCAGGTGGCCCCTACCCTGAAAAGTAAGGGCTTACTGTTTGTGGGTCTCGACGTTATTGGGGACTATTTGACCGAGATTAACGTCACCAGCCCCACCTGCGTACGGGAGCTGGACAAAGCTCACGATACCGCCATCGGCGCACGCCTAATGGATGCCATAGAACGCCACTTGCAACGAAACACCTGATGAGCAGCACATCCACACCGAGCCAAAGCCCCGCCGCACCCGTAGACACGGGTGACCGGCTGAGCTTTACCTTATTTCTGGCGCTGGCCCTGCACGCCATGGTCGTTTTTGGCGTCACCTTTAAGCTGCCGGACCCCGGTGCAGCCTCTCCAACCCTGGATATTGTGCTCGCCAGCCACAAAGACCCCAACGAGCCCGACGAGGCGGATTACTTAGCGCAGCACAACCAACAAGCCAGCGGTACCGAGGAAGAGGCTCGGAAGTTGACGGCGGAGCAACACGCGGAATTCGCCGACACCCAAGTGCGCGATATTAACCCGGCCCCCCAGATACAAGCCGCCGCTCCCACTGAGCGGCGCGAGGAGCAAATACTCACTACTCGCGGCAGCAGTCACCGCTCGGTGCAACGTCTCGAGGACCCGGACCCCCAGGACGAGCAGGACAAAAGAGAGGGGTTGCTGGAGGAGCTGCCGATCATTACCCAGGAAATCGCCAGCCTGCAGGCGCAACTGGCCCGACAGCGCCAGGAGTACTCACGTCGTCCCCGCATCCATCGGCTCACCTCCATGGCCACCCGCGCTTCCGCCGATGCGGCTTACCTGCATGAGTGGAGTACGCGAGTGGAGCAAACCGGTAACCGTCACTACCCACAGGAAGCACTACGGCAGCGGATCACCGGCAGCCTGCGTTTGTCCGTGTCGGTAAACCCGGACGGTACTGTCCACCAAGTGGAAATCCTACAGTCCTCCGGGCAGTCTATCCTCGACCAGGCGGCCGTGCAGATCGTGCACATGGCGGCCCCTTACGCCACCTTCCCGGCAGAGATTCGCCAACAATACGACAGGCTCGAGATTATCCGCACCTGGACGTTCGATATCGCCGGCCTCTCCACCGCACAGTAAGCCGAAATTTTTTTACAAACCGCTTGTTTTCCTCGCCCCAACCCCAATACTTAAGGTATGACCAAATATTCGCACATCCAGTCCCGCAACGACCTGAGCGCAGGCAGCCTGCGCGATCACTTCCTGATCGCCATGCCAGGCATGCACGATGCGTCGTTCGCCCACACCATCACCTACGTGTGCGACCACAACGAAAGCGGGGCCATGGGCTTAACGCTCAACCACCCTATGCCTTTGACGCTGGGCGATATTTTCTCGCAACTGGAGCTAGGTGACCACGCCGGCTTGGGGGCGGAGACGGTACTCGCGGGCGGACCGGTTCAGGTAGAGCGAGGCTTTGTCCTGCATACCGGCAGCAGCGAATGGCAATCCAATCTGAGTATCGCTCAGGGCATCAACCTAACCGCTTCGCGGGACATACTGGAGGCGCTGGCCGAGGGCCGGGGCCCCAAGGAGTTCCTACTCGCTTTGGGCTACGCTGGATGGGAAGCGGGCCAGTTGGAGGAGGAGATCGCCGCCAACGCCTGGCTCACCCTCCCCGCCGATAGACACACACTGTTCCACACTCCGGCTGAGCTGCGTTGGTCGGCCGTGGCCCACCAACTGGGCATTGACCTCAACCTCATTTCCACCACGGCAGGCCACGCCTAACTGGCGGGCCTGACCAACTACATGCAACTGCTTGCCTTTGACTACGGCCTGAAAAACATTGGCGCCGCTACCGGTCAGAGCCTGATCGGCACGGCCACACCTCTGCCGCCACTTAAGGCGCGGGACGGCGTGCCCAATTGGGAGCAGGTAGAAAAGCTGCTGAAGGAATGGCGACCGGGCCTGGTACTGGTGGGCCTGCCGCTGAATATGGATGACAGCGAAAGCGAATTGAGCGCCCGAGCACGTAAATTCGCCAACCGTTTGCACGGGCGTTTCGGGGTTGCGGTGGAGATGGTCGACGAGCGCCTATCCAGTTTCGAAGCCAAAGGCGAAGTCATGGCGCGGGGCGGGTCGCGCGACTACGGCAAGAACCCAGTGGATTCCATCGCCGCGCGACTCATTTTGGAAACCTATCTAAACTCCCGCTGAAGGCCTATCAACCCGGCAGTGAATTGCTGGGAGACAAGCTAAAATAGCCTGCCCTTGTCATTGGAACTATCCTCCTCCATGGACAGCCCATCCGCCGCGTTGGACAAATAGGCAGCATCCGTTTCTGAGCCGAGCTTGATCATCAGACGCAAATCGTTGGGTGAATCGGCGTGCGCCAAGGCGTCCTCATAGGTGATCTCACCGCGGTCATACAGCTCATACAGCGCCTGGTCAAAGGTCTGCATCCCGAGTTCGGTGGACTTTTTCATCAGTTCTTTCAATTCGCTGACATCGCCCTTGCGAATCAAGTCCGCCATCAATGGCGTATTGAGCAGCACCTCCAGGCATGCCCGGCGCCCCTGCCCGTCAGGGGTGGGAATCAGCTGCTGGGCGACAATGCCGCGCAAGTTCAGGGACAAATCCATCCACAACTGACGGTGACGATCCGCGGGAAAAAAGTGAATGACTCGGTCCAGCGCCTGGTTGGCGTTGTTGGCGTGCAGCGTACAAAGGCACAAGTGACCTGTTTCCGCGAAGGCAATGGCGTGCTCCATGGTTTCACGGCTGCGCACCTCACCAATCAAAATCACATCCGGCGCCTGGCGCAGCGTGTTTTTCAGAGCCACCTCGAAGGATTCAGTATCTATACCCACTTCGCGCTGGGTAATGATGCAACCTTGGTGCTGATGGATAAATTCAATCGGGTCCTCGATGGAAATGATATGGCCTTTACTGTTTTTGTTACGGTGGCCAATCATGGCCGCCAGAGACGTAGACTTACCCGTACCGGTCGCACCCACAAACATCACCAGGCCGCGCTTGGTCATCGCCAGCTCTTTAATCACTTCCGGCAGACCCAAGTCATCAACCTCTGGGATATTCACTTCGATACGGCGCAACACCATGCCCGCCAAATTACGCTGATAGAACGCACTCGCACGGAAGCGGCCAATGCCCCGCGCACTGATGGCAAAGTTCAACTCCTTGGCTTCCAGAAACTCTTTACGCTGCTTTTCGTTCATCACCCCCAGGACCAACTCCCGGGCTTTTTCCGGAGCCAGTGGCGTGGCCGTCGCGGGCACCACTTTACCGTTAACCTTAATCGACGGCGGCACCCCTGCTGTAATAAAAAGGTCGGACGCTCCCTTCTCCACCATTAGTGTCAGTAAGCGATCAAAATCCATAGCGGTTTCCAATTATAATCAATGTGTGTGGCGAAGATAGTGTTAAAAATTTTCCGGCATTTTGGCTTTGCTGCGCGCCACTTCGCGACTGACCAGGCGGCGCTCCACCAGATCCGCCAGACACTGATCCATGGTCTGCATGCCAAGGGCCGCACCGGTCTGAATAGCGGAATACATTTGCGCAACTTTATCCTCACGAATCAAGTTGCGAATGGCAGGCGTGCCACGCATGATTTCGTGGCCAGCAACCCGGCCGCCACCACTTTTCTTCAAAAGGGTTTGAGAAATTACAGCCTCCAGTGATTCCGAAAGCATGGAGCGCACCATGGATTTCTCGTTCGCCGGGAATACGTCCACCACACGGTCAATGGTTTTGGCCGCGGAAGTGGTGTGCAAAGTGCCGAACACCAAGTGGCCGGTTTCGGCTGCCGTGAGCGCCAGGCGTATGGTTTCCAAGTCCCGCAACTCACCCACCAGAATAATGTCCGGGTCTTCCCGCAGGGCGGAGCGCAACGCTTCGGCAAAGCCGTGGGTATCGCGGTGCACTTCGCGCTGGTTGACCAGGCATTTTTTGCTCTCGTGAACAAATTCAATGGGGTCCTCAATGGTCAGTACGTGCTCGTACTTGTTGTCATTAATGTAGTCGATCATGGCCGCCAAGGTAGTGGACTTACCCGAACCCGTAGGCCCCGTAACCAGAACCAAACCACGAGGCACACTGCAAATATCTCGAAAGACATTGCCCATACCCAACTCTTCCATGGTTAACACTTTTGACGGAATGGTTCGAAACACCGCACCAGCGCCGCGGTTCTGATTAAAGGCGTTGACCCGAAAGCGCGCTACGCCGGGCACCTCGAAGGAGAAGTCGGTTTCCAGGAACTCTTCAAAATCCTTGCGCTGCTTGTCATTCATAATCTCGTAGATCAAACTATGCACCTGCTTGTGGTCCATAGGGGGCAAGTTGATTCGGCGTACATCGCCGTCTACGCGGATCATGGGAGGCAGGCCGGCGGACAAGTGCAAATCCGACGCGCCTTGTTTAGCGCTGAACGCTAAGAGTTCGGTGATATCCATACTGCTACCTTAAACTTTTATACATGTTATTCTCGCGCGCTTCCCCGGCTGTGCCCGATGGGGGAAGAGGCGCGCCCCAAGTTATCCGGGCGAGCAAACGGCCCTGCTATGCAAAAGATAGACGAGAACCTGACTAAAGTCACCGCCCGTTTGCAAACCGCCGCCCGCGAGGCTGGGCGCAATCCGGATGAAATCCAACTGATTGCGGTGAGCAAAACTCAGCCGGCTGAGTCGCTGGCCCAGGCCTGGCGGTGGGGGCAACGCCGTTTTGGGGAGAACTATCTGCAAGAAGCGCTGGACAAACAGGCGCAGCTGGCAGGCCTGGAAGGGTTGGAGTGGCATTTCATCGGCCCCATACAGTCCAACAAGACCCGGGCTATTGCCCAGCACTTCGCGTGGGTGCACAGCGTCGATCGGGACAAGATCGCCCGTCGCCTGAGCGAACAACGGCCCCCGGAACTGCCACCACTGCAAGTGTGTCTTCAGGTCAATATCGACCAAGAAGACAGCAAGGCCGGCGTTAGCCTGGCGGAGCTGCCCACACTTGCCCAGCAAGTGGCGACACTACCGGGCCTAACACTGCGCGGGCTTATGGCTATACCCGCTCCCAGTGATAGCGCGGCGCAACAACGGGCGGGCTTCGCTCGGCTGCGCCACGCGATGGAAGCACTCCGCGCCCAGGGTTTATCACTGGATACGTTGTCCATGGGCATGTCCGGCGATTTGGAGGCCGCTGTAGCCGAGGGTGCGACTCTGGTTCGGGTGGGCACCGATATATTCGGCCCCCGACGATAATTTTGAATTGAAGGCGGCCTGCGCCGCCCAACGCAAGGAACCTGTATGTCAGAATCCAAACTGGCCTTTATCGGCGCCGGCAACATGGCTCGCAGCATCATTGGCGGGCTGATCGCCCAGGGATATCCCGCCGAAGCCATCAGTGCCAGCGATCGAAATCCCGTTGTCCTCAGCCAAATGGTCAGCGATTTCGGTATTCATACCGGGGACAACCACACCATCGCGCGAGACGCCGAGGTAGTGGTTCTTGCCGTCAAACCCCAAGTCCTCAAGGCCGTCGCCGAAGACCTGCGCCCGTCACTTAGCCACCAACCGTTGCTTATATCCATCGCCGCAGGCATCGATTGCACCAGCTTGAGCCGCTGGCTTGGCGACGACCAGGCCATTGTGCGCTGCATGCCGAACACACCCTCCCTGGTACGCGCCGGTGCCAGCGGACTCTATGCCAACGCCCTGGCAAGCCAGGCGCAGAAAGCCGCTGCCCACGTGATCATGAGCGCCGTGGGCGAGGCTCAGTGGCTCGAGGAAGAGCAGCTCCTGGATGCGGTGACCGCCGTCTCCGGCTCGGGGCCGGCGTACTTTTTCCTGGTCATGGAAGCGATGATCGAAGCGGGCATTGAGCTAGGCCTGGAGCCCGATTGCGCCACCGACCTCACTCTGCAAACGGCGCTGGGCGCGGCTCAGCTGGCGCGCAGCAGTGATGTGGAACCCGCTGAGCTGCGGCGCCGGGTCATGTCCCCGGGCGGCACTACCGAAGCGGCGATCAAATCCTTTGAGAACGACGAATTGCGCGCCATATTCAAGCGCGCCATGATAGCCTGTGCCAATCGCTCCACGGCGCTCGCGAAAGAATTGGGTCAATAACGGGAGAACTGCATGTCCACCATGGCCGAAATCGGTACTTACATCATCCGCACCTTGGGGTCCCTGTATTTATTACTGGTACTGCTGCGCTTTTTGTTTCAGTTGGTACGCGCGGATTATTACAACCCCATCTCCCAGTTTGTCGCCAAGGCCACCAACCCTCTGTTGATGCCACTGCGCAAGGTGATTCCGGGCTTCTTCGGTGTCGATGTGGCCGCGCTTGTGCTCGCACTGGCCATCCAGTGGGCGCTCATCCAGGCGGTACTGGTGCTGGCGGGAATCGGCATCGTCTACCCGCTACTGGCCATCGGCTGGGCACTGGTGGGCATTATCTCCATGGTACTCACGGTCTACTTTTGGGCACTGATTATTTCCATTATCGTTAGCTGGGTGGCCCCGTTTAGCCAGAATCCCGCGATAATGCTGATTCGTCAGCTGGTGGAGCCCGTGATGGCGCCGTTCCGCAAATTAATTCCACCTCTCGGTGGCATAGATATCACTCCCATCTTTGCCTTCATGACCCTGCACGTGCTCAATCAATTTCTGGTGCCGGCCATTGCGCGGGCGGTAAACATGCCCAGCGGCCTGACCCTCGCGTTTTAATGCCCCTCTCAAATTAGAACTTAGGGCGTCGCTGAGAAGCGTCGCCCTTTTTGCCGTCAATGCACCTTTGGTCGGCGCCAGAGCCCGTTGACTCCTCTTAAAATTGGCACTTTGTCACATTTTGCGCTTTAATCAGCAGGGACGTTTCTTAGTCACCCGGCTGCTCATCGAGCCCTGGGGCGCCAACCAATCAGAATGGGGGACAATCTGTTTGGTGGCTAGATTAATAAAACAATAAAGGGCCAAGGGCCCAGACAGGCTAACAGCGCTATGGATATTCAGGCACTGCATCGTCAAATGGCCGCCTACGATCGCTGGAAACAGGGGTTGGAGCAGAGGCTGACGCATTTTGATCAATGGATTCAGAATCACGGGCTGGTCAGCAAAGAAGTACGCCAATGCCTTGAGGGCGCCCGCAAGCTGTTGCGCGGAGACGGCTTTACGATTGCCTGCGTAGGCGAGTTTTCCCGCGGCAAGACCGAATTGATCAATGCCTTACTGGTGGGCGAAAGCAAAACCCGTATTCTGCCTTCCCAGCCCGGCCGCACCACCATGTGCCCTACAGAAATTTACTGCGACGCTCAGCGCAGCAATTGCGTGCGCCTGCTGCCCATCGAGACGCGTCGCAGCGCTGCCAGCCTGGAGAGCTTTCGGCGCATTCCTCAAAAGTGGGTAACTCTCCGCTTTGACCCCACCGACGCCGATGCGACCCGCAAAGCCATTGCCCAGGTGTCCGCAAACCGTTGGGTGACCCCGGAGGAGGCCGAACAGTTAGGTTTCAGCCACACCGAAATGGGAGAGCGGGACCACCAGGGCCGAGTCGCCATCCCCAATTGGCGCCACGCCATGATCAGCCTCGATCACCCTCTACTGCGCCAGGGGCTGCGCATTATCGACACGCCAGGCCTCAACGCTTTGGGCAACGAACCAGAACTAACCCTAAAAATCCTGCCTCAGGCGCAAGTGATTCTATTTCTTCTGGCCGCCGACAGCGGCGTTAGCGCCAGCGACATGAGCATTTGGCGCGATCATATTCAGAGCCTTGAAGAGTTGCGTGGCACCGCCGTGCTGGCTCTGCTCAACAAAGTAGACAGTCTCTGGGATGACCTGCAGCCGCCTGAGCACACCGACGCCGCTGTGGCGCGCGTGTGTGAATTGACCGCTCGGCAATTGAACCTTGAATTGGCGCAGGTGTTACCACTATCGGCCAAACAAGCCTTACTGGGGCGCGTACAGGACCGCCCGCAACAGCTGGCCCGTAGCGGTTTTCCTCGCTTGGAACAAGCCCTGGCGGAAAGCATCGAGCGCAACCGCCAGGCGCTGGCCGGCCACCGCTTGATTGTCGATAGCCAAGCGATGATCCTCGACCTGTATAAAAGCCTGGAGCGCAGGCTAAAGGAATCCAAACGAGAGTTGGAACTGGTGCGCACCAGCGACCAGGAAGACAACGGCGCCTTACTCCAGGAGCTGCGCGACACCATCCGCCATAACCACCGTCACTATCACAAACAGGCTTTGTCGCTGCGCACCAGCCAAGTGCTACTGGAAAAACAGCGCCCGGGGCTCATGTCACCTATGGCACCGGAGCGCTTGGAGCAGCTCATCGGCGACACCCGCACCCAGTTGGCGGGCAGCTGGACTAGTATGGGACTGGCGCGTGCCATCAGCGGGTTTTTCGACGCTCTGGACAGTCAAGTACATCACCTGGACCGCGAAGTGGAGCGCGCCAACCAGGTGCTGGCTTCCATTTATCAACGCCCCGAGCACGGCGCCGATCAAAGTGCGTTGCTGGAGCAACACCTGCTAAACCTTGAACCCCAGCACCGTAAGCTACGCCAGCTGCATCGCCAAGCTGATCAGTTTCGGGCATCACTCAATAACTTGCTCAGCCTTAAGGGCGTGTTGATTCAACGTTTTGTCAGTACTTTGGTGCAAGAGGCACGGGTAGTGTGGTCTGAATACAGCACGGCCATTGAAGACTGGCTCAGCCAGGCACTGGCGCCACTGTTCCACCACAATCAATACCAAAAGCAGATGCTGGAGCATCACATGTTGCGCCTAACCCGTATTCGCAGCCAAAATCAGAGCCACGCGGAACAAATGCAGGCCCTGCGCAACAATATCCAGCAACTGCAATTGGCCTGGGACGAGATTCAACCGCTCTATCGGGATCTCAATGGTGCCGGCGGTTCCCCCGCTCAAGGAACATCTGCCCAGGTGGTCTCCCTGGCCAACGTCCGGCGCGCGCTCGTCAATCTTTAGCGGCCCACCAGCGACCGCCAGGACCAACCCTCTTGCAGCATCACCGCTGCAACCTTAGACTTGCGCCTTGCGCTGGCGCAGCTCACCACGCTGGCGCCACTTGTTTTCCCGAATCGAGACCACCATGCCCGACACTTTGCCCCAAGATTCAGTAGGCTTGGTCACCCCCCAGGTGATGCACTGCAGCAAGCCACTGACGCTGGCCTGCGGCAAAACCCTGACCGAATACCAATTGGTGTACGAGACGTACGGAGAACTCAACGCCGACAAATCCAATGCGGTGTTGATATGCCATGCTCTGTCAGGCAACCACCACGCGGCGGGCTATCACAGCATGGACGACCGCAAACCGGGCTGGTGGGACAACTACATCGGCCCGGGTAAAGCCATTGATACCAACCGGTTTTTCGTGGTGTGCCCCAACAATTTGGGTGGCTGCCACGGCTCCACTGGCCCCACCAGCATTAATCCGGACACCGGCAAACCCTGGGGTCCGGAATTCCCCAAACTTCGCGTCCGTGATTGGGTCGAGACTCAAGCTCGCCTGGCGGATGAACTTGGCATTGAGCAGTGGGCAGCCATCGTCGGAGGCAGCCTGGGCGGCATGCAAGTCACCCGCTGGGCACTGGAATATCCAGAGCGCTTGCGCCACGCTGTAGTAATCGCCTCGGCCATGAAACTCAGCGCCCAGAATATCGCCTTTAACGAAACCGCCCGCCAAGCCATTATGGCCGACCCCAATTTTTACGGTGGTCGTTACCTGGAACACGATACCCGCCCTAAAGACGGTTTGGCGGTGGCACGCATGATTGGCCACATCACCTACCTGTCCGATCACGTCATGGGCGAAAAATTTGGGCGTGATCTGCGCAGCGGCAGTTTTGCTCGAGGCAAGGATGACCCGGTGGAATTTCAGGTGGAGAGTTACCTTCGCTACCAAGGGGATAACTTCGCCAACACCTTCGATGCCAATAGCTACATTCTGATTACCCGCGCATTGGATTACTTTGATTTGGCGCGTGAGTACGACCACGATCCGGTAGCCGCTTTCAGTCACGCGCGCTGCCGCTTTTTTGTGGTGTCTTTCAGTACCGACTGGCGCTTTCCCGCCAGCCGCTCACGGGAAATGGTGGATGCACTGATTGGCGCGCAGCAACCCGTAACCTACGTAGAAGTGGAATCGCCTTACGGACACGACGCCTTTCTACTGCCCAGTGAACGCTACAACCGCGCCTTCACGCTTTACATGGCGGGTGTAGCTCAGGAGGTGGGGCAATGAACAACAACCACACCATGCGCCTGGATCTCAGCGAAGCACAAAACTGGATCGCACCGGGCAGTCGAGTTCTGGATTTGGGTTGTGGCGATGGCACTTTCCTGAAGCATTTGCAGGACACCAAACAGGTGCTGGGCTACGGCCTGGAGATCGGAGTTGAACAAATCAACGCCTGCATCGAAAAAGGACTCAATGTTATTGAGCACGATCTTGACCTGGGACTGGGCAACTTCGCCAACAACAGCTTTGACACAGTGGTGATGGCACAAGCACTGCAAACCATGCATTTTCCGCATGTGGTGTTGGATGAAATGTTGCGCGTGGGCAAGGAGTGTATCGTCACCTTCCCTAACTTTGGGCACTGGAAGGCACGCCTGCACCTGGCGGTCAGCGGACGCATGCCGGTATCGGACCTACTTCCCTACGAATGGTACGACACCCCCAACATTCACTTTTGTACGGTGCGTGATTTTGAATCACTGTGTGCGGAAAAACACATCACGGTACTGCACCGGGAAGTGGTGAACGAGAAATCGTCCAAATACTTTAAAGATCTGGCACCCAATCTGTTTGGCGAAACCGCCCTTTATCATCTGTGCCGGGCGGTGCAAAAGTAAGGCGCTCGGGGCAGATAAAACAATTGTGTTAGCATGGGAGGCCATTCACATCAGATGGCCAGCCATGGGATTTCCACGTTTTTTATCGTTGCACAACATCCGCACGGCACTGTTGATCTTTGTTCTAGTGCCGTTCTTGCTGGTTATGGTCATCAGCGCCGGTTTCAGTCTGCACCGTTTGGAGCAAGCCGCCGAAGCCGGTTTACAGGATGACATAGAACTCATCGCCCGCTCCATTCATCGCCCCCTGAGTCACGCCCTAGAACACGACTTGCAACTCACCTTGCGGCGCACGGTCAGCTCGGCGGGGGAAATCGGTCGCGTGTACGGCGTGTATGTCTATGATCGCGACGGCAAGCGCATTTCCGCCGAAGGGCCGAGAAAAATACAGGTGCAGGACATCGAAGCCGCCACCCTGGCAACCGAGGGCAGCGAGCGCGGCGCGTTCGACGAGGTGGAAGGCGAGCAGGTTTTTTCCTACTTTATGCCCCTCACCGACAGCGGCGGACGCATCAACGGCTTACTGCAGGTTACCCGGCGCGGCAGCGACTTTGCGCATCAAATTGGGGAGTTTCGCACGCGCGCCCTATTGGTGTTGTCGGGCTCGGCACTGCTGGTATTGATTCTGGTCTGGCTGGGTTACCAGCGTGCCATTGGCCGACACATTCAAGGCATGGGCAAGAGTATGGCGCACATTGCGGGCGGCGATATGCATCATCGCCTGCAATCCAAAGGCCCCACGGAAATCCGCTATTTGGCGGAAGGGGTCAACCGCATGCTGGACAGTATCCTCGATTCGGAGCGGGAAATCAGTGCCCGCCGGGACCGAGAAAACGATCTTAAAACGCAGCTGCATCAAAGCGAAAAGTTGGCCGCCATCGGCCGTTTCGCCGCAGGCGTCGCCCACGAGTTGGGCACCCCCCTGAGCGTGGCGGACGGCAAGGCGCAACGCGCTTTGCGCACAGTGGATGCCGAAGATGCGCAGCCACTCAATGACATTCGCCAACAGCTGTACCGCATGGAACGCATCATCCGGCAACTGATGGACTTTGCCCGCCCTGTGGTCCCGGATCACCGGGACATGCGCGCCGATGATTTGGTGCAGTCCTCTCTGCAACAGGTGGAAGACGAACGCTTGCGCCAGGACGTGCAGATTCTTATCGATAAGCCGGGCGACTGCCCGCCCATATACGGTGATCGCCTGCGCCTGGAACAAGCCTTGATCAATTTGTTGCGCAACGCCATACAAGCCACGCCGAGCGGCACAGTGCGCCTGAATTGGCACTGCGACGACCAGGAAAATCTCGTCCTGTGCGTGGAAGACGACGGCCCCGGCATTGAGGAAAAAGTTCGCAGTCGATTACTGGAGCCTTTTGTCACGACAAAGCCCGTAGGGGTTGGCACCGGGTTAGGCCTGGCCGTGGTAAACGCCGTGGTCGCTGAGCATGGCGGTCAGATTCACATAGATCAAAGCCCTCTGGGCGGAGCCCGTTTTCAAATAACTTTACCCTTGCGCCGCCAAACGGAGGAAGGCAAATCATGACCGATACACCCGCCGATATTCTGGTCGTGGAAGATGACCCGGACTTGCGCCAACTTCTTTTGGAAGAGCTGGAAGATGCCGGCCACGCCTGTACCGGGCGCGGAGATCTGACCTCTGCTCAAGCATTTATGGGCGAACAGATGCCCAAGCTGGTGATCAGCGATTTGCACCTACCGGACGGCAACGGCCTGGACCTGCTGGAAAGCCTACGACCCTTGCCGCTGAAGCCAAGTTTTATTGCCATTACGGCCTTCGGCACCATCGATCAGGCGGTAGATGCATTGAAGCGCGGTGCCGACGATTTTCTCACCAAGCCCCTGGACCTGGACCATTTGCGGCTGTCCGTTGCCCGAACCCTGCAGCGACAGCAATTGGAACAGGAGCTGAGCTATTACCGGCGACTGCTGGATAAAGGCGAATTTCACGGCATGATCGGCGCCAGCCCCAACATGCGCCAACTGTTCACACAAATTCGACAGTTGGCCAGAGCCGATGGGCCGGTTTTGATCGCCGGTGAAAGCGGTGTGGGCAAAGAGCTGGTGGCGCGCGCCATTCACCGGGAGAGCGAACGGCGGGACGGCCCTTTCGTAGCCATTAACTGCGGTGGCATTGCGGCCAACCTTCTCGAGAGCGAATTGTTCGGACACGCGGCAGGCGCTTTCACCGGCGCCACTAAGGCGCGCCGCGGTCTTTTTGCCGCCGCTCACGGCGGCACACTGATGCTGGATGAGATCGGCGAAATGCCTCTAGAGATGCAATCCAGCTTGCTGCGCATCCTGCAAGATGGCCGCGTTCGGCCGGTGGGTAGCAATACCGAACAGGAACTGGACGTGCGCATCATCGCCGCCACCAATCGGGAGCTGCCGGAAGAGGTGGCCGAAGGCCGGTTTCGGGAAGACCTGTACTATCGCCTCGAAACTTTTGCCATAGACGTACCGCCGCTGCGCCAACGCGGAGATGACCTGGAGAGATTGATCGCACATCAAATCAATCAGTTGAATCAGCGTCGTCAGCAGCCAGTGGATGGATTGACTAGCGAAGCATTGGAACTGCTACGCCAATACAGTTTCCCGGGCAATGTGCGCGAGCTGGCCAACATAATGGAGCGCGCTGTGACTTTCTGCACCGAAACCCACATAGGGCCTGAACATTTACCGCCAAGGGTGCGGGCGACTGCCCCAGCAGCCAAACCAGTGAGCGGGGATGACTGGGTCCCGCCCACTGCTGAGGGTGAATTGGTGCCACTCGAAAGCGTGGAACGTAGCTACATTCACTACGTGCTCGACCAACTCGATGGAAACAAGCGCCGGGCGGCGGAAGTTCTGCATATAGGCCGGCGCACGCTTTATCGATGGCTGGAATCCGATTGAGCGTTTGCGTGCCGGAAACCGGCCAATGTGACACATGGGCGGCCGCGCACAGCTTTTTTACCGGTTTCGCGCCCTCTAGAATTCTAAAAATATACTTCTAAAACAAGGAGTTAAAGGCCTTACCCGCTCCTGGCACAGGCCTTGCGTTAGTCTTGTTACCGAAAGGTACTTAAGCACAGCAATTGGTGTGCAACGATTTTCATCAAAGGAGACAAGACTATGCGCATTAAAACCACACTACTGGCATTTCTCACCGCCATAGGTCTGATGTTGGGCTCCACTGTCGCCAGCGCTCAGGCTCCCCAGCAACAACCCCCGGGCGGACAACCTCAAGCAATGGACGTGTCCGACGAAGACGTAAACAACTTTGTCGATGCCTACATTTCGGTTCAGGAAATCAATCAGGAGTACACCCAACGCCTTCAGGACGTAGATGATCCAGAGCAGGCCACCGAGCTGCAGCAAGAAGCTCAGAACAAGATGCAGGAAGCGATCAGCGATGCGGGGCTCTCCATTTCTGAGTACCAGCAAATTGCCAACCAAGCTGGTCAGGATGAGCAATTGCGCAATCAAATTGAAGAAGCACTGACTTCTCAAATTGAAGGCCAACAATAAACTTGGCTGTGCCAACTCGAGGGCTCCGGCCCTCGAGTTTTCCCACTCAGTGAATCATTTTGACACATGGGCACATAAGCACACGCCGACAGGCCCCACGCACCTCACTAAACCTGCAAATATTCATTAAAATCAGTGCCTTAGCGCAATAAAACCACTTGGCGAGCCCATTGCTTTAACAACGAGTACTCATAACCGGTATCAAAACCCCCGTAAACTAGAACCACGAGGACATTCTCCATGCGTAAATCTATCCGTAACCCACTGATCGCCCTTCTCGCTGCCGCCGGCATGCTGTTCACTCTGGGCGCCAGTGCTCAGCAAGCCGAGCAGATCAGCTCTGAAGACATCGGTATGTTTGCCGAAGCTTACGTCGCCGTACAGACTATTAACCAGGAATACTCCACTAGGCTGCAGCAAGTGGAAGATCCCGAGCAAGCCACTGAGCTGCAGCAAGAAGCGCAATCCAAAATGCAGCAGGCGGTCACTGACTCCGGACTGTCCATTTCTGACTATCAGGGCATAGCCCAACAAGCCAACCAGAGCGAAGAAGTCCGCGAAGACATTCAAAATGCCGTCGCTGCACTGGTGGAAGCGCACCAGCCGCAATAAACCGCCAAGTCGGCGGCACAGTTCGCAGAAAACCGAAGGGGCCATATTGGCCCCTTTTTCGTAGGATCCTGTAGAATGACCTTTCACACCTTTGCTCTACCTCTGGGAGCCGAACTATGTCCTTACTTCGTCCATACCAATGCGCCGCTGCGCTACTGATGCTACTGTTTTCCCTGTCCGCAATTGCCCAGACTGGCAGCCAACAGTTTGGTGATTACACGGTTCAGTACAGCGTGTTTAACAGCACGTTCATTGAGCCGGATATTGCAGAAACCTATGGTTTGGTACGCGCAGCTGACCGGACTCTCATCAACGTGAGCGTTACTAAAAGCGAAAACGGGGCAAGCACTCTGGGCCTGCCTGCGGAAGTCCGTGGCACGGCTGCCAATCTGCTTCAACAGCAGCAACAGCTGGACTTTAAGGAAATGTCTGATGGCCAGGCGACGTATTACATCGCCACCTTGCGTCACTCGCACGAGGAGACCTTCAACATCACTCTGCAAGTGCAACCAGAGCCGGAACGCGCGCCATTTGAGATGAAGTTCTCCCGCACCCTATATGTGGACGGGAGGTAGTCAGTGCAGGCGGTGGTTTTAGCTAGCGGCAATGCCGGCAAGCTAAGGGAGTTTCAGCAGTTACTCGCACGCTGCGGTTTTCAAGTGCAACCACAGAGCGACTTTGATCTGGAAAGCGCCGAGGAAACCGGGCTAACCTTTGTGGAAAATGCCATTCTCAAAGCCCGCCACGCCAGCGCCCATACTGGTCTGCCCGCCATTTCGGACGATTCCGGTCTGGCGGTGGATGCTTTGCAGGGCAGGCCGGGGATTTACTCGGCACGCTACGCCGGCCCGAACGCTACGGATGCCGATAACAATCAACGGCTGTTGCAGGACTTGGATGGTATCCCCGAAGCTGAACGCGGAGCCCGCTACCATTGTGTGCTGGCGTTTTTGCGTCACGCTGAAGACCCAACCCCGCTGCTGTTTCATGGCCAGTGGAAAGGCACGATCTTGACCGAGCCCCGCGGTGAAGGGGGTTTTGGCTACGATCCACTCTTTTACGTCCCCAGCCACGGATGCAGCGCCGCCGAGTTGGCGCCCGCAGAAAAAAGCCAAATCAGCCACCGTGCCCTTGCCACTCAGCAATTGTTGGCGGCGTTGACAAACTGAACCTAGAGCATCGACGCGAATCGACCGCCGCGACCAGGAGCCCTAATCCACGAGCTTTAGTAGGGTGCTGCGAGTGGGGCAGGCACACCCGGACACGCTGTAAATACATCCCTGTAAGCTCGGATGCAGCCGCAAGCGGGCCGGCCCTCAACCGTAGGTTTCGGTCGTTCAGTCTGCGCGCAAGGCGGTGCCTTGCAAACGCTTGCCCTCACCCCTGCTGCATACGGTCCGGGAATACCTGCCCCACTCTCCGCAGTGCCACTCTGGAAGTTTCGGGAGATAAGAGAATTGGGCGTTCCGGGTTCATAGGTCTGAACAAACCCAGCTTCGGATGCACCCAAGCAACTCGCAAGCTCACTCTTGTGAGAGTTCCAAAAAGCCTCCTGCGAATCGCCCTCCTAGACGAAACTAACGCATTCTTGAGGAGCTCCCCGCTGTTGCTGGCAAAGGGTTGGGGATTGGGAAAAGAGCTCGATGGCCCGATGCAAGGTGGGGCGTGCAGGGTGAGTGTTCAGCAAGCCTCAAAAGAGGGACCTTTTGAGGCAGTCCCCAGGGATGGGTTTACGACGTTTGCTGAACACTCACCCTGCGCGGCCCATGTACTTGCTTACGAAGCTCCGAACATCTATTCCAGACAGCGGCGCGCTTTCGCGGGGATGACGATCATTACTACGTTACACGCAAGGTAACGCTCGCGAATTAATTCTAGTGGTTAACAACTAACGACCCAACGCCCACAGCACACCCTTCGCCAGCGTATCCATGTACACATCCTGCTCAAACATATCCACGTTGTGCCCCAGCGTGGTGGCAAATACGCGGGTGTTCTCCACTTCGTGTTTCCATACCACGGTGTGATAGGTTTCGGTTTCTATGCCATAGGCGCGGGCCAGTGGTGTGATGTCGGCCCAGATTTTTTCCACAACGTACAGCTCTTCGGTCACCGGGGTTTCCCATTTTTCTGGGAAAGCGGCCATGATGGGATCTTCCGGAGCGACATTTTCCACGGTAAACACCCGCTCATCTTCATGCCACATGGACTGCAGACCGGCAAAACGGAACCAGGGCTCAGCGGTGGGTTCGGCGCGACGATAACTGTGCACGGCGGAATGAATCAATACGGCGGGGGTTCCCATATGGTGCTGCACCATGTGCTCCACAAACTCGCCATCGGTGAGCATACCGAAGCTGGTATTGTGTACCACCAAATCGTAATCCGCGGCCCAATCGTCTTCTTGCATAACGGAGATGTGGTGATCCGCCTGCTTGTCGCCCTCGTGCACTATGGTCCATTCAATCTCGGGAATACGCTCGCTGAGGCCCTGAGTCAGTAAAGGCTCCTGCGCGACATAGTCGTGCCAACCACCACCGGTGACCAATAACACACGAATGGAGTTGCGCTGTTCCGGCTCGGCAGTGCAAGCCGACAGCACACAAACGGCAAGTAGAATTTTGGCAAGGTTAAAGAACTGGGGCATGATGTCGCTCTCTCTTTTTTTGGGATGGGGCACATAGTGAACCGCGACCGCAACCAATTCAACTTTTCAGCGCGCCAAAGCTCGCTGAAGGCGGGTTTAACCAAAATGTTTGCTGCCCTGGTGTGGGCTACGCTAGCACTACGGGTGTATCTGGGTGCCACGGTAGCGGTGCAGGAAGGCGGGACCGCCCTGTACGGTGCTCTGGCCAGTTTTCAGAACTTTACCGTGTTGACCACTCTTCTAATCGCGCTGGTTTTGACGACGGCCACGACGAGCCGACTCGGTCGCACCTTGAGCGGACCATCAGCGAGCACGCTAGCCGCAGTCAGTGTTGCCTTGGTGGCCTTGATTTACCATATTTTGCTGCGAAATCTGTGGCAACCGCAGGGGTTGTGGCGGTTGGTGGATGTTCTGCTGCACTACGTTATTCCCGCGCTGTTTGTCGTTTATTGGTGGTGCGCTGCGCCTAAGCGCGGTTTAACCGTGTCGCATCTACTTTGGTGGCCAGCCTATCCGCTGATCTATGCGGCGGCGACGCTGCTGAGGGGGCATTTTACCGGCCAATATCCCTATCCGTTTTTCGATGTGACCACACTGGGTGTCGGCGCCGTCCTGCTGAGAGTTTCGGGATTACTGGCGCTGTTTGTGGGCTTGAGCGTGCTGTTTCTGGCGCTGGCCCGGTGGCAAGTCCGTATCCCCACTCGCGGCCGCTAATCCGCTCGCTAGCCGTGCTATAGTGGCGTTTTCCGCTGTTTAGCCACACCGCCTTATGACTCAACGCCTGCACTTGCCACCTCTGGCGCTTTACGTTCACATCCCCTGGTGCGTCCGCAAGTGCCCCTACTGCGACTTTAACTCCCACCAGGCAGGCCAAACTCTGCCGGAAGCGGAATACCGAGCCGCTCTGCGGGCGGATTTGGAATCCGACCGGATCCTGGCCCAGGGGCGACCATTGACCAGCATTTTTTTCGGTGGCGGTACGCCCAGTTTATTTTCAGCGGCTACGATCGCCGGGATTCTTGAAGATGCCGAAGAACTTATCGGCTTCACGCCAGACATAGAAATCACGTTGGAGGCCAATCCCGGCACCTTTGAGCAAGAGCGTTTTCGGGCCTATCGCGCCGCTGGCGTTAACCGTTTATCCATTGGTATTCAGAGTTTCGACCCGCAGAAGCTGGCTCGACTGGGCCGCATCCATGGCGGGGAGGAAGCGTTGAGCGCCGTAGGTGTTGCACGCCGAGCGGGTTTCGACAACCTCAATCTGGACTTGATGCACGGCCTGCCAGATCAGGACACGCGCGGGGCGCGCGCCGATTTGCAGCAGGCGCTGGATTTGGGGCCTGAGCACGTCTCGTGGTACCAACTGACCATCGAACCCAACACCGCTTTTTACAACGCGCCGCCTGTCCTCCCGGAGGAAAACAGTCTCGCCGATATTCAGGCAAGCGGTGAGTCATTGTTGGCGGAAGCCGGTTACGCTCAGTACGAAGTATCCGCTTACGCTCGTCCGGGTCGGCAGGCGCGCCACAATCTCAATTACTGGCGCTACGGGGATTACTTGGGCGTCGGCGCAGGTGCTCACGGTAAAATCACTTTACCCGAGCAGGCTCAAATTCTCAGGCTTTGGAAAACCCGCTTGCCCAAGCACTATCTGGAGAAAGGGAAGCCCTCAGCGGGCGTGACGGAGCACAGCAACCCATTTATGGCCGGACAAGAGTTCATGGAACCCCAGGCGCGGCCTTTGGATTTTTTGCTGAACGCGCTGCGTCTCAATGAAGGCGTGACCGCTGAGATCTTTCGTGAACGCACGGGGTTAGGTATGGATGCGTTGGAGCCTCAGTGGTCCGAGCTGCGCACCCTGGGGCTGGTGGGGAGTGACAATAGCCGCTTAACCACCACCGCCTTGGGCCGGCGTTTTCTCAATGACGTACTGGGGCGCTATTCCTAGTCAGAAACGTCCCAGTTAGTCATCTTGAGCGTTCAACCACGTTTCAATCTTCGTCATAACGGTTTCCGAGTCCGGTTCAACTCGGCTGTCAAAATGCGCCAGCACTGATCCATCAGGGCTCAACAGATACTTGTTGAAATTCCAACCCGGCGGCTCACTCTGAACCGCCAACTCACGGAACAAGGGGTTCGCCTGGTCGCCGGTAACAGCGGTGGGCGCCAGCATGGTAAAGGTCACGCCAAAGTTTTCGTAACAAACACTAGCCGCTTCGGCTTCGGAATCCGCCTCCTGATTAAAGTCATTGCTGGAAAAGCCGACGACGGCCAGGCCCTTATCTTGGTAGCGTTGGTGCACCGCTTCCAGCCCCTCAAACTGCCGGGTGAAGCCACAGTGACTCGCCGTGTTAACCACCAACAGAAGTCGCCCCTCAAAGTGCTGACACAAGTCGACGCTTTCCGTACTGTGCAAACGTCGGTACTCGCCCTCAAGGTGGGGCGGACAGGAGGCCCAGGCAAGAGGCGCCAGCAGCAAAAGAACCAGGGGGAAATAGTGGCGAGCATTCATGATTGTTCTCCGCATTTAGGTTCTGCGAATTTAGCACGCACGCACACAAAACAACACTCTGCAGGGCTCAAGCTTGGCGCAAAAAATTGGCGCACTTTGCACTCTCCACCCCCAATAGGTCGGTGCAAACTGCTACACTTTGAAAGCTCTTCGAGCGTTTAAGGGACATTCATGCTCAAAACCATGCGCTACACTCGGGAAAACCCCATCGCCACCCGGCTTCTTGGGCTGATCATACTGAGCAGCTCCGCCATTACGCTGGTGGCGATTCTAATGCAGCTCTACGCCACTTTTCACGATGATGTGGATGCACTCAACCAGCGCATTGATCAGGTAAAAATCAGCACCCTCGCCAGCATTACCCAAAGCCTGTGGAGTTTCGATCAGGAGCAACTGTCCATTCAAATCGACAGCCTGCTGGATGTAGAGGATGTGGTACAGGTACAGGTCAGCTGGCGTGACTGGAGCGACCGCGAGCGCACCCGGGTCGCTTCCCGACAGGTGACGCAGGAAGACATTGACGCTCAACCAAATCAATTCCTGGTGCGGGAATACCCCCTGGTCTATGAAGACGCCACCATTACCAGCGAACAGCTGGGCACCCTAACCATTACCGCCAGCCTGGAAAATATTTACGCCCGGCTTTGGGACCGCACCTTCTTTATTGTCGGCATTCAAGGCACCAAGACGATCATTATTGCCCTGTTCATACTGTGGTTAGTACACACCCTGTTGACCCGGCATATGGACACCATTGCTCACTATGCCCGACACTTGCACCTGGACAACTTAACGACCCCGCTGCGCCTGAACCGAATCAAACCAGACCAAAAATCCGATGAGCTGGATAATGTGGTCAACGCCATTAATCACATGCGGGAAACGCTGCTGGAGGATATCGAACAGCGTCATGCCATTGAGCTGGCACTACTTTCGGAAAAGGAAGAGAAGAAGGAAACCCGCCGCCAAAAGATGGAGGCGGAAGACGCCAGCCGGGCCAAGAGCCAGTTCCTGGCCACCATGAGCCACGAGATTCGCACGCCTATGAACGGCGTTATTGGCATGCTGGATATTTTGCGCGATACGCCACTGAACGAAACGCAACAACATTATCTTGATGTGATCCATCGCTCCGGTGAAAGCCTGCTGGACATCATCAATGACATTCTCGACTACTCAAAAATCGAAGCCGGTAAGATGCAGCTGGAAGTGGCCAGCTTTGATCTGGAAGGCCTGGTTGACGACTGCCTGCATTTGTTCGGGGCCACAGCCAGCAAACGCAACATTGACCTCATGGGAGGGGTACACCCGGACGTACCTTCCTGCCTAGAAGGAGATCCGACACGCCTGCGGCAGATCATCATCAACCTGCTGGGCAATGCCTTTAAATTTACCAGCGAGGGCCATGTGGCGTTGGAAGTCACTTTGGATGCTACCAGCACCTCAGACCAACCCGTGCTGCACTTTTCCGTGCAGGATACGGGTATCGGCATTGAGGCCGATACCCAGGATCAGTTGTTCGATGCCTTTAACCAAGCCGATTCATCCACCACCCGCCAGTATGGTGGTACCGGTTTAGGTCTGGCTATTTGCCGAAGCCTGGTCGAACTCATGGGTGGGGAACTGGGGTTGGATAGCGTCAAGGGACAAGGCGCCACTTTCTGGTTTACCGCCAAGTTGAGAGCGACTGGTGCAACGCCACACTACGAAAAACAAGAGGAGCTACGAGCCCTCCTGGGGGGGCGCCGCTTACTGCTTATTGAACCCTGCCTTAAATTGGGTTCTTTTCTCGCGCCATACTGTCAGCACTGGGGCATTACCCTCGAGCACGTTACTGAGGGTCAGGCGGCCATGGCCACCTTGCAAGCGGCGCACGAACGCAAAGAACTGCCTGATTTCATTGCGCTCGGCTGCCACCTGCCAGATATGGACGGCATCGAACTGGCCCGCTGGCTACACCAACAAGCTTACATTCAACCGATACCGCGCTTTTGCCTGAACGCTGGCGAACTGCAAGCAGAACCCGAAGAAATTGAACAACTTGGCATTCGCAGCCTAATGCGCAAGCCTATATCGACGCGAGCCCTACGTCAGGAGCTGGCCGGCTTGATGGGGCAGGAAGTCGAACAGCGCAGCCCTCGCAAAAAGTCGCCCGTGAACTATCAGCTTTACTCACACCTCAAGGTGCTGGTGGCGGAAGACAATGCCGTGAACCGCATGGTGGTCAAGGGGCTGCTGGGCAAGATGCATATAGAACCGGAGCTGGTGGAAAACGGAGCGGGAGCGCTTGCCGCCATAGAACAAAATCGATCTCGCTACGATGTGATTCTGATGGACTGCGAAATGCCGGAAATGGATGGCTTTGAAGCCACACGTCGCATCCGTCGGTTCGAGCGCCGCAACGGTTTGGACGCCACCCCAATTGTGGCCTTGACGGCACACGCCCTGCAGGAACACCGAGAGGCGGTTTTTGCCTGTGGAATGAACGATTACCTGGGTAAACCCATTACCCTGAATAAACTGTACGCCACTTTCGAGCGTATGGGCCTGCTACAATCTCCGCCCAGAGAGTGACACCCAAAACAGGGGCACTTGCCGCAAAACCGCTGATCGGCCAAACCCATGTCGTTTGAATTTCACATCATCGGCTATATCCGTTCCTGTTTTACCGACAAGTTCGGCGTGCCACGCCAACCCGGCCTGGTGCCAGCGGCTCGTGCGCAACTGGAACTAATCCCTCCGTACGACGACCCTCAAACGCTGGTGGGCCTGGAAGATTGCAGTCATATCTGGGTACAGTTTGTGTTCCACCGTCCTCCAGGAAAACAATGGAAAGCGCGGGTTCGCCCGCCCCGGCTCGGGGGCAACAAGAGTCTGGGGGTCTTCGCCACCCGGTCGCCCCTTAGGCCCAACCCCATTGGCCTCTCCGCGGTCAAGCTCGAAGGCATCGGGCGCGAACCCGGCAAGCTGTGGCTGGAGCTGTCCGGTATCGACCTGCTCGATGGCACTCCGGTGCTGGACATAAAACCTTACGTACCCTACACAGATGCGCTGGCCGAGGCTCGCAACGGTATTGCCGAGCAGCCGCCGACAACATGGCCCGTTGGATTCACTCCAGAAGCCTTGGCCGCATGCGCGCGCTTTCGGGACCGAAACGAGAATCTCGAGACCCTGATTCGGCAAATTTTGCAGCAGGACCCCCGACCGCAGTACCAAGCCCCGGACCCGGAGCGCCGGTACGGCATGGAATTGTTGGGGCTGGATGTGCGCTGGCGTTATCAAGCCTCGGGAACGAGCCATAAGTTGGTGGTGGAAGAAGTTTCCGCGCGAGCTTCGCCGGGGAGATAAGCTTACCGCGCGCCCGCAAGAGCGCCGACTCTATGCTATCATGCGCACCCTTTTTCACTTCCTCGCACGCCATCGGCCAACCAATCAGTTGAGGTTATCGCGTTCATGAGCAAAAAATCGCTGGACAAAAGCAAGATCAAATTTGTGCTGCTGGAGGGCGTACACCCTTCAGCCGTGGACACTCTGGAAGCGGCCGGCTACACCAATGTCGATTACCTGAAAACCGCTCTGGCGGAAGATGAACTGATCGAGCGTCTGAAAGATGCTCACTTCGTCGGTTTGCGCTCACGCACGCAGCTCACACGTCGGGTGTTCGAAAACGCCCCAAAACTGATCGCCGCCGGCTGCTTCTGTATCGGCACCAATCAGGTGGACCTGCAAGCCGCGCAAGAGCATGGGGTAGCGGTATTTAATGCGCCTTTCTCCAACACTCGCTCGGTGGCCGAATTGGTGTTGGCCGAAGCCATTTTACTGCTGCGCGGCATTCCGGAGAAAAACTTTGCTTGCCATCGCGGCGGCTGGATTAAATCCGCAGCCGGCTCCTACGAAATTCGTGGCAAAACCCTTGGCTTGGTAGGTTACGGTTCCATCGGCAGCCAACTGAGCGTGCTCGCTGAATCCTTGGGCATGAAAGTGTGTTTTTACGATGTGGTGGCCAAACTGCCACTGGGCAACGCCACACAGGTGCGCAGCCTGAAGGACCTCCTGAACCAGTCCGATGTGGTCAGCTTGCATGTGCCGGAGACACCCGGAACCCGCAACATGATGGGCGCGGAACAACTGGCGCAAATGAAACAGGGCGCGGTGCTGATCAACGCCTCGCGCGGCACCGTGGTGGATATCGAAGCCCTGGCCAAAGCCGTTGAGGAAAAGCGGCTGTCCGGCGCGGCCATCGATGTATTTCCAGTGGAGCCGAAAGGCAATCAGGAGGAGTTCGTCAGCCCGCTACGTGGCCTGGACAATGTCATCCTCACGCCGCACATCGGTGGCTCCACCGTAGAAGCTCAGGAAAACATCGGCGTGGAAGTGGCCGAGAAACTTATTAAATATTCCGACAACGGCACTACCACCAGCTCGGTCAACTTCCCTGAAGTGGCTCTGCCGGGGCATCCGGACGCACACCGGCTACTGCACGTCCACGCCAACGTACCGGGCGTACTGTCGGCCATCAACCGTGTGTTTTCCGACAACGACATCAACATCGCCGCTCAGTATCTACAAACCAATGAAAAAGTCGGTTATGTAGTGCTGGATATTTACTCCCCATACAGCGCCCAGGCGCTTAAACAATTGCGGGAAATCGAAGGCACCATTCGCTGCCGGGTACTGTTTTAAGAGCACACCCAGTAGAGCACCGCTCAGGGAGCGGTGCTCTTTTCCTTCCGAATCGATTCACCACCATCCAGCCACTGAGCAATCGCCGCAAACACCTGTTGCCGATACGGCGGAGTTTCATTAACCAAGTGATGCCGAGCACCCTTAATCATGTGAGTGTGTGCGTGCGGCAGTTTGCGCCGGATCTGCATCAAGTTGTAGCGCCAATCCACGGTGGTATCCCCGGTGCCCTGCACCACCAACAATGACTTGTCCGATCTTGGGAATCGAAAAAACTGACTGTCCCAATGGCGCATGGCAGTCACCCAGGTTACGGGCAGATAGCGATACTGCAAACCATCGCGCTCACGCACAAAATGATTGAAGGCCTCGTCATGGCTGCTGTCCACAAAAACCCGCCGCACCCGTTTTACCCAGAGCCGCAACAACCAATACACGAACAGATTGATGCGCCAGGCAAACGGCAGAATTAGAGGCGCACACAGGGCGATACGCTCCAGGCGATTGTTGCTGTGGCGCCAAAGATAGTTGAGCACCGCAGCACCGCCGGTGCTTTGGGCGAGGCAATGCCAGGGGCTGGGCAATAAGGATTCTGCCGCGTTGAGAACATCGTTCAACGCATCAGCGTACTGATCGAAGGAGTCGATACTGGCATGAGCTCCTGTGCTCAGGCCGTGACCGGGCAAATCAAAGGTCAAGACAGCGTAGCCTTGATCCAGTCCAAAACGCAGTGCTTTGTCATACAGCCCTACGTGGTCGTAATAACCGTGTACCACCACCAGGGTGCCCCGGGGATTTTTTGGCAGCCAGTAGTGGGTAGCTACACTAAACCCCGCCGCGCTGACACGCCCAAAGCCGTGGCACACATCGGAATAGTCCCGGGTCAGGTTAATGTTGTAGTAATCCAAGTAGGCTTGGGCCTCCACATCCAGCGCCCACTCTCCATCCACCTTTGGATCAAACCTTAAGGCAGGCAAGCGCTGAGCCAGATCATTAAACAGTGGATTACTCAAAAGGCTGAACTCCGTGGATTCCGGAGCTCAGTGTAACAAAGAGCAGCGGGGGACACTTGCCCCCGCCGAACGTTGTGGCGTTAATCTTCTGAAAGGGCCTGCAAAGCGCCAGAGACGTACACTAAGGGCGCATTCCAGTTGATGGTGACTTCGTTGGTGGAATAGCTGCACCAATCGTCCAAATAGGCAAGCGCAGGCACCGTGGACGGATACCGGCTGGCACCGCAGTCGTTTTGATTCTGAGGGTTGGCCCCGCCGGCAACAAAACCCGGCACCGGCTCGTCAATGCCGTCCGCCCGAGAAGCCCGGTGGTGAATGTGCATGGGCGTTTTGCTGCCCTGGCCGGTCACGTAGGAATAATCGGTTGGGTTGCGGCCCATGATGTAATCCAGTTTGGATTGGGCGGCATCGCGTAACTCCGGCGTACCGCTGAGCCGGTAACCCTGTAGCAACATCATGGCCCGATTGAGAACATTGGCATTGCTGCCCCAGTAATAATCCCCGGTGCCCATACCAACGCGATAAGCTGAGGACTGGGTTTGGTTCAGCATTTGTTGGGCCACATTCATTATGCGATTCTCGATCAGATCAAGATCGGCCTCTTCGGGCAAGTTATCCCGGTGATGAGCCAGGGACATCCAGCCCAACCCGCGGGTGTCCGGCCAGGCGGGCACCCATATATCGATATTGGTGGCCGCATCGTAATAACTGGACTCCCCTGTGGTGATGTACAGCTCGGCGGCTGCCCAAGAGCGATTGGAGGCCAGATTATTGCCACCGTATTCTCCGGTGTAGACTTGCATGTCTTCTTGACCACTATCACTTAGCGCGTCGTTCATCGCGGATTGGTTATATCTTACGCTAGGATTAGCTTCGGCCCACGTCCAGGCCGCCTCGGCCGCCGTTAGCATTTGTTCCGCCAGGTCTTCATCGTAAGCGTCCCAAATCCGGCTCGCTTGAGCCATAACCGCAGCAAAGTTCAAGGTCGCTGAGGTTCCTTTACCGATGACGTAGCGCTCCGCGGTGGCTTGGTGGGGCATGACCGCGCCGGCGAAATTCAGAGTGGTCAGCTTGTGGTATACCCCGCCATCTTCATCCTGCATATCCAGCATCCACTCTATGTTCCACAGCGCCTCGGCCAGGATATCGGGCAGGGGGCCACCGCTTTCTGGGATATTCACATCCTGCGCGGAGTAGTATTCGGGAAAGTGTTCATAGGCGGCCAGCAAGGTATAGGTGGAAATGCCGGAGTTGACCACGTACTTGCCGAAGTCGCCGGCGTCATACCAGCCTTTGGGGGCGGAAATGATATCGTCAGCGGAACGCGAGCCACTTTCAGCCGACACATGAATCAGCACCTCTTCATCCGGGTGGCCCATCGGGCGCGCGTAAATGCCCGCATGCTCTTCCTCCAGATCAGTGCTGGCGCGGTTGAAGTAGAACGCTTTCAGTGCTGCCTTATTGAGCTCCACATAGGCATCGGCAGAGATTGCGAAGGAGGGCGAATCTTCCAGGCCTTCAACCCGCACCTGGTAAACGCCTTCCTCAGTGAATTCCGAAAAGTCGGCCAGATGCACGGACTCCTGAGAAGCGGGCCAAGTGGCGGCGGCGCTCAGGCTGCCACTGAACACCTCGTCGTCGGTGCCCGCTACCACAAGAATAAAGGTATCCGCGCTGACCTCTGGCACCACCGCCAGCTTCTGCCCGGCGGACAGGAATCCCACTTGATTCAGTTTAATCAGTTGGCTGGCCGCTGAAACCGAGCTCGAAGAGCTGCTGCTGGAGGAACTGCTGGATTCAGAACTGGAACTGCTACTGGATTCAGAGCTGGAGCTGGGGGCGCCGGGATTGTCACCCGAGCTGCCGCAGCCGGTAATCAGCAGGGCGCAAACCGATGCCAGGAAAAAACGAGCCAAGGGAGTCATAGGCCAACCTCTTAATATGATTATTATTTATAACACCAGCCATGGATTGGGAGCCATAAACCAATGCGCGCTTCCCTTAGGGGCGGAAACAAGAGCGCTTATGCTAACCAGCCACTGTCTTTATGTCCATCCACACGCCCCTGTCCGCCTGGGTTTCCGCTTAACCACGACGCTTTTTGCGCCAAGCCACCCGCAAAACCTAGACAACGCAATCATGCAGACCTGGAGCCTACAACTATTGATTTGTGCTACAAAACACAAATTTTTAAGCGGAGGCGATCCTTGACACCCAATATTGGTAGCGCTACCATCAGATAGTCGATTAATTGGGCGTCACCCTGGTGGCCCGATTAACCGGCTAACGAGTTTTGTAAAAGCACCGTCTATCGGCGGCCCTCTCTAGGCAACGATAGAGCATACTTTTGCGATGCTTGGGCTTGTAATTCATTCCTTTGGTAAGCGCTTGGTGGCTGTCCGTGAATGCCATGGCCAGCCACCTTTTTTCTAGAGCCAACGCTCTGAAGGCAACGGGGTCCCAGTCTCCAGCCTTGCCGCCGGATCGCCCGGAATGAGTGCACGTACGTACAACCCTATTGCAAGATAATAAAGGAGAGCTCCGTGAAACAACCTCACAGATTCAAGAAAAAACTCATTGCAACCGCCGTGGCCTCATCCGCCTTAATGGGCATGTCCACTGGCGCAATGGCTCAAGATGGCCCGGTCCTCGAAGAGGTACTAGTAACCGGTATCCGCGGCTCACTGACCCGTGCCATGGACATCAAACGTGATTCCAGCGGTGTTGTAGACGCTATTTCCGCGGAAGACATTGGTAAGTTTCCTGATACTAACCTGGCTGAATCCCTGCAGCGGATCACCGGTGTATCCATCAGCCGTAGCAACGGCGAAGGCTCCATGATCACCGTGCGTGGCTTCGGCGAAAACTACAACATGGTGACCTTGAACGGTCGTACCATGCCGGCTGCTGCCGCACCCGCAGGCGGTGCTGCTTCCGGACGCGGCTTTGACTTTGCACAGTTGGCCTCTGAAAGCGTTAGCGGCGTTGAAGTTTATAAAACCAGCAAAGCCAACATCGCCAGTGGCGGTATCGGTGCCACAGTAAACATTAATACCGCACGTCCTCTGGACAACCCCGGCCTGAACGTTTCTGTCGGCGTTAAAGCCATGCATGACACCACCGTCATGGAAGGCGACGATATCACTCCAGAAGTCTCTGGCATCTTCAGCTGGACCGACGACAATGAAATGTTTGGTGTTGGTTTGTCCCTGAGCCGTCAGGAACGTCACAGCGGTACCGTAGGTGCTTATGTGAGCGGTTGGAGCACTCGTGAGTGGGTCGAGCCCGGCACTCCTGGCGCTATGCAAATCAGCCAAGTAGACGGTCAACGCGACATCACCAACGCCCCGGCTGTCGGTCAGCTCTACGGCACGCCTAACGACATTCGTTACACTGTGTCTAACCATGAGCGCGTACGCACCAACGGGCAACTGGTTCTGCAATTCGCTCCCAACGACCGGTTGACTGCCACCGCTGACTATACCTATGCGGAAAATGAGCAGTATCAACAGCGTTCTGAGCTGTCTCTGTGGTACAACCAAGATGCCAATCGTGTAGTGTTCGATACCGAGCACGAAGTAGCCACGCCCATCATCTACTCAGAGTTCATCAGCGATACCAGCGGTAAAGATACCTCAAACGCCAACCAGGAACGTCACCAGGTTAGCAAGCTGGAATCCTTTGGCCTGAATCTGGATTATCAAGTCACTGATTCCTTCAATGTGACTCTTGACGTACACAACTCTGAGGCGAGAAGTCTACCCAACGCTCCATGGGGTGGAAGCTGGATTAACGCTGGTATGGGCTCCCGTGTCGTGGGTGCTCAGGCTACCGATTACAGCCGCGATCTGCCGATCATGACTGTTCAGCAAATCTCCGACTGTGGCGATGCGATGAACTGTAACAACCAGCACGACATCGAAGACGTCGGCAGCCAGATGTTCCAGATTGAGTACTCCCTCCAGGAAACCGACACCACGCAAGTTCGCCTGGACGGTACTTGGGAATTTGATAACGGAAGCATCCAGTTCGGTATCGAAGACCGCGTTCTGGAAAGTCGCGCCGCTCACTCTCAGGCTCAAAACGCCATGGGTGACTGGGCCCTGGCCTTCCCTGGCGACATTCCCAATGAGTACTTGTCGCCCAAGGACTTCACTGGCCAGTTTAACGACTACCCCACTACATCACCGGACCTTGGCCCCGCCTACAACACCGCCTGGGCTGGCAGCCCCGAACAAATCGGTCGCTGGGGCGCAGAAGAGTATGGTTTTGAGTTTGGCCCCAACCCGAACATGCAAACAGACCGTACCGTTAAGGAAGAAATTCAAGCGGTTTATGCTCAGATAGGACTCGAAGGAAATCTGGGCGGAATGCCCACCTACTTGTTGCTGGGCGCCCGTTACGAGCAAACCGACGTAACTTCCACCGCCATGATGGCCGTACCGGAAGCCATCGTTTGGACGGGTAGTAATGATTTCCGTCGAGAGTACAGCGATGAATCCCTGCCCGTGAGCGATACCGCCAGCTATGACCACCTGCTACCCAGCGTGGACTTCAGCATGGATATTCGCGATGACTTGGTGGCACGCTTCTCCTACAGCAAGACCATCGGTCGCGCCACGTACAACCACCTGAGTGCAGCCGTGGGCGTCGACCGCCCCAGCCGACCCACCACTCCGGGCCTGGTCAGTGCCACCGCTTCCGCGGGTAACCCAGGGTTGATTCCTTTGGAATCCGACAACATTGACGTGTCTCTGGAGTGGTATTACGACGAGAGCAGCTACGCGTCGATTGGCTTGTTCGAGAAGCGCGTAGATAACTTCATCGGCACCGTGCCTATTGATCAGACCCATTTCGATCTGCGTGATCCCACGGCTGGCCCTCGTGCCAACGCCGCGCGCGCGGCCGTTGAAGAACTGGGACTGGACGTGACCGAAGGCCGCTTGTTCACCATGATGGTGGCACAGGAGCAAGACCTGAACTTCGAAGATCTGGATCAGGATGCTGTAGAAATTGGCAACGAGTTTACCGCTAATGAGAACGATCCGTTCTACGTGTTCGCCACTCAGACGCCCGTGAACAACGAGTCTGCCAAAATCTACGGTGCAGAGTTCGCACTGCAGCACTTCTTTGGTGAAACGGGTTTTGGTGTTCAAACCAACTACACCATCGTACGCGGCGACGTGGGTTACGACATGACCGGCGAACCAGGCCTGGTGCAATTCGCTCTGGAAGGTTTGAGCGATACCGCCAACTTCTCACTGCTGTATGAGAACTTCGGTCTGTCCGCTCGCTTGGCTTACAACTGGCGCGACAAGTACCTCGCCAATGCCAACCGTGGTGGTGCTAACCCGGATTGGGTGGAAGCTTACTCACAGATCGACTTGAACGTAAGCTACGACATTACCGATAACTTTCAGGTTATGTTCGAAGGTCTGAACATCACCGAAGAAAACAGTCGGCGTCACGCTCGTTCACCTCACCAGTTGTGGAACCTCGAGCAACTGGGTGCTCGTTACCTGATCGGTGCTCGTTACACGTTCTAACCAGCACTTCAGGCAACTTGCCTAAAGAAAAAGGCCGCTGCTTGCAGCGGCCTTTTTTTATGCCTAACTAAACCCACCTTAAACCAAGCAGCGATTCCACGACCCATAGTGCCCGGTTATTGGCCCCCGGCGCACGGCGAGCGCTATAACCGTCACCGCTGCCACGAGAGTCACAACAGTTGACAAGGTACCAACATCGTAGACAAACGGCGTAATGAACAATACGGCCACCAAGGGAACCATCAATAAGCGAACCATGCGCGCCGACTCGGCCATGGCAATCACCGCCAGAGTAATAATCAACGCTCCAATCAGGTGGTCCCAATTCGCCATGGCACCCTCATGCCCCAAGCCGACACGAGTACTCATCAGCCACAAACCAATCACCACACACAAGGCCAGATTCCAAGGTACATTGACCCCAGTTACCAACGCATCGCGGAAAATGCACAATGGACTGCGCTGAAAGTTTTCGCCCGCCGGCTCGGACTTACCTTCATCTGTGTCACCGATAAAGAAGATTTTCAGTACCGGAGCTCCGGCTTTGTGCCGCCGCATCAGGAATTGCCCGGTGGCAACGAACTCATTGAATGCGTAGGCGATCTGCACCAACATCACGCCCGCCGCAATCAAACATAACGCGCACCAAGTACCGATGATGATGGGCTGAATAATGATAAAGGTAATGGACACCACACCCAGCGGCACAATAAGGAATCCAAATGAAGCCACCACCCAAGGCTGGGTACGCCAACGCTGAGTGCTGCCCATCAGGCCGAGCAGAATTTCCGCTGCATAGACAATGGCACCAACGCCGGCGTCCGAAACCGGAAAACTTTCGGAAACATCAGATGTGGTCACCGCCTCACTGCCAGTGAGATCCGGCACCCCAGCGCCCGCACCGGTAAAGAACGGGTCCCAGAGCCCGTCGATGTGACCCAACTGATACGCCGCCATATAACGAGACAGGAAAAAACCCACCAAGGCCAGGGCAATTACCGGCCCTCGCTGCAACCAACTGGACGGATTGTTATCCCACCCAGGCGGGGTCGTAGGTCCGGTTCCCGCGGCAACGGGGGAAACCCCGGGAGCCGGGCGCACCACGGCCGAGAAACTGATAATCAGTATGCCCACCAGCGTACTATTGAGGTACGCAGCAGCACTTTCGGTCGCGAACACCAGCGGCGCAAACAACACCCAAAAGCCAATGGCGGCGCACACCCAACGCGCCCAGGACATTTTCCAAGAGAGCGACACACCGGCAAACACCAACAGCAGAGCACCGGAAATCCAGTCACTGTAGGCCATACCGCTGTCGGTATAACCCAGCAAGGGAGGTGAGCTCAGCAACCACAAACCCAGTGTCATATTGACAAAGTGAGCCCACAGGTTTTGGTTGTGCTCTCGGATGAATTGCTTCTGGTGCTGTGTGCGCAGCTCACCCGGGTTCTTCCCCAGTTCGTCAGCTTCCGCCAACCAATCCGGCGGCTTGATGCCGTTGGCTTTATACCAGCCGTGCGGATCCTTCTTTAAGTTCGCTACCAGCTTCTCAAGCTCATCAATCAAACTGTGCTTGGGCTCCCAGCCCAATTGTTTTTTGGCGCGACTGATATCCAGCTCGTAGTGATCGTTGGCCAGGTCAATCATAAAGGGCCGAATAAACGGCTTTTCGCTTTTAAAGTCATCCGGGATCAAGGGCTCGGTTTGCTCTTCAACCCAGGCGCCGGTTTTCGCCACCGGTTTGGGCACCGAGAGCGTGTCCCATTCTTCCTCTCCATGAATCAATTCACCCAAGCGGTTTTGCAATGCTTCGTAGGTATCGGCACGGCCTTCGCCCACCAGTATTTCGTTCTCCTTCGGCAACTCTTTACGCTTATCGATGGTTAGCCGAAACGCCTCGATCATGTCCTCTTTGTGAATGCACGCTTGCCCCACACCGGTATCGCCGGCGTACAAATGGCTTTTCATATTTTTCTCGTAGATACGCGCGATTTGGTGGGAGAGGGTCGGCACACATTTGTGCTCGTCGTAAAGGCCAGCCAGGCGCAGCAAAGTGTAAGGCATGTCACCAGCGTGGTCGCGGATAACTCGTTCGGTATCGGCTTTGGAGAGTGGATAAATCCAGCGGGGACCGAGCGGAGAATCTTCACTGATGCGTTTGCCGGGCACACCAGGTTTGTGAACTAGCATGGTGCTGGAGTAAATAAACCGATCCACGTCGAACGACTCCAACGCCTTCAACAGGTTGCGAGTGCCGTCCACGTTGACTTTGTCGTATAGGGGGGAGTGCTCGCCGGTAAAATCAAAGTAGGCAGCTAAGTGCACCACGGCCGCCAAATGTTTACCATGTTTATCGGCAACCTCGCGCAAGGCCAGTTGCACTGACTCGGTGCTGGTTAAATCGAACTTGTAGCTGAAGTCCGCTTCGTCAGACAGGAACCTGTCCACGGCAATGATTTGGTATTTATCGCGCAGGGCGCGCGTTAAAGTGGCGCCAATATCGCCTGCAGCGCCGGTTATCAATACAAAAGGTTTCTGTGCTGCCTTCTGTTGTCGCTCCGCCATCGTCTGCATCCTTTTATCGAGAAACCAGGCCGATTAACCGTACCGGCAACGATAGCACGAGCCTTTCGAATCCATCAAACCAATGTCGAACTTGGGCGGGAAAGGGCGCTAAGAGCGTAGTGCTTTTTAATGCCCCCAATCGGTGGAGCACTTTTCAATTACCCGGAAAGGCTGCCCGGGTGTTTCGAGACACGCTGTGAATACATCCGTGTACGCTCCGCGTCGGCATCCTGCCTCCGAGGGTCTCAAAACACCCAAGCAGCCTTTCCTCCGTGCCGATAGGCATTGCAATTCGTTCAGGCGTAAAACCTGTCATTCCCGCGAAAGCGGGAATCCATGGACACGGAAACCACAAAAATCTGGATCCCCGCTTTCGCGGGGACGACGGGTGAGCATCTAACTCTAAGTTGTACTGCTAGAGCGACTCCCAGTTTTCTTATTTCCCGAATAATTCAGGTAGCACCGCGGAGAGTGGGGTAGGGACTCCCGGACTGTCGCCGACAGGAAGTCTCGGTGCGGCGTTCCGACGTCAAGCCCCCAAGGATGGGTTTCACTGGGCACGTCCATGTGCCCAGCCCTACGGGCAGCCTGCGGCTGTGCTAATCGTCTTTCCTGACGATTAGTTCGGCGTGTCCGGGAGTCCCTACCCCACTCGCAGCACTAGACCAAAGCCCCACATTCGCGGAACAAGACGGCACCCAACGTTATCAGGGATGAATGGGAGAAACAAAAAAGGACGACCGAAGTCGTCCTTTTTAATCAACGCATGTACTAAAGCGTAGTTCAATACGACAAACTTAGTCGTTGGCACGCGTTTCCAGGATTTCTACAGCGGGTAGTTTTTTGCCTTCGACAAACTCTAGGAAGGCACCACCACCGGTGGACACGTAGGAAATTTTGTCCGCCAGATTCCACTTATCAATGGCGGCCAAAGTGTCGCCGCCGCCCGCTACGGAGTAGGCGTCGCTCTCGGCAATAGCACGGGAGATAATTTCAGTACCTTTGGCAAACGCTTCAAACTCGAACACACCGCAAGGGCCGTTCCACAGAATAGTTTTGGCGCTTTTAATAATGTCAGCAACGCGCGCTGCCGTCTCGGGACCGTAATCGATGATTTCCTCGTCGGCATTAATCTCGCCGGGTTTTTTGACTTCCGTGGGCGTGTCGTTGGCCCAATCATCAAAGCCTGCTTTGGTGACGGTAACGTCAGTGGCAAAAATTACTTCGGTGGCCGCACGCAAACGATTGGCTTCGGGAATAAGATCTTTTTCATGCAGAGAGTTGCCCACTTCGTGGCCGGCTGCAGCGACGAAAGTGTTGGAGATGCCACCACCCACGACCAAGGTATCGGCAATTTTTGAAACCGCTTCCAGCACGCTCAACTTGGAAGACACTTTCGCGCCACCAACAATTGCAACCAATGGACGCTCAGGGTTGTCCATCACTTTGCCCAAGGCTTCCAGCTCACGAGCCAACAAGGGGCCTGCGCAGGCGATCGGCGCGTACTTGGCCACACCGTGGGTGGAGGCTTGCGCTCTGTGGGCGGTGCCGAAGGCGTCCATGACAAATACGTCGCACAACTTGGCCATTTTTTTGGCCAGTTCGTCGTCGTTGGCTTTCTCGCCCTTATTGAAACGGACGTTTTCCAGCAGAGCCACTTCAGCGGAACCCATATCAAACCCATCAACCCAATCGCGAATCAAGGGCACGTCAACACCGAGCCGCTCGGCAAGAGCTTTGGCTACGGGCGCCAGAGAATCCTCTTCACTGAATTGCCCCTCTTCGGGCCGTCCCAGGTGCGACATCACCATCACCTTGGCGCCCTTTTCCAGTGCCAATTTAATCGTGGCGATGGTAGCGTCAATACGCACGGTGCTGGTGATTTTTCCCTGGCGCAGGGGCACGTTCAAATCTTCGCGGATAAGTACGCGCTTGCCGGACAAATCCTGGTCTTGCATGAGTTTAACGGTCATCTGACACTCCGTGATTAAAATTCGTTTGGGTTAAACCAACAGGACCCGAAAGTACCGGTTTCCACCGGCGCTTTCAGGTCCTCTCGGCACATCAGAACAGCTGGTTACAGCAGTTCTTCCGCAGTTTTGACAATGTTTTCGGCGGTGAAACCAAAGTACTTCATCAGGTCGCCGCCTTTAGCGGATTCGCCGAAGGTGGTCAGACCCACTACTTTACCGCCCAGGCCGACATATTTGTACCAGGGATCCACGTGGGCCGCTTCCACCGCCACGCGCGCGGTGACCGCAGAGGGCAGAACCGCTTCGCGGTACTGGGCGTCTTGCTGGTCAAAAATGGTGGTGCTGGGCATGGAGACGACGCGCACAGCCCGGCCTTTTTCGGTCAGTTGCTCGGCCGCTTGCAATGTTGGGGTTACTTCTGAACCGGTAGCCATGAGAATCAGGTCCGGTGTGCCCTTGCAGTCACGCAAAATGTAACCACCGCGGGCGATAGCGCTGACCTGCTCAGGCGTACGCTCCACGGACTCCAGACCTTGGCGACTCAACACCAGGGCAGCTGGACCTTCGCGGCGCTCAACAGCGGACTTCCAAGCGGTGGCGGTTTCGGTGCCATCACAGGGGCGCCACACTTCCATATTGGGCGTAGCGCGCAGGCTTGCCATGTGCTCAACCGGCTGGTGAGTCGGACCGTCTTCACCCTGACCAATGGAATCGTGGGTGTACACAAACACATTGCGTAATTTCATCAACGCGGACATACGCACGGCGTTGCGGGCGTAATCCATAAACATCAGAAAGGTGCCGCCGTAGTTGATAAAACCACCGTGGGCGGCGATGCCGTTCATGATGGCGCTCATGCCGAACTCGCGCACACCGTAAAAGATGTAGTTACCGTTGGGATCTTCAGCGGTAATGGGCTTGGAACCGGACCACAGGGTCAGGTTGGAACCCGCCAAGTCGGCGGAGCCGCCCAACAGTTCGGGCAAAATCGCACCGAATGCTTCGATCGCTTTTTGTGACGCCTTGCGGCTGGCCAGGGCTTCGCCCTTCTTCTGGGTTTCCTGAATAAACGCTTCCGCTTTCGCGGCGAAGTCGTCTGGCAGATCACCCTTGATGACCCGGCGCTCAAACTCCTGGGCCAGTTCTGGATGGGCTTTTTGATAGGCCGCGAAACGTTCGTTCCAGTCGCTCTCTAAGGATTGTCCCTTCTCGTGCGCATTCCAGCCGGCGTAGATGTCTTCGGGGACGTGGAAGGGCTCGTGCTTCCAGTTCAGCTCTTTGCGCACCAGGGCAATCTCGTCGTCACCCAGAGGCGCGCCGTGCACACCGCTGGTACCACGTTTGTTGGGCGAACCAAAACCGATCACAGTTTTACAGCAGATAATGCTGGGACGCTCAGTCTCAGCACGCGCCGCTTCCACAGCGGCGGCCACAGCTTTGGGATCGTGACCATCAACGTCGGCAACCACGTGCCAGCCGTAGGACTCAAAACGTTTGGGCGTGTCATCACTGAACCAGCCTTTAACTTCACCGTCGATGGAAATGCCGTTGTCGTCGTAAAAGCCGATCAGCTTGCCCAGGCCCAGGGTACCGGCCAGGGAGCAGACTTCGTGGGAGATACCTTCCATCAGGCAGCCGTCACCCATAAACACATAGGTGTAGTGGTCAACGATGTCGTGTCCGTCCCGGTTAAAGTGCGCAGCCAGCGTTTTTTCGGCCAGTGCCATACCGACGCCGTTCGCAATACCCTGGCCCAGAGGGCCGGTAGTCGTCTCAACGCCCGGGGTGTAACCGAGCTCGGGGTGGCCGGGGGTTTTGGAATGCAGCTGGCGGAAATTGCTCAGCTCTTCCATGGGCAAGTCGTAACCAGACAGGTGCAACAGAGAATACACCAGCATAGAGCCGTGGCCGTTGGACATAACAAAGCGGTCCCGGTCTACCCAGCTCGGGTTTTTGGGATTGTGCTTCAGGTAATCGTTCCACAGCACTTCGGCGATATCCGCCATGCCCATGGGCGCCCCGGGGTGCCCGCTGGCGGCTTTCTGAACCGCATCCATACTGAGGACGCGAATGGCATTGGCGAGTTCTATGCGTGATGGCATGAGTCTGAAAACTCCTTAACGATGGGTTGTGTCGGTTGATTGCCGCCGTCCGCCGCAGCGCGAGCTGCCATTAGTGGGACGGGGGCCAGAAATTCGAATGCCGGCAATTGTATGATATTTCGAGGCATCACATAAGGGGCGCCTATTGTCCCCCAGACCGCGGCCGCCGTAAAGTCGAATATAGTCAGACTGACAATAAATGCCGCGCGGCTTGCTTCCTAGCTATATCAAAATATTTTGATATAGCTAGGAAGCCCTGTTAGACTGCACGGATGAACTCAATCCAACCCATCGAATCCCCGGACGCCCAGTCGGACTCGCCCGCCTTACCCCAGCTGCTGAAGGCGGCGGGGGACGCTTTGCGCCTGGATATCCTGCGGGTCATGGCTCAGGACTCTTTTGGCGTACTGGAATTGTGCCAGCTGTTCGACAGCAAGCAGTCGGGCATGAGCCACCATCTCAAGGTGCTGGCCAACGGTGGCTGGGTCACCTCGCGCCGAGAAGGCAATTCAATTTTTTACCGGCGCGCCTACCTGCCGCCCGCGCATCCCATGGCCGAGCTGCAGCAAACCCTGTTCGCCACCCTGGATCGCCAGCCGCTGGCAGAACAACAGGCCGAACGCCTGAGTCTGCTACAACAGGAGCGGGGGCAAGCTTCTCAGATCTTCTTCACCGACAACGCCGACAAATTCCGCGCCCAACAGGACCTCATTGCCAGCTACCCGGTGTACGCCGATCAAGTGCATCAGCTGCTGGCCAATACGCCCCTGCGCAGCACTCACCTGGCTCTGGAAGTGGGCCCCGGCGAAGGGGAGTTTCTACCGCTGCTGGCGCGCCGCTTCACCCAAGTGGTGGCTTTGGACAACGCCGCCACCATGTTGGAGCGGGCTAAGGCCCGGCCGGAAAACCAGCGCTTCAATAATATTGAATACATTCTGGGAGACACCCGCAGCCTGAGTCGGCATCGGGTACTGGCGGATTGCATCGTGGTCAATATGGTGTTGCACCACACACCCTCGCCCGCCGACATTTTTCAGGATCTGAGCGCCGCCCTCACGCCCGGTGGCGCACTGCTGGTGAGCGACCTGTGCCGACATGAGCAAACCTGGGCGCGTGATGCCTGCGGCGATCTCTGGCAGGGCTTTGAGCCTCAGGACTTTTCCCGCTGGGCCGAGGCCGCCCAGCTGAGTGAAGGACAGAGCGTTTACTTCGCACTGCGCAACGGTTTTCAAATTCAAATACGACAATTTTTCAAACCACTCAATCAAGGAGCCAAGCATGGCTGAATACGCACTCTTTACCTCCGAGTCGGTATCAGAGGGACATCCGGATAAGCTGGCCGATCAAATTTCCGATGCCGTCCTTGACGCTATTTTGAAGGACGACCCCGACGCCCGCGTGGCCGTAGAAACTCTGGTGAAAACCGGCATGGCCATTGTGGCGGGTGAAGTCCGCACCTCCACCTACGTGGACCTGGAAGATTTGATCCGTCAGGTGATTCTCGACATTGGCTACGACTCCAGCGACGTCGGCTTCGACGGTGCCTCCTGCGCAGTACTCAATGCCATTGGCAAACAATCCTCAGATATCAGCATGGGCGTTGATGAGGGCGCGGACAAAGATCAAGGCGCCGGCGATCAGGGCTTGATGTTTGGTTACGCCAGCGATGAAACCGACGTGCTGATGCCCGCCCCCATTTACTATGCCCACCGCCTGGTGGAGCAGCAGGCGAAGCTGCGCAAAGACGGCACCTTGCCGTGGTTGCGCCCGGATGCGAAAAGCCAGGTAACCTTGCGTTATGAAGATGGCAAACCTGTGGCGATTGACGCTGTGGTGCTTTCCACACAGCACAGCCCGAGTGTCACTCAATCGCAAATTCATGAAGCGGTGCGCGAGGAAATCATCAACAAAGTGTTGCCGGAAGAGTGGTTGCACGCGGACACCCGCTATCACATCAACCCCACCGGTCAGTTCATTATTGGCGGGCCCGTGGGGGACTGCGGCCTTACCGGACGGAAAATTATTGTCGACACCTACGGCGGCATGGCTCGCCATGGCGGCGGTGCCTTCTCAGGCAAAGATCCCTCCAAGGTGGACCGTTCAGCGGCCTACGCAGGTCGCTATGTGGCCAAGAACATTGTCGCCGCCGGACTGGCGCGCCAGTGTGAAATCCAGGTGTCCTACGCCATCGGTGTTGCAGAGCCAACTTCCATTTGCATTAACACTTTTGGCACCGGCCGTATACCCGACGACGAAATCGTCAAGTTGGTGCGCGAGCATTTTGACCTGCGCCCGCGCGGCCTAATTGCCATGCTCGATCTAAAACGGCCCATTTACCGCAACACCGCCGCCTACGGTCACTTTGGCCGCGAACTGCCGGACTTCACTTGGGAGAAGACCGACAAAGCTCAGGTTTTGAAAAAGTACCTGTAACCCAAACCGAATTCATAAAAGTTTTAATTGGAGATCACAATGAACATCGCCGCCAACTTTACCGACTATAAAGTCAGCGCCAAAAGCGCCGCCGAATTTGAACAACTGGCCCAATGGGGCCGTATGGAAATTGATATCGCCGAAGGCGAAATGCCCGCACTGATGGCGCTGCGCCGCAAGTACAAGGACAACAAACCCCTGGCGGGCGCTAAAATCATGGGCTGCATTCACATGACCATCCAGACTGCCGTACTGATTGAGACGCTGGTGGAGCTGGGAGCGGAAGTGCGCTGGTCTTCGTGCAATATTTTCTCGACTCAGGATCACGCCGCTGCAGCCATTGCCGCCGCTGGCGTGCCGGTGTTCGCCTGGAAAGGCGAAACCGAAGAAGAGTTCTGGTGGTGCATTGAGCAGACTGTCTTGAAAAACGGTGAAGTGTGGGACTCCAACCTGATTCTCGATGACGGCGGCGACCTGACTCAGTTAATGCACGAAAAGTACCCCGAACAGCTGGACAAAATTCACGGTATTTCCGAAGAAACCACTACCGGCGTACACCGGTTGCTGGACATGCTCAAAAAGGACCAGCTCAAGGTGCCGGCGATCAATGTTAACGATGCCATCACAAAGAGCAAAAACGACAATAAGTACGGCTGTCGGCACAGCCTGAGCGACGCCATCAAGCGCGGCACCGATCACTTGCTGTCGGGCAAAAAAGCGCTGGTGATTGGCTACGGCGATGTGGGTAAAGGTTCGGCCGCATCCCTGCGCCAAGAAGGCATGATTGTAAAAGTAACGGAAGTCGACCCCATCTGTGCCATGCAGGCCTGCATGGACGGCTTCGAAGTAGTATCACCGTACAAGAACGGGCTCAACACCGGTAAAGACGACGACCTAAACCGTGAATTGTTGGGCACCACCGATTTGCTGGTAACCACCACCGGTAATATCAATGTGTGTGACGCGCCCATGCTCAAAGCCCTGAAAAACGGCGCCGTGGTGTGCAACATTGGCCACTTCGATAGCGAGATCGATACCGCCTACATGCGCGAGCACTGGCAGTGGCAAGAGGTTAAGCCCCAGGTTCACAAAATCTATCGGGATGTAACGAGCAACGATCACTTGTTGCTGCTCTCCGAAGGCCGCCTGGTGAACTTGGGCAACGGCACCGGTCACCCATCGCGCATTATGGATGGCTCCTTCGCCAACCAGGTACTGGCTCAGATGTATTTGTACGAACGCAAATTCGCGGACCTGCCAGCCAACCAGAAGAAAGAGCACCTGTACGTAAAAGTGCTGCCGAAAAAACTGGATGAAGAAGTGGCTAAAGACATGGTGGAAGGTTTTGGTGGTGTAATCACCCAACTAACTCCTCACCAGGCCGAGTACATCGGCGTGGAAGTGGAAGGCCCATTCAAACCCGAAAGCTACAAGTACTAGGTTTATGCCGCGCAAAGCCGGTTATGCCAGCTTTGCGCGGTCAACACTTTAGCGTATGGCCGCGCCTTGCAGCCGAACAGAATCAGCACGAGTAATAACAATGACCGATCAGCAACTGCGCTTAAGCTTTGAGTTCTTCCCGGCAAAAACCCCCGAGGGACGGGAAAAGCTCCTCAAGGTGCGCACTCAACTGTCCGAATTCGAACCGGACTTTTTTTCTGTCACCTATGGCGCTGGTGGTTCGACACGCGACAACACCAAAGGCTTGGTAAAACACTTCCATAGCCTGGGTGTACCCGTAGCGCCCCATTTGTCTTTTGGTGGCGATACCGAAGAGAGCATCAAGGCTTTAATCGATGAGTACCGGGACGCCGGCATTGAACGTATGGTAGCCCTGCGCGGTGATATGCCGTCAGGTGTGGGCGGCAGTTTTGAAATGGTTTATGCCAATGAACTGGTGGCCTTTATTCGCAAACACTACGGTGACCATTTTCACTTGGAAGTAGCCGCCTACCCGGAAATTCACCCCCAGGCGAAGAGCTACGGCGAGGATATTCGCTACCTGAAAGGTAAGTTCGACGCGGGCGCCAACAGCGGCATCACCCAATATTTTTACAACCCCGATGCCTACTTCTATTTTATGGATCAGTGCCACCGGGCGGGCATTCAACAACCCATTTATCCCGGGATCATGCCCATTATCAATTACCGCAACTTGACCCGTTTTTCCGACGCCTGCGGGGCGGAGATTCCCCGCTGGTTGCGCAAGCGCTTGGAAAGTTATGGCGAAGATGCCGAAAGCCTAAAGGCATTCGGTGAAGAATTGGTTACGGAGTTGTGTGAAGTACTGTTGGAAAATGGTGCGCCCGGCTTGCACTTTTACACCATGAATCAGTATGAACCCACGGCCAGCATCGTCAGAAACCTGGGCTTGGTTCCGGCCGAGGTTACAGACAGCGCCGTCTCGGAATAACGATTGATCAGAGGAGGCAACGCCCATTCAAACGGCGGAAACCTCCTCCTGGTCAACGAGTTGTTTACGCCGAAACTCGCTGGGCGACATCCCCACCAATCGTTTAAAAAAGCGATGGAACGCCGACTTACTGTTAAAGCCTGACTCCAGCAGAATATCCAGGATCGTTTTATCACTGAGCGATGGATCCGCCAGCAGTGCCTTAGCTTCCGCTACCCGGTAGGCGTTGATGAACTCGAAGAAGTTTGTGCCGAAATGTTTATTGATCACCGCTGAGACTTCTTTCACCGGCAAGCCGACTCTATTGGAGAAGTTTTCAATATTGAGGTTGTGCTCCAGGTAGATTTTGTCCACCTCCATGATTTTCTGAACGCGCTCAATGGCGGAGGCCGACGGCCCATCCTCCAGCGCGTCGCGCGTCGGCTCCGAGCGCGTGGCGAGCACTTGGTGGGCGTAGGCTAACGTGTAGATAAACATGGCGTTGATCAGAACAAACGTCACGTAGTTGTCCGCAATACCCAAGGAGTCCGCCGTATTTGGAGTGACAAAGCGCGCGCTCACATTCACGACCACCGACCAGCCCCAGCTGGCCAAGAAGCCTACCGCCAGAATCTTCAACCACACTGGCTCCACGGTAGAGAAGTGAGAGTACTCGTCCTTCAACTTTTTGCGGTAGCGGTGTACCAACACCACAGAGGCCAACGCGTACGCGAAAGGCACTAATTTAACGGCATCCCATAAAAAAGTGACCACCGCGCCTGGAGTTTGAGCTTCCTCTGGCGCCAACTGTCGCAAATCACTGCTGTCCACACCAAATACGGCAAGCGCGATAAAGGCCCCCAGTGCGGGACTGAGGTGAACCAAGTGACTGGGCTGCAGGGAAAATCCGTTGTGGGTAATCGAGGCGACGTACAGATACAGTATGGGGCCTTTAAGCATCAAGGCCGCCATCAAAAAATATGGCAGGAAATTCTGGTCAAACACGGGGGTAGTGTGAACAGCGTCGTTCCACAGAATGAGTGTGGTGGCGGCGCTCGCGGCAATAACAATCAAAAACGCCGCCAGCAGCCGTCCATAGAGCCTATCCCGCGCGGGTAGCACCGCTTGGAACAGCGCCAGGAGAATGCACTCCGCCACGGTCATAAACAACACGACATCATGGATATTGAATATATGCTCTTGCATTCTTCCGCGCAGTACTTCGTCTATAAACGTTATTGTGTTCGGGAATTATAGGCCGCGCGCGTTGAGATTACCAAAAAGAATGCGAAACATGAGGTGGCCAACACTTGACCACCATGCCTCGTGCTGTAGAACTTGCGCGGGCTAACCTAGCAATATCAAAGGACCGATATCTAAGCTGCTCACCCGCGCGAGCCTATAACAAAAGCGATTCAGGGCGTTTAACGAACCCAGTAAATATTGTCCAAACGCAGGCGAACTCCGTGCTGATCATCCCAAACCGGCAGGATGACAAACGGCGTGTTCACTGAGTCCAGCGCAAAATTGTCGGCAGTACCTGGGTGCTGGAGCATGTCTGCGACATCGATCACCACTTCCACCCATTCACCCACTGGTGGGGCCGGAGTGATGATGTAGTCGCCAGTACCGGTGGCCGGGCCACTCTCGGCCTTAACAACCAGTCCGCTGGTATTGGTGCCGTAGTCGACGACCTGCAGGTCAAACACCAGTTGACCATCTTCTGCAAAGGCGGTGAGGTCCTTACCTGAAGTCGCCTGAATAAAGGCCAAGCCATTATGATCAGCGCTATTGAATGCGACTTCCAGAACCGGCCCTCGGTCCGAGTCTTCAACCACGTCCACACTCACATGGCCTGAATCATTATCCCAGCTACCCACACCAAAATCCCAATTCACGCCGGGCTCACCGTCCTCAAACACCGCGAAGGTTTCATCCAACACACTGCTCACCCCCACAGGCACCGGGTCCAGGGCGCAGTCGGCCAGGCAGCGTACATGAATGTTATTGAGTTTGATGTGGGCGAGTCCGCCTTCCGGCTCAATGACGAAGACGTTTAGCACTCGGTTTAAATCCACCTCACCCGGTTCAATGTCGTTGGGCAGCAAATCAGAGATGCGCACAGACACGGACGTCCACTCGCCGGTCTCAGGAACATCGATGGCGTGGTAGCTGACGTTAGGCCAACCGCTGTCCAGCTTCACCAGCAGTTGTGTATCCTCGTCAATACTTTCCACGAACAAATCAAAACGCAGTTCACCGTATACGGACATGTTGGTAAAGCGCAGACCATCCTCCAGCTCCGGTGTATCCTCCATGGAGCCGGACATGAGAAACACATTTCCAGGACCATTAAACTGGATGTCCCACACCGTTTCACCATCATGCAGCGCGTCTGGGTCGGCCGTTACATTCCCCGGGGAAGCTTCGTAGTAGGCCGGCACAAGCGCGTTGGTAACTTCCTGATCACCCACCTCATGAGTCAACACCGCAGGGCCGTTTTCATACAGTGAAAATGCATTCACTTCTGGCGCCGGGTTGCCGGTCAAAGGATCCACGTCCGGGTCAACCGTTGCACATCCCTTGCCGGTACTTGGATCTTCGCTGCACTGATAGACCCGTACTGAGTCCACCACCATTTGTTGCGGAAATTGTGTCTCGGCATTGGGAGAACCGGGCCAGTTGCCACCCACGGCAACATTGATAATTAAGTGAAAGTCCTGATCGAAAGGCGCAGCGCCTGGCCCCATTTGAAAGCCTTCTTCCTGGCCATTCCAGGTATAGGTAAACCAGCCATCCTGGGTTTGAGTGGCAAAGTGCTGATCATTAAAGTACCAGCGAATTTCACCTTCCTCCCACTCAACGGCGTAGGTGTGGAAGTCTTCCCAGATAGGCTCTTCCGGAACAAACGCCGCGCCACTGTATTGGTTATCCGGCCATAGCCGGCCGTAGTGCAGGGTGCCGTGAATCTCATTGCCGCCGGACGCGTTGGTATTGACCGCCTCGAAGATATCGATTTCGCCGCTGCGCGGCCAACCGCCGTAGACACTGTCCGTGGGCATCATCCAAATAGCCGGCCAAATGCCCTGACCTTCAGGCATTTTTGCGGTTACTTCAATGCGGCCATAGCGCCAATCACCCAAATTCTTAGTGCGCAGCCGAGCGGAGGTGTAATCCCTCTGTACCGATTGATCGTCCGGGTCATAGGCGGGATCATCATCGAATACGCCGGGGCCACTGTAGCTTTCTTCACGGGCCACTAAGTACAAACGGCCGTCTTCCACGTAGCTGTTTTCGGATCGTTCGGTGTAGCACTGAAGCTCGTTGTTGCCACCACCGGCACAATTCACTTCATGGGACCACTTGCTGGTGTCAATCTGATCACCCTCAAAATCATCGCTCCACACCAGCTCCCAACCGTTTTGTGGTGTTTCCTCATCGGGATCAGTGGGTTCAGGCTTATTGGAACTGCCGCCACAGGCGAACAGAGAAAGCACCATGGCGGCCGCACTTAGGCGTGCGGTAGCGGATAGGGTAAAGCCGGGATTCCATTTCATAAGCACCTCGTTATTGTCGTTGGTTGTCTTGGGAAATTCACTCACAGGGTTGTTGCGTAGCAGCGTCGGGAACGATGCGTACATGGTGTAGATCCAGTTCCATTGCTCCAGCGCTGGCCAGGTAAAAGGGCACCAGCACCAAAGCCAACTCTGTGCCACCATCGGATAAGCACTGCAGATCCACCGAATGCGTTTGCCACTCTCCCACCGGGGCCCGGCTTAAGGCGTCCGTCAGATCAAGTTCCGCACCGCAATCCTGGCCACAGGCCATGCCCACCACGATTTCGGCGCTGGGTGGCGTGTCAACGCGCAGATCAAACTGAAGCGCCGCTCGTTCAGCCAGATAGGGCTCCAGGTCGGTCCGTTGTGTGGCTTGCAAACTGACTCTCGCCAAGTCGTCACCCGACCACTGCAGGCGGCGGCTGTCCTCCTGTACATAGCGATCGATAGACTGAACCGTGACACCGGGCACGCTGGCACCGCTACCGGTGACTGGCAGATGACGGCGACTGCCGTCAGCGATCACCAACTCCCAGGGCGCCAGTGGACGGTCGCGGAAAATATCCAAAACCTCAGTGCCATCGGTGGCGCTGATGCCGCTCTCTTCGGGAAGGATGGGCAGGTTATGATCACGATCCGCATACGTCAGACCGTAACCGTACTCAAATAGCGGCTGGTAATCGTCCTGGCCGTCATTGAGCGGCGATTGCACGGCGTTCGCGGGCCAGGAAAATGACAATTGGCCTTTAAAATCGTGGTTGACGGCGCCCTGGTCATCGCGGAACAAGACATCTGCAACGCCGGCGCCCTCGGAACCCGGCAGCCAAGCCACGACAAACGCATCGGAAACGTTCAGTTCTGCATTGACCCACAAGGGACGACCGGTGATGAATACCGAAACCACGGGGATGCCCTGGTTTTGCAGGCGCTGCAAGAGTGCCAAGTCGGTGTCGGAAGTGTAGTTCAGGTGACTAACATCGCCTTGCATTTCCGCATAGGGATCTTCACCAAACACCACTATGGCGACATCGGGCCGCTCCTGATAATGGCCATCTTCCTGGAGTTCCACCTGCCCGCCAGCCGCTGTTACGATTTCGGCAATGCCTTGATAAATGGAAGTGCCACCGGGGAAGTCATCGTTGGTGTTGCCGGTGCCCTGCCAGGTGACGCTCCAGCCACCCGACTGCTTGCCAATATCATGAGCTCCGTCGCCGGCCACCAACACGCGACTGTGGCGATCCAGCGGCAAAAGTCCGCCGTTATTTTTTAACAGTACCAGGGATTCGCGCACCGCCTGTCGCGCCACGGCGCGATGCTCCGGCGCTCCCAGCAATTCGCTTTGCCCGGCGTAGGGGCGCTCGGAGGGTAGACCTTTTTCAAACATGCCCGCTCGCAGCTTTACCCGCAAAATGCGCCGCACGGCATCATCGAGCCGTGCCTGGCTGATTTCTCCGCTGTTAACTTGGGCTAGCGTATTGGCGTAAAGCGCTTGCCAGTTGTCCGGGGCCATAAAGATGTCCACGCCGGCATTGAACGCCTGGGCGCAACTGTCGCGGGTGCAACCATCCACAAATTCGTGGCCATTCCAATCACCCACCACCAGACCGTCAAAACCCATGCGCTCTTTCAGCACATCGGTGAGTAGGTATTCATGGCCGTGAAGCATGACGCCGTTCCAACTATTGAATGACGCCATCACCGTTTGGACGCCGGCTTCAATGGCGCTGAAATACCCGGGCGAGTGAATGTCCCGCAGTTTCTCTTCGCTCATACGCGCGTCGGCCCGGTCGACGCCGTCCTGTGTTCCGCCGTCACCGACAAAATGTTTTGCAGTGGCAATCAGTCGTCCCGGCCCAAAAAAGGACTCAGTGCCGACCTGCCCCTGCAAGCCATTCACCGCTTCACCAGCGTAGGCTTTTACCAGTTCCGGGCTCTCCGCGTAAGCTTCGTAGGTGCGACCCCAGCGATCATCTCGCGCCACAGCGACGGTGGGGGAAAAATTCCAGTCCATTCCGGTCACCGCCACTTCGAGGGCGGTGATTTCGTTGATCTTGCGTATTAACTCGGGATTGTTGGCGGCGCCCAAACCGATGTTATGGGGGAAGAGGGTCGCCCCGACGACGTTATTGTGGCCATGCACCGCGTCGGTACCCCAAATGATGGGAATGGCGATCCCGCCGTCGCGCTCGTCCATGGAAGCCAGATAGAAGCTATCAGCGAGGGCGAGCCAATCGTCCACGCTCGCGTATTTGTCGCCATTAGGATAGGAACCCCCGCCATTGAGCAAAGAACCAATGTGATATTGGCGAATCTGCTCGGGGGTAATATTGCGCAGTTCAGGCTGAATCAGTTGCCCGACTTTTTGCTCAACCGTCATGCGCTCCAGCAGTCGATTCACTTCCTCTTCCACAGCCTGTTCGTTCGCCAATGGATTGGTCAGCTGAGGCCAGCGGTTGGGGTCGGTGCCTGGCTCTTCCCGCAGGCCACTGCAGGCCACCAGCGACGCCAGGAGCATCCCGATGCCGATTGTGGATAGTTGTCTAGTGAGGCCAAATTGACGGAGCCTCAGCAGAGGTTGTCTCATGATGAACGTCTCTTGTTATCGGTTAAGCTGGCGTCTGCAAGCTCTTACAAAAAAAATGCCCCGGCGAGCGATTGGGCGCCCCCGGGGCTAAAGAGACCAGTGAACTTGCATTCATCCGGGGCAGACTGTCTCAAGAAGGGCGAATCTGTGTCGTCCCACTTTCGAGCAAATGCAAAGGTGGTCATAACCACTTTGTATTTCGCAAACTGGAACCCCGTACTAGAGCGCCCAAACGACTCGAGCTGATAGCCAGTTACCTTCCCATCTCAACCCAGCTGGATAAGTGCTCAAATTAGCTGCTTCGTAAGCAAGCCCTCGGGCCGCGCAGGGTGAGTGTTCAGCAACCGTCGTAAACCCAGTCCCTACGCGCTCCCGACGCTTCGGGACACTCCTCACTTCCCTGTGAGTCGTCCATGGGGACTGCCTCACCGGAGCGCCGGCCGAAAGGTCCCTCTTTTGAGGCTTGCTGAACACTCACCCCGCACACCCCCTGGTAGCCTCAGACTACCGAGCTCTTTTCCCACTCACTGTCATCATTGCAGCGGAACGTGGGAATCCACACCCGAGTCTTCTATACTCGGGCGAACCGCCAACCCCAAGCTGGTGCCAATCAATAATATAGTTGCGTGTACACATGAAGCTGCACTCCCTCCCATTCCGTCTCGGCGCACCTCTGACAGTGGCGCTGTCCTGCTCACTGCTCGCGGGTTGCTTCCCAGAAAAACCATCCGACCAGCCACGCACCGAACCCGTGGCTGCGCTGCCCGCGCACGAGTCCGATCCGGTGGTGGCGAGCGATAGTGAGATCCGCGAGGCGGTGGCTTACGCCAAAAGCCAAGTCAATTTGCAGCTGGCCGAAGGGCTCACCGGTCAGCTGTGGGCGTCGGAACACCTGGTAGGCGACCCGGTAGCCATTCATGCGGATAACCAAGGTCGGGTTTGGACCACCATCACCCACCGGCGCCGGACCTCGGAGCTGGACATTCGCAGCCACCGGGACTGGGAGTTCGAGTCCATGTCGTTCCGAACCGTGGAGGATCGGCGCAACTTCCTACACCGGGAGCTGGCGCCAGAGCGCAGCGAGCACAACCTCTGGCTGGACGACCGCAATCAGGACGGCTCTCACGACTGGCGGGATTTGGCGGTATATAAAGAGGAAGTTCTACTTCTGGAAGACACCACCGGCGACGGCCGTGCCAACCAGCGTCGGGTTTACCTGAAGGACTTCCACACGGAAGTGACCGACGTGCTGGGAGGAATTTATTTTCACGATCAACTGGAAGAGCTGTTTCTGACCGTCTCACCGGATGCCTGGCGGGTGAAAGACAGCAGCGGTGATGGCCGCGCCGACACCAAAACCTCTATCGCACACGGCTTTGGTGTGCATATTGGCTTCGGCGGCCACGGCATGTCGGGTCTTACCCTGGGGCCAGACGGGCGCCTGTATTACGCCATCGGTGATGTGGGAATGGATGTCACCGACCGCGACGGCAAACGCTGGCCCTACTCCAACCAAGGCGTGATTGTGCGCAGCGAAGTCGATGGCAGCAACTTCGAAGTTTTTGCCTCCGGGCTGCGCAATGCCCACGAATTCGCCTTTGATGAGTACGGTAATCTGATTGGCGTGGACAATGACGGCGACCACGATGGCGAATACGAGCGCATTGTCTATCTGGTGGACGGTTCCGACAGCGGCTGGCGCACCTATTGGCAGCTGGGCAAATACCGAGACCCGAAAAACAATCGCTACCGGGTTTGGATGGATGAGGACTACTACCAGCCTCACTTCCCCGAGCAGGCCGCGCACCTGCTGCCGCCCATCGCACCGTTCGAATCCGGCCCCGCCGGTATGACCTACAACCCGGGCACAGCGTTGAGCGAGAGCTGGCAGGGGCATTTTTTCGTTGCTGAGTTCCTGGGCACGGCGGCCCGTTCGGGCATTAGCGCCTTTACTTTGGAGCCAAACGGCGCCTCCTTCGCGCTGTCGGCTCAGAAGCCCGTACTGCGCGGGTTTCAAGCTACGGGCCTGTCGTTCGGCCCCGAGGGCAGCCTCTATGCCGCTGACTGGCTGGAAGGCTGGGCACTCAGTGGCGAGGGACGTATCTGGAAGGTGGACGTAACACCCGAACTGGCCCACCCCCAGCGGGCCGAAACCCAAGCCCTGCTGGCCGAAGACTTTACCGCTCAGCCATCAAACCAACTACTCAACCTGCTGGACCACGCGGATATGCGCGTTCGCCAAAAGGCCCAGTTCGAAATGGTACGCCGGGACGCCCGGGGGGAGCTGTTGAAAACAGCCAAGCATGGCGAACAGCAACTGGCCCGCATCCACGCCCTGTGGGGCCTGGGGCAAATGGCGCGCGCCCAGCCCGCGCAGGCGCGCGACTTGGTCCCCTTGCTGGAAGACCCGGACCCAGAAGTCCGCGCGCAAGCGGCCAAATTGATCGGAGATGCCGGCTACGCCGGTGCCAACCAGGCATTGCAGAAGCGTTTGCGAGATGACGAGGCAAGAGTGCGCTTTTTCGCGGCCCAGGCACTGGGCCAGATTGGAGACCCCAATGCGCTAGGCGCTGTGGTCAGCATGCTGGAGGATAACAATGACCAGGACATCTACCTCCGTCAGGCCGGTGCCATAGCGCTGGCCCGCATCGGCGACGAGAGTGCTTTGGCCGAGCTGCGCCATCACCGCTCCGACGCTGTGCGTATTGCCGCTCTAATCGCCCTGGGGCGCATGCAAAGCCCGGCGCTGGGGCTGTTCCTGGAAGAAGACCACAATGGTCAAATGCAGAGCGAGTTTATCGTCACCAACGCCGCGCGCCTGATCAGCGACGATCAGTTCGTGGCCGACGCATTGCCACCGTTAGCGGCCCTTCTCGCCGAGCCGCCGTTTCACAATGAACCGCTGCTGCGCCGTTTGATCAACGCCAACCTTTACGTGGGCGGCGAACAGTCGGCTCAGCGACTGGTGGACTTCGCCCTCGACACGACCATGGCCGGCCATTTACGGACCGAGGCCCTGGACACGCTCGCGGTGTGGACCGACTCATCCACGTTCGATCGGGTCACCGGTCGCTACCGTGGCGCTGTGCAGCATGCACAACGCGAAGCGCAGCAGCCATTAGCACTGACTTACCAGCCACTGCTACGCGATTCAAACCTCCAAGTCCGGGAAGCTGCAATACAGGCATTGGCCGAGCTGAACGTGAGTGAAGCGGGCACCGCGCTCCGACAAGTGCTGAGCGAAGACACTCAACCCACGGTGCGCAAGACTGCCCTGTTGGCTCTGCATAAGCTGGGCTTCGAACCCATGAACGAAGTGGCCACCATCGCCATGCAAGATGATCATTCGAGTGTCCGCATGGCCGGCTTAGAACTACTGCCGCAATTGGGTTTACCCACGGCGGAAACGGTCGCCATGCATTCGATTCTGCTCGCTAACGGCTCGATCAGTGAACAGCAATCCGCGCTGCGCTCCCTGGCCACTATCGACAGTCCACAGGCCCACAACCTATTGGCGCAACAGATGCAGCTGCTGCAAGAGGGCGACCTGGCTCCAGAACTGCAGCTGGATGTGCTGGAAGCCGCTCACTCCACAGGCGCCCCCTCTCTGCAGAAATTGATAAGCGACTACCAAAGCCGCAAGGATCCAGATCAACCCCTGGAGCGTCACCGGGAATCCCTCTGGGGCGGCGATGCCGAAGCCGGCGAGCAATTGTTTTTCCACGATAGCAGCGCCCAGTGTATTCGTTGCCACACCGTTGGCGGCCGGGGCAACCCGGTGGGTCCGGATCTTACGGAAGCGGGCACTCGGCTTTCTCGAGAACAGTTGCTGCAAGCGCTGGTAGACCCAGGAGCGCGCGTGTCTCCCGGGTTTGGACGTATCACAGTCACGCTCTCCGACGGGCGCCAACTCAGTGGCCACTTCGAGGCCGAAGACGAGCACACTCTGACGCTTATGGATCGGGGCGAAAAAACCAAAATTGAAAAATCCGAGGTGACAAGTCGGCGCTACTCCGGCTCGGGCATGCCGTCCATGGAAGGCATGTTGTCAGCCAGCCAACTGCGGGATTTGGTGGCATACCTGACCCAGCTGACCGCCGCCGATCAGGACCGCTAACTTAGGAGAGTGCCATGGCCCGGAGTTACCGCTCACGGCTTCTAATGGCGATTTTTTTCTCGCTTTGGGCCTCCGCCACAACGGCCCTAGCCGGCGACCAACCGATAGCCGAACGGGGACATATCGTCATGCTTTCCGTGGGCGCGGAAGAAAATCCGTTTTGGGGTGGTCTGACCGCGGTTATGGAAGTCGCAGCCGGTGGCTTGGGCATGGATGTGGAAGCGTTTTACGGCATGAACGCCGAGCACATTGAGGCCACGCTGACTGAAGTTCTGGCCCGAGATAAGAAACCCGACGGCATTGTATTCAGTCACATTCCCGGGTTGTCCATGAAGCTTTTGGAAAAAACCGAGGCGCGGCAAGTCCCTACCGTGATGATAAATTCAGGCCTCACCGGCGACGAACAGTCGCTGGCCGCGCAACGCTTTGATTATTGGCTGGGGCAGATCACTCCACCGGATGAACAGATAGGCTACTTGGTGGGACAGCACTTACTGGACGCCGCGCTGGCCAAAAATCTTACGGACGCCGCCGGCCAGATAAACATCATTGCGCTTTCCGGGGCGGAGCGGGACCTTCCAGCCAAGGCGCGAAACGCTGGCTTGCGCAACGTATTGAACGATGCCCCTCAGTTGCACCTGCTGGAGCTGATCAGCACTGATTGGTCAGCGGACAGTGCCGGTGAAAACCTTCAAAAGTCACTTGAACGTCACCCCAATGTCCAGGGTATATGGACGGCGAGCGGACTGATGCTGGCAGGCATTCTCCCCGCACTTGAAGCGCACGGAAAGACTCCGGGCGACGATGTGGTGATCAGCACCTTGGGTTGGACAGAGGGTTCATTGGAAGCGATTAAGGCTGGCAAGGTCAGCGCCGACGTGGGCGGACACTTTCTCGAAGGGGCTTGGGCTGCCGTGGTTCTGTATGATCATTGGCAAGGCGTTGCCAGCAATAAAAATATCATTATGCACTCCCCCGTGGTGACAATCGGTCACGACCAAGTGCAAAAATACAGGAACGCACTTCGGGAAAGCGATTGGGCGCGGGTCAATTGGGAGCAGTTTTCGCGGGTGCAGAACCCGCAACTGGAAGAGTACTTTTTTGCAATCGACCGGTTACTGGGCTTTTAATGCCCAAGTCAACTCAGTCGTTGGAAGCTTCCCCCGAACCTTCCGTTTCCATAACCTCCCCGTGTTCGTCCTCCTCGGACTCCTCAGACTCCTCGGTTTCAGCGGGGACTGACTGCTCCTGAACGTAGACGTCCTCTGGGGATCGACTAGCGCGCTTTTGCAACAAGCGGGCAAACTCAAGCAGCAGTTCACGATCCTGTTCCAGAAGCGAGATGAACAACGCGTTCAACGCAACCTGCTCACCGTCCGCTTCCGACTGCTCAGCAACGGAAAAAATATCGGCTAGTGAAAAGCTCAAAGCGTCGGCGAGTCGGTAAAGAAGATCCAGGCTTGGCTTGGCAGCATCCCTTTCAATGCGCGACAAGTTACCGACATGAGAGTCGGTGCGTGCCGCCAACTCCGCCAGGGTCAACCCTTGGCTTTTCCTCAATTCTTTCAGTGCGTTTCCTAAACTCATGTCGCTTCGCTACCTTGCTTAAAGCCCTGATAATACAGCGAAATGTCGCGATAAACAAAATGTGTTGTAAGCGCATTTTTTGCATTTTTCGCTGCCTGAACTGCACACGAATTCGGCATTTAACGGAAGTTACGAAAATGCCGCAATGGCCCGCCTGGAGGCAGTTTGAGCGGTCCGCCCACTAACTAGAAGCAGATCAAAAAGGATCTTTTCGCCAGCCAAGCCCACTCCGCGATCAGGCGCGTAATCTGTGTAACGGTAGTATGAGGTGAAATTTCAAGGCGAAAAGTTGTTGCGGGCGTGATACCTGATCGCGCAAAAGCAGGGGGCTTTTCGTTAACAATGAGCGACCACTGGCCTGCGCCCTTCATTCGGATAGGACGTTCCAGCATCTAAAGCTGAGGGACACTAATCCACTCGCGCTCTCAATTCCTCCACCCAAGCGGGAACCCCTTCACTGGCGCGCTTACGTAAAACATTAGCACCTCGCACATGAGCGGGTGTGCCTGGATCGATAACCGTGATGGGTATTGACGGCCCCGCCCACTCAACCAACCCGGCGGCGGGATACACCTGCAAGGAGGTACCCACCACTAGCAGATGATCAGCCTCCGCGACCAACTCGGCGGCGCGCTCCAACATGGGCACCGATTCGCCGAACCAGACTACGAAGGGCCGCAACTGGCTGCCCAGCTCACATCGACCGCCCAGCTCAATGGGCTGGTAACCGATATCGTAGATCAGCTCCACATCCTGGGAACTACAGGCTTTGGTGAGCTCACCGTGCAAATGCACAATATGGGAAGAACCGGCGCGCTCGTGAAGGTCGTCGATGTTCTGGGTGATGATGGTAACGCGGTGACTGCTCTCCAGCTCCACCAAGGCAAAATGGGCCGCATTGGGCTCCGCTTGGCGTAACTGATCGCGACGCTCATTATAGAATTGCAAAACCCGCTCAGGATCGCGCTGAAAGCCTTCCGGGGTAGCCACATCTTCAATGCGATGCCGCTCCCACAAACCGTCCGACGCGCGGAAAGTGCCTAAGCCACTTTCCGCACTGATGCCGGCGCCGGTTAACACCACAATATGCTTCTTCATAGGGGATATCTTCCAGATCCCCGGGGGAATTTCAATCGTCTGCGCGAGCCTAACGCCAGCGACTGATCATGCGGAAAAGGGTCGCTTTGACCCACAGGAGGCTCGGAAACTGCATATAGCCCAAAAGCAGTTCGCCCGCTTCTTGCAGCCGGCCCTGGCGCTCAAGAAACTCGTTTTGATTCGCTTTGGTCACACCTTTGTTGCGGGCTTTGATCACTTCTACCGCGGACATGACAAAACGGCGTTTTTGCTTTTTGGCCCAGTCACTGCGCGCCACCAAATCGTCAGCCTCATTGACCAACTCCAAGTGCAGCTTCAGCTTCTGGGCCAGATCGCCCAGTGGCTTGTGAGAGTCCGCGTCCAGGTAGCGCAGCACGCTGGCAATCGCACGGCGTACATTCGCGGCCTGACTGCTGCGGTAGATGCCCGCCGTGCTCACGGCACCCACAACGGCGCCGGTGGCAAGGGCTAAGGTTTCACTGATCATTTGCGCAACCCCAAGGTTAGGGATATAGGGAGGACTGGCCACCGTGGCGGCGCCTCCCCTATTTTGACTTAGATGCGTCAAAATACCCTATTTCCCCGAACGAAAATGCCAATTGGTTTGGATTTCGAGCCATAGCCTTTTGAAACGCAAGGCGCTTACATTAAGCCAATTTGAATTCTGGGGGTTCAGACCTCCAACCCTCAATAGCCAAAACAAAAAAGGGGCCCACCAGGGGCCCCAAATAGGGTTGAGATCACACTCAGCCGTGAAGGCAGCTAACCTCAGGCAAGGCCTGCGGCGCCGCTTTCAGCGGGCGCAATAAGACCATGAGCATCAATGACATACCACCGACCACTTCTCAGGGATCGACATTGTTTTGGACGCCACCCCCAGTTGGCGCATAGTCACACATCATAAGCCCCACTCGTGGCTGTTCGATCCTGTGGACAATGAACTCCCGGCACCTAACTGTGTTCCATAGTGTCATCAAAGCAACTGGCAATTGAGTTAGCCGCAATGACCGCCAATACCCCCTCTTGGGAAAATTTGCTCAAGCAGGTTCGCGCCTGTCGCCTGTGTGAAGCTGAGCTTCCGGATGGGCCACGGCCTGTATTGCAGTTGGACCCGCGCGCGCGGGTGCTGGTGGCGGCCCAGGCTCCCGGGCGCCGAGTGCACGCCACGGGATTGCCGTTTAATGACCCCAGCGGTGAACGCCTGCGCGCGTGGATGGGAGTCAACCGCGAGACTTTTTACGACGCGTCACAGATTGCCATCGTCCCCATGGGTTTTTGCTATCCGGGTACAGGCCGCTCGGGGGATTCGCCTCCACGGCCCGAGTGCGCGCCGGCCTGGAGGGAGCAGTTGTTGGCGTGCCTGCCCAACCTGGAACTGACCTTGGTTATCGGTCAGTACTCGCTTGCCTACCATTTGCCTCAGCCGAAAGAGAGCCTCACCGAGAAAGTCCGCAACTGGCGCGCCTATTGGCCACGGGTCTTGCCCATGCCGCACCCGAGTCCGCGCAATAATCTGTGGCTTAGGCGCAATCCTTGGTTTGAACAAGAGGTGGTGCCCGCCTTGCAGGAACGGCTAACTGGTTTGATCCCAACCCGCTAAATAGGGGATTTATCCGCCTCTGTTGGCGTCAAAGACTGACAGAGGCTCAACCTGATCAGTTGAGCCAGTGGCATTTTTGCCACAATCTAAATGGAGTACACTCGGTAGTGAGGTCGCCAGAGGCGATCAAACGTGCTGTGCTCGGTTTCGGCATGGTAAATGCGGAGGTGCTTATGGGTCGCGTAGAAAAACGAATTACCTGTCCCTATTGCGGCGAAGTGATTACAGTTCTGATCGACGTATCGGTAAGCGAGCAGTATTACACCGAAGATTGTTCAGTCTGTTGCCAACCTATCGCTCTGGATGTAGTTGTCGACGAGACAGAGGCGATTGAGGTGTATGCTCGGCAAGAAAACGAATAAAGCGCGGCTTCGCTCTTTTGTCCCCGTTGCCGTCCCGCTCTTGAATATCAGACACTCGAAAATGAGCTGCTGGGTGAGCACCCCGTAAGAGCAATCCCAAGCGCTTTGCCGCCAATCTTATCTTGGGTTTCCTATTTTCGCTTGGTCTGCCGATGGCGAGAACGAAAAGAATACTGTAGCGCCGGGCTAGGAGGGTCGCGCAGGGGGAGTGTTCAGCAAGCCTCAAAAGAGGGACCTTTTGAGGCAGTCCCCAGGGAGGGGTTTACGACGTTTGCTGAACACTCACCCTGCGCGGCCCGCAGGCTTGCTTACGAAGTTGCTAGAAACAGAGACTACTTGTTCGCTGCGTTAAATTGCTTAAGCACGGAACTGATTAGGTCCACCGGCAGCGGGAACACAATGGTTGAGTTTTTCTCACCGGCGATATCAATCAGTGTTTGTAAATAGCGCAAGGTCATGGCATTGGGGTTTTTGGACAACTCGTCTGCCGCTTCGGTAAGCTGTTTTGACGCCTCGAATTCACCCATAGCATGGATAACCTTGGCGCGACGTGAACGCTCAGCTTCGGCCTGACGGGCGATGGCGCGCACCATGCTCTCATCCAGATCCACGTGTTTTATTTCCACGTTGCTGATTTTAATACCCCAGGAATCGGACGTTTTGTCGAGAATGTCCTGAATATCCTGGTTTAGCTTGTCCCGCTCCGCCAGCATTTCATCCAACTCATGTTTACCCAGGATTGAACGCAGCGTCGTTTGCGCAAGCTGACTGACCGCCTCGCCGTAATGCTCTACATTGATAATGGCTTTTTGTGGGTCTATGACTCGGAAGTACACCACCGCGTTAACTTTCACGGAAACGTTATCCCGGCTGATCACATCCTGACTGGGCACGTCCATCACCACGGTGCGCAAGTCGACTTTTTCCACGGTTTGCAAAAACGGGATGATGATGACCAGACCCGGCCCCTTAACCGATTGAAAACGCCCGAGCAGGAAGACTACGCCGCGCTCGTATTCGCGCAAGATTCGAATGGCGTAGACGACAAGTAACACCACGAAGGTGAGCAATAAACCGACCATATATTCCAGTATCATAAGTCCTCCACTTATTCCCAGTAAAAGATCTGTTGACAGCCCGCTAGGCGCGTCGAACGGTGAGTATCAACCCGTCCTGTCCAACCACCTCGACCGTTTCCCCCTCGTTGAGCGAGCCATCACCCACGGCATTCCAAAATTCGCCGTCAATGCTGACTTTGTAACCCTCCTCGGTGATTTGCACGATATGCCCTGCGCGCCCCACCATGGCCTGATCACTGGCAAGGCGGGGCATTCTGAGACTGCGCCCAAGCATGGTGGCAATAAACAGTACGGCAATACCACCCACAGCGGCGATAGCGCCCACAATCTCGTAGGACACTTCCATACCGGGTACATCGGTATCCACCAACATAATGGAGCCCAACACCAGCGCAATAACGCCACCGATGCCTAGCACCCCAAAACTGGGCACAAACATCTCGGAAATAATCATAATGGCGCCGAGGACAATCAGCGCCACTCCCACATAATTTACCGGTAAAACCTGGAGTGCGTAGAGGCCGATCAATAAGCAAATAACACCGACGACCCCCGGCACCATGGCGCCCGGGTTGTAGCCTTCCAAAATCAAGCCGTAGATACCGATCAATAACAGAATCGAGGCGATTTGTGGATTGGTGATCAAGCTCAAAAATTCGTTGCGCCAATCGGGCGCGTACTCAACGATAGGGAGGTCTTCCGTCTCTAAGGTCAGTGGCCCAAAATCCATGACCACTTCCATACCGTGTACCTGAGCCAAAAGATCTTTTTGATCCTTCGCCACTACATCAATGACGTTTAATTCCAGCGCCTCACTGGCCGTTGCACTGATGCCTTCTCTGACCGCCCGCTCGGCCCAGTCGGCGTTGCGGCCATGGCGCTCGGCCAGGCCACGAATAAAGGCCACTGCGTCATTGACCATCTTGCGCTCCATGGCGTCGCCCGTAGGTGCACGAGGCTCCGCGTCTTCTTCCTCGCGCTCCTCCTGGTCCGCGTCTTCTTCATTATTCGCCCGCTCATTATTATCCCGATCATCATCAGCCCCCGGGACGGGAGCACCGCCCATTTGGACGGGCGTCGCGGCGCCCATACTGGTGGACGGCGCCATGGCCGCCACATGGCTGCCATAAAGTATGTAAGTGCCCGCACTCGCCGCGCGCCCACCGGATGGGTGTACATAAGTGATCACGGGTATGGGAGCCGCCAGAATGGCTTTGATGATATCGCGGGTGGAGACGTCCAGGCCGCCGGGGGTATCCATGCGGATAATAATGGCCTGTGCACCCTGTGCGTGGGCGCGCTCCATGGAACGGGTGAGGTAATCTGTTGTGGCGGGGCCTATAGCTCCGTCAACGATGAGTTCGGCCACATGAGGTTCAGCCTCTGTATCCGCCTGGCCGCTAAGGCCAAGGACCGCCAAAGCGATGCAGCATAGGAAGAGAAATCGGCGCGTCAGGGTTTGATGTCGCATCGGTAAACCTCCGATCTACAGCCTAACAGATGGCTTCCAGGGACTCTAGCATCTGCACCGACCTGGCGGAATAGCTTTCTCAACAGGCCTCCCGGGCACCTTCCCGCTAAGGTTCCCACTCCCTGATCCGCTCGCTTGGCTCGCTCTCGTGACCAGCATCCGCCCACAGAATGATTCCGTGGCCTCATCGATTGTTATTCCCACACGCTAGGACTAAACTCTATGCCAACTCTCTCGCCAATTTCGACCGCACCCGCGGTCTCTTCTCTACCTACCGAATACGGAACACTGATATGAACGACGATCAAGACGATTACGAAGTTACCCTCTCACCCTTAAGCCGCACTGTGGAACAAAATGGCCACAAAGTGAGTATTGAAATTTACCAGGATGAAGAGGACGGCTGGATTCTTGAAATCGTGGATGAAGAAAATAACTCCACGGTTTGGGACGACGTGTTTGATTCCGATCAGGAAGCCCTGGATGAAGCACTGGATACGATCCGTGAAGAAGGCATCGAATGCCTGGTCGCCTCGGTAGGTTGGGGCGAAAAATAACACTTTGCCCAGCCGGGGCCGGGCAAAGTTCTAAACCGGCTGGTCGATGGTGCCATTGCAAATGGGCGTAAAGGCGGTCAGTCGATCCATGGCCGTGCTGTTGCCCAGTCCATGTCCGGCAAAGCGGCTGGCAAACTGGCCTTGATCACCATGCAGCGCCATGTAATTTAATGCCACCGCTTCCACCAACAAATTGACGTTATTGGCCACCGAAGTCGAGGCGGTTTCCACGTCTCCGCTGGGTCGCATATACCCGATTTGCTGATGACGCTCGGAACTGCCGCTGGTTTCCATCAGTTGCGGGCGCCCGCCTGGGTTGTACACCAAAAAGAAGGATGCGGCGGTCTGTTGACTGTCGCCAGTCCAAACACCTTTGCCACGCCCAGCGACGGAATTGTCGATCATCCCATTACTGAAAACTGAGCCATCGCTAAACACATACACCATAATGGGTAGGCCTTTGCGCGCCGCGTACTCCAGACAGGCCCCCATGCAGCGGCCAGCGCGCAGGTCGCGAATTTCGCCTGTGCCTCGCTCACCCGTGTGGTAATCATAACCACCCATGGTAATGGTGCCGGCGCCCGCGCGGCCCTCTACCACCAGCTTCATGACTGAGGCGGTTTTGCGAAACTCGCCATCGCTGTTGAACTCTTCATCGCTGAAAATACCCGTGGGACCCACGATGTCCGGATCCAGCTCCGGATCAATGGACGCGGGGTCACCGAAACGCGCGGCCAAGTCAGCGCTTTTCACGTAGCCACAGCGCAGCAACTCTTTAAGTTGTGCATCCCGTGCTGACGCGGTGCCAGTGTTCACATTCTGCAAACGCGCATCACTGATGCGGTAAATGGATTCCATCACCGCCACGGTATCCTGTTGATCCATCAGACTCACCAAATCGCCCACGTCCACCAGACCGGTTACGTCGCTGGGCCGGTCCACTTTTGTTGGCCGCACTTCCGGATTGATCATCGACGCTGGTGCCAAAGAGTTCCCACCCGACTCGCTGGTGCGTGAACCGACCAGGGCCAGTAGTTCACCGTCAGCGCCGGCGCGGTTAATGGCGTACATGGGGTTGTGGGGATTGTTACCGGTGTCGTTTTCCGAACGGGCGGGGATGACAGCACCGTTGATATTAGCGGCATGGCTGCCCGCTTTTTCCAGAATGCCGGCGAGAAATTGGCTGTCGCTGTGAAACGCCAAGCCCAGTTCGGTGTTAATAAAATTCTCTGTCGAAGAGGCTGGGGTCATATCTCCCGGCACACCCTGCTTGCTGTAGCCGGCGGTGCTGAGAAAATCCAGTTGTCCGCCCGGCCCGCCCACCAAAACATTGGTGCCGGCCATGCTGGCGCCACCGGCCAGGTCGAAACAAATAAACGGAATTTTGCCCGCGCCCTGAGTGGCAATTCCGCATTCTTCCATCATGGCTGCAATGTCATTGGACAGATTCACTTCCTGAGCCAGCGCGGAGTTCACCAGCAGGCCACTCAGCGAGCCGCCGATGATGGTACCCATACCCGCTTTAAAACCCTGGGAAATTAAATCCCGGCGAGTAAGAGGACGGCTGTGGTCGTTCAAATACAACGGCGCATCCGGGTGCAGAGGGGCTTGCGGTTTGGTCATAATGACACCTTGGTTTGGTCATGGCGGCGGGCTCTCACCCACCGCATCGATCGTTCGTTTATTGCAGCAGCATCACAGCACTGCCCATAACCGCCGCACACGCGGCCTTTACGGTCAGGGCGGTACGCTGCGTGCCACAGTGGCTGCCGCAGTCGGTCATGATATCGATCAGACTGTTCAACTCGGCGCGCACGGCAGCGGGCTCGGCCTGGTTGGCCAGGGCTTCTCCTTCTATCTCGCCCGCCAACAAATGGCTAAGCAAGGGCTCGATAATTTGCTCACGCCCCTGCGCGTCGAAGGCACTGTTAGCCGGTGCGGAAAAATCAAAACCCGGGAAATAACTGGCCCGCAGGCTGGAGTCTTCAACCAGCGCGTTGCAATAGGACACACTCAATTGGGTAATGCCCATCTGGTGGGCGGTAAGAAAACCTTCGAGCCCTGGTGCGCTGGGCATTTGCTCGCGCACATTGCGATAGGTGTTGGCAACGGAAGTTGTCGTGTGCGGCACACGGGTAAGAGCGGAAAGCGTCGCGTTGATCTGCGCGAACGTGCGCAAGCCTATATAAGCTTGGCCTTCAATATCCACAAAGCATTCATCGGGCGCTGGCTCGACACTGCATTCACCGGCTGGACCGGCAACCACGCGCGCATACTCATGGGCACCCAGCCGATCAAAGGTGAGAAAGAATTGATCATTCTCCGCGCCTTGTTGTATTTCGACAAGGGTACCCAAATTTGACAAGGCTTGACGCCCGTCTTCAAAGGCAGAGCTATCCAGAGAAAGATTCAGGTTGGCAAAGGCCTGACTCACTGCCACTTCGCTACCGTTCACACCAATGCGCAACCCCTCCAGGGGTGTGGGCGGAACCTCTTGCGCTTCCAGCGTCAGGAAAAAGGGTTCGGCAAACAGGTAGCTGTAATCGTCAAACTGTTGCGCCTCGAACACCACGTACGCACCGGGCACCTGAATTAGTTCGGAAATGTTAAACAACAGATAAAATCGCGCACCCACGCCCACTTCGAAGTTGGCGGCAATGGCTTCGGCGCTCAAGGCTCGATTGTGCACAGCCAAAAAACGGATGGCGCCGCGCCAGGGACTGTTGCTGGTGACTTCATTGCCCAGAACCAGCGCAAAGGTTTCGTCCCAGTCCGTTAATGGTTCACCCGCGAACGGGTCTTCATCGCCGGTAAACTCCCCGTTGACGTATATACGCCGGCCATTGACGGGATCAAAGGTCACCACCACATGCTGCAAGGTGGCCTGCAGGCGCTCATCTGCATCGTTGGTGGACATAGCCGGGAGGCCGTTGGCGTTGGTGGCGCCACTGCGGTTAAGCATGTCGTAGTTGTACATGGACTGGCCAAGGGTAAAATTGCGCGTGTTGGCGCTACCGGAGTAACTGACAATGCGCGCTGTATCGCCTCCGCCATCACCCTGCACCACGTTGTCTGGAATCACCCAAGCTTCGACACTGTATTCACCGGTACCCGTAATCAGTTGATGCAGTTTGCCGCTGCCACTGGTGGAGGCCTGGGCCTTGCCGTTGCGGCCATCACTGTTCAGGCGGATACCCCAGGAACTCATCCACGAATAGTCTCCAGACAATTCCAGGTTGGCGGCGGGCTCAATGCCACTGGTGTCGTAGGCGATGTGGCCTTCACGAGTCTGGAATTCGTATTTGGCGATTACGTGGGTATCGACGCGTCCACCACTGCTGGCCACTATGCCATCCCCCAACGTAAGAGCGCGGCTGATCACCAGATCGGGATCCACTTCGGTTTGGGGAATACTGTCCGCAAAATTCTGAATGGCCGCCGTCATGGCCGCAGCACTGGCGGCACAGTCGTCGCCCCAGCAGTTATGGCCATCGTCCGCTAACCGACGCACCAGACGAGAGGCGGAAGGGTCGTCCAGACGCATGCGCGAACGGGACGCGTCATACGCTTGGCTGACACTGGCGCTGCCCACATAGGGCTGTTGACGTGTTTGAGCCGTGGGGGCATGACAACTGCTGCAGTGTGTTTCCAGGAGCGGATACACCGTGGTGGCAAAATCGCCCGGCTCGCCGGGAAACACTTTACTCGCGCCCACTTCGCGGTCAGGCGGAGCTTCAAAAGTAATGGTAGTGGCGATACTGCCGGAGGCGGCCGCCCAGGCTTCGATGTAACCGGCCACGATGGTGGCGCAGGCTTCGGCGCTGGCTAGCCAGCATTGATGCCCCTCGGCCACTTTGGTCACCAACCGGGAATTGGCCGGCGCGGTGAGATCCACCACCGTGTTCGCTGCGGTATAGGCGAGATTGATGTCGTCATCGCGCACGAAAGTGGGCTCTTGCCCGCCGGCGCCATGACAACTGCCACAGCGGTTTTCCATGGCCAGTGGGTTCCACACCGCCAATCGAAAAGCCTGAATATCGTCGGTCTTTGGCGCTGGACCCTGATACCTGGGTTGGTTTGGGTTGTTTGTACCTGGGTCGATGTTCTCGCGCACCGGAGTGCCGCTGCCGGAGCCACAGGCTTGCAGGGCGAACGCCAGACACAGCAGGCTGAGTCGCACCCAGGTGCGCGAAGAATAGAAGTCTGTGATCTGGCTCGCTGTGTTCACGCTAGTTATCCCAAGTGTTTTGTTGTGCGCCCGTTCCAGGGCTTAAGAACTGAAATGCCACTGCTGGCTACAGAAGCTCGCTCAGTCTCCCATGCAGTGGATCGCGGTCTCCTCGAACACCGTCCGCAAGTTGTAGTCGTTGGCCTTAAACTCTTGAGTGGCCAATCCCAACAGCTCGCGGTCCTCGGCGTTGGCGGGTCTGCGCAAGCAAACTTTGCGGAACACTTTTTCCACTTGGCAACTGGCAAAGGCGTCGCTGTGTGCCAGTTCGCGGCCCATGGTTTTTGCGCCCTGACCGCGGCCTTCCAGGCTGTCATCCCAGCCCAGGGCGGCGTTGGCCCCGTCGCGCCAGTAGTTTTCCCAGCTGTCGTCCGGGGTCGCGTAACCGTAGCGGAAGGTATTGGCGTTAATGTGATACTTGGCCACTACACGGGTGCCGGTCTGCGGGTCAGTGTCGCCGTCTCTGTTATAGGTCAGGTGACCAGCACCGCCCTCGGGGTCAGAGTCAGGGTCGTATTGCCATTCGTAGTAGGCGTAGGCCTGGGCCATGGGGTCCATGCCGTTATGGCATCCCATGCAGTTATTGAGAAACACCCGGCTATCGCCGCCGGGGCTGCGGCTGACATCCTGGCGAATGCGATCCGGTGGCGGCGCCGCGTCATGCACCTGCTCCAAGTCCCGACACAAGTGGTTTAACAAGGTAAAGCGGAACATGGCGCGGTTGGTGCCGGCATAGAAGAAAGCTCGGGCGCCAGCGCGGCTGGTCATTACTCCAGCCGTGGCTTCACTGGGCAGACCGGTCACGCTGGATTGCGTGCGCCCATCAAGGGTATCGCGCAAACTGATACCCTGCTGTTCGATGGCTTCGTAATGCGCGTTGTTACTGTTGGAGTGGGGAGGCAGTCCGTTGGCGGTACTGACATAAATGACATCGTCATAGAGAAGCGTGCGGATATCAGCGCCGTCGATAACCAGCCCGATAAACGTTGCGGTGTAATCGTTCAGCGCAGCAAATTGATTTTGATCGCGGTTTGTCCAGGGCGTGGCCATATCCTTGAGCGTAATGCTGTAGAAAGTTTCGGTGTCCATCGCTGTACGCACCGCCGCTCGGACCTGACCATTAGCGATCAACTCGCTCATTTCCAGGAGAACTTCCTGCGACGGGGGCACGGCGGCAAGGCGATTGTGGATCTGTAGAGCCTGTTCCCTGGGACCCGCGAGGGCACTGGCCGCCTGGCACAGAATCAATAGGCAACCAAGATGCATTGGCTTGAGCAGCCACCTGGGCAGGTTGGTGTTCTTGGTCACAATAGCTCCCGTAGCGCTGAGTTTTTGATATTTATGGAAAACGTTACCTGAGCGAAACCGCACACCCAGTCCTTTTTTGTCATTATAGAGAGACAATGTCGCCAATCATGTGGCCATCTAACCGCCATTTTTGTTAATCCCGTCACAAACCCGACAATCGGGTGGAAAAATCCGACCAAGGGATTCCCAAAGCCAATGGGTGGCGCCGATAATTCCCTAGTAGTTCGCCACTTATTGGTGACTTATGAGGGCGACCTACACTAACGCATACCAATAATCACCAAGGCCGGGTCGACTCAACGATGCTCACCAACCTTTACCACCAGACGCCGCTAACGGACTGGGCCCAAGGCTTCATGCCCGGCCAGAGCGTTCGCTTATGATCACCGGCTGGCGGGCATTAAGTTGGGGCCTGAGTTTGGCGCTTGGGCTGGGAGTCGTCGCCTGTGGCGGTGGCCCTGGCCGAGTGGACGAAGAGGGCAACCCTCAGAGGCGCCAGCAGCCCGACCCAGTAGTTGTGGATTTCGCCGTCGCCTACATAGCGCGGCCTATACCCCGAGAAGAGCGGGAAGCCGGCTTGGGTGACATCCGGGCCACTGATCTGCTCGACCCTACCGCGTTCAATCCTGGCGCCCGGCTTTATCTAAAAGACCGGGCCACGGCCACCGCCGCCAGCCGCACACTGACGGAAGGCGCTTTTGAGCCGGGCGCGCTGTATGACGTCAAAGACCTGAGCGCCCACCCGGACGGGAACCGGCTATTGTTCGCCATGCGTGCACCGGAGCTGGAAGATGTGGACGAGGATGAACAGCCCACCTGGAATATCTGGGAGTACGACCTGCGCTTGGATCAATTGCGGCGCGTGATTGGCTCGGACATCCGCGCGGAAGCCGGCCACGACCTGAGCCCGCGCTACCTGCCGGACGGCCGCATTGTGTTCACGTCCACTCGCCAATCCCGCAGCCGCGCCATACTGTTGGATGACAACAAACCCCAATTCGACGCTCTGGTGGAAAACGACAATGTGCCGGCCCTGCTGCTCCATGTCATGGAGGACGACGGCACCGAGATCGAGCAAATCACCTACAACCAAAGCCACGACCTTCAGCCCAGCGTTCTTCAGAACGGCCGCATTCTGTTTACCCGGTGGGACGGTTTCAACCGCGACCGCCTAAGCCTGTACACGGTGAATCCCGACGGCACGGACATGAGCTTCCACTATGGTTACCATAGTCTGAACGGTGAGCAAGCGCCCACTTTGTTCCGCCCACAGCAGATGCCCGATGGCCGAATCCTGGCCATTTACAAACCACGTGACGAACTGCTTGGCGGCGATATGCTGGCCATCGAAACCTCTCATTTCAGTGAGAACGACGTTGACCTGGCGGGCTTTTCCGGCGGCCCCGCCCAATCTTCCATCTCCATACTGCCCGCCCGTATCGATGGCGAGATTTCCCCCCATGGCCTGTACAACAGCGCCTATCCGTTGCACGACGGCAGCAACCGGCTGCTGGTGAGCTGGAGTCAATGTCGGTTGGAGCGGGCGGACGAGGATCGCGTTGTACCCTGCACCGAGGAATGGCTCGCCACAGAAGGGTTGCAGCAGGCGCCCCCGCTGTTTGGGCTCTGGGTCTACAACCTCACCAATCAGACCCAGCAGCCTTTGGTGCTGGCGAGGGAAGGCACTCTGTATACCGACGCGCTGGCCCTGGAACCCGTACCCGCGCCGACGTACCTGCCGCCCAGTTCTGACAACAACAGCAATCTGGTGGATCAGGGAGTCGGCATACTGCACATTCAAAGCGTCTACGACTTGGACGGAGAAGACAGCACCAGCGCGGGCATCACCCATCTGGCGGACCCAGGCCAGACGAGCGCCGCCGAACGGCCGGCGCGTTTTCTGCGCCTCATTAAGGCCGTCTCCACCCCTGAGCGGGACGTGTTACGCGGCCAGGACGACGACATCTTTGGCAACCGCTTTAACCAAAATCGGGGCCTGCTGGAGATTCTGGGCTACGCCCCCATCGAACCGGACGGCTCGGTCAAAGTCCGGGTGCCCGCCGATCGCGCCTTCACGTTTGACGTCGTCAACGCGGACGGCGCCCGCGTCGGCGCCCGCCACAACAACTGGCTGCAACTGCGCGCCGGCGAAGTGCGCCATTGCGCCGGTTGCCACAGCGCCGACAGTCAACTTCCTCACGGGCGCCCGGATGCGCAGTTGGCACTCGCTTACGAGGGAGCCTCGACCAGCGGCGCACCTTTCCCAAACACCCGCCGCACCGACGCCTTCGGCACCCAAGAATACCCTGATATGGGCGAAACCATGGCCCAGTTTGATGCCCGTATCGCCCTGAGCTGCGCCGACAGTAACGACGCCAGCACCTGCACCTTGCGCGGCCCACGAGCACCCAGCGTGGACCTGATCTACGACGATACCTGGACCGACCCTCAGGTGCGCACGCCGAATCAAAGCTTTGCCTATCGTTACGCCAATCTCAGCAGCGACGATTACCGGGAAGCTGAATTCAATGAAGACGATACCGTAACCCTGGAGCCTTCCCCCGTGCACGCGCCAGTGGCGGAAGGCTGCCAGACGCAATGGCACAGCCTGTGTCGCATTGTCATCAATTACGAGAATCACATTCAGCCCTTGTGGGAGCGTCAACGCTGGCTGACGGAAGAGGACGAAGACGGAGAGCGCCAGCTGGCGCTGGACAATGAAGACTTACCCATAAACCACACCTGCACCAGCTGCCACAGCCGCAACGACACCGATGGCGTGCTCCGAATTCCGGCCGGACAGTTGGAGCTGGTGCGCGACGCCGCCGCCAACGGGCAGATGCGCTCGTTTCTGGAGCTGCTCAACAACGATGTGGAACTGGAAATCGTCGACGAGGCTCTGGTACCGCGCTTGGTGGAAACCGGAGAGTATGAGCGCGACGAAGACGGCGAGCTGATTCTGGATGACGACACCGGCGAGCCCATCCCCGTACTGGCTACAGTGACGGTCAGGCCCAGCATGTCTCGAGGCGGTGCCGCCAACAGCGGGCGCTTTTTCAGCACATTCACAACCTTCAACGAAGACGAGGGCGAAGCTGTGGATCACCGCGGCATGCTGAACCCGCACGAGCTTCGACTGCTGCGCGAATGGCTGGATCTGAACGCCCGCTACTACAACAACCAATTTGACCGAGCGGATTCTGAATAACTCATGAGAGCAGCTGCCCGCGTTGTTTCCGCGCCCGCCACTAGACACCTCTGGGCGCCCCTTTGGCTGCTCGCGCTGTCGCTCGGGCTTGTGTTCGCCTCTCCTGCTCAGGCGAAACCTCTGCAGGTGAGTGTCAACAGCGCGTACATTGACGTCTACACCGGGCCGGGACGCGGCTACCCCATTTTTCATGTGGTGGAGCGGGGCGAGCAGATCACGCTGCTGAAACGGCGCACCGACTGGATAAAAGTTGAAACCCGGCGCGGCCAGCAAGGCTGGATCCAACGCGAAGCCTTACGCCACACTCTGGGGCCGGACGGTCTGCCCCCGACCATGGTAGATCCCGGGCAAAGCGATTATCTAGCGCGCCGCTTTGAGCTGGGAGTCAGCGTAGGCGACTTTGCCGGGGCCGATTCACTGAACGCCAGCCTGGGCTACCGCTTTACACCGCAGTTGACCACCGAGCTGCGCGTCGGCCAAAACACCGGCCAGTATTCCGACAGCCGCATGGCCACTTTGGGGCTGCTGCATCAGCCCTTCCCCGAATGGCGAGTATCGCCGTTTTTTGGCATAGCCGCCGGGCGCATCAAAACCCTTCCCAGCGCCACTCTGGTGGAGGCCCAGGACCGGGAAGACAACCTGCTGCAAGCCAGCCTGGGAACCTATGTGTACCTCAGCCGCCGGTTTTTTCTGCGTGTGGAATACACCAACCACCAGATTTTGACCAGCCGAGAAACCAACGAAGAGATTAACGAATGGAAACTAGGTTTCAACGTATTTTTCTAGCCGCCGTGCTAGCGCTGGGGCCGAGTCTGGCCTGGGCTGAGCGGGACATACTCGAAGACATTGCCAGCCCCGAGGTCGAGCGGCGCCACGTGAAAGAGAGCAAACTCGACTCGGAGAATTTCGAGCTGGGCGTTTTCTACGGCTTGTTTAGCGTCGAGGATTTCGGCAGCAACCCGGTGATGGGGCTGACCCTTGCCTACCACGCCACCGAGCGCGTTTTCTTTGAGGCCGCCTATGGCGTAACGGAAACCCGGGAAACCAGCTATGAACTGCTCAGCGGCTCCGTCGCCCTACTCACAGAGGATGAACGCGAATACCGGTATTACAATCTGTCCCTGGGCTATAATTTGTTTCCTGGGCAAATTTATTTGAGCGAAAACTGGACCTTCAACACCAACGCCTACATCATCGCCGGAGCCGGCAACACCACCTTTGCCGCGCAGGAGTATTTTACTTACAACCTGGGCGCGGGCCTGCGACTCTACACTACCGATTGGCTGGCCTTGGATATCAGTATGCGCGGCCATGTGTTCACGCACGAACTCCTGGGCCGGGAAGTGCAAGTCAACAACCTGGAAGCGCGCATGGGTGTGTCGGTTTTCTTTTAGAATGGTTGCCACTATTTAACAAACGAGGTTACTTATGCGGAATATTTTATGCTGGGGCTTTCTGGCCATTTTTTTAGCGGCTGGCGCCCACGCCGAGCCCGCACCGGACTTTACCCTAAAAACCGATTCCGGTGAAAACCTGCGCTTGGCCGAACAACGCGGCAAAGTGGTCATGATCAACTTTTGGGCTTCCTGGTGCGCTCCCTGCCGGGAAGAAATGCCCATTCTGGACGAACTGTACCAACGCTACGAACGCGCTGGTTTTACGTTGTTCGGCGTGAACGTGGAGCAGGACAACCGCGCTGCGAAACGCTTTCTGGAAGATGTGGGCGTTTCCTTCCCGATTTTGTACGACCCCACCAGTGAAGTCAGCCGCAAGTATCAGGTCAGCGCCATGCCCACCACCGTTATGGTGGATCGGGACGGGCAAGTCCGCTACGTGAACCGCGGCTACCGGCCGGGCGATGAGGAAAAATACCGTGCCCAGATTCGCGAGCTGATCCGCGAATGAATTGGTTCGGAACAATCAGCGTCTTGAGTCTGTGCCTATTGCTGGGCGCCTGCGGCGTGCAGCCCTGGGTACAGCCCTACGAGCGCCAGAAGCTCGCCGACCCGATCATGAGTTTTGACCGGGACCCCGTCGCCAGCAGTTATCTGCATCACGTAAACGACGCGCGGGAATCGGCCCGCGGTGCTGACGGCAGTTCCGGAGGCGGCTGTGGCTGTAATTAGCCGGTGGTTAACTCGCGTGAGTGAGACAAGATCCTGGCGAGTGACACTGGGCACCTTGCTGCTTTGCGGGATAACCTACCCCGCCGCTGCCGTATTGCCCGATGAACGTATCGACATTCTCTATCACAGCTACGAAGGTGGCGGCGTCAAGATCGACGGGCCAGCCATACTGGTGCGCAAGAATGTGGGCAATTCGGTTTCTCTGAGCGGCAAATACTATGTGGACACTGTCAGCGGTGCGTCCCTGGATGTGCGCGCTGCCGGAGTGGACGTGGACTCCGGAGCCAGCCCCTACCGGGAGGAGCGCACGGAATACAATCTCGGCCTCGACTATCTGCGCGACCGAACACTGATCAGTGTGGGTTACGCCAACAGCCAGGAAAACGATTACGACGCTGAGACGTTCAGCCTTAACGTCAGCCAAACGTTCTTTGGCGATCTCACCACAGTCAGCATGGGCGTCAGTTACGGTCGCGATGTAGTGGGACGAAACGATCGACCGGATTTTGAAGAGGAACTGGAGCGACGTCGGTACAGCCTCACCCTAACACAGATTCTTACCACCAGCTTGGTCACCGAATTCAGTTACGAAGCCGCCCTTGATCAGGGCTATATCAATAATCCCTACCGCTTCATTCGCTATCGTGACCTTGGCAGCGAGCGCGGTTACAGTTTTCAGACCGAGGTTTACCCCAATACCCGCAACAGCGACGCCTTCGGCCTGCGGGCGCTTTACCACCTACCCTGGCGCGGAGCTCTGCGTGCGGAGTATCGCTACTTCGAAGATAACTGGGACATCACAGCCGAAAACGTCGAGCTGCGTTATACGCACTCGCTACGGGATGCTTGGCTACTGGAATTCAAAGTCAGGCACTATGAACAGACCGGCGCACGATTTTATCAGGATTTGTTCGACTTCCGGGACGCACAAAACTTTATGGCTCGGGATAAGGAAATGGGGCCATTTGATTCTTTAACCTATGGCTTAGGCGCCACCTACGAACTGCCTCGAGGTTTGATCCCTGGGTTTGAGCGCAGCACCGTCAATTTTTATTGGGATCGAATTGACTTTAATTACCACGACTTTAGGGACGTAACGGTTTCGCCCCAGGATTACGCCCTCGGCGAAGAACCGCTGTATGGTTCCGCCGCCAATGTTATCCGCTTTTATTTTTCTTTCTGGTTTTAACGGCCAACGCTCGATCAACGCTTTCGCGGACCAAACAGCAACCACACAATAAAGCCAAATAGTGGCAACAACAGCAACACCAATATCCACACCACTTTCGCGCCCGTGGAAGCGGAGCTTTCCACGGTTTTCACAATGGCGTAGATAACGCACGCCAACAGGATAAGTCCAAGTATTCCACCCACTTCTACACGCATATCCTTGTTCTCCTCTTGATGTTTATTCAGCTTGGCTTACTGGATTCCCGCGTACGCGGGAATGACGAACGGGCTGATAAGATCTCGAAAACAGCAACGAGCACTCGTCGAGCGTGGCTCTGAACCCGGCAGACAGCACTTCCACCGTTCCCCAGTCGTCGTCCCCGCGAAAGCGGGGACCCAGCTTTCGCCAAGCTAGCTGCCTTTGAGTCTAAGGCCTAACCCGAAAGAGCTCAACATCCCGCGTCGAAACGTCGCGAACGAAATACCACTGCCACTGACAAATACTCTACGAGCAGACTCCTCGACTCATCTCGGAGCGGTCAGTATGGAACACAAACCGACGACAGGCATGAGTTTAAGCACCGGTTCCAGCCGCCTGGGGCGCCGCCAGTTTCTGCGCTTATGCGGACTAGGCGGCGGCGCCTTGCTGGCGGGTTGCAATAACGACGAACGGCCTCTGGCGCCGGACATCCCGCCGCGATCAGAGTGGATGGATCCCGGGTCTCTCCAGTCCAGAATGACCACGGTCAACGATATCTCCATGCACGCGCTTATTTCCGTGGACGCTGCGCCGCCGGACGCGCCGCCTTTGGTGTTGGTGCACGGTTCCGGACTGTCCGGCCAATACATGATTCCCACAGCGCGCATGCTGACACCGTATTTTCCTATCTACGTTCCCGACATTCCCGGTTACGGTGCCAGTGGCGACCCGGGGAAAATACTCAACGTAGAGGAAATGGCGGACTGGTTGGTGGACTGGATGGATGCCATCCGCCTGCCCAGGGCTTCGTTTTTGGGCAATTCGTTCGGATGCCAGGTCATTGTCGAACTGGCTGCCCGCTATCCTGAATACACGGAACGGTTGCTCTTGCAGGGACCCACCACACCCCCAGAGGAACGTTCAGCATTTCGCCAGTTCACCCGCTGGCGGCAAAACGAGCCGTACAATCCCATGTGGTTGGGCGACGTTACCCAGGAAGATTATGACCGCGCCGGCGCGTTGCGGCTGATCCAATCGTACATTTATCAGGTGCGTGATCCCATCGAGAAAAAAGCCCCAAGAATCCAGGCACCTACTTTGATCATGAGAGGCGAGCACGATCCTGTCGCCTATCAGGAATTCTGTGAGGAACTGGCGCAGCTGTTTCCTCGAGGAGAGTTAGTGCTTGTTCCCGATGTGGCACATACTCTGGTCTTTACCGCGCCGGAAGCGCTGACTAAGGCCACCCGGGAGTTTATGGCCAGGGAGGTATCGTCATGACCGAGCGTACGGAAAAGGTGGTCATAGGTGCCCAACTGTTGCTGCTGGTATTGCCGGTGACGCTGTTTATGCTGGCGCTGGTGGGTTTGTCTTATGTGGCCTATCCGATCCCCAACCCCGCCCCCATACAGATTCTGTTCGATGTTTGGGTCGTCTTGTCGGTGCTCGGCGTTGTATCCGCCTGGCGACTGGGAGTAGGCTACCTTAAAACCGGCGCGGCAGGACTGGCCGCCAAGGGCCTGCCATGGCTGATACTGCTGAGCGTGACCGCCTTGATCGGCTTAATCAGCCTGGTCATCGCCATTGAGCAATTGGTACTAGGAGCGGGTCAGGTACCGGAGGATCGCGTCGGCTTTACCCTGTTGGCGCCCACGGTGGCGCTGCTGCCTCTAGCGATTCACTTGTCGGTCAGACGAGTCCGGGGCAAGGCGAAGTAAACTACTGCACAAACCGTTGCCCAAGGATACTACTGCATGCCCGGGGAGTTTTTCGATAGTCACTGCCACTTCGATTTCGAAGCGTTTGACCCCGACCGAACCGAAATCTGGCGGCGCTGCCAAGAACGGGGCTTAACCCAGATGGTGGTCCCCGGTGTGGCACCCGAGCAGTGGGCCAAAGCCGCTACCTTAAGTCGGGAGCACCCAGGCATTTATCACGCCGCCGGGCTGCACCCCTGGTGGTTGAAGGACGTACTTAGAAACCAAGATCTAAACTCGCTCCGCAGTCCCCTCCTCGATGCGTTACAGCAACCAGGCTGTGTCGCTGTGGGCGAGTGCGGGCTGGACCTGCTGATCGATACGCCTCAAGAGCATCAGGAAGACGCCCTCGCCTTACACCTGGACGTGGCTCGCGAGGTGTCGCTGCCGATCATCATTCACAACGTGCGCGCCCACAATCCCCTGCTGCGGTTACTGAAAGCGCATCCGGTGGAACAGGGCGGTGTCATTCACGCCTTTACCGGCAGTTTGGAAATGGCACAGGAATATTGGAAGTTAGGTTTTTACTTGGGTGTGGGCGGCACCATCACCTATGAGCGGGCCCACAAAACCCGCGAGGCTTTACGGCGTATGCCGTTGGAAGCTTTGCTGCTGGAAACGGACGCACCCGATATGCCGCTGTGCGGCCACCAGGGCGAGCGCAACAGCCCGGAGCGGATTCCCGCTATTGCGCAAGCCTTGGCGGAGCTGCACGATGTGCCTTTGAACGTTATTGCGGAACAAACAACGGCCAACGCCCGCCGACTGTTCAAGTTATAAAAGTTAAAGGTACTGTTCCAGATAGCGATCAATGGCTCGACCCGCCGCGACTAAGCCGAAGGAACCGGTCACCATTACCACCGAACCCAGACCGCCGCCACAGTCCAGTTTTACGCCCTCGCCCAGATGCTTTTCCCCGCACGCCGAGCCGTCCGGCTGCGGGTAGGTCATTTGCTCATCGGAGTAGATGGCGTCAACGCCAAAGCGACGTCGACGGTCACGGGAAAAATTATGCTGACGGTACAAAAGTGTACGCACCTTGCGCAGCATGGGGTCGTAGCTCGTGGCACCCAGATCGCTGATTTTAATTTTCCCAGGATCCCGTTTGCCACCGGATGAACCCACCATCACCAGACGTAATTTGATGGCGCTGCAATAGGCCGCTAAACGCGCTTTGACGTGGGCGGAATCTATGGCATCCACCACCACATGATGCCTGCGGTCAATCAAACTGGTCATATTGTCGCGGGTCAGAAAACTCTCTTCCGAATGCACGACGAGATCCGGATTGATGGCTTTCAGCCGTTCCGTAATCACACGGTTTTTGGAATCACCCAGATGGGGTTTTAAGGCGTGGAGCTGGCGATTGGTGTTGGTGACGCAGACACCATCCAGCTCAATCAAGGTCAATTCGCCCACACCCGAGCGCGCCAGAGCCTCGGCGGTCCAACTGCCCACGCCACCCAGCCCCACCACCACAAAATGGGCGCGGGAAAGCGCGACTAAGGCGGACTCGCCGTAAAGCCGCGCAATGGCACCAAAACGTTGCAGGTATTCGGGATTTAGTTCTGAGGATGTCATAAGGTACTTGGGTGTTAAAAAAACAGACGCCGATGATAGGCAGTTAAAAGGAAATGCGCCAGGGTGAGAAGCGTTTATACGAGAATTTTAAAACACAGGGAACCGGTTCTGGCCATTCCCACGAAAGCGTATTGCTCTGGAATAAATAAGCGAATTTGAGACTTCATAGGGCTGCCCTGGGTGGTTATTGGGTGTGCTACTCGGCTTCGGCGCTCGAAATGAACGGCGGAGGCTGGGTTTGGCGATCTACCTCCGGGACACGCCGTAGATACTTCCCTGTAGGCTTGGATGCGGCCGCAAGCGGACCGGCCCTCAACCGTAGGTTTCGGTCGTTCGGTCGGCGCGCAAGGCAGTGCCTTGCATACGCTTGCCCTCACCCCTGCTGCATACAGTCCCGGAGGTAGCTCCCCAAACCCTTACGGGACGTTAGGTGCCAGTAAGCCTTACCCAATCGACCTTTGTACCAGCTGTGTTGTTCAGAGATGCCAGAATCTGTACCGTGATTGGATCTCCGCTTTCGCGGAGATGACGATATGAAGAACCTACCTCTGCGTTTCCCGCTCGCGAAAAAACTTCATCCTCGACTTCGATTAGAGACGGGAATCCATTTCAGTGTACGGAAGTCATTCCCAACTTCCTTATTTCCCGAGACTTTCAAAGTGGCACCGCGGAGAGTGGGGCAGGCATTCCCGGACCGTATGCAGCATGGATGCTGCATCCGAGCTTACAGGGATGTATTTACAGCGTGTCCGGGTGTGCCTGCCCCACTCGCAGCACTCGATCAAAACCACCGACGTCTTTCCCAAAAGCGATCGGAGTACAGACTATTGCATCCGCATCACCGGCTCGGCCTCAAAAGCCCGGAGTCGTGTGAGAATATCCAGGGATATGTTCATATCCATCAGCTCAGAATCGTTGACAGAGACTCGCCTGCGCACCTCATAGCTTGGGTAGGCACCGCACATTTCACCCACCTGGCAAAGCTCCTCATCGGCATCAATGTCCGAGCCCGCCACCAGAAAATAATCACCGGGAGCAATCCCTTCGATACGGTAACGAAGTTCACCCGCGCCGTTCCAGCGGGCGGGCACTTCACGTACTGGCTCCCCTGTGGCAGCATCAAGCAACAACACATAAATGGGGGCAACCTCGGTGGCAAAACCCACTTGTATATGAGTCGCGACGATTACCTCAGTGTCATTATCGAAACTGAAGCGCACTTCACCGCTTTGCTCACCAAAATCCGCTTCGTCGAAAGCACTCCGGTCAACCTCAACCCGGTAGCGCCCCAAGCCACGCCTGTCGACATCCACTTCACGAATGGTCAGCCAATCGTCACTCCGAATATCGATTACGGTTAAAGGGAAACCTTCACTCTCCTGCACCAAATCCAGCACGGCGCTTGAGTCATGACCCAAGTAAAGTACCGAAGGGCTCGCAGCCACACGAGCGGCGACGTCGCCATAGGCCAGATTCTGGGCTGCCTCCACCGCCTTGGCGGCGTTTATTCGGCCGCGCCCTAACTGCTCAAGACCTACGTCGTCGGTGAGATCGCCATTCGCCAACAGGGTGTCCACTTGGCTCGGAGTCAGGTCCGGATAGACGGCCCGCATCAAAGCCAATACACCCGCTACATGCGGAGCCGCCATGGAGGTGCCCTGCAACCACCCATAGCTGGATTCCCGTGCATCATCGCTGCCCTGCCCCATAGTGCTTAGAATCCCGCCGCGGGTAGTCCCAAAACAGCCACGGCCACCGCCCGGCGCTGAAAGACTGAGCGTCGGGCCAAAGTTGGAATAGCCAGCCCGGCGATCGGCGCAATCAGTGGCGCCCACAGACAAAACACCCTCATAGGCGGCGGGATACATTGGCTGATCGTTACCGCTATTACCCGCAGCCGCCACTAGCAGTACGCCCTCGCGCCTCACTCGCTGGTAAAGGTTTTGCTCAGCCCCGGAGTGCCCGCCGCCGCCAAGGCTCATATTGATCACATCGGCGCGCCGCTCGGGCAGGGTACCGCTGTCGTTACTCAGCCCCGCCGCGTAGCGAACGCCCTGTATTACGTTGTAGCGAGTACCGCCACTTTCGCCGAGCACTCGTACCGGGAGAATTCTGGCGCGCCAGGAGACGCCGGAGACACCCCGACCGTTGTGAGTGGAGGCGGCGATTGTGCCCGCCACATGGGTACCGTGCCAACCGCTGGTGCCGTTGTTTTCATCCGGGTCGGAGTCGCGGTCATGGAAGTCGTAGCCCGGTAGCAGTTGGTCGCGCAGGTCGACGTGATCGAGATACACACCGGTATCCAGCACCGCCACAACCACATCCTCGCCATCGGTGCGGCCGCCCAGCGTCAACTGCCAGGCTTGCGGCAAATCAATCTGGTCATAGTGCCACTGATGCGGAAATCCGGGGTCGTTGGGCGTCACTTGGGGACGGAGAATGTAGTTAGGCTCAGCGAACTCCACGCCCGGTTGGCGGGACAAAAAGTCGGCAAGTTGCAAGGTCTCGATCACCTGGTAGGCGGTTTCATTGCGCTCTTTCAGGTTTTCCATAGCGCGGTTCATGGCCAGGGTTAACCTTGAGAAGTCCACCGTATCCGCCACGCGTGCCAGGGTGGGTCGATCCAGGTCCTGATGCAGAAAGCTCAGCTCCCGACCTTTCACCCGCTCCAAGACGGCGCTCAGTACCTCGTGAGCTCGACTGTCGGCATTCGGGGCAAACGAGATGATTATTTCACCGGGAACAAGCTCCGGCACTTCAGCGCTGTAAGTTTCCAGGTCGTCTTCATCGTAATGGCTGCTCTCCCAGGCGGTGGTTACTCGGAGTACGTATTTGGAATCGCTGCGTTCTTTCGCGCGCACCTCGATCACACGCTCGCCGCCCATGGGCACGGACAGATGCTCAACGTCTTCGCCGCGTGTTGACGAAGCAATGGCACGGCTGCAGTCCGCACTCCACAGATACAATCCCAGTTCGTTCTCTCCCTGCTCATGGTCGGCCACCTCCAGTTGAACCACCTGGCCAGGGCCCAGAGACACACGATAAAAATCGCCAGGGTTTTCCATTTCAGCGAAGTGCTCTTTCGCCGGATCACCGCCCGTACCTTCGGATGACACAAACCCGTGCAGCACCGCTCGGTTATCGATCTCCTGAGCTTGCTCGCAGGCGGTGTTTTCTCCCAAGGTGGCACGAGTATCGTTAATTGTCTCGTCCACAACAGAGCCGTACACAGGCAACAAGGCACCCGAGATACCGCCTTTGGGAATAAATTCCACCTCCACCGTACAGTCGCCTTCCAAGGCCGAAGTGGTAAAGCGGGTTTGCTCCAGGCTCCCGCCGCAACCTTTGGCATTGGCAACCCGAAAGCCCTCGGCGGGGAGTAAATCAATGCTGACCCGCTCTCCCGCGCGCGCGCCTGACCGCTCGGGCAGCGCGTCGCCAGCGCCAGTGATGACCACCGTAACGGCGTACTCAGACTGCCCTTGAACACTGCCGTGGGTTTGCCCCCCGGAGATGCCGGAACCTTCGCCGCCACACCCACTTAAAAGAGCGAGCACGCCGGTGAACAGAACGGTAATAAATCGGCAGGACATGACATGCTCCCATTGCACAAAAGTTTTAATAGGCGCCTTCAGAAGTGCGAGTCGAGCCAGGGAATTCAGGCGTCGCTTTGGTTCACCAGAAGAGGGCGGGGGTAGCTTGCAGCAGGGGTGATTGTGGTCCGTGGTAAGACGTGAGCGGTAATCACTCACTGCGCCGGGTCCACCGGTCGAATCCGCGCTCGGCCCGCGCATTAGGCAGGCTTTACAGTAGGCGCAAGATGAGACATGGTCGGCGTAGAAAAGTTCTTGCCGGGATTTGGTTACGATGGGCAGGCGATCAAGCAGCGTCCCTGCATTTGCCGCGTTCTGTTGAGCCGGGCACACAAGCAATGATGGAAGCCGGCCACATAGGTAACAATAGGCGGGCGCAAGCGTTCCCCCCGGGTGCGGTTTTAATGCAGCCGCATCACTGGCTCGACATCAAAAGGACGGAAACGCGTGAGTATATCCAGTGGTATATCAAGGTCTTCCATCATGGCGTCGGTGATAGTAATCCTTTCCCGGACCTCAAAACTGGGGTAAGCACCGCACATTTCACCAGGTTGGCAAATCTGCTTGTCGGCGTCGATATCCGAGCCGGCGATGAGCAGGTAGTCTCCCGGCTCAACACCTTCGAGCTCATAGCGAAGCTCGCCGGCGCTGGTCCAGCTGGCAAGCACTTGGCGCACAGGCTCTTGAGTGTCTGCATCAAGCAGCAGCACGTAAATGGGCGCGGCTTCCGATGCATAGCCCACTTGTATATGCACCCCCACGCGAATCTCCGTGTCGTTGCTGAAACTGAACACCAACTCACTGCTGTGATAGCCGTGATCCTCTTCTTCGAAGGCGCTGCGATCCACCTGCACCCGGTAACGACCGAGCCCATTCTCGTCAACCTCCTCCTCGCTGGCACTTAACCAGCCATCCTCGCTTTGGAGCTGAGTCAGAGTAGGCGCCTGGCCTTCGCCCTCCTGGCGCAATTCCAGTTCAGCCTCGGAGTCCTGCCCCAGATAAAGTGTGGCCGGGTCGGCGATCACCCGTGCTGCGGTTTCTCCGCCCTCCCGTAAGTCTTCGGCGGCCTGAACCGCTTTCGCGGCGTTGATAAGCCCGAACCCCAAACTGTCGTCGTCCAACTCATCCGTCAGTTCGCCGCTTTCCAAGAGGGCATCGACCTGATTCGGAGTTAAATCGGGGTAGACCGCGCGCATCAAAGCTAGTACGCCCGCCACATGGGGGGACGCCATGGAAGTGCCCTGTAGCCAAGCGTAAGCGGACTCGAGGCTTTCGCCGCTGTCATCACCAACGGTGCTGAGAATTCCGCCATTGGAATTTCCCAGGCAGTTTGTGCCTCCGCCCGGCGCCGCCAGACTGATGGTGGGACCGTAATTGGAGTAGCCCGCGCGCCGATCCCGGCAATCGGTGGCTGCGACGGACAATACTCCGTCGTAAGCGGCGGGGTACATGGGCTGATCTGTATCCTCGTTGCCCGCGGCAGCCACCAGCAGCGTGCCCTCACTGCGTACTTGATGGTAGAGATTCTGCTCTGACCCGGAGTGGCCACCACCGCCAAGGCTCATATTGATCACGTCCGCTCGCCGCTCGGGCACAGTGCCGCTGTCATTGCTAAGGCCCGCCGCGTAACGCACCCCCTGAATGACGTTGTAGCGACTACCGCCTTCGTCACCCAGCACTCGCACCGGCATGATTTTGGCCTGCCAGGACACACCGGCAACGCCTATGCTGTTGTTCGTTGACGCTCCCACGGTGCCGGCGACGTGGGTGCCATGCCAATTGCTGTTGCCATTTTTTTCGTCCGGATCGTCGTTGCCATCGTGGAAGTCATAGCCGGGCAGCATCTTGTCCCGCAGGTCCTCGTGATTCAGGTAAACACCGGTATCCAAGACCGCGACGATTACGTCCTCTCCATCCTCGCGTGCGCCCAAAGTCACTTGCCAGGCGTCCGGCAAGTCAATCTGATTGTAGTGCCATTGGTGACCATAGTGCGTATCGTTGGGAGTAGTCTGATGCCTGAGCACATAGTTGGGCTCGGCGAACTGTACACCAGGCTGTTGCGACAGGAAGTCGATGATTTGCAGGTTTTGAATCACCTCGTAGGCGAGCTCGTTGCGCTCCTTGAGATTATCCAACACGCTGGAAAGACGTACGGTTAGATTGGCTCGGTCCACCGTATTTTCCACCCGAGCCAGGGTGGCTCGATCCGTATCGTAGTGACGGAAACTAAGCTGGCGACCTTTGGCACGATTAAGTGCCGTGCTCAAAGCGTCATGGGGCTGGTTGCCGGCATCTGGGGCAAAGGTGATGATCACTTCCCCGGGGACAAACTCCGGCACTGTGGCACTGTAGGTTTCCAGATCTTCGTCGTTATAGTGTCCGCTGTCCCAAACCGTGGTCACCCGCAATACATATTTGGAAACCCCCGCACTTGCCCGGACTTCGATCACCCGCTCACCGCCCAATGGCGCCGAAACCCTATGCATTTCACCGCCATCGGTAGAGCTGGCGATCAGGCGGCTGCAATCCGCATTCCGCAAGTACAGCTCGAGCTCGTGTTCACCTTCCTGATAATCGGCCACGTCCAGCTGTACCACTTGCCCGACGCCTAAGGACACCCGGTAAAAGTCCTTGGGATTGCCGCTATCGGCAAAATGCTCCTGGGCCGGATCACCTTCGGTACCCGAAGCGGAGGCGAACCCGTGCAATGTAGCCCGGTTATCAATGGGCTGAGCTTGTTCGCAGCTACTGTTTTCGCCAAGATCGGCCTGGACGTCATTAATGGTTTCATCCACGCTGGTGCCGAAAGCAGGCAACAACACACCCGACACCCCGCCCTTGGGAATAAACTCTACGGTCACTGAACAATCCGCCGTAAGAACCCCGGTGGTGTACTGAGTACCTTCCAAAGAACCACCGCAGCCACTGGCGTTGCTGACCCGAAAGCCCGGCTCCGGGAGTAGCTCAATGCTGGCGCGTTCGCCTTCAGGGATTCGCTGCTGTGTTGGGCTGACTTCTCCGGACCCGGTGACAGTCACGGCTACCGTATACTGTGGGGGCTCCTGAGTATCGTTCGGACTCTCAGGTCCCGAGGACCCAGAACCACCACTGCAGGCGCTCAGCACTAAGAATGCGGTGAGGAATAGTGACGACGAGCCACGATAGGACATGATACAAGCTCCTGCTTGGCTTTATGTTGATAAATACGACTGTAACTATAGGTTAAAATTTGTGCCGTTGGCGGTTTGCAGACAGAAAATAGAACTAACCACATAACTCATTGACGCAATTAATGGCCGGTCGTTATAGTCCGCCCAGCGGCGAGTAAAAGGTATTTTATGACACGCCGCACCTTACCACGACGTATCAAGGAGCCCGAATTGTGAAATTTATCCGACTGATCTTGGTATTACTGGCCCTGGTGCCAAGCTTGGTGTTTGCACAGCGCATTGCACCCTTAGAAAATCCCGAGCCATTGGCCATCCCCGAAAGCTTGACTACTGCGGAAGCGAAAGAAGTCATCACCGACGCACTCTTTAATCGCGGGTGGACCATCGCCGAGGATAGCGGCGACACTATGGTTGCGGATCTGCAAGTGCGGGACCACTGGTTACAAGTGGATATTTCCATTGCGGACAACCAAATTGCTCTCAGCTATCGGGATTCCGACAATTTGAACTACGGAACTCGACGCGGCACTGAAGTCATTCACCGCAGCTATGGCCGCTGGACCGACACGCTGCTGTCCGATATCCGCAGCAACATGGCGCGCCTGGAACACCGCAGAAGCCAGTAGGCGATCCATCGGGCCGGTAATCCGGCCCGTACGGCATTGATTATTGCGGCAAAAAATCGAAGGTATAACTGACTTCCGCCTGTGCAACGCGGGCGGAGGCGAAGGTAATCAGTTGAATGCGTGCCAGGATGCGGCTTTCCAAGCTGGCATCGTTTAATTCGCTGGAATCGATCCGCACCTCAGAAATCTGTCCATCCGGCTCAATCACCAGATAGACCACCACTTTCCCTTGCAGGGCTGGGTTCTGACGCAGCGCGCGGTTGTAGATAGAAAAGATCGCACCCAGGTGCTGATCAATCACCCGGCGAATTTCTTCATCGCTGCGCCGCGTTACGCGTTCTGGCTCTGATGCGGCGGCTTGCTCCTCTTGCGCCTGACGCGCGTCCAAATCGCTTTCCACCTGGGTGGTGTCGCGTCCAGCCAGGGCGGTTTCACCCGCATCGCGACTGAGTGCTGCGGTATCAATACCGCCCGAATCGCCCTCCGCCTGACGGGTGATCACAGAGCGGTCCACTTGGGCGGCTTCGGTGCTCCCCTGGGCCAGAGTTTCGCTCTCAATCGGTGCCATCTGCAGGGTTTCTTGCATGGCCATCAGATCCTCCCGATGGCGTAAAAGGCCGCTGGCTGCTGCGGTTTCCCGGGCTTGCTGAATTTGCGTGGGCGTGGGTTCCGGTTCGGGCGCGGGCTCCGGTTCAACCACGACTTCCGGCTCGGCTTCGGGCTCCACTTGCGGCTCTGGCTCTGGTGTCGGCTCAGGTTCCGGTTCGGGCGGGGGGGGAGGCGGTTCTTCCTCCAGAATGATGCGCGCCAACTGCGGTGGCAAAGTGGCCTGATCTTCTCGCGTAAGTTCCGGCACGGGTACGAAAGGTACAATCAATCCGATCAGTAAACCGACGATCACCAGCCCCCGAAGAATGCGTTTGAAACGACGATCTTCATCGACGGATGACTGCCAGGGCAACTCCAGTTGCGGGTTTTGGAACGGGGTCATCCCTCAGCCCCCGCTCCGCCCTGTCCTTCCTGTTGCAGCACCGCCAGGGCAATGTCCCGGTAATCGGTTTCCGCGCAGCTGGCCATGATTTTCTTCAGCAAGGCGTAGGGAATGGCCCGGTCACCCATGATGGTAATGGGCCGCCCGCTGTGCTGCTCGGCTTCGGTCAGGGGGCGAGCACGGCTGGCCCTATAACTAAGCTCTTCTTTCAGCGGCCCGATCAAATCTTCGTCCGAGGCCATGACGTCTCGCACTGCCGCCACCGGGCGTCCGTTCACCAGAATATGCTCGGCGTTGACCATCAGCATCAGGGTGTTGTCCGGCTGCTGTGCTGAGGTGGAATCGGGCAACTGCAGGCTCTTGTCCTGAGTGAGCACTTCCACTTCCGAGGAGTTCACCAATAGGAAAAACACCAAAATGGTGAAGATATCCATCAGGGACACCAGATTCAGTTTCGGTGCCCGGCCCATGCGGCGATGATGGCGAGCCATACGGCGAGCGCGCAGTGATTGCTTCATGGTGCCTCCCCGGCTGGGGCGTCGCCCAGAGAAACGGAGGGAAACAGAGCGGCGTCCACCACCGAGGCGGCGACCACGGCTTTATAGGAACGCACCGTATCCATAACGCTGACCAGCGTCTGATAATCAGTGTCCGGTTGGGAAAGAATAACAATGTCATCCTTGTCGATGCCGCGATTGCGCAGTTCCACTTTGATGTTCTGCAGCAGCTTGGACAATTGCGCGTAATCGTGCGCGCCCACGTCCGTTTGTTCTATCCGCTGCACGCGTGTGCCAGCGGGGTAATTAACGTCCAGGTAGTAATCACCGATCACCACCTCCAATTGCTCAGGCTGATCCTGACTCTCGCTCTGGCCATCGGAGCTTTCGGGCAGCGTTAACTCCAGCACGGTTATACGCGCGAACACCATGCTCATCAGCAACACCGGAACCAGAATGATCATCAGGTTCAGAAATGAGGTGATATCCAGTTCCGCTTCGGATTTATTTTTATGTCGCAGTCGTCTACGAGTCACACGCTTCCCTCTGCCATCTTATTAGGCGGTGGCTACTGAGGCGATCAGGCCGGTGCGCCGGCCAAGTTACCTTGGGGGCGGGGCTTGCCGGCCGGTGGTGAACCGCCGCCATTGCCCATCAGGTTCAGACACTTAACCCCGGCCATTTCCAGACTGTCGATAATTTCGGTGGTCTTGGTTTGCAACATGGCGTGGCACAGCAGTAGGGGGATGGCGGACATCAAACCAAAGGCGGTGGTGTTCATGGCCACGGAAATACTCTGGGACAAAAGCCCGGCTTTTTCCGCCGGGTCCGCCTCGGCCACAGCGGTAAAGGCGGCGATCAAACCGATGATGGTACCCAAGAGCCCGAGCAGAGTAGCGATGTTGGCCAGTGTGGCTAAATAAGGCGTGCGTTTTTCCAGGCGCGGCATGGCCTCCATCACGCCTTCTTCCATGGCCAATTCGATGTCGTCCCGACGCTGGGACTGGCTCATGCGCGCGACCCCGGAGGCGATGATACGAGCGATGGGCGCGTTGCTGGATTTACCCAGCGCGATAATGCCCTGGTAGTCGCGCTTTTTCAGCAGCGGCAAGGCCCGTTCAAAGGCTTTCCGATTGGCCATTTTGGCATGGCTCAAATACAGCCAGCGCTCAATGGCCACAGCCAAACCGACAATCAGTACCAACGCAATGGGGTACATGAAGGGTCCGCCGTTCTGGAAAAAACGCAACAGAGTATGGATGGCGTCCATGAAAAATCCTGCCCTAAGTTAAAGTTATTATTGATCCGGTGTGCGGCCGCAAAGCGGCCCAGTATGCCGGGTTTTCAGTCTTGCGAATGTGACTTGCGCGACATTTTGGCGACTTCGGCGCCAGAGCTAGTCAGGGATTCGCGCTTTGCTTGTCTTCTACCGCGGGCTGATCCAACTGGCGCCGCAATTCTTCCCGCTCCAGGTGACCAAACACTTGCTGAAGCTGACTGGTGAGTGGATCGTACTGAAGCTCTGGGCCTTCCGGTGACTGCCAGGGCACCAGATAAAACACCTGCGGTTGCTCCCGATTGCCAGTGACTCGGGATTCCAACTCAATGACCGGGCCCCTCCGCTCGGCGGCGGGGGGCGCCTCGCCAGCCTCTTCAGCATTAACGGCGGCGGCTAAACAAAAGCTTAGCAGCACGCTCGCCACCACTGCGATTGACGTGTGAAAACTGTGCATCAGTCGGCCCTTTATGTTCACGTTGACGGTCATTTTGTTTGCGCCGTTTGTCGGCTATCAATGCGCCGCTCCAGATCAATAATCCAACCGGTCATTTCCATTTCAGGTTGTTCCTGCAGCTGCTGATAGGCTCGATAGTGCAGCAAGGCGCGCTCCCACTCACCTTGATACAAGTCATAGAGAATGCCCAGGTTGCGGTGCGTTTGGGCGTGAAAGGGCCACACGGCCAACGCTTGTTGGTACAGATGTTCGGCACTGTCGAAGTCGCCCTGCTGACGCTTTAAAAGGGCCAACTGATTGTAGGCGTCCAGGTTTTGGGGATTAATGTCCAGCGCTCGGCGCAAGGCTTGCTCGGCCCGCTGGGGTTCGTTTAGGGCCAGATACACCAATCCCAGGTTAACCTGCGCACCGGACAACTGCGGAAAGGCCTCCGTCATTTCCAGTAGCAACTGTTCCGCTTGCCGCCACTGCTGCGCTTCCATGGCCGCGCTGGCCTGTTTAAACAGAGCGCGCGCCTCGCTGGTTACCGGAATCCGTTGTTGCGTGTAAGGATTGGGCGTAACCGGGCCGGCGGGTAGGGCTGAGGGCTCCCGATCATCGACGTCACTGTGTTCCGAGGGCGCATCCGGGGCAATGGCACAGGCGGTCAAACCTACGCAAAGAACCACCGCCAACGCCAAGCGCAAACCAAACCCAAAGGCCTTGTGATCAGTGAATGCCACGGCTCACCTCCAGGGGTTGTTCGCGCTTGCCGTAACGCGCTGGCAGTATGTCTGCCAAGGCTTTGAAGCTGCGCTCAATCCACTGATCGTAAACGCCGCTCCAGGAACGCCGCGCGTTGCGTTCGTAAATTTCGATGGCGCGCTCTTCGAAGGGGTAGGCCTGTTCTTCCAGCAGTATGTCGTACTGCTCCAGCTCCAACAGCGACAAGCCTTGCGGCCGCTCGGATTCCATTAAGTCCCGGCTCAGATGATGATAGATAGCGCCCATGCGGTGACTGGCCTGTGTGGTAAATTCGGCCACGCCGTAAGCGGCCACGGCCTGCTGGTCCTTCAACGCCCGCTCTAACGCGGCCCGTTTGCGGGTCAGACTTTGTTGCAGCGGTAAGCGTAACGTCAGGGACACAAATTCCTCGAAACTGGCCTCGGCCAACTCACTGGCGGCATACGCGGCCAAGTAAGTGGAGCGGCCGGTTTGCGCGGAGCCCGCACCCCCATGAGTGTCCACCAGCCGCTGCAACCAAAAGGCGCGCCGGGTCGAATCGTTTCGCTCGGCATAAAGTTGGCTCAACCGATATTGGGCTTCCATGTTGTCCGCCATCGGATCGGAGTATGTGTGCGCGTAGCGGCGATAGGTTTCGATGGCGCGCGTCTGCTGACCGCCACGCTCATACAGTTCAGCCGCCAAATAAAGCGAGGTGCGCTGTACGGCGGGATCGTCGCTAACAGATTCCAGCAACAACAGTTCACCGGCGGCGCTGGCCCAGTCTTCCTGAGCCTGATAGACGGTGGCGAGTCGGGCCGGAAGGTTGGCACTTAAACGGTGCTCCGGGTAATCCCGTCGAAACTCAGTCAGCACCTGCTCCGCTTCCGCCCAGCGCTCCGTCTCCATCAGATAATACCCGGCGTCGTAGCGCGCGCTCTCGGCCACTCGGGTGTGGGGCGCGATGTCGGCACTGGCCAGCAATAACGTGATGGCGGTGGCATGGTCCTCTTCCTGCAGGGCCAATTGAGCGCGCTGATAGGTACTGGCGGCGATGCGTTCACGCACCGCTTCCCGGCGCGGCACATTGCCACTCGCGTTGGCGTCCGGACCGTACTCAGGCCAAAGATCCAAAGCGGTCCAATAGGCGTGTTCCGCTTGCGGATAGTGTTCCAGCTCAAACTGACTGTGCCCCAATACCAGCCAGGTGTTGAAACGCTCCTGGCTCGGCGCGGCCGGCTCCAACGCCAAGAGGTGTTCCGCCACCTGAGCAGCGCGATCGTACAATTCCAAATTCAATAAACGGTGCGCCGTATGCGCCAGGGTGGCGCTGGCGCGTTCATCGCCGGGATAGGTTTGTGCAAAACGCAGAGCGTTGTCGATGGCGTGTTCCTGCCAGAACAACCGTTCCTCCCGCTCTTCATCCGTGGCCGCTGGATCTATCGGTTGATCGGCCAATTGACGGGACAGGAGTACCGCGGCGTATCCCGCTTCTGCGCTGTGCAATGAAGGGTGGTCCGTGTACGCAACTCGTTCGTAGGCATCCAGCGCTTCAATCAAATCGCCCGCTTCGTTCAGTGCCTCCGCGAGCAGGAAGCGCATGCTGGCGACTTCGGTGTCTTCCGGAAAGGTGAACACAAACTCGCGGTACCAGGCGGCCGCATCCCGAAACGCCTGCCGACGAGGCCCTGGGGCATCCGGGCCAAGACGCTGAGCGCGGGCGTGCTGATGGCGCGCCAATTCGCCCAGGTATTGATGCAAATGGTCGCGCGCGTGCAAATCCAATACGCCGTCGCGCTCACGCCAGTAGTCACTGTGCAAACCGTAGCGGCGCACAAAGGCTTCCTTGGCAGGCAGCACTAAGCTGGGAAAGTTGCCCCGCTCGTAGGTCTCGATTTCGCGCACACTGAAATCCGGCGCTAGATCCGAGCGGGGGTTGCGCTCGACAAAATGGGCATAAGTGGCGGCGCTGTCCCGGTAGCGTTCCTGCTCGCCATAGGTTTCGCCCAGTTTTAGATAGAGAAGATGCTGGTAGGGGCGAGGGCCAATTTCGGCTTCCAGGGCCACTATGCCTTCGGGCCCGTCGAGATGAGTGAAGCCCAAACCCATGGCACGCAGAGCGTCGTCCAGCACTTGGCGTTGTCCGGAGGTTAAGTTCGCCAGCCTCTGGTCCACTTGGGCATGGGTCTGCGCCCCGCTCAGCAGCTGATCCAATACCGAGGCAAAGCTGGTCAGCGCCACGTGGTAATCGGCCTGTTTAAACTGTGCCCAGCCACGCATGTACAGGGCGTTTTGTGAAAATGAATCGGAGCCGGTGTCCAGGGCGCCCTGGTAGTGTTGCTCAGCGGCCAGATAATCGCCGCGGGAGAAGGCGGACTGGGCGCGGCGAAAACGGGCTTCGGCTGAGTAGCCGGACTCGGGGTGGTGCTGGATCAGAGCCGCCAAGGTGGCATCCGCCTCTTCCATACGGCCATCCAGGGCGTAAGCTTTGGCGAGTTGGTAGTAAAGTCGGTCTTCACGAACTTGCTGTTCGTCGGCCAGCAGCTGTTGATAGAGGTGGATCGGTTGCGCAAAGAAGGGCCCCACCTGTTCGGATTCTTGTTGGTTGCGCTCGCTGCGCGCCATGGCCAGATCGGCCAGACGAATTTGGATGGTGCGGCGCAACTCCGGGTCTTCCGCTACCTGTAAGGCTCGCTGGTAGCGGTTTTCTATGGCCTCCATATCATCCAAACGTACGGGCGTATCGGCAGCCGACATGGGCGGTGCGGGCAGATCGGCCACACTGGGTTCAGGTTTGGCGCCCAAAGAGCCGCAGCCCGCCAGGGTCAGTGCGGTGCAGCTTAAGAGGAGGGGCCAGTACCGGCGCTTCATCGCCGCGCCTCCCGCAGGGCTTGGTCCTGCAGTTGTGCCGCCGCCAAGCGGGTTCTGGCCAGGTAGTGGTTTAGCCGGCCCTCGTGCGCGGCCAAATGCACCTGTACTTGCTCGGCAAGGTTTTCCAGGTGCTCTTCCAAAGCTAAATCCAGGGCGGTCACTTGGGCGCGGATACGCGCTTCATTTTCCGTTAGGCGTGCCAGGGAGGGCGCTATATCGAAGTCGGTTTCAGTAATGCGTCGGACCCGTTCCCCGCGCTCCTGTAATTCGCTCAGGGCGGTGTCCAGTTGGCGTCGGGTTTTTTCACTGCGCCAGACTCGATCCGGAAAAGCTTGGGCCGCGTCCCAAAGCAGCATGCCCCGGAACAAACGCAGCCGTTCCTGGGCATCCCCAACGTCTTGCCCCGCCTCAGCGAGTCGCTGCCGACTCAGTTCGGCGCGCTGGACCATGGTCCACAGCTCCCAGCTCTCCGGGTCAGCGAACGTCATGTAGTCGCGTTCGTGTCGCACCCGCTCAAGCTCTCGGGTCAACGCTTCGCGCTGGACGTGTAGATCTGCGGCCCGAGCGTAAACCGACTCGCGTGTCAGCTGCTGTTCCCGGTCCTGCCGTAGCTGGCGCTTTTCCCGCAACATATCCCCGTAAATGGACAGTTTGGGAAGCCAGTCCTCCAACAGCTTGCGCTGCTGAAGTAAGTCCCGCGCCGCCTGAACGCCCGTTTGAAAGCTGTTCTCTCGAAATAACTCGGCCAGGTAGGAAGAATCGGTATCGATGACGCTGGCGCGATCCAAGGTCAGCCAGTTGTGTTCCCCCGCTGGAGCGATGGACACCAGGGTGCTCTCTGGAGCATTCAGCGCGGTTCGAAGGAGCGCGGAGTTCAAATCCCGCCGCAATCCGGCGACTCTGTTCAGCTCCCACTCCAGTTGAGTTTCGGCTCGGTCATAAGCGTTTAAGGCTGCGCCGTGTGAACCCAACTGCTGGTAAGCGTAAGGCAGCGCGAGCAGAGCTTCCTGCACGGGAGGGTGAATCAGGCTGCGCTCACTGAGCGCCTGCCAAGGTCGCAGCGCCGCTTGGTAATCTCCGGCAGCCACAGCCGCCCAGCCGTAGCCCAGTAGAGCTTGGTTGGCTTCCGAGTGATTCAGACGCACGCGCTGAAATTGCTCCACGGCGGCCGGGTAATTTCCTTCCAGTAAAAAGCTGTAGCCAGCCCCGGTCAGGGCTTTATCACGCAGGGCCAGGTGTTCATCCCGGTAGCTCCCGTCCCGGCTGGGGGCGCGGCGCAGTAAACCCGCGTAATAGTCACGCGCGGCGCTGTAATTACCAGCGCGGGCCTCAGCGGCACCCAGGTTATAGAGAACGTAAGGGCTCCAGTGGCCCAAATCGACGCGGCGAGGGTTCAGTGCTGCCAGCGGTTGTTCGGCGCGAATTTGCAGGTTTACCAGCAGGGCTCGACGCTCGTGATCCAGGCCCTCTTGCAGATGTGTGCCGGCTTGCTCAAAGCGCGCCTGGGCCTCGGGCCACTGGGCGCGCAAGTAATGCAGTTTACCCAGATAAAACCAGGCGGCCTCTCGCTGCGCGGGGGTGCGGTGATCGTCCAGCACCTGCTCAAAGAGGGCGCCGGCACTTTCCGGCATGCCAAAGGCGAGGCGTACACCACCTTCAATCAGCAGCGGATTTCTCCCCTGGGTGCTGATCCCGCCACGGCGCTGGGCGATCATCAACTCGCTCAGGGCATCCAGATAGTTTTGTTGATAGTAGTGATAGAGAGCAACGCCGTAGCGCAATTCGGCGTCCGCGAGATCGTCCTCACTGGCGCTAGCACCGACGCTGGCCACAGCGCCGGCCAGCAGGCAGACGAAGGGCCTCAGCCATCTCATTGCAGTTGCCATTCCTTGATATCAAACACCGGCTGCAATGTACGAGTGGAGTCGACAATGCGCAGCTCCAACACCAGCGGTTCCTGCCGCTTGTTCACCGTTAATTCAGCCGCGCGTTTGTAGTCCTGATCGCGGGGTCCCTTGCCGGTAAAAAAGGCGCTGATTTCGTGTTCACCAGAACTCAGATTGCCCACATACAAGCGCTGCACACCGCCCCGATACAATGCCTGCACCTGCTCAGCGGTATAGAGTTCACTGACCAGCATCTGTCCGTTCACCAGCACGCGCACACTGTCCAACTCGAAAAACTCGCCCACGTCCATGGACAGGTAGAGCGCCACCTGGCTGCTGGCCGGGTAAAGGAGCTCCTCTTCGAGAATTAACAAGTCACGGTTGAGAGAGAGGGTTTCCTGTTTGAGCGCCTCTAAATCATTGGCAAGATTGGGGGCTTCATCGGCAAAAGCGAACAGGGGAAGTACAGCCCAGAACGCAAAGCGAGCCACCTGGGTGAACCAGCCTCGGCGGAGGGGAATTGTCATCGGCAGATCTCTTAGAAATTTTCCGTTTCCGGCTGTCGTGGACAGCCTCGGCGTTTTTGCCAAGTATGGCGCAGCTTACAACACGCGACTATTTTAGAAGGCCTTGAATGCTTGAGGTGTGACGGGGCGCACACTTGCTTGGCGCTTTATTATTATTCCAGCCAAGGGCTATTGTTCAGATTGAAGCTCTTCAGGCGGCTGCAAGCCCGACGAATAATGGACTTTTCCGGCTGAGGAAATGATCACGCCGTCATAGCCCGGCAAACTTTCCAGCAGCGCTAGCCCCTTATCCACGCCCAACACGAACACACTGGTGGACAGGGCATCGGTATCCACCGCGTTGGGGCCAATAACACTGGCGCTGGCTACGCCGCTGGCGGACGTGCCCTTACTCGGGTTGATTATGTGATGTACGCGCTTGCCATCAGAATCAATGAAATAGCGTTCGTAATCACCGGAGGTGGAAATGGCGCCCTGCTCCAGGGGCAGGACTATAGCCACTTGCTCTGGCGCGCGGGGATTTTTAATGCCCACCATCCAAGGCCGGCCGCGCCGATCCCCTATCAGGCCAGTGTCGCCCCCCGCGCTGACGCTGGCGTGCTCAATGCCCGCGTCGCTCAATAATGCCAGAGCTCGATCCACAGCATAGCCTTTGGCGATGCCGCCCAAGTCGATGTGTACCTCTGGGCGCCCAAAGTAGACGCTCGGCTGCAAGGCATCCAGGTGTACCAAGCGGTAGTCGATGGCAGGCAGCAGTTCCTGGCGTTGAGTGTCGCTGGGCGTTTCTTCGGCCCGATAATCGTAGTAGCGACCCAGGGAAGCAAAAGTGATGTCGAAAGCGCCTTCGGTAATGCGGCTGTAATACAGGGATTTGTCCAACAACAGCGCCATCTCTTTGGAAATAAACACAGGGTCGCTGGCGCTGGCTTTAGGTGCCAGACGATTGATTAGGGACAGGTCGCTATCGAGCAGGTAGGGGCTGTAATGGGCATTGATGCGGTGCATCTCGTCCATGACCAGATCAAGGGCTTCCGCTGCTGCGGTTTCATCTTCATGCCAGAGCACCACGTCTATCTTGGTGCCCATGATGTCCTGGCTGTCTCTGTGCCATTCGGCCGCCACAGGGGCGGCCATAATCAGCAGGAGTGCGCTTAGTAAAAATCGAATCACTGGGCTTCCGTCCCGTTAGAGTTGCAAGTCCAGTCGGTAGCGATACCGCTCGGGCGATTCAAGCACCATGGGCATCCACTCTTCCGCTTGAATTTCATCGCTAAAGGCGGGCGACAAAGTCATTTGGCCTTGAATGTCCACGCCACCCACCAGCGCCAGGGTGACGGTCCCATCCAGTTCCACGGGGCCATTAAGATTAAACACCTGCGCGACTATGGCGTCCCGCCCGTTGTATTGGAACTCGGAGGCGTAGCTGCCCAAACTGGTCCAGTTGCCCTCTGTTTGTACACGGGCATTGGTCCAGCTGAGCCGGCCCTGAAGCTCCCGCAAGTGCTCCCCTTGCAGAGCCAGAGAGGAAATAGTCGCGGCCAGCTGCCCATCCACGGGCACAGGCAGACCGGCTTGAATCAAACTGGCGGGCGCGTCGATACTGGCGTTTGTGACGCGAATGGTGCCGTTGGTGCGGGCGCATACTTGCCCTTCAATACGCTGGCGCTCTAACTCACTTACCACATTCGCACACGGCCGGAGTGTCAATACAGAAGCGGGGTCCAACTGCCAGCGCAACTCCCCGAGCGAATATTGGATGCCGTCGATTTCCACACTGGTCATACTGGCGCGGCCTTGCCACAAGGTGCCGTTGACTCCAGTCATGCCCACGGTGTTGCCCTGAGTCATCAGATAGGCACCCCAGGTGGCCGGGATCTGCGTTACGGCAAATCCCAAGGTGAGCACAATCAGCAGCACCACCCAGCGCAGCCGGGGTATAAAGTCGGAGAGTTTTTCCCACATAATTACACTACCTGAACCATCAATTCTGTTGCATGCGAATGTTGACTGTCACCATGCCCTGCTCGTTAGTGGCCGCCATGGTCATGTCGATGACGCTGATGTCGTGACGGTACTCCATATCGTGCAACCACTGCATGAAACGTTCATAGGGCACCTGATCAAAGCGCACTCGCGCTTCACCGCCGGTACCCGGCTGAAAGCCGCTCATGGTCAACCCGGCGGACCTTAAACTGGAATCGATCAAGCGGCTGAGGTTGCCACTGCTTCGGGTGCCGCCACCGTCAGTGCGCCGATACTCCTCCAGCCGGGCACTGAGCACTTTGACCCGACCCAACGTCTGCTGCACGCTGGCATTGCGCTGAATCTGCTCGGTGCGCCAATCCTGTAGCGGGACCAGCACGGCCATCCACAGTAGATAGAGAAACACCGCCAGAGCGCCCAATAGTAAAATGGACTGCTCGCGACGGTTGTAGCGGGAAAGAAAGGCAAAGAACTTATTCATAGGCGTTGCTGCCGGATTCTCAAACGGGCGGAGTGAACATCCCCCTGGGCGCTGGCACTGAGCAACTCGGCTTGCAGACCGCGCTCAACGATGCGTTCGCGCAGGGCTTCAATGCTGCTGAAAGCGCTGGCCTGAACGCTGAGATTGATCTCACCGCTGTTGGCTGCGTAAGCGATGGAACGAATGGTGGTGCCATCCGCTTCCAAGGCGGGGAGTAGATCCGCCAGGAAGGGAGTGACTTGTCGCCCCGTCGCGCTGGCCGGTTGCACTTCAGAGACGGCTTGGCGGAGTTGTATTTCGGGGTTGGTCATTCGGCCGGGCCCCATGGCAGAGCGGAATACCTGTTCAATTTCCTGGCGCACGGCCACGTTTTCCGCTTCCAGAGTTTGCACCTGATAAACCATAACGCCGATGTAAACCACCAGACAGGCGGCCGCACCCGCCACCACACTGCGCCAATCCTTCCACCAGCGCTCCACGGGCAGGCGCTGTGAAAATTCACCCTGACAAAGGTTAATGTCCGGGGCTTGATAATCCAGTTGCCAGAAGTCCACTAGCGTGCGACGGTCCACACGGTCCGCCAGGTCGGAGGGTAAAAGCGCTTCCAGAGTGGCCAATTCGGCATCGGTGCTCGCACGCAAATCCAGGTGCGGCAATTTGTCGACTCGCTGCTGAGCGGTGAGCAGCATTTCCAAACTCATGCGCGCACGCGCCTGATCGATGCTGTAGCCCAGGCTGGGCGCGTAGCGCACCAACACCTGGCCATCCTGCAGGTGCAGGGTCCAGTGCGGATACTCTTCGGTTTCCGCGTCCTGCGCTTCCGGAGTATCAGGGGCCAGAGGCAGCAACAGAGACACTACCGAACAGCGGGTAATCTCAATATTAAACGGTTCAAGCTGCGCGAAAATGTCCCGCAGCCAAGGCTTTTCAACATAAGCAACGGCGGCGCGTCCATCCTGCGCGGGGCCCAGGGCAAAATGAAACTGGTCGATATCGCCAACGACCGTTTCCTCCAACTGGAACGGCAAAAGCCGTTGCAGGTGTTTTCGCTCGGAATCGGAGTACTCAATTTCGCGGGTGACCACTTTGTTGCCGGGCACCAGCAGCCAGACGTTGTGATGTCCTTCGCCCAAAATGCTCGCCAGCCGCTCCAAATCGCCGTGGGTGGCGGAATCCAGAATCGGCTGACGATCATCATCCAGCCAACACCAGCGGTATTGGTCGGGACTGCGGTCAGGATAGAGCAGCAATTGCTTGGTCATAACATTTTGTCGCTTATCGTCTTTAATCTGCTGAGCCGGGATACGCTTTAGAAGCTGTCACTGCGGCGCACTACTTCATATCGGTTGGTATCGACGCGGTGCAGTACGGATTCCATACTGCGGCGTTGTTGCACCAGGGAGACCTGCGTGGTTACCAGAAAATATTCCGTTGCCACATCCAAACCCTGAGTATTGGGTGTCGAACCTATGCTTTGCCAGGCGGTATTGCCAGCAAAGTCCTGCACACTACTGAAGAAGCCGTCCGGCGGCCAGTCCTGCCGCAACAAACCGACGTCCATATCCGTCAATGGTTGCAACGTCTCCTGTGTATTAATGGTCCCCAGCAGCAGGTCCGACACGGTATTAATATTCAGCCCCTGGCCCGCTGGCAGCACGACTAAATGCGGGCGGAGAAGAGTCATCAACTCCGGCGTCACATGGCGCACCAGACGCAGTTCATCCACGCTCACAAACGCGCTATTGGCGGGCCGATAGGGCGGATCCATTGACTGGTAATAGTCCGCCTCGGCGCCGCCAAACCCACTGACCTGATCATCCGGGTCCATCCAATCTACCACGGCTTCCAATATGGCGATGGCTTCGTTCTCGTGCAGCGGCAGCTCATTCGGAAAGCTCTGCAGCAAGCGAATAAAACGCCTCTGGGGTTCACTGAATCGCTGCCAATCATTGTGCGAGTGCTGGCCAGTCAGATCGCCAGCCAAATCGTTCAAGTTGAAGCGGCTGCGGGCATCATCCACCGCGACCAGGCCCCAGGCCTCGTCAATCTCAAACGGGAATTCCACGTCCCAATCCTCGCCCCGATAGGCGAGATCGGGTGCGGGCCCAAATTGACTGAGCATGTACACCGCCATGTTTTCCGCACCGCGCAAATAAGAGCGCGTTTGCGCGCCGTGCCAGCGGCTTTCCGCACGGGCCATACCCAACTGAAAATCGCCGGCAAAGCGGATCGCCAAACCGGCGGCGACGCTCACGATCAGCAAGGCGATGATCAACACCGCGCCTTTTTGCTTACGCGCACTGGCGCGGATCTTTACAGATCCGCGCCGATCAAAGGCCGACAATGTCAAACAGGCGCTCACTGACACCTACTCCTTCGATCTCAATTCGAATTTGCACGGCCCGCGGCAGCCCATGTGGATTGCCAACTTGGTTGGGATCCGGCCAGGCAGGAGCCCAATCGCGGGTGTAATCGTCTCCATCCAATGCGCCGCGTCCGGAGCGCTGCAGTACTGCGTCGGACAGAAACCGTATTTCTATACTTTCCACGTTGCCCAGCAGTTCTTGCTGCGCGGCATTTTGCTCAAAGGCGAATTCGTCAAAAGGCATATTGCGGTAGGGCCGGTAGTCCCGCCACAAGGTGCCGTTTTCAATCCGGTAGCTCACTTCCTGCAAATCGCTGCGCGGGCGCTGCATGGGATTGAACCAGTTGCGGCGCACAAACAGCATCAGCCGCTGCTCCACATCGGCGCCACCTTCAAGGCTTTGCGCCTGAAACTCAAAACGCACCCCAGTGGGCCCAACTTCCGGCGGCAACAAGTGCCGCATGTCCGCCGCCAGAATCTGCCAGGCGCGATCCAGTTCGTTCACCTGCGCGAGTATTTCCCGGCTGCGCTCGGCGCCGGCACTGGCCGCGCTCAACCCCTGATACGCCATGGTAGCCACCACCCCGGTGATGGCCAAAGCCACCATAATCTCCAGAAGGGTAAAACCCGCGTTTCGGTTAGGAGTCATGAATAAACCCAGCTAGCCGCGCCACGGGGGACTCCCGATCCTCATTCCTATAGACGAAGAATTCCACTCGCTGAATGTCATCGACTTCCGTGGCCTCGGTATCCATGCGCCAATACCAAACCCGATCCGATAAATCGAGTTCGCCATTGGCGCTCTCGGGCAAGGTAAAATCCGGTAACAAGCGCTGCTGTAATTGCAGGCGAGTCATCTCATTTTCGGCCACCCAATACGCTTGCGTGCGCTCGCGGATAGAGGCGGTGCCATCAAGCTGAGTCATCACCAAAGACACGAGCGCAGGCAAGGCCACGGACACGACCACCAGGGCCACCATGACCTCTATCAACGTAAATCCGCGCGCTTTGCTCGCCTGTGTGTTTACCATTGGGTTTGCTCGAAACGCTCTTGGGCTTCTTCGTCATTGCGCCAGCGAATACGGCCGGTCATGTCCACCTCGACCCGCTGGATTTCCTCCTCATTGGCAAAGCCAGTGGGCGTGATCGCCAGCTCAAAAGGCGTCGCCTCGCCGCTGGGGTAAAACACCAAAACCGGCGTGGGCGTAGTGGCTCTGGGATCGTACTGATAGGGTTCACCCTCTACCAGCAACTCCAGGTTAAGTCCGTCGGGCAAACAGTGGCGATCCAGATAGTCCGAAGCCTGTTGCCAACTCTGATCGAGAAAACGCTGCCACTCATAGCACCATTGGCCCATGGCACCGCCCTCTGTACTCCCCGGCTCGACGAACAGGCCGATGATTTCCTGATTGAGCGTGGCCTGATCCGAGACAAACCGTGCACTCAGTAGAAAGCGTTCCGTCTCCTCCTGCAGTTGCGAGGTTCCGCCCGTGCGCATTGACAGCATCACCCCGCCAATGGCCACGCCAATGATCAACACCACCACCATGATTTCAATCAGGGTAAAACCACGCTCGGTCCGGCGCATTGGAACCTTAGTCCTCTTGGATTTTCGCATCCCAGACGCTGATGTCTGCATTCTGCCCTTCTCCCCCAGAGACGCCATCGGCCCCTAAGGTGTAGATGTCATATTCCCGAGACTCGCCGGGGCTCAAGTAATGATAAGGATTGCCCCAGGGATCTCTGGGCAGCTCTTCCAGATAACCGCCCTGGCGCCAGTTGCGCGGCACGGGGTTAATGGTCGGGCGCTCCACCAAAGCTTCCAAACCCTGTTCGCTAGAGGGGTAGACGTAGTTGTCGATGCGGTAGAGTTTCAGCGCCGTCTGAATATTGCGAAAGTCTGCCTGCACTTTCTGAATGCGGGCGTCGTCAGCCCGATTCAAAACCGCGGGCGCTACAATACTGGCCAACAGGCCAATAATGATCACCACCACCATGATTTCAATAAGGCTGAAACCACTTTGGACCCGCCAGTTTATTTGCTTCTTCATCGTACAAATCTCCCGAAAAGATTTTTTAAATTAACGTATTCATTTCAAAAATTGGCATCAATATCGCCATAACGATTAAGCACACGGCCGCGCCCATAAACACCACCGTCGCCGGCTCCAGCAGGCCCATGGCCACGCCCAGCATCATCTCCAGCTCCCGCTCTTGATCCTGGGCGGCATTATTCAGTTGTTCCGGCAAGGTGCCGTTGGTTTCGCCGCTGGCCACCAGTTGCACCAGTAGGGGCGGGAAACAACCGGCGTTTTCCAGCGCCCGGTGCAGGCTGCTGCCTTCCTGTACCGCTTCGGCCACTTGCTCGCAGGATTCCTGCATGATTTTGTTGGTCATTACCTGACCGGAAATTTTTAACGCTTGCAGCAGCGGCACACCACTGGAGGACAACAAGCTCAAAGTGGCGGCGAAACGCGCGCTATCAATTTGCAGAATGAGGTTGCCCAGCACTGGCATCCTCAATTTAAACTGGTGCCAGCGGCGCAACCGGCCCTCATGGCGCAACATGCGCCGAAATCCAAAAATCAGCGCCACAAAACCTGCCAGGCAGTAGACACCGTAGTTGACCACAAAGTCACTGCTGGCGATCAAAACTTGCGTCAGAACTGGGAGCGCCCGATCGGTGTGCTGGAAAATCCCCACCAACTGCGGCACGACGAAAGCCATCAGCAAGCCGATCACACCGATACTGATGCTCAACAGCACCAGCGGATAGATCATGGCGGTTTTAAGCCGTTGCTGAACCTGTTGGCTGTTTTGCGTGTAGTCCGCCAGGCGCTCAAGCACTGGCGCTAAAAAGCCAGAGCTCTCGCCGGCGCGCACCATGGCCCGGTACATGTTGTCGAAAGCGCCGGGAACCTCACCCAATGCCTGCGCCAAGCTCAAACCTTCCAGCACCTTGGCGCGCACTTGCAGGAGTATGCGCTTACTGTTGGGCTTTTGCTGCTGTTTAGCGGTCGCCTGCAGAGCTTCATCCAGCGGCAGACCGGACTTTACCAGTGAGGCCAGCTGGCGAGTAATTAAGCTCAAATCGCGGGCGTTAAGGCGGCCTCCGCGGCGGCGCCAGGCAAACAGCGTGGAGCCGCTGGCATCACCGCGACTATGACTGCCGGCGCTGGTAACTTCCAGGGGCTTGAGCTTTTTTGAACGCAGTAAGCTGCGGACCTGGCGCTCCGAATCACCTTCCAGAATGCCTTTGACCGTTTTACCGACTTCGTTCAGTGCCCGATAGCTGTATGCGCCCATGTTATGTTCTCACTAGCTTGAGGTCGTCACTCGCAGAACCTCTTCCATGCTGGTAATACCGTCCAGGACGCACTGGCGGCCGTCGTCATGAATGGAAGTGCTGTGCTTGCGCGCTTCAGCGAGCAAAGCCTGTTCACCCGCCTGCTCGTGAATCAAATGGCGCAACTGCTCGTTGATTTCGATCAGCTCGTAAATACCTTTTCGGCCTCGGTAGCCCATCTGATTGCAGTGCTTGCAACCCACGGGACGATAAATCGTAGCGTCGGCGGGCAGTTTCAGTAGCTGCTGCTCGGATTCATTGGGCTGATAGGATTCTTTACAGTGTGAACACAGCAACCGCACCAGACGTTGCGCCATGACCACTTCCAGACTAGAGGCGAGCAGGAAGGGTTCCACACCCATGTCTTTCAAGCGCATGACCGCGCCGATGGCCGTGTTGGTGTGCAGCGTCGACAGTACAAGGTGACCGGTCAAACTGGCCTGAATGGCAATCTCGGCCGTTTCGCCATCACGAATTTCACCGACCATGACCACGTCCGGGTCCTGACGCAGTATGGCGCGCAAACCTCGGGCAAAGGTCATGTCCACCTTGGTATTGACCTGTGTCTGACCGATGCCGGGCAGCAAGTATTCCACCGGGTCTTCGATGGTCAGAATATTTCGGCTACGGCTGTTGATATGACTCAGACCCGCATACAGGGTGGTGGTCTTACCAGAACCAGTTGGGCCGGTTACCAGAATAATGCCGTGGGGCTTTAGCAGAGCACTGGCGAGTTTTTCCCGCACACGAGGGGGCATAGCCAGCTGATCCAGGGAGAGCTGGCCCGCAGCCTGATCCAACAGACGCAATACAATGCGCTCGCCGTGAGCAGAAGGGATGGTGGACACCCGAATATCCACGGCGTGACCCGCCAAACGCACGGTAATCCGGCCATCCTGCGGCAGGCGTTTCTCGGCGATGTCCAAGCGCGCCATGACTTTCAGGCGCGACACCAGTACCGGAGCCAACTCTGCTTTCGGGGAGAGAATTTCACTCAGCACGCCGTCGATGCGAAAGCGCACCGATACGCGGTCCTCGAAGGGTTCCAAATGGATGTCCGAAGCCTGCTCGCGCACGGCCTGGGAAAGAATAGCGTTGATCAAACGAATAATCGGCGCGTCGTCATCACCGGCCAACAGATCCGTGCGATCCGCCAAATCTTCAGCCATGGAGGACAAATCGAATTCCGCGCCCAGATCCTCAGCCGCGCGTTGTGCGGCGCCTTCGCCACTTTGATATACCTTGGTCAGACGCTGCTGGAATTCCTCAGCGGGCACTTCTTTTAGCTGAAAATCCACCCCTAAATAGCGCTGCAATTCCAGCAACACATCCAGGCTCAGGCCGGGCCGATACAGCAAGGTGACTTTGCCACTATCCTGCTCCAGCATGACGCCGTGGCTGGACGCAAAGGCGAAGGGCAGGCGCACGTGCTCCACGTCAGTGACGCTCGCCGCATGCACCTCGTCGTCGTCATTCAGCTCTGCTTCGCCGAGCAGGGGTTCCTGCTCTTGGGTGTCCAGCATAGAGTCAGCAGCCACCAATTACTCCTCGTCTTCCGGCATGGCATCGGGATCAGTGCGCTCAACGCCGTAGCCGCGCATCTGTTCTTCCCATTCAGGCAGAACAGGAATGGTGCTGCGGTTAATCAGCAGGCCACTTCGACCCCGGTGCCGCATTTGTTCATCGCGAATCGCCCGGTATTTCTCGGCGGTTGCGCCTTCGAGTGTTCTTTCATCGCGCACCACGGTGGCGCGAATAAAGATCAGCAAGTTGGTTTTACTGGTCCGATTGGTTTGATTCCGGAACAAGTGCCCCAGAATTGGAATGTCACCCAAGAAGGGGACTTTCTGTTGTGATGTTTGCACGTCATCTTGAATCATGCCGCCCAGCACCACCGTCTCACCGTCCGCCGTCAGCACTTGGGTTTGCAGCTTGCGCTGGTTGGTAATGGGGCCATCGGCGCTGTCGATATTGGAAAGACTGGACACCTCTTGGCTGATATTCAATACGATGCTGTCACCTTCATTGATGTGTGGCGTGACTTCCAAAAGGATACCCACATCGCGACGTTCAATAGTCCGGAACGGGTTCTGCGGCGTAGCGGCACCCCCCGTGGACGCGTAGGAACCGGTGGCGAAGGGTACGTTCTGGCCCACGGATATGGACGCCGTGTGGTTATCGGTGGTCAGCAAATTCGGTGTCGACAAAATATTGGTGGAGCTGGTTTCCTGCAGCATGTTAAGAATCGACAGGAAGTCCGTGCGCTCACCCAAGCGACCGATACCAAACATCTGGCCGCTGGTTTGAGACAAAGTCCCAGCCAAACTGAGTAGACCATCGTCGCTGTCATCGAGTGCACCGCGGCCCACTGCACCCATACGGCCACTGCCGTCGGCGGAGCTACCAAAACCGCGCTTGTTATCCCGGTACATCCATTGGACACCAAGCTCGCGCCCGTCACTGCCTTCGATCTCAACAATAATGGCCTCGACCAACACCTGAGCGCGACGGATATCCAAGCCTTCAATCACCGTCAGGAGCGATTGCATAATATCGTCATCGGACGTGGTGATCAGCAGGGCGTTGGTGTCCTCGTCTGCCTGCACACTGGCATCTTCGGCGTTATTGCCACGGCGCGACAAATTTTGCAGCACGCCCGTCAATACTTGCGCAACCCGATCCGCTTTTGCGTATTCCAAATAGACCACGCGCACGCTGCTGTCCCGCGCTTGCGGACGATCCAGGCGGCGAATCAGTTCGCGGATGCGCTGGCGCTGCAACTGATCGCCCTGCACCAGAATGCCGTTAATGCGGTTATCGGGAACCACCATCACCGCTTTGCCGCCCTCGCGGTCACCGGAGCGCTCCAATTGAGTCACTACTTGTGCTACGTCTTCAGCGCGGGCGTAACGCAGTTCAACCAGCTCGGTTTCACTGACCGAGGAGCGGTCGATTTGTGCGATCACTTCTTTCAGGCGCATGATGTTGGCACGGGTATCCGTAACAATAATGGCGTTACTGGGATCGTAGGCAGACAGATGGCCGTGCTGAGGCACGAGTGGGCGCAGAGTGGGCAGGACTTTGGAGGCACTGATGTTTTCCAGCATCAGGACTTGGGTAACGTAAGTGTCGTCCGGCGCCTGATCACCAAAGGTGGTGGGCACCGGCAGGGAGCGGGCATCCCGGTTGGGTACAATCCGTACCACGTTGCCGCTCTCTACGGCCGTGAAGCCCTGCACATCCATCACCGAGAGAAACAATTGGTAGAGTTCTTCCTCGTTGACCGGCTGGTCAGATATCACCCGCACCTGGCCGCGGACCTTCGGATCCACCACGATGGTTTTCCCGGTGGCATCAGCGATGAATTTAATCACCTCCTGAATATCCGTATCCTTAAAATTAACGGTCCAGGTTTGTTGCGCAAGGGCGCTTGTGCTGATGCACAGCAGAGCAATTACCATCACTCTTGCCATAGGTTTTAGACTAGCTTTCACTCGTTACCCTCGCTTTATTCAAGGTCGATATCGACCGTTACTTCTTGGCCGTTCCGTTCTATTAGCAAACTGGCGGATGTGGCGTTACCCATATTCCGGTAAAGCTCCATCACTCGTTGAGGGCTGGTCAACTCGGTACCATTCACCGCTTTGACGATGTCACCTGATTCCAGTCCCAAAGATTCAAACATAGCGCTGTCGCGCCCAGGCCGGATCTGATAACCCACAATTTGACCGCCTTCCCGGTGGATACTCATGGATACCACATCCGACAGTGAGCGGCTCACCTGATCGACCGCGCTCTGTGCTTCCGGCTCGGGCGCTTCCTCGGGCCCAACGGCATGATCGTTCATGGCGTCATCCATGGGCTCGTCGGCTCCAGTCAGCTCTGTCTCGTCGCCCTCCCAGCTGCGGCTGGGGGCATCCCGAACAGGTTCGTCCCGGCGCGACGTCTGACGATTAACAAAATCACTTTCCTGATACAGCCACAAAGATTCGTAGCGACCGTTGTTATTCAGGATGACTCGCTGCGGTAGAATTTTCTCTAAGGTCACATTGCGCCCCTCCGGCAGTTCGTCGCCGGGGGCGTAGAGCGCCTGCCTGGAACCGTTGGCGATAACGGCCCGACCGCTGCGCTCGTCGCTGCTGTCGATGATGCCCTGCAAGCGCAGTCGCAACTGAGTATCCACGGCTTCATCTTCAATGCCAGGAGCACCCAAATTGGGAGCTTCAATCTCAGCGACGGCTGCCTCATCGACGCGGCCAAACACCTGGACCTGTTTCAGCGCATCTATATCGACACGGCGTACGCCGCCAGCTGCCGTATCGGACGCTAACGCATTGGCCGCAACTTGGGCTTCCGGCAATTGAGGTTCCGGAATCACAAGCCAGATCAGGCGCGCCAGACTGTGGGCGAGCCAAATCACCAAAAGAAACACCGCCAGCAAACGCCAGACAGCGGGGGGAATTTGTTTGAAAAAAGTGGCGCTTCGACGGGCCAGCTGGCTCAGTCGCTGGGAGCGCGTATCGAGCACCGCAGCGCTTCGGTCCTGTTGCATAGCTGTGTCTGACAATTGATTACCCCATGCGCGCATCGGCGGAGCTGCTGAAACGGGCGCTGTTGAACATGCGCGCTGGCGTATTGTTATGGGCTTTGGATTGTACCCCAATTCCCGAACGGTCCAAAACGAGCGGATTTCGCCTACATGGAGCTGACACCCAAAAGCAGGAAAAGTTACGCGGCAAATGTGACAACATACGGCCTCTAAAAAGTCCCTGGCTGGTTAACAAATCCTCAAAAAAGGATAATCCGTCACAACCCGGCAAGCAAACCGGGCACTAGAAGTAGCATCGCTCTCTACAATTGTTCATCGCGCTGAAACAGCAAGTCCCAGACTTGATGCCCCAAGCGCTCACCCCGCCGCTCGAACTTGGTAATGGGCCGATAGTCAGGGCGAGGAGAAAACCCACCCTCGGCGGCCATATTGGTAAACCCTGGCGCCTGGGTCATCACTTCCAGCATGGCTTCGGCGTACTCTTCCCAGTCCGTGGCCAAATGAACGACGCCACCCGGCACCAATTTCCCTTTTACCGCCTCAATAAACTCCGGCTGTATGATCCGCCGTTTATGGTGTTTCTTTTTATGCCAGGGATCCGGGAAGTAGATCTGCAGCCGGTCAATGGTCGCGGCTGGAATACAGTCCTCAAGCACGTCCATGGCATCGGCCATATACACTTTGAGGTTGTGTAATTGTGCTTCTCCTGCACCATTAATCAAGCGCCCCACTCCCGGTGGATGCACCTCAATACCGACAAAATTCTTTTCTGGCTCATGCTCGGCCATATGCAGAAGGGAATCTCCCATGCCGAAGCCGATTTCCAATACCAGGGGCGCCTCCCGCCCAAAGGTGGCAACACTATCCAAAGTGCCGTCGAACAAGCTTAATCCGTAGGCCGGCCACCAGCGCTCAAAGGCCGCTTTTTGCCCCGCGGTAATGCGTCCAGCCCGGATCACGTAACTGCGGATGGCTTTGGGTTTGTACTCGGGCCGAATACTCAGGGGCATTTCACTGTCGGACATAATAATCCTGGAGCGTTAAGTTAGACATTAAAATTTTTAAAAGCGAACACCGTCAGCGCCGCCCAGCCGAGCAAAAAGCACAGGCCGCCCAGCGGCGTTACCGGTCCCAGCCAGCGGGGGCCGCCCAGCGCCAGCGCGTATAAACTGCCACTGAAAAGCACCACGCCAGCCACAAACAACCAACCGGCGGCGCTCAGCCAGGGGCTCGGACCCATGATCCGCAGCAACGCCGCCAGCCCCAGCAGGGCCAGTGCGTGATACATCTGATACTGAACGCCGGTTTGAAAAGCCGCCAACAGCACAGGCTCCAACCGATCGCGCAGACCGTGCGCGGCAAAGGCGCCCAGAGCCACGGAGGTCAACCCACACAGGGCGCTAATCAGTAAAAACACGGCAGGCATAATCTTCGTCATCCTCAGCGGTCCATTCGGAACCACAGTTCGCTGACTGGCGCTTCCACGGCGGGCCGGAAGCTTACACAAAAAAGCCGCGCAAAGCGCGGCTTTCGGTTTCTCGCGGGTCGCGCTCCCTTAAGCTTCCAGGATCGCGGTTTTCACTTTTTTCATGGCATTCTTTTCCAGCTGCCGGATGCGCTCCGCCGAAACGCCATACTCCGCCGCCAAGTCGTGCAACGTGGCTTTGTCCTCTCCCAACCAGCGACGCTGCAGTATGGTGCGACTGCGGTCGTCCAGCGTTTCCAGAGCCTGGGTCAGGTTATTGACGCTGCTCTCTTCCCAATCGGCATCTTCCAGTTGCATGGCCGGGTCGTAGCGCTTGTCCTCTAAATAATGAGAGGGCGCCACGTAAGGGCTATCGTCGTCATCTTCCTCACCTGCATCGAAGCCAGCGTCGTAGGAGGCTAAACGGCCTTCCATTTCCCGGACGTGCTTTACTTCCACACCCAGGTCTTCGGCCACCGCTTTTGCTTCGTCATTGGTCAACCAGGCTAAACGCTTTTTAGCCCCGCGCAGGTTAAAAAACAATTTGCGCTGCGCCTTGGTGGTGGCGATTTTGACAATGCGCCAGTTGCGCAGAATGAATTCGTGAATCTCGGCCTTGATCCAATGCACCGCAAAAGACACCAGGCGCACACCCTTCTCGGGGTTAAAGCGCTTGACGGCTTTCATCAGGCCGACATTACCTTCCTGGATTAGATCTCCCAGGGGCAGGCCGTAGCCGTTGTAGGAGCGCGCAATGTGCACCACAAAGCGCAGGTGCGCTAACACCAGCTCGCGCGCGGAATCGAGGTTGCCGTTGTAATAGAGGTCATCTGCCAGCCGTTGCTCTTCTTCCGCTGACAGGATCGGGAAGTTGCTCACGGCTTGAACGTAACCGTTGAGATTTGCCCCTGGCGATAATACCCATGCAGGCTGAAGGCCTGTACTCATCGCAATACCTCCTTTATAGGTTAGCGAGGGAGTGTAGCACTGGGACGTTAGACTGCCAAGCCCTGGAAAGTTTCCTCATACACCCCCATAATTAGTGATATATCATCACATGTCCAACATTATAGCTGATATTTCATTATGCGCGAGATAGACACTTACCTGTGGAACCTGGGCCTGGACCTGAAAGGTGCTCGCAAGCGACGCCAGTGGACTTTAACTCTGGTCCACCAGCGCCTGCAGTGCAGTGTGCAAACGGTGCAGCGCATGGAAAAGGGCGACCCGGCGGTGGGAATGGGCCGCTACCTGGCATACATTCACTTGCTAGGCCTTTCCCTCAACGAATTGGATGACTCGGCGCAGATTCGCCTGGAGGTTCTGGGCAAAACCCACAAAGATTAGCAAGCACTTACTTTTGTCGAGGTGATACTACCGAGGCTCGATCGCCGACAAGTGGCGCGCCACGGCCAGCCAGGAGCCCAGCAACCCCAGCAGGCCGGATAACAGCACCAATTGCACGCTGTGCGTCCAACCCAAGCCTTGCAGGCGAAACTGGCTCTGATAGAGATCCGCCAAATGGGCTACAGGCCCCGACAACCACCAGAGGCCGAGGCCCACCAACAGTAGAGCCAGCAAACCGCCCCCCATACCATACCAGAGGCCGGTGTACAGAAAAGGCCGACGCACAAACGCATCGGTGCCGCCCACAAGCTTCACCACTAGAATCTCATCACGGCGGTTTTCAATGGCCAGGCGGATGGTGTTGCCAATGGCCAACAACACGCCCAGTGCCAACAAGCCGGCCAAAGCCAACACCAGCCTCTGCCCCAGGCGCATGAGCTGTTGCAGGCGCGTGACCCAGGCCATATCCACACGCGCTTCGGCGATCAACGCTTCGCTTTCCAACTCCTGCTGCAAGGCCTCCAATCCCTCTGGTGTAATGCCCGCTTCAGCGGGAAAAACCAGCAGAACATCCGGCAGCGGGTTGCGCTCCAGCCCTTCCACCACACGGCCCAGGCCAGAATAGCGTTTGAATTCCTCCAGGGCGGCATCGGGTGGGATGTGCTCCACGCTGAGCACATCCGGTCGTTCCAGGATGCGCGTTTGCAGCGCGGAAATGGCATCGGGGCGGGCGTCGCGCTGAACAAATACCGACAACTGGCTGGACTCCTGCCAGCTGTAGCCCAGGTTCTGCACATTGCTGAGCGCCACATATAGGGCCGCCGGCAAGGCCACTGCTACCGCCACCACCAGCCAGGTGAGCAAGCTTTGCAGAGGCGTGCGCAGTAGTCTCGCCAAGCTCTCCGCCGCCGTGGTGCTGTGGTGGCCCACCCAGGAGTCCAGGCGGTCGGAAACTTTTGCCCTGCTTTGACTGGCGCCTTGCGGCACACGCCCGCCTTTACGTGCTGGGCTGCTGGCTCGCTCAGAAGGACGGCGGGGGTTCATGTCAGCACCCCATCATGCACGACTTGCCCTTTGGACAACCCCAGCACTCGCTTGCCCATACGCTTCAGCAGGCTAATGTCGTGGCTGGCGATCATGATGGTTACGCCCACTTCGTTAAACTGGCGAAACAGCTTCATGATATCGGCGGACAGCTCGGGATCCAGGTTACCCGTCGGTTCATCCGCCAACAGCAGCGGCGGCTTGTTCACCACCGCTCGGGCAATACCCACCCGTTGTTGCTCACCACCGGAAAGCACCACGGGGTTCTGGCGCTCCTTATCCAGCAAACCCACTTTATCCAAGGCGGCACGGACACGCCGACCCGTTTCGGCGGGTTGATAGCCGGCAATTTGCAGGGGCAGGGCGACGTTGTCGAAGACGCTGCGATCAAACAGCAGCTGATGGTTCTGAAAAACCACACCGACTTTGCGGCGGTAGTAGGGGATCTGGCTGCGGGAAAGGCGGTTGAGGTTGCGTCCATCCACAAAGACCTGGCCCTGGCTGGGACGCTCCATCAACATGATCAATTTCATCAGGGTGCTTTTGCCCGCCCCGGAATGGCCGGTCAGAAAGACCATCTCCCCCTGGGCGACCTCTAAATCCACCCGAGCGAGCGCGTCCTGCCCGTCGTAGCGCTTGCTGACACCGTCAAAACGAATCACGTGGGGATCCTCTTGTTACGCACCCCAATTACTCGCCGCGACTTCCGAACAGCGCTTCTACAAAGGGTTTGGCTTTGAAAGGTTGCAGGTCGTCCACACTCTCGCCGACGCCGATAAAGCGCACCGGCAGGTTGAACGATTTACTCAGTGCGAATACCACACCGCCCTTGGCGGTGCCGTCCAGTTTGGTCAGCACCAGGCCGGTGACGCCGGCCGTATCGATAAACTGCCGCGCTTGGCTGACGGCGTTTTGCCCGGTACCCGCATCGAGCACTAACAGTACTTCGTGAGGCGCACTGGCGTCCAGTTTGCCCATCACTCGGCGTACTTTGCTCAGTTCTTCCATCAAGTGATCTTTGTTGTGCAAGCGGCCTGCGGTGTCCGCAATAACCACATCCAGACCGCGGGATTTGGCCGCCTGCAGGGCATCAAAAATAACCGAGGCGCTATCGGCACCTGTGTGTTGAGCGATCACCGGTACGTTATTGCGCTCTCCCCACACCTGCAGCTGTTCCACTGCGGCGGCCCGGAAGGTATCGCCCGCGGCGAGCATGACTTTTTTGCCGTCGTTCTGCAGTCGTTTGGCCAGTTTGCCGATGGTAGTGGTCTTGCCTACACCATTTACACCCACCACTAAAATGACGTAAGGCTCCTTGCTGGTATCGATTTCCAGGGGTGCCTCAACCGGCTCCAACATGGCCGCCATTTGGTCGCGCAGAGCGGCGTATAGGGATTCTGGGCTGGAGAGTTGTTTGCGGGTCACGCCTTCGGTCAAAGCGTCGATGATCTGATCAGTGGCTTCCATACCCACATCGGCCACCAGCAATTGCGCCTCAATCTCATCAATCAAGTCATCATCGATGACTTTGCTGCCCAGGATCAGGTTGCCCATACCTTCGGTAAAATGGCTACTGGTTCGCGTCAGGCCTTTTTTGATGCGGGTAAAAAAGCTGCCGGCAGCGGGTTGGGCCTCGGGCTCTTCCGGCATAGCCACTGATGGTTTTTCCGGGGCTACTGAGGGCTCTTCAACTACCGGGGGTGAGCTCGACGCCTGATCTTCACCAGTGGGCTCATTACCAGTGGGTTCTGGAGTTTGCTCGGGTTTCTTTTTACGCTTGAAGAACATAGTGTAGGGCCTGAACTTATCGAACTGCTGGAAAGACGCTATCCTACCACTTTCGTTTCCGCTTTAGAGAGAGACTTGTTGAAAGCCAAACAACCCCAAGCCGAAAAACCCCTGCGCATCATCGGCGGCCGGTGGCGCGGCCGCAAACTGAATTTTCCCGCCATTGAGGGCTTGCGCCCCACCGGTGACCGAATCCGCGAAACCCTGTTTAATTGGCTGGCGCCCCACCTGCCGGGTGCCCGCTGCCTGGATTTGTTTGCTGGCTCGGGCGCCCTGGGCCTGGAAGCCCTGTCCCGGGGCGCCGGTGAAGTGGTGCTATTGGAAAAGAGCGCCCCGGCCTGCGAACAGCTGCGCAGCAATCTTGCTCTGCTGCAGGCCGAGGGCGCGACGTTAATCAATGAGGACAGCCTGCAATGGCTGAGTCGCGCTGATCCAGGGCCGGGCTTTGACGTGGTTTTTCTCGACCCGCCGTTCGAGCACAACTTCTGGCAAGCCAGCATTGAAGCCCTACACGCGCGTGGTTGGTTGGCGCCAGGGGCGGCTATTTATGTGGAATCCGGCCAGGATACTCCCTATGAAGTGCCGGAATCCTGGACCCTGCATAGAGACAAGTCCGCCGGGCAGGTGTGTTACCGACTCTATTGGCTCGACGAGTAGCTTTGGGGCAAGCTGGCAAGCGGACGGCATTTTCTTTACTATCGCGCTTTACGCCGCCCCGCGAACCAGGGCAAACCAAGGATTTTTTATGCGCAAAGTGGTCTATCCCGGCACTTTTGACCCCATTACCAATGGCCATATCGACCTGGTGGAGCGCGCCTGCCGGCTGTTCGATACGGTGGTGGTGGCGGTTGCCGACAGCAGCCGTAAAAAACCGCTGTTCACCCTGGACGAACGAGTAGAGTTGGTGAAAGGTGCACTGAGTCACTTGGATAATGTTGAAGTGTGCGGGTTTGACTGTTTGCTGGTGGACTTTGTCCGGCAGAAAAATGCCCAAGCCGTGCTACGGGGTTTGCGCGCGGTATCCGACTTTGAGTACGAATTCCAGCTCGCCAATATGAATCGAGCCCTGGCGCCGAACATGGAAAGCCTGTTCCTTACGCCCGCTGAGCATCTGTCCTACATCTCTTCCTCCATCGTGCGGGAAATTGCCACGTTAAAAGGGGACGTCAGCAAGTTCGTCACCCCATCAGTTGAAGCCGCTCTAGCCGCAAAATTTGCTCAACACTGACAAGCTACACAGTAAACGCTGCTGCGGTTGTTCATGCGGATTTCTTTGAGCTTTCGGTCGCAGGAGCGGCACGCCAAGCCGCCGCGCCCGTAAACCAACAATTGCTGCTTGAAATATCCGGGTTGACCGTCACCGCCCACAAAATCTCGCAAGGTTGTGCCGCCCTGATCGATAGAACGCTGCAGCACGTGCTTGATATCCTGCACCAACCGATCGCACTCCTTTCGGGTCAGGGCACCGGTTTTGCGGATGGGTTTAACCCCGGCGGAAAACAACGCTTCGTTGGCATAGATGTTACCCACCCCCACCACCGTTTTGCTGTCCATTAAAAACTGTTTAACGGGCACGCGGCGCTTGCGGCTGAGGCGAAACAGATACTCCGCATCGAAGGCCTCGCTCAATGGCTCCGGCCCCAAGTGACACAACAGCGGATGGTCTTCGGCTTCCCCTTCCGCCCACAACAAGCAGCCAAAACGGCGCGGGTCCCGGTAGCGCAGCACGCGGCCCTTGAATACCAAGTCGAAATGATCGTGAAAGGCGGGTGGCTCGTCGGGCTTCGCAATGCGCAAGCTGCCGGACATGCCCAAGTGAATCAGTGCCGTGCCGGACTCGAACCGCAGCAATAGGTACTTGCCGCGACGGCTTAGGTCTAACAATTTTTTGCCAGTAATCCGCTGCGCCAGGTCATCGGGAATCGGCCAGCGCAGGCTGGCCTGACGCACAGCCAGGGAGAGCACTTTTTGCCCCTGGATATGGGGCGCGATACCGCGCAGGGTAGTTTCGACTTCGGGTAACTCAGGCATAGCCACATCTCAAACTGACGAATCGTTATTATACAGACTCCGCTGAGTCAGTTTCTGATCCACCGTTTGATTGAACACACAGGTAAATTCGCTACCCTTGCCCACCTCACTACGGATTTGCAGTTCGCCTTCGTGCCGCAACAGCACATGTTTAACGATTGCCAACCCTAAACCTGCCCCACCAGTACTGCTGTTGCGACTTGCCTCCACCCGATAAAAACGCTGGGTGAGGTAGGGAATGTGTTTGCTCTCGAAGCCGGGGCCGTTATCTTGCACCGAAATGTGGACTTCCTGCCGATGCCGTTTCGCTTTCAGGGCAATCTTGCCTCCCGGCGGCGTGTACTTGATGGCGTTGGTCACCAAATTGGAAAAGGCACTGTGCAGTTCTTTTTCACTGCCCAACAGCTCAACACCGGCTTCACACTCCAGTGTGATGTGATGCCCCAATTCGCCACTCAATGCCTGAGCTTCGGTGTGAATACTGCGCAGCAACGGCTCCAAAGGCACGGGTTTTTGGTTGTAGCCCGCCTCAGCGGTTTCCAGTTTGGACAGCGCCAGCAAATCGTTCACTAACATCGCCATACGGCGCGCTTGTTGTTCCATCTGGGTTAGAGCTTTTTGCCACTGCGGCCCCAAGTTTGGGCTATCGCTTAGTGTTTCCAAATACCCGGTCAAAACTGTTAGCGGCGTGCGCAGCTCGTGACTGACGTTGGCCACAAAATCCTGGCGCATCTGTTCGAGTTTGTGCAATTGGGTCACGTCCCTAACCACCACCAAACGTTCAGCATTACCGAAACGGGTGATCTGGAACTGCAGTTGTTTACTGTTGAAACGCGGCGAGGGAATTTCCACCGGCTCGCCGTATTGACCTTCGTCAAAGTAACTGACAAAGCGCGGATGACGGACAAAGTTAATAATCGATTTGCCCTGATCACTGAGACGAAAACCGAGCAGGCGTTGAGCGGCGGGATTCCACCAATCCAAATAGCCGCGTCGATCCAGGATGATGACTCCATCACGCAGTGCTGAGGTGGTTTCCTGCACTCGGCTGATGACGGCTTCCAGACTGGCTTTTTCTTTTTCCTGGCGCCGCTGCATATGGTAGATGCGGTCGTAAACCTCGCCCCAGAAACGATTGGCCTCCGGAGGCGGTAGATCGCTGTTGGACAGCAGCCAACGATTAAAGCAATAGATTTGCCGCAGTGTATAGACCACGTAAATGGAGCTGGCCAGGAACAAAGCCCACCCCATGTGCCCGAACCACAGCCCCGCGATCAACCCCAGGGCTAGCAGCATTAATAAGCGCCGCAGTTCAGCGCTGAATCCTCGCAGCAAACTTGCTGTCTCCTTATTTTTAGTCGAAGTGGAGGAGAGGAAAGGATACCCTGTGTTTTGAGACACGCTGTATATACATCCTTGTACGCTCCGCGTCGGCATCCTGCCTCCGAGGGTCTCAAAACACAGGGTATCCTTTCCTGGCTAGCTCCGGAGTAATCCCGGTCGCTATGACTACTAACTCATTAAGGTTGGTAGCAATGAAATGGACCAATAACGATCTACTTCATTGTGAATCAATAGCCTTGTGCAGAAAACCGGTACCCGGTACCGCGCACCGTTTGTACCAGGTTCTCATGGTTATCGATGGACAGCGCCTTGCGCAAGCGCCGGATGTGAACATCCACCGTGCGCTCTTCCACATAGACGTTGCCGCCCCACACGTGATCAAGCAATTGGCTGCGAGTATAGGCTCTTTCCTGGTGAGTAAGAAAGAATTCCAGTAGGCGGTATTCGGTGGGTCCCAGGTCGATGCCCTGATCGTGAATGGTCACTCGGTGGCTACTGGGATCCAGACACAACCCCTGCACACAAATTTGCGTTGCGCCCGCCAGCGGGTCGGTACGGCGCAAAACGGCTTTGAGTCTAGCCACCAGCTCCCGAGGCGAGAAAGGCTTGGTGATATAGTCATCAGCACCCACTTCAAGGCCCTGAATTTTGTTGTCCTCCTCACCCTTGGCGGTGAGCAGAATAATGGGCACCTGAGCGGTCACTTCGTCCTGCTTGAGCCGGCGCGCCAGCTCCAGGCCACTGGTGCCCGGCATCATCCAATCCAGCAGTACCAGGTCCGGTCGTTTGTCGATGATCAGGCTATGAGCTTCCTGGGCATTACCCGCCTCCAGGCATTGGTAATCCGCCATCTCCAGTGCCACCCGCAGCATATCGCGAATGGCGGTCTCATCGTCGACAATAAGAATGGTGCGCGTTGCCATAAATCCGCCTGTCAGTGATCGAGTCCAGCACCCTGCAGGCCGTTGAAAAACGTTTTCGAGGCAGGTGATGCAAGGCAAAAACAGGCGAAAAAGCGGAGTTTATGTGGAATAAATGAGCATTTTGAGCCTGTTTTTAACGCCGCATCGGCCACGCAGATAGTTTTTCAACAGCCTGCAAAGATGTGCCTATGCCAGCACATTAAACACGCTCAGTGTTACACATTTGTGACAAACAAAATATTTGGCGCCCTACGCAGCGGATCAACCCACGGCAAAATCCAGCACTAGCCCCACGAAAATGGCGAAACCCACCCAGTTATTATTCAGAAAAGCCCGGAAGCAGGGGCCGCGTTCCCGGTGGCGAATCAGGTACTGCTGGTAGACGAACAGGCCCGCAGCCACGGTCAGGCCCAGGTAGTAAAAAGTCCCCAATTCAAACCGCCCGCCGACCATGATCAGCGCGTAGAGCGTCATCAACTGGAGAATGCCGGTGATGGCGCGATCCATATCGCCAAATAAAACCGCTGTGGACTTCACTCCAACGCGCAGGTCGTCGTCCCGGTCCACCATGGCGTAAAACGTGTCGTAGACCACGGTCCAGAGCACCACAGCGGTGTACAACAGCCAGACATCTTCGCCCAGGGTGCCCCGCTGAGCGGCGAAGGCCATGGGCACAGCCCATGCGAACGCCGCCCCCAACACCACCTGGGGCAAATGGGTGTAGCGCTTCATAAACGGGTAGCAAAACGCCAAGCCCACGGCGACAAAGGACAGCTTGACGGTAAAGGCATCGGTAAGCAGCACCAGCCCAAACGCCAGCAGGCAGAGCACCACAAACAGAATGATGGCTTCGCGACTAGACACCTCGCCAGTGGCCATGGGGCGGTCGCGGGTGCGTTTGACGTGGCCGTCAATCTTGCGATCGGCAAAATCGTTAATGACGCAGCCGGCAGAGCGCATGAGAAATACGCCCAGCATAAAGATGATCAGCAAGTGCCAGTGCGGGAATCCGCCCGCCGCCAACCACAAGGCCCAGAGCGTGGGCCAAAGCAGCAGAAAAGTGCCGATGGGCCGATTCAAGCGGGTCAGGCGCAGGTATACCCAGAAACGTTCCTGACATAAGGCCAACAGAGGATGGACTTTGCGCGGTTTTGTCGTTCGACGTTTAGACGGCTGTTTCATAAGGATAACGTGCGTGTGAAATGTGGCAAAAAGACTTCACTCACCAACAGGGGTTTATTGTCCAATCGGAACACGGAACGGCGCCCCCACAGTGGCTCACCGGCGCTCAACTCCGCTGGCACATAGCCCTGGGATGGCTGAATACGGCTGATCTCCAACCCCCCGCGCTGCAAGTCCGGCTGCGCAAACAAAAATGCCCCCAGCGGGCGATCGCGCAGGTAGCGCAGGCACCTCAAGCGGCCCGCCAGGCTGGTCAAAGGCACCAAACTGCGGGCGAACACCCAGGGTTGGCCGCGTCCCAGTAATAACACCTCCCGTACCAGTGCCTGACGACCGGCCGGTATACCCAGCAAGCGCTGCTCGGACAGCAGTGGGCGAGCCACCGCCTGGCGTAACACCCGCACCCGAAAGTCGCCGTCACTGTGGGCCACCAACTTGGCGGTCAGGGACCCTTGATCCAGCAGCCAGGGCCTCAGCGTGCGTGGCGGCGCCACCAGCTGGCTCTGCCAACACGCCTCTGGAAACCAGCGCGGAGCGGACCACCCGCTGCGACGCTGGGCTTGGCGCGGGAGCTGGGCTGGAGCCTGGGGCATAAGTGCCGACAAAAAACTTCCCTCAACGGCGTGGGCGAAAAACCGGCATTCTAACAGGTTCTGCGGGGGCCGCACTTTACCGCGCCCAGCGGGCTTGATTTAATGACTAGCCGGTAACAGCGCGCCCACCAATAACAATAGAGAAGCTTATGAGTCTGACAAAACGCATTATTCTGGCCATGGTTCTGGGTATCGTCGTAGGGGCGGTGATCCACATGATCCCGGCGCTGGATGAAACCCACGCATTCTACCGCTGGGTGGTGGATGGCCTGTTCGATGCCGTGGGTCAGATATTTATCGCCTCTTTGACCCTTCTGGTGGTGCCCCTGGTGTTTGTGTCCCTGGTGTGCGGCAGCGCCACCCTGGGTGGGGACAGCCGCCTGGGCTATATGGCCATGAAGACCGTCGGCCTGTATCTGCTGACTACCGCTTTGGCCATCACTATGGCGTTGAGTCTCGCCACCCTGCTCGGGCCGGGTAAAGGCGTCGACTTGGCCACGCCGGAAGCGGCGGAGTTTTCCGGCGTGGAAGCGCCTTCCATCAAAGATACCCTGATCAACATCATGCCCAGCAACCCCATCAACGCCATGGCCGAAGGCAATATGCTGCAGGTGATCGTGTTCGCGCTACTGCTGGGTATCGCCATTGCTCGCACCAGCGGTGCGCCCAGCCGCTACATGCTGGAATTTTTCAACAATTTGAACACCGTCATTCTCAAGCTGGTGATGATCCTCATGCAACTGGCTCCTTATGGGGTCTTTTGTTTGTTGGCCAAACTGTTTTCTGAACTGGGCTGGGGAACCATAGCCGACCTCGGTTTTTATTTTGCGGTGGTGTTACTGGCACTGCTGCTGCACGGTTTGGGCGTCTACAGTTTATTGCTGAAATTTTTTACCGGCCTGAACCCACTAACGTTTCTGCGTAAGATGCAACCGGTGATTGTGTTCGGTTTCAGCACCGCCTCCAGCAACGCGACTTTGCCAGTAACCTTGCGCACGGTAGAAAAAGACTTGGGCGTGGACAACCGCGTGGCATCATTCAGCGTGCCCTTGGGAGCCACCATCAATATGGACGGCACCGCCATCATGCAGGGTGTCGCCACGGTATTTATCGCTCAAGTGTATGGCATCGACATTGGCCTGGCAGGCTATCTTTTGGTAGTGCTTACCGCTACGCTCGCCTCCATCGGCACCGCCGGCGTGCCAGGCGTAGGCATGATCACTCTGGCCATGGTTCTGCAGCAAGCGGGGCTACCCGTGGAAGGCGTAGCCTTAATCATCGGCGTCGACCGACTGCTGGACATGGTGCGCACGGCCGTGAACATCACGGGTGATGCGATGGTGTCGACGGTGGTGGCCGATAGTGAAACGCTTTTGGATCGGGAGAAATTCATCAGTTCTGGAAAAGGCGAGCGGTGAGCGACCGGTTAAACCCGAACCGACTGACATAAACCGTTAGGTACTAAACCAGCACAGTCCTCGGCGACCTCCCACGCTGAGGTGCTACTAGTGCCTTCACTTTTTAGCGTCAATGCGTACAAGAGGCATGAACATGCCTAGCGCGCTGACAAATCCGGCAACCATGTAAACGACCAGGTAAGACCTTGCGGATATCCCTTTTTCTTGGAACCACAAGTTTGGATCGAAGAACTGCAAAACCAACCACGCAAGACCGACATTCCCTACCAACACCAGCGCTATTGAAGGTATCAGCGGGAGCCGAAGCTGGAATCCATAGGCCAAGGATCGCGGGTCATTTTCATGTTCGGTTGATACGCTTCCCCTAAGCTCTCCACACAACACGCTATACATTATTCCAACCAACACCGCTGTAACTCCGGCGGCAACTATCAGCAAAGGTAACCCTAGCTTGAGAGCAATCAGCGGCGGAGTCACTATCAGATAAAAGTAAAGAACGTTGCGTTTAAAAACAACTACTGACATAACGAGTAGCGAGGCTGCCCACAACCAGGCGAAAGGGGAGGTAACATCAAGCATGCGTCAAAAGCCCCTGTCTGGGTCAGTATGGGTGCCTTTTATATACTAATTCTGCCTGACGGAGATAGTAGAATTTTCTCTGACCTAGAATGAAAAAACCGCTGCCCGAATGAGCAGCGGTAAATCGTAACAAGCCTCTAGATGCACCCCTAGTATTCAAACTCGGATTGTTTGATGATCTGCAAGCTGACGCCTTTGACGTCTCTGACGAAAAGTACGATTTCTTCACGCTGGAGAACGAAATCGGGATTTGGCGCCGGCAAGGTATTGGTTGCCGATGTTGCATTGGCGACGACTCGAGGATCCCCCAACACACGCTCGAAATCAACCAGACCTTGAGCGCCCTCGCCACCCTGGTAATGGCGCCAGATATCGTAACCATTAACGCTATAACCCTGAGGTAAGGTCCAACTCATGGCGAAAGCGTTACCATCGAGGGTAGCCTCGGTAATGGTCGGGACCCCCTCCACCGTGACTGGAGCACCTTGCCGAACAAAGATGGGTACCGTCTCCTCCGCTCGACGGACTTCTGGGTCTTCGCTGGTCACCGTGTAGCGAGTGACTGAAAACTCTTGCCCGCTTTGCATGGCGAAAAGCGTTTGCAGGTTCTCCTCATGCAGTACAAAACCGAGGCCAAAGTCGTCTTCACAGTTATCCGTCTGGCCAACCGTTCGCCCCGGCGATGGAAGCTGCAAGCTATGTGCACCATGCAAACCCGGGCCGGTAAAAACGAATACCTGGTCTGTACTGCACGCGTCGTAGCCGGTAAAGGTACGGCGCTCCACTCCCGTACCCAGGAACACGCTGGGCTGGATGATCCCGTTCAGAAGATCAGCGTTCGCAAACTGGTATCTTGGACCAAGGGATGCCCACCAGGGGTTACCATCGCCAACCATCTGCCAATTGGCGTTGCTGCCATCATCGCGGAACAACATAGGGCCATTATTTTCCGTCGCCACCCACAACTTGACCTCGTTCGGCGACCCAGGCGTAACGCTAAAAACTCCCCAGTTGAGGAAATCATTACGTATTTCGTCGGCCAGATATTGCGCTTCCTCTTCGTCACCCCAGAGGTCGACCAGTGATGCTTTGTCTATGCCATTAATGAGCAAATCATCGGCAAGAAGTGCGGCGACCTCATCGGCAAAACCGCTGTCACGTTCCGCGACGGGGATGCTCGCCAATTCCACCAACCGTTCCAAGACTGAACCGGCACCCAGAATCAACTCAAAATGGGTAGCCAGCGAACCCCCCGCTGCCAGCGATTCGGTGCCGCTCTCTGTATTGGCAAAGTCATTGGTTATGCTATCGCCACTCACTCTATTGCGAATGGTGGCTACGCCTGTATCCTGATTGATGCTGATGTCCAGTACATCCAACACCGCATCGAAGCCGGAGCGGTTTGCACTGAATGGTGAGGTCAGTAAATTGAAATCTCCGCTCAGCTCGAAGGCTTCCAAAACAGGCTGCAAGCGGGCAGCGAGTCTGCTCGATTCCTCCTGCACGGCCGATTCGGTGAGTAAACTGAAGTCCGGGGCGTTGAAAAAGTTCTTCGGGCTTTCTCCCATCACATTAGCCACCACGAGATCGGTGAGCGGGGTAATGTTCACGGTACCGCCGAGATTGTCTGTAAAGGCAACCGACAACAGCTGATAAGCCTGGCCGCCGGAGACCCCTGAAGCATACAGTAAGTAAGGTGGGGTCAGGTCCGACAGGTCAAGCTGGAACTGGCCGTCTTCGGCAATATTGCCGGACACAGAGTTGCCTTCGCTGTCCTTCGCTGCAACAAAGCCAGAAATTGGTGCACCTGCTGCTGCAGTACCCGCAACGGACGTCTCAGGTACTTCCGGGGGGTCAGTGACAACGGGAGGAGGGTCCGTAACCACTGGCGGGGGATCGGTCGTTACAGGTGGAGGATCCGTAGTCACAGGTGGGGGGTTAGTCGTCGAAGGAGGGGGCGATGATGATGAGCCACCGCAGCCGTGCAAACCTAATGCAAACAATAAAATTAAACCGTACTGTAATCCCGCTGAAATTTTCATTTCTTTAGCCTCTTAAGGCGCACTCCCAACCCTACGGAGCACTATCAGTCAATGGAAACAAGCCGAAAAGCCGACACCAGGGTTGGCAACCGAAGCCATCCCGACATCAGTTTGGAAGTTGCAAGGCGTCTATAGCCGCTGTTTTTCGAGGGTAACGGTACGATAGGAGGCGGCCATACGGCATCATCAATATTGGGTATAAAGTCACTGTCCCAGCCCATTTCCACCTCCCTTTCTTCTATCTCCCTTGCTCCTACTACGGATTTTCGGCCTACGCATACCCAATTTTGAGGATGCGTGGCGCAATTTTCTTTCTTAATCTGGGGAGGTTGTATTAAGACCGATTAATCACTCTTTCACGAAGGAAATCTCCATGCGCATACTCAACGTTGGGGTACTTGCCCTGGTATTAGGGCTGGTCGCTTGTGGTGGCGGCGGCTCGGGCGACACCAAAAACCCCGGTAGTTCTAGTAGCTCTAGTAGCTCCAATAGCTCGAGTAGCTCATCGGCGAACTCCAGTGATGGGGGTAGTAGCTCCAGCAGCGCTAGCGCCAGCTATACCGTAAGCACTAATCCTGGCTCGAGAGTCACAATGGAGCCGGCAAGTGCCAGCATCTCTGACGGCGGTACGGCGAGCTTCACCGTCACAACGGAGGTCGGCTACCGGGTTAGTAGTATCGCCGGGTGCGGCGGTGACTTTGATGCAACGACCGGTATCTACACAACCGGCGCCGTGACTTCTGACTGCACCGTGTGGGCCGATGCCCAGTTGGCGGTGAATCTCGTCCCTTACACCATTACCGCGACCACCCCCTCTATCATCACTATGATCCAACAGGTCGTCGACCGTGCGACGGGCGAACCTATTACCACGTTGGTCGTGGACGACTTCCTGGTCGAAGAAAATGACGAACCCATTGCGCCTCGCGAAGCATTTCTGGATCTCGAACCTATCGAGAACATCCCCTATGAACTTAAAACAGTGCTGATGCTCGACGTCAGTGCGAGCTTGACGGCTTCCGACCTCGTGCAGGTAAAAGCAGCGGCTGTGAGGATTGTCGAAAGCATTAAAGACTATCAACAGGTGGCCGTGTATGTTTTTGACGATACCGTCCGTACCGTTATCGGATTCACGAGCGATGCCGAGGCGTTAACCAACGCCATTGAGGGAATCACTCGTGGGGGCCCTTCGACGAACCTTTACGGGGCTGTGGCTTTTGGTTTTAGTCGCTGGAGCAACTCGTTCAGCCTCGAACAGGTAACCCAGGGCACTTTGATTCTAATTACAGACGGCAACGATACGGCGGCCAGCTCCACACTTGAGGCCGCACTCACCGCCAAAGGGGACCGTGAATTCTTCGCTCTGACCGTGGGTGATGACATCAATTTGGATCCTCTCGTGCAGATAGCGCTCGGCCGGGATTTGGAAACTGTTAGTCAGGCTGACCGATCACTGGCAGCACGACGCCTCCTCAACGTGACAGACTACAGCGAAGTTGACGCCGGCCTGCAACAAATTGCCGCCGAGATGGAACGTCTCACCCAGGGGCTGTACTTCCTTTACTATGCGACACCCAAGCGCGCGGGCACTCATTCAGTTCGTGTGACCATTGCGGACAATGCTTGGTGCACGAGTGCAGAGCCGAATTGTACTAGAGCCCTGAATGGGACTTTTACAGCAGACGGATTTTCCAATGTTACCCCAGAGTTAGTGTTGACCCACCCAGCTCCACTGCTAGTACCGGGCGGCAGCTATGCGCTCTCTGCTCGGGTCCGGTGGGACACGCCTCCCTTCAACTTTACTTGGAGCCTGAACAACCCGGACGGCCAGATGGACCTACTGGCAGACCCTATGGATTCCAGTAAAGCCACATTGGAGGTCGCTCCTGGTATCCAATTGAGCCGGGCTACTGTCGTCGCTCAAGTGATGGAGCTACCCGACCTGCACGAAGAAGTGGAATTCGTCGCGGGCATCCCCCTAAGCGGACCCGAGGGTTTGATAGACATCGAGGCCAAAATTCGACTTTCAACAGCGGCGCCCACTCTTCTGCTGACCGCCGATATCGACTGTGAACGATGCATTTGGTCAGTGGATGATACATCGATTGCAATGTTAGACACTGACGTTGGACAGAGTGTAACGCTAGAAAGTAGCATCAACCTCGGTCTAACCACGCTCACGGTATGGGATCCCGACAGCGGTTTGTCGACCGATTATTCGGTCGAAGCTGGCTTTATAGTTGATACAAGTGTTCGCGCTGGCGTGATTGCGAACAGTACCTACACCCTAGCGTTAAACTCAGACGGTAGTTTGTGGTCCTGGGGAAGCAATAGTAATGGTCAGCTAGTCCATGGCGATACCATTAATCGCATTAGCCCCGAACGAGCACGAACCATCCAAAAAGGGGCGAGTGTGGCGACGGGTGGCAGCTATACATTTATTCTTGACCCAGACGGTCGCCTATGGGCCGTAGGAAGAAACAATGCTGGACAACTTGGCCTCGGCGATACCACCAACCGGACCAACCTCGAACGGGTAGGTGTATCAAGTGATTGGGCAAGCGTCTCAGCGGGCAGTCTTCACACGCTAGGCATCAAACTCGATGGCAGCCTTTGGGCCTGGGGACGTAACAACTCTGGTCAACTTGGCCTCGGCGATTTCATTGACCGTACCAGCCCCGAGCGCATCGGCACGGACAACGACTGGGCTAGCGTGACGATCGGCAGTAATTCTTCACTGGGGATAAAGTCTGACGGTAGTCTTTGGGCATGGGGAAATAGCGAACATGGACAGCTCGGCCTTGGCGAAGTTGTTAACCAAAGCACCCCCCAGCGAGTGGGTACCGCCAATGACTGGGAGCAAGTGATTTCCGGCGGCGCACATGTGCTAGCCATCAAAGCCGATGGCAGTCTCTGGGTCTGGGGCCTTAACAACTCCGGTCAGCTTGGCCTCGGTGATTTTACTAACCGTACCAGCCCTGAACGACTCGGTACGTCCAACGATTGGATGGACGCGGCGGCCAATGGCCAGCTTACGGCAGCCATCAAATCGGACGGCAGTTTATGGGCGTGGGGATCGAACAACTTTGGGCAGCTTGGCCTAGGTCATTATTCTAACCGTAGTAGCCCCGAGCGAGTAGGAACGGCAAGTGATTGGGTAAGTGTGACGGTTAGCGCCACACATGCCTTGGCTGTAAAATCGGACGGCAGTTTGTGGGCTTGGGGACGTAACGGCTCTGGTCAACTTGGCCTCGGCGACACGGTTGATCGCACCAGTCCGGTTCCAGTGGACAGTCCACTCATCGACTAAGTAAAAGAAAAGTTTACACCAAACAGTGCGGCTACCAAGCTATGGTTTGCCGCGCTGTTTTGGACTTTTGTGGGACACCCAAGCTCTACTTCTACCTCATTCCTTTACTGATTATTTGGAGCTGGTCGACTGGACGGGTCGAGCGGCACGCGATGATAAGCTCGGGCATATTTCAGCGAACCTGCCGCCGATTCTTCAATCCGCCCATATAGGCGTAGCCGCTTCCTCTCGCCACATCACCATCCAGCCGATGAAGGCTGACGGCCTGCTTTGGCTCCAAATACCTGTTTCGATCCTCAGAAATCCAACATTAACCTCGCGTTCCTTTACACCCAAATTCCTGCGATCGATACGGCGAAAGCTGCGCTCATTTTGTGCATACCTTCCAAAAGGTGGGTATCCTCTATTACTTCTTAGAAAGCAACTTGTACATGGAGCTTGTGCTGCCTTGCTAGTGTGTTAGAACAGACGGGACCAGTGAGCCGTTGGGGCAATCAACTGGTCGCCCGTGCCCTTGATATCTTCCACGTTTATTCACTTGTCTTTATCTAAATCCCTCCTTGATCTAAAGAAATGTACTTGACCTAGCACTACAGCACTACCCCCAATGAAAACACTCAAAAAACATATAGTTAAACCAACCTTTTCATAGCCCAACTTTGCGATTAGAAAACCAACAACAAAAGACAAGAAAGCTTCTAAACCTACCTTAGTATACTTGAAGTGCGTTCGCACAATTAGCTCCTCACGCAATCCACTGAAACTTTGCAAAACTGAGAACCCCGGCCGGCCCCGTGGATTTGGATTGGAAGTACCGTAAGGCCCTCCATATTGCCCCGCACTACAACCTTGACCCTCAAACCCCTCAGCTGCCACCTAGAAATAAGCTACCCAACCACACGACCAACACAAATGTCAGAAGTGTTCCCAACCCCACCACCAATAGGAACTTAGACTGATCTCCATACTTTATAACTTCCCTATTGCCAGTCCTTCTATAATCTCCTGACAAAAGGTAGCGCACAAACAACCCCGAGCTACGCGCATTCATTGACATATCGAGCCGCGGAGATCCTATCGCCTCCCACTCACCAGAGTAATTCGACTCTAGAAGTTCGATAAACTTTCTTACATTTCTAAAATACAGAGGAACTGTAGCTAGTGAAAACAGAAGTAACACCAAAGAAATAAATCCCAAAAATGATTCCATAATTAGACGTCCCATTAATGATCGTACGTATAACCAAAGTCAGAAAATACACTGTTTTCACGCAATCGATCTTACAGCCAGCGCACACCAAAAAAGGCAGGAGCTACGCTGCCTGCCTTTTTTGGTGGTTTCAACACAGTCTTAGAAAAACCGTTTATCTGTTCACGCTTGTCACTGCACTGACAACTCGATACTACCGGTATGCACCTCGCCATCCTTCGTTTCATAGGCATAATCGAAATGCACGCGGTTTTCACTGGCTTCTGTATCGTCAGCCATATGCTCTGAGACTGTCGTGCGGTACCAGTAGCCGTCTTCGATTGCTGCGCCAGCCATAAGTGTCATGAAGTGTGAAGTTTGGAGGTTTTCATTTTCCGCCAGACCGAGGGCATAAACCTTGCTGCCCTGGGAGACGTTACCGTCACGAACGATGTTGTAAGTGGTGTTATAAAGTTGAGTATTCCCGTTTCTAACAGCGGCAGTTTTACGCAGGGTTAGGCTGTTCAGGTTTTCAATCGACAACGGCAGCATCAAATACACAGTACTGCTCCAGTTGTTCGGGTTGGCCTCATCTCCGGCAGTATTCTCCGATACTATAGCCTCGCCGTTTTGGGTGTAGTTATTGTTGTCCAGCGTGATGTCGTTAATATCAAAGGGTTCACTTGAGAGGACGGAGAAAGTCAGTTGGTCATTGTGTGTGTCCGCGTGCTGATCAGCCAACACATCAATCACCGTACCAACGTCGTACTTGTAGCTGAACCCTGACTCCAGGTCAGTGCCGGGCGTCAAAGTGAGCATGGTGTCGTTCAGGCTCAATGATGTTTCAACATCCATATCGATGTCATGCCAAGTCACAAAGGTAGTGCCGGGCAGGACCAGATCATCTTCACTGTCATCGCCCCGGACAACCGTAATCGCGTTGAGCTGTTTTAATGTTACGGATTGCGCCAACAGTTCAATAGGACTGGAATAGAAAAACTTGGCCGCATAGTCTGGAGCAGTTGCCGTTGCGGACCGGGTGACTAGGCGCAAGTCAGACGATGGAGTGGATAGTCTGGGCCGAACCACTAGGTCCAACGTCTCGGTTGAGCTGGGTACGTTGAAGCCCAACTGGGCATCATTGCCGGAGCTGCTGACGTAGAACGATTGGCCTTGGCTGCTTTTCCAGATGCTGATGCTGGCACTCCCGTAGTGCTGGTCCCCAATTGAGAACGCGGGCAACAATACTTCCAACTCCGATTTCATTTCTACGTTCAGCACGTACTGCTGCGTTGCCGCATCAAAGCTCGCTTCTTGCCGGCCGTTAATCTGATCCACTGTGGTTAGCAACAGGTCGTCACTCAGTGTTTCCAGATCGACATCCAGCACGGAAATGCGCAACTCCAGAGAGTGCCAGTCATCAGCTGGGCGCTGCAAATAAATGGTACCTACCGATGCCAGGTGTGACGAGCTGTAGCTCAGAGTATTGCTCGAAAAGTTGGAATTAGGTTCCCAATCCCGCTCCCCGTCCCCGTTCAAATCCAGATTGGCCCTGATCGTGGTACTGATCATTGTGGGCACGGTAATGCGATATTCTCCAGTGTCTTCATCAAAATTGGACGTATGACGATAAGCAGTGGCTCCGGAACCACTGCCCATATGGGATTCAGCGTAGAAGTTCAAACCGGAAATGGGGTCTTGTGTTTTTTCATCAAGCACATAGAAGTTGAGGGTTTTGCCGCCGGATACTCCGATGCGACCGACGTCTTGATATACAACACCCGTGTCGGCACCACGGGTCGTGGCCAATACAGCGCGGTCAAGAAATTCGTCGGAGTCGCTGCGCAGAACCAAGATGTAGTTAGAGGCCGTAGGCAGGCCTTCGATCTCAAAACCGCCGTTGGTCACGGCAACCGGTTCGCCCCAGGCCGAGCCGCCGATGCGGATCTCCGCTGTGGCGTCGCTAACCGGTTGATCAGTGGCTAGGTTGAAGACTTCACCGTGGAGTGTGACCACCCCTGCGGCAGCGTCAGAGCCGGTGTAAGACGGGCTGTTTTGCTCACGCAAAATTTCATTTTGTTCGTTGAGCGCTCGGACCAGGTCAGGATCAGAGCTGTCTTTGACTTCAAGGCACGCGGTCAGGCCGCTGGCGAGAAAGACGATAGAAAAGAGTCGAATAGCAAAGCGTTTTAGTGGAATCATCCCTAATACCTTCGTTGTTATATGAATGGGTTTTGCAGCATTTACTTTAGAGGCTAAAGTGGCGCATGTCTAGATATGCGCCAGAAAAAGTGCTGTCTCACCCCAAGGGGCACAGAGAGAGGCTCTGAAGGAATGAGGATGTTATTGGCTAAAACCAGCCGCGCACCTCGTCAGGCAAGGGCCGGGACTTCCCCTGACCATCAACCCAGACGATTTTTGAATTCGCTTCGGCAGCGGGTTTATTCGGCTCGGCGCTGGTGTACATTTTGTAGTAAGCCATAAAGCTGGAGCGGCCGGGTTCGGCGGCAAAGCAGTCGATGCGGAGGGTTTCGGGGTAGATCACCGGCCTTAAAAAACTGCAGGCGATGGTGACCACAACGGGGTAGTTATCCGGCGAGATGGTGATATTTCGTTGCGACAGCCACTGAAAGCGGGCCTCTTCACAGTAGCGCAAATAGAGGGTGTTGTTCACATGCCCGAAGGCATCCATGTCGCCCCAGCGCAGGGGTATCTCGCAGGAAAAATGCGGCTCGCTGGCGGTCGTGTCCATGGCTTTACCTCCACTACTTCACCGATCAGCAAAGAACAATTGGCTTTGTATCCCCCGCTTAGGCAGGGGAAAGTTGTAGGGCAATATGATCCAGTTCTGCAGCCGACTCAATCACATTGGCCACAGTAGCGCGGGCCTTTTCCGGATCCAGACTTAGCTCGGTAAATATCTCGTCGGGGATGGCCAATTTGGGGCCACGGCCGACACCTTCTTGCAGCAGCAATCGCTTGGCCACAAAAACCAATTTGGCATAGCGGGCGTGCTCGCCCTGATAGCCCGGGTTGTTCTGATGACGCAGGCCTTGGGAAATTTCTTCGGGCATGGACCAGAGCGACATTAAGGTACCCGCGAGTTGGTCACGAGTCACACCCAATAGGTGGCGTTCGATGGTTTGAGGCATCACATGAGGGTTAGCCTCTGCCAAGCGGCAGTATTGGCTGAAATAGGGGGGGAACACTTCGGCCAGAATTAGGTAACCGAAATTGTGCAGCAAGCCCGCCAGGTAGGCCATGCCGAAACCGGGGCGCTCTTCCCGCGGAATTACCGTGACCAAGCCTTCAATCGTCGCAGCGGTGTACACCGCCTCTTGCCAATAATTTAAGTAACCATCGGGGCCGTCTTTGGGCAGTTGCAAGGTGCGACCAAGCGCTAACCCAAGCGCAAGGTTGAGCACCATATCAAAACCCAACACGCGAACAATGGCGTCGTGAATGGATTTGATTTTTCCGGGTGCTGAGTAATAAGGGGAAGCGGCCCAGCTGACCACTTGAGCCGACAGGCTGGGATCAGTTTCCACAATTTCGGCCAAGTCGCTGATGTCCGCTTCGGGATCCACGCGCAAATTAATAATGCGCTGAGCGGTTTCCGACAGGGGTGGCAACTCGAGGGTTTCTTCCAGGCGCTGCTGCATACGCAGTTGGGTGAAATTTTTCACCGCGCCCAGTATCTGTTCACTATCGTTTGCCGCGCCGCTGTCCTGTTCCAGCGGCGCCAGGGGAACTGCAATATCGCAAATGATGGCGTCTTCCAAAACCTGTTGGAAATCTTTGCGATCCAAATGCAACAGCTGCTCGTCATCACCCGAGTCCAGCAGCAGGCTCTCACGGTCCAGTAGACGGCGGTCGACCAGGGTGGGCAAATTGGCAAGCTTGGGCAAGGCGGGCACGGACTGCAGGCTGTGACTATCGCAAAACTGACGCACGTCTTCCAGGCCGGTGGCGCGCAGCTCGCGCTCCATCTGGCGATTAACCGCATTCAGGTCCAGCAGCGTGTCGGCGCCAACCACCGCCAGCACACGGCCGCGGCTATCCTCCAACAATACCGACTTGGCGGCGCCCACATTGCGTAAATGCTGATCGTGCCAGAGGGGCTGATTGTCAGCCCCCACGGGGGTGGCGGCAATGTCGTAGCGAATATTCTGGTCATTGAGCAATGACTCAACGCTCGTTGGTACTGGCACGATCGACTCCTTGTTTTATTGTATGGCCGCCCAAGGGCGGCGCATAATCGGATCTAAGTGTGTAAGAAGCGGCGGGCTTGTTCAAGCTCTTTTAGTGTAGCCCATGGCACGCGACGACTTTGTTAACGCCTTGGCAGGATTCAAACCTGCAGATAACGGCGGTTTTCCCCCAGCCAGCGTTGCACGATGTGCTGACATTGAATCGGGTGCTCACGCAGCAGCAGCTGGGCACCCTGCTGAACCTGGAGCAGCAAATCAGCATCCCGAAGCAAATCGGCAATTTTGAACTGCATATCGCCCGTTTGGCGGGTGCCCAGCACCTCACCCGGCCCCCGCAGACGCAAATCCTCTTCAGCAATCACAAACCCGTCGTTGCTCTCGCGCATAACGCGAAGCCGTTCACGGCCCTGGCGGGACAGGGGCGAGCCGTACAACAGCACACAGTGGCTGGCCTGTGCGCCCCGCCCCACGCGGCCGCGTAGCTGATGCAGTTGAGCCAGCCCGAGGCGTTCGGGGTTTTCGATGATCATCAGGCTGGCATTGGGTACATCCACCCCCACTTCAATCACGGTGGTCGCCACCAGCAAATCGATGGCACCCTCTTTGAACGCCACCATGGCCGCTTCCTTCTCTTTGCCCTTGAGCCGGCCGTGCACCAGACCGATGTTCAGCCCTGGCAACGCCTCTTGCAGGGACTGCGCCGTAGCCTCCGCGGCCTGGGCGGTCAGAGTCTCGGATTCTTCAATGAGCGTGCACACCCAGTAGGTCTGGCGCCCCTGCGCACAGGCTTCACGCACCCGCTCCACCACTTGCCCGCGCCGATCCTGGCTGATCACGACCGTGGTGACGGGTGTGCGACCGGGAGGCAGTTCGTCAATGATCGAAGTATCCAGATCCGCGTAAGCACTCATGGACAAGGTGCGGGGAATGGGTGTGGCGGTCATAATTAATTGATGCGGGCAAACGCCGTTCTGGGCGCCCTTCTGGCGCAGAGACAGGCGCTGGTGAACCCCAAAGCGGTGTTGTTCGTCGATGATAATCAGCCCCACATTGGCAAAGACCACTTCATTCTGAAACAGAGCGTGGGTACCCACCACTACCTGAGCTTCACCGCTGGCCAAACGCTCCAGCTCGGCCCGCCGACGGCCGGCGCTCAAGCGCCCGGTTAACCAGCCCAGCTCAATGCCCAAGGGTTCCAGCCAGGCGCCGAAGTTGGTGCGGTGCTGCTCGGCGAGGATTTCCGTGGGTGCCATGATCGCCACTTGAAAGCCTCTACCCACGGCGGCCAGTGCTGCCAGCGCCGCCACCAGAGTTTTGCCGGAGCCTACATCGCCCTGGAGCAGGCGCAGCATGGGTGTGCGCTTAGCCAGGTCGGTGGCAATTTCAGCGCTGACGCGCTGCTGAGCCCCGGTGAGTTGGAACGGTAACTGTTGCAGAAAACGCTGCTCCAGTTTGTTGTCCGGACTAAGTTGCGGCGCCTGTTCCACCTGAGTTTGGCGGCGCAGCAGCAACAGGCTCAGATGATGCGCGAGCAGCTCTTCGTAGGCGAGGCGTTGCTGGTAGGGGTGTTCGCCCGCCATCAATTGATCCACTTGAGCATTGCGGGGCGGCGCGTGCAGGTAGCGCAAGGCGTCCACCAGGGGCACTTGGTGCAATTGCCGCCGTAGCGTTTCAGGCAGCAGTTCTGCCAGGGGGTGGTGGTCCAAACAGGCCACCGCCTGGGCGGCCAGTGTCCGCAGGCGCGGTTGTGTTAGTCCCTCGGTCGCCGGGTAAACAGGTGTTAAACGAGCCTCAAGCGGTTGCGGGGCCTGCTCGTCCAGCGATTCGTATTCGGGATGATAGAACTCCAGACCCGAGGCGCCGCGCCGCGCCTCGCCAAAGCAGCGCAACCGGGTGCCCACCACCAACCCGTCTTTTTGAGCGGCGGAGAAGTGAAAGAAACGCAAAGTGACTGTGCCGGTGCCATCCTGCAGACGACACACCAAGCTGCGCCGTCGGCCGTAGGTGATATCGCAGGTACGAATTTCTCCCTCGATTACGGCGCTGGTGTTGGGTTGCAGAGCTCCCAGGGGGGTAACGCGGGTACGATCCAGATAACGCGAAGGCAGGTGGAACAGTAGATCCTGAACGCTGTGTAATCCCAGTTTAGCCAGTTTGTCCGCCAAGCGCGGCCCCACCCCTTTAAGGGTGGTCACCGGCAGGCGCTCCAAGCTAACTATGCCCTGGTTCACGGTGTCAGTCGTTCTCGGAGAGACGACACATATTGATGGCCTTGCGCAGCGCATCAATCGCCTTGAAACGCGGGAAGCTGGCGCGCCATGCCAGGGCCACGGTGCGACCAGGGGCAGGCGAGGTAAAGGGCCGGGTTACCAACAGGTTGGGCGTGTAGTTGGCGGTCACCGCCGCGGACATGGGTAGCACGGTAATTCCCAGACCGGAGGCGACCATGTGGCGGAGGGTTTCCAGGGAGCTACCCTCGGCGGCCGTTCGCAGCCGACCGGCCGGGTCCTCCATGGAGCGCTGTAAGTTGGGACAAGCTGCCAGTACCTGGTCCCGGAAACAGTGGCCTTCACCCAGCAGCAGAACATTCTGTGCAGCGAGATCGCCTGGCTCTATAGCCTCTTTGGCCGCCAATGGATGATCGTGCGGCATCAAGACGACAAAAGGTTCGTCAAACAGCGGCTGGGTCACCACATCCGCCTCGGTAAAGGGCAGAGCCACAATGATCACGTCCAGCTCGCCCTTGCGCAGTTTCTGGCGCAGAGTTGCCGTGTATCCCTCCTCCACGTACAGGGGCATTTTGCTGGCGACTTTTTGCAGCTCGGGAATAAAGTGAGGCAATAAGTAAGGGCCGATGGTAAAGATAGCGCCCACGCGTAACGGGCTGCTGAGCTGATCTTTGCCTTCGTTGGCGATGTCTTTGATGGCGGACGTTTGCTCCAGCACCAGATGCGCCTGCGAGACAATTTTTTCCCCTAGAGGCGTGGCTTGCACTCGGGACTTGGAGCGCTCGAACAGTGCCACGCCCAACTCCTCCTCCAACTTCTTAACGGCGATGCTCAAGGTAGGCTGGCTGACAAAGCAGCGCTCGGCGGCGCGGCCGAAGTGTTGCTCCTGGGCCAAGGTTACGATGTAACGCAATTCTGTTAAGGTCATGGGGGTCGCGCCTCGGGGCGTGGGTTGGCGGCCAGTGACGGGGAAACCCCCTCGCGCCCAACTCGAATCCAACAAAAAGTAGCTTAGTAATTACTATCAAACAGACCCGACAAATAGTTTGGTCTAACGTCAAGTGTGCCTTTTTCCAGGAACTTACGCAAAGGTGAATAGCGAAAAACTATTAATTGTCGGCTGTGGTGATATTGGGCGTCGGCTGGCGGACCAATTAAAAGCAGCGCCCTACCAAGTGACGGGTGTGCGGCGCCAACCACCGGGGGATGACCCCGAGCTCCGCTATCTTGCGGCCGATACCGGCGACCGGGCGGCACTAGAGGCCGTAGTTCAGGAGGGCTTCGATGTGGTTGTCGTGACCCTTACCCCGGCTGAACGCTCCGATGAGGGCTATCGTCGCGCCTATGTGCAGGGTTGCACGAACTTGGTTGAAGCCTTACACCGTCAGGGACGGCCCCCACGGCTACTGGTGTACGTATCCAGCACCAGCGTTTATGGGCAACAATCCGGCGAATGGGTCGATGAAAACTCGGCCACCGAGCCAACGCGCGTCAGTGCCCGGCGCTTGCTGGAAGCGGAGCAGGTAATCATCAACAGCGGATTCGAGCACTGCATAGTGCGCCTTAGCGGCATTTATGGCCCGGGACGGGATCGGCTTATTGAGCAAGTCCGCCAGGGCCGGGCGTCTCTGAGCAGCCGCTACACCAACCGCATTCACGCAGACGACGCCGCTGGTGTGATTGCTCACCTTATTGAGCGCCACCGAAAAGGCGAGCCAATCGACAAACTGTACCTGGCCAACGACAACGAACCCGCACCCATGGCGGAAGTGGTCAACTGGCTGGCAATGCATCTGCACATCCATAACGCCCGCTTTGCGGCTGAGCAGAACCCGTCAGGCCACAAGCGTTGCGACAACCGCCGGCTGCGGGCCACGGGTTATGTGTTTCGCTACCCCACCTACAAAGCCGGCTATAGCGCGTTACTGGGTATCCAGGACCCTGAGCAAACCCTCCCCGTCGAGAAGTAGCGCGGCGCGGTCCACTGGCCCTGAGATTCAACAGATTCGTCTGGACCGCGAGCCAACCAGTGAAAAATAGCGCCAAGACGCGAATTCCATCACAGTGCCGGCTAATTCCTTTTTCTTCTGGCCGTTGGCAACGCTACCATGGCTGAAAACACTGAGGAATACGGGCATGTACAGGACACTCGCGTTACCACTTTTATGGGCATCGCTGGCGCTGGTTGGCTGCGGTGGTGGCACAGGTAATGCGGACCCGCTCCGAGAGCAAACATCGGGGGACGCACCGGTGCAGGAGACTGAGTCCACCGAGACAGACGACAACTCAAACGACGCGGAACCGCCTGAGTCCGAGGCGCCAAGTGAACCCGATACGCCTGAACAGAGCGACGACCCCGTCGCTGAAGACGACACCGACGATACCCCCACCGACCCCACTGACGTCTGCACCCCGACAGGTGACGGCACCGTAGTCGACATGCCCAGCTTGAGCAATACCGGGGCTCATCACCACCACTCCTCCATGGAGGCGGAGCACGCGGCGTTTTTAGCCCTGGTGGACTACGACAACATGACCCACGCCGCCATAGCGGATGGCTACTGGTGCAATCCCGACGTTTGGCACAACCAGTCGGTGCCGGGTGATGGCGCCCGTGTGGTGATTCCCAGTGACCGACAGGTGCAGTACAACCAGTGGGACGATAGTCGCCTGCATACCCTGCGCATCGACGGCGAACTGACGTTTGCCAATGACGAGTCAAGCCGCATGATTGTCGACACGCTAGTGCTGGATCCACGCGGGACACTGAACATTGGCACCGTGGATAGTCCCATTAGCGCCTCCGCTCAGGTGGACATTGTGATTGCCGACAATGGTGACATTGATGTGGACTGGGACCCTTTGCTACTCAGCCGCGGTTTGATCCTGCACGGCACCACCAATATTCACGGGGCTGTCAAAACGCCGCACCTCAAAGTCGCCACGGACCCAGTGGCTGGCGACACAACCCTTCACCTCAACTCCAGCACCCATAACTGGCAAGTGGGCGACACGCTGGTGATTCCCGGCAGCCGTTTTTCCGGCTGGAAGTGGGATAACGACATCGGCGCCGTTCGCTATCACGGCACTCAGGACGAGGTCCGCACCATTACCGCCGTCGAGGGCGATCAAGTCACCTTGGACAGCCCGCTGATTTACGACCACCTGAGCCCACGCGCGGATTTGAAAATCAGCGTCGGCAACTTCAGCCGCAACGTGGCGATTCGTACCGAAAATGCCGAGGACTTGCCCAACCACCGCCGAGGCCATGTGATGTTTATGCACAGCCAAAGCGTTGATGTGCGCTATGCGGAATTTTTTGAATTGGGGCGCACCGACAAGTCGCAAACCAACATGGAAGCAACTGACCTGGACACGGCTCATGCCGACAGCAACGTGCGCGGCCGCTACAGTTTTCACTTTCACCGCACCGGAACCAGCGATCAACTCAACCCGGCCATGGCCATCGGCAACGCCGTATTCGGTTCGCCGGGTTGGGGGTATGTACACCACGACAGTCACGCGATGCTGCATCAGAACGTTAGCTACAACACTTTTGGCGCCGGTTTTGTGGCGGAGACCGGCAACGAAACCGGCGCCTGGACGCGCAATCTGGCCATCAAGGCCGAGGGTATCAGCGGCAGCTTCAATCCAAAAAACAACAACGACATTTACACCTTCGACATAGCGCGCAGTGGCGATGGCTTCTGGTTCCAGGGCCGAATGGTGGCCAGCGTTGAGAACATTGCCGCCAGCGTCAACCGGGGCTTTACTTATTTTCACCGGGACAAAAGCGGCACCATGATTCGAGTCGCACCGGAGCTGTTTATGTTTCCGGAAGCCTTAGGACTGAGTCGCGACACTCACGCGGACAATATTCCCATCCGGCACTTTCACGGCAATGAAGCTTTTGCCAGCACAGTGGGCGTATTTGTGGTCAAGGCCGGCCCCAACCAGGGCCACGACGTATCCACGGTGATGAGTGATTTTACCGCTTGGGAGGTCAGGACCGGCGCTTTCATTGAATACACGGCCCACTATCTTCTGAACAACTTCGATGTGATCGGCAACACGCCTGAGCCTTTCCGCCGACCGCTTGCCGGCATTAGTTTTGGCAACAACACCACCAATATGGTCGTGCGCGATGCGCGAATTGAAGATTTTTCGGTGGGTGTAAGCCTGGGCAAGGAGCATACCAGCGCCAGCTTGGAGGGCGCCGATCAGTTCGTGATCATTGGCGGGGAAATGATTGCGGTGGAAACCCCCTATGAACACAGCGATGACAGCGATTTATTTATCGCCACCAGCGAGCTGGTCGAGAGTCGTTTTGAAATCGAGCTTAGGCAAACCGATTCGGAGACGGAATTCGAATTCGAATACTTGAGCTCCGGCGGCCACGACGACCTCGTTCTTGAGGGCACAAGAACCGACAGCATTGGCGAATCACCATTGCCGGCGGGTAGCGACCGCCTGCGTGTGCGCGGCCGCGATATGGTCGCCCTGGTGAGCCAAAACGGTTACTACCTGACCGAGTCAGGAGAAGCCTATACCATCGTTAAACAGTACTTCAGTGAGCGGGCAACCGGCGACGTTCACCTGCGGAGCCTGAAAACCTACCTGGGCCCGGAGGTGCAGGATCGACTCGAAAACCAATACCACGCCTGGCGCGATGCCAAATACCTTGGTCTTATTGATTTGGATAAGGCGCCACCGGTCGCACAAGATAACAGCGTCACGACCCCGGCCAATACCGAAGTCACTATAGCGGTGCTGGATAACGACAGCGACCCGGAAGGCAGCCCTCTGCGTATCAGCGCGGTGCTCGCGCCACCCTATGGGGAAGTGTTTCACGATGGCGAAACCATCCGCTACCGTCCCTATTTCGATTTTACCGGCGAGGACTATTTCCACTATTGGGTCACGGATGATCAGGGAAACTTTAGCCGTGCGCGCGTGGATGTGACGGTTTACTGAGTTTAAGCGCCGGCAGGGAAGCGGGCGCCGAATGGCGGAAAAACTGCACTGTGAGTCAACAGCGGAGCTGGGCGCACTGGCTCAGCTATGAGTGTACTCGAACTCCCGAATCACATCTAGAAAATCGGCGCCAAAACGCTCCAACTTACTGTCACCCACACCGCTGATGGCGAGCATTTGCCGCGGCTCCAAGGGTTTTTGTTCCAGCATGGCGCGCAGGGTCGCGTCGTGGAATATGACGTAGGGCGGAACGCCGTGTTCGTCCGCCAAGCGTTTGCGGCAGGCTCGAAGTGCCTGCCACAGCCCCATATCCGCCTCCGGAATCTCTTCCACGGCCCGACGCGCCGCCGGCCGAGCGGTGGGGACTTTTATGTCCCGGCGCAGAAACACAGGTTGATCACCACGCAACACCGGGCGACACTGCTCGGTCAGGCGCAAGCCGCCAAAACCTTCCGGATCCACGTCCAAATACCCAGCGGCCACCAATTGGCGCATGATAGAACGCCATTCTTCCGCGCTCAGATCGCGACCTATGCCGTAGGTGGACAGGCGGTCGTGGCCCAGGGATAGAATTTTTTCGGCGCTGCTGCCGCGCAATACATCAATTAGATGATTGGCACCAAAGCGCTGGCCGGTACGGTAAACGCAGGACAGGGCTTTGCGCACCGGCTCGCTGGCGTCCCAGGTTTCCGGCGGCGACAAGCAGGTATCGCAATTGCCGCAGGGTTCCTCCAAAGTATCAGCGAAATAACGCAGTAATACTTGTCGCCGGCAGCTGGTCACTTCACACAGCCCCAACATGGCGGTGAGGCGCTGCTGCTCGTGCCGTTTGAACGACTCGGCACCGTCAGAGCTGCTCATCATCTGACGCAATTTGACGACGTCTTCAAGTCCGTACAGCAGCAGGGCTGTGGCCGGTTCGCCATCGCGCCCGGCACGGCCGGTTTCCTGATAATAGGCTTCGATACTTTTGGGCAGATCCAAATGGGCGACAAAACGCACATCGGGTTTATCGATGCCCATACCGAAGGCGATGGTGGCCACCATAATCACGGCTTCTTCACGCAGGAAGCGGCTTTGATGGGTCGCCCGCAAAGGCGCGGGCAAACCGGCGTGATAGGGCAGGGCATTGAAACCCTCACGGCACAACCACTCGGCGGTTTGCTCCACCTTTTTACGCGACAAGCAATAAACGATACCGGCTTGGTTGGGATGTTCCGCGCGTAAAAATTGCAGCAGTTGTCGGCGCGGATTATCTTTTTGTTGGATGCGGTACTGGATGTTGGGCCGGTCGAAGCCGGCTACGAACTGGCGCGCCTCATCCAGCGCCAGACGGGTGACAATTTCCTCGCGGGTACGCACGTCAGCGGTAGCGGTGAGTGCAATACGCGGCACCTGGGGAAAGCGTTGATGGAGCACGTCCAGGCGTAAATAGTCAGCGCGAAAGTCGTGGCCCCATTGAGCCACACAATGGGCTTCGTCAATGGCAAAAAGTGCCAGAGGCGCCGAGTCGAGCAAATCCAGCGTGCGCGACTGAAGCAACCGTTCCGGCGCCACGTAAAGAAGATCCAACTCGTTGTTTAGCAGTGCCTGCTCAGTCTCCCGAACCTGCTCCATGGATAGGGTGGAGTTGAGAAAACCGGCGCGCACGCCCAGCTCATTGAGGGCATTGACCTGGTCCTGCATCAGAGCGATGAGCGGCGATATCACCACACCTACGCCAGGTCGCACCAGGGAAGGAATTTGGTAGCAAAGGGACTTCCCGCCGCCAGTGGGCATCAGCACCAAAGCATCTTCGCCCGAAACCAAGGTATCAATGATCGCTTCCTGCTCACCGCGGAAGCTTGGATAACCGAAAATGTGTTGAAGGGTGTCCAGGGGGGTCTGCATCGGGGCAGTATACGGGGACGGTGAGCGCGGCGCCACAACGGCAACGCGCTTTGCAAACACGATACGCTACGGGTTGCGCTAGCGGACTTTTTTCCTTCTGTCCTCCCGACTTACCAAAAACTCCAAACCGGACCCAGGATCCTCTTCGCCACAGGCGGACGCGCCTGCAGGGCCACCTGCCTCGGCTTCTTCGTGGGTCAATATTAATGCGCGCCACCAAGCGGGGGTGGCCTCTGGCTCTTCACCCGAGCGCTGTTCGGAGTCATTTTCACGTTCGGCCGTCGGGTTCTGTGCCTGCGGTTTGGACCGGAACCCTGGCGACTGGGACTTGGCCATTTCTGTCTCCACTTAGCTACTGTGACCTTCTTGGACTCGGCCATGGTATCAGGAATTCAAACTGTTTCGCGTAGCGTTTGGCGACAGGTCCACCAGGACATTGGAATACTCAGAGCTTTTCACTGTGCCAAAAAAAAGGGCAGCTAATGCTGCCCTTTAACTGGTGGAAAACGTACCGCTATTTGGTTCGAATAGTCACAAACTTGCTGTAGAGACCATCGGTATCATAGGCGGCAATTTCAAATTGGTAATCCCCTGACAAGTCAGCAAAGGTATGACTCGTTGCCTTGGGCCCAACTTTGATTGTTTTGTAGCTGGTTGCGTTGACTAGACGATAACGGATTTCGTAACCACCAATCTCACCCAACTCCATGTACGTGCCGTTTTCCCGAGCGCTCGGCGGCGTCCATTCCAGCGTGAAACGTGGCGCTTCAACCGTGGGAGACGTGGTGGTCAATACCAAGGTGCTGGTAAAAGGAGACCAGTTAGCCGCCGCGTCGCGCGCTCTTATCGCATAGCTGTAGGTGGTGCCCGCACGCAATCCGGAATCCGTAAAGGTCAGTGTGGTTCCGGACACAGTCGTCAGGTGCCGACCGTCGCGGTAGATAGCGTAACCCGTGACGCCAACATCATCCGATGACGCATTCCAGCGCAACGATATTGAGTTATCAACAATGTTGCTGGAACGGAAACTGCCCGGCACCGTTGGTGCAGTTACATCACCATCTTGTGAAGGGTCCGACGGAGTAGTCGGGTCCGACGGTGCACCGTCGTTCGGGTTAGAACCGCTGTCGTAGTTATCCGGATTCAGGGGATCGTAACCGAACACTTCCATTTGCCACAGAGAGTAGCCCCACTGAGTGCCGCGCTCGAGGCCCTGCATTCTTACGTGCCGCGCGCTAGCGTTCAGACCGATGTTGTTGATACCACCGGTGCCATTGACTGTCGTGTGCACTGTGCTCCAGTTTACCCCATCGTTGGATACACGAACCTGGAAGCTTTTGCCGAATGCGGCTTCCCAGTTCAGGCGCACGCCCGTGAGGTTGTAAACCGCACCCAAGTCTACGTCCAGCCATTGGTTGTCGCTTCGTCCGCTGGCCCAACGCGTGCTCGTGTCACCATCCACTGCATGGCGAGCATGTAATTGCTGAGATTCGGTAGAAGAGGCTCGAACAGTTTTTTCCTGAGCAAGGTTGACCATCGCCGGCTCAAACGGCTCGCCGTATACTTCAAACGCCCACAACGAATAACCCCAAGCAGTACCACGCTTATGGCCATTCATGCGCACATAGCGGCCAGCCCCCTTGAGACTGATCTCATCCACGCCACCGGTTCCATTCACTTCACTGTGCAAGGTACTCCACGTACGTCCATCGGTAGAAACCTGAATATCGTATGCCTCGCCGTACGCTGCCTCCCAGTGGAGGGTGACACCGTTTAGGTTATAGAGACCACCAAGATCAATGGCAATCCACTGCTCGTCAGTGCGTTCGCTGGCCCAACGGGTGGATAGATCACCGTCGGTCACAAGGGCTTCGCTTCTGCTTGCTTGTTCGCGACTTGACGCGGTAACGGCTTTACCCAAAGCAATATCTTCGCTATTCACAATTGCCGGGCTGCCCTGCACTTCAAATGCCCACAGCGAGTATCCCCAGCGGGTACCGCGTACCTGACCGTTCATGCGAACGTAGCGCCCGGTACCGTTTACATTGTGTGCATCAACGCCACCATTGCCGTTGGTTACGGTACGGAGTGTCGTCCAGCTGTTGCCATCGTCAGAAATTTGGATTTGATAATCCCGCCCATACGCCGCTTCCCAATGTAGCGTTACTTCACTGACGTGATAGGAATCCCCCAGATCGACTGCAACCCAGTTGTTGTCCGCGTATGAACTGCTCCAACGAGTGGAAAGGTCACCGTCAAAGGCATTAGCGGCCACATGAGCACCTTGCGAGGTGGATCCCGTGGCCGGTTTTCCCAAGGCAATATTGTCTGTGCTACTGAGTAGGGGCGTACCGCGAACTTCAAACTCCCACAGCGAGTAACCCCACTGAGTGGCCCGCTCTATGCCGTTCATTCGAATATGGCGCGCTGTCGCGTCGAGGCTGAAAGACTCCAGGCCGCCACTACCGTTCGTCACCGTGCGTACGGTGGTCCAATCCTGGCCATCATTGGAGACTTGTATTTGATATTGACGCGCAAAGGCCGCTTCCCAGTGCAGGCTAACGCCACTCAGGGTGTACACCTCGCCCAAGTCGATGGCAATCCAGTTGTTGTCCTGCCGTGAGCTTGACCAACGACTGGCCATATTGCCATCCACGGCATTAGCGGCATCCATGCTGGCTGTCTCTCTGGACGAACTGGTGGCTTCTTTGCCTAGAGCGAGATTGGTTGAGGCGTGGCTGGAAACAGCCATGAGGGTTAGTGATAGAAAAAATACAAGTGCAGGGAAAAATCCCCTCCCGCGAGTGTCGACAGACTTCATTCTTATTCCCCAGAAATTATCGATTGCTCGCTAACTCCTGAAGACATGTGGCTCCATTACGGCGCGATGGGCACAACCCCTCCGACCGTTACGGGCCACCAGAAATTAGCGGCGGTAACAAAATTAAATAGCGTCTTGTTCACTAAGCTATTCATAAAAGGGATTCCATCCGACCGTTAAATAGCACTGACGAAGAGCCCGTGGTGCCAGCGCATATTGAGCCCGGCTGGTCGCCATGGAACTTTCGTTTGCAGTAAGAGTATAGCGGCGCGATTTGCTGTCAACTGAACGCAACTGCGAACTTCAGCTCTTCTCAGAAAACAGAACCGTTGACAAAAAACGTTCTGGCTACGTGAAGAGAAAACGAAGCACGGGAGGGCAGAAAGAGAGCATGAACTCAACCAACAGAGCGCACAGAATTGAAAGAAAACTTGGGCCAATGTGACCTGTCACTCACACCGAACGTGCTCGGGCAATCGCTTTGCGTTGAATCCATGAAAGGAAGCGAAATCATCAGAGACCCTTGACAGATAAAACTTCTTTTAGGCGCGTGATTTTTTATTCGGTTTAAGCCTAAAAAGCACAGCTTTTTTCAGTTTCCGAAATATCGATTTCGGATTAATGTGATATTTCTTATGAACCGGTGAGACATTGTGCACAAATAGCACATTCAGATAGATCCATTATTTATATAAGGCATATTTTTCCAAGAAAAATAATTGGACGCCATTCGAAAAATGGCGCTCAATTCAACTTTGTGATTGCCAGACTAAGGGCCGAAATTCGAAAGCTCCGACCCTGTCGGGACCCGCTACGTCTTGAGCCGGTAACCCGTTCGGAAGATAAACCACACAGCCAGCAGGCAAACCACCATGAATACCACAATCATGGCCAGACTTACGCCCACGCCTACATCCGAGACACCATACATACTCCAACGGAAACCGCTAATGAGGTAGACCACCGGATTAAACAAGGTGATAGTTTGCCAAACCGGGGGCAACATGCTGATGGAGTAGAAGCTACCTCCCAAAAACGCCAAGGGGGTAATTATCATCATGGGAACAATCTGCAGTTGTTCAAAGCCATCGGCGAGGACACCGATGATAAAACCGAACAAGCTGAAACTGACCGCGGTCAAAACCAGAAAGCCCAGCATCCAGATCGGATGCGCGATGGAATAATCCACAAACAGTCGAGCGGTCAGCAAGATAATGACCCCGAGAATGATAGACTTGGTAGCCGCCGCGCCCACGTAGCCCATCACTACCTCCACCATTGAAATGGGAGCGGACAGGATTTCATAGAGAGTTCCCGTGAACTTGGGCATATAGATGCCGAACGACGCATTGGATGTACTCTCATTGAGCACGGTCAGCATAATTAACCCCGGCACAATATAAGCGCCGTAGCTAATACCGTCGATTTCCACCATGCGCGAGCCAATGGCGGCCCCGAACACGACAAAATACAACGAAGTGGTTAATACCGGAGAGGCGATACTTTGCATCAGAGTACGCCAAGTCCGCGCCAGCTCGAACAGGTAAATGGCTTTTATCGCGTAAAAATTCATTCCTTATCCTCAACCAGGCTGACGAAAATTTCCTCCAGAGAGCTCTGTTTAGTGTGCAGGTCACGAAAGTCGATTCCCTGCGCCGCCAGGCGGTTCAGCAAGCTGGCCACCTCCACTTGATCGCCCTGAGTATCGTAGGTGTACACCAGCTGGCTGCCGTCACTGCTTAATTCCAGTGCGTCACCTTCATTGAGTGCTGCCGGCAACTTATCCAGCGGTTCACGCAAGTACAGCGTTAGCTGTTTTTTGCCCAGCTTGCGCATGAGCTCAACTTTTTCCTCCACCAAAATAAGTTCGCCCCGGTGAATGACGCCGATGCGGTCTGCCATATCCTCGGCTTCTTCGATGTAGTGGGTGGTGAGAATGACCGTGACCCCGCTATCGCGTAGAGCGCGAATCATTTCCCACATATCCCGGCGCAGCTCTACATCCACACCAGCCGTGGGTTCATCCAAAAACAGAATGCGCGGCTCGTAAGCCAGTGCTTTGGCGATCAGTACGCGGCGCTTCATGCCGCCGGACAGCGCCATGATCTTGGTTTTTTTTTTGTCCCAGAGAGATAAGTCACGCAATAGTTTTTCCAAATACTGCGCATTAGGCGGTTTGCCGAACAAACCCCGGCTGAACTTCACCGTATCCCAAACGGTTTCAAAGATATTGACGGCCAACTCCTGGGGCACCAAGCCGATTTTCTTTCGCGCGGCGCGGTAGTCGCGCACAATGTCATGGCCATCGGCGAATACCTGGCCCTGGGTGGCGTTGACTATTCCACAAATGATGTTGATCAGCGTCGTCTTGCCTGCCCCATTGGGTCCGAGCAAGGCAAAAATTTCACCCTGCTGGATGTCCAAGTTGATACCCTTAAGCGCATCAAAGCCGGAAGCATAGGTTTTGCGCAGATTTTGAATTGAAATAATGGCTTGCACAGCGTTTCCTTTCGTCACGAAAAAGAGAAGAATTTCACGTTATTGGCGCTCTGCCAAGGGCACCCACACTTGAATGTCCCCCAACCCGGCCCGCATGTTAACACTGGGGTGGTATCGCTCAAGCACTATCGGCCGTTTCGGTCTGAGTGGCGACGGGCGTAGATTCAGTGTGAGCGCCAGGATTGCACAATCGGTGCGGCAGGATAAAACCTAAAGCTAGGTTTAAGTCAACAACCAGTCAGCTGTTTTTAATACACCGGCGGGGGCTGGCTCAAGCCAATGTCGTGAACTCAAAGCAAGCCCCGCGCCGCAGTTCAGCGGCACGAGGCTGACTCAGGTGGAATCAGACCGACATCAGTTCACACGCAGAACATAGGACGTCATGGCGCTCACTTTGGGATCTTTGTGGCCATTGAGCTTATAAACATCACAAAACGCAAAGGTTTGCTCTCCCTCATCGGTGTTCATGCTGATCGTACCGTTCACCGATGCCTCCTTGCCGTGGGTGATGACGTGTTCAATGTTCAGCTTGGCGGGCTCCGCCCCCGCCATGGCTTCAAGGGCTTCCACAAATGCCGCTTTACCTCGAATATCCTGATCTCCGACGATGGTCCACTCGATATCATCCGTCACATGCTCCTTTAAGTAGGCAACATCGTTGTTGGCGAAGGCTTGGTTAAACTGTGTTAATACATTTTGCAATTCAGTCATTTGAACTCTCCAGTCAGTTATTGAGGCACCCGGGCTCAGACGGCTTAGCGAACAGGTCGGCGTGTAAGTTCAGGGCCTCTTCGCCGTGGCCATCAAAATTCAGATATGCATTGATGTGCATGTCGATTCTCCTTCGTTATAGCGTAATTAATGCCGGTCCGTTAGTTTCTGGCGCAGTCGTTCCTCCTGATCACGCAATTCTTGGGTAAAGGTTTCCCCAAAATCTTCCGCGGTATACAAGGGGCGTATCTCCACTTCAAAGCTGTCCCCTTCCGGGTTGGGAATACGACTGGCCCATTCCACGGCGGCATCCATGTTAGGGACCTCCCAGAGCCAGTAACCGGCAACGATCTCTTTGGTTTCGGCGAAGGGGCCGTCGCTGGTAAGTACCCGGCCATCACCGGAAAACGCCAATCGCACGCCTTCCGAGCTGGGTTTCAAACCCTCGCCGCTCAGCAAGATGCCAGCCTGATTTAGCTGCTCATTAAAATCGCCCATGGCGGACAACACCTGCTCGCCGGGCAAGACGCCGGCTTCGCTATCGGCGTTCGCTTTCATAAAGACCATACATTTCATACGCTGAGCTCCTTAGAAAAGTGTCTGTTCACCCCTTAGTCGAAAGCTGCCCTCTTGAATCGACAGAGATTTCGTAAAAAAGTGTAGAAATTTCGGTGTGCCTCCGTAGCGGTGGCACAAGCTCAACCCCGACAGGTATAGTTCGGTGCAGAAACACCGAGTAAGACGTCGTTTTCAAACTGAGAGACAAGGTGTATGCGTCCCATCTTTTTAGCTCTGGCAGTGATTCCTTCCGTATCAACGTTGGCCTCGGACGTGGATTGCAAGGATCCCATCACAACCATTGAGGTCAACGTGTGCAAAAATCGAGAAGTTGAGCGGGCGGAAGCGACGCTGGCCAAATACCTGCAGGCCAGCCTTGATCGGCATGAGGGTGAAACGGAGGTCGGGGCTCGGATTGAAGAGTCCCAAGAACGTTGGTTGGAATACCGCGCCGCTCATTGCGGCGCAATCTATGAGATGTGGATTCAGGGGACCATTCGGGGAGTTATGTACGGCCAGTGCCAGCTTGAGCTGACCCAAGTGCGCACCCACGAACTCTGGCGCGCCTATTTAACGTACATGGATTCAACCCCGCCCATTCTGCCCGAACCCGACGTCGCTGCATTGGATTAGACGTCCAGCTCCCGTATAGGCCGCACTTCGATACTGCCCACCCGTGCGGGAGGAATCCCGGCGGCGATGCGAATGGCCTCATCCAGATCGGTCGCTTCAATCATGTAGAAGCCGGCCAATTGCTCCTTGGTTTCAGCGAAAGGTCCGTCGGTAATGGACAATTGACCCTTACGGACGCGCACCGTGGTAGCGGTGGCTACCGGTGCCAAGGCCTGGCCGGCCAGCAGATGGCCGCTTTTCTCAAGAGTCTGAGCATAGGAAAAGCACTCGCTGTCCTCGGGGCTGTCGGGCAGGCTGTGCAGGTCATTTTCGTCGCTGTACACCAAGCATAGATATTTCATGGGCGATCTCCGTAAAGTGGCTTAAAAAAAGTGCGTATGTCTGCACGTCACACCTTTTGGTCGTTTGGAACTATACCAATTCGACACCTAGGCCCACTTATATCGTAAGACCGCCTCATTTTCTATAAACCCGCAGGACAGAGCTCCCGCGCGCCTGGCACTGTCACACCGCCTTACCCGGCCAAGCGCAGCTTCTTCATCCAAGATTTTCGCCCATTGTTTCGTGCACTTATCGGCTCAACCTTTTTCTGTTTCTCATACAAGAAGCGCAATACCGCACTCCGGCACTCGTTGTAATGCTGACTGTTAACCAGCTCCAACCGGTCTCTTGGCCGCTCCAGGTGTACCGGCAGGATTTCGCCAATGGTTGCCGCCGGGCCGTTGGTCATCATTACGATACGGTCAGACAGTAGCACCGCTTCGTCCACATCATGGGTGATCATGATTACGGTATTGCCGAGCGTGGACTGGATGTCCATGAGAGAGTCCTGCAAGTGTGCCCTGGTCAGTGCGTCGAGTGCGCCGAAGGGTTCATCCATCAGTAACACTTCGGGTTGCATGGCCAAAGCCCGGGCGATGCCCACTCTCTGTTTCATGCCACCCGAGAGCTCATCCGGTTTCTTGTGCAAGGCGTGAGTCATCTGCACCAGGGACAGATTATGCTCAATCCATTCGCGCATCTCGGCACGGCTTTTCTTTCCTCCGAATACCTGCCTGACGGCCAGCTCCACGTTTTGAAAGGCACTAAGCCATGGCAGCAGTGAATGGTTCTGAAACACTACCGATCTTTCCGGGCCCGGCGCGTTCACTTCGCGGCCATTAAGCACCACACCGCCCGTGGTGGCCTGATAAAGGCCCGCGACAATGTTTAGTACGGTGGATTTGCCACAACCGGAATGACCGATCAGCGACACAAATTCGCCTTTGGCAATTTTCAAATTCACGCCGTCCAGTGCAGAAAATGGTCCCTTCGGAGTGGGAAACTCCATTCCGACACCAGAAAGTTCAAGATGTACCTTGTTCATACTTTTCTCCAGAGCCCAACATCGTGCAGGCTTATTGCTAAGATGGTGATGGATCAACGAACCACCGCACTCTTGTCCCAGTTTATCCACCCTTGAATCAGCAGCATGAGTCGGTCCAGCAAAAACCCGACGAAACCAATCACTAAAACCGCCACACAGATCCGGCCCAACGAATTGGAGGAACCGTTCTGGAACTCATCCCAGACAAATTTACCCAAACCAGGATTTTGAGCGAGCATTTCGGCGGCGATGAGCACCATCCAGGCGATGCCCAGTGACAACCGTAAACCGGTAAAAATCATCGGGATCGCGGATGGCAGCACGATGGTTTTCACGTGCCTGAACCAGCCCAATCTCAACACCCTGCTGACATTCTGCAAATCTTTGCTAACGCCCGTCACCCCGACAGCGGTGTTGATGAGCGTCGGCCAAAGTGAACAAAGCGTGACGGTAATGACCGATACCACAAACGAGCGGGAAAACGCCGGATCGCTGGTGACATAGGTGGCGCTAACCACCAATGTCACCAAGGGCAACCAGGCCAAGGGAGAAACCGGTTTAAAGATCTGGATCATGGGGTTAATCGCCCGATACAGGTTTTGACTCAAACCGATAAGAATCCCCAAAGGCACAGCGATGAGCGTGGCCAGACCAAAGCCCACCAGTACCGTCCACAGGCTGGTGAATACCTGATCGATAAATGTCGGGCGACCAGTAAACTCTCTCCAGCGCACTTCGGCATTGGGATCCTGCGCCAGCCTCTCGGCATTGCGCACCTCCTGGCGTTCGTAAAAGGCCGTCGCCCGCGCTCGTTCACTTCGGTGCTCGTCCATCAGGTTGGCAGCCTGCTCCCACACCTGAACCGGGCCGGGAAAGGCACCGAGCGACGTATCGATTCTTTGCGCTCCCACATGCCAGATCATGAGAAAGATCAACAATCCAATGACCGGTGTTAGCGCCCCGACCAGGACGTTGCGCAATTGCTCGCCACTCCATCCGAAATGGTTGAGCTTTTTCAGGTTAGTTATGGCTGTGTGCATAGCTGCATCCTCTTGGGATTTGGTCCCGTGTATGAACGACCCTTACTGATCCGGGCTGCCCTTCAGACCAATGTCAAACTGATTGAGATACTGGTTCGGTGTACGGCCATCGAAACGAATGCCATCGATAAAAGACGTGTGATCGACAGACCTGTACCCCTGCTCACGTTCAAAATCGGGAAAGTCTTCTGGCGCCATCTTGCCGTCTTTAATCAGGGCTTCAGCGGCCTCTTGATAGACTTCCGGCAAAAAGACTTTTTTGGCCATGTCCGCGTACCAGGAATCTGGTTTGTCCTCGGGGATCTGCCCCCACCGTCGCATCTGGGTCAGATACCAGACGGCGTCAGAATAGAACGGATAAGTAGCGTGGTAGCGGAAGAATACATTGAAGTCCGGAGCCTGACGGACGTCGCCTTTTTCGAATTCAAAAATTCCCGTCATGCTGTTGGCTATCACTTCATAATCAGCACCCACGTAGTGAGAGCGTGAAATGATGCGTGCCGCTTCCTCCCTGTTGGCGTTGTTATTTTCGTCAAGCCACTTACCCGCACGGATCAATGCCTTCACTACACGGATGTGGGTATTGGGGTTTTCCTGCGCCCATTCGTTACTGACGCCAAACACTTTCTCAGCAATGTTGTTGCGAATATCGTAGTCAGTCACCACCGGCACGCCGATATCACGGAACACCGCCTGCTGGTTCCATGGCTCACCAACGCAGTAGCCATTTATGGTTCCCGCTTCCAGCGTGGCGGGCATCTGTGGCGGCGGGGTTACGGAAATCAAAACATCGGCATCAATCTGGCCAGATGTGTCACCGCTTTGCGGTGCGTAATAGCCTGGATGAATACCACCAGCGGCCAACCAGTAGCGCAGCTCATAGTTGTGCGTGGATACCGGAAAAACCATACCCATTCGAAATGGAGAACCACGCTCTTGAAAGCGGTTTATAACCGGCTGAAGATGCTCCGCACCGATGGGATGAATGGGCTTTCCATTTTCCCGCGGAACGCTCCCTTTCATGTCCTCCCACACAGCGTTAGAAACGGTACAGGCATTGCCGTTTAGGTCCATGGTAAAGGCCGTCACTACGTGCGCCTTGGTACCAAAACCAACGGTCGCACCCAGGGGCTGGCCCGCGAGCATATGCGCACCGTCCAACTCACCGTCGATGACCCGATCCAAAAGCACTTTCCAATTAGCTTGTGCCTCTAGTCTTACGAATAGGCCTTCGTCTTCAAAGTAACCTCGCTCGTACGCGATTGCCAAAGGCGCCATATCGGTAAGTTTAATAAAACCAAAGCGCAGATCTTCTTTTTCTGGAAGACCCACTGCGAATGATTTCGCGCTAACCGCAACAAGCGTCAATAGCATGCCGATTATCGACAACGAGATTTTCAACAATCCAGCGTTTTCTGAACTGCCGTTCAAGCGCAAACTTCTTGTAGCAGGGCGCATAGCGTGCTCCTAAAAAATTTTTGAGCGTTAGTACCGGCTACTATCCAAAATTTGGTAGCGGTCGGTTAATTGGGTCTGCCTTTGATTCACAACCAAGGGCGTGTAGTTTTTGTGCGCACAAGAAGGGCTATTCAAACTCTATGCCAAAGGCGATCTTTGGCGGAGAAAAACGGGGTTTTTTAGTAGAACGAGGAAATTTTGATTCGTTTTGCACTTTTGTGATACGTGCACCACTTCAACGCATCATTTTGATACAGGATTAAACGGGTCGGCGGTGCTTCAACGCATCGCACACAGAGGGATTGCTTGCGCTATTTTGATTCACTACCCAAGAGAATTGCTATTCCAACTCAGACAAGCGGCGCTCAAGAAAGCGCCTTTCCGGCTCGAGTCGAGTTAGGGTAAGTGCATGTTGGTAGGCAACCCGGGCTTCGGCTTTGCGACCGAGTTGTCGATAAAAGTCAGCGCGCGCGGCGTGGGCCAAGTGATATTGTTCCAACTCCCCGCGGGCAAGCAACGCATCCAAGAGCCGTAATCCTGACTCCACATCACCGGCCTTGGAAACCGCCACGGCTCGATTTAACTCAACCACCGGAGATGGACTGATGCGCAGCAGTACGTTGTAAAGCCCGACGATCTCCGCCCAGTCAGTCTGCTCCGGCGTAGCGGGCTCCGCGTGCAGTGCGGCGATGGCCGCTTGGAGGCTATAGGGGCCGACCGCGCCAGAACTCAGCGCCTCTCGTACCAGCGCACAGCCCTCTTCAATTTGAGCACGATTCCACAGTGATCGGTCCTGCTCATCCAAGCGTACAAGATCGCCAGCCTCATCTACCCGGGCGGCACGACGCGAGTCGTGCAACAGCATTAAGGCCAGCAGCCCGAGCACCTCCGGCTCTGGTATCAGCTCTCTTAATAGTCGACCCAAGCGAATGGCTTCGTCAGCCAAGTATTTACGTGTTACCGACTCTCCCGCTGAGGCTGAATAGCCTTCATTGAAGACCAAATACACCACCCGTAAAACCGAATTTAGGCGCTCTGGCAAGTCTACAGGTGTAGGGACTTCATACGGAATGCGGGCACTGCGAATCTTGGCTTTGGCACGCACAATGCGTTGCGCCAACGTGGTAGTGGACGTTAGAAATGCGCTGGCAATTTCTTCGGTGGTGAGGTCGCACACTTCACGCAGGGTTAAGGCGACTTGCGCCTCCGGAGCCAAACTGGGATGACAGCAGGTGAAGATCAATCGAAGCCGGTCATCGCCAATGCGGTCATCGTCTTCGAAGGGTTCGTTCTGATCGGCGTATAACCGTTGCGCTATATCGTCTTGAGAACGATCAAAACGCGCCCGGCGTCGAATATGATCGATGGCCTTAAAGCGACCCGTGGACACCAGCCAAGCACGTGGGTTGTCCGGTATGCCCTCTTTGGGCCATTGAACCAATGCAGCGGTAAATGCGTCGTGCAGCGCCTCTTCCGCCAATTCGAAATCACCCAACAAACGAATCAACGTCGCCAGAACCCGGCGCGATTCGGTCCGGTATATCTTCTCCAGGGCGGTTTGTTGCTCGTTCATACGAGTATCCGAAGGCGCCTCGAACTAGCGTCTCGAACGAGACGCTCAGCAGGAGTCAGAAGCGATAATCCAGATTCACCCCAAACGTTCCAAAGTTATGGCCGTCGCTGTGTACCAGGCTACGGTATTCGAAGTTGACACTCAGGTGTTCGTCCATAAAAAACCCGACGCCAAGACCGTAGGAAGGACCGGAGAAAGTTTGGCTCCGCACCAAGAGTGTTTCCTGGGGCTCCGAGCCGCTGAGTACGGTTACGCGAGTACCCATCTGGGCATAGCCCAGGAGCGCGTAGAGCCTGGCGGTTTCATTCACTAATTCCGGACGGTAATAGAGGGCGGAGGTGGTTCTCAGCTCCCGATCAAACTGCGCTATTTGAGGGTTTTCCGCCACAGCGGCCATTAGGCGCTCCGACTCCGCGTCAGTGTCGTCTCTCAAGCCCACGCCAGCACGTAACTCAAAGCCCAGCGCCGCGTGGTACTTGTAGCCACCAATGAGCTCCAACAAGGGCAAGCTGGCATCTTCAAACACCGTGCCGCCATCGCCTGACACCACCGAGCCGCCGATACCGGCATAAAATCCACGTTCAAAGTCCGCCCACACCGGAGCGGCCAAGAGTACGCTCATCAACAGAGCGGGTACAAACTTCTTCATAAGCGGGTTCCTTTCGTACGGCAAGCCAAGCGTCATGCGGCAAGCACAGGCTGCTGAAAACTATTTACCGAGCCGCTGCGGTGTGTGGCGACACACTGCCCAGCGGTTTTTTTCACGCCAGCCAGTATCTCACAGACCGCCGAATCGGCAAGCGCTCCAAGTGGCAATTCGCGCCCATAAAAAAACCCGGCAGGGCCGGGTTTTCGAGAGCTGCCCACCTTGGAGCGGTGGGCGCAAGTCAATTTACTTGATCTTGCCTTCTTTATAGATCACGTGCTTGCGAACCACGGGATCGAATTTTTTGATTTCCATTTTCTCAGGCATATTCCGCTTGTTTTTGTCGGTCGTGTAAAAGTGACCGGTGCCCGCGGTGGAGTTCAAACGAATCTTGTCGCGCATGGGAATATCTCCTAATTAAACTTTTTCGCCGCGAGCGCGGATGTCGGCCAGCACAGACTCGATGCCGCGCTTATCAATAACACGCATGCCCTTGGAGGATACACGCAGCTTCACAAAGCGCTTCTCGGCTTCTACCCAAAAGCGGTGGCTGTGCAGATTGGGCAAAAAACGACGCTTGGTGTGGTTTTTTGCGTGAGAAACGTTGTTTCCGGTAATCGGGCGCTTGCCGGTTACCTGACATACCTTGGACATGGTCTTGCCTCGTCAATAATTTGAGCGCGCTGCGCTGCGGGTTCAGCCTTAAAACAGGCCCCACAGCCCGGCACTTGGGGTGTATGAGCAGCCTATTCTTTCCTGTTCGCGGCCTTTTGGCAGGGCAGTCGAGGCGCTGGACGCCGACGCCGGATACAAGCCGGCCGCAGAGAGCCGCGTTTTATACCAAAACAGGCCGGCAATAGCAACGATAGGATGCGTTTTTGCCGTTTTTTGTGCGTCCGAGCCGGTATTGGCCGCCGAGATCACAGCCAGCCCCGCTCCGCAAAAGACACCACCTCGCCATCCCCCACCACCATATGATCCAGAACCCGCACCCCCACCAGATCCAGAGCCTGCTGTAACCGCTCGGTGATACGGCGGTCGGCCCCGCTGGGTTCCGCCACGCCTGAGGGGTGATTGTGGGCCAGAATCACGGCCGCCGCGTTGCGGGACAGGGCTTCTTTGACCACCTCCCGCGGGTAGACACTGGCGCCATCGATGGTGCCGAAGAACAGCTCTTCGTAGGCCAGCAGGCGGTGTTGATTGTCCAGAAACAGGACCGCGAATACTTCCTGGCGCCGATGCCGCAGCTGGCTACTCAGGTAGCTCCGCACCAGGTCCGGACTGGTAAGCAGGTCGCCAGCGGTCATGCTGGCAGACAAATGCCGGCGCCCCATTTCCAGGACGGCCTGCAGCTGCGCGTATTTGGCGGGCCCCAAGCCCTCGCCGGAGCAAAAGGCGTCTTGGTCGGCCTCCAGTAGCGGCCGCAAGCCGTTGAAGCGGACAAGCAGGTCCCGCGCCAGATCCACGGCGGACTTGCCGGCACAGCCGGTGCGCAGAAAAATGGCGAGAAGTTCGGCATCGGAAAGGGCACTGGGGCCGCGGGTGAGCAGCTTTTCCCGGGGGCGTTCCGCCTCCGGCCATTGGGCAATGGACATAACAACCTCCTTGTTGGCGTGTTCTATATAGTAATAACGATCCTCGCGACAACTCAAGTGCTTCGTAAGCAAGTCCTCGGGCCGCACAGGGTGAGTGTTCAGCAAACGTCGTGAACCCCTCCATGGGGACTGCCTCACAAGGTCCCTCTTGCGAGGCTTGCTGAACACCCACCCCGCACGCCCCCGCAGCTTCAAGTTACCGAGATCTCCCCCCCTCAACTCCACCCGCTGCATTCATTCAGCGACAGCGGGGAGTCCAGGGTAAAGAATGACTCACTGGCGGCGACGGGGGCGATTCGCAGGAGGCTTTTCGAAACTCTCACAAGAGGGACCTTGTGGGAGAGCCCCCATGGATGGGTTTACGGCGTTTTCGAAAAGCCTCCTGCGAATTGCCCGGGATAACCTTACGAAGAGCATCACCTGAACCTACGTTTTTGTGCCGCTGACGGTAAAAACCGCTGCCGAATTCCCACGCCCGATTGCAGTCCGGGTGGAGACTCTGGCGTAGAGAATGGTATCTTAGCGCTTTCCAGTCAAGCCCTTGCGGACGGCCTCCATGAGCTCACTGACCAACAAGCAAATTCTGCTGGGTATCACCGGCGGAATTGCCGCCTATAAAAGCGCCGAGCTGGTGCGTCGTCTGAAAGAGCGCGGCGCTCAGGTTCGCGTGGTGATGACCCAATCAGCCCAGGAATTCATTACCCCGCTTACGCTCCAGGCACTGTCCGGCAACCCCGTGCACACCGACTTGCTGGACACCCAGGCGGAAGCGGCCATGGGCCATATTGAACTGGCCCGCTGGGCGGATTTGATCCTGGTAGCCCCGGCCAGCGCGAATTTCATCGCCCGCCTGAGTGAAGGTCGGGGTGAGGACCTGTTAAGCACCTTGTGTCTGGCCACCACGGCGCCTGTTGCTGTGGCTCCGGCGATGAACCAGGGCATGTGGCAAAATCCCGCTACTCAGGACAATATGAGCCGCTTGCTCAGCCGCGGCGTGCGTGTGATGGGCCCCGCTCAGGGTAGCCAAGCCTGCGGCGAAACGGGGCCGGGGCGCATGTTGGAGCCCGACCAATTGGCGGATGCATCCGCCGAACTGTTCACCACCGGCAGCCTGAGCGGTAAACGTGTGGTGATCACTGCCGGCCCAACCCGCGAAGCCATAGACCCGGTACGTTATTTGAGCAATCACAGCTCCGGCAAGATGGGCTACGCTTTAGCGGCAGCCGCCGCCGAAGCGGGGGCAGAGGTCGTGCTTATCAGTGGCCCGACCCAGTTGACGGCACCGGAGAGAGTTAACCTGGTCAATGTTGTCAGCGCTCAAGAAATGTACGATGCCAGTCTCACACACGCACAAGGCTGTGACCTCTTTATCGGCGCCGCTGCCGTGGCCGATTACCGCCCCGAAACAGTATCCAACCAGAAGTTGAAAAAAGGCGCAGACGACCAAATGACGCTGACCCTGATAAAGAACCCCGATATTGTCGCCGCCGTGGCCCAATTAACACCCAAGCCCTACACTCTGGGCTTTGCTGCTGAAAGTGAGAACCTGCTCGAGCATGCCCGCGCCAAGCTGGAGCGCAAGCAGCTGGAGGCCGTGGTGGCCAATGACATTACCGCCGAGGGCATCGGCTTCAACAGCGACAATAACGCCGTGATCCTGCTTGACCGTACCAGCCGTATCGAGTTGGATCAGCGCAGTAAAGCGCAGCTGGCGCGCGATCTCATTGCCCTGATTGCCCAGCGCATGCCCTGAGGAAAAAGAACTAAAAACAGTTATCATAGGCCGCGCACGTGCGGCCGGAGAGGCCAACACGAACCACTTGGGGACAGGCGTGGCGAAAGCAAAATCAAATAAGCGAGCGGCCAAATCGACCAACCGCGCACACTTAAAACTGCTCAGTCTTCTGGTTGTTGGGGTACTGATCTTCAACGCACTACTCGGCTATTGGCTCTACGAGCGCATGGTTGTAGAAGTGGAGCGAGAGCGCTTGCAAGCGCTGACAGAGCAGGAAGCGCAAAGCCGCGCCCGCTTGGTGCAATTGCACCTGAACGACTTACGCGAGCGCATGGCCGTCGCTGCGCAAACACCGGGACTGGAACAGGCCATCGCCGAGCCAGATCCGGAGTTACGCGCCGACTTTGCCAAAGATCTCGAGGGACAATTTCCCAGCCCGCTCGCGGTGCGCTTAATTCCCCGAGGCAGCGCCCAGCTGGAGCGCGACCATGAAGCGCCGATTCGCTTCGCGGAGCTGGATCTGATCCGCCGTGCCGAGCGCCGCGATACGACCCACCCGGAGATGGCGAGGGTGGAAAACGAATGGCAATTGCACCTCATCAAACCCTTGCCCACGGACAGTGCCCAGCCAGTCACTGCAACTCTGCTGGTTACTCTTGATGCCGGTGAAATGCGCACCCAATTGACCCCCGGCGACCCCGACCTCGGGCAAACCCGGCTGCTTCAGCAAATTTCTGGCAGCGGAAACCAGCTCTTGGCTCAACGCGGTTTTGGGCTGGATAGCCCCACTCACGAAGTAGCCATACCCAACAGCCACTGGCGTCTGGCGTTCACCCCCTCTGAAGCCCTGACTCTCCAGGCCCAGGAATTACCCGGCCTGTGGCTGTTAATCATGGCCGCCACCACAGGTGGCGGGCTGGCAATTGCCTGGTTTGCCAGTCGGCTGCTCACGCGGGAGCGGGGGCGCACCTCTGAGGTGTCGCCCGCCAGCATCCCTGCGTCGAGCAATAAAGAGACTGGGCGCAAGCAGGAGGAATCGAATCAGGATCTCACCAACCCGCTGTACCACGACCAGGACATTCTGGATATCACGGTGGCCGATGAAGACGAAGACATTCTGGGGCTGGATACCTCGGACACCAGAAGCGCGGCCAAACCCACCCCTGCGCCCGCTCAATCTCTCGAGTTTTCGAGTGAGATTTTCCGCTCCTACGACATTCGAGGGCTGGCCAACAGTCAACTGACCCTGGAGCTGGCGGAGCACATTGGCCGGGCTCTGGGCAGCGAAGCCCAGGAGCAGGGCGAAACCCACATGATCGTAGCCCGCGATGGCCGCAGCCACAGCCCGGAGCTGAGCCGTCAACTGATCAAAGGCATCACTCAGACGGGTTGTCACGTCATTGATTTGGGTATCGTTCCCTCTCCGCTGATGTATTTCGCCACCGAGCACCTCAGCGACACCAACAGTGGCGTTATGGTAACGGCGAGTCACAACCCGGCTGAGTACAACGGTTTTAAAATGATCATTAACGGCGTGACACTGGCCGACGAAGCCGTGCAGGACATTCGCGCCCGGGTCAGCCGCCAGCAGTATCTTCAAGGCGCGGGTGAGACGGAAAGCCGAGACATAGTGCCCGCGTATATCGAGCGCATTTTCTCCGATGTGGCCCTGATGGGAGAAGTCTCCATCGTCATTGACGCCGGCAATGCGGTCACTGGCATAGTGGCTCCCCAGCTGTTCGAAGAATTGGGCTGCCACGTCACACCGCTTTATTGCGACTTAGATGGCACCTTTCCGAACCACGACCCCGACCCCACCCAGGAAAAAAACCTGCGCGATTTAATCGACAAGGTTCAGGAGGTCAACGCCGATGTGGGCGTTGCTTTCGATGGCGACGGCGATCGTTTAGTCGTAGTGACCCCCAAAGGCCGGATTATCTGGCCCGACCACCTGCTGATGTTGTTCGCCCGAGACATTCTCTCTCGCCACCCTGGTGCCGACGTGGTGTTCGACGTGAAGTGCTCGCGACAACTGAATCAGTTAATCACCAGCTACGGCGGCCGTCCCATTATGTGGAAGACCGGCCACTCACCCATGAAATCAAAAATGGTGGAAACCGGCGCTCTGATCGGTGGTGAATACTCAGGTCACATCTTTATCAAAGACCGCTGGTACGGTTTCGACGACGGCATGTACACCATGGCCCGTTTACTGGAAATTATCACCCTACGGGACCAGGGCATTGATGAAGCCTTTGAGGCGTTCCCCGTCTTACCTTCCACACCGGAGTTGAAAATTCCCGTAGCGGAAAAAGACAAATTCGCCTTAGTGGAAAAGCTGATTAAAGAGGGCGATTTTAAAAACGGCAAGGCTTCGACCATCGACGGCCTGAAAGTGGATTTCGACAAAGGCTGGGGCCTGGTTCGGGCTTCCAACACCTCCGCCGCATTAACCCTGCGCTTTGAAGCCGAAAGCGAAACCGCACTCAAAACCATTCAACAATTATTCAAACGCGAACTGCTGAAAGTAGACAGCAGCTTGCCAATCGATTTTTAAGGAATACTCCATGTCACTCTCCCGCGACCGCGCCATGAACATCGCCCAAGTACTCACTGAAGCACTGCCCTACATTCAGCGCTTCACCAACAAAACCATTGTGATCAAATTTGGCGGCAACGCCATGGTCGACGAGCAACTGCAAAACAGCTTTGCCCGCGACATTGTGCTGATGAAACTGGTGGGCATGAACCCCATTGTGGTGCACGGAGGGGGGCCACAAATTGGTCAATTGTTGGAAAAGCTCAACATCAAGTCGGAATTTATCGACGGCATGCGCGTGACCGACAGTGAAACCATGGACGTGGTGGAAATGGTGCTCGGTGGTACGGTCAACAAACAAATTGTCAGCCTAATCAATCGCAACGGCGGCCACGCTATTGGCATTACCGGCAAAGACGGCCAAATGATCCGCGCCCGAAAACTCTCCGCCACGCGTAAATCGCCGGGCCTGCAGGCCACGGAAATTATCGACATAGGCCATGTGGGCGAAGTGGCTTCCATCGACACCTCGGTGATAGAAACACTCACCAACAGCAATTTTATTCCTGTGATTGCGCCCATCGGCGTGGGCTCAGACGGTGCCAGTTACAACATCAACGCCGATTTGGTCGCCGGTAAAATTGCCGAAGTGGTGCGCGCAGAGAAGTTGATGCTGCTGACCAACGTGGCAGGCCTACAGAACAAATCGGGCGAAGTGCTTACGGGTTTAACCACCAGCCAGGTGGATGGCCTGATTGAAGATGGCACTATTTATGGGGGTATGCTCCCTAAAATCAGCTGCGCCCTGGATGCCGTCAAAGGTGGCGTAACCAGCGCTCACATTATCGATGGGCGTGTTGCCCATGCGGTTTTGCTGGAAATCTTTACTGATGTGGGCGTGGGTACTCTTATTAGCAACAAGCCGCAGCGCTAATTAGCAACAAACCGCAGCGCTAACTAGTAACAAGTCGCAGCGATAATCAGCCATAAACCCCAGCGTTGATCAGGCCCTAGCCCCAGCGGTGAATTTCCTTATTGAAGCACGGCGCAGATCCAGATAGGATTGCCTTTGGCGCGCAATTGCGCGCCATGCGGTACTGGCCCTATCTGAACAGCTGATTGAGCACTATGAGTAAACCAAGCAATAAAGTGTCCCGCCGCCAGCAGATCCTGGAATCATTGGCGCGCATGCTGGAGGCAAGCCCCGGAGCACGTATTACTACCGCAGCCCTGGCTCGGGAAGTAGGCGTTTCCGAAGCGGCTCTGTACCGTCACTTCCCCAGTAAATCCAAGATGTTTGAAGGTCTAATCGAGTTTATCGAAGAGACCATCTTCACCCGGATCTCCCTGATCCTGGCCGAGGAACCGGCGGCATTGCGCCGGTGCGAAAAAATTCTGCTCTTGTTATTGACCTTTACTGAGCGCAACCCAGGCATCACGCGATTGCTCACCGGCGACGCACTGACCGGGGAGACCGAGCGCCTGCGTAATCGGGTCGCTCAGTTGTTCGAACGGCTGGAAACACAATTGAAACAAATTTTGCGGGAAGCGGAGTTGCGTGAGGGCTTGCGCCCCAACCTGCCTCTGTCTGCCGCCGCGAATTTGTTGATGGCCTGCGCCGAAGGGCGAATCACCCAGTTTGTGCGCAGTGAGTTCCGGCGCTCGCCCACTGAGTATTGGGCGGATCAGTGGCCGGTAGTCATTGAAGGGTTAATGCGTGAGCAGCAGTTGCAACCGGTGACTGGATAGCCGCTAATTCCTCTGGCTTTGTAACTCTTTAAAGCGAGCAATATCCCGCTCAAAGCTCGCTTCGGTTTCCCGATACTCGACCTTGCGCTGTTCAATCTGATCCAGCAGCTCTTCTTCTTCGCGCGTCAAGGTGGCGAGATTTTCCAGAACGCTTTCGGAAACCTCTCTACCGCTGCGTTCCATACTGGCGGCGCGCATCTCCAACGTCCTCGTACGCGTGCGCACACCGCTCACATTGCCTTCTAATATATCAATATTGCTCTGCAGTGTTGTTAACCGTCTGTTCTTCGCGGAACGAATATCGTCCACCGTACTGTAGCGACGGCGCAGCTCGGCGTCATACTGTTCCTGCTCTTCCGCAAGTCGCCTTTCCTCCGCCCGGCGTTCCCGCTCTTCTCTGCTGGGCGTCGGCTCCACGGTACGAACCACGGTGCCGCTAATGGTCACCACTTCGTACCCTTTGGATACGTATTCAGGCGGAATGCGATCATTGATCACTGTGACACCGCGTTCGTTGGTGTAGCGGTAGTACACCTGATCGGAAGCCCAAGCTCCGTTAGCGGCTACCAGGGCCACGGAAAGCACCATGGCTAGGTGGAAATTATTCATTGGCCTATTCTCTAATTATTCGTCTATTCGTCAACGCCGTAAGTGGACCGGTAGGTGCCTATGGATTCCACCAAAGACTCCTGGCCGCCCTGTTGAATCAGATAGTCGACAATATGGTCAAGCTTGATAATGCTGATCACCGGAATACCGTACGTTTGTTCGACCTCCCGGATGGCGGAAATTTCCCCTTGTCCGCGCTCCTGCCGGTTCAGGCCGATCAACACCGCCGCCGGTTGCGCACCAGCCTCGGCAATCACCCCCATCACCTCTCGTACCGCCGTACCCGCAGTGATCACGTCATCCACAATCACCACCCGGCCACGTAAAGGCGCACCGACCAGGGAGCCACCTTCGCCGTGATCCTTGGCCTCCTTTCGATTGTAGCAGTAGGGTAAATCTCTGCCATGTCGGTCGGCGAGAGCGATGGCGGTACTGGCGGCCAGAGGGATGCCTTTATAGGCGGGGCCGAAGATCATGTCGGCCTCCACGCCGGAGGACGCCAAGGCCTGGGCGTAGCAGCGACCCAGTTCCGCCAGTGCCCGGCCGGTCTGGAAACGGCCGGCATTGAAAAAGTAGGGACTGGTGCGCCCCGACTTCAAAATAAACTCACCAAACCCAAGCGCCTGGTGCTCTAGTGCCAATTCAATAAACTGGCGCTGGTATGTTTCCATGCAAACTTCCCGTGAATGAGCTAGATTAAGACATTAGTCCAGCTAAGACGTTTTTCTACTGTCTGGCGTCCAATAAGACCGTATGAACCTGAATTTACCCGCGAGTTAACACAAAACTCGCAGGCTCGGGTATCATACACAGTCCATAATAAAGGGGCTAACATGAGAGTTATCAGTCTTAGCGTCGACGGCGTTTTTCAAGCAGCACAGCGTGGCCTGTTCGATTGGCTGGATAGCCAGGATGCCGACGTTATCTGCTTGCAGGACCTTCGCGCCCTGGAACCCGAATTGGATAACCCAGTGTTTCACCTGGACGGCTATTTTGCCTACTTTTTCGATTCAGGGACAGAACACTACAACGGCGTCGCCATTTATACCCGCAAACAACCCAAGGCGTTGATTTACGGCCTTGGCTTTGCTTCCGGCGTGGATATGGAAGGCCGCTACCTGCAGGTGGACTATGAGCAGTTGAGCATTGGCTCCCTGCTGGCTCCGGGCGCCACCTCGGCCGCCGAATCTCAGGAAGTCAAAATCAAATTTTTTGACGATATGCAGGCCCACCTGGAAAAAATTACCCGTAAACGACGGGAATTCATCTTTTGTGGCAACTGGGCCATGGCGCACACACCGCGCGATGTCACTAACAGCGACGCCAATGAGCACGAATCTGGATTTTTACCCCACGAGCGCCAGTGGTTAAGCCAGGTTTATAATCAGATTGGTTACGTGGATGCCTTCCGCAAAGCCAACAAAGATGCCGATGAGTACAGTTGGTGGCCAAGTGGCACGATCAATGAAGGCGATGGCTGGCGCACGGACTTTCAAGTGGTATCCAGCCCCATTGGTCATCGGGTGGAGCATGCCGCCATTTACAAAATTCAGCAGTTTTCCAGCCACCTGCCGGTCATCATCGATTACGATCTGGAGCTGTGACGGGGGCGTGAGTTAGCTCGCCGCCGTCACAGTGTTGTCCCTCCGTTAACCCGCCAACGCCGCTTGCTGCAGTTGATTCAATTCCGCAATGCCTTTTTTGGCCAGCGCCATCATGGCCGCAAATTCCGTTTCCGTGAACGGCTCCACCTCGGCAGTGCCCTGAATCTCGATGATGCCGCCGTCATCACCCATGACCACATTCATGTCGGTATGGGCTTGGGAGTCTTCCGGATAATCCAGGTCTAACACCGGCTGCCCCTGATAGATACCCACAGACACAGAAGCAATCGCCCGCTTCAGAGGGCTTGCCGTAATGCGACCATTGTCCTGTAAAAACCGTACGGCGTCGGCCAACGCCACCCATGCGCCGGTAATGGATGCCGTGCGCGTGCCACCATCGGCCTGAATTACGTCGCAATCCACGTGTACGGTATTCTCACCCAGCGCACTCAAGTCCACCGCGGCGCGCAGCGAGCGGCCAATCAAACGCTGAATCTCCACAGTTCGGCCACCTTGCTTACCCCGCGCGGCTTCTCGGTTCATACGTGAACCCGTGGACCGAGGCAGCATGCCGTACTCGGCGGTCAACCAGCCTTGTCCCTGACCGCGCAGAAATCCCGGCACACCCTCCACCACACTGGCCGTGCAAATCACTTTGGTATCCCCAAACTCAACCAGCACCGAACCTTCGGCGTGCTTAGTGTAAGCGCGGGTTAAGCGCACATCTCTCAGTTGATCGGGTTGGCGTCCACTGGGGCGTTGCATAGGTGTCATCCTGTTAGCTGGAAAGCGAGTGAAAGGGTTGTGTTAATATCTGTAAAGCCCTGTTAAGGGGCACGGTTAGAGGAAGCGAACTTTACCAGCTCTCGAACTCAATCGTAACCGCTTACGGAGAAAGAGGACCACTCCATGCCACGCAGTATGACCGGCTTCGCCCGCCGCGAACAAAAGTACCCCTGGGGCACTGTTATTTGGGAGATCCGGAGCGTTAACCATCGCTATTTGGAGCCCAGCTTTCGCCTGCCCGAGGCTATGCGCGAAATCGAGCCCAAACTGCGTGAGTTGGTCCGTCGGACCTTGCAGCGCGGCAAGCTGGAGGCCAGCCTGCACTTGCAACTGGAAGAAGCGGGTGAACACAAGCTTGGACTGAATATGGAGCGGGTCCGCCAGTTGGCCATCGCCAGCCGCCGGATCAGCGCCGAACTCGATCAGGCCGCACCTGTTAATCCACTCGAACTGCTCAACTTCCCCGGCGTGGCGCAGCAACCAGAACTGGACCGCGACGCCATGCAACAAGCGGTGCTGGAGCTGTTCGAGTCCGCCCTGGAGCAACTGGTAGAGCACCGAACACGGGAAGGGGCTGAACTGGAACAGTTTATCGTGCAGCGCCTGGACGCCATCAGCAAACAGGTGGTGCAACTGCGTCAACGCCTACCCGACATACTCAAAGCCCAACGGGAAAAATTGCAGAATAAAATTGCCGCCCTGCAGGTGGAGCTGGACCCGGATCGCCTGGAACAGGAAATCGCACTATTGGCTCAAAAAGCCGACGTGGACGAGGAACTGGACCGCTTGGACACCCACGTGCTGGAAGTAAAACGCAGCCTAAAAAATACCAGCTCCCTGGGCCGACGCTTGGATTTTTTGATGCAGGAGCTCAACCGCGAAGCCAATACCCTTTCGTCCAAAGCCGTGGTAGCTGAAACTACACAGGCCGCCGTGGAGCTAAAAGTCTTCATTGAGCAGATGCGGGAACAGATTCAGAATATTGAGTGAGGCCCAGGCATAATTCGTTCGATGATGGAATTGATTTGTTGGAAGAAAGCTTAGGGTGTGCTCTTACGAAAAGAGCACTGACAGACATCGCTCCTAATATCCGTTAGCAGCTGGCTTATAGCTGCGCTTGCAACTGATACGCTAGCCAGTCTTTGGCGCCGGCGTACCAGGATCGTTTCAGCCACTGCTCCAGAGTGATTTCACGGCTGTGCTGCAAATCCTCGGCAAAAGCCTCGCGCAGATCGTTGGCCACCGTCACGTCGAGTATGCCTACGCCCACCTCCTCGTTAAGCGCCAGCGAGCGTTCATCGAAATTCGCTGAACCTATGTGGCTCCACTGCCCGTCAATCACAATGACCTTTTGGTGTAAAAGTGTCGGCTGGTATTCGTACAGGCGCACACCGGCGCGCAGCAGGTCGGCATACAAGCGGCAGCCAGCGCGGCGTACCACCGGGCTGTCGGTGTGCTCTCCGGGCACCATTAACGTTATGCTAACGCCGCGCTCAACCACTTCGGCGAGCAAGCCGATAAATTCCCGATCGGGGACGAAGTAGGGGTTTTGGATAATCACCTCTTTTTTCGCGCTGGCGATGGCGGCCGTGTAAAACAGCGCTACAGCCGACACCGCGTCACCTGACGCGCTGCTCACCACATGAGCCGACACCTCGCCGCAAGCTTCTAGGTTCGGAAAGAAGTCGTCTCCCAAGGGGGCATGGTTGGTTTCCTCAATCCAGTTTTCCACAAACACTGACTGCATGGCATGCGCCACAGGCCCCTCCAAGCGCACCCCTACATCGCGAAACTGTTGGGGGTTTTCAGCATTGCCCAGCCAACGGTCAGCAATACCGTGGCCGAAGGTGTAGCCGATTCGTCCGTCCACGATCAGCAGCTTGCGGTGAGTGCGGTGGTTCATTCGGCGTATGTTCCACCAGCGGGGTTTGCAAAACTCCTCTAACCACACACCGGCGTCGCGCAGGCGTTTAATTTGCTCCGGGCTAGCTTTCTGTCCACCCATGGCGTCAATCAGTACTCGAACCTCAACGCCACTGCGGCATTTATCGGTGAGCACATCCACCAGCCGGCGTTCAATATCACTCGCTTCCCAGACAAAGGTTTCCAAATGGATACTGTGCTGCGCCGTTTTGAGATCTTCTTCAATGGCGTCAAACAAACGGCCATTATGATAAACCTTGACCCGATTTCCCTCATGCACACTCGCCCAGCTCACGCCCGCTAGAGTCGCCAAGCCCTGCTCAATGGGTGGCAGGGTGTCGTAATCCAGAGTCACCCGCGAGGTGCGCCGCCGGCGGGTCAGCAAAAATGCCGCAGAGGCGGCGATAAAGCCGATTAAGGCGGCAATGGTGACAGCAATTAAACTCATGAGCGCAACCAGATGACAAAAGGACACTGCCTCCAAGCATAACAGAGCGGGGGGAAGGAGTTCTTGAATCTCAGGGGTGAAAAAAATCGCTCTTAGAAGGTCGCACGAGATTCTGAGAGGCAAAGCAAAAAACGTTGTTGGCAGGTAATGCTTTTAACCGATTTTCACTTCGAGTATGCGCACATCAAAAATCAGTACAGCGTTGGGGCCGATTTTGTTGCCGACGCCTCGTTTACCCCAGGCCAGCTCGGGTGGCACCACAAACTCATAGCGCCCGCCTTCGCGGCCCAACTGTAAACCTTCCTGAATACCGGGAATCGCCTCTTGCATGGAGAATTCATCCGGCTCACCCTCCTTGTAGGTATCCGCAATCACCTTGCCGTTCACGGAGAGGATGCGTTGGTTTACCACCACTCGGTCGGTGAGCGCCGGGGCTATGCCTTCGCCCTCCTCCAGCACGCGATACAAGAGCCCGGTTGTGGTTTCCACCACGCCGGGCTTCTGGCGGTACTTGCTCAGGTAATCTTGACTGGCTTTACGGTTTTGGCCGGACGAGCCTTTATTCAGTGTCTTTTTACTCATGTGCAGCGATAAACGTCATCTTTGGGTCGAATTGCGCCATTATGCCCGAAATTGGCGTCATTGTTGGTAGAACTTCGCAGAATGCCAGTTTCTGCGACTCCGGGCCAAACTGGCAAGCACAAGCCTCTGGGGCTATGCTGAGTGCTAATAATCACGCCACGTAATGAAGATCTCACCATGATTCGATTCCTGTCTTTAGTTCTGCCGTTCACGTTTTTAATGACCGCTTGCAGCAATGGCGGCTCTTCGTCTACACCGACGCCGGAAGAGCCTGACGAACCCACTCCTGATGTGCCAGGCATTGGTAGTGAAAGTCGCAGTCAAATGGCGCCGTTTGTGCTGCCGTACGATGACGCCAGCGGCGGTATCACCAATATGGGCGAGCGGCTCAACCACAAGCCAGCGGGTCAGTACGACTCATTGATCGTCAATAGCGAGGGGCAGTTCAGTTTCGAAGGTGCCGACGAACGAGTACGTTTTTGGGGCGTTAACATTACTTCCCGCTCCTCCTTTCCCACTCACGAGGACGCCGAAGCCGTGGCCGGCCGTCTGGCTAAATTCGGGGTCAACTTGGTGCGCTTTCACCATATGGATCACAACTGGGGTGGCTTGGGGTTAATTGATTACAGTCAGGGTGACTCCCAACATCTGCATCCGCTAGCGCTGGATCGCTTGGATTACTTTATCGCCCAACTTAAAGCGCAGGGCATTTACACCAATATTAATTTGATCAACGCACGGGAATTTATGGCCAGTGATGGCATTCCCGAATCCGTGAGTGAGACCGAGTGGAACTCGTTGGATTGGAAAGAGCGGCAAATATTCGGGGTGTTTATGCCCGAGATACGCGCACTGGAAAAAGCGTACGCCCAAGAGTTGTTGAGCCGACACAATCAATACACTGGCCTCACCTATGCCGAGGACCCGGCCATTGCCTTTGTAGAGATCAATAACGAAAACAGCCTATTCCAAATGTATTTCGATGGCAGCATGGACCGCTGGCCAGAATCGATCCGTAGCTTTTTACAGGCGGACTGGAACCAGTGGCTTAACGAGCGTTACGAAGACACCGAAGCCATGACCACAGCTTGGGGCGCGCAAGATGAACCTTTAGGCGAGGAGATGTTAACCGCACTTGAAGACAGCCAATTTTCTGGGGGTACCAGCGGCTGGACTTTGGAAACCCATAGCGGCGCACAAGCTAGCGCAACGGTGGGAGATTATGGCCGGGAAGGTGTACAGGTCGACATAACCCAAGCGGGCAGCGCCAACTGGCACGTACAGTTTGTTCATCCGGGTTTAGAGATTATTGACGATCAGCTCTATACGCTGAGTTTCTGGATGCGCTCCTCTGACTTCAACAATGTCTCACTCACTTTGCAGCAGCACTACGGTAGCTACGAGATACTCGAAAGCTACAACCTGAATCCGAACGGTGAGTGGCAAGAGTTTGAATTTACTTTTTTCGGGCCGGCTGACGACGACAATTTGCGCTTCAACTTCGGCGGCATTGGTAACCGAACAGGCCAACTGTATCTGTCCGACTTAAGTTTGCGCTCCGGCGGCTCCATTGGGCAGCTGCCAGAAGACCAGAGCCTGGAGGAGGGCACTGTTGCCCTCAACCTAAATACCGGGGGTTATACCCGCGAGCGCAACCGCGACTGGATGCGTTTCCTGCGCGCCGCTGAAATCGATTATTGGTCGGACATGCACAACTACGTGAAGCACGACTTGCAGTTCAACGGCCTGGTCACCGGTACGCAACTGATGAACAGCCCGCCCAGCACGCAAAACGAATACCCGTTTATAGACGCTCATGCCTATTGGCAACATCCGAACTTCCCCGGCCAGCCATGGGATCCGGTCAATTGGACCGTGGGTAACGAATCGATGGTCAACACGCTGAACAATACAGTCCACCAGCTGTCCGGGCAGCGGGTCGCGGACAAACCCTTTACCGTCTCCGAGTACCAACACGCCTCACCCAATACATACTCCAGTGAAGGGCCTCTTTTGATTGCCGCCTACGGGGCCTTGCAGGATTGGGACGGCATAGTGTTATTTGCCTACGATGCGCGTTACAGCCACGGCAATGACCTGGACGGTAACTGGGGCACTGGCTATTTCAATAACTTTTTTGATATGAATGCTCACCCGAGCAAGATGGCCAACACAGCGCTGGCTGCCAATCTTTTCCGTCGAGGGGATGTGGCCGCTGCGGAACAACAGGTGCTGCTGAACTTTAATGCCGACCGGGAATTGGACATTCTCGCCTCCCGCGGCAGCGCCTGGAATGTGGCCAACGCGTCGCACCTGGATCCATCACCCAGCCTCGCACACACCCACCGCTTGGCATTGGATACCAGCGACATCCCCCAAGGCGTGAACGAACCGCCGCCCATGGACAACGGGCAACCGGTTGTTTCCGACACGGAGCAGCTAACCTGGGACCTAAGCCGATCAAGCAAAGGCGTGGTATTGGTTGACACAGACACCAGCAAAGCGGTGATCGGTTTTATCGATAATCGAACCTTCACCTTGGGTAACATCGGTATCGCTGTGGGCGACACCGAACAGGATTGGGCCACGGTTGCATTAACCGCGCAAACCGGACGGTTTAATGAGCCCGAATCGGCGACCAGTATTTTGCTGGTCACCACCGGTTACACCGACAACACCAATATGCAGTGGACCAGCAGCGGCAATTCCGTGGGTTCTAACTGGGGCACCAGCCCAAGCCGTGTAGAGGTTATCCCAATGACTGTCAATCTGCCCTACGCCGCTGCGCGCGTTTCGGCCTGGGCTCTCGACGCAACCGGCCAGCGCGATCAAGCACTGGAGGTACACGCCTCGGATACTGGCAGCCGCTTGGAGTTGGATGGCACTACCGGCACCCTGTGGTACGAAATTCAAGTCACCGAGGAATAAAAGAGGCACCTATGTTTGACCTTTGGAAACGCCTAAGCTGGCTTCCCCTTTTGTGCGCATTCGCCGCCACTGGTTGTGGCAGCAATGGCGCCGATGAGCGCGGGGATCCGCCGCCCGGTGAAGAAATAGAAGCACCCAACGCGGAAGATGAAACTGAGGGAAAACGCAGCCTTTTGTACCCCAGCCACTGGACCCCCGGCTATCAGATTGACCATGCGGACTACGACCAGCCGTTGTTTTTGCAGGACTATTCCTACGCCGGGTACCGCAACGGTGAAGCGGATTTTCCTGAAGGCGGCCCCATAGAAACCATCAGCACCGCCACCGACGGTTCGGTGGATGCTTCCCAGGACATTCAGGACGCATTGAATCGAGCGGTGGAGCAGGGTGGCGGCGTGGTGTACCTGCCCGCCGGTTTGTATCGCATTGACAATCCACTCACTATTGACGGCTCCAACGTCATTCTGCGCGGCGCCGGTTCCGATCAAACTCGACTCTGGTTTTATGAAGGCGGCGGCACCAGTTCCAGCCGTCGAGAAAATTTGTTGGTCACCAACACGCAAGGTCTCTACGAACAACATAACCCCGATTGGGTGATGGTGGAAGGTGCGGAGATTTTTGATACCTCCGTACGCTTATCCGATACCAACGGCCTTAGTGTCGGAGACGATATCTCCATCGCTTGGGACATTACCGACGAGTTCCGCGCTGAGCACAACAGCAGCGATTACTGGTACCACGTGGATACCGGCACACGACGTACTTTTTTCCGCCGCACCATTACGCAAGTGAACGGAGACCGGGTGCACTTTCGTGTGCCACTGCGTTACCCCGCCAAACAACGCGATAACCCCGTGGTGCTGAAGGCACGTGGGTACGTTTCAGAGAACGGTATAGAGGGTTTGTCGTTTACCAATGCCGTGGGTATCGAAAACGCCTGGGAGGGCTTTGATCAACCCAGCGGAATCTTGCTGCGCTTCTGTCGGGACTGTTGGATTCGCGATGTGAAAAGTTTTGCTCAGGATGGGGCCAGTCATCACCTACGCTCCCACGGTATCACCGTGGAACGCAGCTTCCGCGTAACCATTGCCGACACTCTTCTGGAACGCCCTGAAAATTTGGGTGGCGGCGGTAATGGCTACTTGTTCCATCTCACACGCAGTAACGAAGTGCTGGTGCGCGACAGCATCGGCCGCCATGGCCGCCACAACTTCACCATAAACTGGGACTTTGGTTCGTCAGGTAATGTCTTTCAGCGTATTGAGAGTACGGGCGGACGAGTGTGCAGCAGCATTGAAAACCAGAAGTCCGACAATTGCAGCGTGGGCCCCACGGACTTTCATCATGCCTTGGCCATCGCGAATTTGTTCGACAACGCCATCATCAACGACTCTCTGGAAGTGGGCAACCGCCAGGATTGGTCCCAAGGTGCGGGACACACCGGCACGCTCAATGTGTTTTGGAACATAACCGGTGAAGGCAACGTAAATTCTTACAACCAGGGCATGGGTTACGTGGTGGGTACCGGCTCGGCCATCAACCTGACTACGGACCTCGGGTTGGACACTTGGCCGCACCGTTACATCTCCCTCGGCATCACCCATGAGGACTACACTGAGCTGGTGGGCGAAGCCGATGACCTGGTACCTCAATCACTTTACGATTCGCAGTTGCAGCGGCGCTTACAAAGCACCGACCGTTAACCGGCTTCGGCAACCAGGTCGCCCAGTTTGTGCAACGCCACTTCCAGTTCCGGCGTCCAAGGTTTTGCGCAACTGAGGCGCAGCTTGTCATCGTGCAGGGACGCGAGAGAAAACAGGTTACCGGGCGCGAACACTATGTTTTCCTGCAATGCCTTGTGGTAAAGCTCTAACGCTTGCTGGCCACACGGCAGTTGCAACCATAGGAAAAAGCCGCCAGTGGGCTGAAGCACTCGCACCTCCTGTGGAAAACGTTCGCTAACCGTCTGGTGCGCACGCGCGGTGGACGCCTCCATGGCCCGACGCAAGCGCGACAAGTGTGCGGAAAACCCACCGCTGTAAAGGTAATCCGCCAGAGCGTACTGAGCACCCAGATTGGAGCCCAGGTTAAGCGCCATCTTGTGCTTTACCAGTTGGTCGTCCACCGCCTGCCGGGCCACCCAACCCAGTCGAAAACCCGGCGCTAAACTTTTGGAGAAGGAGCTGCAATAGTAAATGTAGCCTCCGTGGTCCTGGGCAAACACCGGGCTGGGCTCTACTCCCCCGTAGGCCAACTCCCCAAATGTATCGTCCTCGATAAAGTGCGTTCGGTACCGGGCGGCCAACGCCGCCAATCGAATCTTTTCTGCCGCGCTCATGGAAAAACCCAACGGATTGAACGCGACGGCAGAGAAGATTAAACACTGGAAGGCCTTGTACTCGAGAAGCTGCTCCAAGTAGTCCAGATCAGGCCCTTGGCTGTCACAGGGCACTTCCAACACACGACGCCCAGAACGCTGCACCAACGCCAATAGGCCGTTGTAACAGGGCGTGAGAACCGCCACCACATCACCAGGGCGTGTGAGCGTCTGAATACACAGGTTTACCGCCTCCAGGCAGCCATTGGTGATCAGCAGTTGTTCGGCCCGAGGCGCGCGATCCTGGCGTTTGCTCATCAGCTCACCGATGGCTTCTCGCAATTGCCACAGACCTTCCGGGTCGCCGTAACTGGTGATCGCATTCGCGTGCCGTTTGCTGACTCGTCGCACAGCGCGCTGCAGCTCCGTAATCGGCAGCAAGCTCGGGTCGAGAATCCCCGCCCCCAAATCGATCAGGCCGGGTCGGCTGGCGTTGCGGCGCAGGTTGATGAGCAAGTCGGACTTATCCTGGGCCACCAAAACGGCCTTTTGACGCTGCAACTGGGGCGCCGCTCGGTCGCTTTTGGCGCGCACATAAAAGCCGGACTTCTGCTGGCTACTGACCAGGCCACGCGCTTCCAATTGGGTAAAAATCTTAGTGGCCGTATTCAAGCTGACAGCATGACGGCGCGCATACTGACGCAGGGAGGGCAACCGATCGCCCGGGCGCAGGTCGCCGGCCATGATCTGGGCGGACAACTGTTCCGCCAGCTGTTGGTATTTGAACATGCATCCTCACGAAGGGCTTGGCCAGCCGCATCTGTACCCTAATTTCACATTATTTTTGTATCTGTACCCTATAGTGCGTCGGATTTATGCTGGTGACAAGTCAAACCAACAAGAGAGATCGCTATGAAATTACCCATACACGTCGTCAATGCCTTTGTCTGCGGACCCTTTACGGGCAACCCGGCCGCCGTAATCGTCACAGACTCCGCCCTGCCGGATGACCTGATGCAACAGATCGCGGCTCAGAACAACCTTTCCGAAACCGCGTTTGTGGTCACTGGGGAACAACCCTTTCACCTGCGCTGGTTCACCCCCGTCAAAGAAATTCCCCTGTGCGGACACGCCACCTTAGCGACCGCGCATGTGCTTTACGCGCAAGGCGTGGTCGAGGCTGGGCCAATCCGCTTCAATAGCCTTAGTGGCGAGCTTTCCGTGGAGCGCAAGGGCGAAGCTCTGCAGCTGAATTTTCCCGTCCTTCCCGTGAGATCAATAGACATCTCGTTTACCCAAGTGGCTGAGGCGTTGAATTGTTCCGTGGATTCAATTGAGCTGTGCTTGCAAGCTCGGGTGTTGGTAGTGGTATTGAATGATGAGCAAACCGTGGCTAACCTGAAACCCAACAAAGAACGTATTGCACAACTACACCCATTTGCCGTCATGGTCACCGCGCCTGGCGAGTCCGTGGATTTTGTTGCGCGGTTTTTTGCCCCCAACGCCGGCATTGATGAAGACCCGGTCACCGGCTCTGTCTACTGCACACTGGCGCCTTACTGGGAAAAACGATTGGGAAAATCACACCTGTCAGCTCGCCAATTGTCGCGCCGAACGGGTCAGATTCACTGTGAAGTAATGGGCGACCGCGTGTTGATCAGTGGCAAAACCCAACGCTACCTAAATGGAGAAATCGTTGTTTAATGCGCCCCTATCCGTTTCTCTACCACTTTGTGGGTACTCACCATGGGGCGGTGACCCGGTATATTTGATACAGATCAAGACAAAGCGCGAAAATTTGACTAGTCTGTACCTAAATAACTATCACGACCGCACGCTCACGGTTTGCCGTATCGGAGGTGGCATGAGTTCATCTGAACCGCTCACACCCAAAGAAGAAAAGCGCCGCGAATGGCGCTTGTTCCTCTTTATCATTATTTTATTGTTTCCCATTTTGTCGGTCATGATCGTCGGCGGATTTGGGTTTAGCGTCTGGATGTATCAGTTGGTCGCGGGCCCACCGACCGTGGGCTAGGAGAGGTAAGGAATGTCAAGCACCATTAGTCGAGGCGCCTCGATTATCGCCACCGAGCCAGCAGAGCCCGAACTTCATATTGCAAGTTTGGTTGTACACACCCGGCCCGAGAAAATGGCTGAAGTAAAACAGTGGCTGTTACAACAACCAAACGTGGAAATTCACGCCGAAGATGAGCGCGGAAAATTGGTCGTGGTGACAGAACACGAACGGGCCCAACCCATATTGGATCTGATCGATCAAGCACACGACCTTCCCGGCGTAGCCAATGCCGCACTGGTTTACCACGAAATCCTCACAGAGCTCGAATCACAAGAGGAGCTAGAAGAATGAAGCTTACCCGCCGCCAATTTGCCAAAGCCAACGCCGCCGCTGTGGCAGCCTCCGCCGTCGGCATACAGATGCCTGCCGTGGCCAGCAACTTGGTGACCAACCACGATCTGACCCGTTTAAAATGGAGCAAGGCGCCGTGTCGTTTTTGCGGTGTTGGCTGCGGTGTTATGGTGGCCACCCACAGCGATCGTGTGGTCGCTACGCACGGTGATGTTCGGGCTGACGTTAACCGTGGGATTAACTGTGTCAAAGGTTATTTCCTTTCAAAAATTCTGTACGGTCCCGACCGGCTGCATCAACCCCTCCTGCGTATGCGCAATGGCAAATACGATAAGCAGGGTGAATTCCAGGAAGTAAGCTGGGATGTGGCTCTGGATCTACTCGCGGACAAATTCAAAGAAGCCATTCGTGAACATGGCCCCGAAAGTGTTGCCATGTTCGGCTCCGGACAATGGACCATTTGGGAAGCCTACGCTGCGGCAAAAATTTTCAAGGGCGGCTTGCGCAGCAACAATATCGATCCCAATGCGCGACACTGTATGGCTTCGGCAGTGGCAGGTTTTATGCGCACCTTTGGTATCGACGAGCCCATGGGTTGCTATGACGATATTGAGCACGCCGATGCGTTTGTTCTCTGGGGCGCCAACATGGCGGAGATGCACCCGGTACTGTGGAGCCGGTTAACGGATCGCCGCCTTTCGCACGACCATGTGGAAGTGGCCGTGATGTCCCCTTACGAGAATCGGAGCTTCGAGCTGGCGGACATCCCCATCATCTTTAAGCCCCACACCGATCTTATTATTCTCAACTACATTGCCAACCACATTATTCAGTCAGACAGCGTCAACACGGAGTTTGTCAACAAATACACCCGCTTTGTAAAAGGCCAAACCGATATCGGTTACGGGTTGCGCCCGGAAGATCCGCGTCAACAGGCCGCCACTGGGGCGCAGAACCCCGGTGCCTCCACGGATATTACCTTTGAGGAATTCGCCGAGTTCGTCCGCCCCTATACATTAGAGCGAGCGGCGAGAGAGACCGGCGTTTCCGAGCAACGCCTCAGACGCCTAGCGGAAATCTACGCTGACCCGAAAAAGAAAGTCATGTCTTGTTGGACCATGGGCTTTAACCAGCACACCCGCGGTGTCTGGGCCAACAACATGATTTATAACTTGCACCTTCTAACCGGCAAAATTTCCGAGCCGGGTAACAGTCCGTTTTCACTCACCGGCCAACCCTCCGCTTGTGGTTCGGCCCGTGAAGTGGGCACCTTTGCGCACCGACTGCCCGCCGATATGGTGGTCACCAATGATGAGCACCGTGCATTTTCCGAGGACGTCTGGAAGCTTCCTGAAGGCACCATTCCCAGTAAAGTGGGCCTGGATGCAGTAGCCCAAAGTCGGAAACTGAAAGACGGTGAGCTGCTTGTCTATTGGACGCAGGTGAACAACAACGTTCAGGCCGGCCCCAACCTGATGCAGGAAATCCTTCCCGGCTGGCGTAACCCCAAAGCGTTCGTGGTGGTGTCCGACGTTTACCCGACCGTATCCGCTCAGGCGGCCGACATGATTTTGCCCGCCGCCATGTGGGTGGAGAAAGAAGGCGCCTTTGGCAATGCCGAACGTCGCACACAGTTTTGGCAGCAGTTGGTTTCACCCCCCGGCAACGCCCGTTCCGACTTGTGGCAGTTGGTGGAGTTTTCCAAACGCATCAACACTGATGACGTCTGGCCGCAAGAGCTTCTGGACAAGGCGCCGGATTACAAAGGCAAAAGTTTGTACGAGATCCTGTTCGCCAACGGCCAGGTGGACGCCTTCCCCAACGAAGAGCGCAATCCAGACTACGCCAATATGGAAGCCGATCACTTCGGTTACTACATCCAAAAAGGCCTGTTCGAAGAATACGCACGCTTTGGTCGGGGCAAAGCCCACGACTTGGCGCCGTTCGAAACCTACCATGAAGTACGAGGCCTGCGCTGGCCAGTAGTGAATGGCCAGGAAACACTTTGGCGCTACCGCGAGGGTTACGACCCCTACGTAGAAAAAGGCGCGGGATGGCAGTTTTACGGCAAACCCGACAATCGGGCACTGATTTACGCTCTGCCTTATGAGCCGCCAGCGGAAGTACCGGACGAAGAATATCCGTTCTGGCTCAGTACCGGCCGCGTATTGGAACACTGGCACACGGGTACCATGACCCAACGGGTGGAAGAACTGAATCTTGCGGTGCCTCACGCGTTGGCTTACATGAACTTTGAGGATGCTCGCGCCCTCGGCTTCCGCCGCGGTAGTGAGATTCGAGTCGTGAGCCGCCGGGGCGATTTGCGTGTACGCGTGGAAACCCGTGGCCGCATCAAGCCGCCCAGAGGTCTGGTTTACATACCCTTTTTCGACGCTAACCGCCTGGTGAACAAGCTGACCCTGGACGCTACCGATCCCATTTCCCGGCAGACCGACTACAAAAAATGTGCAGTCCGTCTGGAATTGATCAGCCTGGCCTAAGGAGAACGAACGTGAGAATTCTGCCCTTTTTACTGCTCCTTCTGCCTTTAACATTGCTCGCAGAGACGCCCCAGACCCCCATGGTGGAGGACGAGAGCCAACGACCGTTGGACGCCCCCGCACCGGATGGCATCCGCCGCGGTGGCACGTTGAGCCAGGAATACCAAGCTCCGAACATTACCGACCCACGCACGGAGTTAACTCGGCGAGCGCGCAACTTTCCTCAGCAGCCTCCGGTCATTCCGCACGCTATTCGAGGGCTGCAGGTGGACAAGAACGTAAACCAGTGCCTGGACTGCCATAGCCGTAGCGCTACTCACATTTCCGGTGCCCCTATGGTCAGCATCACGCACTTTACCGATCGGGATGGTCAGGACCTGGCCGCCGTGTCACCGCGCCGTTACTTTTGCGTCAAGTGCCACGTCCCCCAGGACAACACACGGCCGGTAAAAATCAGCACTTTCCGCAGCATCGATCAAGTACTTGAGCGAGCTATACAACTCGGCGAATAGAGGAAACGGCCCGCTATGCGTATGTGGACTACCATCAAAAGTTATTGGCGCACCTTCAACCGGCCCGCCACGCACCTAAGCCTAGGCTTGTTGTCCATGGGCGGCTTTATCGCTGGCATTATCTTTTGGGGCGGCTTTAACACCGCCCTGGAATACACCAATACAGAACAGTTCTGTATCAGTTGTCACGAAATGGAAGCCAATCCATTCCGAGAGCTGGTCCCCACTATTCACTACAGCAACCGCTCAGGGGTGCGCGCAACCTGCTCAGACTGCCACGTGCCCCACGACTGGACCTTCAAAATCGCTCGAAAAATGGAAGCCTCCAAAGAAGTCTGGGGCTGGATTTTTGGCACCATTAACACACCTGAAAAATTTGAAGCAAAACGCCGTGAGTTGGCGCAGCGGGAATGGTCACGTTTGGAAGCCAACGATTCACTGGAGTGTCGCAACTGCCACGATTTTGATTACATGGACTTTACTCAACAGGCACCGCGCGCCGCGGCCATGCACTCAACGCTACTGGCCTCCGGCGAAAAAACCTGTATCGACTGCCATAAAGGCATTGCCCACAACCTGCCCGATATGTCCGGCGTGCCATCCGGCTTTCACGGTGACCTGCTCGAGCGGGACCCTCAATCCCGGGTCATGGATGGCTTTTTGAATCAAAGCAGCTACTAAAGCTCACTTCTCCCCCGGCTGAGTTTTGACGTAAACTGGGTTAATCGTCAAAAGTCAGCCGGTAAACTCTCATGCCTCACTCACTGCTACTGCCCCCACTACGGTTCCCGGCCACTAGAACCAGCGTAGAAACCCGGGAGCCTCAGCTGTGAACGACAATGTCATTCCCTTTAAGCGACCCAGCCCCAAAGAAAAACACAAGGGCAAAACCCTGTGCCGCAGCGGCTTTCACAAATGGCAGGTCGTCACCGAACGCAAGTTCGACACCAAGCGCGGCAAGCTGATTACCCTCTACCGCTGCACCCGTTGTGGCGAAGAAAAAGTGCAAGCACACTGACACCATTGACGCGCAAACAAGAGGTAATACCCCCTTTGCGCCGCGCTTTTCCGTTGACTTTACCCCCTACGTCCCCTAAATTGCGCCCCAGATGCAAGGTGCCTACTGCCCCGTAAGGGGCTGAGTAGGGTAAACGGGAAGCTGGTAATCCAGCGCTGCCCCCGCAACGGTGATCGGAGCCCTCGGCTCCGTAAGCCCGATACCGGCCTGTGTCGATTCGTTGATGGAGCGGAGGGCTACCATCCAGCAATTCTTCACGTGCCCAGTGCGTTCAACGCCAAGCCGCGTCGCTTTGCTTTTCCTCCCTCGATCCCGGTTTACTTTAAAAAACCTTAGGGGTTGATCGTGCAAAAAACTTTTCTCTCAGCCGCCATCGCGGCCAGCTTGAGCCTGTCCGTGCAGGCGCAAACAACCGAAACACCTGAACAGACTCCAATCGCTTCCGCGCCTCAGCTGGAAACGCTCGTGATCGTATCGTCCCGCACCGAAACGCCGTTGCGCCAGATCGGCACCTCTGTGTCAGTATTGGAAGAGGCGGACATCAAAGCCCTGGGCTTTCAGTCCTTACCCGATGTCTTGCGCACCTTACCTTCTGTATCAATAACGAACACGGGCGGCATGGGCCGAGCCAGCTCGTTACGCGTACGCGGCGAAGCGGGCTACCGCACCCTGGTGCGGGTGGACGGTGTGGATATCTCCGACCCCACAGGCACCCAGGTCAGCAGTCAAATTCAGCACTTGTTGAGCGCCAGCGCCACCCGCGTTGAACTGCTGCGCGGCCCCCAGGGCATGATGTACGGCGCGGACGCCGGTGGTGTGCTGAACATTACCACCGATCGGCGCACCGACGATTTTGGCGGTGGCGTGAGTGCCGAAGCGGGACGTTACGATTCGCAAACCTACAACGGCCATGTCAGCGCCGGCAACGACACGGGCGATTTTTATCTCTCCGCCGCCCACGCCACCACCGATGGCTTTAACGTACACGTTGCCGACGAAAGCGGCGAACCCGACGGATACGAAAACACCACCCTGCACGGCCGTGCTGGGTTGAATATCGGGCGGAGCTTGCGGGCGGAATTGGTACTGCGCGATACCGACGCCGAAGCCGAACATGATCACTGCGGATTTCCGGCCATCCATGACTGCGTAGGCTTTTTCAATCAGCGCAATGCACGCGCCAGCGTCACTCATTCCATCGCCCAATCACAAAACACACTGGCTTTTTCCAAAACGGACGTGGAGCGCACCAACTACGACGGCGGTGAAGTTTCCTACGATACTCAGGGGGAGATTTCCCGTTGGGAATTGAATGGCTCAGGCGATCTTACCCCCTTTCATGGTTTGGCCTACGGTATGGAGTACCGCTCCGATCAGGTGATGGAGCTGGAGCGCAATCAGCGCGGCGCCTACGTGGAGTATCAGGGTGCGTTTCAGGAGCGCTTCTATGTGACTGCCGGCGTTCGTCATGACGACAACGATGATTTCGGTGGCACTACCAGCTACCGGGTCAGCGCCGCCTATTTGATTCCTGCCGCCACCGGCACGGTGAAATTCAAAAGCAGTTTGGGTACCGGCTTCCGCGCACCCAGTTTGTTCGAGATCGACTACAACCGCTCCCAAGAAACGGACATGGCCCCTCTACAACAAGAAGACAGTCGGGGCCTGGATGTGGGCGTGGAATATTTCGGTCGCAACGGCCTGCACCTGGAAGCGGTGATGTTTGACCAGCGCGTCGACAATGAAATTTATTTCGACCTAGTGGGTTTCACTGGCTACATTCAGGGTGGGCAGCGCAGTGAATCTCGCGGCCTGGAGTTGATCAGCACCATACCTCTATCCGACCGTTTCAGCATCAACGGCAACTACACCTACGTGGACACCGAAGCCAGCGACGGTTCACCGCGTTCGCGCCAACCCAAGCATTTGGCCAACCTGGGTTTCAACTACCAGCCAGTACAGCCACTGACCTTGTCCTTGAATTGGCGCGCCGCGCGCGACATAGTGGACCGCGGCACCGAACTGGACAATTACCAGGTGGTGAGCGGCAGCGCCCGCTACCAAGTCACTCAGGGGCTGGTAGTCTACGTGCACGGCGAAAACATTTTTGACGAGGACTATCAGGAAGTACCCAACTACAACACCGCAGGTGCCGCTGGCTACGCGGGTGTAGAACTTACTTTCTAAGCAACCAATAATCCCAAGGGAGCGCACCATGACCGAAGAAAGCCATGAGGACGACAAAAAATCCGCACGCCACAAAGCATCCATGGAAAAACAAAAGGCCAAGGTGGATGCCCGCATCGCCGAGGCGAAAACGGAACGTGGCGTCGCTGTGCTCCTGACCGGCAAAGGCAAAGGAAAATCCAGCTCTGCCTTCGGCATGGTGATGCGCGCTTTGGGTTACGGCCAGAAAGTGGGCGTGGTGCAGTTCATTAAGGGTGAGCAGTTATCCGGCGAAGAAGTGTACCTGCGGGATCAATGCCCAGCGGTCACCTTGTACCAAATGGGCACGGGGTTTACCTGGAACACTCAGGATCGCACGGCAGACATTGAAGCCGCCGAGCGGACTTGGAAGCAGGCTGAAGCCATGCTGCAAGACCCGGCTTATCACTTGGTGGTGTTGGACGAGCTGACGTATATGTTGGCCTACAAGTACCTGGATGAAGATCGGGTACTCAATGCCATCAAGTCTCGTCCCGAGGAGCAAAGCCTAGTGGTCACCGGCCGTGGCGGCGGCAGCGCCTTGCAGGACGTTATGGATACCGTGTCGGAAGTCAAAGACATTAAGCACGCCTTCCGGGCCGGCGTAAAAGCCCGCCAAGGCGTCGACTACTAAATCCCATGGCCACGCTTATGGTCCAGGGCACCAGCTCCGATGCCGGCAAAAGTACGCTGGTGGCGGGGCTGTGTCGCCTGCTGGCCCGTCAGGGGCTATCAATAGCCCCTTTTAAACCCCAAAACATGGCGCTGAACAGCGACGTAACCGAAGATGGCGGCGAAATTGGCCGCTCTCAATCTCTACAAGCGCGAGCCTGTTTTCTCGCCCCCCACACAGACATGAATCCGGTATTGCTCAAACCCAACAGCGATACCGGTGCCCAGGTGATCATTCAGGGTCACCCCCAGGCGGATATGGAAGCTGGCCGCTACCACGACTACAAGCCGCGCGCTTTGGAAGCGGTATTGCAATCTCACGGCCGATTGAGTGAACGCTACGCGTTGATATTAACGGAGGGTGCGGGCAGTCCAGCAGAAATCAATTTGCGCACCAACGACATTGCCAACATGGGTTTTGCCGAGTCGGTGAACTGCCCGGTCATTCTGGTGGCGGATATCGACAAAGGCGGCGTGTTCGCGCAACTGGTGGGCACACTGGAGTTGTTGTCCGACTCTGAACGCGCGCGCGTACAGGGTTTTGTTATCAACCGGTTTCGAGGCGATTTAGCATTGCTGCAGCCGGGACTGGATTGGCTGGCCGAAAAGACCGGCAAACCCGTATTGGGCGTTGTGCCCTACTTACACAATTTTCACCTGGATGCGGAAGATGCCATTGTCGCGCGTCAGGCACGCGGTCATACCAAACTGCGCGTCGCGGTTCCAGTGTTCTCCCGCATCAGTAACCACACAGACTTTGATGCTCTGAGTTTGCACCCGGAAGTGGAGTTACTTTGGGTAGCGCCCGGTGAACCCCTGCCCGCTTGTGAGTTGATTATTTTGCCCGGCAGCAAAAGCGTGCGGCGGGATTTAGCACTGTTGCGCGAACACGGTTGGGATCGGGACATTCAGCGGCACCTGCGCTACGGCGGCAAGTTAATGGGCATTTGCGGTGGCTTTCAAATGCTGGGAACAACCATCGCTGATCCAGACGGACTCGAAGGGCCCGCAGGCGTCAGTGATGGACTGCAACTGCTGGAGTTTGACACCCGCCTTATGCCGCAAAAGCAGTTGCATCGAGTTAGTGGAGCTTTGTGCTTACCCAGCCAACAAGCTGCCCAGGCGAAAGGCTATGAAATTCACTGCGGCGTCTCTACCGGCCCAGCGCTGGCACAACCCGTGCTGCAATTAACGCGCGGCGTCGCAGACGGTGCCATCAGCACCGACGGAAACATTCTTGGCACTTACTTACACGGTATTTTTGATCAACCGGAAGCTCAGGTCGCTCTGCTGCAATGGGCGGGCCTAAGCAGCGATACCACGCTTTCCATCGACGAGCTGCGCGAGCAACAATTGGAGCGCCTGGCGGATACGCTCGCCGATTGCCTGGATAATCAATGGTTGAAATCTTTAGCCGAGCAAGGGGCACCGCGATGATGTCCTCCGCCCATCGGCGCAGCCGCCGTTTCTGTTTTGTGTTACTCACACTCGCACTGGCGGCAAGTTTTGTTCTTGCATTGCTGCTGGGTGCCGTGACCATTCCCCCCTTGGATGTACTGCGCGCTCTGGTGGGCACGGAGCTGCCCGGCTACCGCATGGAAATTATTCAATCCATTCGCCTGCCCCGCGCTTTACTGGCCGGTTTTGTGGGCGCGATTCTGGCCATTTGCGGAGCCATTTTGCAGGGTTTGTTTCGCAATCCCCTGGCGGATCCCTCGCTCATCGGTGTGACGGCCGGCGCGTCAGTGGGCGCCAGCCTCATGATTTTTCTTGGCGCCGGGGGCGGCTTGCTCGGCGGTTTTATGGGCGCATCCTTGGTGTCTATCGGGGCGTTTAGCGGTGGATTGATTACGGTGTGGTTAGTATACCGAGTCGCCACCGGCATCAACGGCACGTCGGTGGCGACTATGCTGCTGATGGGAATTGCCGTGTCCGCTTTATCCGCAAGCGCGACCGGTTTGTTAGATTATTTCGCCGACAATGAAATGCTGCGGCGCATGAGTTTGTGGCGCATGGGTGGTTTAGACGGGGCCAATAACACGCGCGCGGTTCTAGCGGGTTTGGTTTTGCTTACGTTGCTATTGGCCGCGCCGGCCTTTGGGCGCGCGTTAAATACCTTGCTACTGGGCGAGTCCCAGGCGCGACATTTGGGTATTGATGTGGAGCGGTTGAAAACGCGTCTGATTATTCTGGTCGCCGCCGGAGTGGGTACAGCGGTAGCGGTGTCCGGCAGTATTGCCTTTGTGGGTCTGGTGGTGCCACACATGGTGCGCCTGTGGGTGGGGCCAGATCATCGGCTGTTGTTGCCCTTGTCGGCGCTGGGCGGTGCGGTGTTGTTGCTGCTGGCGGATACGTTGGCCCGCACGGCATTGGCGCCCACGGAGTTGCCGGTAGGCTTGGTGACGGCACTGCTGGGCGCGCCGTTCTTTATTCATTTGCTGCGCCAGCGGCGCAACTTCGGGTAGGCGTCTATGGCCGTGCTGGATGTAAAAAACCTGAGCGTGCGCATCGGCGAGAAGGATTTAGTGTCCGACGTATCCTTTTCTGTGACGCCCGGCGAGGTGCTGTCGGTTATTGGCCCCAATGGCGCGGGCAAGACTACGCTGTTGCGCGCCATTACGGGTGATGCGCCTTCAACAGGCGAGTTGCGCCTTAACGACCGACCGCTGTCCGACTGGTCACCGAAAGAGAGGGCGCTGAGTCTCGCGGTTTTGACGCAGAGTAATCCGCTCGCGTTCGCGTTTACGGTGGAGGAGGTGGTGTCTTTAGGGCGCGGCCCGCACAGCACCGGCACGGTGATTGATCGCGAGGTGTGTCAGGAGGCGATGGCGGCGTTGGATGTGAGCCATTTGGCCAATCGACTTTATCCGTCGTTGTCGGGTGGTGAGAAGCAACGCACGCAGTTGGCGCGGGTGATGGCGCAGATTTGGCGGCCGGATGGCAACGCGGATCGTTTGTTGTTGTTGGATGAGCCAGTAACGTCTTTGGATTTGGGTCATCAACGGCAGTTGATGCAGGCGGTGCGCCGCTTTGCGGACAGCGGTGTGGCGGTGTTGATGGTGGTACACGATATCAGTTTGGCGGCCGCATACAGTGATGAGGTGTTGGCGTTGAACGATGGTCGCTTGGTTGCTTTGGGTTCGCCGGAGTCGGTGGTGACGGAGTCGTTGATCGGGGATTTGTTTGGTACAGAGGTGCGGGTGATTGCGCATCCGGTTTCGGGGAAGCCGGTGGTGTTGGCGGGGTAGTGGTTGGTTTGTTATTTGAAGGGAAGGTTGGCCTTGTGCGGCGTTATGGCACAGTAGGCGCTGGACGGGCCGCTTCGGGGTATGCCCTTCCAAGACACGCCGTGAACCCTTCCCTGGGGGCTCTGCACCAACATCCTGTTGGTGAAGGTCTTGGAAGGGCATACCCCAAATCGTCCCTCGTAAGGTGGTCCCCACCAACACTCTTTCGTCATTCCCGCGAAAAGCGGGAATCCATAGTGGTTGGGTGCTAATCGGTTCATCTGTCTGGATTTTTGAATTAACTGCATTTAAAGAAAGTACCGATTTTGGTAACGACGTACTACCCAGGTGGACGGAAAGGTTGCCCAGGGTTTTGAGAGAGGTATGAAGCCGACGCGGAGCGTACAGGGACGATTCACTGGGCACATTCGTGTGCCCAGCCTTCCGGGCAGCCTTCGGCTGTGCAATCGGCTATCCTGCCGATTAGTCACGACGTTTGCTGAACACTCACCCTGCGCGGCCCTCAGACTTGCTTACGAAGAAGTAACTCTAGGACACGGTGCCAGGTATGTCCTACACAACAAGGGTCCTTTAGAAATGCCACAACTTATTTTAGGTGGAGCGCGCAGCGGAAAAAGTCGCATGGCAGAGCGCCGAGCACGGGAGTGGACGGTTACTCATGGTGGTGAATTAATGTACGTCGCCACGGGCGCTGCTGGTGATGAAGAAATGACGCAACGCATTGCCATTCATCGGGAGCGGCGCGGGCCGGAGTGGGAGTTGATTGAAGAACCCGAAGATTTGGCGGGCGTGCTCGCAACGTGTCGTAACCGGCGCGTGTGTTTGGTAGTGGATTGCTTAACGCTGTGGGTAAGTAATTGTTTGCACAAGGGGTCGTGGGATCAACAGCGGGAACGTTTGCTGACCGAGCTGAAAAACTGGAATCAATCATCACCGCAAGTAATTTTTGTCAGTAACGAAGTGGGTTCCGGCATTGTACCTTTGGGCGAATTGTCTCGACAGTTTGTGGATGCCAGCGGTTGGTTGCATCAGGCACTGGCGGAAGTGTGCGAGCGGGTAACTTTGGTGGTAGCCGGCCTGCCCATGGAGTTAAAGCACCAACATAACAATGAACAAATAAACGGATAGACAGTATGCACAACCAGGTTCAATTCGAATGGCTGAAAGATCCGGTGGCGGTTCCCGATGAGAATGCGCGCGCTCAGGCGCGGGCGCGGCAAGCGCAGTTGACCAAGCCACAGGGTTCGCTCGGCTCACTGGAATCGATTGCGGAGCAGTTTGCCGCGTGGCAAGGCGTGGCGATTCCGAGTTTGAATCAGGTTCGTTTGCGGGTGTTTGCGGCGGATCACGGCGTGGCGGCACAAGGCGTGTCGGCGTTCCCGCAATCGGTGACTGTGCAAATGGTTAGTAATTTTTGTGCGGGCGGTGCGGCGGTGAGTGTGTTGAGCCGGGTGTGTGATGCTGAATTTCGGGTAGTGAATATGGGTTGTGTTTCACCTGTGGATACGAACGAATTGTTGGACGATTGTGCCATTGCACCGGGCACGGCGGATTTTACACTGGGGCCAGCCATGTCTCCCGATCAATTAGCACGAGCCTTGGACGTTGGACGAGCGCAAGTGGCGGAGGGTGAATTCGATCTGTTCATAGGCGGGGAGATGGGTATCGGCAATACCACGTCGGCGTCAGCGTTGTTGGCGGCGCTGTTGGGCTTGAGTGTAGAACGAGTCACCGGGCCCGGAACGGGTATTGATGCGGCGGGACTGGAACGCAAGCAAGCCGTCATTGCCCGAGCGTTGACGCTACACGGTCCGGAGCTGACTCGCCCATTGGAAACCCTGCAGCGCTTGGGCGGTTTTGAAATTACCGCGTTGGCGGGCGCCTATATTGCCTGTGGCCAGCGTGGCATTCCGGTGTTGGTGGACGGTTTTATCAGCAGCGTGGCTGCTCTGGCCGCCTGCCGTATACAACCTGCGCTGCAGTCTTGGTTGATGTTCGCGCACCAATCGCGCGAGCCAGGCCACCGGCTATTGCTCAAATTTTTGCAGGCGGAGCCCCTACTGGCGTTGAACATGCGCTTGGGTGAAGCCAGTGGCGCCGCTTTGGCGGTGCCTATTTTGCAAAGTGCGCTGACGTTGCATCGGGAGATGGCCACCTTTTCGGAAGCGGGAGTGAGCCGTGCCTAATACCCAACTGGATTTGTTGCGTCATGGACAGTGTGAGGGCGGCGAAATTTTCCGTGGCTCCCACGATGTGGCGCTCACGCCTGAGGGTTGGCAAAACATGGAGGCACAATTGAAACTGTTCGACACGCCGCCATGGCATCGGGTGATCAGCTCGCCACTGCAGCGCTGCCGAACGTTTGCTGAATCGGCGGCGGCGCGTTGGTCGCTTCCGTTGCTCATAGAACCGGGGGTGCAGGAGATGCACTTTGGTGCCTGGGAAGGTCAAGAGTATGCCCATTTGTGGGAAACGGATCCGCGCTTGCGCGCTTGGGGTGAAGACCCGGAACTCAATACTCCGCCAGACGGTGAACCTTTGCGTGAGTTTGCGGAACGGGTCGATCGGGCTCTGAAGCGTTTGGTGCGTGATTACTCGGGCGAGCGCCTGCTGGTTATCACTCACGGCGGTGTGATTCGACTTTTGCTTACTCAAGCACACGGTATACCGCGCAATCGCATTCGGGAGATGGAAGCACCCTATGCGCATTTTGTTAGCCTTTCCTGGAATTCTCACCTCGGCGCACTGACTCCAACGGAGGCTGGCGATGAAGCCCAGCCATAGTCAAGCGGTGTTGTTGGCGTTCGGGTTATTAACCTGGTTGCCCGTGCGCGCCAGAGCCGACAACAGTTTGACTTCGCAAGGCTTGGCGGTGGCCTATTACCCCTTAGTGGGCGTCACTCTGGGTTTATTGCTCTGGGCCGGCAGTGGGTTAGTGGACGCCGCGCCCGCCAGTGTGAGCGCCGTTATTTTATTGGTTCTATGGGTGGGGCTTACGGGCGCTTTGCATTTGGATGGTTTGGCGGATTGTGCGGACGGTTACTTTGCCGGGCACCGATGCGCCGATGATACCGAACGTCGCCAACGAACTTTGGCGGTCATGCGAGAGCCCACCTCCGGCGCCATGGCGGTGGTTGCATTGGTGCTGGTGCTGTTGGCGAAATGGGTGTTGTTGGCGCAACTGCTGGAAGCTCAATTGCTCACCTTTGGCGTCTGGCTTGTACTTTTGACCCTGCCCCGTGCTGCTTTGCTGCCCTATATTCTATTCACCCGCTATGCCCGTGATGAAGGCTTGGCGCAAAGCTTAAAAAATCAATTGCCGACCATGCCGGTGCTAATCGCAGTGCTTTTAACGCTGGCCTTGGGCATAGGTGTTTTAACTTTGCCGTTGGCAATTCTGTCACTGGTAGCCGTCGCGGTGCTGACGTTTCTTTGGCGGGCGTTATGGCAAAAATCCATTGGCGGATTTACCGGTGACTGCCTGGGTGCGCTGGTGGAGCTGGCGGAATTAATGTTGTTGTTGGTAATCACGCTTGCGCTGGTGAGCGGCCCATGAGTTATGGCCTGACGCTGGCCGCGCTATTGGCAGCTTGTTTGCTTGACCGCTGTTTGGGTGAATCGCGCCGCTGGCATCCGTTGGTGGGTTTCGGACAACTGGCGCAATGGGTGGAGTCCACGCTTAATCGCGACGCTTCGTGTCCGGTTGGTTTTTTCGCTACGTTGTTGCTGTTGGTGCCGCCAACGGCTTTGGCTTTTTGGCTTCAGCAAACTCTGCCGAAAGCGGACGTTTGGGGTTTGGCAGTTTACTGGCTATTGAGTTGTATCGGTTTGTATTTGGCGTTGGGTTGGCGCAGTTTGACGTTGCATGTGCGCGCGGTTTCAGATGCATTGGCAGAGAAGGATTTGCCGTTGGCGCGAGCGAAAGTGGGGCTCATTGTAAGCCGGGATTGTCGCGCGGCGAGTGAGCTGGAAGTGAGAAGGGCAGCCATGGAGTCGGCGCTGGAGAATACCAGCGATGCCATAGTTGCGCCGTTGTTTTGGTTTTTGGTGGCCGGTTTGCCGGGTGTGATTTTGTATCGGCTGAGCAATACGCTGGATGCCATGTGGGGGTATAAGAATACTCGCTTTAAAACTTTTGGTTGGGCGGCGGCTCGCTGGGATGATTTGCTCAATTGGGTTCCGGCCCGTTTGACGGCTTTGGGATTTGTGTTGTGTGGTAACGCGCGCTCGGGGTGGCGGGCGTGGCGTAAGCAGGCTGGCTTGTGCGAGAGCCCGAATGCGGGGCCGGTGATGTGTGCCGGCGCGGGCGCGCTGGGTGTTCGTTTAGGTGGGCCGGCGGTGTACGGTGGTGAAGTTAAACAAAAACCCTGGATGGGGGATGGCGCTGATCCGGTTGATGAGGATGTTGAGCGGGCGTTTAAGTTGATTGCGAAGTGTGTGGGTTTTTGGTTGTTTTTGGCGGTGTTGGGTTTGTTGCTGGTTAGATAGAGTGTTGGGGAGTGTAGCTTCGTAGTTTGACTGGGGCTTCGTAGTTGGACCGCCCGGGAGCGGGTTTGCTGGAAGGGTGCTTCGTAGTTGGATTGGGGCTTTGTAGTTGGATTGGGGCTTCGTAGTTGGACGCCCGGAAGCGGGGAGGCGCTTCTGGACACGCGTGAACACATCCCTGTGGCTCCCGCACGTCGTCCCTGACGTGAGGGGTCCAGAACCTCCTCCCCGCTCCCGGGCTCAGTGCCAGCGGACATCAAGGCGACCTTCCCTCACAGCAATGAGGATTGGCGAAAAGAACTCGATAGTTTGAGGCGGCCGGGACGTGCAGGGTGAGTGTTCAGCAAGCCTCAAAAGAGGGACCTTTTGAGGCAGTCCCCACGGACGGGTTCACGACGTTTGCTGAACACTCACCCTGCGCGGCCCTGGGCTTGCTTACGAAGTCACTAACTAGCTCATTTGTTCTGGACGGCAATGCGCGAAAGCGGGTATCCATATCCTTCGGAACCTTGGAATGCTGGATCCCCGCCTACGCGGGGATGACACGGAGAGGCGGGGAGGACAAGAAAAGTGGCAAGGACGGTCTAAGAGGACAAAAGAAGCGTGGATGATAAATTTGAGCTGTGAACGACGATGACACAAGTAGACTTTCCGGCCCACGGAGGTGATTTGGAGTATGCGCGCCGTGTGTTTGGTGAGCCGGCAACGGGTTGGCAGGATTTGTCAACGGGGGTGAGTCCGTGGGTTTATCCGGTGGCGGAAGTGCCCGCCGATGTATGGCAGCGGCTTCCTGGGAATAATGATGATTTGTGTCAGGCAGCGGACGATTATTATGGGGTGGCGGCCAATGCGGTGGTGCCGGTGCCGGGTAGTCAGGTTGCCATTGCGCGGATTCCGCACTTGGTGACGCCCGGGCGGGTGGCGATTCCCACGCTGGGTTATTCCGGGCACAGCCAAGCGTGGCGGGCTGCGGGCCATACAGTTACTACTTACTCCACCTTTGAGGAGCTGCTGCTTTTGCTGCAGCGGGAGGCCGTGGAGCATGTGGTGCTGGTCAACCCCAACAACCCGACTGGGGAACGCTTTGGTGTCGATTTTATTCGGCAGGTTTGCCAGGCGCTGGATGGGCGCGGTGTGGTGCTGCTGGACGAAGCCTTTGCGGATGCGTTTCCCGAACTGAGTGCAACGGATTTATTAGACGAATTCCCCGACCTGTGGATTTTGCGTTCCATGGGGAAGTTCTTTGGGCTGGCAGGGCTGAGGCTGGGTTTTTTGTTGGGCCAGGGTGAGTTGGCGAATCAGTTGAGTGAATCGCTGGAGCCTTGGGGCATTAGTCACCCGGCGCAGTGGTTGGGCAGCCGTGCGTTGCGCGACCGTGATTGGCAACATACCCAACGCCTAAGAATTCAGGCTGCGGAACAGGCGCTGGTGCAGCTGTGGCGGGATTACCTCAGTGGCGGTTTTTCTGTCCGCAGCGCGGGGCTGTTCGTCACCCTGCAGGGGGACGGGAAAACCTTGTTCGACCTTTATCAAGCACTGGGCCAACGCGGGCTGTTTCTGCGCTGGTGTGATTGGTCCGATGAAGCCATGGGCGAGCACACACAACCGTGGCTGCGTTGTGGGCTTCCCGACGACGGCGGAGCACGTCTACAACAGGCATTGGCGGAGCTTGCTTGCACACAACCCGATTACACGACAACACAGGCACACACCTTATGACTTACTGTTTTCGCACTCTCGCTCTGGCCCTAGTGATATTTGCAGCACCTGCTTTTGCGACGGAGGTTACGGACTTTTTTGACCAGAAAGTGAGCCTGGATCAGCCGGCGCAGCGAATTGTGGCGCTGGCGCCACATATTGTGGAGAACGTCTTCAGCGCCGGTGCGGGCGATCGCCTGATAGCGGCGGTGAGCTACAGCGATTACCCACCCGCGGCCCGTGAACTGCCCCAACTGGGGAGCTTTAAAGCCATCAGCGTGGAGAGTGTTCTGGCATTGGAGCCGGACTTGGTTTTGGCGTGGGCATCCGGCAATGGCGAGAACGTTATTCGGCAGATGCGGCGGCTTGGGCTCAACGTGTACACAGACGAGCCGCGCGATTTGGAAGACGTGGCACGGGTGATTCGGGATATCGGGGCGCTGGCGGGCACCGAGGAGGCGGCCGAGAAAGAGGCGGACCGTTTTTTGGAAACGCTGGCGGGCCTGCGCCAGCGCTATTCTGGCGCGGAGCCGGTGAGCGTGTTTTATCAGGTATGGAATGATCCCCTGCAAACACTTAACGGCGAACACATTATCAGCGATGTGATCCGCCTATGCGGCGGCCGGAACGTGTACGCGGACGCCGCCACCATAGCCCCGGTTATTAATCGGGAGTCAATCTTGGACCGGGACCCCGAAGTCATTGTCGCCAGCGGCATGGGTGAAGAACGCCCCGAGTGGTTGGAGGAATGGCGCCGCTGGCCGGGCCTGACAGCCGTCAGCAAGAACAACCTGTTTTTTGTACCGCCGGATATCATCCAGCGTCATACCGTGCGGATTCTGGATGGCGCGCAATTATTCTGCGATCATATCGCCCAGGCGCGCGAACATTTGCAGTAGCCGGTAAGCTTTTGCACGGCCTGCTAAACTCACAAGACGCCGCCCGAAAATGGAAAAAACCATAATAAAACCGTAAAAAGGACCCCCGCGTGCTGATTGTTCCCATTGAAAACCGCCCAGACTGGAGCAAGCCTCCATTCATTACCCTGACGCTGATTCTCCTCAATGTGGCGGTATTTCTGCTCTTTCAGCGTCAGGACTGGCCCATCATCGAGCGCGCTCACAGCATCTATGAGAACCAACAACTGCTGAGCTACGAGCTAGAGCCTTACCTGGATTACCTGCTTGAGGAAGACTACGACGCCTGGTACGAGCTGACCGGCATCGAAAACGAGGCGCGTCAGGCCGAGTACATTCGCTGGTCCATCATGTTTGACCGGGGTTTCGATAAGCACCTGCGCGAAATCTGGCCCGACCCTGCCGATGAGCGAACTCTGCGCTGGCGGCAGGCACGGGAGCAGTTCGAACAACAACGCAACAAAGTCAGTAGTTACCGGGCCGGGCTGACGCCGGGGGAAGCCAAACCCTGGACGTTTTTCACTAGCATGTTTATGCACGGCAGCTGGGATCACCTGCTGGGCAACATGATATTTCTGTTTTTGTTTGGCTTTACGCTGGAAGCCGTGCTGCGCCCTCACACATATCTACTGATGTATTTGGCCAGCGGCCTGGCAGCCAGCGCCCTCCACATGGCCTTTAATATGGGCTCAATGGTTCCGGTGGTCGGCGCTTCAGGGGCGATTTCCGGGCTGATGGGTATGTACCTGTCCCTGTATCGATTGCGGCGTATTCGATTTTTTTACACGGTACTGTTTTATTTTGGGGAGTTTCGAGCGCCCGCGCTGTTCATTTTGCCCTTGTGGCTTGGCAAGGAGTTGTACGGGTACTTCTTCTTTGAATCGTCCATCGCCTACTGGGCCCACATCGGCGGCCTGCTTGCCGGGGCTGGTTTGATGCTTCTAGCGCGGAAAAGTCACCAAGAGTTTTCCGGTGAGTTAGAGAAGCAGGACGCCCACGATGAGGTTGAAAGCGAGCTCAAGAAAGTTTTATTGCTGTTGACCCACCTGGACATCGACAAAGCAAAAGCGCTCACCCGGCAAATTTGCCAGGCGCATCCGAGTGATCCGCGCCCGTGGCAACAGCTGTTTGATCTGCACAAGGCTCAGCCGAAAAACAAAGCCTTTCACCAAGTGACCTTCGAATTACTGAAGCAATTTGTCAGCAAGGACACGGATTTTGCGCGTTGGCGTGACGGCGTGGATGACGTACTGAAGGAGTATCAATCGCTTGCGCCCAATGCCCCGGCTCTGAACGGCAACATGAGCCTTGCCCTGGCGCGCACTTTCTGGCGCAACGGTAACACGCCCAAGGCGGACGATTACTTTCAGCAGGCGCTTCAACGGGGCGGCAACGCCAGCGGACTGGCCGCACTGCTAAAAGAGATGATTCCGTATTACCAGCAACGCCAGCAAAACAATAAGGTTGCTAAGCTGGCGTTACTACTGAAGCAAATTCAACAACCCAGCTAACTATGAAAAACGTTAGCGAGGCCGCCGATGCAAGGCAAAAATGACCGAAAATGCGGAGTTTACACATAGTAAATGAGCAATTTGAGGTCATTTTTAACGCAGCAGCGGCAACGCAGGTAGTTTTTAAGCCTGCGCAGGCACCACGGGCTGGGTAATAACTTCTTTCAGCTGCAGGAATTGCTCGCGCTCTTCGCAGCGCGGGAATTTTTTTAGTATAAAGTTGATGATCGCCAGGGCTTTGGACTCATCGTTCAAATACTCAAAAAATACCTGCGCTACGTGCAAGTAAGCGGCCGGTAACAATGGATCGCTCGGCTTGCTTTTGTGGCGGTTGTGGAACAAACGCAGTACCGCTCGATGTTGGCCTTGCATACGCAGCAGTGCGGCCAGTTCCACGGCCAGGCCGGTGTCATCCAGTTGATAGCTCGGCACGCGCTCTTGCATATCCAACAACACCGATGTGCCACTGCCAAGGCGATTATTACGCTTCAGCAAATCCAAAAAATATTCGCCGTGATTGGCCAACGCGCTATCGTCATCCAGCAGCATGAGCAGCTTATGGTATTGCTGATGCAGCTCAATATCATCGGGCACCAAATCCAGCGCTGTGCGCAACACTTGACGCGCCTCTTGGTATTTTCCGTCGCGCACCAGCACGGTCATTTCACCCACCGCTTTGGCTTTGTCGAACTCTTTTTGATCCAGTTCGTCTTCGTCCTCATCGGCCACCGTAGCGAAGCCCAGCTCGTTTTGGTATTCGAACAAGACATAGCCCATCATGGTGTAGAGCACAAAGGTGAAGTAAACCATCAAGAAAACCAGCGCCGGGAAGATCACCGCCTCCGGCAGGACCATAAACAGCGCCGGCAGCAAATAGACGGGCCCGGCGGAAATAATTTGTGTACACAGCCACAGTAAAAGGTAGGGCCAACCGACTGCCAACATCAGGCTCATTTGAGCAAACGGGTTGAGAGCTCGGAAAACAGACTTTTCCACCGCCAAAATCATAATGGCAGCGGGCATGGCGAGTGCCATAAACACCCCTACCGCCATCGCAGCGATTTCCCCAAGCTGCGCGACGGCACCGATGATTGCCCCCATTAAAAACATGACGGCGATGAATTTTAAAAACAGGTGGTGCTCGTCCCCGGATATAACCGCAGCCACCTCGGGTGGCGTAGTGCTACCAGTGCCGCGCCGCTCAATAATGGCGAAGCTGTATTTCATCACCACGGCCACGCCCAGCAGAACCAGAAAAATCGTTAGCAAATTGGGCCCCAGCAGAAAGGCGCCCAGGGTCACCAGCCCGAGCACTACTAGGCTGTTAACGTGCAGAGGGTAGGCAAAAAAGTGCGGCAGCTTCTGCCAAAACGGCTTAGCGCCCGTGGCACTGCCCAGGTAACGTAAGTCACCGTTGCAGCGAATGCAGGAGGGGCTGATTTTACCCCAGTGACGGCTGTGCCCGGCGGGGATGCATTTTTCGCCGTATTGGGTGTGGCAGCTATCGCAAACCCAGGCGGCAGGCATGTTGGGGAAAAAGTGACAGTCCAATTTTGCCATTGGGAAGCTCCTTGGGATTCGTAATTTGTTATTCGTTGGTGGCGCTAAAATACAGTATGTAACGACGGGCGCCAACTACCAATTAAGTGGTAGCGCCAGCACGGCGTAGAGGCGGCCAGCGGCGATAGGTAAAGCCGCGCCAGACCCACTCCAGAGGGCCATATTGGAACCGACTCAACCACCAGGGCGCCAGCCAGAGTAAAAAGACCCACACAGACAGGGCCACGGCGACCAATTCCAGCCGGTTCAGGCTGCCGTACAGACCCAGGCCGTGACCATAAAACACACTGGTGCAGATCACAGTCTGCAGAAGGTAGCAGCTGAAAGCCGTGCGCCCTACCGCTTCCAGGCGGCTGCGCAGCCCGAGCAGGACGCTGGTTTGGCTCCACAGCAGCACAGCGCCCGCGTACCCCAGGGCCATAAAAATGCTGCCCCAATAGTGGGCCTGAAAATAGCTGCCCAGCAGGTAATCCTGTGCAAACTCATTCCGTAAGCTGCCCACAATACCGGCGCCAGTTATCAAAGCTCCTACCAAAAAAACTCCGAGTAGAGCCGTGTTGGAAAAACGCCTGGGTGGAAGCAGTAAGCCCGTGCGCATCAACACCATGCCCAGTAACATCAAACCAACAATGCGCCAGCCAAACAGTAAAACCTCCGCCTGGGCTTCGAACGCATAAACCGCACGCACAGGCAGTTGCGTGAGCCAGCCGCTGCGCATGGCTTCCACTTGCGCCAACACATCTTCCTGAGGGAAAAGCTCCATGTCGTACGGAATGGCGGTCAATATGGCCCAGTACGCTAGGCTAGACAGAGCGAGCATGCCAACACTCAGCAGCAGCTGCCGGCGCGGTGAGAACCGACGCAAAGGCCAGACCACCATGGCACACAGAGCATAGGTAAAGAGAATATCGCCCTCCCACAAAAGGTAGGCGTGCAGTAACCCAAACAGCAGCAACCAGCGACAGCGCCGGTAATGAATAGGCCCCGGGTCTTCCTGCAGCTCCTCATGCCGCTGGGAGAACAGCCAAATACCGGCACCGAACAAAAGCGCGAACAAGGTCAGGAACTTCCATTCCACCAACAGCGCAATCAGCGCCCAGGCCCAGACGCCCGCGCCGGAGAAATCCAGCCAGCTACCGGGCTGAAAAAACTCCGCCAAGGGCAGGCCAAAGCTGTACATGTTGGGCAGCAGGATCGCCAGGATGGCGATGCCTCTGAGCAGATCCAGATGGGGATAACGGTTTGAGGTGTGAAATTCGCTCATGGGGAAAGCACGGTCCTTGTAGTTCATTATTGTTAATGATGGAGCTTTAAGCGCGGGGAATAGGCCAATCCAAATTCCATCCGGCACCTTGGCCCTGTGCCAGGGTGTCACTCAAATAGGGCAAGAGCCGCTTCAGCTGCTCATCCAGTTGCCAGGGGGCGTTGATTATCGCCAGGCCAGAGCCGTGCATGCCGTACTCTTCCTGCGGCGCCTGAACCCAGAGCTCCGCCACCAGCAAATTGGGCGGCTGCAATGCGCACAGCTGTTTTTTGAGCCAGTCTGAGCGGTCGCGTTGTCGCGCCAGGAGCGGATACCAAAGCACATAAACACCGGTCCGCCACCGGCGCAACGATTGGCCCAGGCAACTTATCACTTGGGCGTAATTCTCCGCAAGTTCGTACGCCGGGTCCATCAGCACCAGCCCACGCCTCGGCGTGGGCGGCAACAGTGCGGGCAGCCCTTCAACACTGTCTCGGTGGTGAATGCTCACACGGCGGTCACGCCCTAGGTGGTTTTTAAGCTCGGCCAGATCGGTGCTGTGCAACTCCAACAACTGCAACCGGTCTTGCTCGCGCAGCAGCTGCGCGGCTATGGCGGGTGAACCGGGGTATTGATTCGGCGGCTGGCGGCGCACCAAATCCAGATAAGTCGCCAATTCCGGTAAGTCTGGGGCACGCTCCAGCAGACGCTCTATGCCCGTTGCCGCCTCGCCAGTTTTCAGTGCCAGGGAGCCATCCAGGGCGTAATGGCCGGCACCCGCATGAGTATCGAGGTAAACGCAGGGGGAGGGTTTGGCCAACAGTTTGGTGAGGACCAGACTCAAAACGCTGTGTTTGAGTACGTCGGCATGGTTGCCGGCGTGATAGGCGTGGCGATAACTGAGCACAGAGGACTCCCAAAAGACTGAAAGGCATCTCCGATACCCGACTGGCGCATTATAGCGGAGGCAGCGCCCGCGGCGGGTCAATCCAGCGGGTTTTTATCGTCGCCCGTGGCATTGACCATAGCGGCGATGCCACCGCCGCGCAGTCGCTGCATCAGGCTACCCAATTCCGCCACCTGACCGGATTCGAGAAGATCCTCCCCATGGCTGTTAAGCCGCCCTTTGGCGACCATCTGCCGAACAAATTCCGGGCTCACCGACAAACGTCGGGCCGCCTCTTCGATGCGAATATACTCTTCCACGAACGCTCCTGTACCAATGGGTGCCTAGCGGTTAACGACTGTGCCATAATAAGCCCTTTCCCTCTAGCGGGCGCGGTTGGCGTATCAGGCCATGCTAAAAACCGCAGTGACCACGCAAAATAGTGTACAGCCCGGATTCACCAAGAGACCCCTGATGAGCAGCAAAGGCATCCTTTACACCGTTTCCGCCCCCTCAGGCGCGGGCAAAACCAGCTTGGTGAACGCCCTGGTGCAGTCCAATCCGGAAGTCTGCGTATCCGTCTCGCACACCACCCGCCCCATCCGGCCCGGTGAGAAAGAGGGCGTCAATTACCACTTTGTGTCCCACGATCAGTTTGAAGCCATGCTGCAAGAGAACGCCTTTTTGGAGCATGCTCGGGTATTCAAAAACCTCTACGGCACCTCGCGCCAGTGGGTTTTGGACACCTTGGAGGCCGGCTTGGATGTGATACTGGAAATCGACTGGCAAGGCGCCAAGCAAGTGCGGGAGCAACTGCCGGACACGGTGAGTTTGTTTATTTTGCCGCCGTCGCTGGCCTCCTTGCGCCAGCGTTTAACGGGCCGGGGCCAGGACAACGACGAGGTGATCGAGGCGCGCATGGCTGAGGCCATCAGCGAGATGTCCCACTACACGGATGCCGATTACCTGATCATTAACGACGACTTCACCACCGCCCTGGCGCAATTTCAGGCGCTGATTACCAGCCAGCACCTGCGCCTGGCGCGGCAGGCACAGATACACAAAAACCTACTGCAAGATCTACTGTCATAGTTCACACGACATTGGTCATTGCTGAATCCCCGGTATTCGCCTTGGCTGCTACATACCGGGGCCAAATTGTGTACAATATGACCCATTGAATGCCCCGCAGGGCACCGGAACAACCCTACGCTCCAACCGGGGCGGCAAACGTAAACGAGAGCACAAAAGACTATGGCACGGATCACTGTTGAAGATTGTTTGGACAACGTAGACAACCGGTTTGAACTGGTGATGGTAAGCAGCAAGCGCGCGCGCCAGCTCGCCGTCGGCGGCAAAGACCCGCTGGTGCCCGAAGAGAACGACAAGCCAACAGTGATCGCTCTGCGCGAAATCGAAGAAGGTTTGATCGACGCCAGCATTCTGCTGGAGCGCGACGAGCCCGTACGCCCCAAGCCGGAGCAACAGTACGAACCTGAAATGTAAATGTTTAACCGGCCGTCGCCCCCCAGGGGCGGCGGCGCCGCTTTTTCTGGAGGACGTCCTTGCAAACCATTGAAGCCTTAAGTCACAGGCTTTCGTCCTACCTGGAACAATCCCAAATTAATTTGGTGAAGCGGGCCTACCTATACGCTGAACAAGCCCACGACGGACAAAAGCGCCGCAGCGGCGAAGCCTACATTACTCACCCCCTGGCCGTGGCGGACATTCTCGCCAGCATGCACATGGACCATCAAAGCCTGATGGCGGCCATGCTGCACGATGTGATTGAAGACACCGGCATCAGCAAAAAAGCCATCAACAAACAGTTCGGCGGCACCGTGGCCGACTTGGTGGACGGCGTCAGCAAACTGACCCAAATCGAATTTGAATCCCACGCGGAAAAACAGGCGGAAAACTTCCAGAAAATGGCCCTGGCCATGGCCAACGACCTGCGCGTGATTCTGGTGAAGCTGGCGGACCGACTGCACAACATGCGCACCCTGGGCGCCATGCCGCCGGAGAAAAAGCGCCGCATCGCCAAAGAAACCCTGGAGATCTACGCCCCCATCGCCCACCGCCTGGGCATGAACGACGTGCGTCTGGAATTCGAAGACCGCGGCTTCTACGCCATGTACCCGCTGCGCGCCACGCGCCTACAAGCAGCCCTGAAAACCGCGCGCGGCAACCGCAAAGAACTGGTGGAGCAGATTCAAACCGCCATCGAAAAGCGTCTGGCCAAAGAAAACCTGACCGCGCTGGTACTGGGGCGGGAAAAACACCTGTTCAGCATCTATGAAAAGATGCGCCAGAAGAAAAAGTATTTTAAAGAAATTATGGACGTCTACGCCTTCCGCATCATTGTGGACAGCGTGGACACCTGCTACCGGGTGCTGGGGATTATTCACAACCTGTATAAACCCGTGGCGGGCGAGTTTAAAGATTACATCGCCATCCCCAAAGCCAACGGCTACCAGTCCCTGCACACGGTGTTGGTGGGCATGCACGGCGTGCCCATTGAGGTGCAGATTCGCACCAAAGAAATGGACGAGATGGCCAACAACGGCATAGCCGCGCACTTCCTGTACAAATCCAGCGAAGACGAAAGCAGCAGCCACACCCGCGCCCGTCAGTGGGTGCAGGGCCTGCTGGAAATGCAGCGCCGGGCCGGCGACTCCCTGGAATTTATCGAGAACGTCAAGATCGACCTGTTCCCGGACGAGGTGTACGTATTTACCCCCAAAGGGCAGATCGTGGAATTGCCCCACGGCGCCACCGCCGTGGATTTCGCCTACGCGGTGCACACCGACGTGGGCAACAACTGCGTGGCCTGCCGCATCAACGGCCGCTTGGCGCCGCTGTCCCAGCCGCTGGAAAGTGGCCAGAAGGTCAGTATCATCACCGCCAAGGGCGCCCAGCCCAATCCCAGTTGGCTGAACTTTACCGTGTCCGGCAAGGCGCGCAGCGCCATTCGCCACTTTTTGAAAAACCAGCGTCACCACCAATCCGTGGCCCTGGGACGGCGCTTGCTGGCGCGGGCGTTTGAAGACCTGCAGTTGGACCTGGACAAGCTCACCGAAGCGCAAGAACAACAACTGCTCAAAGCCACGCAGATGAAAACCATGGAAGATCTGCTCGAAGACATTGGCCTGGGCAACCGCATCGCCCAAGGCGTGGCCAACCTTTTGCAACCGGAAGCCAACATGTCCGCCAAAGGCGGCAGCATCACCACACCGCTGACCATCGATTCCTCCGAAGGCATGCTGATTACCTTCGCCCGCTGTTGCCGCCCCATCCCCGGCGATCCAATCATCGGCCACATCAGCTCCGGCAAAGGCCTGGTGGTGCACCAGGACACCTGCCGCAACATCGCCGAGCTGCGCCACAAACCGGAAAAAATCAGCCACGTCAGTTGGGCGCCCACGGTGCAGGGGGAGTTTTTAGTAGACGTGCGTGTGGAAGTGGAATCCGACCGAGGCATCATCGCCACCCTGGCCACACGCGTATCCGAGCAGGGCGGCAGCATTGAACATATTCGCGTCAATGAGCGTGACGCCCACAACAGCGTGATTCAACTGTGCATTGGCGTACACAACCGCATCCACCTGGCCAACATCATGCGCCGCATCCGCGGCATGAGTTTTGTGCTGCGCATTAGCCGCAGTAAAAACTAAGCCCGCTAGCCGGGCGGGCGGTATCTGCCCTATACTTAACGGTTTTCCGCAACCGCTTAGCAAGGACCTTTCCCTATGCCCAATCGCGCCATTATTCACAGCGAACAGGCCCCAGAAGCCATCGGCACTTACTCACAAGCCGTGAAGGTGGACAACACCGTATACCTGTCCGGCCAAATTCCACTGGACCCCGAGACCATGACCTTAGTGGAAGGCGGCTTTGAAGCTCAGGCCGAACAAGTGTTCAAAAACCTCGCCGCCGTGTGCGAAGCGGCCAACGGTAACCTGAACCGCATCGTCAAGCTCAACCTCTACCTGACGGACCTGGATAACTTCCCCATCGTCAACGAAGTGATGGCTCGCCATTTTAAAGAGCCCTACCCGGCCCGCGCCGCCATTGGCATAAGCCAATTGCCTAAAGGCGCGTTGGTGGAAGCGGATGGGGTGATGGTGATTTAAGCCCCCAGCACTTTGGTTCAAAGAGCCGTCGTCAAACGATCATTGCTTTTGCTTCGACTACCCCGCCAATTTCCAGTACGGGGGCGGCTCTTCCCGAACCTTGGTATCCAAACCTGAAACATCCAGTGGACTAACAACTCCACGCTCCTGCACGCCAACCACATGCGTATAAATTTGCGTAGTGGCCAAGTCCGAATGCCCCATCATTTCCTGAATGTTTCTTATATCAACTCCAGCCCGTAGAAGATTCGTGGCAAAGCTGTGACGAAACGTGTGGCAACCGGCTTTCTTGTAAATTCGCGCCGCCTCAATGACTTTTTTAACCTGCCTTTGTACGGACTTCTCGCCAATATGATGACGGCGAATAGTGCCGCACATTGGGTCTTCCGAACGGTTCGAGGCGGGGAAAACATACTGCCACGGCGGACTGACTGAAGCGTTCGGGTATTTCTTCGCCAGGGCGTTGGGTAAATAGACCGAGCCAAAACCCTCATTGAGGTCTTTTTGGTGCAACGACAACGCATAGTGGATTTGGGTTTGCAATTTTTCCACCAGCGACTCCGGCAACAGTGTACGCCGCCACTTCAGCCCCTTCGACTCCCGTACGATAATACAGCCATTTGCGAAGTCCACATCCTGAATCCGCAGGCGGCAAGCCTCCGATATTCGAAGGCCCGAACCGTACATCAAGCCCGTGATCAGCTGATAGATGCCCGTTAGCCCCCCGATCACGGTCATGGCCTCCACATGAGAGAACACCGTTGGCAAGGTCCTCATTCTATTGCTGTGCGCAAAGTTTAACGTTCCAACCTCTATGCCCAAGAACTTCTGATACATAAATACCAGAGCATTCAGAGCCGTTTTCTGAGTATTCACAGAGCACCGGCGCCTCACCGCCAGATAACTGAGGTACTCGTCGATGTGCGCGCTCCCCAACACCTCAGGCCGAGCGCGCTGGTGAAAGCGAATATAGTCGGCGACCCAGAAGCAGTACGTCTTCTCAGTTCGATAAGCCATTTGCTTGGCTCGCATAAAACTGCGAAAGCGATCAAAAAACCGTACTGGCTTGTCCGGCAGGGCACTGGGGATATCGTCCATCATAGCTACCACTCCACCTGTTTTTTTATACAGTATATTTAGAAAATCGTTACTGTAAAGTACAAAAGCGACACGGGCACCATGAAAAACCGAGTACTTGCTTGAGATTGAAGCATTTTGTATAGAAAACAAAGGGTTATCCGACCCTTCGCGAAGAATGAGGTAAAAAGGATATATCGCATTAGGTGACTTTTGCACGATGCACATTTTCTGTGGAAAAATGACAGTTAATATTTTAAATCAATAGGTTAGAGAGCAGAAAAGCCCCGGCCTCCGAAATATATACCGACACCTGTCCGAATATTCCTGCAAAACGGACACAGGGTCCCATATCCCGAAACGAAGAAATGCGCCACCCGGCCCGAAATGAGTGAAATCGCGCCTCTGCCATGCTATAAAGATTTCATTTACCCAAATAAACGGACAGGTGTCGGGTGATCCG
>NZ_JAVDDU010000030.1 GCF_030848505.1 Marinimicrobium hydrolyticum
TGTTGAGCCGGTCACATAGGTAACGATGGAAACCGGCCACATAGGTAACACCTATGCGGGCCGGATGACCCTTCCAAGCCGTTCGTCTACGACGCCAAGCTTGAGTCGGCCAAAGTACAACTGCCAGCGCTCATGGTCCAGTGGCTCAAGCCCAATGTGTTCCCCTGTTAGTTGACGCGTAGTGTAAATCGGCTGGCCGTTAAGTTTGATGTAGCCGCCGTATTTCACTTTTCTGACGGCAAACTCATCAGGGTAGTGTATTTGAGGGATCCTTTCGGGATACGGTCGCGGTGACGGTACATGAACGTCAATTGGGCACTTTCCTAGACCCAGGCTTTGGTGTGGCCTCTCCTCGTTGTATTCATTCCGAAAGTGATTGAACGCCCTTTGTTGAGCGGACATGTCGCCCTTAGGGGGCTTAGCCGTGTGATCTTTCAACGTGCGGTGCATCCGTTCATGTCGACCATTTTGAGACGGCTTGCCCGGAGCAATTCGCTCGGGATAGATATTAAGCTTCAGCAGCCAAATCGCAAGCGGCGTCAGACCTCCGAGCACGTTCATGGCAAAGGGCCAGCCGTTGTCGGTTCGGATGACTTTGGGTAAGCCATAGCTCCGAAAGGCTTGCCTATAAACTTCGAATGACGCCTTTAAATCAAGTGTCGGCATGCCCCTACAGCTGATCAGCAATCGACTGCAGTTGTCCGATAGCGTCAGTGGATAGCACCAGTGACCGTTACCCAGGCGAAAGTGGCCTTTGAAATCCGCACTCCAGACCTCGTTAGGGCCTGTGGCGTGAGCAAGCGGTTGAGTATGGGGCGGAGTCTTGCGACGAGGGCGGCGCGTCTTGACCAGATTGTGCGCGCTTAGAATCTCACCAATCGTACTGATTGCCGGCCAGTGTCCATCTGGGTTGTCTCGATGCAACGCTGAATGGATTGTGACCGGTCCCCAGCGGTCATATCGAAGCTTTAGCTCCACGATACGCTCAATGACTGCTTCTGGTGTTCGCTGCGCCTGCGTATGTCGTGCTCGGCTTTGATCGGCCAGTCCTGCCATTCCCTCGGCTTTGAAGCGGTTTATCCACTTGTGCCCTGTCTTGCGAGACACGCCAAAACGTTCGCACAGTTCCGTGACGCTAAAACAGCCACTAAGCCAGCCGTTGATGAACGACTCTCTCTCACTCATGGTACAGGTCTCTTTCCAGGTCATAGGCCCCTCCTAACTGAGGCCTAGACGTTATCACCTGTTACC
>NZ_JAVDDU010000004.1 GCF_030848505.1 Marinimicrobium hydrolyticum
TGTGTCGTGAGATTTCAATGAGCATCGTTAAATCAGGTATATGGCTATACGACGATACTGTTGAAAAGCCAGTTGACATCGTGGCGCTAGATTATGACTGGTGGTACGAAATGGTAGCCGAGGAGGATGGGCTTGAAGAGGGAGAGAAGCCCGGGCCATTCGATGAAAATGGTTTAATTTATTATGTACGCTTTCGCTACGCTGGAGAATTAGATCAAGTTCACTGGGCTGATTCTATAGGCCACACTAAAATTTCTGATGCAGTTAAAGAAGCTGAATCAAAGGTGCAAGGTGGCATTAGGTGGTTAGGTGAAAACACATAACCATACGTTCAACCGGACAGTTTGCAGCGGGGCATTTGCTTTGCAAATTCTACGCCCCGCTGCAAACCGCTTCGCCGGTAGGCCGGCTCCGCTCTGCCGGTTAACTTGGCGTTATGAGAATCGAATCAAATGAATAGAGTTGCTAAATCTATAGTTTTATATTTTGTTGTTGTTTTAGCTGGATTGGCTACGAGCCTGTTCGCTATAGGTCTTGCATGGGATGAATTCGGTTCTAAAGCAACAAAGGTAATCTTGTCGGCTGGTGAAAATGGAAGCTTAGGTCGCTTGTCTCAAGATCTAGATTATCAGTTAATGCTTGTCGAAGCATTGGAGCGTGACAATACAGAATTTCTCTATAATGCGCACTGTTATAAAATAAACAGCATTATTGAAAGCATTAATCCATCATTAGCTGAGGATTTCGCTCAAATGAATAGGCTCGTAGAGTTAAGCTCCAAAGCTTCGAAAAAACTGGAGGAGTTGAAGCGCAGTGGAAAGTGCGAATAAAATCATAACAATGTGCTGCAACATCGCGCACTGCGTGCGCTGGACAGTTTGTAAGTCGCAGTTTTGTGATTTTGCTGCGCAAAAGTATTCCACAAAACCGCAACTTACAAACTGCCGTTGAGCACGGCGTTCTGTGTCTATACGATTTCAAATGATGGAAAATTAATATGGCAATTTATATTATATTGATCCTTACTATAGTAAGCATTATCGCCTGCCATTACATCGCCAAAAGTCGGGGAGCCAAACCTGTATTTTGGGGTTTAATGGGAGCAATATTCGGACCCTTTGCAATACCGTTTGCTTTTATCTCCAAGCCGGAAGCGTAATTGTCGGGGCAGAAGTTAGATTGATGCGCAAAATGGCACATCTGTCAGAACATGCGTGGTTTTCGCCAAAGAAAGACGTTGTGCGTGCATCCCACAGAACAAGGCGCACCACTACACAGCCTTCGGCTGTCGGACGCTCGCAAGCTCGCGCCGGTGTGCGCAACGTTAGCATTCCCAGGAGATTGTTGAGCAAATCATATGTCAGTCAAAAAGATGCATGGTGGAGCTGCTCACACTGCCGAAGAATTTGTGCTGGCAGGCATGGAGCTCTCAAAAAAAGCAGAGAACAACCGGCTGATAGCGCCAACTATGGTTTGTTTCTCATTTGCAGTGGAGCTTTTCTTAAAAGGCATTCTATCTGAAGAGCAGGTTGATCCTGGGAAAAATCATGATTTATGGAGTTTGTATCAACTTCTCCCAGACAGAAAGAAAAGCTGGGTTCAGAGAATGTATGCCCTAATAGTTGACGATGTTGCGTCTGGAGAGTTCGAGAAAGAGATCGAGCGATGGGGGAAAACATTCGTTGAAATCCGATATTGGCATGATGAAACAGGGAAGGAACAGGCCTTTTTCGATTTTTCAAACTTTATCCCGAACTTGGCCATAGGTCTTAACAACGCATACCTTCATACCGAGAAATTCAGTCGCTTCTATTTCCCTCAAATCGAGGGTGCTGGTGGTTCGGATTGATGCGAATGCTAACCATGCCAGTCACGGCGACGTCTACTCCATTGCGGCTTCGCCTCCATTCCGTAGCCGCGCGTGCTGAGCGGCGTTGAGGCCGTAGAAAAACTCCAAAAACAAGGTGTTTTTTGCTAAAATTGGCCATCGTTTCAGGAAGCGAAGCCATGCCAAACTTCAAAAAGTATAACTACAACCAGGACGCGATGGTTGTGGTCAATTTTGAGCAACAAATCAAGCCCGGTACCTTCGAATTTACCCTCCACAAGCTCATTGATCACCATATTGATCTGAGCGTTTTCTACGATAACTACAAAAACGATGCTGGTGGCCGTTCCGCCTATGATCCGGCCATCCTTCTGAAGATTATTCTGTTTGCCTATTCCCGCGGGATCACCTCCAGCCGAGAGATTCAGTGGGAGTGCGAGAACAACATCATCTTTAAGGCCCTGACTTGCGACGCGGTGCCCCATTTCACTGGCATTGCCCATTTTGTCAGCAGCTACCCAGACGCTATTGAGTCGGTTTTTGAACAGGTCCTATTGGTCTGCGACCAGCAGGGTCTTTTAGGCAATGAGCTATTTGCCATTGACGGCTGCAAAATGTCATCCAATGCGGCTAAAGAACATTCTGGCACCCTCGAAGAGCTGAGCCAGAAACGAGACAAGATTCAGAAAAGAATCCGCACCTGCCTCAAGGAGCATAAAAAGCTGGATGGCCGCCGACCCAAGGAACGCGACCGCAAGCAGCAGCTCGCCCAAGCCTCGGAAACCCTGCAAAAAGAGTTCGAGCGGATCGACCAGTTCCTAAAGACGGCAACCCCAAGGATGGGGCAAGGTAAACGACCTAAGGAAGTCAAAAGCAACATCACCGACAACGAGTCGGCCAAAATGACCACCAGCAAAGGCACCATTCAGGGCTACAACGGTGTAGCGACCGTCGACAAAAAACACCAGATTGTTGTGGACGCCCAAGCCTTTGGTGAAGGCCAGGAACAGCACACCTTAAAGCCGGCATTGGACTCCGTTCAAAAGCGCTACCAAAGAGCCGGCATCCATTCTGACATTCTGAAATCCGGTGTTGTTGTTACGGCGGACACCGGTTTCTCAAACGGTAGCAACAATGTCTATCTAAAGGACGAAGGTATCAACGCCTTCATTCCAGACAACCAGTTCCGATCCCGCGATCCCAAGTTCAAAGATCAAAAGGCCAAGTACGGGCATCGCCACCCTGGAAAGGGTGTCGACAAAGATGTGATTCCCTCCAGCGAATTCGACTTCGACCCCGCCAAGAAAACATGCATCTGCCCACAAGGCAACCCCATGTGGTTACATTCCGAGCGGCTACAAAACAGCGGTAATTACTTGATCTCTTTCGAAGGTCGGCTGACCGACTGCCGACACTGCCCCAATAAAACGGACTGCATGAAAAACCCCGAGTCGGCCAACACCCGTAAGGGTCACGGTAGACAGGTATCCTTTACCGTAAAAGCCAAGCGCAAACCCAACGCCACAGACTGGATGAAGAAACGCGTCGACAGCATCGAAGGCAAGCGCATCTACGGTCATAGAATGTCGGTCGTGGAGCCGGTCTTTGGCAACATCGGCACCAACAAAGGCCTTAATCGTTTCTCCTTGCGAGGAAAACGCAAGGTGCAAGGTCAATGGCAGTTGTACTGTTTAGTGCATAACATCGAAAAATTAACGAATTACGGCGCTGTGGCGTGATCCACAGGCTTATCCACACTCGAACTCGCCCCACTGTCGATAATGGGTGATTATGTTAAGCGATTCTGGTTAAATATCGATCATAGAAGAATACAAAAATAGGCCTACGAGCGGCGATTTCCAAAATCGTTTTTCTACGGCCTCGTTATGTTTTTGAATAGGATTGTGACAATTAGAGGGAGGTCAGATGGAGCACAGAAAGTTAGATTGGATATGTCCTGCATCCACAGCAAAGATAGTTAGTCTTATCGCATTCGCAGTGACGCTCGCTTTGTACGCGCTTGGATTGCTTGCCGGCTTCGTCTGGTTTGCTCTCTCCGCGACTCAGCAAGGAGATTTTAGCTCGGCAACTAGCGCACTAAGCTGGCTGAGCGCGCCTCTTTGGGCCCTATTAATCAAGTCTTTTATGTACTGGGCTATTGCTTACATCGCTGCATACGTAATCTGCTTCGTGTACAACAAATTCGCTTCTAGCTTTGGAGGAATACGCTATGTGTCCAGCGTATTACCCTAAACATAGATTCAAGAGTGAAGCGCAACACTACGACATATCGTAGTGCCTGCGGCGGTATGCTTGTAAACTCGAGCCCTTGCTCACGACATTATGCAGAGTGACTATGAAAATTCCATCTAGAAACAGGCATTGGCTGAAAGAGGTCATCAAAGCGTACGAGGCTGCTGAAAAGACAACGTCGAAATCCGGCGGGGACACCCTGGAAATGTATAAATTGGCGCCCTCGTTCGTCGCCAAAAATAGAAGCATTACATCTGAAGCGATAGTTCAAGATATGCTAGCCGAAGCCGAGAAGGATGTAGCGTACGAAAAGAAAGTAGACCCAGATTCCGAGAACCACTACAAATTTCACTTTGTTTCAGCCTACATTAGGGGGCACGTTGTAGCAGATTTGATGAGCGAGTTTGAGGCAGACAAGATCATGGATTATATCAATCAAGAATGGCAGTTGTTCACGGATTAACAACCAACTGAAAAAATTCACTATGCCGCTACAACCATTTCCGGAAGCGTCTTTGGGACGACTTAAGGTCGCACCCCCACGCAATTTTGTTTTTCAGAGCGATTTTATCAATGCCAGATAAAGGACAAGGGATTCACATGTCTTATATGGATATTTATCAGAAGAACATGCAAAGCTGGAAACTTTACATATCGGGCTTTGTACTACTTTGGATTCCAGCTTTGGTAATAAACATAACCCCTGGCTACAGCAACATTATCGTTTTGCCACTAATGGGAGCTGCCATTTGCAGTCTTGCTGTGGCAATTTCTAAAGCAAGATGCCCAAAATGTAGCAGACTACCCAGATGGGGCTGGAGAATTAAAGTGTGCAAGGGCTGCGGTGAAAGGCTTTCGTAACCATAACTCAAGTAGACTTCGGGCTTTCGGCCCTCAGCAGGAGGCTTGGACACGCCAAAGATATCTCGGTAAGCTTAACGGAGACATCATAAATGGTTGGAGGCTGTAGGGGATGGCGTGTTTTCACTGAGGCGCAAGGGCGATTACCGTTTACAGCTGACCCGCACGTTGAAGAACCCTGGGCAGTATACGGTTGAGCTGTACCTGTTTACTCCGTATGAAGGGAAGTTTTCCGAGTGGACGCTATCCGAGCAGCAATTCTTTTTCAATTCTCTGGAGCATCGCTTCCGGTTGCTGGGCCTGCCGGACAAGAAGCGAATCAGCAAATCCGGTAGTTCATTCGCGCTGCTCTCCCCCCACTACGAAATCCAGTATGGCTCCTGGCTGTTCCAGTATCGGGCCTCTATGGACCATCTGCGCCAACAAATTCTGGGGGCGGAGCTCGCCGCCGAGCCGGTGAAACGCGCGCTGCGTCTGATACAGAACTTTGCCCAGCGTTTGCGCAAGTCCAACCCCGAACGAAGCAGTCATATACGCTATTTTCGGTTGGTAGACGTTTATTTTTCATGGCACGCCGAACAGTTCCTGCTTGAATGCATGACGATGGAAGGATACTCAGAACTGAACCAAGAGCTCAGGGATTCCATCAGGGATTTTTTGCAACAGGAATACCGGTATCGGCGAGAGATGAAGTACCTGCCGGATTTCCGCGGCACGCCGACTCGGCTCTGGAACCGCATGAGTCTGTATCTCAGGCTACTGGAGTTCCCCGTGGTGCTGCGCTCCAAGGTGGTCGAACTGGGTTCTGGTACACGCAAGCTCGTGAAAGCGGGCTCGACCATGATGGTCATGTCACTGATCACCTATTTCCTTTTCAACGCACGAGCTAGCACCCAGCAGCTATCCCTAGCGCTTCTCCTGGGCATTGCCTTGGCCTATGCCCTTCGTGACCTGCTGCGCGACGATATGATCGCGCGCGTCACCAGTTGGTTGCGCAAAGGTAAGCCACGCTGGAAGGTTCGCTTACAGATGCCCTACACCAACAAGTTGCTGGCTGTGCAGAGTGTCTGGCTGGACTACCGCAAGCTGCCCGATTTGCCGCAACAGGTTTTGGAACACTCCGGCACATGGACTTCCAACGAGGAGCGGCAAATCATCTGCTATCGCTCGATGCTGAATCTGGATAAGGCGGCGTTGGAGCAGGATCAGATTCAAGAGCGCCTTAGCCTGGATTGCGAAGAGCTCTGCGCGATGATTCAAGCCGCCAGAAATAAAGTGTTTACCTGGGCAGACGAGGACGATCCGATGTCTCCCGTAGAGGCCCATCCCATCGAAAAACAGCATGATTACGATCTGCTCCTGGTGTGCTCTGAAGACAGCACGGGGCATTCTTCGGCCCAGCGATGGCGCCTGCGGTTGGGCACTACTGGTATCGTGAAATGCGAGAACAAGAAGACGCACTGGCCCAGCCCAGAGGAGCAACAGAAGAAAAATGGGTTGGCACGCCTTCGTGATAGTTTTCGCCGGCGCTGACCCGCCGCGCAGTCAGAACAATAGCTAAGCTCAAGCCCAGTGGGCATTGCTGGACCACTGGTTGCCTTTGCCTCTGTTGACACCAAAATTTTTTACTGAAGATTATAAGACTATGATTCCACGCCCCTTGCTACGGCTTTGGTCTACCTTCTCGGCCGCGGGGTTGCTGATCGGCACCCTACTGTTTGCCATCTCGCTTACACCCAGCCTCGTTCCTCGTCCCTTTGCTCTACAAGTCATACTGTCGGGCGTCGCTCTGGCCGGAGGCTACGGCGTGGGTGTTTTGGGACGCTGGTTATGGGACTTTATGGGATTGCCCCATTTGCCTCGCCGCCCTCGCCGCTATGTGAAGTTGGCGTGGGCGGTTATCAGTGTGACCATCGCCATTGTGTTTTTGGCTATGGCGGCGTCCTGGCAAAACTCGATCCGCACGCTGATGAATATGGAGCCGGCCGGGGGTACGCGGCCGATTCTACTCGGGTTGCTGGCAGTGTTGCTGTTTGTGGCTATCGTGGCGATGGCTCGGTTTTTTCTGTTTATTGCACGGCGCCTTTCACGTTGGTTAAGGCGCTTTGTGCCACGACGGGTGTCGATTGTGATGGGCTCCGCCGGGGCGTTGATTCTATTCTGGCTGATTGTGGAAGGCGTGGCGGTCCGTTTTGTACTGAACACGTTTGAGAGGTCTTTCCAGCAGCTTGATGCGGTGGTCGAGGCCGACCGTGATCCACCGGCATCGTCTGCGCTCGCGGGCAGCCCAGCTTCATTGATCGACTGGCAGGACTTAGGCCGGCACGGGCGGCGTTTCGTCAGTGGTGCGTCAACACCTACCGAGCTGGAAGACTTTTTCCGTGAAGATACTGCCGAGCCAGTGCGGGTCTATGTGGGGTTGAATGCCGCCGAAACGATTGCTGAACGGGCTGAGCTGGCGCTGCAGGAGCTGATCCGCGCCGGGGGCTTTGATCGGGAGGTGCTGGTCGTGGCCACGCCCACCGGTACTGGCTGGATCGATCCGGGCTCCATAAACAGTGTGGAGTATTTGCATCGTGGCGACGTTGCCAGCGTGGCGATTCAATATTCCTATCTCCCCAGTTGGCTGACTCTAATGACCCGCCCGGAGTACGGTGCTGAAACCGCTCGCCGGCTGTTTGAGGCGGTGTACGGACATTGGAGCGCTATGGATGTTAATGAGCGTCCGCGTTTGTATCTACAAGGTTTGAGTTTGGGTGCACTCAACTCCGAGCGGTCGATGGACGTGTGGGATATTGTGGGAGATCCGATACACGGTGCTCTTTGGAGTGGCCCCCCATTTCGCAGTGATACCTGGCGCTGGATTACTGAAAATCGCACACCTGACTCCCCGGCGTGGCTGCCGGAGTTTCGAGACGGCTCGGTGATTCGGTTCACTAACCAGTACGATGGCCTTGCTTCCAACGAGGCAGGCTGGGGCCCCTTGCGCATTGTGTATTTGCAGTACGCCAGCGACCCGATCACCTTTTTTGAGCCAGACTCCTGGTACCGTGAGCCGGAGTGGATGGCCGAGCCCCGCGGCCCGGACGTTTCCGAGCATTTACGCTGGTACCCCGTCATTACGTTTATGCAGCTGGCGGCCGATATTGCCGGCGCCGAGAGTGCACCCATCGGCTATGGCCATACCTATGCGACGGAACATTACATCGATGCTTGGCGCGCCGTGAGCAACCCCCAGGGTTGGGATGACGCCGCCATCAACCGGTTAAAGGAGACCATTGGCGACTTGGTTGCGGAGTGACCTAAAGAGCGAGAAGATAACGGCCGAGCCGGGCCATAAGCGAGACTAGAAAGGCATACCAGTGCTTTGCTATGGAATCAGTTCTACCAAGGAGGAAAAATGGATCAGATGTTTTTTGACGGATGGGAGAGCCTACTTCGTACCCTGGTCGTTGGAATCTTGGCGTATATCGCTCTGATCTTGTTCTTGCGCCTCTCAGGCAAACGTACGTTGTCAAAGATGAACGCTTTCGACTTTGTAATAACCGTTGCATTGGGCTCCACCTTGGCTACCGTCCTGCTGACCAAAGATGTCGCCTTAGCTGAGGGGGCACTGGCCTTCGCCCTACTCATTGCTCTCCAATTCGTCGTTACGTGGTCAAGCGTTCGGGCAGGCTGGATTCGCCAGCTCGTCACGGGAGAACCGCTGATGCTGCTGTATCGCGGCGAGCTTCTCACGGCCGCTCTTCGGCAGGCGCGGGTGGCCGAGGAGGAAGTGCGTGCGGCTGTCCGGTCGGCGGGTATCGCATCACTGCAAGACGCTGAAGCCGTCGTGTTGGAAACGGATGGATCATTCAGTGTTGTTCAACCGGGCTCTGGGGAAGACCGCTCAAGTCTTGCTGGGGTGCAAAGGCCACCGCTTAGCCAGAAGATATAGCGTCGAGACAGTTACCCGGTATGGCAGCAGCGAAGCTCGTCAATGGTACTCGATTGGAAATCCCGTTTCAGTCAGATAACCGCACAACGAGGAGGTGAGGAATGAACGACATTGGATGGCTATACGGGGGCTGGGAGCCTATCGTGCGCATTGTAGTGGTCGGCAGCCTCGCTTATGTGTCGCTGGTTCTGATCGTCAATATGAGCATTAAGCGAACGCTGGCGCAGCTCAATGCCTTTGATTTCATCATTACTGTCGCGCTCGGCGCCTCTTTTGGCCGGATTCTTACAGCCCGCCAGGTCGCCCTAGCCGAGGCGGTAACGACCTTCGCGCTTCTGGTTATACTTCAGTTTGTTTTCACTTGGCTGCAGCAGCGCTCTCCCCGTATTGCCAGTGCAGTCACTGCCGCGCCTTCATTGCTGTTTTATCAAGGGCAATTTATCCGTGACGCTATGCGTCGGGAGCGGGTGACGGAGGCGGAGTTGAAATCGGCCGTGCGGCTGCAAGGTGCCGGCGCGTTCGAAAAAATAGAGGCAATCATTCTCGAACCCAATGGAAAGTTCTCGGTAGTGAAGAAGGAGTCCGCTGGCGACGGGGCCTTAGTCGAGAAATTGGATCCGCCCTCTGGTTGACGGAAGTGCGCCGGATCCTTTCGGATCCGGCTGAGCTCTGAAATTTTTCTTATCCGGCTATAAGCCATGCGACGACGATTACGATCGCCACTAGCACTATCGCCATTACTGTGCCGGTGCGCCGAGCTAGGACATGTAACATAGATAGCTCCTCAAACGAGATCGAATCGTTCAGAGTAAAGGTGCTGTAGCCGCACCCCGCGCTCACGTAACGATGACTCAACTTGGTTCATCATCGGGGGAGGGCCACATACGAAGTAGTCGATTTTGCCGTCGTCGTCAGGAAGATACTTATTGAGCAGGTCCGCATCAATGAGCCCGCTTTCACCATCCCAATCTTCGGGCGGTTTGCGAATGACATGCACCACCTTTAGGGCCAGGTCTTTACTAAGTGAATCCAGTTCCTCTTTGAAAATAATATCGTCCACACTCTCATTGGCGTAGAGCAACAATAAAGACTGCTTACAACCCGTTGCACGACAGCTACGCAACATGCTCATCATCGGCGTAATTCCGATACCACCAGCAACAAATACAGCGCGCCTACCAGAACTGGGCTCGAACCAAAAAACGCCATAGGGACCTTCAAGCCACGCTTTGGTGCCGGCCTTAACATCGGGCAGGGAGCGGGTAAAATCCCCGGCGTGTTTGGCGGTGAACTCCAGCCGGCGGGGATTGTTTGCTTCTGAATCTATCGAGAACGGATGTTGCTGCAATGAAAATGGTGTATCACCTAAAGTGATCCATGCCCATTGGCCGGGCTTAAAGATCATGCCCTTGTGATTCTGCGCCTCTAATACTAGTCGCGTAGCATCGCCAGCTTCCTGACTGGTTTCCACAACTTGCCAAGGGGCCCGTTTTAGCCGCCACGGACGCAGAAAGCGCGAGTCCACCAATAACAACAGAGAGAGGCCAACGAGCGCGCCGACCGACAACTTCGTGGCCATATCAGCTGTGTAGTTGTTCACCAGCCACGCGTGGACAAAACCACCGGATACAACCACAACCGACAGCGCGCCATGGATCGCTCGCCACCACTCGTATTGCAGCTTCATGGCGACGCGCCATAACGAACTGGCAACCAAAAAGGTTGTCGCCAGCAGCACGAAGATCAGTGAAGCGGCGCGGAGCAAGTCGGCACGAGGATTCAAGTAGGCAAGGAAATTGGGATCAGCGATAAACAGAGTCAACGGGTGGGCCAATACCAGCAGCCAGGCGAAAATACCCATCTGGCGATGAAACTGCAGCATATTGTCTTGACCGACTGCTCCAGCAAACCACGGGTGCCGCCCGGATATCACCAGCTGCATGGCCAGCACACCTAGGCCAAGTAACCCCAACATCACGCCCAACTCGACTAAAAACGAGCGTGGATCTGGACGATCAAAGGCTACAGCCAGCGTCAATGGCAACAGAGCAAGTGCCCCATACACAACCAGCCAAGCCAGCACCCGCGCCAGACTAATCTTCATTTATCTCTCCGATGAACGGCGCCCATGGTTCGATTAATGAACGTCGAGACATTCAACAATTAGTCACAACAGCCTATTTCAGTGCGACTGCGTTGGTCAAGTATGGAATCAACGCCCCTCATCGTTTTAACGATATGAGTGCGGATTGACGATATACTTAGGTGACGCACGGGACTCGGGTTGGGCGATTGGGTTCGTCTAAGGGCGATTCATTGTCGCACACAGTCTTATGGAGTTACTTCTATAAACGACTCACCCTTGCCAAGCTTGTGGAGATGCAAACAAGATACTTAAGGAGCACCATTTAGTGAACCCCACCGTTAGTTGCTCATGGCTTCAAGAGAGAATGTCAGAGCCGGACTGCATCATCTTAGATGCTAGCCTCACCCCTGTAGGCGGGGAGGGTCAATCACCTGCTTCCTCATGTATACCGGGGGCCGTGCGCTTCGATTTGGAGGAGCTATCTGATACGTCGAGCCAATTACCTCATTCACTACTTGGCCCCATGGAATTTCAGCGGAAAGTCAGACAAATGGGGGTTAACGCGGATTCCACAGTAGTCGTTTACGACAACAATGGCATCTACTCGTCACCCAGGGCTTGGTGGAACTTCAAACTCACGGGCCATGACGACGTTTACGTCTTGGATGGAGGTATTAATGAGTGGAACGCTCAGGGGCTTGAATCTACAAACCAACACAAGGTGATTGAGCGCGAGGGAGATTTCGTCGCAACCCCGCGCGACAGCATGACCTCATCTGTTCAAGATGTGTTGGCGGCCATTCACAGCCCTGCCCATCAAATCATTGATCTTCGAAGTGCTCCCCGATACGGGGGCGAACAAGACGAACCTAGGCCAGGGCTGCGCAGGGGTCACGTACCTTCAGCGGTAAACATTCCGTTTAGTGAATTGTTTGACGGGCACCGTCTAAAGGAGCCCAAACACCTAAAGGAATTTTTCGAGCGGGCCGGCTGTTCCACAGATCAATATCTGATTTTCTATTGTGGATCTGGCGTCACGGCTTGTATTGGAATCCTGGCCGCATTCGCGTGCGGATTTTCAAATGTCAGCTTGTACGATGGCTCTTGGGCGGAATGGGGTGCTGAAGGCAGCTTGCCTATAGCCAATCAGTAGTCTAACGTCAAAGCATGCCTGGGTGTGTTTTCAGTTTCCGTCATTACAAACCCCCACCTTGAGTTCCCACAATGAAACAAAGGATTCTGTGTGCCTGAAGTCGAAATACGAAGAGCAATGCCGACCGACGCGGCAGCTATCGCGCAATTGGTCAACCTGGCGTATCGCCCACCGCCCGGAGAGGAAGGGTGGACACATGAGTCGGCGCTGGTGGACGGCGACAGGATTAGTCTCGATTCGGTGAACTCCGCGCTGGAGAACACGATCGTATTGGTTGGCGTCAGCAACTCGGTCGTGGTCGGCTGTGTCCAAATTGAAGTAAATGGTCGAGCGGTGCATATTGGCATGCTGGCGGTTGACCCAATGCTTCAGACTTCGGGCGTGGGCAAGCTTCTCCTGGAGAGAGCGGAAGCATTTTCAGCTCAACATCTGCAGGCGAAGGAAGCCGTATTAATTGTTATCGCGGCTAGAATCGAATTGATTGAGTTCTATCAACGGCGCAAGTATAAGATTACTGGAGAGGGGCTGGAATATCCCATCGAAGCCGGCGTTGGAGTTCCGGGCGAGGAAGCGATGAAATTAGTGGTTTTGAAAAAAGCCCTCAACCCGGCAATGTATATGGAAAAGTCATGACAGTAATAGCACGCGAACGCACCACGGCGGGCACTGCGCCCACGGAGGGCGAGCAGCTACAAATCGATGAACATTTGGGCGCTCGGTGGTTCTCTTCGGCCACCTTGAGGCTCGGTATAACACCTGTACGCGGTAGCCACATGATGTGGGCCACGAGCCTCACGCTTTTTCTACTAGTGGCAAGCGTGGCGGCGTTCGTCATAGTAGCCATTACTGAAGAAGCGGACCTTGCAAAGTTTACCCAGGCCTTTGCGGACCTTCAGTTTCTGCTGCCCATGGTTTTTTTACTCGCTATGGTGCTATATATACTGGTCACCGCTGCAGGGGCGCGGGCTTCGAGCCTTAAGCTGACGGCGGATGGCATCGTCGGCGATATATCGCCTTGGTCTGGAATCGGACTTCTAAAACCCCGGCATACCACTGGCCAATTTCAAGTGTTCTGGCAATCTGTGCGCTCGGCCACAGTACACTGTCCGAAGACCATGCGCCCGGGTGCAGCAGGGTTGAAGCAGCTTCAGCTGGTACTGCACACGGATAATGGCCCATTCTCGTTTAATCCCTACTTCTGGTTCGACCCAAAGCACTCGGACCACAGGCTATCGCTGCGGGAGGGAGCTCAAAATACACCGCATCCCGTAAAACCTTTATTGCTACAGGCGCCACTGATACAGGTGCTGCTCAGCAGACGTATTCCGGTGTACATGGACCCAGCGCACGGGACCCACGGCCAGCAAGCCGCACCTAAGGGTTTTGACCTTAACAGTCATCGCGGCCTCATGACGCAGATGACAATACTATTCGTTGCCGGTAGTTACGCACTGGTGGATGGGCTCGCACTCTCCCCCTACCGCTTACTGGATCCGACGCCATGGCCTCTATTCGTTGGTGTTGCTGTGGTGGCTGGCGGACTGGTATGGGCGCTCGGCCAAGGGGCCCCGCGCCTGGAGCGCGGTGCTGTGGGTACGATGTGCGTAGCGGCAGTGGTTGCGGCCACCTATCCCGGCTTGCTGCGACTAAATGCCTTCGCCTCCGAATCGCACCAGGTGGTTTATGTTGCTGATGAACCAGCTCGCTTTCGTGCCGCGAATGGGGATTTTCCGCCTTTGGATATGAACTTTATGAGTCTGCCAGAATACTGGTCGCAATACCCAAGGGGCACCGAATACACCTTTACTGTCTTGCGGGGGTCATTGGCCGGGGACCAACTTGATCTAGAACCCATCCGGGAACAGACTCGTGACTTTTACAGCGAGAATTACCGGCCCTAGAACTGAATTCTTTTTCATAACAAAAATAAACCCAATCGATGCATGGCAAAGCTGGCACAACGATTAAGTTTAGAAGCTTAGAACCGGAGGTTAACTCTACTGCAGATCAAGGCGCCGCTTAAACTCGCCCATAATCGCATCGTAGAGCTCGCCCTCTAGGAATTTGTCCTCCACGGCGGATTCTATGGATGGGTTGTCGTTGACCTCGATCAGGTACACGGAGTTACCCGACTGCTTTAGGTCCACACCGTAAAGGCCATCGCCTATGTGTTTGGTCGCGTTGATGGCTGCTTTCAATACCGGCTTAGGCACCTCGAAAGTGGGCATGGCATCGAAGCCGCCGCTTTTGTTGGTCTTGCCCGCGTGGTTGTAGATCTGCCAGTGATTTTTTGCCATGTAGTAACGGCAGGCGTAAAGGGCCTGATTGTTCATCACGCCGATGCGCCAGTCGAATTCCGTATACACATAAGCCTGGGCTAGCAGCAGGGCGCTACTCTTGAACATTGCTTTTAGCTCGGCGCTAAGCTCGCCCTTATCTTTGACCTTTTTCACACCCACCGAGAAAGACCCGTCCGGCACTTTAAGGACTATGGGCAAACCTAGATCGGCAATTAACTCATCGACCTTATTCAGATCCGAGCGGGTCAGCACTCGTGTTTTCGGCGTTGGCAGGCCATGGTTTTCCAGCAGCTGCGCCAGATAAATCTTGTTGGTGCAGCGCAAAATCGAGTCCGGGTCGTCCATCACTACCAAACCTTCAGCCTGGGCTAACCGGGCGAACTTGTAGGTGTAGTGATTGACCGATGTAGTAGCGCGGATAAACAGCGCGTCGTACTCCGACAATTTTCCTAAGTCCTTGCGGGTAATAGTCTCAGCAAGAATACCGTGTTTTTTGGCGGATTTGATAAACCGGTTGATAGCCACACTGTTACTGGGTGGAAAGGGTTCGTTGGGGTCCACCAGAATGGCCATGTCGTAACGGTAGTTTTTACGCACCTTGGCCTTGCGCCACACCAAGTGGCTGTAGCTATCCAGGGCGTTGGCAAAATCGGTTTGCTGCTGTTCGTTAAGGGTATTGAGCGCAACCGCTTCAAAGCCCGCCAAGCGCCAGCTGCCTTTGTGCTGAAACGTCACCTTCAGTATCGGCACCGGAATCTGCTCAAATACCTGGCGAGCCAGCTCGGTCAGTTGCGGCTCGGCTGTGAAACCAAAGTAGATCCACAACTGGTGCTCTTTGGCCTCCCCGGCCACCGCACTGAGCTGCTTTTGAGCATCAACATTGATGACGCCGAGCCAGATACGGCGGGACAGGTCTTGAATGTGCTTGACGGCGGGGATCACTTGGTGGGAACGTGCCTCTGCCAACAGCGAACAGTAATACCCGGTGCTTGAGTAAGTGTATTGACGGCAAAGGTTAATCACCTTATAGCGTTCTTTGGAGACCGGCTGTTCTATGTAATCCTGCGCTAAGATCACATCCTCTGAGGGGTAAAAAGGGGCCCAATCGGAGGCATTTTCGATTACGATCTTCAGTTGCGTCATATACTGTAGGGGCTCTGTGTTAAATGGCTTACGGCTGCACGCCAGTGTGGCAAAAATTGCTAACTATTCAAGTGTTATTTTATGGCTTCGACCTCAGTACGCCTCGCCCACCGCGATGACCTCAGCGCCCTGGTTGCGCTGGAGAATCAGTGCTTTGAACACGACCGGCTGAGCACCCGCAGCTTTCGCTACTTTTTGACCAAAAGCCAAGCCGAAATCTGGGTAACCGGCACCCCCATCAACGCCTACGGTTTGGTGCTGTTTCACCGCGGCACCTCTTTGGCACGCATTTACTCATTGGCGGTACACCCCGAGGCCCGCGGCCAAGGGCTCGCTCGACAGCTGGTGGAAGCCATGGAGCGATCGGCGGTGGAGCACGACATCCTGTTTATCCGCCTGGAAGTTGCCGATGACAACCACGGCGCCCTGAGCTTGTATCGAGCCCTGGGCTACGAGCCTATTCGGCGCTTGCAGCGCTACTATGAAGATGGCAACGACGGCTTACGCATGGAGAAGCGGTTGCAATTGGACCGACCTAAACCACCGAACCTGCCCTACTATGCGCAAACGACCGAGTTCACCTGCGGCCCCGCAGCGCTTCTAATGGCTGCTAAAAAGCTCAACGATCGCCAAGCACTCAATCAGATTGAAGAACTCAACATTTGGCGTGAAGCTACAACAGTGTTTATGACCACCGGTCACGGTGGTTGCTCCCCGTTTGGGTTAGCACTGGCCGCACAACACCGAGGCTACCAAGCGCGCCTTTGGGTATCCAATACGGACGCGCCCTTTATTGACAGTGTGCGCAGCACCAAAAAGAAGGCGGTGATTGAACTGATCCACCAGGATTTCGTCGAGCGAGCGCAGCAAGCGCAGATTGGCGTAACGCCCTTTCCCAAAGACATTCAGACGGTGCAGCAAACACTGCGGGATGGAGAGCAGGTTATCTTATTGATCAGCACCTACCGTCTCAATCGTAGTAAAGAACCGCACTGGATATGGCTGGTGGGTATGGATGAGCACTACGCCTACTTCAATGATCCGGACGTAGACAGCTACGAATGGAAAACGCCGTTCGATTCGCACTACGTACCGGTGCCCCTCGCCGACTTTGCCAAAATGATGAAGTATGGGCGCAATCAGTACCGCGCCGCTATTTTGCTTTCGCGTAGTGACTGAACATGAAACGTACTAGTGATGACCTATGACGGAACTATCGGATCTCCTTATTGGATACGAACGGGAGCTGGCAGCACCCGAGGTGATGGAAGATCTCGCACGACTGGAAACACTTGTTGCTGACGATTTTGAAGAAGTTGGCAGCTCCGGAAAACATTCCGTCAAATCGGACCTGCTGCGCGCAACAGGTGCGAGGCCACAGTACGAACTCAGCGATTTTTCGGTTTTCCTTCTGGAGGAACGAACGGCGCTAGTGAAGTACAGCGCTAGCTTTTCAGGAAAATTGTCATACAGAAGTTCGATTTGGATAAAGAACGGCAACCAATGGCAGCTCCGCCACCATCAATCAACTCTGGCACGCTGATTGATTTACGGTTGAATGTAACAAGAAAAGGTAGTTGAAGTGAAAAAGAGTATAGCGATAGATATGGATGACACAGTTGCAGACACGCTGGATCGTCACCTGACTTGGTACAAGAGTGAGTTTGGAATCAGTCTGGAGCGGTCAGATCTGATCGGTAAGAAAATTTACGACGTAGTTCCGGAGCATCACTTAAGCACGGTACGCTCCTTCCCCACACACCCAGATTTCTTCCGAGATTTAAAAGTCATCGACAATGCCATTGAAGTGATTTACGAATTGTCTCAGCGATATGAGATCTACTTTGTTAGCGCCGCAATGGAGTACCCGCCGTCCTTTAACGCCAAGTACGAATGGCTCAAGCGTCACTTTTCTTTTATTTCGGATATGAATTACGTGTTCTGTGGATTTAAAGGTGTGTTTAATTGCGACTACCTGATCGATGATAGCTCGCGCCATCTTGACGCGTTTTCGGGTCAAGGCTATCTGTTCACATCGGAAAGCAATGCCCATGTATCCGGTTATGAACGAATCAACAGCTGGCTCGAGGCGAAAGAGTTATTGGGCTAACACCCACTAAATCTCATGCCTGGAAAGTGTGTACAGCGCCCCGCAGGAAGTAGATGAACATAAAGGACCTGACCGAATGACACGGAATCAAAGCCCCAACGATAAAGTAGCCATCGTCACGGGCGCAAGCCGGGGGATTGGTGCCGAAACCGCGAAACTGCTGGCTCGCGAGGGCTACTCTGTGTGCGTTAATTATTTGAACAATGACGCCGCAGCTCAGCAGGTTGAGCGTGAGATTACTGAAGCTGGCGGTCACTGCATCACTGTTAAGGCAGACGTGTCCAGCTCGGTGGAGGTTGCTCGACTGTTTGCAACGGTCGATGAAGAATTGGGCACTGTGTCCGTATTGGTGAACAACGCGGGCATCTTGATGCAGCAGTGCCAGCTGGAGGAGATTTCAGAGGAGCGTTTCCTGCACGTTCTACACACAAATGTGATGAGCTGTTTCCTGTGTTGTAAGGAGGCGGTTAAACGCATGTCGACATGCCACGGTGGAACGGGCGGCGCCATCGTGAATGTCTCCTCGGGTGCGTCTAAAAGCGGATCGCCCAACGAGTATGTTGACTACGCCGCGTCAAAAGGAGCCATTGATTCGCTGACTCGGGGATTGGCGCTGGAAGTGGCGGCTGAAGGAATTCGAGTCAATGCGGTGCGCCCCGGTCTGATTTACACGAACATGCATGCCGCAGGTGGGGAGCCCGACCGGGTAAATCGCTTGGCATCGAAGATTCCGCTGCAGCGCGGAGGCGAGGCGATTGAGGTGGCCGAGGCCATCCTATGGCTCGCCAGTGAAAAGGCCTCCTTTGTCACAGGTAGTTTTATCGACCCCGCTGGGGGCTTATGATAGCTGATCTGGCAAGGCGGTTGCCAAGGTGGGGGTTAACTTCCGTCGTCAGGGAGACAACTAACTAAGGAACACTAGTGCATGGAATGTATATTGCGGAAGGCGGAAGTAAACGATTGCCGGGCATTGGCCGAGCTGATGAATATTGCGGGGGAAGGTTTACCGGCTTTTTTGTGGCGAGCTACCGCGGAACCCGGCGAAGATCTTTTGGATGTTGGCGCGCGGCGGGTTGCCCAAACTGAAGGCGCCTTTAACTATAAGAATGCGTATGTGAGCACGTCGTCTGGAGTTATTACAGGCATGGTGCTGTGCTACCGGCTCCCTGATCCGTATGTTGTCAGCTCGATATCAGATATTCCAGACGTCGTACAACCGCTGGTAGAACTGGAATCGCTCGCGCCGGGCGCCTGGTATGTTAATGGCATAGCCACGGTTTCCAGTTGCCGGGGGCAAGGCTTGGGCCAAAAGCTTATGGCGCTGGCCGAGCAGCTGGCTATCGAAGCGCAAGCAACCACGGTTTGTTTGATCGTGGCGGAAGAAAATATTCAGGCCAGGAGGCTCTACGAGAAGCTGCACTACCAAGTCATAGCACGGCGGCCGGTGGTTCCGTTTCCCGACTGCCCTCACATGGGGGATTGGCTGTTGATGGAAAAGACTTTGAAAACGAGGAGCTAGCCGCCTAGATCCTGCGTAGGCGGCTTGTGCTTTTTCTCAATGGCTATTCCGCATCCTGCCAGTAGGGAGGATGGACGTTGGCCCCGTCTATAAGTCCATCTAACGCCAGCTGATCCAGCACCGTGTATTCGCTCCGGTCCAGTAGGCTACCGGTGTCCCAATAGAAAGGCACCATGCCGGTGGCGATAGCTTGTTGGGTTACATAGTAAAAGTAATAGGCGCGGCTTTCCAAATGCAATTGCAGGTCATCGCCCGTGAGATGGTCGCGAACCATCGCACCGTATTCACCGAGAATAATCGGGATACCCTGATCGGCGAATTGGACTTTCATCAGGTCAAACATGTCGTCCACGTATTCCTCTTCGCCCCAGGTAGGGTTGTGGGCCGTATCCGTGTCGGAGTGGTTGCCGTTACCCCAATAGAAGAACCGATTCCCCCAGGACTCATCCTGCTCCATAAGCGTGAAATTCCACGGGCTGTAGAAGTGCAATTCCACCATCATGCGCTCACTCACGCTGTCGGTTGGCAGGGTTGTCATTAGCTCATGGGTCTGCTCGATATCGGTATACGGGCCTTGTACGATCAGCGACCGGTAAGCGTTTTTACCGCCGGTCGAACGGACCGCGTCGATAAACGTCTGGTGGGAGGACATGAGAACGTCCATTTCTTCCGCGTCGGCAACATTGGGTTCATTGGTGCCGGCAAACAACAAGCGCTCATCAAAGTCGCGCAGTAGGGTAGCGATTTGCTCCCAGTAGGCTTTTTGCTTCGCGTTGTTTTCTTCTTGCTTGGCGGGTGTAACGTTGTTCTCCAGCCAGCCGCCGTCCCAGTGAATGTTTACTATCACGTACAGATCTTCGTCGATGCAGTACTGCACCACTTCTTTCACCCGGTCGAGCCAGGCCTGTTCAATTTCCGCCGTTTCTTGATCGGCGTATTGATCCCAGGATACCGGCAGGCGTATCGCATTAAATCCCGACTCTTTGGCAAAGGCGACGAATTCGCGGGTGATCTCCGGGTTGCCCCAGTAGGTTTCGGTCTTTCCGCCCATGGCTTCCAGGGTGTTGCCGATATTGAGGCCGATGGTCATACGCCCGGCGAGCTCCGCCGCTGTGCTCTCCATCCCGGTAATGTCCGGCGCTTGGGGGCTGGTGTTGTAACTGGGTAGCTCCACGGAAGAGGGCGGTGTCTCAGGCGGTGGTTCGCTGGGAGGTGGCGTCTCGACCGGGGGCGTCTCGACCGGAGGCGTAGTACTCTTGCTCCCGCCGCCACACGCGGTTAGCGAAAGGATGAACAGTAGAAGTATCAGGTGTTTACACAACGTCATTGGGCAGACTTCTCTATTGGGAGGTGAGTTGAGTTTGCTTGAGCAAAGTGCCCTGGGAATCCGCAATCAGCGAGGGCTTATGCTCGCCCAGTGCGTAGACGGCGCTTTGATAGAGGGCGTAGCGGGACGAGGACGAGTCGATCTGAGCGGTTACGTAGAAGCTTGTGGCCGTACACGGCGCCCGAAAGTGCAGCTCTTGCTCGAGCAGTGAACAGATCCCGATAGCCGGCCTGGCGGCAAGACGAGCTGCGCAATCTATTACGCACCCCAAAGCGGCTCGTAGGTCACCGCTGTCCGCGAAAGCGGAATCGCGCGCCTGAAACTCGATGGTCACGGCATTGACAGTACAGCGGGTGATGGTCAAATCGAATAGCTGGCTCGCCGGGTGGCTACTGAGTAGCGTTTCCGGCGGTGGAATGTGCGGAATCGAGGAGTCTGTTGGCGCGCTTATTATAGTCATGGGTACCTCTGCAGTTTGAACGGGTGCCAATCACGTCGAAGGCTAGCCTATTCAAAGTCGCTGAGGATCCAGTAGCGATTTTCTCAAAAAACGTATCAGCCGGTAAAAAGTTGAAGTTATTTTTACGCAAATTGAAGTTTTGGTGGTGGAGAGCGGGCCGACTTGCCGCCCAATGATTAGCTTTCGCTATCTTTGGGCGCTTTCTCATAGAGCGACTTGAACGTCCGGGGTGTGCAGCTGTACTCGTCTTTAAAGAGCTTGTTGAAGTACGACACGTTTTTGTAGCCCACTGAGTAGGCAATTTCAGAGACGCTGGCCTCTGGCGCCTCCGCCAAAAGCCGGGCCGCCTCAGTCAGGCGAAGCTTGTTGAGGTAGCCGGTAAAGGTAAAACCCAACTCGGCCTTGAGAATATCGTTAATCTTGGTGCGGCTCACCCCAATAGCGGCACCCATGCCTTCCAGATTCAGATCCGGGTTGGAATACTCTGTGGCCATAAAGCGCAAAATGGCGTCTTTGTCCTTGTCCCGTTTCGGCTCAACAGACAACTGCTGGTAAGCGACCAGGGGCCGGTCCTTGTGCAGTTTGCTTCTGAGGTCACTGACCAGTGCTTTGGTGTGCTGGCGAAATAGCCAAACACCAAACACAGCCCACGCTACAAGCAGCAGCATGGCCAAGAGATACATGTAGCGCCAATCTCGGCCGTGCAACGTTAACTCGTTCACTTGAACCCGGGAATCGGTTTCCATGGGGCTTTGAAAGGTGGAGCCAAACATGACCTTGGCCACTTTGGCTAAGTCATACCCCTTCATGGAGAGGTCAATTTCAAAGGCGTCTAGCCACCACTGAGGCATTTCCAGGCGGGTTAAATCCACTTCCACCTCGCGCCACTGGTCGCTGCAGGAAAAGTAAGCTGAAGGTGCGCGATACGTGAAGTAATCGCCAGGTTCGGTAAGCTGACGGTCAAAGGTGAATACGGTAAACCCCAGTACATTAGACGGTGCGCATTTGACGTTGAAGGTCAGCCGGTCGAACGAAGCCAAGTCCTTTAGGGTAGGCTCGCCGCTTTGGTCCTTGAAGACCAGTGACAAAGAAGCCTGGGCGTAATCCACGGCGGGCGATAGGAACAATTCAAAATCCAGGCTGTAGCTGGCGTCGTGGATCTCGACGGTGGAAAGGCCGCCGCGGTTACGATCGGATTCCGTTTCGGCTTCCCAGGGGATAGCGCTGGTGTCGGCCGGCAATAAGGGCCACTGCAGGAATGCGCGCTGCACGCACAGGTAGGCCGCAAAGGCGCTGACAATGAGCAACCCCAGGAGGACCAAAAGCGCTTTTTTATAGAATTCCAGCATGCGCGGAGGTTACTCTCTAATCAGCATTGCGCCAACTCTGGCAGGTTGGGCGAAGCGGAAAATTATTGCACAGATTTCGGTTATAGTAACCAGAACAGCTACAGCAGCTGGACAACCAATAGCTTACAAGGAGTTATTATGAACCGCCTATGTAAAACATGTTTTTCCTCTAGAATGGGGGCTGGGATCGCGATCGGCGTTGCCGTGGGGGCTGGCTTTGGTGTGGCAACCGGAAATATGGCCCAGGCGGTGGCTTTTGGTACGGCATTCGGTGTGGCACTGGGAGGCCTTTGGTCCCGGCGGGCTCGCCGGCCTGAGCAGTAACTGAAGTACAGTCCTCATTGGTAACTTGAGAAAACACAACAATGGACATACGCGTTGATGACCTTCAAGGCGCTGCGGTTCGGGCGTTACTGGCCGAGCACTTGCGACACATGCATGAAATCTCCCCACCGGAAAGCGTTCACGCGCTAGACCTGGACGGGCTCCGCCAACCGGGTGTTACTTTTTGGAGTGCGTGGGAACGGGATACACTGTTGGGCTGCGGCGCATTGAAGGAACTGAGCCCAGACCACGGTGAAATAAAATCCATGCGCACCACGGCCGCTGCGCTGCGCAAAGGTGTCGCGTCGGCGCTGCTTAGCTATTTTATTCAAGAAGCTAAACGTAGGGGTTACCAACGGTTGAGCCTGGAAACTGGCCCCTTGGCCACGTTTGCGCCCGCACACCATTTGTATCAAAAATTTGGCTTCGAGCTGTGCGGCCCTTTCGCCAGTTACTGTGAAGATCCCCACAGCGTGTTTATGACGCTGCCCTTAGCGGAGCAACGGCTGGATGACATTGAGGAGTGCTGTTAATTCACATGATAAATATTGAGACAGTTGAAGTTGTCCCTGAAGAGGACTTAACCCGGTTGATGCACTGGCGGGAACAAGTATTCCCTGTGGAAGGCCGGGGTATGGAATGGGCGCAGTCCACTTGGCACAGTGTCGCCTACGACGCTGGCGGGCAAGCGATTGGGCATATTGGTTTTGGAGCGTTTACTCTCTTTGAGGACTCGGTGGAACGCGCGGTTATTGGGGTTGGCGGGGTTGTAGTTCGGCCCGAGCACCAGAGCGAAGGCATTCCTGCGCAATTGTTTGCGGAGGTTCATCAGCAGGCGGAGCAGCGGTTAGGCTCGGACATTTTTACGCTCTTCTGCCCCCTCAGGCTCGTGCCGTACTACACAAGACACGGCTACGGTCACCACAGCGGGCCGGTACAGTTTATACAGAAAGGCGAACTGGTTACTTCAAACTTTGAGTTTATGCACCGGGATGGTTTAAGCCTGGACAGTGCAATAGAGCTCAAGGGCAACCCCTGGTAACTAAAAAGCCGGGATTTACGGCCGCGAAATAGTCCCCACAATATTTTCCGCAACTGCTGTTGCCGCTTCAAAATAATCCCCATGTTGAGCAACAATGATTAGGCGGATCAGGTTCCCTTCAAATTCAAAGGCGTACTCCCGCCGGGATCGTTGTTCGTTCGGATAGTCGGCAATTACTACTTCGCGACCGTGAACGGTAGCCGAACGTGAGCTGAAATTTTCCTCATCACCAACCAACTGATCAAGCAGGCCACGGATGCTTTGCGCATTCAACGTCGCAGGCACTCTGGGGCCATTTTGCGTGATCATTTCACCGGACTCGAAGCGAGTTACGCCAACCAAGGCGTTGGTTAAATAGTTGGGCGTTAAAATAAATGGGTCTGAAGTATCGCTGTGATTCCATCCACTGGTGGCAAAACGCACGGCGGGATCGTCCCGCAAAGTGACGTAGCCTTCAGCATCAACTCTTGGCGCCACCGAGGCTGGCTGACTGGCGCAACCCACCAAAAAAACGAAGAGTAACAATGCCGTGCTGGCGCAATACTTCATAGCGTCTCCTGTCAGTACGCTTACCCAAACCCTGAAATTCGTACAGCCATTGGCTCGAAAATCATCACCAGTGCGTCAAATTAGGCCGATGCTGTAAACCTGTCAAGACAAAAGGCCCTGAGGCGAGGCACGGCCAGAGCGGAGAAAACTGAGCGGCACCCGGTCCAGGATCTAGGTAGGTAATAAGCGGAGGAGCAAGGGACATGTTCGCGAAGCTGAAGCGATACGTTGTCGAGAATCTTTTTAAAGGCCTCCTGGTGCCGCCGTGGCGAGCACCCCGCGAGGCCTGGCTGCCAGTACCCGTGTTTGTTGTGGTAGCTCTGGCGCTGGCTATTGGGACGGGATTGTTTCAGCTCGATGTAATCAGCAGCCCTTTGGCGCCGTTGCTGTTCGTGGGGCTACTGTTTACACCTTCTCTGGTGGAAGAGGCGCTGTTTCGCGGTTTACTGATTCCACGCCATATCCGCGACCGGGGCCCTCTTTGGGTGGCGTTGGCCATTGGCGGGAGTACCATCCTCTACGTGCTCTGGCACCCCCTAAGCGCTCTCACCAACCGCCCGGAAGCCCAAGCGCTGTTTCTCGATCCGGTGTTCCTGACGATTGTCGCTCTGCTGGGCATCACCTGCGGTTACAGCTACGTATACTCGAGCTCCCTCTGGGTGCCGACCCTCATCCACTGGGCAACGGTCGTAGCCTGGGTATTTTTACTGGGAGGACACCACTTGGTGTTGGACTAACGAGCCGCTAAACGTACAAACCCAGCCCTTAATGATGCGTGGCGAGTTCCACTAACAGAGTCGCCCGAAGACGCCCCGAATGAGCTCGGAGCTCTTCCAGCTGTCGTTTCATTTGCTCGGAGGTGGCCTTTGCGCCACCCCAGGTGGCGGGGTCAACGCCAGCGTCCACTTGCAGCATGGCTATCACTGCATCGCAGAAAAATGATAGGTTGTCCCTGAATTCATCGAGATCGTCGTCGAAGTCGGTTAGATGACGACAGACATCCCGCCCAACGACGGGGGCTTTTGTTGATTGATCCGACATTAAATTCCCTCAAATACGTATAGCTCTTCTTCGGCTACTTCAAAAGTCTCGACAAATGCTTCAATAATGCGAACAAATTCATTCTTAAGCGTATTTGCCGAGTAATTACATCGTTTATGTTGATGATTCGATGTTATCGGCTGATTAACATACCTGTCAACCGTGTGAATTCTGTAAATTCACCCGTTTTTTGGATGATGTCGTAAATGCCGAAACCTTTAGTGACTGATATTGATCGACACATAGGCGCCCGCCTTCAAAAGCTGCGCCAACAGAACGGCATCAGCGCCTCAGCCTTGGCCGAAGCCATTGGCTCCACCCAACAGCAAGTCTCCCGATATGAAAACGGGGAGAATAAAGTGGGTGCCGCACAGCTGTACCGCATGGCCCAATCCTTGAATACCCCCGTCTCCTGGTTCTTTCAGGGCGTCGGCTCGGATCGCGCGCCCCTGGCCGTCCGCGAAAGCAATGCCTATTACGAGAAAACCCACGTCGCCGATGAGTTGGCGATTTTGGAGTCCATGTGGCCCCGGCTTACGGAGCCTCAACGAGCCTCCATCTTGCGCTTGCTGGATACCTTTCTGAACCAATAGCCCTGACTCAGCGCCTGCTTGACGGGGCGGGGGCTGAAGGATAGGTTGGTAAAGTCACACTTGCTATTGGCGTCTGAGCTTGTATGGACTCCAGCGTCACTCACCGCAAAGGAGGAGCCGCATGTTTCAAGTAACGCGCAAAACCGACGACCGCCTGAATGTTGAGTTTTCCGGAAAGCTCGAGACAGAGGAAATGAAACGGTTACTGGACGAACTCATGGAGAAGTCCGAAGGCGTCACCCACGGCACTATGCTCTTCAGAATCAACGAGTTTGATTTTCCATCCCTTGGGGCAATTGGCGTCGAATTGTCCCGCATGCCAAGTATGTTCAAATTTATCCGCCGGTTCGATCGTGTTGCCGTAGTCGTTGGAAAGACCTGGTTACGTAAAGCCAGTGAAATAGAGGGCGCGTTGATTCCTGGCGTTGAAATTAAAGCGTTCGACCTAACGCAAGGGTCCGATGCGGAAGCCTGGTTGCAGACAACCTAAAAAATGCCAAAGGCGAGAATAGCGCCATCGCGGCTGGTAACGGAAAGTGCAATGGGCTTTCGCAAATAGGGCGTACAAGTTGATTCTGTACCCCGACTTTCGCAAAAAGACAAAACAGAGATAACAGGAGGCGATACATGCACTATGCAATTTCCACTACCTGGGGCCCCAGTGACACCACCCGGGCGGCAATCCCCTTTATATTCGCTGCGACCGCTCTGGAGGCCGGGGATACGGTCACCATGATTTTGTTTCACGATGCGGTCAGCATTGCGGTTCCCGGTGCTCACGAACGAATAGTCCCTTGCGGTCCGCCAGCGAAATTTAAAGAGGTATTTGAAAGCAACAATGTTGATGTAATCGTTTGCAAACCCTGCGCGGATGTTCGGGGGATTACCGAGGCCGATCTACCCAGCAACTGCCGCATGGGTGGAATGGGTGATTTTTACAAACAGGTGAGCCGGGAGGATTGTAAGCCCATCGCCTTTTAAGGCCTGTCACCGCACGGGAGGCCCGGCCTCCCCCTCCTGCACTTAACTCTCCTTTACAATTCATTTCGTTGACCCGTTCACAAGTTTCGGGGTAACTTCCTTGAACCAAAACAACAAGTTGCGGCCTATATTCCCCCGGTTAATTGCAGTATGGGCAACCTTGGCCTATAAATAGGGCTTTAGTAAAAAACCGCACCCGAAATCAATAGAACACCCCCATCAACCCCTGTACCGGCTGTTTTCAACGGTATCGCAAAGGCTTCCCATGAACAGACGACAAATACTTCAATACACCGCTTGGATCACCGGCTCAGCCGTGTCCGCGCCCCTAGCCGGCGCCATCTTATCCGGTTGTTCCAGATCCGATAATGACAAAGTGGCGACGCGCACCAGCAGCGATAGCGAGCTTCCTATCCTGCATTTTTTCAGCCCTGATCAGTTTAAACGGGTCAAGTATTTGGCAGACACCATTCTGCCCAAAACGGACAGTCCGTCCGCGAGTGATGTGGATGTGCATATCACCATGGACTCTATGCTCGGCCAGGTTTTTGCCGAGCCGCATCAACGGACTTTTAAGCATAACTGGTTGGCGCTTGAGCGCCATTTGGAACAGCAAAACTTTATGCAGCAGGATACCAGCCAGCAAACCGATATGCTGAGCGCGTTGGAACTAAGCACCGACAGTGCCACGGCGGAAGCACGCCAGGGCTTGCTCGATTTCAAGCAACAGGTGATTGCTTATTACCTCTCCACGGAAGAAATTGGTCGCAACTATCTGAACTACCTCCCGATTCCCGGCACTTATGAACCGTGCATTTCCGTGGATGATGTAAACAACCGAGCTTGGGCCATATAACGATGATTGAAACTAAACAAACCGACTACGATGCCATTGTTATTGGTTCCGGCATCAGCGGTGGCTACGCCGCTATGGAACTGTGTCAAAAAGGCTATAAGACTTTGGTGCTTGAACGCGGGCGCTCCGTTGAGCACGGAGATTACCCCACGGCCCACAAAGACGTTTGGGATCTGCCGCACGAAGACATGGTGACCCAGGAAGAAATTGCCAAACACTACGAGAAGCAAAATCGCTTGCCCTGGTGGGTGCGCCAAAGAGTCAAACACTTTATCAACAAGGATGACGAGTATCCCTACGATGAAGACGAACGATTTGACTGGATCCGGGGCCATCACACCGGCGGCCGGTCCATTATGTGGGGCCGCCATTGTTACCGCTTTAGCGACATCGATTTTGAAGCCAACAAAAAAGAAGGCATCGCTATCGACTGGCCCATTCGTTATGCGGACATCGAATCCTGGTACGACCGAGTGGAAACGTTTGTCGGCGTGGCCGGACAAAGCGAAGGATTAAAGCAGGTTCCGGACGGAAAGTTTTTGAAGCCCTTTCCCCTGAACTGCGCTGAACAATATTTCCGCGAAGCGGTTGCCAAAAAATACCCTGAGCGCGTGGTGACACCCGGACGCGTGGCCAACCTGTCCGAGTACAACCCGGACGTGCACAAAGGCCATCGCGGTCAGTGTTTGTCGCGCAACCGCTGCGACCGCGGCTGCCCGTACGGTGCTTACTTCAGTAGCGTATCCGCCACATTGCCGGTGGCTCAGGAAACCGGCAACCTGACCATTCGCCCCAACAGCATTGTGCACGAAATTGTTTATGACCCGGCCAGCGGCAAAGCCACGGGCGTGCGTCTGAAAGATGCGGTTAGCGGCGAGGATCTGGAAATTTCCGCGCGGCTGATTTTCTGTAATGCCAGCACCGTGGGCACCACCGCGATCCTGCTCAACAGCCGTTCTGAAGCTTTCCCCAACGGCCTGGGCAATGGCAGTGGTGAATTGGGCCACAACATCATGGACCATCACTACGGCATGGGCGCGTCAGGCATTCTGCCCGGTTTGGAGGACACCTATTACTCCGGCCGCAAACCCGGCGGTTTTTACATTCCACGCTTCACCAACCTTGACGAAGAAACAAAACGCCCGGATTATCTGCGCGGTTTCGGTTACCAGGGTAGCGCCCGGCGTATTACCAACGCCCCCGCCGGCGTGCTCGGGAAGGATCTGAAAGACGTAATCTTCCGGCCCGGCGCTTATCAGATTGGCATGACCTGTTTTGGCGAACTGCTGCCGTACCATGAAAACCGTATGTACCTGAATTTCAACAAACGCGACAAGTGGGGCATGCCCATCATCACCTTTGATGCCAAGCTGCGCGAAAACGAAGCCAAGTTGCGTGAACACGGTGTTCAAAGTGCAGTAGAAATGTTGGAAGCGGCGGGATGCACCAACATCACTTCGTACAACTCCGCTACTGCGCCGGGGGCCTGCATCCACGAAATGGGCACCGCGCGCATGGGTCACGACCCAGCTACCAGTGTGCTTAATAAATGGAATCAGATGCATGAAGTGCCGAACGTCTTCATCACCGATGGCGCGTGCATGACAAGCTCTGGCACCCAAAATCCGAGCATCACTTACATGGCGCTCACCGCACGCGCAGTGGACTATGCGCATCGGCAAGTGGAGGCGGGCGAGCTGTAACGCACTCGCTCATTGAGAGAACCACAACGTAGCCACCTGAATCGCATGACCTGTTTGGTCGACGCTATTGAGGTGGTTGCGTGGTGGGAATCACGCAATCGGATCTCCGCTTTCCTCGCCTCGCCTAAGACGCTTCTTCGAGCGGACTACAAATTCACGTCCGTGAAAACCATAGCAAATTGAGTTACAACTGCTTGCGGTATATACCGTAGAGTCTTGAGCTCTCTGAAAAAGTCCCCTAATGTAGGGGCCGCGTGCATTGCTTTTAGCGGTCCAGGAAGAGAAGCTCGATGGTTACATTGCCCACAATATCTGCAACACCTCTAGCCAAGTTCAGTATGGCTTCGTATGGGCACCTCCTAGGCGGTTATCCATGTCTTTAGGGTCTACCACAGAGTCACAACCCGGGCGCATTGAACAACAAGCCAGTGACGTGTGCATCAGCGGGGATTGGACCCTTCTGCATTACGCGAAGCTGAAGCAAGTCGTTGCCCATGCAGGCGAGGTGCCGGCAAACACTTCCATTAATCTGCAGGCCTTAGGTGTACTCGACACAGCGGGCGCCGCCTTGCTGGTTGAATTACTGGGCACCGAGCGCTTACTGCGAATCTCGGACTGGGCGCCGGATTTGCCAGAGGCTCGTAAAGCGCTGTTGGAAACAGTCGCCGAGGCACTCTCGGAACCTCTAAATCCACCCACACCACCGAAAGCGCCTGTCACCGATTTCCTTGCCCGAGTGGGTGCGGGTACGGAAGATTTCTGGCAGCAATTCACAGCCTTGCTCGGGTTTATAGGCCTCACGCTGGAGGCCTTTGCGGCCACTGTTTTCCGCCCAAGCCGGTGGCGCCTCGCCGCGTTAGCCATGCACATCAAACAGACGGGTGTGGACACCATCCCGATCATTGCGTTGTTGACGTTTTTGGTGGGCGCCGTGGTGGCATTTTTGGGTGCGACCGTGCTGGGAGAGTTTGGAGCCGGCATTTATACCGTAAATCTTGTGGGCTTTTCTTTCCTGCGGGAGTTCGGCGTGGTGCTGGCCGCCATCATGCTTGCTGGCCGTACCGCCAGTGCGTTTGCCGCCCATATCGGCTCCATGAAAGCGAACGATGAACTCGACGCAATTCGCGTTCTCGGTCTGAATCCGATTGAGCTTCTGGTGTTGCCCCGAGTGCTCGCAATGGTGATTACTCTGCCGATTTTGGCATTCGTGGGTATGATCGGGGGACTCCTCGGCGGGCTGATGGTCTGTCTGTTGGTTTTGGATATTTCGATCGCGCAGTACTTTGCCATACTGCACCGGGACATTCCCGTACACCACTTGTGGGTGGGGTTGAGCAAAGCCCCCGTGTTCGCCTTTGTCATTGCGGTCATAGGTTGCCTGGAAGGTTTCAAGGTCACTGGCAGCGCCCGCTCGGTGGGCGAACACACCACCTCGAGCGTGGTACAGTCCATTTTTGTCGTTATCCTTTTGGATGCTGTGGCGGCATTGTTTTTTATGGAGATGGGTTGGTGACTCGGGAAGCAAAGACACTGATTCAGATTCGCGGGCTCGCCAACCGCTTTGGCAAGCTGGTGGTGCACGAAAATCTGGACTTGGATATTCACCAGGGCGAAATCCTTGGGGTTGTGGGCGGTTCTGGCACCGGCAAATCGGTACTCTTAAACTGTATTGTTGGCTTACAAAAACCCTCGGCCGGGCAGGTGCAGGTGCTCACTGAGCATTTGCAGCACCCACACACCATCCCCCAGACCCTGGACCTGGCGTGCCCCTTCGGCGTACTGTTTCAACATGGCGCTTTGTTTTCATCGCTCACCGTCCAGCAAAACGTCGCGCTGCCCTTGATCGAACAAGCCAGCCTGGAGCGTGATGACGCGGAGCACCTGGCACGGCTTAAACTTGCCATGACCGGACTGCCGCCGGAGGCGGCGCTGAAGTACCCAGCGGAACTGTCCGGCGGCATGATCAAACGCACCGCTTTGGCCCGAGCTCTGGCTTTGGATCCGGAAGTGTTATTTTTGGACGAGCCCACAGCGGGGTTGGACCCCGTGGGTGCCGCCGCTTTCGACGAACTGATTTTGACGCTCAAGAACGCGCTAGGGTTAACGGTGTTTTTGGTGACACACGACCTGGACACCTTGTATACCGCCTGTGATCGGGTCGCAGTACTGGAGAACAAACGCGTACTGGTGGCGGACCGCTTGCCCGTTGTGGCCGCGCACGATAACGCCTGGATTCAATCATATTTTCACGGCCCACGCGGCCGCGCGGCCCGCCGGGCTGCAGATTCACTGGAGAACTCCTGAATGGAAACCCGATTTCGCCACATTATGATCGGCTTGTTCACCGTGTTGGCGTTTTTTGCCATCCTGATGTTCGCCCTGTGGCTCGGGAAGACAGCCTCCGACCGTGATTACACCTACTACGAAATCGGTTTTGAACGAGCTGTGAGCGGTCTGTCCGAGGGCAGCTCAGTGCTCTACAGCGGCATTAAAGTCGGTGACGTGCTCAGCCTACAGCTCGATCAGGACGATCCTCGCCACGTACGAGCACGCATTCGAGTATTCAAAACAACCCCCATTAAAGAAGACACCCGCGCCAAGCTGGAGCTGGCCAATATCACCGGCGGCATGGTGGTTCAGCTTCACGGGGGCACACCGGAAAGCCCGCGGTTACCCGGTGACTACGACGATCCCCCGGTCATTCCCGGTGATCCGTCTCCACTGAGTGCCCTGCTCACGGACGGTGAGGAGATTATCGGTAACCTGAACCAGCTCCTGGAGAACGCCGCGCGCCTACTCTCCGAGGATAATGCCACCAAGGTGAGCCAAATACTGGACGATGTTGGGCAAACCACGCGTACCTTTGCCGAACACCGGGGCGAACTGGGAGAAAGCCTGCAGGCGCTGAATCAATTGCTCACCGACGCTGGCACTTTGGTGGACACCGTAAACCAGTTGGTGGATGCGGACGGACGCCAGGCCTTGGCAAGTGCCCGACAGGCTATGCATACCTTGGAAGTCTTGCTGGATGAAAACCAGAGCAGCCTGGACCGCGGGCTGAAAAGTGTCGGGGATTTGGGTCCGGCGATCCGAGATTTCCGCAGCGCCCTGCGCGCGGTACAGCAAGTGGCGGAGCGGCTCGACGACAACGCCACGGAATTTCTCTTTGGCAGTGATCAGATTCAGGAGTACAGCCCATGAGTGTTAGACCTTGGCTGCTGGCTGTGGCCTTTCTTGGCGGCTTGTCGGCCTGTACGGTTTTTCCCCAGCCGGAGCCCTATCAAGTGTATGTGCTTCCGTCAGCGCCGCCAGAGGCCTCTGACGCCGCCGCCATCAATCAGTCCCTGCGTCTGGAAACACCCCGTGCCAGCCGCACCTTGGCCAGTACGCGTCTCTTGGTGATGCCCTCCGAGCAGCAGCTCAGTGCCTATGAAAACGCCCGCTGGGCGGATTTGGCGCCGGTGCTGGTGCGGGACCATTTGATTGAGGCGTTCCGCGAGCATGGCCGCCTGAGAGCCGTGGTGGATGAGGAGAGCCGAGTCAATGCGCGTATTGAATTGGTGAGTGATTTGCGCGCCTTTCACATTGAGTATGTCAATGGCACTCCAGAGGCGCGTATACGCCTGGACGCTCAACTGATCCACGCCGGCCGTTTTGAAGCCCTCGCCACGCGCCGTTTTGAGGTGCGCGAGGTCAGTTCCGGCACCAGTCTCGATGCCGTGGTCAGCGCTTTGGGGAGAGCGGCCGATGAGCTGGCCATGCAACTGATGGAATGGAGCTATCAATACATTCCCGAATCCTAATGTCTGTGCTCTGCGGTGTGTAGTACCCCGATAAGCAAGGCATTGTTTAGAGATGGAATTTCTTAACCTGGGACCGCCTATGACAACGCAACAGGAAATTTTGGATCAAGCGCTGAGTCTGGCCGCCGAGTGCGGCTGGGAAAAGCTCACTTTGAACCACATCGCCCTCGCCCTGCGCATTCCCCTAAGCGACATTTACCGCCACTTTCCCCAAAAGGACGATTTGGTGGAGGCTTGGTTTGACCGCGCCGACCACGCCCTCCTCAGTCGCACGCCCACCCCCGATTGGGCGCCTTTGACCAACCAGGCGCGCTTGGAGCAGGTGATTCTGTGTTGGTTGGATGCCATGGCGGAACACCGACAGCTCACCGGGCAGATGCTGCTGTACAAGCTCGAACCTGGCCATATTCACCTGCAGGCCGCGGGCGTATTGCGTATCAGCCGGACCGTACAGTGGTTTCGCGAAGCCGCTGGCCTTACTGCCAGCCACGGCCGGCGCATTGCCCAGGAGTTAGCGCTTACCAGCTTGTATCTGGCGACTTTCTCGTACTGGTTGCGGGACAGCTCTGAAGACCAACGCAAAACCCGCGAGTTTTTGCACAAGCGTTTAACCAATGGGGACCGCTTGGGCTTATGGATGTAAGCGGAACCAGTTAATTGGATCGGGGCTAAATGGATCTATTCACCCACGCCGGGCTGGGCGCACTCTGCGCGCTGTCCACCCCCCGCCGGCACAAAAAAATATCGCCTTGGGCCCTCGTTGCCGCAGTGGGCGGAGCGCTCTTTCCAGACGTTGATTTCGCTCTATTTTTTATTGACCCGCTCGCCTTTCACGCCTATTGGCACCGAAGCTTTACCCACTCTCTGATTATGCTTCCCCTATGGGGCGCGCTGGTCAGCAGCGCTGTGTATGTGGTGAGTGGGCGCCAACAATCCTGGCGGTTTTTATACGCCTATGCCTGCCTCGGTGTGCTTTCCCACATCCTCGCCGACTTAATTACCGCCTGGGATCTACAGTTACTGTGGCCCATTAGCGACTGGCGCCTATCGCTGGGCTGGGTGTTTGTCATTGACCCCTGGTTTTCTTCTCTACTGCTGCTCGGCTTGCTGCTAGCTTGGCGCTGGCCCAAGGCGGTGGGCGTGAGCTGGCTACTACTGGCACTGTGGTTGGGGTGGTTAATCGTCAACAAACAGGAAGCGAGACACATTGGCCATGAGTTCGCCGCCAAGGTGGACGAACCGATTGAAGTCGAGGCCTGGCCGCAACCCTTCTCGCCTCTTAACTGGAAGCTAATCGTTAGTACTGAACATGGCCACTGGCAGGCACATGCGCATCTGCGTTCTGACGCCTCACCTCTGGCGCGCTGGTGGCCGCACCCCTGGCTGCGTGATGCGGCTCAAGCCTATGAACCTTTGCCCGATCTCTCCTGGCACTATCATCCGCGCTTTTCTGCGCTAGGCAGTACCGACGCCGCCGAAGCAGTACGCGCCTGGAACAGCGACGCACTCAAAGACTTTCGATTTTTTGCCCATTACCCAGCTCGGGTGACGGCAAGCAACAACAATTGTTATTGGTTTACCGACTTGTTGTATGTCATTCCAACACAACACCCACCCTTCGTTTACGGCGCTTGTCGAACTCCCGACGGCCAATGGGAAAGTAGGCGCCAATCTATTTGGTAGCGTCGCATTCCACTACCGACTCGATTTACTCCTTTGTGAGATTGTGGCAATGTCAAAGCCATGCGCATGCCAATGCTTGATCAGTGGGCCAAATCAACTCGCGTTTACGCGCGAGGGTCGGTCGCGTTTTGTCGATCTATTCTTGCGCCAGGAAGAGTCCAACCCTTGGTCATGCTTGTATTCGTCGCGGTCCTTGCTGGCGGATGCGCATCGTTAGAAGATGATTTTGCAGCAACCGCCGACGAAAGCAGCGACCATCCTGACGACATTGAACCCACGGTAGTAGCCTACCGCGAATTTCGCGATCCCCTTGAGCCTGTTAATCGGGCCGTGTTTGCTTTTAACGATGTCAGCTATCGTTATGTGTTCGTCCCCTTAGCCCGAGGTTACAACCGCCGCGTGCCCGCGCCGGTTCGGCAGGGCTTCAGTAATTTTTTCGATAACCTCCAGGCACCGGTTCACCTGATCAACAATCTCTTGCAGTTGGAGCCCAGGGCGGCCGGCGCCAACGTGGCTCGCTTTGGCATTAATACTACCGTTGGCATTCTGGGATTTTTTGACCCCGCCGACAATTGGTTTGGCATTGAGCCCGCGGACGCCAGTCTTGATGACACACTAGCCAAGTACGGCGCCGGTTATGGTTTCTATGTGGTGGTGCCATTTTTGGGACCATCCAGTTTGCGCGCTGGCACCTCGGCGCTGGTCGAAGGTTATTTCCACCCCATTTCATACATCGTTACCGACGACGGCGAGCGTATCGTTATACAAGGCTTTGATTACTTCCAGGATTTTGCGCCCGAGGCAGACGGCTATGTAAAAATGGTGGAGGAGAGCGACGACCCCTACCTATTCATCCGCAACTTTTACCTGCAAACCATTATGCGGGATGCGGAGTTTAAGTTTGATGATGATAACGAGGACGAGGACGAACAAGAGGAATAGTGCCTTAGCGCAAATTACGGCGACGATGGCGGGAATGACACGCTATGTGATGACCTCTCTGGATCCCCGCTTGCGCGGGAATGACGAAGATTGAACCCGAGTCGTTGAACGCCGTCATCCTCGCGCAGGCGGGAATCCAAAAACTTTCTGGCAATGAGGAATAACTTTAACTTTCCGACGAGTGAACGCAGCACCCAAGCCGAAGGAAAGGGTGCCCGGCGTTCTGAGACCCTCGGAGGCAGGAAGCCGACGCGGAGCGTACAAGGAAATATACACAGCGTGTCTCAGAACGCCGGGCACCCTTTCCTGCTAATTGCTAATTCGCTAATTAATGGTAAGAAAGCAAAGGATTAACTCACTTCAAAGGCAGAATTTGTGAAGCGACTCGCACAGGCATTGACCACACATCCACTCATCGTCCTGGGTGTTTTTATTCTGGCCGCTCTGGCGCTGGGTTGGCAGGCGCAACACTTTCGTATTGACGCTTCGGCCGACACCCTGCTCACACGAGATAACATTCATTACATTCGCACCGAAGTAATGAACCAGCGCTTCTCTCCCCAGGAATTTGTGCTGGTCGCGTATCAACCGCGAGAGCTGGATCTTTTCTCCCAACAGACATACACCAACCTCGGCTCACTGACCGAAAAGCTGCGCGGACTTGAACGGGTAGAATCCGTACGTTCTCTATTGAACGTGCCGCTTATTTCACTGATGGAAGGTGATTGGACCGAGGGCGAACCGCAAGAATGGACACACGAACAAAAAAACTTCAGCCACGAGCAACTGCGCGACGCACTGTCGGGCAACCCCATCTACGAAGACTTGCTGGTAAATCAGGCACAAACGGCCACCGCCATCCAGGTGTTATTTCGACCCCATGAAGAACTCGAAGAAATACGCAGCCAGATTACGGCCATTCAAGCGAACGCCCTGGAGCGTGACCTAAGCAGCGAAGAACAGGGTGAAATTGAGCAGCTTCAGGAACGGGCGCAGCCGCTACAAGATGAACTGGATGAAATCCGCGTTCAAGAAATAGATACCATCCGAGACATCATTGCCCAGTATGAAGCTGACGCGGAGCTTTATCTGGGTGGCGCCCATGTTCTGGGTTACCAACTGATCGAGATCATACAAAACGACTTGTTCCTGTTCGGAAGTCTCATCGCCGCGATGATCTGCGTGTTGCTGTTTGTGCTCTTTGGCGGTTTTCGTTGGGTGCTGATTCCCGTAATCTGCTGCACATTCAGCGTGCTGTTTACGGTGGGGCTGTTCGGCATGCTCGGACTGAGAACCACCGTGATTTCCTCCAACTTTATCGCCTTGCAACTGATTCTTACCCTGGCGATCGTGGTGCACTTAATCGTGCAGTATCGAGAGTTCAGCGTCGCGCAGCCCAAGTGGAGCCAACAGGAGCTGATTCAAGCCGCCTTCGCCAAGAAAGCGGCACCGTGTTTTTATGCCGGTTTAACTACCTCGGTCGGCTTTGCCTCTCTGCTGTTTACGGGCATACAGCCTGTGATCTCCTTCGGCTGGATGATGATCATCGCCATGTCATTTTCGCTGTTGGTTAGCTTGTTGTTATTTCCCGCCCTGCTTGCGCTCTTTCCCCGTGAAGGTGCCAAAGGTCATCGGAAGCTCGCGCACCGAGTGTTGGCGGGAACCGATGCCCTGAATCAGCGCTGGAAGGGCACCGTTATCACTATCAGTCTTGTGGCACTCGTTGTCGGCGGTGCTGGCTTGTTTCGCCTAAACGTGGAAAACAGTTTTATCGATTACTTCAGTGAAGGCACGGATGCACACCGGGAGCTGTCGTTTATTGATCAGGAGCTGGGTGGATCTACGCCCCTGGATGTGGTTCTTGAGTTGCCGGAGACCGATCAGGACGAGCTCATTATTACTGCTGAAGCCGTGCAGATGGCACAGCGGGTGCAGGAGATGCTGCAGGATCTTGAAGGCATGGGAAAGCTTCTCTCTGTGGTTAACTTTACTCAACTGGCGCAAGACATCCTCGGCGTGCCTCTCACGGAATACGAACTGACTGCCGCCTATCGCATTATTGATGAAGAGCTGCGAGAAGAATTGGTGGGTTCCTATTTTTCCGAAGAGCACTCCCAGCTGCGTATCAGTGCGCGGATTCAAGATGCCACTGAAGGACTCAACCGGGCTGATCTCATGGCGGACATTCATGCCGGCATGGAAGAGCTTGGCATCGGTTCAGATGACTATCAGCTGACCAATCTGTTTGTGCTTTACCAAGACATACTGCAACGCCTGTTTCGCTCTCAGGTACTCTCACTGGGCTTGGTGTATATCGCATTAACACTGACGTTTTTGGTGATATTTCGATCTCTCCGGACTGCTTTTATTGGCATTGCGCCGAACTTGCTGTCGACGGTGGGAGTCTTGGGCACCATGGGCTGGTTGAATATTCCCCTTGACCTGATGACCATTACCATCGCGTCCATTGCCATGGGCATCGCGGTGGATAACACCATTCACTATGTGCATCGCTACCGCCAGGAGCTGGCCGATGGTTCCAGCGCTGACGCGTTGCATAACACGACGTTCAGTGTGGGTTTCGCCATTTTGTTTACCTCTTTGATTATAATTTTGGGGTTTTCGCAATTAGGCTTTTCGGATTTTGTGCCCAGTGCCCAATTCGGTCTGCTGTCGAGCTTGGCCATGTTTATGGCGGTACTGTGGAATTTGACGCTGCTGCCGGTATTGCTGGGCAAATTTGTTACCGAATCCAAGTAGCAAAAGGCTTGTTTGATCTGGGTGCGGTTGACAGCCTTGCGGGGAGCCAGTAGCGTCGATAGCGGAGCCCGACGAAAAGGGTGGCGCTGTGTTCGATGCCACGCATCAACGCCGTATTCAAATTACGGCACGGGAACCTACAATCAACCTTAAAAAGGAGTGACTTATGGGTGCACCAAAACTTGTCGGCATAGTGTTACTGGTGGTGGGTGTTTTACTGCTTTTCTTCGGTTGGCAATCATCCCAGGCAATTGGAGATCAGGTAACAGAAGCTGTTACCGGGCGCTTCACAGACGCCACCATGTGGTACTTCATACTCGGGGCAGCGGCAGTGGCTGCAGGCGCGTTCCTAACCTTTTTCAAAAAGCCTTAGTCAGCAGATTGTTTAATCGTTGAAGGCGACCCAGCGATGCAAGGTCGCTTTCAACCGCTTGCTAGGCGCCTTTCTCGCCCAGTTTACGCATTTTACTCAACCACTTTTTGGCCGTGTCGGGCTTCATGAGCCCGGCCGAGCCAATCAATGTTTCATCCACAGGCGCAAAGCCCACAAAGCCCAAAATATTTCGCTCCAAGGCTTTGATGCTATGGGCGCGAAAGTACCACCGGTACACCAGCGCGGGCATGCCCATGGTGACTACCACCCGGGCAGAACGACCAATCAGCCGCTTGCGGGCAAACGGATTCGACTTCTCTTGATTAAACGCAAAGCTCGGCCGCGCCACCTGCTCCAGAAAGCCCTTTACCATCGCGGGCATATCACCCAGCCACAGTGGGAACACCAACACCAGGTGCTCGGCCCACTCGATGGCCTCTTGAGCCTCTTCCAGCGCCGGGGGCACGCTGCCGTGCTCCCACTCTTGCTTGCTGCGCAAAAGCGGAAAATCCAGGGCCGCGATATCCAGATGCTTGACTGTGCGCCCGGCTCTTTGTGCGCCCTCGGCATAAGCGTCGGCCAAGGCGTGGCACAGGTGACCTTCGCTGTTATCGGGGTGGCCTTGAATAATCAGGATGCGTTCGGGCATGGTGTGGACTCTCTTCAGGGGCGTTGAGTCCAGAAAAAGTAGCACGGTGCTCGAACGGACACTTTGATTTACCGCAAACAAAGGTTCGAACGGTCAGGTCGACCCCCCCTGGACCACTCGCGCCCGAAAGCGCTCATCCAGGCGTTCAACTTCCGCATCGATGTCTTCGGCGAGATCGAGCTCAGTGTTATCCAGACGTTGCGCCGCCGTGGGCAACAGTACATCGAACTGAACCCCGCTAATGTCCATGGGCTCAAAGCAGAGGCGTCGAGCACTGCGTTGGGGTTGGTAGCTCAGACGCCAAAAGGGGCGCTCTGGATGGGCGGGATCGAACCGCTCTTGTTTACCCTTGGTGGCAAACGCCTCGAGCCGCTGGGTGGCTTCGTGGAGCTGCTCACTGACGGCCGTGACTTCCACGCTGCGTAGCGCGGCATCCAGGGGCCACTCTCTGGCTTCTTCGTAGCCGCCCTCCGGCGCTCGGCATTGAGGTTGGCCATCGACCAAAACCACTTCCACTCGGTCAGTCAGAATATCTCCATTGTCCAGCTCCAAACGCACGGTGTAACTGGCTTCTGGCGTATAGATGTTGTGCACCTGTATCTGGCCCTCATAGCCTTTGACGATTTCATTGACAAAATACAGGCCCAGGCCGCGGCCATGATGCTCGCGGGCGCGCCGGGTGGAAAAACCCAGTTGGAACAGGTTGGGCCGGTCTTCTTCACGAATATGCGGCCCGCGGTTGTAGACACACACATGGGCGTAGCCTTGATTTTCCGCCAAGGTCAGCGCAACGGGGGCGAAAGGCACTTTGTAACCGCGCTTGCCGGAAAAAAACTGAGCATTTTTGAGTAGGTTTTCCAGCAGCAGTACCAAATGGTTTTCATTGCCCAGCAAGCTGCCCACCGTGGACAAGTTTACAAACCATTGAGAATCGACCAGCCGATAGTCCTGCTGATCCAAAAGCGGTGACAGTGGTTCGGAGCGCACCAAGCCCAAGGCTCTCCAGGCCGCAGCTTGAGGTGAGTAGACGGGTTCGTAGGGCAGAAGCGGGGCATCCGCTACGTCCAACATCTGCTGGCAGTAGTGTTCCTCGCATTCGCACAACAAATTGCCAATATGTAGAGCCAGGTTGTCCGCCGTGGAAAGGTCGAGCAGATCCCATAGATAGCGCATAGCTTCGAGGGCGGCCTGAACGTCTTGATGGTCGGGGGCCCTGTCGGCCTCGGCGTTGGCCAGATCTTTCAGTACAGTCTGTACTTTATCGAAGCTGATTACGCCGTTGTGCCTAACTTCTGCTGCAATACTTTTGAAATGTAAGAATTTTTCATCGTACTCAATGTAATCCAGCAGCTTGTCGCTGATAAATAATTTGAGCTTATCCGCGTGACCAGAGTAGGTGTGGGCTTTTAACTGCAGTTGCTTTTTGCTCTGCCACAATTCAGTGACCTGATTGCGCAGCCTCTTAATATCTTTCCCCTGGTTTCGGTACTGACGGTGGTAACGGATCAAATCCCGAAATAGCAAACACACGAACACCGCTAAAAATAGGTATTTGATCTCGTCCCTAAGCCAGATGGCGGGAATGTCGTAGAAGTTCAGCAGTCCAGGGTCACTCAATGCCAGAAGGTACAAAATCAGCGCGAGGCCAGCGAGCGTGCTCAGCCAAGGAAAAGTTACTTTGTGCACCCGGCTATCGGGCGGTTTCATGTTGTTATCTTTGCTCATCGGTTAGGCTTCCAGAAGTAGGCGCCTTCATCGCCAAAAGTGACAATACCGGTGCCGTTTCGACACAGCTCCAAAAACTCGCCACTCCCTCCCATCGCCTGGTCAAAGGAGAGGCGAAGGGTACGAATGTGTTGCCGATAATTGGCATAGGAAAATCGCTCCGGGTCGGCATCCAGATGACCGGCAATTTGTGTCGTATTCAGCGGCTGTGGTGCGGCCTCCACCAGATAGCGCAGGATTTTTCTCGGCGTGGGCGCCAGTGGCCGTTTGTGGTTGGCGGGGTTCATGAGTTTCTGTCCCTTCCAGTAAACTTCCCAGCTTACGGTATCCAGTGTGAGGTCGCCCGAGTGCAGCACATCGCCCACGGCCTGAGACCCTGGCCGACTGAGCGCGCTCTGTCGCAAGGCCGCGCGTATGCGCCAACAGAGTACCGATTCGATATTGCGTTGATGTTTGGCGATAAAGTCCACGGCGCCAGTCGTTTCAAAAGCCTGCTGTTCTATACCTGTTCCGCTGTGTTCTGAAAGGTAGAGTATGGGTACGTCGGGCCATTTTTTTTGCAGTGCGCGGGAAACGGAAAAGCCCGCTTCATCATTACCGTTCATGTGCGCGTCGAGCAGCGCGAGATCGGGTGCTTGCTTGGCCAAACGAATGTGCTGGCAAGCGGCCTCGGCAAAGCGGAACAGGTGTACGTCGGTAGGCTTTTGGTCGAACACCGTCTCTTCCAGGATCGGCTTGAAGCGATCCACCCAGTGAGACTGATCTTCTACCCAGAGAATGCTGGCCATGTGCCTTGCCTTTAGCGTTTTTGTTTGAGTGTAGCACTTTACTATCGATACGGAATGAAGGGATTGCGCTTTGGTCTAGTGCTGCGAGTGGGGTAGATACCTCCCGGACACGCCGAACTAATCGTCAGGAAAGACGATTAGCACAGCCGTAGGCTGCCCGTAGGGCTGGGCACATGGACGTGCCCAGTGAAACCCTTCCCTGGGGGCATGACGCAGACTTCCTGTCTGCGACAGTCCGGGAGGTATCTACCCCACTCTCCGCCGTGCCACGCTGATACATCCGGGAGATAAGCGGATTGGCAATCTAAGCAGAGTGCGGAGCAAGCATTTACCAAAGCGGACAAGAGCTTAGTGGCACCAGTCGGTCCGCAGGGTTTGGGGAGTTACCTCCGGGACCGTCACCGACATGGATGTCGGTGCCGAGCCTACATGGACGTATCTACGGCGTGTCCCGGAGGTAAATCGCCAAACCCTACCCCAACGGTTATTAAGAAAATCATTGCTGCAGCTCAAGACGTTTTTAGGGCTTTGATAGGAAATGCCAACCAAGGAGACTCACTCACCACCCGTCCCCAAAAACAGTAACTCACAGATTTTTCACCAGCGTGTTGGATACTCACTCTGTATCAGGCATGCCGCCTGCCAAAACTTTATATAACACACAGGGTGAACATCATGTTGACGAATATTTTTTATGTTTGGTCAGACTCGCCAGCGCTATCGCTGGCCATCTGGCTTGTGATCTGCATCACATTACTTTATGCCGGCCGGCCGCACGGCCATCAACTTTTGCGCAGTACAGGCCGGGCCATATACACCAGCCTGCGCCTCGCATCGGCGAGCATTCGCCAATTGGAAGAGCGAGTCAAGGAACGCAATCGCGATGTACTGCTGGCCATGGGGCGCGAAGCGTCCGAAAAGGCCGTTGAACGAGAGTTCCACCGCATCAATGCTATTGTCGAGCGGGATTTGAGCCAGTATCCGAGTTTGCACCGCAAGCTGGCCGATACATTGCAAAAAATTCAGGACGACTACCACGAAGCCAGTGGGGAAGTCCTGCTGCCACCGGCTTGGTCGGAAGTGATGGACACCATTGCCTCGTTGCCCACCTCGGGCGACCCGGCGGTGGTAAAGATTCTGGAAAACATCCAGGACGCTGTGGAGAATTCCCACCAGCAGAGCTTCAAGGCGTACCAAAAAAATGCCAACGAGCGGCATAAAATCCTCAATAGCATGCAACCGGAGTGGCGCACACTAAACAGCACCATGAGCAAAGTTCAGAACATGCTCACCGGGCTGGAGGAGCGCAGTAAAATTATCGATCGTCACATGGCTGATTATGAGAGCTTACGCAAAGCGGAAGACAAAGCTGTGAACTCGCTCACAGCCTCGTCCCTGACGCAGTTTTTTATCGCCAGCTTGGTACTGGTTATCGCCGCGTTCGGGGGCATTATCAACTTCCACTTGATCGCTCTGCCCATGTCCGAAATGGTCGGCGGCGCCAGTTATATCGGCTCCGTACGCACGTCGGATGTGGCGGCGCTGGTGATTATCATGATGGAGATCACCATGGGGCTGTTTCTGCTGGAAGCCTTGCAGATTACGCGTTTGTTTCCTGTGATCGGCAGTCTGGACGACAAGATGCGCAAACGCATCGCCATTGCCGCTTTTACCATACTGGTGATCTTTGCGAGCATTGAAGCCTCCTTGGCGTACATGCGCGATCTGCTGGCGCTGGACCGTGAGGCATTGGCGCAATCCCTGGCAGGCGCCACAGTGGCAGAAGCGCAGTTCCGCTGGATTCCTTCCATCGGTCAATTGGTGCTTGGTTTTATTCTGCCTTTTGCATTGGCCTTTGTGGGCATCCCTCTGGAATCGTTTGTACACTCTCTGCGCACGGTCCTCGGCCTGTTGCTGTTGGGATTTCTGCGCACATTGCGCGTCCTAATTCGCACCACCGGTGGTATGGCGAATCATCTGAGTAAGATGCTGGTGAGCTTCTACGATCTGCTGATTATGATTCCGCTCAGTATCGAACGGGCGGTGAAGTGGCACAGAGAGAATTCTACCCAGAACGCCCGCCTCGAAGCATCAGAACTGGACGCCGAGGACGAAAGCGCGCCTGTGGGGCCCAAGAAACGCAAAGCCACCAGTCGTCGCTCGCGCACGGTGGACGATGTCGCAGACGACTTGCCGTTCAACGTTCAGGAGGCCTAAGCAATGAAAACGCATAGCCTCTTTTTTCTGAAATCGTACAACATCGTTATGGTGTTGGCTGCGCTCGCCGTGCTGCTTCTGCACGGCTGTGGCGCACCGCCGGACAACCGCCGGGCCGCGTTTATACTGATCGACATTTCAGGAGACTACGCCAGCGAGTTGCAACAGGCGCGCACCCTGAGCAACTATTTGCTGGCCAACCTGAACAGCGGCGATTCCCTGGCGATTGCGTTCATTGACAACAGCAGCTTTACCGAACGCAATGTGATTGCCCAGGCGACCTTCGATCACCGGCCCAGTGTCGCTAGCCAACAAAAACGGCTGTTTCAGTCCCAGGTGGACGGCTTTTTGGATAAGTTTCGGGTACCCAGCCATCACAGCGATATTACCGGCGGCATACTGTTGGCCAGTGACTATTTGCATGAGATGGAAGCGGGACAAAAACACCTGTTCATTTTGTCGGATCTGCACGAGGACCTACCACCCTGGCTGGACCGGGAGGTGAAGGCAAACCTGGATTCGGTTCACGTGGTTGCGGTAAATGTAAAACGCCAGCGGGGGGACAACAATAACCCCAGGGAGTACCAGGAGCGATTGGCAGGTTGGCAACAGAGGGTCGAGGAGGGCGGCGGGCATTGGATGCTGGTTAACGATATGGCTCGCCTGGAGCGGGCTTGGCAATAAGCGTTTCCCCGACGCCGTAACGGCAACGCTGTGTTGCCGCGCCAGCAGACTTGTCAGGGAGTGATAAGCTGCGCTCGGTGCTCGGGGCGGCTGGTGTTGGGGGACAGCCAGATATGCAGAAAGGTTGTTGTCATTTCAGAGTCAGAGATCACCCCAAGTGGGGTACCGTTGTAGGTAAAACGGCCCTTGCCATGTTCATCAATGTCAAAGGATAGTAGGTCGCCCTTCCCAACATCCGGCCACAAGGCTTTTAGTTTGTCGGACCAGGTTTCTACTTTCGCTTGCTCGACGCCCAAATGGCGCCATTCCTTACGGGTTTGCTCGAGAAGTTTGCTCGCGGTGATATCCCGCTGATAGTGAATGTCCAACCGAATAGGCCTTTGGCCTTCCTGGTAGCGGCCGTCTTCAGTGTAGAGTCGGCTCTCATAGACATCAAAGAACAGCACTCGCAACTGGGCCTTTCCCACCAACTGCCATTGGCCTTGCTGTTCAGATTCACTCGCCAGGGCGACGCCCTGGAGTAGCAACAAACAGGAACACAGTAGAACGTTCACCCGGTTCACGGCATTCTCCTCGGTGCAGATGCATGAAAAATGCGGTTGAGAGCAATTAACAGAGGAAACAGCAGGGCCCACATTGAAGCGATGAGTACGACGCTCAGCCACTCAGGCAAACCGAACGCCACAGCCCCCAGCTTCATGCCGCTCCAGTAGCTTAAGGCGCCGCCCATACCGCCGAAACCCACACTCAACACCCAGTGCCGAGCGAAAAATCGCATACTGCGGTGAAGACAAAGAGCGAAGCCTAGCCAAAGCGCCGCGAGCCAGGGAGGCGCCCACAGATAACCTTCAAAATAGAAAAATCCGACGTAGCTGAGGACGCTATCAAGCAGCACGCCTATCGCTGCCAAGGGCAAGGCTGACGCCAGCTCCCGACGAGGGTATTCAACCACTAGGATGTGAATTAGCAGCAAGGCCAGCGTAACCGGCAACCAGGTTTCGCGACCAACGATGGCACAAGCCCAAAGCAGGTAAAACCAAATACCGTTTCCTGCGGGATGCTCGAGCCAACAACCCAAAACCCGTCGCCAGTTTACGCAGCGGCTTATCGCACCAGACTCCATGGGTAACCTCGACTCAACATTCAGCACCTAACGGTATGCCTTCTGTTGTACGGGGCGCCCAGGAGTTTGGATCAGTCACTTAGAGATAGCGATCGCGATTGTGCGGTTTGGCGAATAAAAACTGGGCCGTATTGACCATTCGCTCACGAAAGCCGCCTTCGCAATAACAGAGGTAAAACTCCCACATGCGAATAAAACTCTCACTGTAGCCCATGCCTTTTACGGCATCCAAGCGATCAAAAAAGCGCTTGCGCCAATCCCGCAGGGTTTGTGCATAATCTTGGGTGATGTCTTCCAGGCCTACTAGGTGCATATCCGTGGCCGAGGCCGTAGTGGACAGAATCTCGGCATTACTGGGTAAACAACCGCCGGGGAAGATGTAGCGGCGAATGAAATCAATGTTGCGCTTCTCCCGGTCAAAACGCTGATCCGCCGTGGTGATGGCCTGCATCAGCATTAAGCCGGAGGGCTTGAGCAGAGATGAACACTTGTTGAAGAACTCACCATAATACTGGTGACCCACAGCTTCCACCATCTCGATGGATACCAGTTTGTCGTACTGTCCTTCCAGCAAGCGATAGTCCTTTTTTAACAGCTGGATCTTCCCCTGTAGTCCTTCTCGAGCAATGCGCGCCTGCGCGTAGTTAAACTGCTGATCCGAAATGGTGGTTGTGGTAACGGTACAACCGTAGTGCTTGGCGGCGTGAATCGCCAAGCCGCCCCAACCGCTACCGATTTCCAGCAGGTGGTCATCGGAGTTCAGTTTCAGGCGCTGGCAAATATGATCCAGTTTGTAAACGGCGGCAGTTTCCAGGGAAGTGTCATCGCTTTGGTAAATCGCCGACGAGTACATCATTTGCGGGTCGAGAAACAACTCAAAAAAATCATTGCTCAAATCGTAGTGCGAGACTATGTGTTTCTTTGAATTGCTCACGGTGTTGGGCGTTACCGCTTCTAACAGACTCAAGCCGCGGTTGGCTAGCCAGCTCCAACGGGAATCCATTTTTTCTAGCAGTGCCTGATTGGCAACAAATAGGCGAATGACCGCCAACAGATCCGGCGAACTCCAGGCACCGGCCATATAGGCCTCCCCGGAGCCGATGGTTCCACCCAACAGTACTTGCCGGTAGGCGCTGGCGTGGTGCACGCGAATGCGGGCCTGTATGCCTGAGGCGCAATCGGGCTTACCAAAGTGCCAGGTCTGATCGCCGTCACTCAACGTCAAACGCCCTACGGCAATACGTTCCAGCATAGGCAGCATTATTTTTTTCGCCCAATAGGCGGTCAGGCCATCGCCCGAGGTGTGTTTAAACCTTTCGGCTTTATAGTCTATGGTCTTCATGGCCTAACGGCTCCACATTTGCTTTTGAAGGTACTTGTTCGAGGGTTTTGTCTTTTCCGAGGAACGGTGTTTTTTTAAGCCACAAACGCAAGGCTTGCCAGTAAATCGTGGCAATGACTTTGGTTGTCTGCAGCGGGTAGGACAGGAGTACTCGGTTAAGATTGGCGCGGCTTATGGGCCGACGCTGCAATGACAACGCGGCGCTGTGCACACAGGTATCGTCCATCAGGTTATCGATGCGAATCGACAGAGTCTCGCCGGGCAACGTCGATCGCCAGCTGTACGTCATATTCAGGGGGTTGAACGGAGAGACGGTAAACGTCTTGTCAAAGTGATAGCTTTGTTTAGGCGCCGCTGGATCACAGGGAATCACATAGGCGTGGCGCTCATTCCAGGGCGTATTGTGAACCTCCGCCACAATTGCCTGCAGCTCGCCGGCCTTACTAAAACAGTAGTAGGTGACCAAGGGGTTCATGTTGTAGCCGAAATAGCGCAGGTTGGCGAGTAGGCAAATATCGCCGTCGGGGCGTGTCCCCAGCGCCTGAAAAACTGTTTCCCGGACGGCATCATCCAGGGGTACAGCGGGGTCGCCGTGGAAATCCTCACGCTTAAAGCGAGCGAGCGCGAAGCGGCTCGTGGACCACCAGCGCGACAGCTTCAATACCTGATCAAGTTCACTCAAGTTCAGATACATCAAAAAAATCCGATACCGGAATGCGTGCACATGGGGCCGGTGTCGTTGATGAAAAATGGAGCCGGTGTAGATTGCGCTTTTCATCGACTAGATCGCCAAACTCGCCGAAAGCGTCGATTTTCGGACTTGGGACGACAGGGGATCTCGGTCGATCATTTCGGCGGCTCGCTGCGCGCTCGTCACTCCGTCCTCGTGAAAACCGTTGGCCCAGTAGGCACCACAGTACCAAGTGTTGTTAACGCCGTTGATATCCGCCCAGCGCTGCTTGGCCGCTTCCGCCTCCAGCGAGAACTGCGGGTGAGCATAGGTGTAACGGCCGATAATTTTGGCGGGGTCTATGCGTGAGTCATCGTTCAGGGTTACGCAAAAGGTTTTGTCGCTTTCAATGCCCTGCAAAATGTTCATATTGTAGGTGAGTGTGGGCAGCGCCTGAGCGTCTTTGCCCAAGCGGTAATTCCAGCTGGACCAGGTACGGCGGTTTTTCGGAAGCAGGCTTTCATCCCAATGCAAAACCACGCTGTTGTCCTGGTACTGGATGGCACCGAGCACCGCGCACTCCTCCGGCGAAGGGTCATTCAGCAGCGCCAGGGCTTGATCCGAATGGGTGGCCAACAGCACCCCGTCGTAGGTTTCTGTGGTCCCATCCTGCATGAGTAGACGCACACAATTGGCACCGCGGTTGATGCTGACAATGGTGGTATTCAGGCGGATGCGGTCTTTAAAGCTGGCGGCGAGTGGTTTCAAATAATTTGCCGAGCCGCCACTAATGACTCGCCAGGTGGGCCGATTCACGACGTTCAGCAATCCGTGGTTGCTGAAAAAGCGCACAAAAAACTGCAGCGGAAATTGCTCCATCTGCGCACACGAGGTGGACCAGATGGCCGCACCCATGGGGATCAAGTAGCGTTGGCAGAACGCCTGGGAATAGTTTTCCCGTGCAAGGTAGTCCCCCAGCGTCATGTGTTCGGGAATGCGATTGTGCTCCAGGTCTTCCTGAGCTTTCTTGTTAAAGCGCATTATGTCCCGCAGCATACGCCAATGACTCGTAGAAAAAATGTTGCCGCGTTGTGCAAATAGCGTGTTGAGGTTGTCACCGGCGTATTCCACGCCACTGGTTTCGCAACTGACACTGAACCCCATATGGGTGGGCTGCGTGGCCACATTCAGCTCCTCAAGCAGCTGAATGAAGTTGGGGTAGGTCCATTCGTTGTACACAATAAAACCGGTATCTACGGCGTACTGTCGGCCATCCAATTCAAAATCAATGGTGGCCGTGTGGCCGCCAATGCGCTCGGCCGATTCGAACACCGTAACGGCGTGACGACGATTCAGTTGGTAAGCGGCGGTTAGGCCCGAAATGCCGCTTCCGATGATGGCGATTTTCATCTTTAGAAGGTGTCCTGCTTGCGAAGTTTTGGGGCGACGATCCGGCTCCAGAAGCCGTGAAACACCCTGAAAAAACCCAGCGTTAAACTGAGCTTAAGAGGAAAATGGATGGTATTTTTGCCTTTGGCGATACCGCGCAGAATTGTTTTGGCGGCAACCTCCGGTGCCATGAGGAATGGCATATCAAAGTCATTGCTGCGGGTGAGCGGGGTATCCACAAAGCCGGGCCGCACCATCGTTACCGCCACTTTGATCGGTGCCACATCCACGCGCAGGGATTCCAAAAAATAATCCAGCGCTGCTTTGGAGGCGCCATAGGCTTCTGCGCGCGGAAAGGGCACCAGTGATGACAAACTACCCACGCCCACAAGACGGGGCGCACTCTGCGAGTTCTTCAGCAGTGGCAGAGCCATCCGCACCGTATTCACCGCACCGAAATAGTTGGTGTCGAACACCCTCCGGTGCAGGCTGGGATTCACCTGCCAACCGTCTTGATACTCGCACGTACCGGCGCACATGATGACCAGATCCAGACTGTCCACCTGCACCTTGAGACGTTTTTCTGCGGCCAGCATTTGCGCCTCGTCGGCCACATCCATCGGCAACAGCAGCATAGGTGCGCTCACCTCCTCTGCCAGGGCCAGGAGTTTGGCTTCGGAGCGACCGGAGACGATCAGAAAATTGCGCTCTTTGGCTAATTCATGCACCAGGGCTCGGCCGATGCCAGAGCTGGCTCCGGTAATCAAGATAGTCTTGTTACTAATCATCCCCAACCTCAGCTTTGCATCCTGTGGCGAATGGATCGCACTACAGACCGCAGTATCGGCACCTGTTCGTACACCATGGCACCCATATCGTAGAAATCCTGTTGGGCCAGAATCTTAGTGTCAAACTCCAGCAGGCTGAGACCGGGCACCGTGATCAACTCCCCCTTGTTGAGCTTTGGGTGAGCGAAGGTCATAGTCCAGGGTAGGGCGGCCCGGCCCGGTGTGACCAAATCGCCGTGGAAGGCAAAGCGACATTCGGTGACATTGGCCAGACCGGCGCGTAAGTAGCTATCCAGTGCATCAATGCCCTGAATTTGGTGCACAGGGTCTGTAAAGGTCACCTGAGGGTGGTAAAGCCCAGACAAGTGCTCACTGGAATAGCTGTTAAATACGCGGTAAAACTCTTTAACTTGTTCAATCAGAGTGCTCATGTGTGGGCCGATTGGTTTCTGTGTTGGGGGTTGATACGAAATAACCTTACCAGCGGATCAGTCAGCGACTAAAATTTGTCAGTGATCCAACTGAGCCCGGCAGCCGTATATGCATACACAACATCTGTTAATAGTGACCAAAGCGCGCAACTATGGCCATAGCACCCGGCTCAACCAACATTGTGGCATCGACAACCATGCGTGAGGACGAGTGGTCGCAGCTGCTGGCCCGGCTGGCGACAGCCGGGGATGAAGGCGTGTTTGCGCGGCTTTTCCGGCATTTCGCGCCGCTCGTTAAGGGTTTTTACCTGTCCAACGGCGGCCTGACGCCAGAATCCGCCGACGAGCTGGTGCAGGAAGTGATGGTTAAGGTGTGGCGCAAAGCGGCTGGCTTCGACCCTCGCAAATCCTCCGCCAGCACGTGGATATTCACCATTGCCCGAAATAGCCGCATCGATTACCTGCGCAAGCACGCCAGTAACGAAGCCGCCACCAGCACGCTGGAGTCCGAGGACATCTGGTCTGAAGGTACCGACAACCCGCCCTTTGTCTACTTGCAGCAGTCACTGGACCAGCGGGACATAGACATTCTGTTGAGTGAGCTACCTCAGGAGCAGCGCGAATGCCTGTTCAAGGTGTACCTGGAAGGAAAATCCCACGCGGATCTGGCGGAAGAACTCAATCTGCCGTTGGGCACGGTGAAGTCGCGCATTCGGCTGGGACTATCGCGCCTGAAATCAGCGGTAAATTTATGATGCTATTGGGCATGTACAATTTAGACAAAACAGTGAACCGAGCGCCATTGCGTGGCGCGCGGGCAACCTCAGAGGTATGGCAACGTGGCTAGGTATCATCCAGAAGACGAATTGCTGCTGGAATACGCCGCCGGTCGCACGGACTGGGCGGTCAGTATTTGCGTCGCAGCCCACCTGCACTTCTGCCCAAGCTGCCGCGAGCAGGTGGCCAAATTCAATCGCATTGGCGGCCATTGCCTGGAACAGGCCGACAAAGTCGACGTGCCTGAAGATGCGCTTAACTCCGTAATGGCGATGATTCGCACAGAAAGCCGTGGGGAAAAGGCGCCGAACCCGACAAAAGCGGCACCAGCGGTCAAACCCGCCTTTCAACAGCTGCCGCCGGTCATTCAGAAGTTGATTCCAGATTCCGGCAAAGTGCGTTGGTCCTTTGTCACACCGGCCTTGAAAGCTGCCCGGCTGGAAACCGGCCAGGACAAATACGAAGTGTGCTTCCACCGGATCAAAAAAGGCGGCACCGTCGCTGAACACGACCACAACGGGCGTGAACTGACACTGGTTCTGCAAGGGCGCTTCTCTGACGAGAACGGCACCTATTCCGTGGGCGATTTTCTGATGAAGCAGCCCGGCGAAACCCATCGTCCCACCGCCACCCTGGATCAAGATTGCCTGTGCCTGTCCGTTCAAGAGGCACCGGTGAAGTTGACCGGTCTGGTGGGCCGCGTGATTAACCCCTTTCTACGTGTGCGGCCGGGCTGATCATCGACTGGTAACAGACCCGGCCACTCAGCCCACCAATGGCTATAACACCTGGGCTTTTGTTAGCGCCTGCTTGTTGTAAAGCCGTGTAAAGCCTCGTAAAGCACCACCCCCGTCGCCCTGCACACCCCCATAATTGTTGTTATCCTTTTGATCGTCGCGCTTGTCGCGATGGTCCGTTTCTATGCCCTTGCGAGAGAAGTCATGCCCGCACCGATGCTGTTCCGAAAACGCGCCTGGTTAGTTACGGCGCTGTGTATGATCCTGGCTGTGTTGGCCCTCTGGTGGATACTGCGTGATGACGGCGGCCGAGATCCGCTGGCCACCGCCACTGTCAGCCGGGGCAATGTCGAGGCTCTGGTCACCGCTACCGGGGTTTTGCAGCCGCGCAATTTTGTGGATGTGGGGGCTCAGGTCTCCGGACAATTGAAAACCCTGCACGTCAACGTCGGCGATCAGGTGCAGGCAGGCGACTTACTCGCGGAAATTGACGCCACAGTTTACCTGGCCCGTGTGGATGGCACTCGCGCTCAACTGCGGAATCAACAGGCGCAGCTAAAAGAGCGCGAAGCACAATTGACCCTGGCGGAGATACAGTTGCGCCGGCAGCAGGATCTGGTCCGGCAAGCGGCCGGTACCCGTGAGCAAGTGGAAGTGGCTGAAGCTAATCTCCGCTCCGCCGAAGCGCAGGTGGAAGCGTTAGAAGCGCAGCTGGAGCAAACCCAATCCACCCTGCGGGCGGAGGAGGCTAACCTCCAGTACGCGCGTATCTTCGCCCCCATGGACGGCACTGTGGTTTCCATTGATGCGCGCCAGGGTCAGACGCTGAATGCGGCGCAACAAACACCCTTGCTAATGCGCATCGCCGACCTGGCCACCATGACCGTGCAGGCTCAAGTATCCGAGGCCGACATCGGCCGACTGGAGCCGGGCATGCCGGTTTACTTCAATACTATGGGCAGCCAGAGCCGCCGCTGGGAAGGAGAACTGAGCCGGATTGAGCCAACCCCGGAAGTGGAAAACAACGTGGTGCTGTACAGCGCCTTGTTCGATGTGCCCAATGAGGGCGGACGCCTTCTTCCCCAGATGACCGCACAAGTATTTTTTATCACCGCCCAGGCGAAGGACGCCCTCATTCTACCTGTGGCAGCCCTACGCTTTGGGGGCTCTGAAGGAGCGCCCAGACAAGCCAGAGGCAATCGCACCGCTGGCAACCCTCGAACCGCCCAGGTGCAAGTGTTGACCGCCAATGGCCAGCGGGAAGAGCGTGAGGTTCAGGTGGGCGTGACCGACCGGGTACACGCGGAGATTTTATCCGGCCTTACGGAAGGCGAGGAGGTGATCATCGGCCTCAGAACCACCGGCCAAAGTTCCGGCGGTGACCAGCGCATTCCCCGGAGACTGCGCTAATGCCCCAGGCTGTACCCGAACACGTCCAGCCGCTGCTGAATCTGCGCGGCGTTACCAAAAGCTACCGCAACGGTGAGCTGGAAACCCAGGTCCTGCGCGGCGTGGACCTGCAAGTCTACCCCGGTGAGTTCGTGGCCATTATGGGCACTTCGGGTTCCGGTAAATCCACACTGATGAACATCATCGGCTGCCTGGATAAACCCACGGCGGGCCAGTACCGCTTTGATGGCCAGGATGTGTCCGAACTGGACCGAGATGGCCTGGCGCAACTGCGTCGGGCCGCCTTCGGCTTTGTGTTTCAGAGCTACAATCTGCTGCCCGGCGTCAGCGCCCGGGAAAACGTGGAGATGCCGGCCATCTACTCGGCATTTTCCGCCGCCGAGCGGCGCGCCCGCGCGGAACAGCTACTGGGCACGCTTGGGCTGGCCGAGCGTATGGACCACAAGCCCAATCAGCTTTCCGGCGGCCAGCAGCAGCGGGTGTCCATTGCCCGAGCGCTGATGAACGGTGGCCAGATCATTCTCGCTGATGAGCCCACGGGCGCCCTGGACACTCACAGCGGCGCGGAAGTGATGAAACTGCTGCAACAGTTGTCCGATGATGGCCACACCATAGTGCTCATCACCCACGACCCGGATGTGGCCAAGCACGCCCACCGGCGCATCGATATCAGCGATGGCCGGATTATCAGCGATCCCGGCCCCAAAACGGAGGCCGTTGAGCACGCCAAGCCTCTGGAAGAAACCGCCAAACTGCACGGTGACCCGCCCTTTCGCAATGAGCTTATGGAAGGCACCAAAACGGCGTTTCGGTCCCTAAGCAGCAATATTTTTCGGACCGTACTCACTTTGCTGGGCATTGTCATTGGTGTCGCCTCGGTGATTACCATGCTCGCCATCGGCGATGGCGCGCGCAAGGAGGTGGTGGACAGCATCAGCGCCATGGGCAGTAATCTGCTGCTGGTGCGCCCCGGCGGCCCCGGCCAACGCGGCGGGCGCTGGAGTGTCACCACCCTGGTGCCGGAAGACGTGGATGCCATTAACGCCACGGTACCCAATGTACTGGCGGCGATTCCGGAACTGACCGGGGGTCAAACCCTGCGCTACGGCAATGCCGACCACAGCGCTGAGGTGAACGCCACCTCCTTCCAATTTCCTCTGGCCCGGCAATGGCCCATCGCACACGGGACCTTTTTCACGGAAGAAGACCAACACAACTATTCCTCGGTGGCGGTATTGGGGCAGTCCTCCGCCGACGCACTGTTTGGCTCGGCCGATCCACTGGGCGAATACATCATGGTGAACAATGTCCTGTTTCAGGTCATTGGCGTGATGAGCTCCCGAGGTGCCTCGCCCATGGGCCATGATCAGGATGATGTGGTGTTCGTGCCGCACACCACCGGCAGCCTGCGCATTTTTGGCCAGAGGCACTTGCGCAACGTTACCGTCGCCGTGGACAACACCGAGTTGATGGATGCAACCCAGGATGCGGTGCACCAACTGCTGCTGGATCGCCATGGCGTGGAGGATTTTCAAATCCGCAACATGGCTTCGTTGATTGACACAATTGCCGAAACTCAGGACACACTCACCTGGTTGCTGGGGTCCATCGCCGCCATTTCGCTGTTGGTGGGTGGTATTGGTGTCATGAATATTATGCTGGTCAGCGTCACTGAGCGCACACGGGAAATCGGTGTGCGTATGGCCACGGGGGCGCGCACGCGGCACATATTGCAGCAGTTTCTGATCGAAGCACTGGTGGTGTCCGCCCTGGGTGGGCTTATTGGGGTGGGCTTTGGGCTGGGCGCAGCCGCGCTGGTCGCCTATGTGGGCACGCCCATTCACTACTCGCTGCTGCCGGTGGTGCTCGCGTTCAGCTGTGCCTTCGCTACCGGGCTGGTATTTGGCTACCTTCCGGCCCGCAAGGCCTCACGCCTTAACCCTGTGACGGCTCTAGCGACGGAGTAAGGGGGCGACGGGTGTCAGGAGGCCAGGGCGGCCTGGATGGGAGACTCTTCCTCATCAGTATCCGAGGCGAAGGTATTCAAGACGTAATCCACCCGCTCTTCGGGGGTTTTATGCAGGCCTTCCTTAAGGCTCTCCAGGTGACGCAGGCGCGGCAGTAGCCCCATGCCGTTGGCCACCTGGATGGATAGGCCAGGGCGGGCGTTCAGCTCCAGCAACTGCGGTCCGCGGCTGCGATCCAACACTATGTCGGTGCCCATATAACCCAAGCCGGTCATGTCGTAGCAACCGGAGGCCAGCACCAGCAGTTGCCGCCAGTCGCTGATGCAGATTTGATCCAGCGGTTTTTTGGTATCCGGGTGCAGGGTGATGGGTTGACCGAATTGCACCGCCTTACGGCAGCGGCCGTTCGCGATATCCAAGCCCACCCCCACGGCGCCCTGGTGCAGATTGGCTTTGCCATCGGACGCATGCGTGGCCAGACGCAGCATGGCCATTACCGGGTAGCCCCGAAATACCACGATGCGAATGTCTGGCACGCCCTCGTGAGAGTAACCCTCAAAGACGTCGTCAAACTCAATCAAGTCCTCAACAATCACCACATCCGGCGCACCGGCCAGTGAGTATAGGCCGGCGAGCGTGTTGGTCATGTGGCGGCGAATATCCTCAATGCCAATTTCGGCGCCGCTGGACTTGATAAAGTTTTCCCCGTGGCGGCCCACGATCACCAAGATGCCCTTGCCGCCAGCGCCTTTAGAGGGTTTCAGAACAAAGCCCTCCAGATCCTGCAATTCGCGTTCAATATGGTTAATGGCGTGCTGCTCACGCACCACAAAGCGCAAAGACGGGGTAGCCAATTGGTGCTGCTGGGCCAGTAATTTGGTTTTCAGTTTGTCGTCCACCAGCGGGTACAGGTGGCGGGGATTGTAGCGACCGATAAAGTCCCGGTTCCGGCAGTTCATACCCAGCATGCCCATTTTCGACAAGCGCCAGGGGCTGATCCATCTCATAGCGTATCCCCCGGCTTGGTCAGTGCCATGGCCCGGAAGCGACGCAGCTCGGACAGTTTGTAGCCGGTGTATTGGCCCATCAACATAATCAGCGCCAGCAGTACCAGATTGAGTTCCGGGAAATTGAAACTCAAGTGGCCCGCGAGCGGGATTTCCATCAGCAAGTACGCCAACACGGCCACCAACAAGCTGCCACCGCCTTGCACCAGGACTTCTCTGGGGCCTTCTTCCTCCCACAAAATGGACATGCGCTCAATGGTCCAGGCAATGATGATCATGGGGAAAAAGGTGATGGTCATGCCGGTACTCAAGCCCAGCTGATAGCCGAGCAGGCTCAGAATGGATATTAAGAAAACCACCAGAACCACCAGGGTCGCTATCCGTGAAACCAGCAATAGGTTCAGGCGCGAAAGATAGGTGCGCAACAATAGCCCCAGCGCCACGACGAGAATAAAGCTCAGCAGGCCGGGCACCAACGAAGTCTGCAAAAACGCCAAGGAAATCAACACCGGCATAAACGTGCCGGACGTTTTCAAGCCCACCATAATGCGCATGAACACTACCACGGCGGCGCCCAGGGGCAGGAGGAAAAGCATCTTAAACATGCTCTGCTCTTCGATGGGCAATTGCTGCACACCCAACAGAGCGAAGAAGTTATTGCCGAATTGATCCTGTGCCAGGTCCAGGGCCGGCACCGTCTGGCGAATCATGGAAAAGTTTACCTGGGAGCCATGACCGCCGGTGACATCCAGTAAGGACTGTCCGCCCCGGTGCCAGAGGAGCAGGTCGTCAGGTACACCCTGTTGACCGGTGGTCGGGTTAAACAGCACCCAGCCCTGATCGGTATAGGTCTCCACCATGGGCGTTAGCGACTGGCGGCGGCGTGCATCTTCAAGATACAAACCCATCACCACCCGCGCGGGGATCTCAGCCTGATTGAGTAGTCGTGCCAACAGGCGCGAACGCTCTGGAACCTCCTCCAGCAGAAGCGACGCATTTTGATCCGCCTGGGCGTTATTGAGCAGTTTGATCAACTCGCGGGTAAGGCTTTGCGGCGTACTGGAAGTCTCCAATGCCTGGGTCAACAACTGATTGGCGGCCGTGGCCAGGGGTTCGTCCCAATAGACAGAGGCGGGCCGGGGGCGCGGGCCTTGCTCGGCGTCCGAAGAGCGGTCCTCTCCCGACGTCAGCTGGACTTTGTAGTACAGGGTTTGAGGGCCGGCCGCGCTGCGTTTGGACCACTCGCCCCGGCGATTGCCTTCGTGTTCGATGATGGAAAATCCATAGCCCGGCGATGCTGCATGCTCAGAAAACATGCGAAAGCCCGGCGGCGAATCGGGTAAGTCAAGACTGACCAGCACCTCGCCGCCTGCGGCGACAAAGTCCACTCGCGCTTCCACAAACCACACGGCCTGACGCTCTCCGGGAAAGAATGGAATTGCCATTTCCAGGTGGCGCATCCAAGCGGTAGCCAATCCCACCACCACTAGCGTGGTGATGATCAAATAAAAGGGGATGCGCGAATGGGCCATGGTCAGTCCCGACTGTTACTGGATTGCGGCGCCCGGGGTTCGGTTAGGTTGTTTTGCCCGACATCAACCAGCATCAAATCACGCAGCACATTGCGGCCAATGAGGACGGGAAACTCCAGATGGCTGCGGTTGGAAAGGGTGAACTCAGCCACTTGTGTGATTTCACCGATGGTAATACGCATTTCAATCACCGGGCGACGCTCCGGCTCATCGGTGTTGGACTGAGTAATCAGCACCCGGCGCACACGCTTGCGCTCCAGTTCAATCATGCCGTCGTTGTCCGGGTCTTCGATTTTAAAGCGCACCCACTGATCGCCGTCGCGCTCAAATATTTCCACATCCCGCGCATCCAGGGATGAAGTAGTGGCGCCTGTGTCCATGCGCGCGCCTTTCACGATGCCCAAGTCGGTCAGTAGCACCTGCTCCTTGCCCCCCACGATTTTTTTGTCGAGCTGCGCGGGTTGAGTACGGCGAGGTTCATCGACGGTGGGGCAAGATTGATCAACCTGCTCCGGGCGAGTCTCGCGTATCATTTCTCGTGCCAGCATATCGCCCCGGCGCTGCAACTCCAGCGATTCCCGTAATAGGGCCAAGGTCTCGGCGATGTGCTCTTGTTGTTCACGACTGGTTGCCTGGCCGGCTTGCTGCGCCAGCAGACATTGATCCGCCGCTTCGAAGTGGTCTTTTTTGACCAAAACATGTCGAGGCCCTGCGCAGGCTGCCAGGGCCACGGCAAGCAGAGAAATTAGGATGAGTCGGACACAGCTATTCATGATTTTGTTAATCAACCTTGCGGAACAGTAGGGATCATTAATGAAGTCTTTAGTGCGCTGATTGCTTATTGGAATGCCCGTGGCGCCAGTTACTCTAGCCAGCGCCCAAGGCAATGTAAACCGCAGCGCAGCACGGCTATGACTTGCGCGTCGAGCGATAGTGCACCGGGTACTCGGGTGGCAGCCGTCGCAAACGTTTGTATTCCCACTGGTACTGCTCCGGCGCCCGACGAACACAGGCCTCGACGCTGCGGTTCAATGCCGCTACGGACGCTTGCGGCTGCTCGCTATAAATCTCTTCATCCGCCGGTAGCACCACCATTTTAAAACCGCCGGGCACACGCTCGGCGTAGACGCTCACCACCGCACAGCCGGTGCGCTGTATCAAACTGTGCACCAGCGTCATGGTAAGAGCTGGCTGACCAAAAAAGGGCGCCACCTCAGCCCCATTACCTACCTCTGGCACCTGATCAGGCAATATACCGACAATCTCGCCCCGCTTAAGTGCCTTCAACAGTTGCGCTACACCCTTTCGATTGGTGGGAGCCATATCGATATTGGCCTTAGAGCGACCTTTGAGCACCAGCGAATCCAAAGCCGGCAGACTAGGAGGCTGGTATAAGGCGGTGAGCGGTGCATAGTCCGCCAAAAACGGTGCCACCACTTCCCAATTGCCCAAATGGGGAGCCAAAACCAGCAGCCCACGGCCCTCAGCCAAGTGGCGGTGTATCAGCTCATCCCCTTCCACGCTCAGCATCCGTCGCTCCAACCAACTCGCCGGCCGACACCAAACGGCGGCCGCCTCAGGCGCGGTCTTGCCGGTTTCCATAAGGCTGCGACGCCCCATTTCCTCGCGCTGCTGGTCGGACAGCTCTGGCCAACAAAGGTGCAAATTTTCCCGGGTGATTTTGGCGGGCCGGCTGTTGGCGTGCCACAGCATTAACCCCACCAGCGCGCCCAGGGCACGACCGAAACTCAGCGGCAACCATCCCAGTAACCGGATAACAATAGGTACAAACCAGTTTTTCATGCTAATCCTGCTCGCGGTGCAATCTGGGCGCAGCTTAACGGAAAACGCCGGATAACTGAACGCCGATGCCCAGGCTGTACCAATCGCCCCCCAACTACCGCTATAATTCGCGGCTGCTTGCGGACTTCACTAGACGCAAGACGGACTCTTTGCGGCGCGCTCTTGGGGCGCGCCGCTTCATTTCACAGCGATGCTTGGAGGCAGGTAACCCGTGTCAGACAGCCACCCCCCCGCCAGTAGTGACCGGCCCGACGTGAGCACCTTTCAGGGTCTGATCCTGGCTCTGCAAGCCTATTGGGCGCGCCAGGGCTGCGTGATTCTGCAACCACTGGACATGGAAGTGGGCGCCGGCACCTTTCACCCGGCCACGTTTTTGCGCGCCATTGGCCCGGAAACCTGGAACGCCGCCTACGTGCAGCCTTGCCGCCGCCCCACCGATGGCCGCTACGGCGAGAACCCCAATCGCTTGCAGCACTACTATCAGTTTCAGGTCGCCCTCAAGCCTTCGCCTGAAAACATCCAGGAACTCTACTTGGATTCGCTGCGCGAGCTGGGCATCGACACCCATGTACACGATATTCGCTTCGTGGAAGACAACTGGGAATCGCCCACCCTCGGCGCCTGGGGTCTGGGCTGGGAGGTGTGGCTGAACGGTATGGAAGTGACGCAGTTCACCTACTTCCAACAAGTGGGCGGTCTGGAGTGTTACCCGGTCACTGGCGAAATCACCTACGGCCTCGAGCGCATCGCCATGTACCTGCAGGGCGTGGATTCAATCTTTGATCTGGTGTGGACCGTCAATCCCAACGGCGACAAGGTCACCTATGGCGACGTCTTTCATCAGAACGAAGTGGAGATGTCCCGCTTCAACTTTGAAGAAGCCGATGTGGAATTCCTGTTCCACAGCTTTGATGTCTACGAGCGCGAGAGCCAGCGTCTGATTGAACAAAATTTACCGCTGCCCGCGTATGAAATGGTTATGAAAGCCTCCCACGCGTTTAACCTGCTGGATGCCCGGCACGCCATTTCAGTGACTGAACGACAGCGCTTTATTCTGCGTGTGCGTACCTTGTCCCGCGCTGTGGCGCAGGCGTACTTTGACGCGCGCAAAGCGCTGGGCTTTCCGCTGGCGCCGGACGCCTTACGTGCGGAAATGCTTGCGGCCGAAGGAGACGACGAATGATGAGTGCCGACTTTTTACTGGAACTGGGCACCGAAGAGCTGCCACCCAAAACGCTGCGCAATTTAATGGAAGCCCTACGGGACAACGTCGCTGCCGGTTTGAAACACCACGACCTGAGCTTTGGCGAGGTGCAAGCCTACGCCACCCCCAGGCGCCTAGCCGTACTGGTAGAGCAGCTGGCGGGCGAGACACCGCAAAAAGACCTGGTAGTCTGGGGCCCGCCTGCCAAAATTGCCTTTGATGACTCCGGTGCGCCCACCAAAGCTGCCGAAGCGTTTGCGCAGAAAAACGGCGTAGCGGTGAGCGAATTGCAAACCGAAAACGATGGCAAAGCCGACAAGCTATTGGTGCGCCAGCGGGTTGGCGGTCAGCCTTGTACCGAGCTGTTGGGCGATATTGTCAACGACGCCCTCGCCAAACTCCCTATTGCCAAACGCATGCGCTGGAGCGACCGGCGCGCGGAGTTTGTGCGCCCCGCCCACTGGCTGGTGATGCTGTACGGAAGTGAAATCGTTGATGCTGAAGTATTGGGCTTGCGCGCCAACCGCACCACGCGAGGCCATCGCTTCCACTACAACCACGACATTTCGCTGGAAGAACCCAGTGAGTACCTGAGCAAGCTCAAGGGTACTGGCTTCGTATTGGCGGACATCAATGCCCGTCGCGCGCTGATCCGACAACAAGTCGACGCGGAGGCGGGCAAAGTCGGTGGCCGGGCGATCATTGACCGCGACTTGTTGGACGAAGTCACCGCCCTGGTTGAATGGCCGGTAGCGCTGTTGGGCAATTTTGAAAAACGTTTTTTGAACGTGCCCCCGGAAGCGCTGATCGCCTCCATGAAAGAGCACCAAAAGTATTTCCACTTGATGGACAGCCGGGACAAATTGTTGCCGCACTTCATTACTGTGGCCAACATTGAGAGCGACGATCCCGCACAAGTGATCGACGGCAACGAGCGGGTTATCCGACCGCGCTTGTCCGACGCGGCGTTCTTTTTTGATACCGACAAAAAACGCACTCTGGAAAGTTTGCGCGAGCGGCTCAAGCCGATCGTCTTTCAGGCGCAACTGGGCACCGTGTACCAAAAGACCGAACGCGTCGCCGCGCTGGCCGTGGCCATTGCCGGTCAATTGAGTGCCGACGTGGACAAAGCCCGCCGCGCCGGTCAGTTGTGCAAGTCCGATTTGGTCACCGACATGGTGAGCGAGTTTGACAATATGCAGGGCATCGCTGGCTATTATTATGCGTTAAACGATGGCGAGCACAGCGAAGTGGCCAAAGCGCTCAACGAGCAGTACTTGCCGCGTTTTGCCGGCGACCAACTGCCGGACACCATGACCGGCACCATCTTGGCGCTGGCGGATCGTCTGGACACCATTACCGGCATTTTCGGTATCGGCCAGCACCCCACCGGCTCCAAAGATCCCTTTGCGTTGCGCCGGGCCAGCCTGGGCGTTTTGCGTCTGCTGGTGGAAAAAGAGCTGGACCTGGACTTGCGCGCCCTGCTTACCCAGGCCGCCGGTCAACACACCGCCCTGACGGTGGGCGATGGGTTGGTGGACCAAGTACTGGCGTATATGCTGGAGCGCTTCCGCGCCTGGTACGAGGAAGATCGCATTCCCGGGGAAGTCTTCCAAGCAGTGAGCGCCAAGGGTGTCTCCCGCCCGTTGGACATCGACCAACGGGTGCGCGCCGTGTATCAGTTCAGCCAAATGCCCCAGGCTCAATCCCTGGCGGCTGCCAACAAGCGCGTATCCAACATATTGGCCAAGTCGGGCGCACCCAAGGCGCCGTTGGAGCAAAGCCTGTTGCTGGAGCACGCCGAACAAGCGCTGGCCGAAGCGGTACACGCCAAGGCACAACATGTGAAGCCAATGTTTCGGGAACGGGACTATAGCCGTGCTCTGGAAAGTCTGGCCGACCTGCAGGCACCGGTAGACGCGTTTTTTGATCAGGTCATGGTGATGACCGATGACGCGGCTTTGCAAAGCAACCGTTTGGCGCTGCTGCAACAACTGCGAGAGCTGTTTTTGGAAGTCGCCGACATCTCTCTCCTGGTCCCGGCAAAAGGCTAATTTATGAAGCTGGTAATTCTGGATCGGGACGGTGTCATCAACGAAGACACGGCGAGTTACATCAAATCCGCCGATGAATGCGTACCCATTGAATCCAGCCTGGTCGCCATCGCCAAGCTGTGCGACGCTGGTTACACACCGGTGGTGGCCACCAACCAATCCGGGCTCGGGCGCGGTTACTTCGATCTGGACGACCTGGAAGCGATCCACGCCAAATTGACTCAGCGAGTGGAAGAGGCGGGGGGCTTTCTGGGCGGCATTTTTTACTGCCCGCACCACCCGGACGACGGTTGCAAATGCCGCAAACCCAAGGCCGGCATCCTCGATGCCATCGAAGCCGAGTTCAACACCAGCGTGGAAGGTGCTCCGTTTGTGGGCGATCATCTGCGGGACATTCGCGCCGGCCTAATCAAAGGCTGTGTGCCCTATCTGGTGCGCACTGGCCGCGGCTTTGAAGCCGAACCGGAGATACGTCAGGGTGTGGCTGCCGACGGTGAGCTGCCGGCGGTCGAACCGGGGCAAGTGGATGTTTTTGATGATCTGGCCGCGGTGGTCAATCATCTTTTGAACCCGAAGGATTCAGACTGACCGTGTACAAATTTTTACTCTACTTGCGCACTACGCTTTTTAACATTGGGTACTACGGCAGCGGCATTGTAGTAGGTGGACTCAGCCCACTTATCTGGCTCTTGTTGCCGTTTCGGGCCCGCTACTGGCTGCTCAACCGCTGGAACGTGTTTGTGATGGCCTGGTTGCGATTGTGCTGTGGCGTGCGCATACGGGTGATCGGAGAGCGGCATCGGGACCTTGAGCCCTGCGTGGTAATGGCTAAGCACCAGAGCACCTGGGAAACGCTGTATTTGCAGTACTACTTTGCCCCTATCAGCCCGATCCTGAAAAAAGAGCTGTTAAGCATCCCATTTTTCGGCTGGGGACTGGCCAGCCTGCGGCCCATCGCCATCGACCGCAGCAACCCCATCCAAGCCCTCAAGGATGTGAAAGCAAAGAGTCTGCTTCGGCTCAAGCAGGGCTGTAATGTGCTGATTTTCCCTGAAGGCACGCGCACCGCGCCCGGCAGTGTCGGTACCTATGCCCGCAGCGGCGCTGACATCGCCTGCAAGGCCAACACAGCGATCATTCCGGTCGCCCACAACGGCGCCGAGTGCTGGCCGCACAAACACTACCTCAAATACCCAGGCACCATTACCCTGGTGATTGGTGAGCCGATTTCCACCGAAGGCCGCAACCGCAAGGACCTGACCATCGAAGTGCAGGAGTGGATCGAAACTACCCTCAAAACCCTTCCGCCGGGCCGGGCCGATGGAATCCGCCTATGGCAGACCCAACCCTAAATCCAAGCCAACCGCAGACCTTTTTTCATGTTTCTTCTAACCCTCAACGCGTAAAAACTCGACGCCTAGCTGCGCGACAGGCCAGTTTGCGCCATTCGGCCTCAAAGCCCAGCAGGTGTGCCGGGCAAATACTCCGGCCCTTTGCATGCAAAGCGCGCCACTCACCTCTATAATTTATCGTATAAAGGGCAAAACGACCCTTTCCTTAAAGGTGATTTATGGCTTTCTCGCGTTCAGGTCTGCGCAACTCCGGTTTTGACCGCTTAATGTGTTTATTAGCGCTGCTACTGGCGATCGTGTGCCCGAAGCTCGTTGCGGAGCAAGAGCCCCTAAGGCTGGTTATCCCGCCCCTGGAGGAAACGGCCAGTCCCAACACCATTTACTTCCCCCGTTTACTGGCGCTGGCATTGAGTAAAACCGAGGCCAGCCACGGCCCATTTACCATCGAACACCACCCAAGACTTTGGACCGCTGGCCGATTCCGGGCCGAGCTACAACGCGGACGCACTGTGGATGTTATGTGGGCAGTACCCGACGAAGAATGGGAGCAACACCTACGCAAAATTCCCTTCCCTCTAACGCGGGGCCTGAATAGCCATCGGGTGTTATTGATCCGCGAACAAGACCGCGATGTGTATCAGAACATTGCTTCCCTACAGGATCTGCGCTCGCTTCGCGCCGGTCAGGGACGCCATTGGGTCGATACCGAGGTGCTGCGCGCGAACCGATTACCGGTAGTGACATCCGCCCACTACGAGCTGTTATTCATTATGCTCGCAGGCAAACGTTTTGATTATTTTCCGCGTGGGCTGTCCGAAGTCTGGGACGAGCATGAGCAGCATGGTCACCGAGGGTTAATCGTCGAACCCAAATTGATGTTGCGCTACCCTTCACCCATTCATTTTTTTGTACACAAGGCGAACCACGAATTGGCGGAGCGAATTGAGCTGGGATTAAATATAGCAAAAGAAGATGGCAGCCTTGATGAGCTATTTTTCAGTGTTCCTGGATTCCGTCGTGGCTACCAAGAACTCCAAAACCCTGATCGCCTGCTGCTTGATTTGGAGCTGCCGAAAACCGGTCAGAAGTCCCGTCAAAAGTAAATTCAAACACTTTTAATCGGATTGGGGCGGACGGTTTTTAGCCTCGATCCACTGAGCCATGTACTGGGTGCTTTTATGCTGATGATGTTGGAGCATGGCCCCGATAAAATTGCTACGCCGGTGTTGATCCAATTCCGCTTGGAGCAACTGCACACGCGCCAGCAGCGTGCGGCCAATAACCTCAGAATCGAAGCGCTCCGTCATTATGATTCGCCCTCTCACTCTCGCTTCTAACCAAGCTTGTTCATTACCATACAATTCAGTAGCAGCCGCAACCCATTCCTGAGCCGAGTCGGCCACGGCACCCGCCCAGGGCCTATCGCCGGCCATACCTTCCACGCCAATGCTGGTAGTCACACTGGGTGTACCGCACTGCAAGGCATCCAGTAATTTACCTTTCAAGCCAGCACCAAAACGCAGCGGTGCCAAGCACACCCGAGCGCGCGCCATGACTTCATGCGCGTCTTTGGCCCAGCCGCATAAGTGGAAGCCTTGCTTGGGATTGTGCAGCGCGGTCGCCTTGGCCGGTTGATAGGCGCCATAGATGCGCAGCTGCGCATTGGGTAAACGCTGGCGCAGCATTGGCCACAAGTGGTGCTTAAGCCACAGCACTGCATCCCAGTTCGGTGGGTGACGGAAATTACCGATAGCGACAAAGTCTTCCCGAGCGGAAAAGTCCAAATCAAAATCCGGTGCGGGCCCAGGCATAAAAGACGTGTGCAGAAGCAGCGCGGCTGGCACCCCGAACGATTCTTGCAGCAAAGCGCACTCAACGTCGGAAATCATCAGAGTCAGATCGCAGCGATAAATGGAAGCGATCTCACGCTGCGCCATATCGCTGGGCGCCATGATTTGAAAGAGTTGCTCAAAACTCGCCGGAACCGGACCAACGGCCTGCCGTTCCGTTTCCGTCTCACAGCGCTTTTGGGCCTGCTTCAGCAATTGCTGACGCGCCCAACGCAGGCTGTGTAAATCTTCCGTATCCAGAACCCGCAGAGCACGAGGACAAACTTGCGCTACACGCCAGCCGAATTGCTCTTCCGTGACAAAACGATCAAAGATCACCACATCCGGTTGCAGCTCGGCGATCACGCCATCAAAGCTGCTGCAGTTCAAGGCAATCTCAAGATCGCGCGCGCACCACGTAGAAAGGTCGGCCGCTTGAGGCGAACGAGTGGCGGCGCTGGCGAAAGTGACTTCCCACCCCTTAGCCTGAAAGCACGACATCAACTGCAGGATTCGGCTGCCAGCCGCAGAAGAGCGCGGTTCGGGCCAAACGTAACCGAGGATTAATAAACGGGGCATGCGTTTTCTCTGGTGTAATTCACAAGCGCCAAGCAACCATCAAGGAGCCGAAGTTTTGCCGCGCGGTAGAGTTTTTGTCGAGGCTGCTGCTCCCGGAAAACCCAACGGTGACACTGAGTTGTTCCCAAGCGTAAGCCCAACCGGTGAATACCGAATACTGATCGTGACGTAGATCCGCACGAGGGCCGGACCGAATGCCGCTACCGCTGACAAATATCTGGTTGTACACGTAATCCATGCCGACACCGAAGTATAGGTTCCAGCCCCGATCCACCGCCATGGGGTTGCTGATACGCCCGGTCGCTTGACTGGCGGCGATAACGCTGCGCCGCAGATCAGTTCCGTAGCGCATTACCATCGCGACACGCGCGGCACTCTCCAAATTACCCACAGACCCCGAGACCAGCAACAGCATATCCATTTCTCGCTGATCCTCTTCGTCCAACTCAAAGCGCCACAAGCTCGAACGCTCGATCTGGCCGATGGGCTCGTTGCGGATTTGATTATCCCAGCCGAGCGGTTCTTTGGATCCAGTGACTTTGTGTACCCAGCTTTGCGTGCGCTCCGCGCCCGACGCAGGGCCGACAACGCCCACGGTTACAGCCACCGAATCCACTCGGTTGTCCTTGCGGGTGAAATAACCTGAGCGCCAATACAGAAGTCCGGCGTAAGGGGCATCACCGGGGTCGCGGTCCACTTTGGACACGTCCTCGGGGGTGATCATCATTTGCCCCAAAGTGTGAACGCCTAACTCCAGGCCGCGATGGTTCTTATCAATCAGCCAGCCCGTTAGCGGGCGAGTCAACCACGGGGGAGAGAAGTCATCTCGAATATCGTCGGAGAAGGTGTACAGCGATAGAAAAAAACCGTTGGTATAACCGCCACCGTCTTTACCGATCAATAAGTCATTGTGCCAAATAACGGACAGCCAATCGGTTTCGGCCCGAACCGTTAGGCTCAGGGGCAGCAGAAAACAGAAAACGGCCAGACGCAGTGGCATATGCTTGATCCGAGAAGCCCATCGGGAAACGAGGGCCTTATTGTACAGGGTCAGTGACGCTGTTACCCATGTGAACGGTTAGTGCCCGTACTGCTGTCCAGAATAGATAGGAGTTCACCGCTTCGTAAGCAAGTCCAAGGGCCGCGCAGGGTGAGTGTTCAGCAAACGTCGTGAACCCATCCGTGGGGACTGCCTCAAAAGGTCCCTCTTTTGAGGCTTGCTGAACACTCACCCTACACGTCCCTAATAAACTACGACTAACGAGTTCTTTTCTCCCAATTCCCACCCACTGTAGTCTTTGCTGCCAATGGGGAGCCCAAAGTTTGAATGGTTTGGTTGACGCGACCGAGACAGGAGGGCGACGTGTAGCCGAATACCGATGCCCAAACGCACCACCCAAGCTGAGGGAAAGGTTAGCCGGTGTTCTGAGTCCCTCGGACGCAGGAAGTCGGCGCGGAGCGTACACGGACTGGGAATTCTAAGCCCAGACGTACCACCCAAGCTGAAGGAAAGGATAGCCGGCCTTCTGAGACCCTCGGAGGCAGGAAGCCGACGCGGAGCGTACAGGGATGTATTTACAGCGTGTCTCAGAAGGCCGGCTATCCTTTCCAACGCCCAGACCTAAACCCAACGGACCGAGACCAGTACCCAGATCAGTCGTCGTCAGACTCAGGCCGCTCCTTCGCGATGTAAACTTTGTAGTTTTCCCGATAATCTTCCAGATCCGCACGCAAGTGCTCGCGGTATTGCGTGGTCAGGAACTGCAGGGAAGAATCCATCTCTTCAGTGAATTCCTTGCGATCCAATGACGAGGCGGCCACCACAAAAGCGCTGAAGCGCGCACTGGCCTGCAGCAAGGCGGCGCTAACCGCGCTTGGGTCGGCGTCATCGCACGCCTCGTTGGCGCGCTGGATAAACTCATCCACCAAATTCCAGTAGGCCTCGTCTTCAGGCGCTTTGCTCATGCAGATCTCCTTTGTTGCGCTGCCAAAATGCGGTCCAACGCTGACCAAAACGGTCCGCGCTCACATAAAGTGTGGGCACCAAAATCAGAGTGACCAGGGTCGCAAAGAGTACACCGAAGGACAGGGAGATGACCATGGGAATTAAAAAGCGTGCCTGTACACTCTGCTCAAACATGATGGGCATAAGGCCGATAAACGTGGTCACCGACGTGAGCACAATGGCGCGGAAGCGATCGCGCCCGCCCTGCAACACGGCTTCGAGCACCTCCATGCCCTGGCGGCGTAGGGTATTGATGCGGTCTAGCAAGACCAGATTGTCATTGACCACCACGCCCGCTGCAGCCACAAAGCCGAGCATGGAAAGCATACTTACCTCGCGCCCCATAATCAGGTGCCCGATGATGGCGCCCATAAAACCGAACGGAATCGCGGTCAGAATCATTAACGGTTGCCAGTAGGAGCGGAAGTTCACCGCCATCAGACCGTAAATCACCAGCACCGCCAACAGAAAGTTTTTGCCCAGCGTGCTCATAAAATCCGCTTGATCCTGCATGGTGCCATCCGGGGTCAGAGTCAGGCCGGGAAATTGCTGACGCCACTCGGGCATGTGCCGATCCATCAGGTCGGCAACAATCGCTTGAGCATCGCCCCCCTCTTCCAATTCAGCGGTGAGCGTAATATTGCGTTTGCGGTCGAGCCGCTCGATGGACGAATAGCCGGGCACAAAATTCACGTCCGCCACGGATAGCAGCGGCACCTGGGCACCGTCGGCGGTGCGTACCCGCATCTGATCCAAATGGAACAAATCGTCTCGCTCCTGCTGCGAATAACGCACCAGGACTCGCACGTCCTCCACGCCTCGGGGAATCCGCTGCGCCTCCTCGCCGTAATAGGCCTGTCGTACCTGGCGCGCCACCTGATCGAGGCTGATGCCGAGCATTTCCGCGCCGGGGCGCAGGGTCAGTTCAATTTCTGGCCGCTCGGCTTCCATGCTGTTGCGCACGTTGGACGTTTCCGGGTATTCACGCAAAGCCTGGCTGACCCGCTCGGCAATGGCACGCTGAGCGTTGGGGTCATTGTCTGCAATGCTCAAATTCAGGCGAATGTCGTCGCCGGGTTCATTGATGGTGAAATCCAGGCGGTATTCCCGCGCTTCCGGAATATCGCCGATCAGCTCACGCCAGCGGCGGCTCACCTCCGGGCTGGAAATCTCCCGGTTTTCAGCCGCAGCCAGGTTCACGGCCACGTACACATTGACGCCCCAAGCCCAGGTGGTGATGCCATCGATAAAATCCCGTTGTGCGCTCACGCGCAGCTCCGGGTCAGCGGCCAACTGCAAGGCCGCGCCTTCCACCTGACGCATCACGCGGCGGGTTTCGTGAAAGGGGGTTCCCTCGGGTAGCACCACCCTTGCCTCCACATAGTCCGACGGCACCTGAGGCATAAAGCTCGTGGTCAGCCAGCCGGTCATAAACAAGGTCAAAGAGAGGACAAAAGCCACCACAAAGGCCGATAAAGTGGCGAACTTGTGTCGTAAAAAGTGATGTAAGCCACGCAGATAAACTCGATCCCCCACCCAGTCCAAGCCGGAAGCCAACTTGCGGCGCCCGTTGCTGAGCTTGCGCAGGCTGGCAAAACGGCTCTCCTGCTCCGGCTTCATGTGGGCCAAGTGCGAGGGCAAAATGAACAGGCATTCAATCAGAGAAAAAACGAGGCAAAGAATCACCACCGCCGGAATGGCGAAGGTGATGGTGCCCATGGGACCGGGAATCGCCAACATGGGGGCAAAGAAGATCATGGTGCTGATGACGGCAAAAAATACCGGCACGGCAACCATTTTTGCACCGCTGGCCGCACTGGCAGCGCCCTTCAAGCCATGTTGCTGGCGGGAGTAAATATTCTCACCCACGATAATTGCGTCATCCACCACAATCCCGAGCACCAACAGGAAGGCGAACAGGGAAATCATGTTCACACTCACCCCGGTATAGGGCAGCAGCCAGACGGCGCCCGCAAATGCGGTGGCAATACCCACACACACCCAAAGCGCAAGCAAGGGGCGCAGGAACAGCATCAGCACAATAAACACCAGCAACAGGCCCTGCAGGGCATTGCCCAACAACAGGTTCAAGCGGCTTTCGTACAGCTCCGAAGCGTCCTGCCAAACAGTTAATTGGACACCGCTGGGTAACTGCACGGATTCCATATAGGCGCGCACTTCTTTTGCGGATGCCACAATGTCCGGGTTCTCGGTAATGCTCAGCTCCAGAAAGGCGGCGGGCTGACCATTAAACTGAGCAAACACATCCCACTGATCAAAGCCGTCGCGAATATCGGCGATATCGCGCAGCAATACCCGGGTGCCATCGGCGCGGGTGATCACGGGTATGGCCCCGAAATCGTCGGCAGTGTAGGCCTGATTGCGGGTTTGAATTTGGATATCGCCTTCATGGGCTCGAATCTGCCCGGCGGGCACGTTCAGGGACGAAGCCCGAATGGCGGTGGCGATTTGCTCAAAGGTGAGTTGGTGGCGGCGCAACGCCTGTTCGGACACCTCTATGCCCATTTGGTAGGGGCGGGTGCCGTTGAGGGCTACGTGGGAAACACCGGGCAAAAGGGACAGCTCATTGCGTACCCAGTGAGCGGTCTCCTTCAGAGCGGCCTCGTCTACGTCCCCATGCAGCGCCAAACTCATAAGCGGGCTGCGGCCAACAATTTGGGTGGTAACCGGACGCTCCACGGCACCGGGGAAGGTGTCAATGGCATCGACGCGGGTTTTGACTTCGTTCAGCACTTGCTGGGCGTCGTAACCTTCCATGACTTTAATGGTGACTGTACCGAAACCCTGATTGGCGCGGGCGACGATTTCCTCCACGCCATCCAGATCGGCCACCGCCTCCTCAATCCGGATCACCACCTGCTGCTCCACCTCCGACGGCCCGGCGCCGGGGTAGCTCATGCTCACCTGAATGTAATTGATGGCAATGGTGGGAAAGACTTCCTTGTCCAGTTTGGTCGTGCTCATAAAGGCACCGATAAAAATCAGTACCATCAGCAGATTGGCGGCGACTTTGTTTTCAACAAACCACTGAATCAGCCGGTTCATTCATCGGCTCCCGCCGAGGTAGCGGCAAGCTGCTCGTCCTCACCGGCCTCATCTTGCTCGCCGGCAATGGCCACCTGAACGCCCGGACGAAGGTAGCCTTGGCGGTCTGTGATCACGGCCTCTTGGTCGCGCAGATCGCCCTTAACCCACACTCGGTCTGCTTCCACGCGCACAATCCGCACCTGTTTGGGGGTCACCTCCCCCTCGTCGGACACGGTATAGATTTGATTGCGCTGAAATACGGCGCTGCGCGGCAAGGCGGCCAAGCCGGGGATCGATCGACCGCTGATTTCCGCCTCCACAAACAGCCCCATCAGCAGCGGTGCGGGCTGTCTCTCCCGATTGAACGGTTCGGGAATTTCCACAATCGCATGGAACATACGAGACTGGGCATCCAGGCTCGCCTGGGTGCGCGTGATACGACCTTGCCATTGGTAGCGTTCCCCGGCGATTTCACCACTCAGCACCACCTCCGGAAAAACCTCCTCGTCCCGATCGAAGCCAAGGGGCAGATCCAGCAGGGCCGCTTCGCCATCCGTCAGCGCCAAATGCACCTCAGCCACCGAAGCATCATAAATGGTCGCAATGGGTGTGCCGGGGGCCACGTATTGCCCCAAGTTCACTAATGTGTCGCGAATTCGCCCTCGAAAGGGCGCACTGACTCGCGCCCGCTCCAAATCTAACTGCGCGCGTTCCAGATCCGCCTGGGCCGCTGCTACCGTCGCTTCCGCCGCCGCTAATTGCGGCTTGCGAAGAAATAGGGCGTTGGCATCTTCGCTGCCCAAGTCACGCCACTCCCGCTGTGCCTGCCGGCTCAGTCCGCGCTCGGCGGCCAGTGCCTGCTGGGCATCGGCGAGCCGGGCCTGAGCGCCCGCCAGGGCAAAGCGGTAATCCCGCTCATCGATTTGCACCAGCCATTCGCCGGCGGCAAACGTCCCGCCGCTGGCATAGTTGGGGGCCACATCCACGACTGTACCGCCCACTTGGCTAACCAGCTGAATCTCCCGCCTCGGCTCGACGGTACCCTGGCTGCGCACCGTCAGGGCTCGGTCTTCCAGAACGACACGCGTCACATCCACCACCGGCGGTGGTGGTTCCGGCTCGGGCCTGGGCTCGGGGCGCGGCCGCAGGGTAATCAAGGCCGCCATTAGCGCGGCGCCCAGCACCAAAATGATCAGCGCTGGCGGCAAACGCCGCCATAGGGATCCCATTTTCAAAACCTCAAACCTCGTCGTGTTCTTGCTCACTGACCCAATTAATGACGAAAGGCGCCGTCGCTAATACACAGCTGGTCCAAAACTCCCGTCTCCCACACCGTGACGACTTTGTCATCTTGTATTTGAGTTCGTCAATTTCACCTTTGTGTAGGCTCGCCTAAACGCAAAAAATTCCTTTTTCCGATGATAAGCGCTGACGACACCTCATCGCAGTTCTCAATCACGCAAGCGCTGGCTGAGCCGGGAACCGCTGCTGTACCCGTGCCTTCAATCGCACACCTCCGTAGTAAGCACAGGGCACCAGGAAGAGTGTGATCACCGAGGCGAACGCCACGCCGAATGACAGGGAAACCACCATCGGCTTCAAGAACTGCGCTTGCAGGCTACGTTCAAACAGAATCGGCATCAAGCCCACAAAAGTGGTTACGGAGGTGAGCACAATCGGCCGGAAGCGGTCCACCCCGGCGTGCAGCACTGCCGTGAGGGTGTCTTCACCGCGCTCGATTAACTTATTGATGCGCTCAAGCAGTACCAGATTGTCATTCACCACGACGCCCGAACAGGCTAGAAAACCGAAGGCCGAGAAGAGACTGAAATCCAGCCCCAATAGAAGATGACCGAACACAGCCCCGACGAACCCGAAGGGCACGGCAAGCATAATCAACAGCGGTTGGAACACCGAGCGGAAGGCGATGGCAAATAACGCCAGTACCAGAACAAAAACCGCGAGAAAATTACTGGCAAAGTTATCCCCGAATTCGGCTTGGGAGCGCAAATTACCATCTGTGGTGAGATCAAAGCCCAGGTGTTGTCGACGCCATTCGGTGAGGTTCTGATCCAGCATATCACTGACGATTCTGCCGGCGTCGTGTCCCTCTTCCACCTCAGCGGTAATGGTAATGTTGCGTTTGCGGTCCACCCGGCGGATGGTGCTGGAGCCGGGCACCAGCTTGATGTCCGCCACGGCGGAGATGGGTAGCTCCCGGCCATCATCGGTACGAATTCGAATATGGTCCAGGGTATCCAGGGTCTGGCGCTCTTCGGCCGGGTAGCGCAGCATGACCCACACATCTTCCTTGGCGCGGGGAATGCGCTGAATCTCTTCGCCATAGAACCCCTGGCGAACTTGCCGGGCTACGTCAGCTCGGGTGATACCCAGCGCCTCGGCAAAAGGCTTGAGCTCCACCTCCGCTTCAACGCGCTCGGAATCGAAATCGCTGCGAACGTTGGATACGCCGGGGTAAGACGCCAGCACCTTGCGCACCTCATCAACCGCCGCTTGCTGCATCTCCCTGCGGTTCTCCAGCATGGTGAGGTTTAGCGTGATCTCGGGGCCGCCACCACTCATAGCGGCGTTGAGAGAAAAACTTTGCGCCTCCGGCAGCGGGCCAATCAAAGCGCGCAATTTTTCACCCACTTCAGCGGATGACACGTTGCGCTCTTCGTCCGGCGTTAACCCGATAAACACGCTGGCGTGGGTGTTGTTTAGGCTGCGGTTTACCTCGCGAATAAATGGCTGGCCGTCATTCTTTCTCAGCAGCTCTTCATCCTGGCTCACAATGTCGATTTGCTCCTGAATGTGCAGCGCCGTTTCCTGAGTACGCGAAAAGGGCATGCCGTCGGCGAAGCCAACGTTGACGAATATAGCGGGCTGCGGCACCTGCGGGAACATTCTCAAATTGACCCAGCCCGTCATCACGATGGTCACGGTTATGGCGAATACGAAAAAGAATCCCAAAAAGACATTGCCCTTGTTCGCCAGTGCGCGTTTTAAGCCGGGCTGATACACGTTGGAGGCAAACCGCTCCATACCATCGGAGAACCGGTGTCGAACCCGGCTAAGTTGCTGCAGGGCGTAAAAACGGCTGGGCCGTTCTGGCTTCATATGGGACAGATGCGACGGCAATATGAGTAAGGTTTCGATCAAAGAGAAAACCAAGCACAGAAATACCACCCAAAAAATAGACCGGGTATAGATCAACACATCCGATGGAACATTCATCATGGGCAGGAAGAACAGTATCGTGCTCATCACCGCCAAGAAGACGGGTTTTAGAACAGAAACGCTGCCAGAATAGGCCGCCAGTTTTCCCGTCTCGCCCCGTTGCTGGTGACGGTAAACACTTTCACCAACGATGATGGCATCGTCCACCACGATGCCCAATACCATCAGAAAGGCAAACATGGACAGCATGTTAATGGACACGTTCAGATAGGGCAGCAACCAAATGGCGCCGGCAAATGTGGTAGCAATGCCCACCACCACCCACATGGCAAGTACGGGGCGCAGGAACAGCATCAGAATCATAAACACCAAAAACAAGCCCGCTAAGGCATTTCCCTTAAGCAGGTCATAACGGCTGTCGAATATGCTCTTGGCTTCAAAGTTGATCTTGAGCGTCACGCCTTCCGGCAAGTACTGCTGAAAATTTTCCACATAGGCGCGGGCGTTCTCCGTGCCTTCTACCAAAAGCGGGTCATCGCTCATTTTTACTTCGAGATTCAGCCCCGGTTTGCCGTTCATGGAAAATTCCATGTTCTGCTCGGCAAAGCCGTCTGTGATGTCGGCAATATCGCTTAACAGTAAGCGGCTGCCATCGCGTCCGCTGCGCACCACTATCCGGGAAAAATCTGCGTAATCAAATGCCTGAGCACGAGTCTGCACCGCCAGGTCGCCGTCCTTTGAGCGAATGGTCCCGGCCGGCAAGTTAAGGGAGGAGTTGCGGATTGCTCGGGCGACTTCGTCAAAGGTGAGGTTATAGCGCCGTAAGGTGGCTTCGGAAACTTCAATGCTCACCTCGTCGTCGCGCAAGCCCATGATCTGAACTTCGGAGACGCCTTCGAGCAGGGCCATTTCATCCCGTATCTGATAGGCCAGATTCTTAATCACGCGCAGATCGACATCACCGTAGATGGCCATCCACATCAAAAACTCGCGGTACACCAGCTGGGCGATGATCGGCCGCTCCGCGGAGGAGGGGAAGGTGTTGATAGCATCCACCCGGCCTTTGATGTCGCTCAGTAGCTCGCGCACAGCAAAGCCTTCCGTCACCTGCACGTTCACTCGACCAAAGCCCTCATGGGCTTCTGAGCTAATCTGGTAAATTCCGGGCAAACCCGCAATGGCTTCTTCAATACGTACCACGATCTGTTGCTCCACTTCACCGGGAGCCGCACCTGGGTACACCATGGAAATACTAATCTGATTGCCTTCGTAGGTGGGGAAGGCTTCTTTATCAATCATGCCATAACTGGCGATACCACCCAGCAGGACGGCAAGCATCAAAAGATTGGCTGCAATAGGATTGTCGACAAACCACCGCATAAGTCCGCGCATGGGATTAATCCTCCTGCGGAACGTGGAGTGCCTGAGTGATTACATCACTCGGCATGGCCGGGGCGATCTCAGTATTCCACACCGGCTCGACCAGGGTTCCAGCGGGCGTGAGCGACTGTTTCTCCAGGGCGATGAACGCATCGTGCGCAACCTCTCCTTGAACCCACACAAAATCTTCCGACCGGCGCAGCACGCGCACCCGTTGCTCCGTAATTTTGTTCTGTTCGTCCAAGGTCAATAGTTTGTCCCGCGAGTAAAGTGCCGAGCGGGGCAAGCGTAGGACCTGATCGAGAAGTCGACCTTCAATCTCCGCGTCAACGAACACGCCCGGCAGGAGTGGCACTTGCGGTTGCCCGTCGAGTGCTTCGATGCCAAAGGGATCCTGAACCTCAACCACAGCGAATATCATGCGGGAGTTATCATCAACGAAGGCATCGGTGCGGGTAATTTCCCCTTCCCATTGATGACGACGCCCCGCCACCGTGCCGGTAAGAGTCACTTTAGGGCGCCCCAGAACCCGGGCTTCAGCGGCTGTCAGAGGTAGGTCAAGCAGTGACGCTTGTAGATCCGTCAGGGGCAGCCTGATCTCAACGGTAGTAGAGTCATAGACCGTGGCCAGCAATGTGCCGACGGAAACATATTGCCCCACATCGGCGTGCTTTGACTTAACGCGACCATAGAAGGGAAGCGTTACCTGAGTGTTTTCCAGATTCATTTCCGCGACTGCCAGGGCGGCCTGAGCGGATTCGACACCCACCTCGGCGGCGGCCAGTTGGGGTCTGCGCAGAAACAGATCGTTCGCACTCGCATTGCCCAAGTCGCGCCATTCACGTTGGGCCTGATGGCTTAACCCGCGCTCCTCCGCCAGGCGATGTTCCGCCTCGGCCAACTGAGTCTTGGCCTGCAACACGGCTGCGCGATACTCTCGGTCCTCGATTTGTAGCAAGACCTGGGACGGATCAAAGAAACCGCCGCTGACAAACACCGGCTCCACGTTGACGATTCGGCCGGAAACCTGAGCGACCAGCTCAATTTCCCGCTTAGGCCTTACCGTTCCCTGCGCATTGACGGATAGGCGCATCGCCTCAGCTCTGGCCTTGGTGACAGCCACTTCGATAACCGTTGACTCGTCCTGCATGGGCTGCGGTTCAGGCCTGGGTTTGGCTACCACCAGAGTAGCCATAATCAGCCCGCCGAACACACTAATCCCAACTGCGACCAAAATCTTCCTAAGCATTGAATGTTCCCCAATAGTCCCTAATATTTGAAAGGCTGTTTACGCCGAGCGCCAGCGTTCGGCAGAAAAAAATGCAAGCAACCAGTGACATAATCCTCACAACTGCTCGTCCCGAAGTTTCAACTCCCACGCTGTGATCAGCATGTCGCGCCTGATGCTGTATTCGAGCTCGTCGATATCACCTTTGCTATAGGCGATCCTCAACGTAGAGATTTCCTTCTCCAGTTGAGGATCGCCGGCAAATTTGTTGTCCCGCGTCTCGATTACACAAGCTCCGGCGGTAACCGATAAAAGCAGCAACGCAGCGATGGCTAGCTTTGTGTTCATTGTTCCGCTTCCCGCTAAATGACAGTGTTGTCTATGCGATCGTCCATGCGCAAAGCTAAGCTTTCCGCGGCCCAAGCGCTGACCGATGCCTACTATGACGCTCGCCCGAGGCGGTTTGGATTCAGCGTCTGAAAAAAATTGTTAAAAAACTTGGCAGGGTTGTGTTGATAAGAGAGTCAGCACTGAATGCGCTCCGCTACAGGCCAACTCTGCTGCCTATTGCTACCGAGACTGTGCGCGGATCAATCGGCGCTTTATCTCTGCATGTTCCTGCTCGGTAATAACTCCTTCGTCCAGCGCCGCTTGCAAGTCGGTCAACTCGGCTCCCAAGGTCGGCGGATTTACATGCCGCTCGTCACCTTCGTGAATTGCACAACCCGTGGCAGCAGCGCACAGCAGTAAGAGCGCGGCCAATCTGATCCTTGAAGTCGACATGTTTGTTGATGTGGTGCTCATTGGACTTATCCTTTTCGTTGAGAGGCTTTAATTCGATGGGTTTACTAGCGCTTGCGCTTTTGGTCCGCCGCCGGCGCTGTGCGGCCATCGATCAAGCGCTCTTTTTTACGTGCATACTCTTGCTGGCTGATGGCGCCTTTATCCAATGCCGACTGCAAGTCCAACAATTCCTGGCCGAGCGTGGGCTGATGGATGGTTTCCTGGGTGCCGCCGTGGTACATGCAGCCCGCCATCGTGAGGGACAGGGCCAAAAATGATGCCGCTTTGATTTTGTTGTTCATTGGTAAACTCCTTTCGTAATTGAAACGTTGTGGTTGGGCTTTCCGAGCTCAGCGCTTACATTTTGTAGCCTCTGATTTCGTCATCCCCGCGAAAGCGCACCTCTGTCCGGGATAAATGGATTCCAACTTCGTAAGCAAGTCCCTGGGCCGCACAGGGTGAGTGTTCAGCAAACGTCGTGAACCCATCCGTGGGGACTGCCTCAAAAGGTCCCTCTTTTGAGGCTTGCTGAACACTCACCCTGCACGCCCCCAGTAACCTCAGACTATGGTTTTCTTTTCTCAAGCCCGAAGGCAGGAGTGCCGTAGTCGCGGCAACGGAGGCGCTTAGTTGATACGTTGTTCACTGCGCCCGTGAAAACTTCAAACTCTAAATTTCGTAGCGGTTGTTGCGTAGCCAGATGCTGGCCAATACAAACATTGCGCAGACCGCCAGGCCCCCGAACAGTGCCGGGCTCACCAAGCCATTGCCAAGTTGATTCGTCAGTTCGCTCGGCCCCTGTATGGCCGCAACAAAGGCCATAACACCCGCGCCGATTTGCCCGGCAATGGCGCCCCCGAGATAACTGCTACCGAGTACCCAACGCTCCAGAATCACCGCGCCCAGGGGCAGCCCTATAGCCCACAAAAAAGGCGCTTTTTTGGCGACCGCCGAGGCCAGCAACAACCAGGAAAACAGCGGCAGCAGCCAAAGCGCCAACAATGTCCAAGCCAGCACCATCTCAAATGCGCTACTCACGAGTGCAGATAGCACAGCACCGATTCCAGGCAGTGGCACGCCCAGCGCGATAGCGCCATATAGAAAGAGCAGCAAAAGGTAGATCACACCGGTAGCCAGTGCCGCCAAGATGTAGATGCCGGGCGCTAGCAAAAGGGCGGTGCCCAATTTGGTCAAAACGCTCTGAGTCTCGCTCATGGGCAGAGATTTCCAGAACAAAATACTTTGATCGCGCCGATCCGTATAAAGGCTGCCGAGTAAATACGAGGGAATGACCAGCAGCAACACCAGCACAAACATGGTATGGATAGCGGCCAGGCCAGCGGTCAGGATACGTGGATGCACTTGAAACAAGTCGCCGCTGAACAGCAGCGCCAGAAACTCACTCGCATCGCCCTCAACGTTTACCTCAGCCCACTTGCCACCCGTCAGCTCTTGAACATTCTGCTGAGTGGTAAACATGCCCACCAACAAAAGCGCCACCAAAATACCGCCCAATATCAGTGGGGTACGCAGAATGCTCGCTCGAGACTCCCAAAGTTCACGTTGAAACTGCATCAGCATCTTATTCATGTTCACCTCCCGCCGCCGCGTCCCGGGGCATTTCCATTTTGGCCACAAACAGATCCGCCAGTGTGGGCGTTCGAGTTTCCCCGAGCGGTTCCAACTGTGCGCGTGCAACGTCTTCAAAAATCATCGCTCGACCGCCCAGAATGGGACGGCTGTGTATGGGCTGTAACGCTTGCGCGGCAGCCACTTGCTCCTGGCTGACCTGCAACTCGGTGTAGCGATGTTCGATGTCATCCATCTCGGCCTGCAAGCACAACTTGCCGTTTTTAATAAACACCACATGGGTGAGCAGGTTTTCGATCTCCTCCACCTGATGAGTGGTGACCAGTATGGTTTTTTGCTCGTCGAAATAATCGTCCAGCAGGGCGCGGTAGAACTGTTTGCGGTAGAGAATATCCAGGCCCAGAGTTGGCTCATCCAACACCAGCAGTTTGCTGTCGATGGCCATAATCAGAGCCAGGTGCAACTGGGTCATCATGCCTTTGGAAAGTTCACGCACCCGGCTGTCACGCTTAATGTCAGTGCGCTTGAGGAAGACTTCCGCCTTGGCGCGATCAAAGCGCGGGTGTACTTGCTCCATGTAACTGACGGCCTCGTGCACCTTTAGCCAGCGGGGCAGAATCGCGGTATCGGCGATAAACGACACTCGCTCCAGCAGGCGGCTGCGCTCGTGGCGCGGGTTCATGCCCAGTACCGATAAGTCGCCTTCCACTGTAGCCAGGCCGAGTATGCCTTTTAAGAGGGTGGTTTTACCGGCGCCGTTGGGCCCGATCAGGCCCACGATCTGTCCGGGGGCCACATCCAAGTCAACGCCATCCAGCGCCGGGGTTTTGCCGTAGACTTTGCGCAGGTCACGGGCGTGAATTACTGAGTCCATCAGGGTGTCTCCTTCAACATTACTTTGATTTGGGCATTGAGTTCGGCCTCCGAAATGCCCAGTTGCCGTGCCCGCTCCAGCAGGCGCGGCAGGTCATCCTTCAACAGCTTGTCGCGCTCGGTGGCGGCTACTTTGTCGCGCGCACCCGGCAGTACAAACATGCCCAGGCCGCGGCGTTTTTCCACCAGCTCCAGCTCCACCAGCTCTTGATAGGCCTTGGCCACGGTCAGGTGGTTGATCTGGTAATCGGCCGCCACTTGGCGGACCGAGGGAATGGCTTCGCCCTCCTTGAGCGCGCCTTTCAGAATTAACGCCAAAATGCGCTGGCGCAGCTGGCGGTAAATGGGCTCGTCGTCTCTCCAGGGTTCTTGCATGGGTCAGTCTCTTTAACCTCGTCAGGCTAGCGGTAATCCGGGACCGGCCTCCGTACCGGTGTTATACATAACTATATCACAAGGAAAGCGGGACGCAAGTATTTTTATGCGCGCACAGATTTTTGCCAAAAACAAGACTGTTCTCGCCATGGGTTTTGCGCATAATAAGCGGCTCAGCTTAAGGCCCGGCGACCGCACCGGGCCCCACTCAAGGTGTCCGACGTCAGCCGTTGGCACTCACCTGAACAGACCCCGTTATCAGAGTCAGCTTGCCCATGAACAGTATTTCCCAACGCATTGCCGAAGAACTTAACTGCCGTGAACAACAAGTGGCGGCCGCCGTGGCCCTATTGGATGAGGGCGCCACCGTGCCTTTTATCTCCCGCTACCGGAAAGAGGTGACTGGCGGCCTGGATGACACTCAGATGCGCAACCTGGAAGAGCGCCTGCGTTACTTGCGTGAATTGGAAGACCGGCGCGCCGCGATTCTGAAGAGCATTGGCGAGCAGGAAAAGCTGACCCCGGAGCTGGAGCGAGACATTCGTCAGGCAGACACCAAAACCCGCCTGGAAGATTTGTACCTACCCTACAAGCCCAAGCGCCGCACCAAAGGGCAAATCGCCCGGGAAGCGGGTCTGGAACCCCTGGCCGACGCGCTTCTGGCCGACCCGGCGCTGGATCCGGAAACCGAAGCGGTGAAATACCTCAACGCGGAACACAAGATCGACGACGCCAAGGCCGCACTGGACGGCGCCAAGTACATTCTTATGGAGCGTTTCAGTGAAGATGCGGCGCTATTGGGCAAACTGCGCCACTTCCTACACCAGGAAGCCAAGCTCAGCGCACGCGTCGTCTCTGGAAAAGAGGCGGACAACGCCCAGGAAGTGCAAAAATTTCGCGATTATTTCGAACACGACGAACCCCTTAAATCCACTCCCTCCCACCGGGCTCTGGCCATGTTCCGTGGCCGCAATGAGGGGGTACTGACTCTGGCACTCACCGTGGGTGATGAGGCCGAACGCAGTGGCGGGCACCCCGGCGAAGTGATGGTGGCCGAGCACTGGCAGGTGCGTGACCAGGGCCGGGCGGCCGATAAGTGGCTGGCGGAAGTGGTGCGCTGGACCTGGCGGGTCAAGTTGCTCACGCACCTGGAAACCGACCTGTTAGGTGAGCTGCGGGAAAAAGCCGAAGAAGCCGCCATCAAAGTCTTTGCCGACAATATGAAAGACCTACTACTGGCGGCACCGGCCGGCCAGAAAGCCACCATGGGACTGGATCCCGGATTGCGCACTGGCGTTAAACTGGCAGTGGTGGATGCCACCGGTAAAGTACTGGATCACGGCGCCATTTTTCCCACCGCGCCCCAATTCAAAATTGCTCAAGCCGAAGCGGTGGTCGTGGAGTTGTGCAAAAAGCATCAGGTAAGTCTAATTGCCATTGGCAACGGCACCGCGTCGCGGGAGACGGAAAAATTTGTTAAAGATGTGCTCAAAAAACACAATGACCTGAACGCCACCAGCGTCATGGTGAACGAGTCCGGCGCCTCGGTGTACTCGGCTTCTGAGTTCGCGGCAAAAGAATTTCCGGATTTGGATGTCACCATTCGCGGCGCTATTTCTATTGCCCGGCGCCTGCAGGACCCGTTGGCGGAACTGGTGAAGATCGACCCCAAATCCATCGGCGTAGGCCAATATCAACACGACGTGTCGCAAACCCAACTGGCACGCTCCCTGGATGCGGTGGTGGAAGACTGTGTAAACGCCGTGGGAGTGGAAGTGAACACCGCGTCGGCGCCCTTGCTGGCACGGGTTTCTGGTCTTAACCAGACGCTGGCCAACAACATTGTGGAATTTCGCAACAGCAATGGCGTTTTTACATCCCGTGATGCGCTGAAAAAAGTCCCGCGCTTGGGAGACAAAACGTTTGAGCAAGCGGCCGGCTTTTTGCGCGTGGCTGGTGGCGATAATCCATTGGACGCCTCCGCAGTGCACCCGGAGTCCTACAGCGTGGTGGAAAAAATCGCTCACGCTAGCGGTCGGCCGGTAAAAAGCTTGATCGGCGACTCACCGTTTTTGCGTAGCCTCAAGGCCGCCGACTACATTGATGAAACGTTCGGTTTGCCCACTGTTACCGACATTATTCTGGAACTGGACAAACCCGGCCGTGACCCGCGCCCGGAATTCAAAACCGCTCAGTTCCAGGAAGGCGTGGAAACGATCAAAGACCTGAAAGAAGGCATGATCCTCGAAGGCACCGTCACCAACGTCACCAACTTCGGCGCCTTTATCGATGTGGGCGTGCATCAAGATGGCCTGGTGCATATTTCCGCGCTCTCCAACACCTTTGTGAAAGATCCGCGCGAAGTGGTTAAGGCGGGTGATATCGTCAAGGTCAAAATGATGGAGGTGGACGTGGCGCGCAAGCGCATCGGCCTGTCCATGCGTTTGGATGACGTGCCTGGGGAAAGTGAATCCCGTGGAGCGAAAAGAACTGATGGCGGTGGCCGACATGCACAGCGCACGCACAACGGCGGGCAAGGTCAACGTCAAGGAAAAGGCCAGGGCGCTCCAGCGGTTGGCTCCATGGGAGCGCTGTTGACCGAGGCCATGAGAAAGAAGTAGAGAGTGCATGCCGATCAAACACTTTTCGGCAACCTGAACGATTCCGAAGTTAAAGCCTTGAGCGAAAACTGGTCACGGTTACTTCAATCAGAGCGTTATCTCGCCGAGCGATTGCACGGACTGGAAAAGTCTCGGCGATACATGGATTACTTCGAGCAGGGCTTGAAGTCCCGAACGGGAGGAATTTTGATTGAAGGTGCTGAAAACCAATGGCTAGAGGTAGCGTTCACGCGCGGAAACGCGGTAAGGCTGACTTTTTTCCAGGGTTATCGGAAGTGTATATATTACGCGGTGTGTACGAATAAATGATACTCCCCGCATGAACAAAAAATTTACAACCATGTGATGCCTGCGAAGAGCACTCAAGGGACACCGTTCTTTTCTTTGGAGTACGCGCGATGTTAAACCATCTTTGGTCTGTCCTGGCCCTATTGACGCTGGCGCTTGCTTTTCGGCACGAATCTGCAAGTGCACATGAAGAGATAGTGGCGCCGCTTTCAAAGCTAGAAACTGTCTATTCAGCACCCGCGCCACTGGATGATATACGGGTCACCTATATTATTGATAGCCGTTCTCATGCGACCCTAACCGTTGAGAGCCGTTTGTTCAGCACTCGTGTGTCAGCCACGGGGTTGGCGGATTTGCCGCGCCCGGACTGGGGTAGCATGCAGGTATACTACTCGCTGATGTCCCGCAAAGAAGAGCGATGGGAAGATAAACCTTACGTCTCTGTCAGAGTGCCACTGCATGGGCCCACCGGACAAGCTTGGGAGCTAACCTGGGCTACCTTTATTATCGATGCGGATAGTTCAGCAAAGCGATATTTGTATTATTTCATTCCAGACGAGTCGACGAACAGTGCCCGCAGTAGGCGCAAAGAGTGGCCGATCGGGTCCGGCGTCTCAGCCGAGAGTCTTCGTGAATTCACCCCCGATCCCTAAAGCGATTAGCTTGCCAATGCCACGATCTTTCGTTGGGTAAAACGACGAATTTAATCCCGATCTTTGCTCCAGCGTCCCCAAAACCCTCTACTTGCATCCAGATCGCCCCGGGGCATATACCTTCCTGACAGTAACGCTTGCGAATGCCCACCACAGCAGCCACGGCCTCCTTGTCCGTGGTGTATAACTTCTCATTGATAATTTCCGGCGTGCTAGCGAGATAAAAGGACATCCATAGTTTAAGGGCCATTCGCCGCCGATCAGTTCACGCCCTTTTCCGGTACTCAGCACTCCGCTTTAGCCTCACAATGGGAACCAAGTTCAAGTGTGCTCTTCCATAGCACTACAGATTCTTTGAGCCTGTCGATTTTCAGAAGCCTCGTTCGACGATAGGTGGGAGCAAATCGTGCCAGCCGGATTACCACGTTCCCCTAAACCACTATCCAACAGGAGAAGCAATCATGAAATCAGTCAATATCTATCTCAACTTTCCAGGCAACACCGAGGAGGCCTTCAACTTCTACAAATCCATCTTTGGCGGCGATTTTATGGGGGGCATCATGCGCTTCAGAGATTTTCCGCCAATGGGAGGCATGGAGGACATGCCGCCCTTAAAGGAGGAGGAAAAGGACCTGGTCGGGCACGTTTCCCTGCCCTTGACGGAACACGCTACCTTGATGGGAACTGACTTCACGTCAAACATGCCGCAGGAGCTGATAGTCGGCAACAATATGCAAATCACCCTCGAAACGGACAGCGCCACCGAAGCGGAGTCGCTTTTTAATCAGCTATCCGAGGGCGGCGAAATTGTTATGCCTTTGAGTGAGACGTTTTGGGCGGACAAATTCGGTGCCTGCGTCGATAAATTTGGAATCCAATGGCAGCTTAATTACACGGGTGACAAGACGATGGATTGACGGGGACCGTCCCTTATGGGCTCCCAGCGGACGTTGCGTCGCTACGAATGCTGGGAGCGCTACAACCTATGACGCCTTAGTGTCTGTTTTGCTTTGTGTTTTAATGACCACGGCGTGACCCGCACGACACTTCGGGCTTGCGCCCATACGGAACTCGCTCCCGGGTTCCCGGTCCCCACTAGTAGGCGGTCGGCAAGCTGACCGTATTCATTTGAGTCACTTTCCGTCAACTCGCCGATGCCGAGACAGTGCGGGTTGATACTGACTCGTTGTCGTTAACACGCTGGCTGGAGGCCCGTGTTCTTGCCATTCGCGGTACTCCCCAGAAACCACTTCCCGAAGGAGTACGTTATGAAAGTGAAAAACGTAATGAGCGATAACTGTGAGTTCGTATCCCCCGGCTCGAACCTTCAAGAGGTCGCGCGGAAAATGCGTGATCTGGATTGCGGCTTTATGCCTATTGGTAATGAAGAAAACGGCCGACTGGAAGGCGTTATAACGGATCGGGATATTGTTATACGCGCCGTTGCCGAGGGCCTGAATCCCTCCGAATGCCTGGTTCAGGATTGTTCCACCCATCGAGTACTTTATTGCTTTGAAGACGACGACTTGGATTCCGCCGCCATGAGCATGCGCGAGCAGCAAGTGTACCGGCTCATTGTGTTGGACAACCCGCAAAACAAGCAGCTACGGGGTGTAATTTCTCTCGGGGATATACTTCGGCACCACGAAGCTCAACTCGCGGCGCGCACCGCCGAGGGCATTGCAGCCGGCAGCCCACCCTTAAGCTGAAATTCAAAGGAGGAAGCGACTAATGCAACCCATCAGTCATAGTGATCTGAAAACTATGAACGACGCTCAACATCAGGACTTTGTGCTTATTAATGTTCTACCTCGGGACACGTTTAACAAGGAACACATCCGCACCTCTGTGAATGTGCCCGTGAGCGAAGACGACTTCACGTCCAAAGTGGAAACGATTGCCGGCAATAAGGAACGCAAAGTTGTCGTGTACTGCGCGAGTTTCGATTGTGACGCTTCAACCAAGGCGGCCAAGAAGCTGGAGGACGCGGGCTTCACGCAGGTTTACGATTATGAAGGCGGGACCAAGGACTGGTTTGAACATTAGAATGTTCCCTAAGCGCGTGACGGTTTCACAGGGCGGCATTCAGCCGCCTTTTTTTGTGTCCCTCTTGCGGCGAAAAATCTCACCCATCCCGGGTGAGATTTTTCATCCATAAGCGTTTACCGATACGCCACCAAGCGGGGAAGAATTTGAAAGCATCCTCTAAAAACATCAGCGCATAGATCACCAGAAAGGGCCACTCCAGCCAAAAAATAGCCAAAGCCACTACCGGCAATCCAATGACCCACATCACCGTAAAGTCCATGGTCAGCACAAAACGATTATCACCGCCAGCGCGCAGCACGCCGATAATGCGCACCATGTTCAAAACTTTTATCCACACCAACACACAGAATATAATCAATGTGTGATTGAGCAAGCTCGCCGCTGGTTCTTCTACCTGCCCAAAAAAGCTCAATATCCAAGGCCGAATCGACCAAAGCAGCAAAGCCAAAAGCAACACTAGAATCAACGTTAGGCGATCGAATATTTTGTACAACCGCCAGGCCTCATCTTTCTTATCCGCCCCCAGGCTCCTGCCCACCATCACCGCACTGGCGTTGGCCAAACCCACAAACAATGCGAAGAATGCGCTTTCAATAGGTACGATCACGCCCATCACCGCCAGGGCATGAGTTCCGGCGTAGCCAGTGAGTACGTGGTACGTGGCATTACCCAAACCCCAAATGCCATAGTTGATCATCAGAGGCAGCGTAAAGGCCACAAAGCGGGAGATGGTCTTCCAGACCAGGGCTTCCTTAAAGTGATGCCAGCGCAACGCGAAGCCGTGATTGCGACCGTAGACCCAGCCAACAATAAACAGCATTTGTAGCGTCCGGGCCACCAAAGTGGCCCAAGCCGCGCCGGCAACACCCAGCGCCGGGAAACCAAAATGCCCGAAGATCAGCACATAATTCAGTGCGATGTTGATCAGTACTGATACAGCGCCGGCCACCAACGGTAGGGTGGTGTTACCCAGCGCGCGCAGAGAGGCTTCAAAAATCACCGATACTTGGATCAGCAACAGCGCTGGAGCGGTAATGCGCAGATACTGCGCCGCCAACTCCACCACTTGCGGGTCCGGGTTAATCCAGCCCAGCCACACTTGTGGAGCCACACCAAAGAGCAACACAAACGGCACGATGGTGACCACACCCACCACCAGGGTCACAGCTAAAGTGCGCTGGCAACTGGAAAACTTGTTTGCGCCGCTGTATTGGGCCACCAGCACGCTGCAACCGGTGCCCAGCCCGCTCATCAGCACCAGCAACAGGAAGTGTAATTTGGCCGCGAGGCCCACAGCCGCCACCGCCTCTGAGCCCAAACCACTGACCATCACCACATCCGCCATGCCCAGCAGGGATTGCAGCAACATTTGCAGGGCTATGGGCAGCGCCAACATCACCACAGTCCACCAAAATGTGGATGAGCGGGGCATAAGCTGGCCGGAGGAGTTGGTCTGCATAATAGGGGCGGGCTCAGGAATACAACAGGAGGCCACGCATTGTACGCCCTCCATAGCCCTAGGAAAACGGCAACTTGTAACCACAAGCAACCCTATCGCAATGACTACTATTCAGCGCGAGCGGTGACGAATCTCGGAAGCGAGTAGTTTACGTGGAAGTAAGCAGCTCCAAGGGTCCGCCTTGGAGCTGCTCCTTAGGAGCTAAATCGACACTTAATCGATCGGCCTGACCATAATAGCTTAGTCGCGCTCGCCAATATGCGTGTCGAGGAACGTCACCAGATGTTGAAGTGTTTCCAAACGGCTCTCAGCCCGGTGCAGGTTGTGATCGTCGTTACGGATAGTCACCAGCTCCACGGATTTATTAGCCCGCCGCAGGCGTGAGCGCATGACTCTTGACTGATCATGATCCACCACCCGATCATTTTCACCGTGAATCAACAGTACCGGAGCCTGAAAGTTATCCGCTGCGCGGGCTGGAGACACGGCGCGCAAGCTGTCTCGGGTGGCCTCGCCCTTGGCAATAGAGTCTTCCCAGTAGCTTAATACCCAGTGATTTCGGCCGTACTGGCTTCTTTCGGTACTCATCATTCGGGGCAAGTCACTGACACCATTGATGGACGCTACGCACTGGTAGAGCTCCGGCGTAAACGCACCGCCTGCCAAAGCCGCGTACCCGCCGTAACTCCATCCGACGATGCATACCCGGTCCGGGTCAACGAGATCTTCCCCGATTAGCGTTTTCAACCCGTCGGTGACGTCATCCTGCATTTTTTTACCCCATTCTCCGCGGCCGGCGTTCAGGTGCGCCAAACCAAAACCCGTGGAACCGCGAAATTGAGGTTGAATCACCAGATACCCCTGACTGGCCAGTGCTTGCGACAGCCAATCAAATCCCACCCGGTCATGGTAAGCCGGGCCACCGTGAGGCAACATGACGGCGGGTAGCTTGTGCAAACTCTCCTGATGGGCACGGGGTACAGTAAGCAGGGCGGGAATCTTCATGCCATCTCGAGCCTGGTAGAAAAATTCCACAATTGGATTGATGTCCGCCGCCGCAATAGTAGGCCGGGCTTCGGCAAGAAAGCGAGGCTCTTTCCCTTGGGAGTAAAGCATAAAATCGCCTGCAGAAGCACTGCCTTCCACTTTGATCACCAAGTGCTTCCAGTCAGGGCTCCAACTCACCAAGTTCACAGACTGCCCCGGATAAGCGGCGACAATCGCCTCCACACGCTGATTCAGCTCGTCATCAAAAAACTGGTAGCTGGGTCGAAAACCGCCGTACTGGACACCCTGCACCACCCGATTAACGCCCATAAGGGGGCGGCTCACGTCGGCATTCTCACGTGCAAATAAAGGTTCGACTGAGCCGTCATGCAGATTCAGCGCACTCAAGCTTAGCCGCCCTTGTGCAGCGTCACTGATCACCAGCGCTTTCTCGTCCAGCGTTAAACCCTCAACGTCCAGTTGCGGAAAAGGAGCTTCCACTTCGAACAGATCCTTTGGGCCTTCTTCGGCGTAATACACGAGGGAATGCCGGTTCGCCCGATTATTGAAACGCTCTTCCGCCAGTAGCTCTCCATTGCTGTCCAGGAAATAATCGATGGTGTCGATGGTGCCTGAATGGGCCGTTCTCGGGCGCCTGGGTCGCGCCAAATCCACCTCCATCAAGGAGTAGTTAGGGGTCGCTTCAGGGCCTCCCCCCTGAACCAAACCTACTGCACGTCGGCGCGAAGACGCGAAAGCCGGCATATAGACATGCTTAAGATCCGTGGAAACACCGACTATACGGCCCAGCCCCGTTTGGCCTACGATGATGTTGTCGCCAGGGGTGAGTAGTTGCTCGAGTTTCCCCGAGCGGGGGCTAAACACAAAGGCAGTGCTGACATCAAAGCTACTTCGGTAACCTAGCACTCGGCGGTGCTCGGAGGTTTCCAAGATAAGTTGATCCTCAGCCAAAAAGTACGCCCGCCGGAGCTGGAGGTTATTCACACCCAGTCCATTTAACATTTCGCCGGTTTTCAGAGAGACAACGACGAGCGTGTCCTCACCTGACGTGTTGGCTCGAAAGGCCAACGTCTCGCCGCTGGGCGAAATGGCCATTAAGGAGACAGAGGGCAGAGCGGCGTAGTCTTCAATGGTCGGCCCCTCCGCTGCAGAGGAGTTCGGGGCGCCAAAAGCGGATTGGGCAAGTAAGGCGACGGTAGAGAAACACACGGCCAACCAGCGGGTGGCTGATGATTGAAAGGGGTTCATAGATTCGCTGTTCCCTGTTGGTTTTTATTTTGAGTCCTGACCAGTTGTACTGGTGTCTGCCATGGTAATCCTGAAACTCTCTCAACGGCAAATTTTTGTGCCATAAATACTCATTCGCACCTTTTTTGGGCGAGTTAATCCGTTAGTGGCGACCCTTCCCACCTATACCGATGTGCCGCTGAATGGCGCCTACATTGCCTTACCAGAACTCTGATGACTAGCAAATATTTGCAGTTGGGAGCATGGGGATTGGGTGCCGACGTGCGTTTGTCCATGCTGATCGATTAGTCCATTAAGCGTTGCTTTCAATTCACCTGCAGATTAGGCTTGCTGCTCAATAACAATCCATACACGAGGCAAGCCATGGACACCATCCGAAGCCGGTTTTTGGGCATTCTTCTGCTATTTGTTTCTATTCCCGCCCTGGCCCAAACCACGCTGTTTGAAGTCACCGACGGCGAAAGCCGCATTTTGGTGGGCGGTACCATTCATTTACTGCACCCGGATGAGTTTCCGTTGCCCGATGCCTTCGATCGAGCCTATGAACAGGCCGACCGGGTGTATTTCGAGATGGATCTGGGTGAGGCCCTGAACCCGGCCTTCGGGATGCAGATGATGGAGGTTATGAAAAACCCCGAGGGACGCTCACTCCAATCAAAACTGAGCCCGGCGGTCTGGGAGCGTCTGGAGGCCTACGCTAAAGAGACGCAATTCCCACTAGCCATGTACCAACCGTTTGATCCGGCACTGCTGAGCATGGTGCTAGTGGTGTTTGAATCCCAGCGCCGGGGCATACAAGGCGGCGTGGATGAGCATTTTTACCAACGCGCACGTGCGGATGATTTGCCGTTGGGCAATCTGGAAACCACCGAAGAAGTGCTTGGCTATATGGAAGCCATGACCGGACTGGATGGTGACTGGTTGATCGAATCAACGCTTAGGGATTTAAACAACTTTGATGACATGATGACCGCCCTGGTTAGGGCTTGGCGCCGCGGCGATATGGACACTATTTATAAAGAGATGGGAAAACCCATGCGCGAGGAGTCTCCTGAGTTGTACGAGCTGTTGCTGATCAAACGCAACCAGCAATGGCTGCCGCAACTGGAAGCCATGTTCTCTCAGCCGGGCACCGAGTTGGTATTGGTGGGCGCTATGCATTTGGCAGGCCCCCACAGCGTACTCAAGATGCTTGAGGACGAAGGTTATAAGGTGACACGGTACAACGCTAGCCACTAGCACGCAGCGCCCCGGAGCCATTTACCGCCGGGGCCACTCCCGCTGGCATCGCCGTGCGCAGAAGAAAAAAGAGTCTGCTAAGGCGGGACTGGTAACACCGCTACGCCGAACCAAAAGTCCTCAATGGTTCGCGCCACTTGATAAAAGTGCTTTAGCCCGGCTGGCTTGATGATGTAACAGTTGGCGTGCAACTGATAGCAATCGCGAACGTCTTTTTCCGCTTCGGAGGATGTCAACACCAGAACCGGTATATGCATTAACTGCGGATCGCTCTTCACCACGGCGAGAACATCGCGCCCATCCATGCGCGGCAAGTTCAGGTCTAGCAGGATAATATCCGGTTGCACGGCCTCAGCGTAGTCGCCTTCACGATTCAGAAATTGCAAAGCCAGCTCACCGTTACTCACGGTATGGAGGCGGCTGGGAGTCGTCGACTCCTCAAAACTTTCCAGAATTAAATCCACGTCGGCGGGGTTATCTTCCACCAACAAAATTTCGATCGGCCGTACGCGCTTGGTCATATTGGAGGGTCCTTCTGCCCTTTTGGATGCATGGGCAAAGTGAAGAAAAACGTCGTACCGTGCCCGGGCTGAGATTCGAACCAGATCTCACCCCCGTGGCGCTCGACAATACGCTTGGTAATGGCCAGACCAATGCCGGTTCCCGGATACCGGCTTCGTTCGTGTAGGCGCTGGAAGACCAGGAATACCCGATCGGCGTATTTCTGATCGATACCGATACCATTGTCCGTAACCGAAAACAGCCAAGTATCTCCTTTGGCTTCACAGCTCACGTGCACACGCGGTGGTTCATCACCCTGAAATTTGAGTCCGTTACCCACCAAATTCTGAAACAGCTGTACCACCATGGACTCGGTCGCGCAAAGTACCGGTAGTGGATCCCAGGTAACCTTGGCGCCGGGGCGTTCCTCAATGGTAGCCCGCAATAAAGTCACCACATGACTGAGCACTTTGTTGAAGTCCACTGGATCCCGCTCCAACTCCCGGCGACCAGCCCGTGAAAAGGCCAACAGGTCACTGATCAAACGCTGCATCCGCTCCGCGCCTTCAATAACGTAGTGCATATACTTGCGGGTTTTTTCATCCAAGCTGTCTTGAAGCTTCTGCTCCAATAACTCGGTATAACTGCGCACCATGCGCAGTGGCTCCTGCAAATCGTGAGACGCCACATAGGCAAACTGCTCCAATTCCGCGTTGGAGCGACGCAGCTCTTCGGCTTGTTCGGCAAGCGTTCTTTGCGCCTGTTTGCGGTGGGTTAAATCAATGATGGCGCTCAGTACATGCAAACCATCGGGCATTTCAATGGGCGTCAGCCCCACTTCTATGGGGATTTCGTCTCCTTGCTTGCTGATCCCGTAAAGATCCCGCCCCTGCCCCATAACCCGAGGCTCGGGTTGAGAGAAGAAGTGGTTTCTGAACGAAACATGATTTCCGCGTATCGACTTTGGCAACAGGATTTCCACCTCCTGCCCCAAAAGCTCTCCATCCTCGTAGCCGAACAGTTGCTCCGCCGCTTGGTTTACCAGAGATATTTTTCCATCGCTGTTGATCATGACCAGTGCCGAGGGCGAGGTATCCACCACAGCGCGATAGCGCTTCTCGGCCGCTTCAATCTCCGCGGTTTTTTTGGCGAGTTCACGTTCCGCCTGCTTACGAAAGGTGAGATCCACAATGGCACTTAAGACATAAGTACCATTGGGCATTCTGATGGGGGTAAGGCCCACCTCAATGGGAATTGAAGCACCGGTTTTACTGCGTCCGTGCAGGTCCCGGCCCTGGCCCATAATACGCGGCTTTGGGTCACTCACATAATGACTGCGGTAAGCCGCGTGATGCCCGCGCGCGGCTTCCGGTAAAAGAATCTCTACGGGTTCGCCCAGCAGTTCCGTTCGACTGTAACCAAACAGTCGTTCTACGGCGCGATTCACCAAGCAGATTGACCCCTTGGGGTCCACCATCACCAGAGCCGAAGGTGCTGTATCAATAACGTTTCGGTAACGCTCCACGGCGGCTTCCAAAGTGTGCACCCGCTCCTGATCGGATTCCGGACGAAAGCGCTTAGCCCGATACGCGATCGCCGCCAAGCAAGTGCAGACGATAACCCCTGTGGTCAGTACAACCATCGGCGAAGGCGCCCAGCCCGTGTATAGGCTCCAACTCCAAACCAAAAACACGGCGAACACAATGACACCCATCAACATCGGCAGGCTTTTAGTCAGCACTCTTTCAGAGCGATTTTTTTTGTTACCGCCGCGCAGCATGACAATTTCCTTAAAGCGAGTGCGCCTAAAGCGCCGGGGGGTGGTCACGCAGCCAATTGGTTATCTGCGCTGGTGTTCCGGGCCGACAGATGTGAAAACCCTGCAAAATATCGCACCCAGCATCGGTAAGAAAGTCGCGTTGTATCTGAGACTCGACACCCTCGGCGACGACTTTTAATTTGAGTGCGTGCGCTAACCCCACGAGACTGTGTAAGATGGCTTCAGTCTCCTGGTTGTGGCCAATATCCTGAACGAAGCTCTGATCGATTTTAAGCACGTCCACGGGCAAGCGCCGCAAGTAGCTCAGTGATGAATAACCCGTGCCAAAGTCGTCAATGGCTACCGTTACGCCCAGCGCCCTGACTTCCTCCAGTGTTCTTTGGGCCCGCTCCGGATCACCCATAATGGAGCTTTCCGTTAACTCAAGCTCCAGGCAGTCCGCAGGCAAGCCAAACTCTTTAAGAACTTTCTCTACCTCCGCACCCAAGTGGTTCTCATACAACTGCCGCATCGACACATTCACGGACACGCGAACGGGCACGTTGGTTAGCTCCATGGCAACCTTTGCCATAGCCGCCGCTGAACGTAAAACTTTGCGCCCGACTTGGCCGATGAGACCGATGTGTTCAACCACCGGAATAAATTCTTCAGGCCCCAGACATAGAGTGGAATCTTCTGGCCAACGGATGAGAGCCTCCATACCCACAGTAGCACCGTCACCTGCACTCACCAAAGGTTGAAACGCAAACCAAAACCTGTCGTCCGCGACCTCCTTCCGCACGGCTTGTTCGATTCGAATGCGATTCAATACTGAATCCTGCATATGGTCCGCGTAAAATTGAAAGTGGTTTGTGCCTTGCTCTTTGGCCCGATACATGGCGGTATCGGCGGCCCGGTACAAGGCCTTAACACCGGTACCCGAGCCAGGGTAGGTCGCAATACCAATGCTCAAGCCTATGGTCACTTCTGCGCCATGAACTTCAAATGGCGCCTCGAAGCGATGTATCAATTTCTCTGCCACATGAGCGATTTCCTGAGGGCTGGAAAAAGACGGCAGGATAAGAGCGAACTCGTCGCCGCCAAGCCGGGCCAAAAAATCTTCTTCGCGCACTGAAGACTTCAAGCGCTTGGCCACCTGGCACAACAGCTCATCGCCAGAATCGTGGCCCATGGTGTCGTTGACGTATTTGAAGCGGTCCAGATCGATAAACAGCATGGCTAACAGGTACTTTTTCCGGTCGACGCTGCTGATCTGTCGCGCCAAATAGTCGAAGAAGTAGGTGCGGCTCGCCAGGCCAGTGAGCTGATCAAATTGCACCAGCTCCTTCAAACGCAGCTCCGCTCTCTTGCGCGATGTAATGTCCCGGTAAACAATCAGCGCCGCTGGCGCAGAATTCCAATCCACATCCACGGACCGAACTTCCACCACTTGCTGCCCAGACAGGGTAACTTCGCTATTGCCTGAACTCCTAAGTTTCTTCGGCAGTGGCAGCCCAACTGAGTTTATGGGGTCAAGGTCCAACAGGGTGCAGGCCATCTGATTGGCAAATAACACTGTGCCATCTTTGCTTAAAACCACGACGCCGTCCGGGCTGGTTTCCAACACCCGGGAGTATTGTGTTTGCAAACGGTGACGCTCAATGGCATGGCGAATAGAGTGCATGAGCAAGGTGGCGTTCAAGTCTTGCTTGGCGCAAAAATCCTGCGCGTGTTCTCGAATCACCTGAATGCCCAACTCTGCATCTCGGTTGCCCGTTAAAACCACAATAGGAATGTCGGGCGCGAAGCTTCGAATGGCGGCGACTGTGGCCACTCCTTTGGAATCTGGTAATCCCAAATCCAGTAACACCACATCCACGGTATGATTGCGCATCAATGTTTCTGCAGTTTCTACTCGGGTAGCGTGCAAAATGGTTATACGGGTGCCAAACCCCTCTTCCAGGTAATGCCGGCAGAGATCAGCGTCGCCTTCGCTGTCCTCCACTAACAACACCTGAAGTCCCGATGATTCTTCAGCTAGAAATCGATCCCGATTATACGCATGCATTGGCGGCTCCTCCGCTTGGCCATATCTGGCTGCCAAGGAGCGCAGCTGCGGTACTACCTAAGAAAAAAATCATTACACTGTTAGCCTTTTTTCTGTACAAATATTCTTTGCAAGCACTTTGGCATGAGTCTTCCCCATTGGTTGCATGCGGAGGGTGACTTATATTCAACGCGTGGTAACAATATTCATTTCCATGTCAGAAACGTTTTCGTCGTAAGCGTTTTTCTGTCGGGAATGTGCAATCGGCGGGCCAGCCAGAGAAAATAATGACTTTGTGACTATATGCGCAGCCGCGCATTTTCATTAGCAAACTAGTTTTACCCCAAATCCCCGCAATAGTGAGTCCCCCGCTCCGCCGAGTCGATGTTTCCCGGCTATACGGTCTCATTAACGAATTTACTTGGAAATAGCGTGGATCAATTTAGAAAGGAAAAATTTACGTACTCAAAGGAAATTTTTTCCAGCTGATACAGAGAGCCATAAACAGCGCCACTCGATCCCTCATTCGTAAACTCACTTTCAGCCGAGAGGGCAATAACGTCGTGAGGCCGCAACCTTAGGCATGGGGGTAAGTTTTGTCGATCTCCATTCGCCGTACCAACTGTCGATACCACCGGTGGCCAATCCAAGCAGAGACACCCAGATAGGGAATGGCACCCAACACCCACATTATTAAACCCGCCAATTGCTGGTCGGTAAGGCTGCGCGCTTCGTCGTAAAGTGGCGTCTGTGCGAAGGTCAGTAATGCGCCCAAGAAACCCGTGTGCATAAGCGTGAATAACAACGCAAGCAGTGCCCAGGGTGCGCGGCGCTCGCTGCCGGTCATTATGGACCACCAAAACCAACCGGCGGTCAGCAAAAAACACGCGTGTTCAAACGCGTGCCACCAGGGGTCTTCTACGGCGACCATATAGAACACGGGTGTGTGCCAGATCCAAATAGCGGCGGCATGAAGATAGGCAGTTAACATTGGATGGCGCACCAAACGCAGCATAGGGCGGGAGCACCACAGGGCGACTCGTCCCGCGCCGGCGACCATCTGCGGCAGCGGTCGGCTCAGAACCCACAGAGGCGCTATTACCACCATAAGCATCATATGCTGGGTCATATGTGCGGCGGTGCTGGTTTTGGCCCAATCATCCAAAGGCCCCAGCAAAGCTAACGCGCACAGAAGTGCCGAGCCGTGGAATAGGAAGGCTTGACCACGTGTTGGGCGGCGACGCCAGGAACCTAAACCATAGATTCCCCAAAAGGCCATAAGAAGGAGTGCACTGACTATGGCCGCTAGCTGCTCCTGCCCGTCGCTACTCAGTGGGTTGTGCGCCATGGCCACGGGGCTGTAAAACAGCAGCCCCAACAGGCACGGACCTATTACACGCACGGCGGCAACACCAATCCGGGCAGAATCATAAAAACCACGGCACCTGCGGCCACCAGGTGAGCGCCAGCGGCCACCTGAGCAATAAAACGAGCCGTAGCCGTTAAGCCTGCATCAACCGAAGCACGCCAGCTTCGGCGTGCCCAATACAAAAGTACCGCGATGAAAGGTAAGCTCAAGGCAATCAGGAGCCAGTTGATCCAGGATAGGGAAGCACCAATGGATTCCGGCGGCGCCAGCGCGCAGCCCAGGGACAGAGCCGAGTACCAAACCACAAACCAGAGGGCCCATACCGTAAGGCCTAACGCCAATTGCATCGGGTGGGTGGGTGCCAACATCAGTGCGCTCCCCAGCCAAGCGGCATCAAAATAAAAGCGGCGATACTCAGCCAGAAAATGCCCAGGGTATAAATCCACAGCGGCCGCAACACAATGGGTTCATACACCAAGGCTTTGCTGACATAGCCTTTTCTAACCCTAAGCGCCTGCAAGGCTGTCGTTATCGTCGCCAGGCCAGAATGTATTAATACATAAATCAGCATTACCGTTAGCACCGCATCGTGCGCCAACTGAGTGGGAGAAAGCGTCGAGCTCGCAAACGTCCAAACAATCAGCAGCACGTGCGCCAGGCCCAGCAGCGTTACCCACCAAAAATTCCCTTCAAGACGATCGCCGCGCCCTTGTTTCAAACCCGACACGATCCAATGGTAAAAAACCACCGCCACGCTGAGCACTACACCACTGACGATTAAGGGGACCAGTGCGATCGGTGTTTGCTCAGGCACCTGCCACTCTGACGCCACCGTCCACAAATAAAACCAGCCAAAGAGCAGAGACATGTACAGGGTGGCATCCGCCAACAACGCCACGACCATGCCCCACAGGCCTGGTCCGTCCTGGGTACGCGAGTGCAAGGGGAAGTCGTTCGGTTCGGTTCCTTCAATGGGCGCCGCCTTAGGGTGTACACCGTTCTCCCAGCTCCAGCACAGGAAAAACACCAGCGCTACAAGCGTCGCTCCCAGGGCCGGCCAGTAGGTGCGTACCAACAAACTGATGCACACGACGGCGAGCGCGGCCGCAGCCAACAGCGGCCACCAGGAATTGGTGGGCAAGTGCATAATTTCACGGGTGCGCCCGCTGATCGGGTCGCAACCAAAAATCTCCCGCCGACCGTGATCACTCGTGGCCAGACCGTGCTTGCCCTCGGCCATGGTGTCCGGCAGTTTCGGATCCTCCCAGAGCGGATGGCGACTGGTTACCGTCGGTAGACTGACAAAGTTGTAGGTGCTCTGGGGTTTGTCGACCGCCCACTCTAAGGTGTCGGCATTCCAGGGGTTACGGGCGGCCTTGCGGCCGAACCGGAAGTGCAACGCAATATCCACAATGATGGCCGCTATGCCGGCCGCCATCACAAAACCGCCGATGGACGACAGCAGATTGAGCCAATCCCAGCCCAAGCCGGCCTCGTAGGTGTAAACGCGGCGGGGCATACCGATCAAGCCGGTCAAGTGCATCAGGAAAAACGTCAGATTAAAGCCGACGAAGGTCAACCAGAAGCCCCAGTAACCCAACTTCTTGGTCGGCATACTCCCGGTGGCCTGAGGCAGCCAATAATAAAAGCCTGCCAACGCGGGGAACAGCATGCCCCCAACCAACACGTAGTGCATGTGCGCGACGACAAAATGGGTATCGTGGACCTGCCAGTTAAACGGGACCAACGCGAGCATGACACCCGTTAAACCCCCGGCCACAAAGATGAATAAAAAGCCCATAATCCACAGCATGGGCAGCGCGAAAATTACCTTTCCCGTCCACAGAGTCGCCAACCAGGCAAAGATCTGTATCCCCGTCGGTATCGCCACCAACATACTCGCCGCGGAGAAAAACGCTTGCGCCAACTGAGGAATGCCCACGGTGAACATATGGTGCACCCACAGCCCGAAACTGATGAACCCCATAACAATGATGGACAACACCACCCAACGGTAGCCCACCAGGGGGCGCTGCGCGAACACCGGCAACAAGGTGGATACCACACCGGCGGCGGGCAGGAAGATAATGTAGACGTCAGGATGACCAAAGAGCCAAAACAAGTGCTGCCACAAAAGTGGATCGCCGCCGCCAGCCACTTCAAAAAATGGCAAGCCGGCGCTGCGTTCCAGCTCCAGCAATATACTAGCGAGAATCAAGGGCGGAAAGCCAAAGACAATCATCAACGCCATGGCCAGGATATACCAACAAAAAATCGGCATGGTGCCGAGCGTCATACCGTTGGTGCGGGTGCGCAAAATCGATACTACTAACTCGACACCCGCGGCCATAGCCGATATTTCCACAAAGGTAACGCCCAGCAACCAAAAATCGGAACCAGGGCCCGGCGCGTATGTGGAACTGCTTAATGGCGTATACATAAACCAGCCGGAATCGGGCGCGACGCCCAGAAACAGGCTGGAAAGAATGATGATTCCACCGAATAGATAACAGTAATAACCGAAGGAACTGATGCGCGGGAAGACCAGATCGCGCGCACCGATCATTTTGGGAATCATATATATCGCCAAACCTTCGAGAATCGGGATGGCGAAGAGGAACATCATCACCGTGCCGTGCATGGTGAAGATTTGGTTGTACAATTCGGCGTGCAGAATTTCCTGTTCGGGCAGGGCCAATTGGGTGCGCATCAGCATGGCCAAAATGCCGCCAATCAGAAAAAACACCACCCCGGTTAAAATAAAGCGCAAGCCAACGGTGGTGTGGTTCACTGCCGATAGCGTGCCCCAGCCCGGCAGGTTGGCCCAAATTCGCTCCAATTGTTGGTGCAAGCTGCCGTTGTTGTGAGCGCTGTTATTAATCATTCGCTTCCAACTCCTCATGGGCGTCCTGCCACCACTGCTCGAAATCTTCCTCCGCGTGGGCGTGTACTACAAATTTCATGTGCGCGTGGTCACGGCCACAAAACTCCGCACATTGGCCGCGATACACGCCCGGCTCATCCGCTTGTATCCGCAGCACGTTGGTATGGCCAGGAATCATGTCGGTTTTGCCACCCAAGCGCGGCACCCAGAAGGAGTGAATCACGTCCGCGCTGCGCAAATGCACATCCACCGGCACGCCCGCGGGAATATGGACTTCATTCACCAGAGCCACGATGGAATCGGGGTAGCGCACATCCCACCACCATTGGTGGCCGGTGACGTCGACTCGAAACGCCTCACCATCCTCTGGCGGCAAAGGGAGCATTTTGTGCCCAGCAGGGATACCGAAAATCAACAACGCCGTAATGCTAACAAGCGGCAATACCAAGCCGCCGCCGATAATCCAGCGCCGATTTAATCGCGTAGTCGTGTTTGTGTCAGAGTCGTCGTACTTATGACGTATGGCATAAATCCAAAGCCCTAAAACCACCAACAACACCACGCCCGCATAGGCCGCCATGGCCCACCAGAGCCAAAGGGCAATTCGTGCAGAAGGGCCGGCCGGATCCAATGTGGAGTACGGTCCCGCGCAGCCGCTGAGCAAGATGGGGATGAATACCCAGCTCAGGCCTGTTAATCTTTTCTGGACAGCATTCCAAAACCCGCTACGGATGAGAGTAAGCCAATGCCCCTGGAACCCATACTGAGCAAGATGTCGATCCGCGGCCATCCCATTCACCCCGCGTTGATTCATTTTCCTGTCGCAGCGTTGATCCTGCTGATTGGTGCGGACTTGGGGTACATACTGACCGAAGACGTTTTTTGGGCTCGGGCCGGCTTGTGGCTCGCGGGGGTCGGTACCATCGGTGGGTGGGTTGCCGGCACAGCTGGCTTGATTGACCTTGTATTGGTCATGCGCATCCGCCGGCTGATTACCGCTTGGTCCCATGCCATACTGGCGGTAATGATGTTGTCTTTGGCCACGCTCAATTGGCTGTTGCGATACGCCGACCCTGTCGTCTTTATCGTGCCGTGGGGCGCGTACCTTTCGCTTTTGACCGGCGCACTGATCGCTGCCAGTGCTTTTCTGGGCGGTCAGTTGGTTTACGAGTATGGGGTAGGTGTCAATACGGAAGAAGCGCTGCGCCGACGCGTGAAACCCTAAGTATCCACTAACAAAGCCCATCAGCTTTTTCATACAAAGGCCCCCGTTAGCCAGGGAAAGGACTCCGCGGGCGGCTTAGCGAGGACAATCCACACAATCAACAGCATAAGCACACACAACACTACACCCAGCACCCAGCACCACAAGCGTTGAGATTCATCCGGTTGACGCTCCAGGCGCAATACCAGAAGACCCGATGAGGCATGCGCCACAACCAGCCCAGCCACCAGCGTTAACTTCACGATTAGCCAAGGATCCAGTATTGGCTCCACAACGAACACCAAAGTGCCGAAGATAATCGCTAACAACGCCGCAGGTGTTGCAATGTGCGTAAAAACAAAACGCGCCACGGAGTCCTGGCGGTAGGGTGTTTCAGTAATTTCAATTTGCTCGTTCGCTGCCCCAACGATGAGCGCAGGAAGATAGAGCAGTGCCGCACACCAGAAAAGCAGTGCGGATATGTGCAGCACAAGAAACCATAGCATTCTCAGCACTCCCTCCTTTGGCTTGGCCTACTTGCACCCCAGTATAAAGATCCGCGTGTTCTTTTCAATGACACGGGCACAACGGACCGGATATTTCTCCTCAACAAACCCCGAATCGGCAATGAAACTTTGCTTAGTACTGCTACTCGTAGCTGTTAGGTGAAGCTATCCGGAATTACCTAAAGGAAAATTGGGCGCGCTACCGAGATGCATACGGCGGCGCACAGCGCTTAGGGCGACTCATTTATAAACAAGGGAGGTTTGTCATGTCGAACAAAGCGATAGAACGTAAAAAGCGCTTCAGAAAAAAAGTGCTGTACGGAGCCGTTACCTCTGCAATATTAGTGGCGCCACTGACTCATGCCTCTTCATTTTATTTATTGGAACAGAGCCCAGCGCATTTGGGCCACGCTTTTGCTGGCACCGCTTCCAATATTGGCGACGCCAGCACCGTTTACTTCAACCCGGCCGGCATGACCCAACTAGAAGGGCGGCAGCTGACGGGTGGACTAAACTGGGTACGGCCTAGTTCACGGTTTACCGATGGCGGATCTAACACCGGCGACGTTGGCTCGCGCACCAATGAGTCCGCGGTCATTCCCAATCTGTACTACACACACCGCCTGAACGAACAATGGTCTTTTGGCCTGGGCTTAAGCGTTCCTTTTGGCCTGTCCAGTGACTGGGGAGATGAATGGTCTGGTCGGTATCTCGCCACTTTCAGCGAATTGGAAGTTTTGAATTTCAATGCCACTGCCGCCTTCGCCGTCAATGAGCAACTGTCAGTGGGCTTCGGCATTAACTACCAAACGATGGACGTGACCCTACAGAGTCAAGTTGACTCCACTTTAGGGACAAATCCTTCGCCCGGTTCTGACAGTTATGGCCAGATCACGGGTGATGCCGACGATGTCACTTTTGATCTCAGTGTTTACTATCAACTGGACGACGCGACAGCCTTTGGGCTTACGTGGCGCCAAGGCGGAACCTTCGGCCTGACCGGCCGCGCGAACTTTTCGCGCAACGCCTTTTGCGAGCCCGGTGCAGGCGCGCCCGTTGGCGAGACGGGTGCGACCACCGGTACCCTCTGTGCGCAAGCGCTGGATCAGCTCGAGGGTAATGTTAGAGCTGACGTAACACTACCGGATATTCTGACCTTCAGTGCCAGCCATCGCTTCAACAACGATTGGAGCTTCCACGCGGATGTATCCTGGACCCAGTGGAGCAGCATTCAATACGTTGACGTAGTCAACAACGAAACCAACAGCCTGGTGGAAACACTCGACCTGGAATACAGCGACACCTTCCGAGCGGCCCTAGGAGCGACTTATCACATGGACGGACCCTGGACGCTGCGTGCGGGCATTGCCAGAGACCACGCACCGCAAACCAGTCCTACCCGTATGACTCCGCGCATTCCCGATGAAGATCGCACCTGGTTGAGCGCAGGTTTTAACTACGCGCATTCCGAGGAGCTTACGTTTGATGCTGGCTACGCGCACTTGTTTATAGGCGATGCGGATATTGCCAACTTGGACCCCGACACAGGAAACAATGTGGTCGGGAGCTTTAGCTCAAACGTTAATATCTTCAGCGCTCAAGTCAACTGGCGTTTTTAAGCAAGCTGGATCTTGCCGAGGGCAGGGACGCCCGTTTTTTTTGCCAAGGCGGGAAGCACCTCACCGGAAAATCAGTCATTTTTACAAAAATATATTCGCGTACTACCGAGCTTAGAGCCAATGGAAGACAGATACTCAGAAAGAGCGGGGTTTCCCCTCATGGCCCACTCTTTGCTTTTAGGCTTATTGGCCTTTTAGGTAAAACCTACTTCAATATTTGTCATTAGGAGGAACCCAATGAAATTGTCTGCCACTGCGGATCGAGTCAACAGCAATACACCGGAAGAGCTCAATGAGCGCATTCAACGCGCTACTGAAGCCTCCATTGAGTATCACCAGAATCATCCAGAGTTAATTGAACAAAGACTTCAAGAACTGAACGAGGAGTGGGACATTGAGCGCGCACTACAGACCAACGCCTCTGCGTTAATATTAGGCGGCAGCGTGTTAGGCCTGTTTGTGAACCGCTTATTTCTCACCGTGCCCCTGGGAGTCAGTGCATTTTTGTTGCAACACGCACTGCAAGGCTGGTGTCCACCCTTGCGAATGCTGCGCCAAAATGGCTACCGCACGGCAATGGAAATTGAAATGGAGCGCCACGCTCTGCAGAGTCTCAGAAGCAATGGCAAGGCGGGAGACGCTGAAAGACCCAGAGGAAATGGCCGCAAGGCAAAGGCCTCCGAAGGCAGCGGGCAGTCAGCGCAAAAATCGTAACAAGCCACCGACGTTATACGCCAGTTGGTGCCCGCTCCGGATGAGTCGACAGTTGGCGATATATGTCGTCCACTGTCGACATATCATCAATTTGATTGCCCGCCGTTTTCACTGCGGCGGTGGCCGCTGCAACCCCATATCGAAACGCTTCGGGCACCGAGTTGCCACGATGAAGCTGATAGGTCATAACCGCTACAAAACTATCGCCTGCCCCCACATGGCTAACAATTTTTGTCGGCGGTGGCGTTAGCGCCCATCGGTCGCCTGCGCGGCTCACCAATAGCGCCCCTTTCGGGCCCAAGGTGACCACTAAAACTTCCACATAGCCTTTGGCTACAATATCTTCCATCGCCGTCAATTGTGCTTCGGGATCGTCCGGGCCAGTGTAGCCAAGTTGCGCGAACTCCTTTCGATTGAGCTTAGCAAGATACACGCCTTCATCGAGCGGTGGCTGTAGGGCAGAACCGGAGACATCCAGCACAACCTTAGTGTTTCGCTCCGCGGCCGCTTTGGCGACGCGCCCATAGAAATCGCTGGGGGTTCCCCGAGGTAAGCTGCCACTAATGACTAGGTACTCGGGCGCCGGGTCCATAAAGCTGATTCTGTCCAGGCACAGCTGCCATTCAGAATCCTGTAGCACAGGCCCGGGAAAAACAAAGTGATACATTTTTGTGGTAGAGGTTTCGGTGAGCGCCAGGTTTTGCCGCGTTTCGCTGTCCACCGGCACACCTAGGCAGGGCAAACCTTCGTCGCGCAGCAGTCGCTCTAAAAGCTCGCCATTTAAGCCGCCACGGGGGAACACCGCCAGCACATCCGCACCCAGGCGTCGCAAGTTACGAGCGACATTAATGCCGCCCCCACCGGGCTGACGTCCAGTTTCCTGGCAGCGTGTTTTACTTTCATCAAGAAGACGCTCAGCGGTTCCGAACAAATCCACTGAGGGGTTCATGGTTAAGGTAATAATGGCACTGATAGCTCGCACTCCTTCGGTTGCAGTCGCGGGGCTTTCAATCAAAAACAGCGCGCGCTTTTTCCTAGCCATTATAGCGAGTGCATAGGCCCAAATGTTGAGGTAGATCAAGTTGGGAAGCGGAAATGACGAGTAGCATAAATCTGAAGGACGAACCCAGGAGAGGCTAATTCATGTCGTACTTTAGAGAGTTGCAAGCGACCATTGATGATCTCGCGGACCCGCACCGGGGCATATTGGCGGCGGACGAAAGTAGCGGCACCATCGCCAAGCGATTCGAAACGGTGGGGGCGGAAAATACCGAAGATAATCGGCGCTGGTATCGGGACATGTTGTTTTCCGCCCCGGAAGTCGGCAAGTATCTGAGCGGTATCATATTGTTTGAAGAAACTCTCAACCAGACCGACACTCACGGCACGCCCTTTCCCGAGTTGATCGTCAACCAGGGCATGGTACCGGGAATTAAAGTGGATTTAGGCAAAGGATCTCTACCGGGCGCATCCGGCGACATGATCAGTTATGGTCTGGATGGCCTGGCGGACCGGCTCGCCACATACCGGGAGCGCGGCGCACGCTTTGCCAAGTGGCGCAGCGTTTATCCAATCACCGATCATAACCCGACACCTTTGGGCCTATCCGCTAATGCCGAGGTCCTGGCTCGTTACGCGGCCGAGTGTCAGGCCGCAGGAATCGTCCCCATCGTGGAGCCGGAAGTGCTGATCGACGGCAACCACAGCATGATGCGCGCGGCGCGTGTGAATGAACACGTTTGGCATTCGGTGTTTCATGCCTTGCACCAGCACGGTGTTACCCTGGAGCACATGATTCTAAAACCCAGCATGGTTACGCCCGGGAAAGCCATCGGCAAAGCCTCCCCCGATGAAGTGGCCGAGGCGACACTGAACAGCCTGTTGCGCACGGTGCCCGCCGCCGTACCCAGCATCAACTTTCTCTCCGGCGGACAAACCCCCACCGAAGCCACTGCAAACATCAACGCTATTAACCAGCACGGCACGCGCGCGCCCTGGTTATTGAGCATTTCCTTCGCCCGCGCTTTGCAGGAGCCCGCATTGGAAGCCTGGGGTGGAAAACCAGAAAATCACGATCGAGCGCAAGCGGCGTTTTTGAAGCGGGCACGACTGAACAGTTTGGCACTGCAGGGTGAGTACTCTGAAGATATGGAGAATCGTTAGTCGGGTGCGTTAGCTTTTGCACTGGTTAGCGATGAACCTTGCTACCCGTGTGCGAGATAACGCCACGAAAGAAAAGGAGCACACCCATGCATGAGGACGTACAAACCTACATCCAAGCACAAGTTCCAGAAGATCGTGAAATTTGTGAATTGCTGGCGAAGGAGATCGAACACCATCTTCCCGAGGCAGAGAATAAACTGTGGCATGCACACCCCGTCTGGTTTCTAGAAGGCAATCCCACTGTGGGCTTCAGCAAACTCAAGAACTGCATACGCTTGCTCTTTTGGAGCGGGCAGTCCTTTGAGACTGAAGGACTAAAAAAAGAAGGCAGTTTCAAGGCCGCCGAGGCCCGCTACTCCCACGTTGAACAAGTCGATACACACAAGTTGAAGCAGTGGTTGGCTGAAGCTCGTAATATTCAATGGGACTATAAAAACATCGTCCGCCGCAAAGGCAAACTGGAGCGACTTAAGTAGTCAGTCTCCCGCTCTCGCCCAAACGTAATGGCTTTCATCCTCGTCCTCGCGCCCACATACGGCCACCGAAATTCTAATGATTGCGCTTTCACATTCCCTGTTCGTGCACCAAGCGGCATATAAAAGCGCTTGCTAAGACGTGTGCCAGATAGTGCAAAAGAATCTAGCGAAATCTGCCCCAAATCGCTCACCTTGACCGATACTTAAAGACGAGGAGCAGGGCACTTCCTGGATCCTCCCACCACAATACTGTCAAGGCAGTAAGGAGGTGTTAGATGACCATGAAAACAACAATGGTTTCCACCCTGGCGATATGCGCCTTTCTCTCAACGGCGGCTACCGTCGCAACCAACGACCATCCCATTTGGAACGACGGGGTTAATTCCGCTCTCGAAGCTCTAAATCTCAGTGAGCAAGAAGCCATTGAGGTTCAAAGCGCGGTCGAACAATTTCGAGAGGATAGACGCAGCGCCAGCGATACTCTGCGTAGTACCGGTGAGAACCTGCCACCGCAGGAAGAAATACTCGCGGTTCGAACTTACTCGGAAGCCAGTCTGGAAGAACGCCTCGCGCATTTGCTCTCGGAAGAGCAGCTGGAGACACTGATGGCTGCCATCCACGAGCAACGTGAACAGCAGTTACGGTTACAGGCGCAACGCTGATCGGTTGTGTAGTCGCTAATCGCGCGTCCGCTATCGGCGCAGGCGCCGTGTGGGAGTTCGCGTGAAAAAATCTTACAACTCGGGGCAGCGCCCTTCGAGTTTAAGAACGCTGTGCTGTACTTTTGATTAGGCCTTCCATGCGAGGCCGGATATGGATATTCATCGCAAGTCGATAATTCAATCCCCAGACTTTTTCCTCTGCGCACGCGGGTGCGCCTGATCATAAACTTTCGCCAGATGTTGGAAGTCCAGGTGGGTATACACCTGGGTGGTGGAGATGTTGGCGTGGCCGAGCAGCTCCTGCACCAGACGCAGGTCGCCGCTGGATTCGAGCATGTGGCTGGCGAAGGAGTGGCGGAGCATGTGCGGGTGCACGGGGTTGTCCATGCTCTGGCGTTGGCTCAGTTGCTGCAAGCGCAGTTGAATGGCGCGGTGGCTGATGCGCCGTCCTCGGGCGGTGATGAACAGCGCTTGCTCGTCAGCGCTGACAGCTTGTGTGCGAACCGCCAGCCATTGTCGTAATGCGGCAATGGCTTGTTTTCCCACCGGCAGAGTACGGGTCTTACTGCCTTTACCAGTCACTACCACCAGGGCGTCCTGCAAGTCGATATCCTGAATATTCAGACCGGCGACTTCGGCCAGACGCAGGCCGGAGGAATAGATCAGCTCCAACAGCGCGCGATCACGACGGTCCAGAAAGTTATCGCCGGACAGCTCCACAAATTGGCTGGCCTGATCGGCATCCAGCACTTTGGGCAGTTTCTTTTCGATCTTTGGCGCTTGCAGATCTTCAGCGGGGTTGTACTTGAGCCAGCCGCGGCGGATGGCAAAGCGGAAGAAGGCGCGCAGTGATGACAGCCAGCGGCGCAGGCTTTTACCGCTGAGCCCGGCGCGGTGCAGTTGCGCTAGGTTTTGGCGCACGCTTTGGGCGTTGATTTGATCGAACTGAGTGATGTTGTGGTGCTGGCAGTAGGCGAAGAATTTTTTCAGGTCGCGTGCGTAGCTTTCCTGGGTGCGGGGGGAAAGTTGCTTTTCGCTGCGCAGATAGGAGTCAAAAGCCGTGCGCTCGTCAATAAAGGGCTCGGTAGCGTCGGTCATGGAAGCGGCCTCTTTTTTATCCACCTGCGGAGCGGGCACGGCCGTGATTTTTTTGTTTTCGTGACCGCGGCGCGGATTCAGCTTAGCGCGGCAGGTAGCTGGGCAGCAAGCGATTTAGCACTTCGGCAATGTACCCCAAAAACAAGGTGCCCATACTGGAGCGGTAGTAGTGAGGATCGCGATTGCCGATAGCCAGCAAACCGAACGCGGTGCCGTGCACCAAGGGAACAGTGGCGACGGAGCCAATGTGTTGTGCCTGTTTGCCGAACAGGAACTGCAACTCGGCGTCGCCCAGGGTGCCGCACATGGCGCGATTGTTTTTTAGCAAGGGGCCTATGTGCTGTTTGGCTTCGCTCAGCGTGACGATTTTTGCCTGACTGCTGGGAATTTTTTCTTCGTGGCCAAAAAACAGCAGGCTGGTGTAATGAATCTCGTAATCTTTGTCGAAACTGTAAAACAACGCATCGACGATATCACCCAAGTCATTGCCTTCCACCAGCGCTAATACCAAGCGTTTGGTTTTATCAAACAGCTTGTCATTTTCCCGGGCGTTGTCCAACAATTTGCTCAAACGATGACGCATGTCCATATTGCGTTCTCGCAACACGGACACCTGACGTTCAACCAAGGATACGGCCGGGCCACTTTCGTGAGGCAGGTTCAAGTCCGCCAACAGACGCTTGTTGTGCACAAAAAAATCCGGGTGCTCTTGCAGGTACTCACACACCTGTTCGGCGCTCAGTCGAGTACTCGGGCGGCTGTCTTTGGGCTTATCTGACATTATAGTTTTACCTGTCCATGAAATACGGTAGTGGCCGGGCCTGTCATGGTGACTGGTTGGCCCGGCCCCGGCCAGTCGATGGTCAACCGACCGCCGGGAAGATTGACGTTAACGGTGGCGTCTAGCAATTGGCGCTGGCGCCCGGCCACCACGGCGGCACAAGCGCCGGTGCCGCAGGCAAGCGTTTCGCCCACGCCGCGTTCATACACGCGCAGGTTGATTTCAGCCCGGGAGACAATGTGCATAAAACCCGCGTTCACCCTTTTGGGGAAACGGGGGTGGGACTCGACCAGAGGCCCAAGCTCCTCGACAGGCGCGTTGGTCACATCGTCCACCAGGGTGACGGCGTGAGGGTTACCCATGGACACGGCGGAAACTTCCAAAACGCGACCATTCACTTCCAGCTCGTACACGGGCGCTTGGGCTGAGGCCTGAAACGGAATCGCCGCTGGCTCCAGTTGTGGCACGCCCATGTTGACGCTGACGTCACCATTTTCCAGCACGTGAAGTGTCATATCGCCGCCAGCGGTTTCCACCCGAATGGTGCGCTTGCCGGTTAGGCGGCGATCCAGGACGAAGCGGGCGAAACAACGTGCGCCATTGCCGCAGTTCTCCACTTCTCCGCCATCGGCGTTGAAGATGCGATAGCGAAAATCCATATCCGGGCGGGTGGGGTGTTCCACCACCAAAACCTGATCGCAGCCCACGCCAAAATGACGGTCCGCCAGTTGCCGGACTTTGTCGGCACCGAGACGCACCTTTTGGCTGACGCCGTCGATGACGACGAAATCATTGCCCAAGCCGTGCATTTTGCTAAACCGCAGGCGCATGTCCCATCCTTACCAAACTGCTATCACGATCATTCAACGTTTCGGCTGACTGAGTTCTTTGGTGGGCCAAGCCCACCTCACCATACACCGCTAGGGTAACAGCTGCTCGCCCCGCAGTTGATCCTCTAACGTTTCCCGCGCCCGAGCCAAGTGGGCCTGGTCGCCATCGACGACCACTTCGGCCGCCCGGCCACGGGTGTTGTAGTTGGAGCTCATGCTAAAACCATAAGCACCCGCAGACATTACCGCCAGCAAGTCGCCCTGCGCCAGCGCCAGCTCGCGCCCTTTGCCCAGAAAATCGCTGGTTTCACATACCGGGCCCACCAGATCCCAGGTTTTTGTTTCGTTGGCCTCAGACGGCTGTACGGACACGATGTCCTGCCACGCCTGGTACAGGGCCGGCCGCAGATTGTCGTTCATGGCGGCATCAATGATGGCGAAGTTCTTGTGCTCCGCAGGCTTTAGGTAAAGCACACGCGTGAGCAGCACACCGGCATTGGCGGCAATGGAGCGCCCGGGCTCGAACATCAAGCTCAGCGCCCGATCGCCCAGCCGGGTTTTGATGGCCGTCATGTAATCACTGATGGGCGGCGGTGTTTCATCCCGGTAGGTCACCCCCAAACCACCACCGAGGTCCAGATGGCTGATGTGAATACCTTCAGCCGCCAACCCATCCACCAGCCGCAACAGCCGGTCGAGAGCGTCCAGAAAAGGGGAGATCTGGGTCAACTGGGAGCCGATATGGCAATCCAAACCCTTGACCACCAGACCGGGCAGGGCCTCAGCCCGGCGATAAACCGCTGGGGCGCGCTCAATGTCTATGCCGAATTTGTTGTCTTTCAGCCCGGTGGAAATATACGGGTGGGTCTGGGCATCCACGTCCGGGTTGACCCGCAGGGAGATATGCGCCGTTTTACCCAGAGCGGTGGCCACGTCATTCAGCTGTTCCAGCTCCGCCTCGGACTCGACGTTAAAGCAGTAAATGCCCACTTCCAGCGCCCGAGCCATTTCCTCACGGGTTTTGCCCACGCCGGAGAACACCACGCGGGCGGGATCTGCACCCGCGCGCAGCACGCGCTCCAGTTCGCCACCGGAGACGATGTCAAAACCCGCCCCCAGGCGGGCCAACAGATCAAGCACGGCGAGGTTGGAGTTGGCTTTGACCGCATAGCAGATCATGCCCGGGTGATCACCCAGCGCCTGGGCGTAAGCCAAATAGCGCTCGGTAAATGCCGCCCGGCTGTAAACATACAGAGGCGTGCCGTAGCGCTCCGCCAACTCAGCCAGTGGAGTCTCTTCTACATAAAGTTCGCCTTCACGGCGTTGAAACACGTGCATGGGGTCCGAATTACTCCTCGTCGCCGGCCTCCTGGGCCGAACTATCGTCATTATCTGGTAGGTAGAGCGGGCCCTTTTGACCGCAGCCCGCCACCAACAGCAGTGCCGCCAGAAGGCCGGCACAAACGGGCATACGCCAAATTTTCATGACGGTTCCTCTCGCCGGATAGGGTGAAAAAACAGTGGGGCAGTATAACCGCGCCCCGACACAGCCACAACAAAAGGCCGCGCGCCGCGTGGCCCTGGACAGACGTCATAAGTTGTCGTGAGCGAGGGGGAAATGAGGAAGGGGAAAGTGGTCGGCGCTTAAGCGCCGACCACTCGGGTTAGCGGGCGGTTGAAAAACGTTTTCGAGGCAGGCGATGCCGACAACTGCTCCTGCGTTGTCTAATACATGCCTTCCCTGGCATAAAAGGCAAAAACAGGCGAAAAAGCGGACGCCTACACGGATGTAGGCGGTAGGGCGTCGCAGGAGCCAAAGCCGAGTTTATATGCAATAAATGAGCATTTTGATCGGACTGGCGCACCAGCCTGTTTTTAACGCCGCAGCGGCCACGCAGATAGTTTTTCAGCAGCCTGCTAGGTAGCCCAGGCCCGATCGCCCTCTTCGTAGGGCATACAGCCATCGAAGTGGCCGGGAATGGCCACATAACGAAGCACTTCAGTACCGCCTACCTTTGAGGTGAAGAAGCTGAACAGGGTCAGCTGCTTGATCATGGTGAAGTAATGCGGATCCTCGTGGTTGAGATTGTACTCCCGCGCTTCCCGGTCTAATTTGGTCACCACTGCATGACGCTGCTCCGGTGTCAGCTGCAGAAAGTCCCGGCCGAACTCGTTTTGACTGGCCACATCGATCTGCGGTATCCCCCGGTGGAAGATTTCTTGTTCCTCCGGAGTGTAGGTGTTGTTCACCATTACAGTCATATGAGCACCAACCTCGGCATCCTTAGCGCCCGGCGTGTCGGTACGGGGGATGATGGTTTCCGCCACTTCATCGAGCAGGATCACGTCCTGAGAAGTGAAGCTCTTGTCGAGCTCAGTTTCGGTGCGGGCGCAGCCCGCAGCCAACAGGGTGCTGCCGCCAATCATGGCTGTGCCGGTGGCGGCTGCAATACACTTTAAGAGTTCGCGCCTGTTCATCACAGATTACCTTTCTTCAGTTCTTTAACAGCGAAGTCCGCCGCTCGGGCGGTAAGCGCCATGTAAGTTAGAGACGGGTTCACGCAAGAGGCGGACGTCATACAAGCTCCATCGGTTACGAACACGTTCGGGGCATCCCAGACTTGGTTGTTGCCATTGAGTACGGAGGTTTTTGGATCCCGCCCCATGCGCGCGGTGCCCATTTCGTGGATACCCATACCCGGCGCGTAGCCCCAATCGCCACCGCCTACGTCTTTCACGCCCGCCGCTTCGAAGATCTCCACGGCATCCTGGATCATGTCCTTCCGCATGGCTTTCTCGTTATCCCGAATTTCCACGTCCATGGCCAGCACCGGCAAGCCCCAGTGGTCGGTCACATCCCGATTTAGGTAGGCACGGTTTTCGTGATAGGGCAGCATTTCGCCAAAGCCTGTCATGCCGATGGTCCACACGCCCGGTTCACTTAGGGACTGTTTCAGCTCTGCGCCAATGCCCATTTCGGCAACGTCGCGGTTCCAACCCTGGCGACTGGCCGAGCCCTGATAGCCAAACCCGCGCAGGTAATCGCGCTTGTCGCCGTTGACGTTCCGGAAGCGCGGCACGTAGAAGCCGGTCGGGCGCCGGCCGTAGTAGTACTTGTCCAGATAACCCTCGACGCGCCCACCCGCGCCCGCGCGGAAGTGGTGGTCCATGACGTTGTGGCCCAGCTCGCCACTGCTGCTGCCCAGACCATCCGGCCAGATGTCTGTGGCGGAGTTCATCAGAATCCAGGTGGAGTTAAGGGTGGAAGCATTCAAGAACACGATGTTGCTGGTGAACTCGTATGTTTGGTTGGTTTCCGCATCAATGACTTCAACACCGCGTGCACGCTTGTTGTCTTTGTCGTACAGCACTTGGGTAACGATGGAGAAAGGCCGCACGGTCAGGTTCCCGGTAGCCACAGCCGCGGGCAGAGTGGAAGATTGTGTGCTGAAGTAAGCTCCGAAAGGACAACCCAGGCCGCATTTGTTGCGGTGCAGGCAGCCGGTACGGTTTTGTTCCGGCAGCGCCACGGAGTTGTTGGCGGGACGGCCAATAATCAGATGGCGCTCCCCTTTAAATGCCTTTTTAATGCGCGCGGCTACGTCTTTTTCGACACAGTTCAGCTCGAACGGGGGTAGGAAATTGCCATCAGGTAGAACCTCCAAGCCATCGCGGTTGCCGCTGACACCCGCGAAGGGCTCAACGTAATCGTACCAAGGCGCTACGTCCTCGTAGCGGATGGGCCAGTCAACGGCGATACCCTCACGGGCATTGGCCTCAAAGTCCTCTTTGTTGAAACGGTAGCTCTGCCGACCCCAAAGCAGGGAGCGACCACCCATTTGGTAACTGCGATACCAGTCAAAACGCTTTTCTTCGATGTAAGGACTTTTTTGCTCGTCGGTCCACCAGCCTAGCTGTGCCTCATTGAGCGGAAAGTCGCGTTTCAAGACCGGGTAGTCTTCCTTCATTTGCTGCGTGGGCACATTGCGGTGTGGGTAATCCCAAACTTCCTTGTGCGCGTTAGTGTAGTCTTTGATGTGTTCAAGATTGCGGCCACGCTCCAGCATAAGAACCTTGAGCCCTTTCTCGGTCAGTTCTTTGGCGGCCCAGCCGCCGCTGATACCGGAACCGACCACAATCGCATCGTAATGATTATTCGCCATAGTTACTTCTCATTGCCTGTTGTAGTGAGCGGCCAGAGGCATTGGGACCTCAGACATCACAAATTTGTATCGCCGTTTTCAACGACTGAATCTTACCTTCAATTGAATCCCGGGTGGGAATAAATTCCTGGGCCACGTAACCATCGAAACCGGTGTTTTTTATTGCCCGGGCTATGGCAGGGTAGTAGAGCTCCTGGGTATCGTCGATCTCGTTGCGCCCCGGCACACCCGCCGTGTGGTAGTGACCGAAGTACTCATGGTGATCAGTGATAGTGCGAATGATATCGCCTTCACTGATCTGCATATGATAAATATCGTAAAGTAACTTAAAGTTCGGTGAGCCTAGGCGTTTACACAGCTCTATGCCCCAGGGGCTGTTATCACACATATAGTCTGGATGATCGACTTTACTGTTAAAAAGTTCCATCTGAATCACCACGCCGCGCTTTTCGGCCTGCCCCATGATCTGCTTGAGGCCCGCAACGGCGTTCTTGAGGCCAGTTTCTTCATCCATGCCCCGAGCATTGCCGCTGAAGCAGATGAGGTTGCGGTAGCCGGCCCCGGCCACCAGATCAATGTGCTTGCGGTAGCGCTCAATCAGTTCGGGGTGATACTTGGTGTCCGCCCAACCCTCTTCCAGGCTAATCTCGGCACCGTTGCACATGGAGCAATCTACCCCTTCTTCTTTAAGGATATGCCATTCGTTGGGCCCCACCAAATCAATGGCGCTAAAGCCGAGGCTTTTGACTACCTCGCACAGTTCTTCCAGGGAAAGCATATGGAAAGGCCAGCGGCACACGGCGTGGTTAATATTGCCTTTCAATTGTAACGGATTGGATCCTTGCTCCGCCGCCATGGCGGTCAGCCCGGTCGTTCCCAGGGCAGTGATCCCCACAGTGCTGGCAACCAGGTTGCGCAGCAGTGTGCGTCTATCTAGGGAGTGGCTCATAATGTTGCGTCCTTTGGGATTGTTATAACTTTATCTTATTAGAAAAATTATCGGATAAATCGCGGGTCAAGACTAACCCCTTTATGAGCGCATTTCCAGACTGTTAGAGTTGCTGTAGGGCCAAGTCCAGGCGCTGCTCAAGCTCCGCCTTGATGCTCAAGTAATGACTCAATTGCAGCCCGCCCTGGGGGGCCAACAGATCCCGGCATTGAGACAAGTCGAGATCAGTAATATAGCAGGGATAACGCTGGCCGCCTTGGCGACGCTCCAGAATGCAGACCGCCACAGCGGAAAACAGATCCTCCCCGTGTTCCAGCTCAGAGAACTCCTGCTCGTCGCAATAAATGGTGTAGTTGAGCCCTGAATCCAAGGCGGGTTCGGCGATGACCTGGATGCTGACAAAAGCCAGTTGATTGATGTCGCTGGTGATGCTGCGCGCCTCCAGGTAGCCGCGCCCGTTGTCTCCCTGCCACTCATAGAATTCCACCGAATAATCGCTCGCGGGCTCGCGAGTCAGATCCGGCACCAAATTCTGCCGAGTGAGCACAGAGAGAATAAAATAGTGTAAGGGCCTAAGCAGTGTCTGATGGCTGTAGTAGGGCATGTCCACGCTAAACAACGAAGCCTTTTCGTCCAGCAGAGTGACTCTGGCCCGATCCTCCTCAACTTGATAGAGCACGTAAATTCCCGGCCGGCCGGCCACCTCGCACAACAGCTTTACGGGCTGGCCCATGAGTGCGTAACGGTCCACAACCAAGGGGCTGTATTCCAACTGGGGCGCGCTCAGTTTTTCCAACAGCGCGGAGCGGGTTTTGAAACGTAAAATTTGTGGCTGCTGTTGTACAAACTGCAGCAGCAGGTATTCGTCGCCGGTTTCCAGTAGGTAGCGGCTGTTGGCCGGGCGGGTACCGGAATAGTAACAGCCGACCAAGTCGCGCCAGAGCTCTTCCAGGCGCTGAACCACCACCGGGCCCTGATGGGTATTCAGACAGCGAATGGTCAACTCTGGTGGTGCCAGTCCACGCCCCGGGGGCACTAGGCGGAAGTAAAACAAAAGGCTATTTACCAGCGGGTCTCTGCTGTAATTCCGGCACACAATTTCCCGCCAGCTGTTGACCTGGACTATATCCACGGTGAGTACCAGATTTTCTCGCAGGCCACTGTAATCCAGTGCGTCCTGTCGGTTGCTGAGCAGGTGCAAGCCTTTTTTGCGCAATGCCTGCTGCGGCTCCGCCCCCAGATTGAACACCATGAGCAATCGGTTCGGCACGGCGCCGCTTTTAAACGCTTCGTGAGCCGGCCTGGTCATGGGCATCGGCAACCACTGGCGGAACGCTTGCAGTAAGTGCTGCTTCTGCGCTTCATCCAGCTCCCACTCAGCGCCATCCACGTCAAGACGGGTATTCATGCTGAGCATGCCGTTGCAATAACACCAGAGAAACAGCTCTAAAAAATACCGGGATTTTTTAATCGCCGGGACCGTATTCGTGCGCCCCAATACGTCTGCACGGGCGCCGCGGTAAAGCTCCCAGAAACCGGGATTGCCCTCGGTATCGGGCTGGCGCATGAGACAGAGTGCCGGCTCTTCCAGGTCGTCCGAAATGCCCGGGTTTAACCATTCCACTTTACCGGCTTTACGTTCGAAGGCCGCGTGCAGTTTTCGGCCCAGCACCATCAATTCTTCATCGCTGATGGTCGCATCCATGTGCGTGGCTTTGCTGATGCCACTGATCAGGCGATAGCTGGCACTGAGTTCGGAAACCAGAAATGTGCGTTCCGCAAGCACGTCGGGCGCTTTCCAGTGGCGGCGACTGTCAAGCATGTACACTTGGTGAGGGCGCCATCGCCATTCTGCCACCAGTGCTTCCAGCAATTGGCGCTGCCAGGATTTTTTCCCGCCAACAGGTGTGCGTGTCAGCGGTTTATTGACTTTAAAGTACAAACACCGGCGCACCAGCTCAAGGCGCTGCGTTTGCCCACGCCCGCGCAGGTAAGCCGCCAGGCGCCGGTAAACCATAACGTACGCGTCCAGCTGGTTGGGGTCCGGTTCGCGCGCATAAAGGGCGGCTTTAAATTCCAGCGCCAGGGGTTCGCGTCCTTCGTCGGCGGCGTACACTTCCAGCAGCAACAGTTTCAGCATGGATTTGTACGGCGCTTCTATGCCTTTGTACAAATGCCAAATGCCAGCACCCACGAATTCATTCATGGGCGTTTCCGAAACACCGCCAAAATCGATAACGTCGTTAGCGCGTACAAAACGCTGCCGCAATAAAGTGTCGGCGTAGGATTGGTAGTTCGCCTCTTGACTGGCGGGCACGAACCACCACAGCGGTACCTTTCCCGCCAGCCAGAGCGCGGTGCGGTAGAACTCATCCAGCAGTAAATAATGTTGGGCGCTGCCACTGCCCTCGCTGGTCAAGTTACCCAGCTGGCCCAGTTGAAAACGGCTCGGGTCCATCAAAAAGAAGTGTACCTCCAGGCGAATGTGTTGTTCCGCCCAGCGAGACAAGTGCTGACACTTAAGCCGTAACTGCGCCAGCTCCTCGCCGTTTAACGCGGGGTTGTGGCACACCCAGATATCCAGGTCACTGCTTTCGGACTGGCCAACGGTGCCCACGCTGCCCATGATAAAAAGGGCATCAATACTCATCCGTCGTGTGGCTAGATCGCTGTTGTAGCGAAAGCTGCGCGCCTGCCCCTGCGCCCGCCGAAGATCTTCTTTACTGGGTTTGTAGTGCGCGACACCGGAAGGCGTCTGATGAGAAACATACCCAGGTAGCATGGGGTGGTTAACGTGGAAAATTAACGGCAGGAGTTCTAAAAAGTCTTGTTGGCGCTCAGAAAGGCCCGTCAACGTACGCCGATAACGCTCGCGATTAAGAGCTACAAAACGCTGCTTAACGCGCTGCAATAACTTGCGATCAATGCCGTCACTCAGGTCATGAATATCTATGACCTTTGCGCTCATTGGTCTTGACACTCATCGTCATTCCGGTAACTGTCGCTAACATGCATAACGGAAACATCCAGGCTTTGCCGAATCTCCACACAAAGGAGCTCGGGCTTTATCGGTTTACTGAGATAGCCGTTCATACCGGCCTCCAAACAGCGCTGCCGATCATCGCGCATGGCCTGGGCTGTGAGCGCGACAATGGGAATATCGGCGCGGTAGGCGCCGGCGCGAATCGTTCGAGTAGCTTCAAAGCCATCCAGCTCAGGCATTTCCAAATCCATTAGAATGACATCGAAGCCGTCCGGGTCCTCCTCCAGACATTCGAGCGCTTCACGTCCGTTCTCCGCTAGAGTGGCCACGGCCCCGAACTTTCTCAGCATCCCCAAGGCCACCAGCTGGTTGACTTTGTTGTCCTCCACCAGCAGCACTCGAACACCGATGAGTCCTGAGTCTGCACCCGTCTTTAAACCGTGCACTGTGTGCTCAAGCTGACCATTGAACACCTGGACCAGGGCGTCAAACAAACGCGATTCGCTAATGGGCTTGCTGAGAAAGGCATCAATTGCATCCGCCGTGACGTATGACTCAAATATTTCGTCGCGATGGTAAGAGGAAATAAGAAACACGTAAGGTTTGCGGGTAAGGGAGTGATCTGCCTTAATTAAGTTGGCAGCCTGAAGCCCGTTAGTCCGGGGCATCTTGTAGTCCATCAGCACCAGATCGTAGGGCTTGCCTTCCAAGGTGGCCTGCCGAAGAATTGCCAATGCTTCGTCAGCGCTATGGGCTGAGTCTGCAGCCATGTTCATACCCTCGAGGGTATTGGCAAGTATATCTCGGGCCAGCAAGTTGTCGTCGACAATCAGTGCGCGTAAATTTTCAAAGCGGTGCGGCTCATCCTGCAGTACTCTAGCGCCAATATGGCTGTGCTCAAATTCGATACTGAAATGCACACTGCAGCCGCGGCCCAATTCGGTATCAATGTGCATGCAACCATTCATCAAACTCACCAGATGATGGCAAATGCTCAAGCCAAAACCGGCTCCAGCCTCGGTCAACTGCTCGCCTTTGGTCTGCAGTAACGTCAGCAGCCGCTGCGCCTGCTTAGGGCACATGCCAACACCAAAATCGGTAACGGAAAAGTTCAGCACTACCGATGCCTGATCACTGTGTTCCAATTCAGCTTTCACCAGCACTCGCTTGCCACCGGAGTGTTCAAGCGCATTGTTCACAAGATGACTCAAGATTTGCGTCAACCGGGGCGCGTCACCACGATAGAAACGTGGCACGGCGCGATCAATGTCATAAATAATTTCCACATCGCGATGAAATGCACTGACCTCAAACAAGCGCGATAAGCGCTCGAGCACCAATTCCAAATCAAAATGAGCGTGCTCAAGAATAATCTTGCCGGTTTCCAGTTTGGAAAAATCTAACAGCTGGTTGACGATGTGCAGCAGCGAGTCAGAAGCCGCGTTCATGCTGTCCAGATAACCCCGCTGTTGCCGGGTCAGTTTGGTGTCCTGGAGCAAGTGCCCCAAGCCCACCATGGCATTTAAGGGCGTGCGTATCTCGTGACTCATGCGCGCCAGGAACTCGCCTTTGGTTTTATTCGCCAAATCGGCTTGGGTTTTGGCGGACAGCAATTGCTCTTGTGTTTGCACGAAGTCCGTAATGTCCGCATTCACCCCGACACAGCGACGGGGCCGGCCTTGCTCATCCCGCTCAAAATACTTAGCGCGGCAGTAGACCCATACCACCTGGCCATCCTTGTGGCGCATCCGAAACTCCAGGGTGAAATTTTCTCGCCCGGCTTCTAGCGCCGCTTGAACCTGTCGCCGGACGTTCTCGCCATCCTCGGGCAGCACGAACACTTCATGAAAGGTTTGCAGGGTCTGGGGCAGATGGTCTTCGTGATACCCGATCATGCGCAGGTAACTGGGGCTGTAATAAACCTTGTCAGTGATAAGATCCCAGTCCCACAGGCCGTCCCGTGAGGCCTCCATAGCGTACTGGAAAAGGGTATCCCGTGCGGCCAGCTTTTCCATCTGCCGCTGGGCTCCCTCTTGGGCGCTTACTTGAGCCTGCAAGCTAGCCAACTCAGATTCAAGTTGCTGAATGCGTTTATGGGGGGGAATTTTGTCCGAGCCCTTCGTCATGGGTTGCCGCGCCTCACCGTATAGCCTGCTGACTTGTGCAAAATGTTGCCTCCCTTGCACTTCGTCGAGGCCAAGCGAACCCAGAACGAATGCGGCTGAAGAGTCCTATGGATGCCTCTTTTTACCCGTCGCCACAAAGGGTACTACTCTGTGACTGCGGGAGTGCCCGTTAGTTATCGGAATTGAGGCGCACACCTTTATAAGGCTAGATCATTTTGGGCCCTTTGCCAAAGGCAGGGGCCGAATTGGGCTATGATGGCCTAACCGAAACTTGGTGATTTTTAACACGGAAAGAGGGTTATGGAAAAGCTGTTGACGCCTCGCCAAGGGGCCGCGCTAGCGGGCCTGCTGGGCTTTATTGCCACATGGGTACTGGAGGCTCCCACGGGCTTGAGTACTGACGCTTGGCGGGCATTGGGCCTGACCTGGCTGATGGCCGTATTTTGGATTGCCGAGGTACTGCCGTTGGCGGTAACGGCACTGCTGCCCATTCTTTTGGCCCCCACCCTGGGCTTGAGCCCGGTAGACAGCGTGACGCGCAGTTATGCGCACCCGTTGATCTTCCTGTTCCTGGGCGGCTTTATTCTTGGTATGGCCATGGAGCGCTGGCGCCTGCACGAGCGCATCGCCCTAGGTACGCTAAGTATTTTAGGCGGCACACCAGCCAGAGAATTGGCGGGCTTTATGCTCGCCACCGCCTTTTTAAGCATGTGGGTCAGTAACACGGCCACGGCGATTATGATGCTCCCCATCGCTCTGTCGGTGGTGCATTTGCGCGGCGCCCCGGCGGCGAGTGAGGGCAACCCCTACGCCGTGGCTCTGCTGCTGGGTATCGCCTACGCCGCCAGCATTGGCGGCATCGCCACCTTAATCGGTACGCCCCCGAACGCGCTTCTGGCCGCCTACCTTTCTGACCAGCACGGCATAGCGATTGGCTTTGCCCGTTGGATGCTCATAGGCGTACCCGTGGCACTGACCATGCTCGCCCTGGCGTGGTTCTGGCTGGCGTTCGCTGTGGCCAAGGGCGCAACTGCGGGCACGGATCAGCCCGGCACGGGAGGTAAGCAGAGTCATGCCATTCTGCGCCAGCGCCTGGCGGAGCTGGGCGCACTCACCCGCATGGAGTGGCGCGTCGCGCTGGTATTTTGCGCAACGGCGCTGGCATGGATTTTTCAGCCGCTACTGGCTCGCGCCATGCCGGGTGCAGGGATTACGGACACCGGTATTGCCATTGCCTGCGCCATACTCCTGCACTTGCTGCCGGCTGGCGACGGCAAAGGATCAAGGCTGATGGATTGGGAAACCAGCCAGCGCCTGCCCTGGGGGGTACTGCTGTTGTTTGGTGGCGGTTTGGCGTTGGCGGGGATTATTCAGGATTCCGGCCTGGCCAAGGCCATTGCCGAACAGTTAAGCGTCCTGGCAGGGGTACCAGTACTGCTGGCGATAGGGGTGGTTACCCTGACGGTGATATTTTTAACGGAAGTCACCAGCAACACCGCCACGACAGCGGCCTTTTTGCCGCTGTTGGGCGCTTTAGCCCTGTCCATAGGTTTACCAGTGGAGGCTCTGGTAATTCCCGCCGCCATCGCGGCCAGTTGCGCCTTTATGCTGCCGGTGGCGACGCCACCCAACGCCATCGTCTTTGGTTCCGGCGAGTTAAGCATCAAGCAAATGGCCTCGGCGGGACTGGTGCTTAATTTGGCCGGTTTGTTAGCGGTCACACTCGCGGGCGGCCTCTTGGTTCAGTGGGGCATATTCAGCTGAGGGCCCGAGTAACAACCAGCCAACGATCGAACAAAAAACACTCAAAAAATTACCATTGGTGGTCTTTGACGCTATAATCAGCAACAGGCCATGGTCCGGCGCTGATGCAGCCAGCAAGGAATTACGGCACAAGGTTCCCGCAATAGATGGGGTTCAGGCGAGGTTTCGCGCCTTCTGCACGGTAAAGAATAACAATGAAGATCAACGAAGAGCGGTGGTTGGCCGTGGTGGATCAGTTCCACGCCGCCGCGATGGGGGAGAGCGGATGGGTGGATTCCCTGTCCGCCCTGGCTTTGGCTACTGGATCACGGGCGGGGGAGCTGATTGGCCTTGGCTCGGCGCATACCATTCCTTTCCACTGGTTCTCTGGCCTGGAGCAAGAGTGGTTTGATGACTTCCTGGCCTACGACGGCGGCAACCCGGCGGTCAATCCTTTTATCCGCGTCGGCTCTCAGTGCGCGCCGCTGCAAGTACGCTCCAGTGAGGAGTTTGTCACGAAAGAGGAACGGCGCAGTAACCCGTTTCTTACTGAGCATCTCGCCCGCTTCGATGCGCCCTACATATGCCTTACCCCTCTGGTGAAAGATCCCGGCTCGCTGGTCGGGCTGGCAGTAATTCGAAGCTCAAGTGACGGAGAAATCACCCCCGAGCAGCGCGCCATTTTTACTTCCATCGCACCCCATGTACGCTCAGCCGTGCGCGCGCAAACCATCCTGGAGAATCAAGGCGCCCAGCTTATGGCGGGAACCTTGGAAGCCCTGTCCATGGCCGTGTTCGTGTGCGATTCCTCTGGCCGGGTGCGGAGCCTGACACCGAACGCTGAAATCCTAGTAGGCCGTTCGGGGCCGTTGCGATTAAAAGGCGGCACGTTGACTACGTCGAACCAAGTCGACACCCGAGCGCTGGCTGACGCCATTCGAGCAGCCGGAAGAGAACTACGCCCCGGCGCCCCCCATTCGGCCACTGTGTTGGTGCGCGGACTGAACGGTGAACCCACAGTTCTGGAGGTCATTGCGGTACCCCGTCGGGAAAACGCCTTCAGTTTTGAACCGCGCGTACTGGTGGTGGCGAAAGGGTCGGCGACCGAAACTTCTTCCGTAAAATTATTGTTAAAAGCCGCCTACGGACTTACGGATGCAGAAGCTCTGGTTGCCCTGGCACTGGCCGATGGACTAGCGCCCGAGCAGATTGCCGCCCAACGCAGTGCGGCGATAAGCACTGTGCGTAAGCAAATTGCTTCGGTCTATGAGAAGTTGGGTGTGCACCGACAGATCGAGTTGATCGCGCATATTCACCGGCTGCGCTAAGCTAAAGAATCAAAAGTGGCCCTCCCAGGCCAGAAGCAATCCTTTCAAGCATAGTACCGACGCGCTCAGCAGCGCGCATACCCAATATTGGGTAAAAATACACAATAATCGATCGCAGAAGCCTACTGCTCAGCGTTAATCCCGAGCGGGATTGGGATCTTTCGGGGGAAGGAGGGGTTCGAACCAGAGTTCCGCACGCTCCAGGGGCGTTTGCTCTGTAAGCAGGGGATTCTCCAACCGCAACACCGTTCGGCTACTCAGGTTCGTGCGTTCAATGTCTGCTCCAAAATGGGCCATAAAGATTGTGTCGAACGAACCGTCGGCTATAGCGATGTTCAGGCCTTTCTCCACGGCCTCGGCCAGCTTGTCATTCTCCCTGGCGACGAAAAAGTAGTAGGCGGTCGGGTAGTGAAGGGCGAGCGTTTGTTCCAGCACCAGGCCCTGATTGGAGAATTGCACCAGTTCGTTTTGGACTTCCATGGCACTGCGCGGAAAATAATCCACCCGGCCGGATGACAACATTCTGAACATCCCTTCCCAACTCGCCGAACGAATGACGGAAAAGCCGTTGCGCTGCAAAATGGGGGTATCTGGCCAGTCGTGGCCCTGAACGGTCCTCAGTTCTTTCAATTCCTCCACGCTGGATATACCCGCAAAGCGCTCTTGATCCTTTTCATTAATCAGGAACACCCGCCAGCCGATCATCCCCTTAAAAAGCGGGATACGGATAGGGCGCAGGCGCGTTTCCCGCTGCCTATTGGTGTGCAGCCAATGAATATCGTATATGCCCTTGGCCAGTGACAGTTCGCTGCGGATTTCTCGAAACTCGGGCAAGATTACGGTTTCAAACCGGTAATCAAGGCCGGCCTTGTCCAAGGCAAGTGTTAGGAGTTCCAAATAATAGTCGTGGTTGTACTGCTGACCGTTGTCGTTGGTCAAGACGGGATAGCGAACCACAAGTGTATCCGCCACTACCTTTTCGGCAGGGGCTGCCTGGCTCGTTGCGGCCAGCAGCCACAGGAGACAGGCGAACGCATTGGGAGGAGCAGCTCTAATGGCTGTCTTAGTGCGCCTAATAAACCTCAAAGTGGCCCCTTGTTCATTTTTTAACCGGCACTGAGCTCAGAATACCGACAACTTGCGGCTACGCCAATAAGTATAGTCGCCCGTTGGCAAAACGTGGCACTCGACTCTACCGAAAGCGGCATTCAACACCCTGCTTCAGGAAGTGGACATTGCGCTGAAGACACTGTCAAAGTTCACAGGGACGAGGTTTTCATCACTCACCAAGAGGGCAAGTTATGCAAATCCAAGTGAATACGGACAACAACATCCAGGGACAACAATCGCTGGCAGAAAGAGTGAGAGAGACAGTGGTGTCGAATCTTGGCCGCTTCGAGCGCCAGATTACCCGGGTGGAGGTGCACCTGAGCGACGAAAACGGTGCGAAGTCCGGTGCGCAGGACAAGCGCTGCCTGATGGAGGTTCGCTTAGGCGGGCGGCAACCTATGGCGGTTACGGACCAATCCGACTCGCTGGAGCAGGCGATCAATGGCGCCGCCAAAAAGATGAAAACCGCCCTGGGTAGCACCTTGGGGCGCCTAGATCGCTAAAATAGCGGCCCGAGCCGAGGCCCAGTGCCTTGGCTCGAGGTTTCAACAAAGCTATAAGCTATTGCCAACACCCAGGTGCTGGCGCCGGCTCACCGGTGAGCCTTAAATTACTGCTGGGTCCAGATACCCAAAGGCCACCACGGCAGCCAGCACCCACAGATAGAACGAAAACACCTTCAGGCGCGCCCGATACAGGAAAAAGAGCACCAGGCGCAGCGCCAAAATGCCTACCAGCGCCGCCACCACGAAACCCACCAATAGGACCGTGTAGTCCAACCCCTGAAGTCCACCCAAACGATAAACATCAATGGCTTGCACCGCCGTGGCGGCCAAAATGGTGGGAATCGCCAGAAAGAAGCTGTACTCAGCAGCCCAGCGCCGCTTAAGCCCCGCAAACAGCGCGAACGTAATGGTCATGCCACTGCGGCTAAGGCCGGGGATCAACGCCAACCCCTGCGCAAAACCAATGATAACTGCAATTCTGGGGCTGATTTTGCGCAACCCAATTGGGCGCCGGCTCAGCCCGTCCGTAAACCAAAGCAGCAGCCCCGTGATGGTCAGCGTACCCGCCACCATCAACGGCGACGCAAAAAAGTGCATAAAGCCGACTTTGAGGGTCAATCCGATTATTGCCGTGACGAACACCGACAAGGCGCACAGCAAAGCCAAACGTAAAAACAGCAACTCCCGACCGCCGCCCTGGGAAGCGGCCCACTGGTAGCCGTCGCGCACCACACCCGTGGTGACTTTGGACAAACTGGGCCAAAAGACCACCGCGATGGACACCAGAGTGCCCACATGGACTACCAAATCGAACAGCACCATTTCCGCGCTTTCCGGCGCCGGCAAATCATACCCCTGACCAATCAACCAATGTTGGGTAAGTACCAAATGCGCGGTGGAACTCACTGGCAAGAACATGAAAACGCCCTGAACCACCCCCAGCAAAACCGCGATCCAAATCGCCATAGATCTCCTTATGTGTGAATCACTGCTCTAGTAGCGCCGATTCAAAAGCCAAAGTAAGCATCCAACCCAGTCAAAGCTGCTACGCCTAAAAGCACAAAAAGCACCGCAGCCACAGCGTGGACCACCTTGACGATAGCGGGTGTGGTCAACCGCTCACCCATGAAAACCGCCGGAACGTTGGCAATCATCATGCCCAGCGTTGTACCCATAACGACCGGCACAAACGCGGAGTACTGGGCCGCCAAAGCGGCGGTAGCCACCTGAGTTTTATCGCCCATTTCGGCCAGGAAGAACGCGACCAGCGTGACCCCAAACACACCCAAGCGGGGAAATTGCGTGTCTTTTTCCTCCAGCTTGTCGGGAATCAACACCCAAATGCCCATACCGATAAACGACAAGCCAAGCACCCAGCGCAGCACCTCGGCCGGCACCACCGCGGCAAGCCAAGCGCCGATAATGGCAGCGAATGCATGGTTAACCAACGTCGCCACCAGAATACCGAGGATGATGGGGACTGCTGCGCCCCGATACCGAGCGGCAAGCACAAACGCCAGCAGTTGGGTTTTGTCACCAACTTCCGCCAGCGCCACAATGCCTGTTGAAATAAGGAAAGCTTCCATGGGGAAAACATCTCGAGCGGGACCCGATAGGCCCAATAATGCGTGAACGGCGCGCGCCGAAGCGGATTGTAGGCCAGCGTAATACGGGCTGGCAAACCGCGACAAGAACGGAGGCACCTGTATTCTGGGCCGAATTTGTACACACGGTTGCGCATCACAGGCTGATCATGAGAGTGGCTTTGGAACTCCGACAAAGCGCTCTCCTCTCACAATAAGTGAACCCGTACCTCTACAAGGAGACTCCCCATGACCGCCACCGCACTGGTGCCCATTGCCAACGGCAGTGAAGACATTGAAACCGTCACCATCATCGACATCCTGCGCCGCGCCGGGGTGGACACCCTGGTCGCCAGCGTGCACGATCAACCAGAAATCACCGCCGCCCGCGACACCCGCATTACCGCCGATGGCGTGCTGGAAGAATGCCTCGACCAGGATTACGACCTAATCGCCCTCCCCGGTGGCCCCGGCGCCAAACACCTGCGCGACTGCGCGCCACTCATTGATGCCTTAAAACAACAACGCGACCGCGGCGGCTGGTACGCCGCCATTTGCGCCGCCCCCGCCGTCGTACTCGCCCACCACGGCCTGTTGGACGGCCTAAAAGCCACCGCCTTTCCCGACGTGCAGGAAGACCTGCCCGATCGCTCCCGAGCTGATGAACGAGTCGTGACCGACGGCCACTGCATCACCAGCCAAGGCCCAGGCACGGCCTTGGAATTTTCCCTGATGCTGGTGGAGAAACTGTGTGGGAAGGTTAAGCGGGATGAGATCGAGTCGCGGTTGGTTATGCCTTAGGTTTTCTGCCCCATCTCGTGCATCAGGCCAACAGCTCCACCATCGGTCATCCCCGCGAAGAGGATCCATTCCCCCTTCGCACAGAAAACCTGGTTTCCCGCCTACGCGGGAATGACTGAAAATCCCCCCTTCGTCATCCCCGAATCGGGGATCCACCGCTCCCTTCGCACAAAAGACCTGGATTTCCGCCTTCGCGGAAATGACTGAATGGACCCCATCGTCATCCCCGCGAACGCGGGGATCCATTAGGTAAAGAAATTACGGGATTAACCGTTTTGAAGCGGTGCCCCGCTTCTGACTCCCCGTCACCCCCACACAGAGAACAACGAAACGAAAACTGGAGAGGTTTGTATTACGGCTCGGAGGCTGACTTAGAGCCTTTCCTGGGCTATTCTAGCGACAGAGCGTGATCTCCACCCCGTGTTTCGCTCGGACGCACTTCGTCAAAGCGTATTACCGCCAATACTGCAGGTTTTGCTGAAAAACAAGGAATAATAAAAATGGACCCGATCTCTGCAATTTTCGCCGCATACATTGAAGCGGTGTCGTTAGACATCCACAGCACAATGACCGAAACCATGGGTACCGAACTAAAGGCCATGGTCATTGAGTACGAAGGTGAAACAATCCCATTCCAGTACCAAATGTGGCGCGTGCGCGATAAAAGCGTGTGCGCGAGCTCCAGTCATGACACCATTGCCTACTCGCGCTGCACCATGAAAGCGCAATCCATGTTTCAAGAATTATGCTCAGAGTTAAGCCGAAACCGGAAAAACCACTGGAAGTACGTCAAAACCCAAAACATGTACTGCAATGCGGCCGTGTCCTTCAGCCCGACGGTGGCGACCATCTCTGCCCCTTCTGAGCAGACGACGGCGCAAGCGGCACGGCAGAGATGTAACGTTGCCATTGCGAATGCCGTAGGTTCTTCAGATCCAGCGCGACTCGCTGAGCGAAATACCGCCTGTACCGAATATGAAAAAATAAAAGCCGATTGATCTTCTCTTTGGGCCGATGCGAGCGTGTGAACGCACTCCAACGCCTCAATCTCTGCCCATAATGCGCGCCGAGTTTCTGCCTGCAAACGCCCACTGATTCTGATACTGGTGGCCAATTCGGTTGGGGTTCTGTGATAACCCAACTAAGATACCGACTTTAGCCTCCTATGCCCGGCATAAGGGGCGAGCGGATAAGAAACAAGCATTCATTTATCTAGGACGTTGTATGCCCCTAACCCTCTCCCAACTCGAACGCCACTTATTCAACGCCGCCGACATCCTGCGCGGCAAAATGGACGCTTCGGAATTTAAGGAATACATCTTCGGCATGCTGTTCCTCAAGCGCTGCTCGGATGTATTCGAAGAGCGCCGCGAGCAGGTGATTGCCGACCAGAAAGCCAAGGGCAAGTCCGAAACCGAGGCCACCGAAATCGCCGAAAACCGGCTCTGGTACAAAAATTCCTTCTATGTGCCGGAGCACTCCCGCTGGAGCTACCTGGTCAAGGAAGTACACAAAAACGTCGGCGACGCCCTCAACACCGCCTTGGGCGGCCTGGAGCAGGGCAACACCAGCCTGCAGGACGTGCTGGAGCATATCGACTTCAATCGCAAGGTGGGCCAGAGCAAGCTGCCGGATATCAAACTGCGCGGGTTGATTAACCACTTCAACAAATACCGCCTGCGCGACCGGGACTTTGAATTTCCGGACCTGCTGGGCGCCGCCTACGAATACCTGATTGGCGACTTTGCCGACTCCGCCGGTAAAAAGGGCGGCGAGTTCTATACGCCCCGCCCGGTGGTGCGCTTAATGGTGCGGCTGTTAAAGCCCGAGCAGGGCCACCGCGTTTACGACCCCTGCTGCGGCTCCGGCGGTATGCTGATTGCCGCCAAGGAGTGGATCGACGAGCACGGCGGCGAGGGCTACCGGCTGGACTGCTACGGCCAGGAGGCCGCCGGCACCGTCTGGTCCATTGCCAAAATGAACATGCTGCTGCACGGCATCACCACCGCCAACCTGCAGAACGACGACACTCTGGAAAAGCCCCGCCACATCAAAGACGGCGAGCTGCAGCGCTTTGACCGTATCCTTACCAACCCGCCGTTTTCCATCAACTTCGGCAGCAAAGACGAAGACGAAACCGGCCAGCCGGTGTTCCAGCCCTTACACCGCGAGCGCTTCCAATACGGCGAGGTGCCCCTGGGCAGCAAAAAGGCGGACCTGATGTTCCTGCAGCATATGCTCGCCGTATGTGCCGAAGGCGGCATGGTGGCCACCGTGCTGCCCCACGGCGTGTTGTTTCGCGGCGGCGACGAGCAGCGCATCCGCGCCGGCATTATTGAGCACGACCTGCTGGAAGCAGTGATCGGCCTGCCGCCCAACCTGTTTTATGGCACCGGCATTCCCGCCTGCATACTGGTGCTGCGCCAGCGCGTGAGCGAAGGCGCCCAGCAGGTGAGCAGCAAACACCCGAACAACCGGGGCAAAACCCTGTTTATCAATGCCGACCGGGAATACTTCGAGGGCCGGGCGCAAAACTACCTGATGCCCGAGCACATCGAAAAAATCGCCGCTGTCTACGAGGCCTTTGCCGAAGGCGAGGGGCGGGACATCCCCGGCTTTGCCAGCATCGTCAGCACCGACACCCTGCGCGAGAACGGCTACAACCTGAACATCCGCCGCTACGCGGACAACGCCCCGCCGCCGGAGCCCCACGACGTACACGCCCACCTGGTGGGCGGCATTCCCGAGGTGGAGATTGCCGCCAAGTTGCCCCTGTTCCAGGCTCATGGCCTGAACCCCGAAGACCTGTTCCAGCCTAAAGCCGGCGACCCGGGCTACCAGCTGTTTCGCGAGTCGTTCGGCCAAAAAGCGGACATCAAACCCGCCATCGAGCAAAACGCCGGGGTGCAGGCTCAGGAACAAGCCCTGCGCGACGCTTTTAACCACTGGTGGCAACACCACAGCCAGAGCATCACGGCACTGGCCCAACACCGGGAATACGCCGCCCTGCGCAAAGAGCTGCTCAGCAGTTTTAGCGAGGCCCTGAAACCCATCGGCCTGCTGGACGACTTTCAAATCAGCGGCATGATCGCCGGCTTCTGGCACCAGCAAAAATACGACTTTCTCACCCTGATGGCGCGCGACAGCCGCGGCGTCGTGGACGCCTGGCGCACCAGCATCCTTACCGCCATGGAGGACAAAAACAACAAAGACGACCCGTTGGAACACAAGCTGGTGAAGTTTTTATTGAATGGTTTTTTGGAAGAGCTGCAACAATTGGAAAACCGCAAAGCCGAGCTGGACAGCCAGGTCAAAGCCGCCGAGGAACAGCTACCCAAAAGCGGGGACGATGACGATGAAAGCGATAACGAGCCGCTGAGCGAAGCGGAAATCACCAAGCTGGAAAAACAGATTAAAACCTGGAAACAGCAGCGCACCGCCAACGCCAAAAAACTCAAGGAAAAACAGGCCGCCCTGCCGGAGGAACTCAATGCCGGTGTGGACGCCTTGGACAATACCCAGGCCGCCGAACTGCTGCTCAATATTCTGCACAACGATATGCACAGCATCGTCGAGCGCTATATCAGTGCCCAGCGCCAACAAGTGATCGCGGCCGTGGAACGCTGGTGGGACAAATACCAAGTGACGCTCACTGAGATTGAACAAGAGCGGGATCAGGCGGCGAAGCAACTGGCCGGGTATTTGGAGGGGTTGGGGTATGTCTGACTACAGAAAGCTCGGCGACGTTTCCTTTGCGGTCAAAGACAAAATCAATGGAATTAAAGACGCGAACCTAAAGTATATTGGGCTTGAACATTTAGACTCTTCTAGTTCTTACTTGAATGGATATGCAGAACCTAGCGTGTCTATTAGCACCAATTCGGTGTTCAAGTCTGGCGATACCATATTTGGAAAACTAAGGCCTAACTTAAGAAAGAGCGTTCTAGCCCCTTTTGACGGATACTGTTCGACAGACTTGTTGGTACTGCGGTCAGCTGACGATGTTGTCCCAGAATACGCTGCGAGAGTATTCCAGTCTGAGAGTGTTTTTCGGTGTGCGGAAGAAACCGCTGTTGGCACTAAAATGCCAAGGACCTCCTGGGCACAACTCAGACAACTTAAAGTCTTTTGTCCTGAGCAGGCTGAGCAGAAAACCATCGCCAATATCCTCGACACCCTGGACACCCAAATCCGCCAAACCGAGGCCATTATCGCCAAACTGCAGCAGGTCAAGCAGGGCCTGCTGCACGACCTGCTGACGCGCGGTATCGACGCCAACGGCCAACTCCGCCCACCTCGCGACCAAGCCCCCGAACTCTATAAAGAATCGCCGCTGGGGTGGATTCCGAGGGAATGGGAACTCCATGAGCTTCAGAGCTTGTCTTCAAAAATAGTTGACGGGACTCATTTTACTCCAACCTATACAGATAGTGGCGTTCCCTTTTTGCGAGTAACTAATGTTCAGTCTCGTACCATTGACCCCACAAAAACCAAGTATATTTCTAAGGCTGAGCATAGTTTTCTTACCGCGAGGTGTGCTCCTCAAAAGGGCGACATATTGCTGTCGAAAAACGGGACAGTGGGTATTGCTAAACTGGTTGATTGGGACTGGGAGTTCTCCATTTTTGTGAGCTTGGCGATGATTCGGCTGGTTGACCCAGAAAAAACGAATCCCAGCTATGTTACATCGGTTCTTAATTCAAATGTTTTGAAGTTGCAGATTCAGAATAGGTCCAAGCAAGGCACGGTAATTAACCTTCATCTTGAAGAGATCCGAGAGTTTTTGATGCCGGTTCCTGGTCGCGATGAGCAAGACCAAATTACGGCTGCCATCCGAAAGTTTGAGCAGAAGTTGTTTTCCGAAGAAAAAACACTCGGGAAACTCAAAAAACAAAAATCCGGCCTAATGGACGACCTCCTAACCGGCCGCGTCCGCGTCAATTCGGGGGCCTGTTAACGCCAATTGAATAATCGCTGTTGCAACTGAAAAAGCGCGACAAAATTTGAACTGTACCGGAGAGAGCGAAGTGTTTTGTTATTGTATGAATACTATGAAAATTAAACTGACGCGCTTTTTTCAGTCGCAACCCGTTGGGCCGGGGCCATTTTTTCGCCCAGCGGCGTTATCGGTCGCTTATTTGGCGCTGCCAAACCGCGCTCCCTCTGCCTTGCTGGACAAAAAACTGTCCTCCGGCAGCGATCATCCAATTGGCGCCAACAGGCCCTTAACCGCCAAAGCCAGCTAACAGGAGTTTGTTTATGGGCCCGGAGTTACAGTACAGCGAACAGCCCTTAATCGACCAGCTGGTGGCTATGGGCTGGACCTTTACCCCCGGCAGCCTGGATAACCCGGCGGCCACCGGGCGCAAGAGCTTTGCCGAGGTATTGCAAACCGACGTACTGCGCGCCCAGCTAAAACGGATCAATACCCGCACTTTGGACAATGGCGAGCAGGTGGAGTGGCTGGACGAGGAGCGCATCAGCAGTGCGGTCTCGGCTCTTACTCGCATTGCCGCGCCGGGGCTGATGGAGGCCAACCAGGTTGCCACGGAATTATTGACCGAGGGCTTTGTGGTAGACGGCCTGGCGGATTGGGACGGCGGGCGTTCGCGCACCATCCATTTCATCGACTGGGAAAACCCGACCAATAATCAGTTCACCGTGATCAACCAATTCAAGGTGCAGTGCCCGCCGGGGCACGACAGCGTCAAACAGCATGTGATTCCGGATTTGGTGCTGCTGGTCAACGGCATTCCGCTGGTGGTGGTTGAGTGCAAAAGCCCAACCGCCAGCTCCGCGCCAGTGAGTGAGGCCATTGACCAGTTACGCCGCTATTCCAATCAGCGCTTTGCCCAGGGCGAGGTAAGCGATAACGAAGGCGCACCGGCGCTGTTCAATACCAATCAGTTTATGCTGGCCACCTGTTTTGATGATTGCTTGGTGGGCACCCTGGCCGCCGGCAGCGGCCACTACCTACCTTGGAAAACCGTGGCAGGCATCGACAACCCCCACCGCACCGAGGCCGAGGTGGCAGACCGCCTGGGAGTCAAAAGCCTCTCGCCCCAGCAGCGCACCGTGGCGGGCATGTTGGATAAAGCCAACCTGCTGGACATAGTGCGTCACTTTACCCTGTTTATGACCACCGGCGGCCAGACCATCAAACTGGTGTGCCGCTATCAGCAGTATCGCGGCGTGGTCAAAGCCACTCACCGCCTGAAAAACGGCAAAACCCGCAAGCAGGACGGCGAATACGACCGCCGCGGCGGCATTGTCTGGCACACCCAGGGCTCGGGCAAAAGCCTGACCATGGTGTTCGCCCTGCGCCGTATTCGCACGGACCCGGCCCTGCGCCGCTTTAAAGTGGTGGTGGTCACCGACCGCAACGACCTGCAAAAACAGCTCTCCGGCACCGCCACCTTGAGTGGCGAGGCGGTGCAAATCGCCAAGAACAGCCAGGCCCTGAAAAACATGCTGCGCCAAGACGGGCCGGGGCTGGTGTTCGCCATGATCCAAAAATACCGGGACGAGGCCAGCAAGCTCGGCGACTTTGAGCAGTTGAACAACAGCGAAGATATTCTGGTAATGGTGGACGAGGCCCACCGCACCCAGGCCGGCGACCTGCACGCCAACCTGCTGGCCAGCCTGCCCAACTGCGCGCGCATCGGCTTTACCGGCACGCCCATTATCATGGGCGAGAAAAAACGCACCCACGAAATCTTCGGCGAGTTTATCGACAAGTACACCATCCGCGAGGCGGAGGCCGATGGGGCCACCGTACCCGTGCTGTACGAAGGCCGCACGGTGCAGGGCGCGGTGAAAGACGGCAGCAGTCTGGACGAGTTGTTTGAAGATTTTTTTGCTGGCAAAAGCGACGACGAGCTGGAGGCGATCAAAAAGAAGTACGCCACCAAGGGCAATGTGCTGGAAGCGCCCAAGCTGATCGACGAAAAAGCGCGGGACATGCTGCGCCACTACGTCACCTACATTCTGCCTAATGGTTTTAAAGCCCAAGTGGTGGCCTATAGCCGCCTGGCGGCGGTGCGCTACAAAAGCGCCTTTGATAAAGCCCGAGACGAGCTGCTAGGCGAAGCAGGCTACCTGAGCCCGGACATCAAAGCCCTGGACGATGAAGAACTGTGTCGCAAGTCCCCCAAAATGCAGGCGCTAGTGCAGGCCTGGCGCTACCGGGAACTGATTGGCCGATTGCAGTTTGCCACCATTATCTCCGGCGATAATAACGACGGCAGCGAGTGGGCCGAACACACCGACCGCGCCGCCCAAGACCTGGCCATTGAGCGTTTCAAAAAACCGCTGCTGCCCAAAGAAGGGGCCGGCAAAGACAATAGCGACTCGCTGGCTTTTTTGATCGTCAAATCCATGCTGCTCACCGGCTTTGATGCCCCCATTGAAGGCGTCATGTACCTGGACCGTTCCATTCGCGAAGCGGAACTGCTGCAAACCATCGCCCGCGTCAACCGCACCGGCTTTGGCAAAACCGCCGGCATTGTGGTGGATTACTATGGTGTGGCCAATCACCTGAAAGCCGCACTGGCCGCCTACAGCGATGAAGACGTGGACGGCGCCCTGCGCAGCCTGAAAGACGAAATCCCCGCTCTGCGCGACCGCCACCTGCGGGCAGTGGACGTGCTGCGCGCCCGTGGCATGGAAGACCTAAACGATATCGAAACCTGCGTGCAGGCCCTGGACAGCGAGCGCCTGCGCCAGGAGTTTGGGGTAAAGGTCAAAGCCTTTATGCAGAGCCTGGACCTGGTGTTGCCCCGCCCGGAGGCCTTGCCCTTTACCCAGGACGCCAAACAACTGGCCATGATCTACGCCGCCGCCCGGCGCCGCTACCGCGACGGCCCGGTGCTGGGCAAAGACGTGGGTGCCAAGGTGCGCAAGCTGATTGACGATCACGTGATCTCCTTAGGCATCGACCCGAAAATCGCCCCGGTGAATCTGACCGATGCCAGCTTCAGCCAGCAGCTGAACCAAGTGCGCGAGCAAGCAGCCTGTTACAACGCCGATCCCGAGAAAGCCCAAAAAGCCGTGGCCTCGGAAATGGAGCACGCCATTCGCAGCCACGTGCAGCAAAAGCTGGATGAAGACCCGGTGTACTACGGCAAACTCAGTGAGCGCTTAAAGGAAATACTGGACGGGCTGGAAGGGCAGTGGGCCGAGCTGATTACCGCACTGCAATCCATCATCGACGAGGTCAACAGCGGCAGCACCCAGCACGAGGCGGGTTTGCCCGATGTGCCGGAGCACTACCTGCCGTTCTACCGCATGCTGCGCGCCGCCAAATGCGGCGATGCCCAGCCTGATATGGCGGTGGAAGCAGACCTGATCACCCTCACCGAAAGCCTGGTGGAATACATCAGCCGCGAGGTAAAAACCTCCAGCTTCTGGCAACCCCACCGCCGTCCCATGCAGGAGTCTTTGGAGCAGGCCTTGTTTGAGCGCATCGTCGACAGTGAACTGTTGGATTTCAACGATGTGCCGCCGCTGGTTGATAAGTTGCGGGAATTGGCTAAAGCCAACAGCTATAAGCTGGAGCAGGACGAAGAACAGGAAAAGGAACGGGAATGATCGTTACCGTCGACGACTTAACCATCCCCGTGCGCGAAAGCGCCCATCGCCGCACTTTGCAACTGACGGTGGAACGCGACTGCTCGCTACTGCTGACATCTCCCCCGGGCGTAGAAGTTGAAACGCTGGAAGCCTTTGTGCGCAGCAAACAGCCCTGGGTGTACAAAAAGCTCGCCGAAAAGGCGCTGATGCAGAAAACCATTCGCCACAAACAGTTTGTGCAGGGTGAGGGCTTTATGTACCTGGGCCGTCACCACCGACTGAATCTGATGGATGACGAACTGCCTGAACCGCTAAAACTGATCAACGGCCGGTTTCACCTGCGCCGCGATGCCGTGCCCGAAGCCCGCCAACACTTTATCCGCTGGTACAGCCAGCGCGGTAAAACCTGGCTTTGGCAGCGCGTGCAGGACTTTGCCGCCCGCCTGGAAGTGAAACCCGCCGGCGTGAAAGTGCAGGATTTGGGCTACCGCTGGGGCTCCTGCGGTAAGGGCGAAATGCTCTACTTCCACTGGAAAACCATTCTCCTGCCCGCGCGCATCGCCGAATACGTTGTGGTTCACGAACTGGTGCATCTGCACGAGCCCAACCATTCAGCTGAGTTCTGGTTGCGACTGGAACGCGCCATGCCCGACTATGAAGAGCGCAAACAGTGGTTGGCTGAGCATGGGATGGATGTGGAGGGGCTTTGACAGCGGACTGAGCTGCGATAGTCACACAAGCTTCAATGTAAGAACTCAGCAAGAATGTTAAACACAAGCTACAGGACAAAACAAAACTATGGATACTAAGCTTTTAGGTGACGAGCAGTTGCGGTCGGTTTTGACCAGCATCAATCCTGGCGAGCGCCACCCGGAATGGATTAAGGGGCTGACGGAATTTTTAAGCTATGTCCAGAATGCTGATCTGGCGCTTCGCAAGAGCCGGGAGTTCCAATGGCGGTTATGGGAGGAAAACAAAGTTAGCGGTGTGGGAATGGGTACTGTCGATGTCACCGCCGCTATTGAAGCGCCGGAGTTCCGAGAGTGGCTTGCGGAGGAGTCTGTCAAACCGCTACCGAGTGCCCCTGATGCGCGTCTTGCATACTTTCAAAGTTTCCATGACGCTATCGTAGCCCGCATTAAGAATTATTCTAAACGTGTGCCGTGGGTAAAAATATACCGGGTGCTGGCAGCACTTTATCCAGCGTATTTCACCACTATCACGAACCGCCGTATGGCATTGGAATGCCACCGTGCCCTGTTCGGCAAACAAAAGAAACCGAATGGAGTGAAGCGCCAGATTGACATCATGGCGCGCCTCGAAACTCTGTTAGGGGCTGTAGAACCGAGGCCCAAATCCTGGGCGGAAAGAATGACGCTACCCTGGATGGTCTTTCAGGACCATGTTCAAGATACTGGTGCCGGCACAGAGGTGGAAGCTGCGACCGATGAAGGCGAAGTTACGCTCAAGCCATTACCAGCATTGCAACGCCGCAAGGGCTTTACCAGCATTCGTGGTGGACTCTCCACCATCGCGAGTGCACTTAGCTTTGTAGTTGACGGGGTTACACGGGAGGAGTTGGTAGATTTTCTTCGCTCCGAGTTCCCAGATTACCGTGATAGCAGCCTGAGAACGCTGGTTAACATACTGAAGAACGAGTTCTACGTTGTTCAGGAGGAAGACGGCATTATCACTCCTACTGCACGAGGGGAGCTGTATCTCGAGAGCCAGGACCCTCAGGAACTGATCCCTCTGTTTATCGCAAGAACACTTGGCGTGGATCATGTGCTTACCGCACTGAAGGATGGTGACAAGGACGGTCACGAGCTCATTAACCTCCTACAGCAGGTCAACCCCGGGTGGACTTCGAACTATGCACCAGGCGCTATGCTTAAGTGGCTGCGGGACTTCGAACTGCTGGAAGCCCTACCCAATGGGCGATACCGACTAACGGATATTGGACGCGATTGGACGGCCCAGATTTACTGGGAGCCAGAGTTTCTGAATGCCAGTAAAACCGAGGATACTGCGGAAGTTCCAGCCGTAGAAGCTAAAGCGGTAGCAATTGATACAGTTGATCAAGCGGCTTTAGTCGACGAAGTAACGAGGGACACGGCGTTTCCGGAGCGCTTAGTAAGGCAACTACACCTAGGGCTATGGTCCCACCCAAGGCGGCACTTTGCCATTCTTGCCGGATTGTCGGGCTCTGGAAAAACCATGCTGGCGCAGCGTTATGGTGAGTCGCTAGTGAGTCAATTTGGACTGACCGCTGAACAAAATGTTTTTGTTCAAGCTGTGCAGCCCGGTTGGTACGATGCAACTCCACTCTTTGGATACATCAATCCGTTGCTACCCGAGAATTATATACGCTCGCCACTGTTGGATTTTTTGTTGCGCGCAGCAAACCACCCAGATCAGCCCTTTATCGCCATTCTCGATGAAATGAACCTTTCTCACCCCGAACAGTATTTTGCTCCCGTTTTATCGGCGATGGAGTCCGGCGGCCGTTTACACCTGCACAACGAGGGCGATACTTTCGATGGCGTGCCACATGTAATCCCATACCCCGCTAACGTGGCTTTTATCGGTACTGTAAATATGGATGAGACGACTCATGGGATTTCTGACAAGGTGCTTGATAGGGCATTTACCCTAGAATTCTGGGATATTGATTTGGCGGACTATCCACGGTGGGAAGAATTCACCTTGGAGCCAGAGGAATTAGCCGCCACCCGCCAATGCCTACAAGAGCTACTGGAGGCTCTGGCGCCGGAACGGCTGCATTTTGGTTGGCGTTCTGTTGAAGACGTTCTCGCTTATCTACAACTCGCAAAAGCATCGCCTGACTTCAACATCACCGTTGGACTGGACGAAGTGATCTACGCTCGGATCTTGCCAAAACTCCGAGGCACGGAAAGCCAACGACTGCACCATGCCTTGACGCAGGTTCTTGCGGTCCTGAACAGATTTCAGCTTAAACGATGTGAAGCCAAAGTTCAGGCTCTTAAGGTAGATCTTTCAGATACAGGCATGATGCGGTTCTGGCGCTAATATGAAGCTCGAAGTCTTCCGTCAAGAGCGTGACAGCTTAACCCTAGTTGGGCATTTATCTACGGAATCGAAGCTGTACGGACTGCACGAATCGCAACACTACTTGATTCGCTGCCCCAATAGACTTGCGCGGCTCTTCGTCGATGACATGCCGGTAGAGCTGGATAGCCGATATGAGTATTGGCGCTGGTCACCAGGCTACTATGCCGGTGAAGTTGGTTTGGAGCTGGAGTTGCCCACCACACAGATACCATTGCTCTTTGTTGCAGATATCGGTCCTTCGCCATATAAAACAGGCCGAGAACAATATGCTGAGTATCTTGCCGATATCGCAGACTACGCTCCTGAGCTGTTATTGGGAAATGAGCCATCTCAACATGGTTTAGGGGGTCGATCTGAAAACGAGCTGAACTTGTGGATACGGTACGCTCGCTTGAGGCAATTCATTGACCGCTATATATCAGGCCTAGGCTATATCATTGAACGGCCTATTATCCGTACTCGTGGTCGGCGGGAGCAAGTGGCTTTTCCGAGCGTGAAACGCGTCGATGGTGCGACGTTACGGCAACTTTCATGTAATCCCCACGTAATGCTGGCGCTTTCGGGTACGGATGGTTTAAAGGTAGACGTACGCGATAAGCGCATCGACGTTCCGTTTCATGAGCCAACTTACGATAATCCAGCCAATCGGTTGATTACCCGACAACTTCATGCCGTTCAGCGATTAGTCAGGGGACTGATCAAATTATTCTCCGATTATTCAGGCCAAGCCTCTGATACCGAAACTGACATCGCGCCGCGCCTGCCTCGGCGCATTGCATATTTGGAAAACATCGACCGCAAGCTGGCTAGACTTGCTCGTAGTGAGCCTTTTCACGCAGCAGATGTCGCGAACTGTAGTGCAGCGGAGCTTAATGCCGTATCGGGTAATCCGCATTACAGTATGACGCACCATACTGGGGTTCGGCTGCTCAGGCTCGGTATTTCTGAGCTTGCTGAAGATGAACAACACTATCTAGCACCGACCTGGGAGATCTATGAGGCTTGGTGCTTTGTCGCGATCGACCAGCAACTGCAAGCATTTTTTCCCGATTACCATTGGCGACTGCGCGCCAAGAAGCCGGCGTGCTTCTTGTTGGAGGGGCAATCCCCCGAACGAACGTTGCGGCTTTACTCTCAGATGACCTGTCGCTCACTGGAGTCGGTAAACCAGTACGGGTATTGTTCAATTAGTCGGGAGCGGCGCCCAGACCTAGTGTTAGAGGTGGACGAAGATGGATCAAAGCGGTTTATCTGTTTAGATAGTAAATACTCGTCTAGTAAAACGCGTATATTAGACTCTATGGCGTCCGCTCATATTTACCGGGATTCGCTACGGCTGTGTGGTCGCAGGCCGGAGCTGTCCTTGATTCTGGTTCCCGCGAATCCAGACGTTGGAAGGCTAGCAGATCAGGAGTACCAGGAAAGGCATGGAGTGGGGTGCGTAACTCTATCCAACCAGAATGACGCACGCTCCGTTGTGCGGAAATTGCTAGATGAGCTGGCAATTTAGATTCACCGATTTCGAAATGGCGTGATGAGTAGGCGGCAGAATGATCAATTTAATGGTCGCCCGTCACAAGAACTTTGATTTGGAAGGCCCATGGGCTCGTCATATAACAAATTCTTATTAATTATTAGTTCCCTTTGCGGGAACACATCAGCTATAGTTCCCATTATGGGAACCTGAGGTTGTTATGAGAGTCTTAGGACGAGACAAGCTGGATGCCTTTATTAGAAAACACGCCAATTCAAAAAGCGCCCTGGGAAGCTGGCTTGCGGAAGCGGAAGAAGCAACCTGGGAAACGCCCGATCAGGTACGGGACCGCTACCCCAGGGCGAGCATTCTCCCGAACAACAAGGTGGTGTTCCGCCTTAAAGGCAACGACTATCGCCTGGTTGTAACCGCGCGTTATCAGCGGGGTATCTTGAAGGTGGAATGGGTGGGCACCCACGCGGAATATGACAAGCAGACCTTCTAGGAAGGAGGGTAAGGTGATGATGAAACTAATTAAATCCGAATCTGAGCATCAGGCCGCGCTGGCGCGCCTGGATGAACTGTTCGATCTGGACCCTGCTCCCGGCACTGCCGAGAGCGACGAGATTGACGTGCTAGCACTGCTGATAGAAGCCTATGAAAAAGAGGCTTTCCCGATAGACTTGCCAAGCCCTGTCGAAGCCGTCAAGTTTCGGATGGAACAGCAGGGATTGGCGCAAAAAGATTTGGTCCCGTACATCGGGTCTAAGTCTAAAGTGTCCGAGGTGCTAAGTGGCAAACGCGCTCTTAGCCTCAATATGATCCGCAAGCTACACGAAGGGCTGGGCATTCCATACGATGTTCTGATGCAGAATCAAGTTCCGATAGATCTACCTAGGGAAGTAGATTGGTGTGCTTTTCCGCTACAAGAAATGCGCAAGCGAGGATTATTCGGGCAGATCAATGAGACCTACGTCAACATCAAGGAGTATGCCGAAGAGCTGGTTGGTGGATTCTTTTCGAAAGTGCCGGGAGCTTCTCAAAGCGCCCCCGCGCTCCTGCGCTCTACCGCCCATGCGACCAGCAACTCGAAAGTAGATGACCCTTACGCGCTGTGGGCTTGGAAGGCGGAAACCATGTTTAAGGCGGCGCAGCTGCACTGCGGCACATATGACCAAGAAGTGTTAACACCCATCTTTTTCCGCGACCTGGCAACACTTTCCACTGAAACCGATGGCCCGATCAAAGCGATGCAAGTGTTGAGTGCTGTTGGCGTGCGCGCTGTGGTAGTACCTAAGTACGAAGGCACTTATCTGGATGGCGCTGCTTTTCTGCTTGCAGATGGGCAGCCAGTAGTCGCTTTGACATTACGTTACAACCGCTTGGACAACTTTTGGTTTACTCTGCTACACGAACTAGCTCACGTGCGCCTGCACCTGACTGAAGATAATCGATGGATTCTCGATAACCTGGATGACTTGGGGTTGGACAAGATGGAAGAAGAAGCAAATGAGTTAGCTCAGAATTCTTTAATTCCACCAGAGCTCTGGACGGGGGTAATTGCCGACGAACACGATGTCTACAATGTGGCGAAAGAGGCGAAGGTTCACCCTGCAATTGTTGCTGGTCGGATAAGGCATGAAAAGGGCGATCACGCACGCTTCACTCATGTCGTGAAAGAGCCAGTTAAACATTACTTCTCGGGAAATTAACCGAGTAAATTCAGAGCTAGGCTCCTCTAGAGCCTTTACCCTCTCCCAAATCCATCCCTCCGAATATTAAACGTCTGGCTTTGATACTCCTCAACAGCTTCAAACGCCAGGGAAGCGGCGTTGGAGTATTGCTCCTTTAGTTCGGCCTTAAGAGCGGCTTTCTGTTCGCTCAGTACGGTTAGCATGTCTTCTCGCATTTGCTGGCGGTTGATGGCTTCGTCAACTTCGTTAATGGCGATGTCCATGCCTATCCAGGTAGCGGCGGCAAAGGCGGAACCGCAGGCAATCATAAATGGCCCGCACACGGCGCCGGCCGATCCGGAGGCGGCGCCTGCGGCGGCGCGCGCGGTTAGGCGTGCGAACATTTGGGAGATAACGCGATTGCTCGCCGGTCTGGCGGCTACCCGTGAGCCGGTTCCTGCGGTGGCCCGCGCGGCTGGAAGCGCCGCTCGGGTGCCGGCTCTTACGGCGAGCACCCCGGCGGCTGGCCCTACCACGAAACCAGTACCCACCAGCGATTTGTTAACGTAGTCGGTTAAGGGCAAGTCGGGTGTGGCCAGGGTTACGCAATTAGCGCGCTGAACTAACGCATTAAGATAAGCGTCATGTTTTGCGTAAGCCTGGTTTAGGCCGTCACTGAACGTCACGTTCAGGCGGTCATTCAAGCTGCTTAGGCCCGGGCCTATTGCCTCATCAATGTGGCTGTCCATGCGCTCGCCGAGGTGTTCCGCAAACGAAGTCTCACCCACCATAGAGCGGCTCAGGAACAAGAGCTGGGTGTATTGCCCTCGTAAACTGAAATTCCAATCCAGAAAGCTGTCGACGCCTACGTCGGCCTTGGCGAAGGCGTGATCAACGTGGCGGTCGATCTCCTGCTCCATGTGCACCATGAGCTGTTTTTGTTGCTGCGTCAAAGCGCGTTCGGCCTGAGCCGCCAACTCTTGCTGCTCGATGGGCGCTTGCCGTTGGCAAGGGTCGTTCACCAAGGTTTGACGTAGAGTGCCCGACAACGAATTAATAAAAGGCGCCACAGTGACCTGTGAGTTCAATAGGTAAGCTCCGGAACCTAGAACCACGCTTGCCGCAATAGCGGTGGTGAGAATGCCGCGGCGGCGGCTTTGGGGGTCACTTTTTTTGTCTTTTAGAAGCTCAAACACCAAGGACGGGATACCTAACAGTACCGTCCAGATCGCTCCCAGTTTGATGGCGCTGAATACTAAAAATGCTAGCCATGCCGACATCTTGGTTAGCACGGAGCTGTCGGCACCGGAGGTGAGCTGCATGATATGCCAAAGGCTATAAGACACAGCGGAATTGAGCCCAATCAACCAACCCACTTCGTCTAACGCGGCCGATGCGGAATGCTGCGCATAGGCGCTCTGGAAGACTTCTGAGATCGATAAGTAGCGCGTATCGTCTACTTCCAGCCAGAGTATTTGCACGGCTACCAGGGCAATCGTCATCACCGCTAAATTAATGCGGCTGGCAATACGCAACGTGAAGGGAAACCGGTGCTCGGCGCTGAATTGGCCCCCTAGTGACTTGTTACACAAAAGGTACAGCGCCAGGAAGGAGAGAACGCTGCCGAACAAGACGTACCATTCAAACAACTGCAGCCCCGTCACCATCACCAATACAAACAGAGCCGTAATGACGGAGGACACGGCTAAAACCAGCCTTCCGAGGATACTGTTCCAGAAGATACGCCTGGCCCAGCTGGAATCCGTGGTGACATGAGCCAGCAGGGCCCGCCGCTTGATCATCATGAACGGCAGCAGGTAACGATACGCCAGCCACCCCAGCAGCGCGGCGATGACCACGACACGAAAGTGGTCCATTCCAGCCAGGGAGTAGTGCCAAAGCCCCGCCAGGACCCCGACAATCGCGGGCACGGAGTAAAGCCATAACCTGATACTTGAGCCGTGCATGAGTTCGCCTTTGCTTATTTCGACATTGTTCAATTTGTTCAGATAACGGCTAGATTGGCGAAGAACAACACATTATGCGTTATTTTCTAAGTACAACTACGCTGCAGCCTTCGCGTGAATCGCCTTTTCAGGCGCTCAAATCTGCCCACCAACAGACTTATGACCATTTTTTACGCCGTTCTGCGCCATTAAGCGCAAGCTGGGCCGTTGGGGCAGTCTGCGTCTTGTAGACCAATTGGTGCTATAGGGTCCGTCCAGGTCAAGTATGGACCTCTAACAGGCGGTCCGGAAGTGAATTGCACGCCTGAGAGTTGTTAAACACCGACGCCATACGCGCTGGCCGTGCCAGAGAAACAGCGATAGCGATAAAGGAACTGAAAAAGAAGGTAGGATGCTGTGAAACCACAAGGCCCTAATTTGGGGTTCTGACCCTGGCTGTCGGGATGGGAGAGCTGAACGAAGAACTCGTGTTTCTGGGTGGCTGCGCCACGGGGCTGTTAATAACAGACAACGCTGCACCAGGAGATACCGCTAACCAGGCGCGCGCCCCCAAGGTATTGGAAACGCTACGCGCGGTTGCTGAAATTTGTTCAAGCGTGAAAGTGGGGCTAATCGGGACTAATCCCGTCCCTGCAAGCGCTTGGTCAACGGAGTAACATCACTTCCTCTATGGTGGATCTCGCCATTCCTGTTCAGGTGGATAAAGTAGGGCGTGCTGTACACTTTGTAACGCTTAAAGAACGTCAGGTCTTCATCAAAAAGGGCGGGCATGGTCAGGTTGTGCTTTTCCGAAAACGCCTTGCTTGTGGACTGGTCGGAATAGAAGCTGTTGTAAATCAAAACCCAGTTGTGATCTTCAGCACGGTAACTTTGGCTGATCTCCTTAACGGTCTCTTCACAACCCGGGAAGTGAGCCGAAGGGCAAAGGTCGTCCAAAAAAATCAGGTGTACGGTGTCGCCGGCCGAGAATAAGAAATCATCAAGATTGGCTATGTCTTTCACAGATGGAACAAGAGCAATTGCATCGCTAGCATGCTCGTCAGTAGACGCATCCTCGGTCTGTTCAGCAGTCACCTCCATCGACTCATACCCCAAGTGCTTCAGAAAGGTTTCGGTATTGCCAGAGAACACCACCTTGCCATCTTCCAGCAGTACGTGTGTCGGTATGCTGTCCACTGAGAACTGCTGCATTACATGGAAGTAGTCGTCCATCACCAGAGGGGCGGAGTCGGGAAAAGCCTCTTGATACCCTAGAAGGTGATCAGGAGTCACGTTCATGCGCGGTTGGAGCCAGATGGTGGGAACGGCTTCGTGAAACGAATCGGGCAGGGCTTGCAGGGTTGCCTCGGGGCCGTGGCCGCCATAGCTGGCCCAGATGTCGATGAAGACCAAGTGCGCCGGACCTTTTTGCGGAATGGTTATTGTGTTGCCGTTTACCGTTGTTAACTCAGTGTTAGCAGCCGCGAACGGGGTGAATGCGAGTAATAGAACAAGGATAACTTTTTTCACAGTTTTTCTCCGGCAGCTTCATTGAATGCTTCGAGCAGGGCTTGATCAAGTTCGTCTGAGGCGAGGAAGCTTCTGAACGTGATGGTGCCATCCCGCCCGATGACTACGTGGTTGGGTGTGCCGATGACTTTGTACTGCGAGGTAATGGCAGAGCCTTCGTCAAACACAGTGGGTACGGTCACGCGCGCTTCTTCGTACACTTCCCTAATGGCTTTCCTGGAATCGTTAATACCGACGTTAATAGCCAGTACGGTGATAGCTTCTCCATATTCGTCATAAATGTGCTGAGCGTGAGGCAGCTCGTTGATGCAGTAGCGGCACCAGGTAGCCCAGAACTTCAGGTAAATGGGCTTATGGCCTATCAACTCAACGAGATCAACCGCTTCGCCATCCATAGTAGTGGCGGTGAAGCTAGGGGCTTTGTCGCCCACACCCAGTGCTTGCACGGGAAGTGCAACCACCAACGCCAGACCTGCGGCGGTGAGAAAGGAAATCAGTTTTTTTTGCATGGTGTCCTCCGGGACGTTACCAGTTATTGAAAAGCGAGAGAGGCGAAATAAGCCGCCGATACCATCATCAGTGCGGCCAGGATGTACTTGACGATGTTCATCCAGGCTCCGGCTTTGGGAAGTGCCGACACGGCGCCGCTAAAGGAGCCCACCAGAATGAGCAATGACGACATGCCGAAAGCGAAGATAAACATGAGTAGGGCGCCCCACAGCGGCTCACCCTGGGCAGCGACGTAGATCAAAAGAATGCCGAGCACCGGTGAGGTGCAAGGCGCCATGACCAACCCGGACGCTGCACCCATGGCGAAAGTTACCAATGGGCGGCCGAGCCGGTTTTGCGGCACGGGTATGGCTGGTGACCACTGCGGGATGGGAATCCAGCCGAGCATGCCCAGGCCAAATAGGGCGCACAGCAGGGCGACAAACAATAGCGCGATTGGGTGACTGGCAATTGAACCAAACAGATGCCCCGTGCTAGCCGCCAAAACGCCCAGCAGAGCGTAGACGACCGCTAGCCCAAGCACGTATAACACGCTGTTCATCACGGCCTGCGTGCGGTTGTTACTGAGCCGCCCGACGATACTGGCCGTAATAGGCACCATGGGATAAACGCAGGGCGTGAAGCTAGTCAGCAAGCCCGCCCCCAGCACCATAAGAATTAGTCCGGCAGAGACTTGTCCGCCAGCAAGTGCACTTTGAATGTAAGATTCCATCATGAGCTTCCGAGTTGTCGTGTTCCCAGGTACTCTAGCCATGACGGGGGCTGCTGTTATGAAGCCCTGATGAAATCCAGATAAATTCGAAGTGATATCTACAAATGGTTAATGAAATCAGTCGTTTATAGGCGATCCTGTGTGCCATGATTACACCGCTCGAATAACCTGAACGAGGGCTTACTGCACTGGCGGTGGTCTAATTACCTGCGGCACCTACATGATTCTCTTCAAATTCGGTTCTTACACGTACCTTCCTGCCACGGGCGAGCTGCGTGCCGCTGACGGTGCACCGGTCGCGCTGCGGCACAAGGTCAGCAGCCTTCTCACCTATCTGCTTGAAAATCGCGCGAGGCTAGTTTCCAAGCAGGAGTTACTGGAAGCGCTTTGGCAACACAGCGATTACCGCGAGAATTCCCTGACCCAATCCATCAAAGAGCTGCGCAAAGCACTGGGTGATAGCGCCCGGGCGCCCGAGTTTGTGAAGACGTTTCCCCAGCGTGGATATCAGTGGATAGCGCTCGTAACTGAAGAGCCACTTGACGCAGAGCCCGACGCTGGCGGTGAAGTGAAGAGCCCGACACCTGAACCGAGTCAAGCAAGTAGGAAAACCCCGCGAGCATTGGGTATCAGCTTTCCTCGCGTAGCGGTACTCGCCCTATGCCTTACGCTAATGGCCGGTGCCGCCTTCTGGCTGACTTGGTCCCAGCGGGGCACCGCCGTGACGGCGGATTCGTCCTCCGAGACGACGCCCTCGCTTTTGGTGTTTCCTTTCACCAATGAGACGGGCGACCCAGGCAAGGAATGGCTGGAGCTGGGCTTCGCCGATATGTTGGCCAACCATATACAAGCCTCAACGTCCTTGCGGGTGATGACGCCCGCCGTGACCAATGCCCTTTTGCTGAGCGAGCAACTCGACTGGCCGGCGCTGCCCGTGCACATTCGCGGCCTGCTCAACCAGCGACAGGAGGATTACGCGCTGTTGGGTAGCGTTCGCGAACACAACAACTCCCAGGTGCTGGACTTCCAGTTGTTGTACCGAGATGGCCGCACGAAGCAGGGCTCGATTATCTATCCGTCACTGCCGGACGCGACCGGGGCAGTGGCGCAACAAATTGTGCTTTTGTTACAGACGGAACACGACAGCCGACTGACCTTGAACGGCGCCAAGGGAAATTTTGCTCAGGGCCTGGCGGGGCAAGCGTTGGCGGAGGGAATGAACGCTCTCTATTTAACGGGGCCCCTGAGGGCTCATGAATTCTTCCAAGCAGCCTATTTGATCGATCAGCAAAACCCCTGGGCTTTGGCCTACCTTGCACAATCGAATGTTTTACTCGGACGCTGGCAGGAGGCGCAAGCGCAGCTGCGTGAAGTTGAAAGCGCTTTCGGTGGTGCCAGCCAGCAGCTCGATGCCTTCCGGCTGTATTGGCAGGCGGAGCTAGCCCACCGGCAGGGGAACAACACGCAAGCCCGGCACAAGTTGGAGCTGCTCTTCCCGCTGGTTGAGACACAAGCCAGTATGCAGCTGGCTGCGGATGCTTACCGGCTTCAGGCCCAGCTGGCGTGGTCGGATCGACAATGGGAGGAGCACGCCCGATGGCTCAGCAAGGCACACGATCTTATGCCTCGCCATGGCGACCTGCACATTGAGGCGGACAAACTCTACCATTTGGGAAGCCCCATCAGTAATGGCCTGGATATAGACCCCCAGCAGGATTTGGGCTTGAGCCGCGCGCGTTTACAGAAGGCTCTGAATTTGTACACCCAGCTGGGGAGCCAGCCCATGCTGGCCGCTACGCATTTGGCGCTAGCGCAAAATTATCAAGTCGACTTGGATGATCGGCTGAAATCACTGGAAAAGGCCATTGCGCTTTACCAAGCCACGGGACAGAAACACGAACTGGTGGATAGCTTGCTGTACGCCACCTTTTTCCATCTGCAGTTTCGCGAGGGCGTGGCCGCTGCAGACTATGCGGCACAAGCGCAGGCTGTTGTGGATGAGCTGGGCAACCACCGCTCGCAAAATGATCTGGCCTTCTTCAAAGCGTTCACCATCCTGGACCAAGGGCTCGATCAGCGGCACCTGGGTCTGCATGGACCTGATGACGACAAGTTAACGGCGGCCGCTGTAGCGTTGGGCGATTTTATCGCGTCAGTAGACTCGCCAGCATATCGGGCATCGTCACTGGTATTACAGGCCTGGGCTTACGCGGCGCTAGGTGAGCACGATCAGGCCTTAGCCATATTGGCACAGGCAAGAACTTACAGCCGCCAAGCCGCCATGCCTGTAACCGAGGGCTACGCCATCTATTCCGAAATGCGCATTCACCTGGCACGCGAGGATTATGAAAAAGTCATCGATCTCGCAAACGAACCTGTTGCCACACGCCAACAGTTGCTGTTCCTTGCCCGGGCGCACTATGAGTTGGGTAACTTCGCTCAGGCAGTACAGATCCAGTCCGACCTGAAATCCCGCTTCCCCTCTCAATGGACAGCGGTCGACGAAGAGCGCCATCAGGTTTATGTGCGCGCCAGTCAGACGGATACACCCGAGGAACTAACGGATGAACCGCCCATGCACGCGGTTTATTGCGAATCTGAATGGGATATTTAGACGGGTAGGGGAGCGCACCGCCCCTTTAACCAGGGGAGAACTACTACTCGGACACCCACTCTAATAAACGGCAATGAAGTGGATGTCGCGGATCGCACCAACACCATCCGCTGTTAAGTGACTATTCTACAGCTCTCCATGACGGGGCTATTTTTGCTAGGATGGCTTAACCAACACTCTTGCAACCGCTAACGTCGTTTATATGAGGAGTACTATGGATAACAAAAGCCTGGCTTCATCCCGTACCAGGGCGCGCGAAACCAACTGGCAAGCATTTTTTGCAGGTTTTTTGCGCAACCCACAGGAAGTCGGGTCGGTTATCCCCAGCTCTAGATTTCTTGAGCAGAGAATCCTGGATGCGGCCGATTTGACTGAGGCGCGCTTGGTAGTGGAGCTGGGACCGGGCACCGGCGGTACTACCCAGGCTATCCTCAGTAGTTTACCGGGGGACGCCAAGTTGCTCACCATTGATATGAGCAACGAATTTATTGATCTGCTCAATGAGAATATCTCGGATTCGCGCTTAATTAATCATTTGGGTAGCGCAGCGGATTTGTCCCGCATTCTTAAAGAATACAATCTCAGTGCGCCGGACGCCGTCATTTCTGGCATTCCATTTTCTACGATGCCGAAAGAGGTGGGCGCCAATGTGGTTAAAGCCGTGCGGGAAGAGCTGAGAGAGAAAGGGCGTTTTGTGGCTTATCAATTTAGGGGCGAGGTCGCCACCATTACTCGACCCTTTATGGGTGAGCCGGTGTCCTCGACCGAGTGGCGCAATGTGCCGCCCATGCGTGTTTATTGCTGGAAAAAGGCTGTTACCAACAGCCAGACTTCAAACTGATACGTTAGACAGGTTTCCTGGCGCCCTTGCAGTAGGGGCCCCTGGCCTCACCATCTTTCTCGCCCCCAGAATTTTCAGCGCCCATACTAACCAGACCCTGCGTTAACCGACTGTCGAGACCTATCCTTCAATGCTCACTATCTTGAAGGGCAAGGCTATCGGGCGTGTGATGCCCTAACCGCCACCACTTCAACCCTCTACGCACCTTCCCACTCCGTATCCCCACCAAAAAACCCTTGCGCAACTTAGATATGGTGTTATAGTTTCGTATAACAGCATATCTAAAGACGCCAGATTTGGCATTCTTCATCATGTAACCCGGCTCCGGCGGGGTCTCGCACAAGGACAGACACCATGAACAAGACCAGTACCGCCGCACTGTTTCTGGTGGCCGTGAGCCAAATTTCAGGCTGTGTATCCACGCCACGGCAGTAACGCCGGGCCACGTATTAGCTAGGACCAAGCGCTCGGCCAAGACAGCGTCAACGTTCTCTACCGCACAGGATTAGATTTTATGAAAACGATATTAGTATCAGCCGCACTGTGTCTAGTAGTTACAACGGCACCGGTGTTGGCATCATCCAAATCAACTGCGTTTACCAATGATGCTACAGCCCGACCTCCCTCTGTCAATTTTCCCGCTAACGGTGCCGAATATTGGGTAATGCGCAGCCAAGCGGTTGCGCTTGCAAAAAATGGGGAGTGGGAGAAGGCTATTCCGCTACTTGAGAAGTTAGTTAAACAATATCAGGACGATGGGGATACTTGGTTTCTTTTAGGGCACGGGTACCTGCAAATTGCACAGTATAGTAAAGCAATACCTGCACTAAAACAGACGCTTCAGCTTGGTACGATCCTGACAGGTGTAGAATCAACGTCTTACCCCTCCAACGATATAATGATCAATATAGCACACAGCTACTCCGCTTCTGGCAACAAGCCACAGGCGCTTGCTTGGATCCAAAAGGCTCTCGACTTTAGGTGGGACGACAGGATGTCACTCATTGAGAGCGACAAGTTTGAGAGAATCTCTGACGACTCAGAATACAAAAAGCTCTCTGGAGCTTTCCTTGAACAGAACTTATCTAGAAATGAGTACTGGACCAAAGACTTGCAATTCTTGCTGAGCGAAATTAAGCGTCTTCATGTTGATCCATACCACACAGTTTCTAAAGAAGACCTTTATATAAAAGCTGAATCAATCGCTGAACGGATCCCAGAACTGAGCGATCAACAAATTGTATTTAACTTTATGGAATTGTTGGCCAGCGTAGGAAATGGACATAACTTTGTTGTGCCTACTCACTCCTTAAAAGGTGCATTTACTCGGCTACCTGTGGAGTTCTATTGGTTTAGCGATGGCATATATGTAGTAAATGCTGAGCCTACCCACAGACACCTGATTGGGCGCAAAGTCATTACTGTGGAAGGAACCCCGGTTTCGGATGTATTAACTAGAATAGCGAGCATTAACGCCCGAGATAATGAGATGCAACAGTATTGGTTGGGGCCTTATTACCTGTCGATGCCCGAAGTTCTTAACGGGCTTGGCATAGTCAGCGACACGAAAGAAATCGCTTTCACTTTTGTTGACGAAAACGGAAATTCTGAATTAACTAAATTATCGGGTGGATCTTTCAATTTTTCAGGTTTTCCCACGCTCCCTGCTATTGAAAGTACTAACAACCCAGAGTATTTAAGAAGAAAAGATGAAAACTACTGGTATTTTGAGAATACTAAGGACAACTACATTTATGTACAGCTAAATGCCGTTGCTCAGAATGAATCACAGTCGATTTCTGATTTTAGCGATGAGATTCACCAACGAATTGCGGATAACAAGGTAGAGAATCTAGTTCTCGACTTGCGACACAATAGTGGCGGAGACGGTTCAATTCTGCCTCCACTGACAAGAGTTCTAATCCATTTTGAGGCACAAAGCAAAAAGAATCGGTTGTTTGTTATTGTAGGTCGTAATACATTTTCTGCCGCCCACTTGTTGCTGGCAGATATAAATAGGCTAACGGATGCAGTCATTGTCGGAGAGCCAAGTGGTAGTAGGCCGAACCATCTTGGTGAGGCCGGTTGGTTTAAGCTTCCGTATAGCGGCGTGTGGGGCATTGTTTCTTCACAGCATCATCAGGCATCGATGGCCGAGGATCACCGACTGTGGGTTGCCCCGCACTTGCCCGTAACGCTCTCTTCAGAAAACTATTTCTCAGGAGAAGATCCAGCCATGAATCAGATAATTGAAGTGATCAATCGGTCGAACTAGGAACATGACAATTGCAAACGCCTGACGAACTACAGTGATTTGAATTGGAACCTTAGGCGAAATTTTTGCATAGATTCCCGCCTACGCGGGAATGACGACAACATTTTAACTATGCTGACCACATTTTGAAAACCACTTTTTAATTTACGGGGACAAACGTTATGAACATAAAGAGTTTGATGATCGGCACTTTGTGCCTGTTGGCATCGGTCGGCGCAATCGCCGAACAAGTACAAACGCAAACGTTCGATATTGGCGACGTGCGAGAAATTGTTGCGAGTGGTGCCGCAGAGATTCATATAAGACAAGGTGCGACGCCTAGCCTGCGGGCGGAAGGAACAGAGGAAGTTCTGTCCCGCCTTATCGTGAAGGCCAAAGGTGATCGCTTAACTCTGGGAGTTAAGCCTGAGCCCGCACCGCGCCGCTGGTTCGGAGGTAACCACGAGACGCCCGTGTTTTTCCTTGAGCTGCCGGAACTGAGTTTGTTGCATGCCAGTAAGGCTGTGATAGTCACCCTGGACGAAATGAATGGCACGAACGTTGAAATAAAGCTCTCTGGCGCCAGCCGGGTGTCGGCTGACAAGATAAGTATCTTCAATCTGGATGCGGAACTCTCGGGTGCCAGTCGCATAGAAACGAGTGAGCTATCTGGCGAGAGTGCACGGATCGCGTTAAGCGGGGCCTCTAGAATTGACGTCAGCGCGGGCGGCCAGCTAAAGAAGCTAGACGTGCATGCCAGTGGTGCCAGTCGGTTTGAAGGAAGTTCGATTTTGAGCCAACAAGTGCGCGCAAGTGCAAGCGGCGCGTCCAACATATTGGTTCATGCGGAAGAGTCTCTGGATGGGAACGCCAGCGGTGCGTCACACATTCGCTACAAGGGCGACCCTCGTGTTCAGCAGCGGACGTCCGGCGCTAGTAGCTTTCAAACCCTTTAAAAGGACCCGCCGCCACCCCACCCTCACGAAAATTACGCGAGAGTGGAGCGCGTCCTCCGGTCAACCAACACCGCTACTTGCTGCCAACAGCGCTACCAGTTCCCCTTGGCGGCTGGTGTTGGTTTTCCGATAAATAGATTGCAAGTGGGATTTGACGGTTTCCCTGGAACGATTGAGTTGTTCCGCGATGTCGATGGTGCTGTAACCGCTGAGAAGAAACGCTGACACCCGCGATTCGGCGCGTGACAATCCAAAGAACCGCTCCAACTGTTCAGGACTAACGCTGGGACGATTGGCCCAGTCATAAAGACTAATCATCGCGCCGCCCCGTTTTGAGGCTTCTCCTGAACCCGGCTTGCCGGTGGCAAGCGGCGAAACGATGACTGTGAGATTTTGGTCTCCGTGGCTGTAGCACAAAACGGCTTCGGTTTGATCGGTTGATTCTAGCGAGGCTCGTACTGCTTCTGAAAGGCTGATGATGAATTCTCGGGAAAACTCCTTCTCATGGAAAGAGAACATACCATCCTCATTTAGACGCAAGCCCTTGTTATTGGCAATGACATCATCAGCCGTTTTATTTTTGAACACGACCTTAAAGGTAGCGTCGAAAATGAGAATGCCCTGCTGTACCTGATCAAGTGCTGTGCGTTCAGGAATATTCTCCCGTTTTAGTTCGCCCATCTTGGTGTACAGTTCCGCCGCCCGATTAATATGTGGCAGGAATTGATCAAATACCGCCAATTCTTCTCGGCTGAAATCAGGCTGATTTTCGGAACGCTGCATTCCAAAAAAGTTTAAGTATGTATCGCTGTGGAAGGCAATGGCACCCGCAGCGATACGAGCGCCGAAGCTGGCAAGCCATTCGTCTGCTCGAGTGACTTTGCCGACTTCCTCAATGTTCTCTATATCGAGGTTGGTAGCCACAAAGCGCAGCCCGTCGCGCTGACGCACCGCAATAGCGGTTTCGACCAATACATCCTGGTGCGCAACATTGTCAATGTAAAACTTTAAGGCATGTTCCGGAATGTTCACCACCCAATAGCCCAAGGGGACATTATTCTTGGTGTCGTAGATGGCGAAACTGGCGCTGTGTCCACCGAACACTTCCATAAACCGCTGCAGAAACGGCCGAAAGCCATCGCCACTGGTAACGGAGTCGTATATCAAACCGATTAAATCGTGGTAGTCGGGATTAAAGAAGACTGGGTCTTGTACGATGTTTTTATTCATATTGGCAAAACCCCGGATACATTGGGGCTCTCATTTTGGTCGGTTTTTATTGTTAGCCGCGCATGGACGACCGCTAGGGGCAGTGTAGCTGTTTTTTACGCCAGATTCCCCCGTTTGGGGGATTTTTTCCCCAAATGCCGTTGATAGGCTAACTGTCGGCTCACCAGCTCCATCGGCTCTCAAATAAGCACGTCAGGGTCGGGTTTCCCCGTTCCGGCTTTAAGCTTACGGCGATCTGGCTGGGTCCTAGTATGCTTACAAGTTATTGTATTTCGCGACATTTCCCCACTTTTGTGGGACTCTCCCTTTGGGCAACGGTGCGCTAGGCTGTTTAAGGGCATCTTTACCTTCATGGGGTTCTATGGAGTAACGGCCTCTACGTTGAGCGGAAATAGGTAAGAACATGTTTAAAGAATGGCTTATTGTTTTGGCCGCGGCCGTGGTGCTGACGGCTTGCGGGGGCGGCGGGGAGTCAGATCCTCCGGCAACTGGGGGAAACCATGGAGGCATCATAACCAGCCCACCGGACAATGAGGATGAACTGGACCCCTCAGACGTCGACGAAGTCGACGATAACGAGACGGAAACGGAAAGCGCACAACTCACGGTTGCCGTCTCCGGCCTCGCGGAAGGAACAACACTGTCAATTCGTGAGCGATTCAGTGGAGCAACGCTGGAGATCCAGGCCGACGGTGAGTACGTGGCATTGACAACTGAGCAAGCCTTCTCCTTTGAGGTTAGCGGCCATCCCGACAACCAGATTTGCGCGTTCGACAGCCCTGAAGGTCGCCTTATCCACGAAACCCTTCTGACCGTGGAGTGCGCCAGCGGTATCGAGCTGGTGAATGCAAAAATTGACTACGGTACGCACGAAGCCGTGTGGCTCGATGTGCGTACACCCACTTCAGGATTAACCCTTCAACTTGATGACGGACAGCAAACATACGCACTGGACGCGGAGCAACTTGGCCCTTACCTATACTTCGTTGTGCCGGGCGAGACAGTCCCCGGTAGCTATCGACTTGTGGCCAGCACAGCGGAGCGCGAGTTCGAGCTAGACATCGACATCACACAAACAACTTTACCCTCCGGCATGATGCCAAAGGACTACCTCGTCGACCGGGTAGACGCGACAATTATTGAGGCAGATTCGCTACTTGCAAGTCTTGCTGGCGTCGACCCAGAGTTGGAAGCCTTCGTTGCGCAGGCCAAACAGTTGTTGTTGGACCATCGGGGCGAAATCGCCGATCTAGACCCTGAGGAAGCCGAGCAGATTGCTCTGATACTGCATGCGAATATTGTCGAATATCCGGAGGACGATTATGTGGCCGCGCAGAAAATAAGCGGATGCATGCCGCATGCGAAACAGTTCGTTTCCGGTGTAATTGTGGCGGTCTACAGCGTTGCAATAAGCCCTACGGGACCGTTAGGGGTATCAATAGCGGCCGTTGGCATCGCCACTGGCGTACTGCTCGTAGACAACGGCTTGAAAGGTATACGGGATCATTGTTTCGGGCCGTTTGACGACGCTCTTGCAAAATTGGCCGAGCTCTCTACCTTTCGCTCATCAAATAAATTTGACTCTATGCGCAAGAGTGTCGCCAGTGAGTTGGTGTTTACCCACTCCGAGTCAGCCGGATTTCAGGTGAGTGTTGTTCAGCCGTACCAACTTTCCGAGCTGGTCACCGATCACGCCATTGGTATGGCTCACACGCTCGCAGATTATTACGAGAGCGCGGCCGATCTCTTTCGCAATATAGGCTTGGAGCTGCCAAAACCGGATTTCCTAGCCGAACTCGGCAACCTGGAGCGAGAGGTAGAAGAGGAGCTTGAGGTCAAGGAACTGACCGTTGCGGTGATATCTCCACAGCACATTGAGGTTTCCGCCGAGAATGTTGGTGCCGCGCTCGAGCTTGAATTCGCTTTTGCCTCGGGTCAGGCCAGTGACGATCCGGTTGCGTTTTCATTTGAAGTGGCAGACAGCGCTGGGGACTGGGCCCAAACTTTCGACGCCGTGCTAAAGCCGTTGGGCCCGCCGAGTGCATTTCAAAGTGCTAGCTCGATGGTACTTAAAAACGGGGGTTGGCGGGATGTTCTTGACGCCCACAACGCGGAGTTGTTCGAAATCGTAGATCACCCCGATTATGGAGAAGTAGTACTGGATGACGAGAAACTCGGCATCTACACGTACCGGCCCGATTTTGATTATACGGGTGATGATCGGTTCACTTTCGTTGTAACAAATGAGTGGGGGGACTCATCGGTCAAAGAAGTTCAACTGAACATTGGGGAAGATTGCAACGACGTATCGGTCGAGACCAACCACCGCGTCTGTTGGGAGTGGGTGCCGGGCATAGAGGCGAGGCATCTTATTCAACTGGTAGTTAGAACACTCGGTAGCCGAGATCAATCATCCCCAGAAGCGTTAAACACCATCTCCGAATTTTGGGCCGGCCCTCAACGGCTTGGGCGTCGTTCGGAGAGCATATCTTCTGCGCCAAACGAAACAAATGAATATACTGACTACCGCCGCATAAACGTTTGGCAGGTCAGTTACAACTCGATGGCTGATGAGATCGTAATCGAATATGCGGCCGGGCACTATCAGATACCCAATGGAACGCAGTTATTATGGGGAAACCGTCAACGAACGGTAATGGATAGAGATCCGGACAGGGATGTTTTTGTCGTCAAGTCAAGAACCACAGCGACTGTTGCGACCCGCTCGATCCGCGCCGGTACTCGTTCTGACATGCATCGAGTCGATGGTTCAGACATATATGGCGGGCCTCTTTATTCCACAGTTACTACGCAATGTGGAGAGTGGCAGTCGAGCGACGGAGGCTGGGTCCGGTACTCAACGCGCCTGGGGGGGTATCAGCCAAACTTGATCGAAGATGACTTCACCGACACTGAGGAAGAGCTCTCGAACATAGAGAGCTGCCCGATAGCAACCGACTTCTCTCTTCTCGATGACATTGGCCCTGAAATTCCGCCCAGCGAACTTCAGCTGCTCGACTGGGACCAAATCGTCAACGGCAGTGGAGACTGAGTCCTGTCATAACCGATCGCCAGGGACAAAGGACTAATGGTAGTCGGAGCGTGAAGAGTACACGGACGTACGAATAAGGATTTAGGTACATGGATGTACCACTTTTAATTTTAGCTTTTTTTCGCTTTCAAGAGTTCGCCCAAAAGAACGAGGTGTTCCAACCTGCCCGTAGGGTCTGAACAAAGTAGTTTTGACTGGGGGAAGGGTAGGCCGACGCAAGCGAATTTAGTACTTGCGCCGAGAGCGCGTAAAATTCACTTAGGCGGCGCCGGCCTGGTGCAGCACTATTTAAACTTGATAATCGAAAACAACAATATCTTCCAACAGCGGGATAAACACTTCCTTTAAAGCGCTATGCTCTGGGTGCGGAAGATAGCGTTGGCGAGCCTCTTCGTCATCGAATGTCATCAGCACAGCATGAGTAAATCCTTTGTTCTTACCCTCTGGACTGTCATTAAGCCCCCACTCCACGGCGCTTACGCCTTCGATCTTATCCGGCATTGACTCGAACAGGTCTTGCAGAGCCTCAATTTTTTGAGGGTGGGCACTACTTTTAAACTTGATCAATAAAATATGGCGAATCATTTGGTCCTCAACTTCTGTGGGCCGCTAAGCGGCTCGATTCTGGTCGGCGGGACTATATCATGTTTGCTTTTGGAAGAAATCTCAAAAGTCGATGATGGAAAACAGGAGAACTCCGCAACTGCAGTGATCGGGCAGCCAATTCGGTTGGCTTTCTGGAAAAAATGGATTCCCGCTTTCGCGGGATGACGAGTCAGCGGGGTAAGGAAGAGGTGGTTGTCCTGCGCTGTGCGGAGCAAACCCGGAAGTGGTGGCCCTGGCACCGGCCTCAATCACATCGGCCGCGACAATGGAACCGTGAAAGGATTTGGCGCTAGCGCCGGTTCAGGCCGTGACATACCGCCGCAAAGAGTGGATCGTCATGGTCCAGTTGACGCCAATGTTCACTCACAGGTTCTCCAGGAGAAGGAAACTCTAACTGCTCTGAAAACATCGCCGTCGCGCGCTGGGCGCAGTGAAAGACTTGCCGTATGCGTCGTGCCGGGAGTCGGCGTTCAAACACGTAAATATCGGCTAGAACCAAATCAAGGTTTGCGCGGTTCACCGAGGCATTCTCGACGTCAACGGCCATAAAGCGCACCGTTTGCGGAACCACGTAACTCCACGGCCGCCAAGGGACCGATTCCTCTACGCTTCTCACTACCTGTACGCCTTGCGGCAGCAGGCTGCGCTGATGATGAAACCAGTCGTATTCGCTGTAGATTTGAAAAGCCAACATGCCCAGGCCGGCAAATGCCGGCACCGTCCATTTCGGCAGGCGCTGTCTTGAAAAACGCCTCACAGCCAGAGCAACGCCGGCTGCACCCAAACCGGCGAACGCCGTGGCCACAATTTCCCAGAACATCGCCATGTTTAATACAGCTTAATGATCAATGGCTTTACCCGCACCGCGCGGATACCGAACGCTTTCAACCAAATCTTGAATTTCTTGTGGCGGCTCTTCGGTTAGCAGGGATACGCCATACGCAACGGAGAAATTTATCAACGCACCGACCGCACCAAACGAGAGTGGCGAAATGCCGAAGAGCCACGTTTCACTGCCGTTGGCCAGCATCGCTGTACCGGGGATGAAAAACACCCCCAGATACAAAGCGATATAGATCGTGGTGGTGAAGAAGCCCGCGAGCATGCCGGCCATGGCGCCCTTACTGTTCACGCGCTTGGAAAAAATACCCATGATCAGCGCGGGAAAGATCGACGCTGCTGCAATACCAAAGGCCAACGCCACCACTTGAGCAGCGAAACCCGGCGGATTCATACCGAGCCAGGTGGCCACTACTATGGCCACCGCCATGGAGATACGCGCTGCGCGTAATTCCCCCTTTTCACTGATGCTGGGGTTAATCATGCCCTTGATAAGGTCGTGACTGACCGACGAGGATATGGCCAGCAACAAGCCCGCTGCGGTTGATAAGGCCGCGGCCAAGCCGCCAGCGGCAATCAACCCAATGACCCACCCCGGTAAGTTAGCAATTTCAGGGTTGGCCAATACCAAGATGTCGTTGTTAAACGTAAGCTCGTTGCCTTCCCACCCTCTGGCTTCCGCCACGTCGCGGAACTCTGGCGTATCGTTGTAGTACTGAATGCGGCCGTCTTCGTTTTTATCCTCGATTTGAATCAAACCTGTGGTTTCCCAGGTTTGAATCCAATCGGGTCGCTCGCTGTATTCCAGCGCAGGCTGATCTGTCCCATCGGGATAAATGGTGGTCAGAAGATTCAACTTGCCCATGGCCGCTACGGCGGGCGCAGTGAGGTATAGCACAGCAATAAAAACCAGTGCCCAGCCGGCTGACCAACGCGCGTCGGCCACTTTCGGTACGGTGAAGAAGCGAATGATTACATGGGGCAAACCAGCGGTGCCCAGCATAAGCGATAAGGTAAACAACACCATGTTCAACCTATTGGACACATCGGCGGTGTAATCGCGGAAACCGAGATCCCGCACAATGCCATCCAACGTTTGCAGTAAGGGCATGCCGGAATCCACATGAGTGGAGAACAAGCCCAGCGGTGGAATGGGGTTATTGGTTAGCTGCAGGGAAATAAATACGGCGGGGATGGTGTAAGCGGTAATGAGCACCACGTACTGAGCCACCTGGGTGTAAGTAATGCCTTTCATGCCGCCGAGCACCGCGTAGAAAAACACCACTATGGCCGCGATCAACAGACCCTGATCATTTGATACTTCCAAGAAGCGCGAGAACGCAACCCCCGCGCCGGTCATCTGCCCAATCACATAAGTCACCGAGGCAACAATAAGGCAACCGACCGCAACCACGCGCACGCCGCGACTGTAGAAACGCTCACCAATGAATTCCGGCACGGTAAACTTGCCGAACTTGCGAAGGTAGGGAGCCAGCAACATGGCCAACAATACGAAACCGCCGGTCCAACCCATCAGAAAAGTTGAATTGGCGTAGCCGCCCGCCGCCAGCATACCAGCCATGGAAATAAACGAGGCGGCGGACATCCAATCCGCTGCCGTAGCCATGCCGTTGGCAACCGGGTGAACCCCTGCGCTGGCTACGTAAAATTCCCGGGTTGAGCCGGCCAGCGCCCAAATGGCAATGGCGATGTACACCGCGAAAGATGCGCCTACGAACAGTAGGTTAATGGTGAATTGACTCATGCGGGCTTATTCCTCTTCCAACCCAAACTCTTTATCGAGTTTGTTCATACGCCAGGCATAGAAGAAGATCAGGCCAACGAAAGTGATGATGGAACCCTGCTGGGCAAACCAGAAACCCAGGTCCGTGCCGCCAATGGGAATGTAGGATAAGAGCGGCCGCAGAAGAATCCCGAACCCGTATGAAACCAGCGCCCACACAAACAGGCAGCCCGCGATTAAGCGTAGATTAGCCCGCCAATAGGCGGCACCGTTATTATTAGATTCGTTCATGGTGTTTTCCCAGCGTTGAGGCAGGACACCATGAAAGTAAAGGATTTGACGGGCTATAGCAACCGGCTGACGCGTGCCAGGAAGAAATTAGACGAGAGGCTCAAATGACGGGCAAACAGCCGGCAATATCCCAACATGTCGCAGCAACGCCCGGGGAGCTTTCAACCGTAGCTCAGGAACACCACCGAGTTAAACGGCTTCAGCCGCGCCTCGGCATTTGCTCTCTAACAGGGCGACGAGTTGATCGCTGTTGTGCATTTCACCATTAATGGTCAGCAAGACTCGTTCGGGCTCTCCCAGATCGTTGATTACTGTGAGCGAATAGGCTCTTCCCAATACCGGAAGAAAGAACGCCTTTCTGTAAGGGATTAGTGTAAAGCCTGTAACTCTGGTTAGCGGTACGACGCGTTGACGAAATGGAGTTTTGAGAGTTAATTGATCGTCACTGATGCGAATTCGCGACCAAGCTTGTGGAACCGCCGAAAGTATCTTAATACCTAAAGCTGACAAGAAAATGTTGAGAATCGGGCCGTTCGGCGCCATAAAGCCCACCCCAAATAGCCCGAGAACGCACATCAAAGTGACCGCTCCGATACCTAAAAGTAGGAACACGGCCGCCACTTTGGCACTTTTGGGGGAATACACCTCCAACGCCGAATCGTCGCGCTCGGACTTAGTGACCAGTGAGTGGGTCGGCTTAGCGCTTAGGTTCCAACACGTGGTCCACGCGCTCATGGCGGCTCCAAAGAAAAGAAAGTAAAAGAAAAAATGCACCGTTGCGACTACCCAACTCTGATCAACGCCTTGAGAAAGCCAGTTGAACAAAGACATCAAGACCGCGTAGGGAAGTCCAAATACGGGTATGTTTCTAACAAACTCGGAGCGTTTCTCCCGGCGTTGCTCAACACCGAGCTCCTTTGCTGATCCGAAACCACCCAGGGCTTCATGGGCAGCCTGTTCGGACGACATTCCCTTTTCCATTAACGCGGCATGATGCTCCAATAAGTGATCCCGAACTTCTTCCAGAGTTTCTTTGCGCACCTTGGCTGAACCGACTAACTCGGCATCCAGTTCTCTAAGGAAGTCGTTGATTGCCGAAACATCGGTCAACAACTCTTCTGGAAAAGCATTGGAAGTAAATCGAGTCAACACGCGCAAGTTCATATCAGCTCCTTGTTGTCTGCCAGGATCGTGCGCTGTAACAGAAGCGCCACTCGCTGCCATTCGTACACCCGGCTCTGCAAGTAGGCTTCGCCGGGCACGGTCACTTGGTAATATTTTCTGGGCGTTCCCCGGTCGCCAGGCTGGCGAAAGGAAGTCAGCAATTCACGGCGCTCCAGGCGGTGTAATAAAGGGTAGAGAGTCGACTCCTTAAGGATGTCGCCGTCCTCCCCCAGTTGCTCACGCAGCGCAACTAAAATCCCAAAGCCATAGTTCGGGCCCCGGCGCAGTACGCTCAGCACTAGGGTGTCCAAAAGGCCTTTTAGGATTTGTTCATTGTCGTTCATGGTTTAACCATACAATGTAAAGCTTGTTTACGCAAGGGTTAGAGGCGAGCGCTGTCATTACCATCCAACATAGCCACCAATTCGCCCCGGACCTGGGGAAGACGTCTGGTGAGGGTCCTCGGCTGTATAGGCGAAGCTCATTGCCGTGGAGGACAATGCATTGTGAAAGCAGCTGATTTGGGTGACGGGCTTTCAACCCAATGTAAACGGGAAGCTGCGATGTGTTGAGCCGGGCACATAGGTAACGATGAAATCTGGATCCCCGCCTACGCGGGGATGACGAAAGTAAGGGGGTGAACCTGGATCCCCCGACAGCGCGGGATGATGAGAGCAAAGGAATGATGAGGAAAGGAAGAGGGTGAGGCTGGAGCGAACGTGTTAGAAATAAAACCCTATCGAAACTTCCGGATACACCTCCGTGCAATCCCCGTAGAGGGTGTCGTCGCAATTGTGATTGCGGATAGCCACTACACCGGCCCGCACCATCCAGTTGGGTGATTGCTGGAGAAAGACGCCCGCGCGACCGCCGTAAGCGGAGAGGTCTTCTCGCCCTTCGATGAACGTGCGCCGATAAAGGGCGCCAATGTAAGGTTGAACCGTTCTGACGTGGGTGAATACGTAGGTTAGCGAGGGCGCCAGCTCGTGGATATTTCTCTCCCCACCGAGCCATGATCCGGCATCCAGCCCTAACTCCAGCCCGTCGGCCAAATAGTAACCCAGCCCAATCCCCACTTGTACGTAGTTGTCGCCAAAGGCGCTGGTGGCACTGAGGCTGCCACTGAATCGAACTGTGCCACTGGAAAACCGGTCCGCGTGCGCGAGCGCAGGCCCAAGCAACAGCGATGCACACAGCGCAAGGCGAGATACGGAACGAATCGTGTTCGGGAGAGCGGTACGCATAGACTCCTCCTTAAAAACCGGAAGTGCTCCTTGCTGTCACAAGGCGTCTTCGCTGAACGGTAGAGTCTACCCCTTGTTCTACAGGGTTCCAATGGTGGGCACCGCAGTCAGCCAGCGAATGCCGCCGACCTCCTCGACTCAAGCGTCCGCCGTATCCTCATAACGATCACCCGGGTTCGGCTACCTGTCTGACTACCGTCAACAGACACCGATTTGTCATGGATGAACGAACCCAGGGAGTAGGGCATCAAGTGGTTTAAATCTGGACCCACAGCTACCCGTTCACCTCGGAGTGGCCTGCACCACAAAGACTGGATTTTCAACGCCAAGGTGGTTAAGCTAGGCTCCGAAAAATGGTTGCGCTACCATAACAATTATTAAGGAGGGCCATTCTGTGGCAACTACTCAACTCGAAGATCGGACCGCCAGGCTACGCCTGCGGGAAAAACTGGGTTATGGCTTTGGCGACTTCGGCTTTAACCTCTACTGGGTCACCATGGGGTCCTTCCTGGCCGCTTTCTACACCGATGTCTTTGGCCTCCCGGCTGCTGCCGCAGGGACCATGCTGTTCGCGACCAAAATTATTGACGCCTTTACCGACCCGGCCATGGGTGCCATTGCCGACCGCACCCAGACGCGTTTGGGGAAATTCCGGCCCTACCTGCTCTTTGCCGGCATCCCGATGGCCGGCGCTGCCGTCCTCACCTTCAGCACTCCCGATCTCGGCGACACCGGTAAGCTGGTGTATGCCTACATTACCTACACGCTGATGATGCTGATGTACACGGTGCTCAGCACCCCTTACGCCGCCCTTTCTGGCGTAATGACGGCCGACAGTCAGGATCGAACCTCCCTGTACAGCATTCGCTTCATCTTCGCCTTTACCGGCGGCTTCTTTGTTAACTATTTTACGCTGGACCTCGTCAGCTACTTCGGCCAGGGTGATCTCGAGAAGGGCTGGCAGCTAACCATGACGCTGTACGGTTTCATCGCCGCGTGTATTTTTTCGGTGACCTACTTCACTACTAAGGAGAGGGTCAAAGCTCCAATTAAACGCATTAATGACCCGGTACAAGATATTGGCGACCTTCTCAAGAATGGCCCCTGGCTAATCCTGTTTGCCCTGGCCATTATCATCATGCTGGTCATCACCATGCGTGGTGGCTCTTCTTACTATTACATGACGTACTTTTTGGAGCGCCCGGACTTGCTGGGGCTGTACCTAGGGTTACAGATGGCCGCTATGGCCATCGGTGCCGCCAGTACGCCTTTGATGACCCGCCATGTGGACAAAGCCCGGCTAATTCTGATTCTGATGGTCGCGGTGGGCATACTCTCGATCATTTTCTACTTCGTGCCCAAGCCCGATGCGAATGGGGTGGTCACCATCAGTGGGAACGATCCTGTAACCGTTGAAGCTGATCGAATGATCTCTGCACCGCCGGAAGATGCTGATTATCAGTGGCAGGTACACCAGCGCTCCTTCTGGGTATTCACCAAAAAAGTGGATATTCCTGACGAGACGTATCAAGAAGCCACGTTTGAAAACTTTCATGGCAGAACGGTGAGCGTACTGGCCACTTATACCGATGAAGAAGGCAATCGCGTTACTGTAGACAGTGGCACCTTTCCGGTAGAACTGATGATCATTTTCTTATTGAATGTTTTGATCAGCTTCTGTCTCGGCCCGAAATCACCGATCACTTGGTCCATGTACGCAGACGCCGCCGACTTTAACGAATGGAAGACGCACCGGCGAGCAACGGCCATGACGTTTGCCGCCGCCACTTTCTCCAAAAAGCTCGGTTCGGCAACGGGTGCGGCAGGTATTCTTTGGATACTGGCAGCCTTCGGTTACGTAGCGAACGAAGCCCAAAGCGGTGCCTCTCAGGGCGGTATTGTGTTGCTGCAAACCGCTGCTCCTGGGATAGCGGCGCTGATCGCTGCTGTATTTGTACTGTTCTATCGCCTAACACGCGAAGAGCTGGCCGTTATTCAGAGTGATCTGAAAAAGCGGGACGAGGAAGCCCACCTCATGAACACGGATGAGCCGCCGCCCGTAACGCCCTAAGCGTTTGGACGCGTAGGACTTAAAAAGGACTTCGAAAGGCCCTTGGAGAAATCTCCAAGGGCCTTTTTTTTTACTACAAGGCCCAGCCTTTCTCCTCTGATTGCGCGGGCCGCAGGCCGCTCGCCACGACCTCGCCCCCCAAGTGTGCTTTCGAACTCTCAAGATCCCTCTATTTGTGCCGATATCGTGGGTTGTATAGATGTAGCGCTCCTTGGGCGCCTTGAAAGGAAGTACCCCATGCTCGCAACCACCGTAAAAACCAAGCTTTTGCTCACTATTGCCTTACCCTTGATTGCCCTGGTACTGCTAGCAGGCAGTTCTGTTTGGATCATCAGTAACATTGAGCAGCGTATGGAGTCGCTGTACGACGATCGGGTAGTGCCCCTGCGCCAGCTGAAAACCATCGCTGATGAGTATGCGGTACGGGTTGTGGATGCCGTAAATAAAGCCGATGCTGGCCTGATTACGGCCGAAAGAGCGCTTGAAGACGTGCGCCTAGCACGCGTCAGTATTGATGGGTACTGGAAAGACTACATGGCGACCCAGCTAACTCCGCAGGAGAGTACACTGGCGCGGCAAGCCGGAGGTCTTTTTGATCAAGCCAATCGAGCCCTGGACCGCCTTGAGACGCGCTTGACCCAATTGTCTGGCAACGTGGGCGGCGAACTAGGGGACTTCAACGGCCCGCTGTACGCCAGCATTGACCCCATTAGCGGCAAGATAACGGAACTTGTGGACCTACAGCTCGACGAAGCGGCGTTGTTGCATGGGGAAACGGTCTCCCTCTATCAGCGATCGGTGACACTCTTTTTGGGTGGAAGCCTGTTAGTGATTCTTCTCGTAGCCGCCGCTGGCACCTTGACCTACCGCGCCGTAGCACCGCCCTTGCAGCGCATGCGCGAAACCATCGAGCAAATCGGTGCCACCCGCGATCTTACCTTGCGCCTGGAGGTCACCAACCAGGACGAGCTGGGGGCCACGGCTACATCGCTGAATCAGACTTTTGACGTGATTCGGAAGGTCGTGGCCGATATTGAAGAGCAGACGCTTCAACTGGCGTCGGCTGCCGAGGAGTTGTCCGCCGTTAGCACGCAAACCGACCAGAACATCACGCTGCAGCAACGCGAAACGGAGCAGGTCGCTACGGCCATGAACGAAATGGCTCAAACGATTCAGGAAGTAGCGCGCAACGCCAGCGAAGCCGCAAGCGCAGGTGGCCGAGCCGACACCGAAGCCGCCGAGGGCGGTAGCATCATTACCGGCGTCATTGAGTCCATTGGCCAGCTAGCTACTGAGGTCGGCCAAAGCGCCGAGATTATCCATCGACTGGAAGAGCAAAGCCGCGAGATCGGAGGCATTCTTGACGTCATCCGTGGTGTGTCCGAGCAAACCAATTTACTCGCGTTGAACGCGGCCATTGAAGCTGCTCGCGCTGGCGAGCAGGGCCGGGGCTTTGCTGTGGTAGCTGACGAAGTCCGTACCTTGGCCGGGCGCACTCAGGAATCTACCGATGACATTCAGATCAAGATTGAGCGATTGCAATCCGGAACTAAGGGCGCAGTGGTAGCCATGCAACGTGGCCAGCAACTGGCGGATCAAAATGCCGAAGAAGCCCGGCGCGCGGCTGGAGCGCTGGAAACCATAACCGGGGCGATCAGCGCCATACACAGCCTCACCACCCAGATTGCGAGCGCCGCCGAACAGCAGGGCGTTGTGGCCGAGGAGATCAATCGGAACATCACCACCATCAGCACCATCGCCACTGAGAATGCCGCCGGAGCAACACAAACCGCATCCTCAAGTCAGGAAGTCGCCAGGATCGCCGCTCTGGTACGGCAACGGGTGGAGCAATTCCGGGCGTAGCCGAACGGCCTAGTCATGACCCCGCGCTCTGACCTCTCAGCGATACCCCTGATTGGTCAGAGCGCGGAAACATCCAACCACAGCTCAGACCGCTCTACGGGCGTGGCAGTCGGCAACGTGGGGTTGTCCAAGGGAAAGACTAACCGCTCGGAAAGATTGGCTTTCTGCAATACATCTTGAACGGTTTCGTTGCTGAAAAACAACTCGTCGAATCCACCATCAGCAATGGCAAGATTCAAACCCCTCTCAAGATCGGCTGCCAGTTGCGGCCGGTTTTTGCTGGTGTACATATAAAACGGCATGCGATAAACCAGCATTAAACGCTTTTCCACCGCCAATTCCAGGTCCGATTCAGTATTCCAGGACACTACTTCGCCAAATGGCTCATTGACCCCGCGCGGGAAAGCGTCAAAGCGCTCACCGTCGACCATATAAAAAAGGCTCGGAAACTTATTCACTTTCACCACGGTCAGGCCGTTGTGCTCCAAAATCTGGGTATCTGCCCAGCGGGCGCCCTGTCCGAAGGTCACATGCTTTAAATCTTCAAAGGTTTCTACGCGGTCAAACAGTGCTTGATTGTCTCGATGAATAATAAAAATTCGGTGTCCCAACAAACCTTTGAATAGGGGTATTCTTATTGGCTGCAGCAGCTCTTCCATTTCTTCATTGGTGGCTGCGGACATTATGTCCAACACGCCCCGCGTGACATTGTCGATGGTGCGTGCCTGGGTCATGCCGCCCTCTACCAGCTCGATTTCATAGTCCTTATCGAGGCGACTTATGGCCAGTTCGAGCATAGCCAGGGTGTAAAAACCGTTGGGATTTTGAGGGGCGTTAAAACGAATCTTAGTCGATTCCTGATCTTGAGCGCTCAAGGGCAAAACAAATCCCAGTGAGAGAAGGAGCAGAACACAAGTACTTATTTTTTTCATTGTAGGCAACCTGCCGAATTAGGAGTAGTTTCTCCGTACCTAGTTTGACTCCTTGTGTTGAGTATAGCAAAGGAGCTCGAAAGAGCGTTCGCGCACCCTGACTCATGCCTCGCGGGACGAGTCGAATACGAGGTTACTCCATCTGTGGATAGTCTGTGTAGCCCTCGGCCCCAGAGGCGTAGAACAGCTCGGGGCGGGGGTTATTGAAAGGAGCGTCCAGCGCAAACCGTTTCGGCAAGTCGGGGTTCGCAATATAGAGTTTTCCAAACGCCACGGCGTCCGCTTTGCCTTCCTTTAACCATTGCTCGGCGAGAGATTGGTCAAAGTTCTCATTGGCAATATAAATCCCACCGAAGAGTTCTTTTAGCTCTGGCCCCAAACTGTCTTCACCGGCGTGCTCACGGGTGCAGATGAAGGCGATGTTTCGCTTGCCAAGCTCACGAGCAACGTAGCCAAAGGTCTCGCGGGGATTGTCATCGCCCATATCATGGGCATCGCCCCTCGGTGCCAAATGCACGCCGACCCGGCCTGGTGCCCATACGCTCAGTACAGCATCGGTGACCTCCAGCAAAAGCCGCGCGCGATTCTCAATCGGCCCACCATACTGGTCCGTGCGGCGGTTGGTGTGGCTTTGCAGGAATTGGTCGAGCAGGTAGCCGTTGGCACTGTGGATTTCCACTCCGTCGAACCCGGCCTTGCGGGCGTTCTCAGCACCTACGCGATAGGCTTCAACGAGCTCCGGAATCTCTGACGTTTTTAGGGCTCGGGGCGTAACGTATTCTCTTTTGGGCCGCACCAGGCTGACCGTGCCGTCCGGTGTTAACGCGCTGGGCGCTACCGGCAATTCGCCGTCCAGGTAGACCGGATCCGAGATACGGCCCACATGCCACAGCTGCAGTAAAATGCGGCCGCCTTCAGCATGCACGGTTTCGGTGATCTTTCTCCAGCCTTCCACTTGCTCATCGGACCAGATACCCGGCGTGTTCGGGTACCCCACGCCCATGGGTGACACACTTGTGGCCTCACTCAGGATCATGCCCGCCCCCGCGCGCTGGCGATAGTACTCGCGCATCAGCTCGCCCGGCACCCGACCCGGTTCAGCTCTGCAACGGGTCAGTGGGGCCATGATGATGCGGTTAGGAAGCTCCAAATCACCAATGGTGATGGGGTCGAATAGGGTAGGCATAGGGACTGCAAACTCCTCGGGAAACAATAATACTCGGGCCATGGTAGCCGCTAAGGACGGCTGGCTCCAGGCGCGTTAGAATGCCCGCCTTGGAAATTGCTGGATATCAGGCATGAGAAAGTCCGACCGGTTATTTCAATTAACCAATTTGATTCGCAGCCGTCAGCCCCTGTTCGCAAGAACATTAGCGGAAGAACTGGGCGTGTCAGTGCGGACCATCTATCGCTACATCGACGACTTATCGGTGGCGGGCGTGCCTGTGTATTTCGATGAGGGGCTTGGGTATCGCCTGGTCGAAGGCTATGAGCTACCGCCGCTGGCGGTAACCCAAGACGAGTTCGATGCGCTGGTGACTGGGGTAAAGCTGGTGCAGTCCTGGACCGGTGCCAGGTTGTCAGACGCGGCGGCCAGCTTGCTTCACAAGATGCAGGCGGCCGCTAAAGATCGAAAGCTGGACCTGCTGTTCGACAATGTGGCTTCGCCCGTGCTGGCCGAACGCCAGGCTGAAGCGAGCTACTGGGATACGATCAGAGACGCGATACGGCTTCAGAAAACCTTGACCTTGAGCTATGCAGACAATAACCAGCGCCGTAGTGAGCGGGACATATTCCCCCTTAACCTATCCTTCTGGGGCAACAAATGGACGGTCGGCAGCTGGTGTCACCTGCGCCAGGACTACCGGGATTTCCGCTTGGACCGAATTGCGCATCTCACTGTGCACCAAGCACCACCGCCCTTGCCAGCGCACGTTTCCCTCGCCGCCTACGTGCGTGCGGTCACCAAGAAAGAAGACGCTTTGATAGAACCTTAAACACACCCACTGACAGACTGCTGTCAGTGGCATGGACCATAGTAGAGCTTCACCCATTCATTGAGGTTCTACGTATGAACGTTATCGAAGTTGTTATTTTCCGCATCAAGCCCGACTGCGTTGAAGAGGGACTTGAACTCGCCAAGAAGATTCCGCAAGAAGCCGCACGCTACGGCCGTATTCTAGAGCACCGCACCTACCGCTCCGTTACAGATGCCGCGCTGTTGTGCCACCACATCGTTTGGGAATCGATGGCCGATTTTGAAAAAGCCAGTGCTCAATTCGCCGAATTTCCCAGCGGGCCTCGTATGATGGAATGTATGGAAGAGGGTATGACCATGCACCACTTTGAACTGATGGCCCAAGGCACTGGCGTCAACATCGGCGACGCCCAGCTAGCGTAATTTCATCCCGTAACCTGCTTCCGCCACCATGCCTGAGGTATAGTGCAGTTTTATACATTGGAGGGTAGCGCGAGTGAAACACGGCATTATCTTTGACTGTGATGGCACGTTGGTGGATTCGCTTAGCCAAGCACTCGAATCCTTCAACCATGCGCTTGCGGCAGTGGGTGAACAACCACGGTCGCCCGAGCAGATTAAGGCTTATTTCGGCGCCGGTGCGGATCGTATTCTGATGCGCATCATCGGCGACGAAGCGAAAGGCATGGAGGCCTTTCAGCACTACGTGGAGCACCAATCCAACCTGGCCGGTGCGACGCGACTGCATAAAGGTGTGCGCGAATTGCTGGATACCCTGGCCGAACAGGGCGTGCCCATGGCGGTGGTGACAGGCCGGCACGAGCGAGATCTGCAAATTTTGCTGGAACCCCACCAATTGTCCGAATACTTCGTAACCTTGATTGCGGACAACCATGCTCCGCAATCCAAACCCGCACCGGATGGCGTGCTAATGGCCGCCGAGCGAATGGGGCTTGAACCTGAGCATACGCTTTATGTGGGCGATGCCATCTACGACCTGCAAGCCGCCCACGCCGCGGGTAGCATCCCAGTGGCCGCGCTGTGGGATGTATTGGCAAAACCTGACGAGCTTCGGGCCGAAAATCCGGCTTTTATGGCGCAAACGGCGCGCGAACTGTGGCCCTTCTTTAAACAGCGTTGGCCGCTAAACCATCACTGATGTTTCTGGTTGAGCGCAAGCCAACGCATCAGATTTTCTCGGGTCAACAGGCCCACGAGCCGGCCCTGCTTAAGCACGGGCAGCTGATTGATGTCAGAGCTTCCTAACAACTGAAACGCTTCTGCGGCGTCATCATCAGGCTGTACTGTTTTGAGTTGTTCCGTCGGCGTCATAATATCGGCGACGGACTTTTGGCTCCGCTCGCTGGCTAATGTTCGGCGCAAATCTTCCAAGCACACCAAGCCTTTCAGAATCTTATCACTCTCGACAGGAAAACAACGCTGACTGCTGCGCAAGACATAATCGTCCGCCAGAATTTGCAAGTGCGTGTCGGGGGCCAGAGTGACGATGTCATGCTGCATTATTTGCGACACAGGTACCCGGTCCAGTGACTCTTGCATGGTCATTTGCTGGTAGCTCATCATCGCGGCATTGTTGAGAAACCACCCGATGAACGCAATCCAGAGACCATTGACAGTACCGGTCCCAAAGACCGGCACAGTTGCGCCGAAGATCATGGCGATGCCACTGGCAATCAGTATCCACGCAAACGCCTGGCCAGCACTGGCCGCCCAACGCGTCGCTTTGTGTTGGTTGCCCGTTGCACCCCAAATAATGGCCCGCAACACGCGACCACCGTCCAAAGGAAACCCCGGCACCATATTAAAAAGCGCCAGAATAATATTGATGGATCCGAGCCAGAGTAACATCGTGGGCACAGGACCCAGCGCGCCCAAAAATTGCTGGGGGCTGTCGAAGTCCTCCCCATCGACACCCGCCACCACTCCGCTCAGAAACAGGCACAGGAACCCGATTGCAAAGCTGGCAATGGGCCCGACGATGGCCATCCAAAACTCTGCTTTCCAGGTCTTGGGTTCGCGCTCCAGGTGAGCCATACCGCCGAAGAGAAACAGCGTAATACGCGGCACTTTCGCACCGAACCTTCGGCCTACCAAGGCGTGAGATAACTCGTGCAGCAGCACGGACACAAAAAACAGAAAGGAGGCGGAGAAGGCCGTCGTCCACACCAACACCGTGGACCAATCAGGGTGCCAGGTGGGAAATACACCCGTGCCAAGAACGACGGTAATCAGCCCAAAGATCAGCAACAAACTCCAGTCGAGCTGAATTTGGATTCCGGCAATACGGCCGACACTGAGTCCGCTGCGCATAAAATCTCCTTTTCCAATTGGGCGATGCGTTTGTTCTAGTAGGGAGTAAGGCAGAAACCGCTCAGCAAAGTTCGACCTGTGTATGTGAAGGGGTTAGAGCAATCTAGCTCTATCTCATTTAGCGGTCCAGTCAGCTGCTTTGCCCAAGTTGCCTTTGGGCAATTGTGTACCAAAGGTAAAACTGATGGGAGTTTCAGAGGTACTTAGATTGGCGTTGCACCAGCGCCGCAGCTCTGCCTCCAGTTCAGCTTTCGTTAGGTCCGGACTGGCCGGCACTATGAACGCTTTCAGCCGCTCGCTACCCTCAGCGCCAGTGGGGCGCACACTTGCCTGGGCTACTGAGTGTAAACTCTGCAGCCGCTCTGCAATGGCGTATGGGTAAACGTTGATGCCGCCGACTTGCAGCGCTTTGTCTACGCGCCCTATTAGGGTTAGCTGTCGCTCACTGTGCCAGCGTACTCGGTCTTCCAGCGCCAGCTCACGGCCAGTGGACGTGTGTGTAAGGCTTTGCCCATCGGAGCCTCTATCCCACAAAGTGAGCAGTTCAAAGGGCTGATCAGGCGCGAGGCGGTAACCTATACCTCCCGTCTCGCTAGAACCATAAATTTCCATCATTTGTTCAAGCCCCTGGCCTTTTAGATTGGCGATAATCGTCGGGTCGCATGGGGCCGTAGAGGTCAAGCCGACCACGCCTGGGGGAAAGGACGCTCCCTGGCGGCTCAGCTCCCGCCACATAAACGGAAAGCCCACGATTAAATCGCCCGCGTCCAAACGACGCGCCTGGGCCATACCAATAGCCTTGAGCCCGGAAATTACCGGAAGCTTTCGATACTCGGGCAGTAACAAGCCGAATAAGAAACCGTACAGGTGGTGGCCAGGCACCAGGGTAATGACGCGCTTGATATCGAAGCCGGGCAGGGTGCTAAATAATTGCGCGAAAAATTCCACCTCCCCCATCAAAGTCGACCAGGAATGCACGCAGGTCTTGGATGGCCCCGTGGTGCCTGAGCTTGAGAAGCCAATATTTTCGGCGCCCTGCGTGCGCGCTTCGGCAATCACTTGGCACCACTCACCTAAGCGGCGATAACGCAACAGGTAGTCCTCAAGCCCACTGTCCTGGAGTTGAAAGAAACGGGTCACGGCGAATGCCAGGGTGACGAATTCGAAAGAGTCCGCTTCCAACGACAATGAGCCGCTGGAAGTGTCAGTCATGGTAATGAAAGTATCAGAGGACCAACTTTCAGGCGGAGGTAAATACCTGGCGCGAGCGTCAGGGCTGTTTTTAAACTCCTCGTGCAACAGTTCGGAAACGAGTCGCAGTAAGTTGGCTTCAGAAAATTGGGGCATAGTTTTATTTCACCACGAACGGGCGAGTAGCCCCTTGGCCATTAGAACCGGATTTACAACCGCTTAACAAACACCCAATAAGTATCGCCGGTAAGCGCTTTCTTCATATGCACTTTCACTTTAGTGGGCTGCATCTTATAGTCAAAGACGTATTCAAACATGGTGTTTAAATCGCCGTTTTTTACCCCCATATCAAAACGGCCCTTAAACTCCACCTTGTCGGTACAAGGGGCTACTTGGGTGAAAAAGTTTTTGCCCGTCACCTCTTCAGGCTTGCGGCCAGTGATATCGCCCTCAGCGGCGTTGTATTTGAGCACGGTTCCTTTGCTATCTAGCTCGATCGCCCCAAAGGCAACTTTATCCAATTGAGAATCGGACATTTTGGACAGTGCGTTTTCAATATTGTCTTCACCAAATTTTACGAAATCCATTACAGCTCCTAATTTGAGTATGTTTACACCAATAGAAAAAGAGAGGCGGAGCCCAGTAAGGATGCCGCGTTGAATGTACCTTTCATGTTATACGCGGTGATAAGCGCTTTGGATCACTAACAACTTTCGCTCACGCCTTTCTGCAGCCTACTAGGAACCCGGATTGGCAGGTCCTACCCTCAAGTCCCAGGAAAAATACTAAAAGAGTTGCAACCTTTTTCGAAAAAGTGGCGTTTACCAGTGATAGAGACACAGGAAACGTCGTAGCAAGCAGATCCCTGGGATAGGAAAGACCACTACTACTATAGCAATACCGGGAGCATTAACATGAAAAACAAAACGACCATGACCGCTTTAGGCTTTCTTGCCTCTGTAGCCCTCTTCACTGCGGCACCGCTACACGCACAGGAAGATACTCTGATCGTCATTGACGATGAAACGACCGTTGAAGAAGTCACCAAAGTGCTCGAGCTTCCCGTTGAAGCAGCGGCGGAAGCGACAGAAAACGCTGCTCGCGGCCTTGATACCGCTAACGCTGCCCGTGAGGGTGGACGTGAGTTCGGCGCCAAGCAAGCTGAGGATGCCAGAGAGCGGGGCAACGAAGCGCGAGACAACGCTGGACAAAGCGCACGGGAGCGGGCCCAAGACGCCCGTGACACCAGAGGCGGTCAAGACGGCGGCGGTCGCCCTGACGTGGGCGGCAGTGTAGGCCGGCCGTAAGCTCGCAAAGTAAAACAGTTGGGCTTACTCACGGATAAGCTCAAGAGCGATCGGGTTTAGCTACCTGATCGCTCATTTTTGTATGTGGACCAGCTCACCTGCGCACCCGTCATTTTCACGCTTTCTTTTCAACGCTATAGATACTCGAATCGTCTAGTTCTGCCCAAGACTAGCACCAATAGCTATAACACTGGGACCTCCTACTTTGGAAAAACCAAACTAAACTTCAAGTTGCTAAAAAATAAGCTTGTTATAACCAGAGTACATCGATGCCAACGCAAGTAGATCAAAACGATTTTGAGAAACGGCTCCGCCCGTACGCCAAACGGTGCTATCAGACCGCCTACCGCCTGACCGGGTCACGCGTAGACACTGAAGACGTGGTGCAGGAGCTGTTCATTAAGCTTTACCAGCGGTTTGATCAATGGTCGGACATGGAGGATGCCACCGGCTGGATAATGCGAGTCCTGTACAACGTACACGTGGATCTCTATCGGAAAAAGGCCAAAACTCACGGTATCAATGAACAAAGCCGCGAGACTGACGATGGGGCTCTGGATCAGCTGGTCAGTGGCAGCTCATCCCCGGAAGACGCTGCGGAGAACAGCCAGCAACAGAGCCGCATCCTCGCCGCCCTAGGCCAGCTCGATGCTGATCAGCGGGCACTAGTGACCCTGCATTTGCTGGAGGGCTACACCCTCGATGAGGCCGCCACCATTCTGGAAACGCCCGTCGGGACCCTCAAGTCCCGCCTGCATCGCACTAAGGCCCAGCTAAAAAAATTACTAAAGTTGCAACCTTTTTCGAAAAAGTGACGTTTACCAGTAATAGAGACCACAGGAAATCACTATGAACTGCACAGAATCCAGACAAGCCATCGACCAACTGCCCATGGGCAGCGCCCCGCGCGGCAGCTTGGCCGAGCACTTGGACGCCTGCGACCTGTGCCAACACTACTACACGGATCGCCTGCTAGAGCAGGAGCTGAGCAGCTTGGAAGTGCCGCAGCCATCAGATGAGTTCCTGGACCGGGCCATCAAGCTCGCCGCGAAGGCCCCTGCGGTAGAGACGGCGCCCTCCGAACACCGGTGGCGCTGGCCATCAGCAATGGCAGCCTCAGTTTTGGTCGCAGCCGTTGGGTTCATCAGCTTCTGGGAGCCGGCTCCGCTGCATCAGGAAAATCCCACCGTAGAAACAGCGGCAGCGCAGCCCGAATACCATCGAGAACAGGTCCGGATCGTTATCTACAGTAACGAAGCCCATGAGAACGCCGAGCTCTCGATCGAATTGGCGGAAAACCTGGAGCTTGAAGGCTACACCGGCAGGCAACAGTTGGCTTGGAGCGCGCCGTTAAACAAGGGCGCCAATGTTTTAAATGTACCCGTACTCGTGCGCGATAACGGCGGCGAAGTACGCGTGATTTCACACTTCGGGGGCAAAAGCCACGAAGTAAAAGTTCAGGTGAGTCGCGAACGGCAAGGCACGGGCCGGTCGGATGCGGGAAACACCCAAAGTGATCGAGTAAGCATTGATCTCTTAGGATAAAAACGATTACCAACACAACAGTAACACCGGGAGCATTACCATGAAAAACAAAACTACTATGACCACGTTAGGCTTTCTTGCCTCTGTCGCCCTCTTCGCGGCAGCACCGCTGCACGCTCAAGAAGATACGATGATCGTTATTGACGATGACACCACCGTCGAAGAAGTCACCAACGTCATCGAGCTTCCCACCGAAGCAGCGGTTCAGGCGGCAGAAAACGCAGCGCGCGGCCTGGATACCGCAAACGCGGCCCGTGATGGTGGACGTGAGTTTGGCGCGTCGCAAGCTGAGAATGCTCGTGAGCGCGGTAAAGAAGCGCGCGACAACGCCGGACAAAATGCCAGGGAGCGGGGTCGCGATGCCCGTGACAACAAAGGTGGTCAAGATGGCGGCGGTCGTCCTAACGTAGGCGGCGGTGTAGGCCGGCCGTAAGCTCGCAAAATAGACTGGTTGGGCTACGTTAAAAAGTAAACTCAGAGCGGTCAGATTAATCACCTGATCGCTCATTTTTGTCTCTGGCTCAGCGGTTTTACGCAGTACATTCAGATTTTCAAGTGTAGGGTAACGCACCAGATTCTAATAATAGAGGTATAGATGATGCGCACCATCCGAGTTGTACCGGTTGTTCTCTTGGCCCTAGGGCTCTTGTGTTCCATGGCCGTTTCAGCCAATGACAGAACTGCCTATCGGGAAGGTATTGCAGCGTTCCAAAACTCCGATTTCTCCCAAGCATTGGAGTACTTCCAGCAAGCCGAAGCCAAAGGCTTGCGTACCGTGGCGCTGTTCTACAACCTTGGCTCTACTCACTACCGACTCAATCAGTATGATGAGTCCTCAACGTATTTTCAGAGAATTCGCGACGACTCCCAGTGGAGTGCTTTGGCAGAGTACAACCTGGGCCTCATCGCTGAGCGCCAAGAAGATCTGAAATTGGCCACCAAACATTACCAAGCGGCTTATCGCAAAGCCGATTCCGACAGAGTCAGAGATCTTGCACAAGCCCGTATCAAAGCGATTACCGGCTCCGCAGCCACTAAGGAATCCGGGAACTGGCTGGTCTATCTTTCCGGAGCTGTCGGCAGCGACGACAATCCCGCACTCACGCAAGACACACAAGTCGTGGATGACTCCAGCGCTGATTCCTTCGCCGAAATTATTGGAAACGTCAGCGGATACCTCAGCGGAACTCCAGGAAATGGCGTTCGCTTAAGTGGCGGCCTGTACAGTCGGCAATATAACGAGATGAGCGAGTTTAGTGTGAGTGGCGTCGATGTCGGCCTTTACTTAGACAGTCAAACAAAAAACTGGTCGTTTGTGAGAGGAGCAAGGGTCAACAACTTCTGGATCGACGGCAATCAGTACAGCGCCGGCGCCAACGTCATGCTTCGGGCTACACAACGGAACAGAATGGTAAACTTGGACATCAGAAACGATTTGGGACTTTTGAACGGCGGAGCCGACTATGAGTTCATCAGCGGAATTCGAAATCGCCTGACCCTAGACCTGTATCATCGAAACGACGCCCTCGAATGGCGCCTCGGCTACCGCAATGAATACAATGCCCGCGGAGACCTGGAAACCGAGCAAGGCCAATTTTTTAGCTATTCACCCATGCGCCACTCTGTCTACGCTCAATTGCTCAACGAGTTCTCAGATGAAATAACCCTGCGCACACGCGTCGAATACCGCAAAAGCCTATACCCCGAAGACAACATAGAAATCGACCCGGAAACTGACGCGGTGACCCAAATGACCCGCGATGAAGACCGCGTAGACTTCTCCGCTCTGCTTCGCTATTCCTTCAACAAGACATTCAGCGTGTTCTCCGAGTACCGCTATACCGACAACGACTCAAATTTTGGGCGCTTTAGCTACAAAAGCAATCAGATGATGCTGGGGTTAGAGGCGATTTTCTAAGTAAAGATGGTCATCAGTACTACAGAGCTTTTGCCGTTAGCCGGCTACGTCACTGAGCGTGCGCAGACTAAAGCTCTAACTCACGCCTTCGCTGTTTATCGAAGCTGGTCGTGGACCGGCCGAGGGAACGGCTTACGCCCTCCCATGGTGCTGCTGGCCAGTGTAAGATGGCCGAAGCCGTCAAGACGTTGGTCGCAAGCAGTGGCCGTCCCAGAAAATCCAATATTAGCCGCAATGGGTTTACAGAGGGTCTTCCATTGACAACTGTCAGCATTCATTGCTGACAAGTCTTACTGTCCCAACCCTGCTAAAAGCGTCATAATGCGTACAGCCAGTCCGGTAGTAATTTTTCGACCAACGAGTAAAATCACCGGCAAGGCCAAGAGGACCTCCGTTATTCTGGAGTCGTAAGAACACCAACCTTTAAATGACCCTATATGGCCGTTAAAATATTAAAGTGGTTTAGTGCCCTTATTCTCATAATGTCGGCTTTGGGGGCATACTACTCGTGGTCCAACTTGCCCTACCACCAGCTGCCGGTAGTGCATGATTCCGCCGAATGGCCTAACACAGCCAACGAAGCACCGCTTCAACCCACCTACAGAGACGTCGCCTACTCGGCACAATCTCGCTTCCAGAAATTGGACGTTTATCTGCCTGAAAGTGGCAATGGTCCATTCCCGCTAGTCATCTGGGTTCACGGCGGCGGCCTGATCATGGGCGATAAGAGCTCAATGCCTCAAACCGACTTCGGCCCCGCCCCCACACCCACAGGACCCTATGGCCCCTATCAGGTGCAAGTTCCGGACGTTTATTTACTGCATGCCCATGGCTACGCCGTGGCAAGCATTAACTACAGGCTGGGCGTTTCTCCAGTGACAGCGGCTAAATCGGCAATAAGGGATACCAAGGCGGCGGTCCGATTTCTACGCGCGAATGCCAATACATACAATATCGACCCTAACCGATTTGCCATTTGGGGCAATTCAATGGGCGGGTATCTTGCGGCCATGGCGGGAGCAACCGGCGACCGTGCTACAGACTTTGACGACTCGGAGCTGTTTCCCCTGGAGGCCTCCAGTTCAGTACAAGCCGTGGTGGTTTGGTATGGCGCAGAAGATCGCATGCCAGGCAAAAATCTGAGCCTTGAGCACCAGATATCACAGGCGAAAAACCTGCCGCCCTTCTATATAGTCAATGGCAACAATGACACAGTTATCACCGAAGAGCAGGCTACGCGGTTACATCATGCCTTAAAAAAAGCAGGTGCAGATTCGACACTGGTCATCCTTCCCGATGTCGGTCATGAGGATCCGCTGTTTAGAAAAACCCAAATGAAGCCAACGGTGAATTTTATTCGTCAAGCGATGAAATAGGGCTCAAAAAATAAAATTTGCATTGTTTACAGGGGAAAGCGGCCATTCAACTCTCCTTAACTTCCGAACGTTAACGGCAATCTCGCCTCTAACACCAAGGCACCACACCGAGATCAACTTGGCGCCACACGCCCAACTCCTGTATATTTAGCCAGACTTTTGGCCAATCCGGATGCGGTACTCATGAGCTTTGACGCCATCAAAATTCGCGGCGCGCGACAGAACAACCTGAAGAACCTGGACCTGGACATCCCCCTCGGGGAGCTGGTGGTCGTGACCGGGGTGAGCGGCTCAGGGAAGTCGACCCTGGCGTTTGACACCATTTATGCGGAGGGGCAGAGGCGGTATGTGGAGACTTTCTCCGCCTACGCGCGCCAGTTCCTGGATCGCATGGACAAGCCCGCCGTTGACAGCATCGAGGGCATCCCGCCCGCCATCGCCATTGAGCAAAGCAACACGGTGCGCACCTCGCGCTCCACCGTGGGCACCATGACCGAGCTGAACGATTATCTGAAGCTGCTGTTCGCGCGCCTGGCGCGTTTGTTCTGCCAAAGTTGCGGCCGGGAGGTGGTAACCGATACGCCGCAAAGCGTGGTCGAGGCCCTGTATCGGGATTGGCCGGAAGATCAACGGCTGATGGTGTGCCTGCCGGTTTCCGTACCGGAAAAGCTCAGTGACGAGGAAGTGCTGCAACTGCTCAACCAGCAAGGCTACACCCGTGTACACAGCCGGGATCGCAATCGGGTGGAAGTGGTGCAGGACCGGCTTCGGCTCAACGAAGATAACCGCAGTCGTCTGACGGAAGCGGTTGAAGTGGCGCTGCACTACGGCAAGGGCCATGTTCTGGTGTACCCACTGGATGACGAACGATCCGCCGGCACGCCAGCGCGTTTTTCCAGCCATCATCACTGCCCGAGCTGCGACATCAGCTACTCGGAGCCCAGCGCCAGCCACTTCTCCTTCAACTCGCCTATTGGCGCCTGTGATACCTGCCGGGGCTTTGGCCGTACCATCGGTGTGGACTGGGGCCTGGTGGTGCCGGACGAAAACAAGAGCCTGAAAGACGGTGCCATCAAACCCATTCAAACCCCCAGCTACTCTGAAGTGCAGCGGGACTTAATCAAGTACGCGAAGAAGCGCGGCATTCCCATCACAACGCCCTGGGCCGAACTCTCGGATGAACAGCGGAGCTGGGTGATCGAGGGGGAAGGGGGCTGGGACCGGGGCGTCTGGTACGGCATGCGCGAGTTTTTTGATTGGCTGGAGAGCAAAGCCTACAAAATGCACATTCGCGTGCTGCTTTCCAAGTACCGCGCGTACACCCCTTGCCAAGCGTGTGGTGGCGCGCGCTTAAAACCAGATTCGCTCTGGTGGCGCGTGGGCTCGTTCGACGCCGCCGAGCAGGCACTGGCCGGGCGCGAGCGCTTTCGGCCGGTAGGCGCAACCTTGGCGCAAGAGCGTTTTGCGCAACTGCCCGGACTCAACATTCACGATTTAATGTGTTTGCCATTGACCCGCTGCAGCGATTTTTTCCACACCTTGAACGAAGGCGAAACCGGCGCCCTGGACGAAGCCGGTAAACTGTTGCTGGGGGAGATCCGCTCACGTCTGAATTATTTATGTGAAGTGGGCTTGGACTACCTGACGCTGGATCGACAATCCCGCACGCTCAGTGGCGGTGAAGTGCAACGCATTAACCTCACCACCGCTTTGGGTACCTCGCTGGTCAACACCCTGTTTGTATTGGATGAGCCCAGCACCGGGTTGCATCCGCGAGATATTCAACGCCTGGTGAAAGTACTACAGCGCCTGCGCGACGCCGGCAATTCCCTTTTAGTGGTGGAACACGATCCGCAAGTAATTCTGGCAGCGGACCGCATTCTGGACATTGGCCCCGGCCCTGGCCGGAACGGCGGAGGGATTGAATTTTTCGGCACGCCCAAGGCCCTTCTGAAACGCAAAAACAATCTAACCGCTCGGTACTTAAACGGTTCTGAGCAAGTGAGCGCGACCGCACCGGAATTGAAAGTCGCTGAAGCCTCGCCCAAATACCTCCAAGCACAATCACTCACCATTTGTGGCGCCCGTGAGCACAACCTAAAAAACATCGATGTAGAGATCCCGCTGAAACGGCTGGTGTGTCTGACCGGCGTCAGCGGCTCAGGCAAATCCACTTTGATGCGCCAGGTGCTTTACCCGGCACTACTCAAACACCGAGGCGAACAAACCGAAGCGCCCGGCGAGCATGATCGCATTGACGGAATGCAACACGTGGACCGCGTGGTAATGGTGGACCAAAGCCCCATCGGTAAAACCACTCGTTCCACACCGGCCACCTACGTAGGCGCCTTCGACGCCATTCGCAAACTGTTTGTGGCGGCACCCATGGCAAAAGAGCGCGGCTACACGCCGGGCACTTTCAGTTTTAACTCGGGCAACGGCCGCTGCCCCACCTGTCAGGGCAACGGCTTTGAACATGTGGAAATGCAATTTTTGAGCGACGTGTATTTGCGCTGCCCGGACTGCAACGGCCGACGCTTCCGCAATGAAATACTTGAAGTGAAAGTCTTGCGCGAGATATCCGAAGGCGAAGCGCCTCGCGCGGTATCCATTTCCGACGTTCTGAGCATGACCGTCGCCGAGGCGCTGACATTCTTCCGTGGTGAAACCGCCATTGAGCGCAGCTTGCAACCCTTGGCGGATGTCGGCCTGGATTATGTCCAACTGGGCCAAGCCGTGCCCACCTTAAGCGGCGGCGAAGCGCAGCGGTTGAAATTGGCAGGTCATCTGGCCGCCACGAAAGCTAAAGAAAAAGAACACATTTTGTTTATGTTCGATGAGCCCACCACCGGGCTTCACTTTGCCGATATCGCCACGCTGATGGGCGCATTTCGTCAATTGCTGGCGGCGGGCCACTCGCTGTTGGTCATCGAGCACAACCTGGACGTCATTCGCGCCGCCGATTGGTTGATCGACATCGGCCCAGAGGGCGGCGACGCGGGCGGGCAACTGCTCGCTGAAGGGACACCTGCACACATTATGACTGAGCATCAAGGTTATACCGCTCAAGCACTGCGGGAATACGAGCAGGCACTCGGGCAGGGTGCGGCTTCACTTATAGTGGCGACTGATCAAAAGCGTCGTGCCAAGCCCGAAAAGGTGATCAGCGTCCACCACGCCCGTGAACACAATTTGAAAAATATCGACGTCACCATTCCGCGCGATAAGTTAACGGTGATTTCCGGGGTGAGTGGCAGCGGTAAAAGCACACTGGCGTTCGATCTCATTTTTGGCGAGGGTCAACGGCGGTACTTGGAATCCCTTAATGCGTACGCGCGCCAGTTTGTGCAACCGGCATCGCGACCGGATGTGGACGCCATCTATGGCATTCCACCAGCCGTGGCTATTGAACAGCGCACCAGTCGCGGCGGGCGTAAAAGTACCGTGGCAACGCTAACGGAAATTTATCACTACCTGCGCTTGCTCTACGTCAAGCTGGGTACGCAACACTGCCCCAGTTGCGATGTGCCTATTGAACCGCAAACGCCTGCCGCCATACTCGCACGAGTACAAAAAGAGTATCGCGGTTGCGAGGTTACGCTTCTGGCTCCCATGGTGGTGGCTCGCAAGGGCATTTATCGGGAGTTGGCCCAATGGGCTGCGGATCGCGGCTACACGCAACTGCGGGTGGATGGCCAATACATGCCCACGAATCCCTGGCCATCTCTGGATCGCTATAAAGAACACGATATAGAACTGCCCTTGATCAGCCTCACGGTGTCGCCGAATCAGGAGCGGCCGCTGGCGGACGGCTTGGAACAAGCCCTGAACCTAGGCAACGGTGTGGTCATAGTGGCACCCAGCGAGAAAAGTAAACGCCGCGAGCGTCTGTTCTCCACCGAGCGCGCCTGCCCCAGTTGTGGCTGCGGTTTTGAAGAGTTGGACCCACGCCTGTTTTCCTACAATTCCAAACACGGTTGGTGCGGAACCTGTTACGGCACGGGTGTGGCCATCGCTGGCTTCGATGAAGAACAAACCGGCGAAGAAAGCACGTGGCAACCAGACGAAGCGGAGGAGGGCGGTGACCATAGCTGCCCAAGCTGTCACGGCCAGCGCCTAAACTCTACAGCTCTCGCAGTGCGTTTTCGTGATCAATCCATTGCCGACCTGGCAGCGCTGCCGGTGGACGCAGCCGAACAGTGGTTCGGCAAGTTGAAGTTGAAAGCGAACGAACAAGCCATTGCGCGTGATCTGCTCGCTGAAATGCACAGCCGTTTGCACTTTTTGCAAAAGGTTGGGCTTAACTACCTTTCCCTGGATCGCGCCGCTCCTACCTTAAGTGGTGGTGAAGCGCAGCGCATTCGCCTGGCTGCGCAGTTGGGTTCCAGTTTGCAGGGCGTATGCTATGTGCTGGATGAGCCGACCATTGGGCTGCACACCCGCGATAACCGCAAGTTGATTGAAACTCTGCGCGAACTACAAGCCCAGGGAAACACAGTGGTGGTGGTCGAACACGATGAAGACACCATGCGCGAAGCAGACCACCTGATCGACATGGGCCCGCGTGCTGGTGTTAACGGCGGTGAAGTGGTGGCTTATGGCAGCTTGAAAAAAATCATGGCTAGCAAAAATTCCCTAACCGGGAAGATGCTCTCGCAACCACTTCGTCATCCCATGCCCGACATGCGTAACGCAGACATGCGCAGCTTGTGGGACAAGGAGTGCCTGCGCATTGAAGGCGCAAGCCAAAACAACCTGAACCACATCGACGTGGCCGTCCCTTTGCGTCAGCTAGTGGCCATCACCGGCGTCAGTGGCAGCGGCAAAAGTACGCTGGTGCGCGGCGTACTTTATCCCAACCTAAGACAAGCCATTGCGAATAAACGAAAGAAGAAACACACCTGGCAAGGTGCCGAGGACATTACCGGATGGGAGAGTATTGATCGCATTCTGGAAGTGGACCAAACACCCATCGGAAAAACGCCCCGCTCCTGTCCAGCTACTTACATCGGCATTTGGGACAGCATTCGTAAACTGTTTGCCGGCACTGTAGATGCGCGCCTGCGCGGCTACACGCCCGCGCGCTTTTCCTTCAACGCCGGCGACGGTCGCTGCGAAGCCTGCGGCGGTCAGGGTATGCAAAAAATTGAAATGAACTTTCTGCCGGACGTGCGTGTGCCGTGCGATGTTTGCCATGGCTGGCGCTTCAACGATGAAACCCTAAGCGTGCGCTACAAAGGCAAACACATTGGCGACGTACTGGCCATGAACATCGACGAGGCCGCGGAGTTCTTTGCACCCATCAGTAAAGTGCATCACGCTCTCTGCCTTTTACAGGACGTGGGGCTGGGCTACCTCACCCTCGGCCAGCAAAGCCCTACCCTGAGCGGCGGTGAAGCCCAGCGCATCAAACTGGTGGCGGAGCTGAGCAAAGCCAACATGACCCCCGAGGACAACCGGGGCCGACGCAGCCAGCACAACCTATACGTGTTGGACGAGCCCACCGTAGGCCTGCACATGGCCGACGTGGACAAATTGCTGCACGTGTTGCATCGCTTGGTGGACGCCGGCAATTCGGTACTGGTGATTGAACACAACCTGGACGTTATCGCCGAAGCGGATTGGATTATCGACATGGGGCCGGAAGGCGGGCAGCACGGCGGCAAAGTCATTGCTCAGGGGACGCCAACAACGTTGGTGAAACGGAAGCGGTCATATACGGGTCAGTATTTGAGCGAAGTTCTGGGGTAGGCACTAACCAGTGCCCCGGCAAGTTGCATTTCCTGAGCACTCGGGCCGAGTAAAGCTGGTCGCCTGTAGGGTTTGTGCCGTGCGTTGCGCTACTCCTAGAAATCGCCATAGGGGGAATTCATTCTAACTTGATGAAAGTTCAGTCCCCAAGTAATTGCAGCAGTGTCGGCCGCATCGCTTCCGCCCAAATTTCATAACCCCGCTCATTGGGGTGCAACAGGTCTGGCATAACCTCTTTGCTCAAAGAGCCATCGGGCTCCAGAAACACCTCGTTGATATTGAGGTAGGTCACGCGCTCATCCTGCCCGATGGCTTCCAGGTAGGCGTTGGTGTCACGGTTGAGCTGGCGAAGGTGATCGTTGGCAGTTTCGCCGCGCGGAAAAATGCCCAATAACAGGATCTTGGTTTCCGGTAGCCGCACTTTGAGGTCTTCCACAATCTTACTTACGCCTTGGGCTGTCAGTTCCGAAGGCTCCTGACGGTGACCGGCATTGTTGGTGCCGATCATTACAACCGCGACTTGTGGAGTCACACCATCCAACTCGCCGTGCTCAAAACGCCACAACACATTTTCCGTGCGATCGCCGGAGAAGCCGAGGTTCAGTGTGCGGTAATCCGAAAAATATTTTTGCCACACGTTCTTCCCGGCATCTTCCCAACCGTGGGTGATGGAGTCGCCCACCAATACCAGATCGAAGTTGCCTTCGGCCGCTTGTTGCAGTTTTTCCTGGTGACGGGGCATCCACCAATCCAGCGCCCAATTGGCAATCAGCGGTGCCGGGGTAACGGGAAGTTGTTCCGGTGGTAGGCAGTCAAAGGTGTTTTCACCGTTTTGCGTAAAACGGATATTGGTCATGCTCACTCGCCCGGTGCCGCCACCTTCGGCAATAAAAGGGATACTTATGCGATTGAGCTGATCACCGGGGTGCGCAAAGCAGGAAAGCGGTACCTGTACCTCTTGCCACGATTGACCCTCCAGTTTCCGGGCCGGTTCGCTCACGTCCACCAGACGCTCGCAGTTCTCGCCGCAGCTCATCCGGAGTTTCAGATCACCGCGCTGCAAGTCTTCCACCCTGATATCCAGAGCCAGTGCGCCACCGGTCGCAAGCAGTTCGGAGAGATCGATGGCGTCCGTTTCGTCACCGACCCGAATACTGGAGGACCAGGTGTTGTTCCAGTGAAAGGCCAGCGGAGCTTCCTGCACAACCGGCTCAGAAGCCTGGGCCGGTTGTTCGGGGTTCTGGCAGGCGGTAACGAGGCTCACCAACACGGACAGGAGCAAAACTGTCAGGAACTTGGATGTCATAATGCCATTTCTCTTAAGGGTGAAAAGTCTTTTGCACAAGCCGCCGACTCAGCACGCGCCATGTCTGGATTAGCTGTAGCTCAGTTTCTACCCCACATCCTCGGCAGCACATCCACCTGGCCAGCACGCTTGCGGTGCCACACAACCATAGCCATATGGCCGAGCACCATTGCCATCAAGGTCCAGCCCAGAGAGCTGTGCAACAGGTTGCCCGGGTACACCAACCACTCGATCCGGCCCTCAAAGCCGCTGAACAGCGGGATGCCAAAGACGTCGAAAGGCCGACCAGCGCCGTAGTGACGCAAGAGCCCAAGGGCGGGGATTAATACCAACATCCCATAAAGTGCAATGTGCCCCAGCTTGGCCGCCGTACTCACCGCTGCTGGGCGCCGCGTCCGGTTGAACAGCGCCCAGACAATTCGAATCGCTACCAGGAGCAACAGTATCGCCCCTAAGGGCCGGTGGGTGCTCCACATAAAGTTATCAATGGCCGAATCCTCCATCAGCACGCGAAAGCCCACGGTGAAGAACTGCCAAAACAGGATTAGGGCCATGCCCCAGTGAAGGATGCGGCTCACCTGGCCGTAGCGTTGGGGGTTGTCTAGCATGATCATTTATACCTTTACCATTAGAGTACAAGTGTTCGGAGCACGGTTCACGAGCCCTGAGCGACCGATTCTACTTCGTTGAGGAGGGGCCATCCATACTTTCAAACATGGCGAGGTCGGTGGCGGGTGGCGCCAAGGGCATTCAATCGGTAGGATCCGCCTTACCCGTCCGTTCCTTCGCACAACTAATCCTGATCCGTTGAGAGCACATCATGTCCCGTTTATTTGAAGAAATCGATACTCAGCAAACCGCTATTGGCGAAATCTCCCTGCGCCGACGACGGATACCCGCTCTGGGACCGGATTATATTTACGAAGTTAAACTCGGCGAGGAATACTTGATGTCCAGCATGTTTGTGGACGCGGAGGTGGCTTTATCCGAGCTGGGGCTTGAGGCACTGGAGGGCGACAATCTTACCGTGGTAGTGGGAGGATTGGGACTCGGTTACACGGCAGACGCCGCCCTTAAGGACCAGCGGGTCAGCGAGATGTTGGTGGTGGAGGCACTGGAGCCTGTTATTGGCTGGCATCAGCAGGGCAAGGTGCCCTTGGGAGAAGTACTGTCTCAGGATCCCCGCTGCCGGTATGTTCATGCGAATTTTTTCGAAGCCGCCCTGTCCAGCTTTGACCCGGAGGCTCCCGGGCGCCAATTCGACGGTATTTTTCTGGACATTGACCACTCGCCCCAGGCGCACTTGCACAGTGAAAACGCCGGCTTTTATACGGTCGCCAACTTGTCCCGCATGCGCCAACAGCTTCGGCCTGGAGGGGTTTTTGCCATGTGGTCCAACGAGCCAGCGGATGAAGCCTTTATGGATATTTTGAGACAGGTGTTCGGGAATGTGCGCAGCGAAGTGGTGGAATTTTTTAATCCATTCCAGAACCGCAATGCCAGCAATACGATTTATTTAGCCGCTAATGGCAACGATTGATTATCGACCGCGGCAATTTTCCTCATGTCTCGAATTCAAATGAACGATAGGGGCAGAATGACAAAACTGGATCCCCGCCTGCGCGGGGATGACGAGGGCAGAGTTGATTACGCAATCTCCGCAGAGGCGAACCCAACCTCCATTCGTCATTCCCGCGCACGCGGGAATCCAAAGGGCGTAACTGCCGTCGCACCAATACTTACTCACCAATCCAAAAACACATCCTTGGGGTCGAAGCGGTAATCTACAGCGGTTTCCTGTTTGTGCTTGCGCAATTCGTTCATGCTGCGCTGCACCGCCATAGACCAGAGCGGATACTGATCATCGGCAACTTTATAACCGGCGTCTTTTAGCTGCGCAACAATAGCGCGTTTGGCGGCGACGGCTTGGTCGAAGACCAGGAAGGGACCTTGTTGGGTGGTTTTGTCGGGCGGGCTTTGATGCTCACGGCCGCCGAAGGCGAGCAGAGTAGCGCTGCCGTCGGAATCCACGCGGATGTGGATCTCCACCCGCTGGCCCTCGGGTTTCGTGAGAACCAGGGGGGCTGGATCGGCCGGGATGGTTTTGTCGTAACGTAAGCGCATGCCTTAAGCCTAGCAAAATTCCGCTGTGCCGAAACCTGCTCCAGAGCCGAAAGGCATTGAACTAAACAAATCCATCAACCCGGCGTAGCCGGGCTAGTTCTTCAGTTCCGCACGCGCCCGCTGCACCGCTGCCCGCACTTGATCCGGAGCCGTACCACCGATGTGGTTGCGCGCCGCGACCGAGCCTTCCAGCGTGAGCACGTCGAAAACATCCTGCTCAATGGTGTTGGAAAACTGTTGCAGCTCTTCCAACGTCATCTCCGACAAGTCTTTGCCGGTTTTAATGCCATAGGCCACGGATTTGCCCACCACTTCATGAGCGTCGCGGAAAGGCGTACCTTTGCGCACCAGGTAATCGGCCAGGTCGGTGGCGGTGGAGAAGCCGCGCCGGGCGGATTCGTACATGTTTTCTTTGCGCGCCTGAATGGCCGGAATCATATCGGCAAAGGCGCGCAGGCAATCCATCACGGTATCCACGGTATCGAACAGCGGCTCTTTGTCTTCCTGGTTGTCCTTGTTGTAGGCCAGGGGCTGGGATTTCATCAGCGTCAGCAGGCTCACCAGGTGACCGTTGACGCGGCCGGTTTTGCCACGCACCAGTTCGGGCACGTCCGGGTTTTTCTTTTGCGGCATGATGGATGAGCCGGTGCAGAAACGATCTGGCAAATCGATAAAGCCAAACTGGGCTGAGGTCCACAGAATCAGCTCTTCGCTGGCGCGGGACAGATGCGTCATCAAAATGCTGGCGAAGGCGGTGAATTCAATGGCGAAATCCCGATCGCTCACCGAGTCCAGGGAGTTTTCCGTGGGTTTGTCGAAGCCCAGCAGCTCGGCGGTCATGGCCCGGTCGATGGGGTAGGTGGTGCCCGCCAAGGCGGCGGCGCCCAAGGGCGACTGGTTCATGCGCGTCCGACAATCCTGCAGACGGCTGGCGTCGCGCTTGAGCATTTCAAACCAGGCCAGCAAATGGTGTCCGAACGTCACCGGCTGGGCGCTCTGCAAATGGGTAAAGCCGGGCATGATGGTGTCCGCTTCCCGCTCCGCCAAGTCCAGTAGTCCGGTTTGCAGGCGGGCGAGCTCCTTGGCGATCAGGTCAATCTGATCACGCAGGTACAAGCGAATATCCGTAGCCACCTGATCGTTCCGGGAGCGGCCCGTGTGCAGTTTTTTGCCGGCGATGCCAATGCGTTCCGTGAGCGCGGCTTCGATGTTCATGTGCACATCTTCCAGGCTCACCGACCACTGAAAATTGCCCGCTTCGATGTCCGCGCGCACCGCTTCTAAACCGTCGGTAATGGCGGTGAGCTCCTGATCGCTGAGCACCCCCACCTTGGCGAGCATGGTGGCATGGGCGATGGAGCCGTTGATGTCCTGGTTGTAAAATCGGTAATCAAAGCCGACCGACGCGGTGAAACGTTCAACAAAGGCATCGGTAGGCTCGGTAAAGCGCCCGCCCCAGGATTGGTTTTTTTGCTCACTATCGCTCATGAATACACCCACAGGTTGACTTGGTTGGCATTTTCCGTGCCCGGTAACTCCCCACAGCGCCGATTTAGCGTAGGATAATAGGACAAGACCGAATAAAAGTGGGCCATTATAGCCCAGATCACCCATAAACAGGGGGCTGTTTTGAGCGACACCCGGCCGGTCCCAGCGCCAGAAATGGGCACAATGGACTCCCGTACCGACAGCGACTTCTTACCCGATTTATGCGCGCCCCAAGCTGTGCTGTTGCTGGTTTTGGTCGCGCAGCTGCTGGCATTGCTGCTGGCCGTGACGCGCACCGGGCTGCCGCAGTTAAATTGGGAGCTGCTGGCGTTGGTGTCCTTTCAGGTGCAGTGGGTTGTGCTGGTGAGCGCCGTGATCCTGTGCCGCCTGCGCCCGCGCCTGGGCCGCTGGCCACCCGTACGCGCCGGCGCCGTAAGCTACGGTGTGGTGTTGCTGGTTACGTTGGTGTTCTCCGTGCTGGGGCAGCTGCTGATGCGTGGCTTTTTCAATCTGCCCCTGGGGGTGGATGGCTGGGAGCTGGCGAGCAACCTGCTCACAGCCGCCATCCTGGCTGGAATCGGCCTGCGCTATTTGTATTTACAGCAGCAGTTGCGCAATCAACAACAAGCGGAGCTGAACGCGCGCATTCAAGCTCTGCAGTCCCGCATTCGCCCGCACTTTCTGTTTAACAGCATGAACAGTATCGCCAGTCTGATCGCCATAGATCCTCAAGCGGCGGAGCGGGCGGTGGAAGACTTGTGCATCTTGTTTCGGGCCAGCCTGGCCGAGCCCACACTGATACCCCTGAACCGTGAATTGGAGCTGTGTCGGGGCTATATTGCTATTGAGCAACTGCGATTGGGTGCGCGCCTGGAGCTGGACTGGCAAATTGAACCCCTGCCGGACTCGGTCACAGTGCCGGCACTGCTGCTCCAACCGCTGCTGGAGAATGCGGTTTTCCATGGCGTGGAGCCTTTGCCTGAGGGTGGGTGCATCGCGGTGCATGTGGCCCGTTCCGGGTCCATGCTGGCAATCCATATCAGCAATCCGCTACCCAGCCGGCCGACGCTGCCGTCGTCACGGGCAGCCAGGCACGGCAACCGCATGGCACTGGACAATATTCGCCACCGCCTGAGTGCCCATTACGGGCCTTCGGCCAGTCTGGTGGAGAGCGTCGATGACGCCCGATTCAGTTTGGTTATAACCTATCCTGTGGAGTAAACCATGGACGTCGTGATCGTTGATGATGAACCTCTGGCGCGCCAGCGCTTGGCGCGCATGGTGGAAAACCTTAAGGGATACCAAGTAGTCGCCCAAGCGGACTGCGCCCAGGCCGCGCTGGAGGCTATTGCCTCCCAGGACCCGGACGTAGTGCTGCTGGATGTGCGCATGCCCGGCGGCGATGGCATAGAAGCGGCCCGGCAAATCGGTGCCATGGACGACCCGCCCGCGGTCATCTTCTGCACCGCCTTCGATGAATACGCATTGGATGCTTTTGGCACCGAAGCCGTGGGCTATTTGCTCAAGCCCGTGCGCAGTGAACAGCTTGAGGAAGTGTTGGAGCGGGCCAAGCGGCCCAATAGACTCCAGCGCGCCTCGGTCCAAAAGACGGACCAACCCGCCCGCAGCCATATCAGCGCCAAAACCCATCGAGGTATGGAGCTGATTCCACTGGACGACATTCGCGCTTTCGTCGCCGATCAAAAATACGTGACTGTGCACCACCTCAACGGCGAGCACCTGCTGGACGAAACCCTGAAAGACTTAGAGGAGGAGTTCGGCGATCGCCTGCTGCGTATCCATCGTAGTGTTTTGGTTTCCGTGCCCCACATCCAGGCCATGGAACGCAATAGCCAGGGCCAGTACTATGTTCGTCTCGCCGATAGCGAATTGCACCCTCAGGTTAGCCGTCGCCATGCCAGCGCCCTGAAGGCGGTGTTACAACGACTTTAATTAATGCCGACCATTATCCAGAACTCCGCCTGAGCGTTGATGGAGCGCACCATAACAGCGCTCGACTCCCTCTACTTGGTTCGTCCGGGCTTTCGCGTCACCGTCAACCAATCGAGCACCACACCCGATAAGGCATTCAAGCGCGCCACCCGGTAAACAATCTCCAACATACGCGGGTGCCGGCGTACGCGCGGCTCCACCGCCCTGGGAATGAACCACAGCGTTACGGCCATTCGCAATACCGCCGAGGTGATAAACACAACGAAGAGCGGGCTGCCCATCAGCTCGACAATGTCCAACCGTTGCAACAGCTCCGGCGCGGCTGAAGCGATAAAACCACCGGCTAAAGCGCCAACGAAAACAGCACCCGCGCTCAGGCACGATTGCACCGCTGCGTACACGGCAAAGTCCGTCTTGTGGGGGCGTATGTCGTACAGATAGTTGGCCGTACTCAGGGAGAAACCACTCCAGGCAATGCCCGAGACAACTTGCACCCCAAGCAGGTAGTAAAAGTTTGGCGACACCAACCACAACAGCGGTAGCATCGGAATCATGCCGCTGGTAATCAGCATCACCAAACGGTTGCCAAAACGGTCGCTGAACACGCCCCAAAACCGCAAACACAAAAACTGCGTGGCGATGGACGCAATGCTGTTGATGCTGTATTCCAGATAAGTGAATTGCAGATCCCGCAACATATACACGGCGAAGAAGGGCGCTGAGATCGCCACCATGCCCAACATACCCGCCACAAAAATGCTGTAGTGCCGGAAGGTTCGATCGTGGAGCGAGTCACGAACTTGATGAAGACTGCGGCTGACATTTCCGGGCTGTTCTCTCGAGGGTTCCGGATCAGGGTCGTGCATGCGCCAGAGGTAATAGCCCGACAGGGTACGACCGCCGCCGGCGATGAAAAACAAAATGGCAAAACCCAGCCACGAGGCCTCCAGCCCGGCCGTGCCCGTCAGCAAGGCTCCACCGCCCAGGAACATCAATAGCGTCGCCACCATGGTCAGGCGCGTACGCGCCGCAAAGAACGCACCTCGCCTACGCTGAGGCACAATGCTGCCCATCCAGGCCCGCCAATGCGGCTGAATGACGTTGTGCAAACTGAAATAAAAAACCGCCAGCCCGATCAACCAATAGATCGCCTGTTCAGGCCGAACAATCGCCAAGGCGCCCATGCCCACAATCACCAACGCTTGCAAAAGGGCAGCGGCCACAATCAGATAACGGCGGCTAACGTAGCTGCACACCCACACGGACACCAGCTGGCACAGCCCGCCGAACAATTGCGGAACAGCCGTCAGCACACCCATCTGGGCCGCCGTGGCATTCAGGTACACAGCAAAGGCGTTGAAGAAGTTGTCGCTGGTGGCTGTGGTGGTGGCCGAAGCCGCCGCTTCTTTTTGCGACAGACGCAAAGTGCGGCGCAGCCAAAACTTACGTCGGCGCCCAGGCGGCTCGTTGTGTGGCTTGGTCGTTGACGTCATCTACAGCGAACCACTGGCTCGTGGGTGGGAAGCACCGATCGGTCGGATGGAGGAGGCTAGTATAACGTTAATGGCGGGGCAATTTTAAACTGGTGTTCCCATGGCTCCTTATACGCTTTGGTCCATCAAGCGGTCTGCTTGGCAAAAGTTACAAGCAGGCTGCTGGCATCTGGCGTTGTAATGACATTTTCAATAAGCGTTTGAGGATCGTGACCGATCTCGCGCAGCGCTTCCCGTTGGCGTTCGAGATAGGCGCGCATCACTGGCGTAGTAAATTCCGGGTGAAATTGCACGCTCCATTGGCGCGGGCCATAGCGCAACGCTTGGTGTGGGTCGTGAGCGTTGTAGGCCAACACCACGACATCTGACGGCACTTCAAGTACGGATTGAGCATGGGTTAGTTGAGCGGGAAAGCGCTGGGGCAGGGTGCCAAGCAGTGCATCACTTTGGCCGGCATCGGTGAGCGTCACTTGGTGAGTACCGGATTCTCGCCCGGCGGGATGAAAATCACTGACACCACCAAATGCCGCCGCCATTAGCTGGTGGCCATAACAAACGCCCAGCATGGGCACGTTGTTCGCGCGCGCATCACGGAGCCAAGGCTTGAGCGCCTCGCTCCAAGGTTCGCGCTCACTGACCATGCTGTGCGAACCGGTGATATAGAGGCCATCGATGTCAGCCTGATCGGGCAGGGGCGAGCCCTGTCGAGGGTCAAACACTGTTGCCGTAAAGCCGGCTTGACCCAGTACCTGCTGAAACAGTGATTCGAAGTCGCCGTGCCCACGCACAACTTCAGGAAACGCGTCGCCGGTTTTGATGATCAACAGCCGTGGCATATTTCTCTCCTGGCAGGCTCCGGAGACTTACCTTACCAATTTCATGTACTTGGAAGCTAATTATGTGTGCTCACCAGTCACGGTTTTCCATGGCATTGCGAGGCATTCGCTTACCGGCTGGTTAAGTATCTCGACAGGCGTCACGCGGCTTCCTGTGATTGTATGCTTTTGCCGAAATAATAGTTACGTTAATGCCTTCATCGGGTGTAGGGACAACAAAGTGCTTGGTAATCTAATCAAACATCGCTTCAGTGTCAGTAGCCGCTCTCTGCGGCTGCTCAGCTTGCCTTTTAGCGACCTGTTCTAAGCAAACTTCATTTGGCTGGCCAATGTAGATTAGCTCATGATAGGTCCCCGGCGAACTGGTACGCTGGTTACGTTTTGAGCTTTTCACTGAGTTCACCAGCCGTATATGTGAGGGCCTGCTGCCCGTGTCTGGGCGATGCTAGAACTTCTAATATATTAAGCGTTTGTGACCCTAGCCAGGCGTTCCCTAAGAGATAATCAAGTGGAACAAAAACAGGAGATAACCCCCTTCGCTCGAGGCCAATTGAAAAGTCCTTAGCGTTTTGTCTTGAGGTCCAGATAGGCAACGCTATGCCGCCCTCTACCTTCAAAAAGTAAACCGCCTTTTCGGAGTAAAGAACCCACGCTCCGTCGCTCTCTCGAACGGAGCGGATAAACTCTCTATCTCCAATTATTTCCACATTCATCCGATCATTCACCACTTTCAGTGACTAAACGTAACGCCCGGCTTTGGGGCGGACTTGTAGGCGCGCAGCGGCGGAAAGACCGTCCCAGCCCCGAAGGGGGCGACAACAGCCGTTAGTTAAGTTTCAGCACCATACCAGCCCTTTGTAGGGCGCGCTCTCCAGCTCAGCTAAACGAGTAGCCAATGTTCCACAATGTAATTCAAGTCGATGCCCATTTGGGTCGAGTAAATAGATGGAGTCACCCTCACTGATATTTTGCTTCCACTCTACAACGCCGTTCTTATTCAGTTTAGCTCGCAACTCCAGGAGCTCGCCTTCGCTGATACTGAAAGCGACATGTGTGTAGTCCTTGGCGGGTTCGGGTTGCCCCAAACTCAAACATAACCACGTATTGCCTGCAGTAAGATAAGCACCTGTGTCCCAGAAAACGTGCAACTTCATTCCCAGAAGATCACGGTAGAACTCTATCGATGTGCGCAGGTCCCGAACCGAAAAGGTGATGTGATTGATGCCGGTAATCATGCAGTGAACCTTGAGAAAACGTAACGGCCGCAATAAGCGGTCGAGTGAAACGATGTCCGGCGACCGCAGGGAGCGCACTTGATTTCTTGGTTATGCGACTTCAAGGTACCACCTATAGTTGAATTTGAGAGCCTTCTGGTAAATTTTCAATTTGCTTGCCGATATCACCAGAAAATCTGATGATTTCCTGTAACGATGCCACCTTGAAATTTGAGCCGCCATACTGACCGCCCAGTACACCGGGGATTGCCATATGGTATTTATATCCTGGTTCCAGTTTTCCCAGGGCTTTCTCAGCTTCTGAGGCCATAGCCGACATAAACCAGTCTTCGATCAATTCTTCCTTTCTAATGAGGGCGTTATATTCTTCGATTGATTCGGCGAAGACTTCGGTAAACGTTTTCAGGGCATAGCCGACAGAACTTGTCATTAGAATCTTTCACAATCAGATTTTCAAATTCATTCTCTATAACGACTTCTTGAGGTTCAATCCCGATCCAGCCCCAAGCGTCTTTGATTTCATTAAGTATGCTCATTTCATATTTTTCGCATAACGCCCAGCAAACGCCAATCCAGTTTTCGCCGTGGTGCTGATTGTTATGTGTTTTCACCAGCAGCAGACCTATGTTTAAAGTAATAGTGAATTGATCCAAGGCCGCTTGATAAAAGCATATAGCTTATCCAAAGCTTCCTCCGAAATTCAATTGTTCGGTAGATCCTTATTACGAACACAATATTTAATACGATAATTACAGCAACAATGGCGTTGAGCATGCTTTTAGTTACTGGAGAATAAGCGCCAGTGAAACCGGAATAAAAGTAAGACTGGTAGGCGATTGTGTACAGCACTAAAAGCGCAATCAATGACCATATAATCACTCGATTCATTACTTCCTCTATCCTCACATAACGCTTAGCTAAGATGTGCCGCTTTGAGCGATTTGTTAAGAGACCGTGCCAACAGCACTATTCCTAAAGGGATTAACCAGCCGCCCGCGTGGCCCGAGTATGAGGAAAGCTTGTACACAAAAGGCAGGCACTCTCGGTAGTGGGAAGCGGCCATTTGACATGACTGAAACTCTGTCCCGAAAGACCAATTTGCAGTTACCAGGATTGATTGTAGCACTAGACCAAAGGCGGCCAGCAGTACTATGCCGGAAAGCTTGTGAGCGGCGAGAAATACATATACGGCTGCTAAAAGCCCCATCGCACTTCCTATGTAGATGTGAAGCAACTCCATAATTACATTCTCTTAACACCAAGTTAACCGGCAGAGCGGAGCCGGCCTGCCGGCGAAGCGGTTTTCAGCGGGGCGTAGAATTTGCGAAGCAAATGCTCCGCTGCAAACTGTTCGGTTGAACGTATGGTTATGTGTTTTCACCTAACCACCTAATGCCACCTTGCGCCTTTGATTCAGCTTCTTTAACTGCATCAGAAATTTTAGTGTGGCCTATAGAATCAACCCAGTGAACTTTATCTAGTTCTCCAGCGTAGCGAAAGCGTACATAATAAATTAAACCATTTTCATCGAATGGCCCGGGCTGCTCTCCATCTTCAAGCCCATCTTCCTCAGCTACCATTTCGTACCACCTGTCATAATCTAGCGCCACGATGTCAACTGGCTTTTCAACAGTACGGTCGTATAGCCATATACCTGATTTAACGATGCTTATTGAAATCTCACGACACATATCGTCCGGCACACGCGGCGCTTTGGAGCAGCACAGCTGCGTAAATGTGCTCGCCGTGCTGCCGATTGTTATGCCCTATTTAGTTATTAGCCGGTATTCTCTCTCCGCAGTGATGGATTCCGGCCACTCGATAAACATGTTAATTCTTATAACCGTACGCCCCTTCAAATAGAGCAGATACTTGAATGTATCATCGAATGAATCGACCTTGGTAACCATCTCGTAGCTTGGCCCAGCGCATCGTGCTAGAGAATAGCTTTCCGGCTCCACTACATTTACCGTTATCACATCTCCCTTCTTAATGCTGCCTTCGGATGCCATAATTCATAGGGGATATTTTGCCTTCCCACCATTCCTCGAAAAGTGATGGATAGAGATCGACCTCCAGAAGGGTATTAACGCAATTAAACTCCTTCATTTTACGATGAAATGGAGTGCTAAATTGAATGCCAACCTCTTTTGCATATGACAAACATACCGCATCTAATAATTTTTCTGAAAACTTACATATAAGGTCGTATACGTCTACGATTTGATCATAACAACCTGATTTATTCTTAAATTTCACATGAAAGAACCACTTTCGCGATACGCCTAAGCATTCGCCTGGTTCTCCATGCTCTAAATCCATAAATACCATGCTATGAAAAACTAGAAGGTCATGAAATATTTCATCTGTGTTTTGCATTGCCAAGTCCTATGAGTAACTCCCTGGTGCTTTTGAATCACCCATCCCTATTTTGGGGAGGTAGTCCTGGGACGACTTTATTCTAAAGAGACCAGTAATTATTGACTCCGCCGGAAAAATAAGGGCTTGGTGCGCACTGACATCTCTAAGTTTTTTTAAGATTTCATAGTCTTCTCGGTTTTCTTGGCGATACAGGTTGACGCAGGAATTCAACCATGGTGGCGAGTTTTTAATTGCAGTCTCTATAAAAAATAGCAGTGATCTTAGGGAATTATTTAAATTTAAAATAAACAGCTTGGGGTTATGATAGGAAATATCCAGTGAGTCTCTGTTCTCATGAACAATTTCAATATTCTGCACCAACTCAGGATGAGATTTAGACATCCCTTCAAAGAATAGCGAAGACTTCTCTAGATTAAACACCTGCACTCCTTGAGAAATTTAACGCCGCGCACACCGGCGCGAGCTTGCGAGCGTCCGACAGCCGAAGGCTGTGTAATGCTGCGCTTTGTTAAAAATTAGTTCCATGATGGAGGCCAACCACTCAATATTGACACGCCAATACCCCCGACAAACACAACAATAGTAACCCAGTACCCAACAACCATCGGATACCTAAATCTCTCACAGAACTTAATGCCTCGGCTATCTCCGCTATCTGCGTAATCTCTAAACTGTAAGTACTTAACCGTGGGCCATGCGCTCATAAAGCTTTGGTCACTCCATATGGTTGGCCTTCCTGCATGATTCCACTGAGCTCCGTGACGCTTTTTCAAGGTTATGAGAAATGTCCATTGCACGACGCTCGTTGTAAGCATGACGGCCAGGATGGTCACAACTGCTATGGCTGTTGGATGATAATTCATAGGATCGACTGTATTTTTAACAGTATATTAAATCCAAATGGACAAATCCGCATCAAATCCGGCCTTTTTTCGAGAGTGCGCATGGGCGATTGCAATGCCTACACTGGTGAGATCAAGGCTGTTAAATGATGTTTTGCCTGCATCCTCAAGCAATTTCTCGAACTTTGGACAGATTGATTTTAGATAGTCTGTGGCCTCTTGCTTATTCATCATCTGACCGTTATTTATCTGGATCAATTTTTCAGCGCTTGCATCTGAAACACCCTTTTGCTTGCACATGTTTCGGATTGTTTCATCATCCATGCCTCCTGCCTGAACAAGATTTACGTTGTGCTGAGATGGGATAATGACATTCCAAATAGCGGCGTTTTCTTCTGCCAACTCGTTAAGCTGCTCTTTCTCAAACCCTTTACAAAATATTGCCTTATAAGTCTGCATGAGTATGTTTACAATATCCCTAGATCCTGTCCGTATAGCCGCGCATCCAACATACTCTATATGCTTATAGTTTGAATCCTTTTCTCCTACAGCATCCGCAAATACCAGCACTGCGTTATTTAGGTAATCCGCAAACATCTTTAGGTTGGCGATATTGTTTCTTTTTGTGTAACCGAGATTAAAGCAGCAAGCCAGTATATCAAGCTGCTTGCTGTTCAATTTTGGCGCTATTGACAAAGACTCATTTAAAACCACTTGCAGAAGACTTCTCTCGTCCTCTTTCGAGCGGTCAACTAAAATATCAACCAAAATATCGCCAAGTTCTTTGTCTCCAGAACGAGCATATTCCTTTTGTGCTTGAAACAAAGAATGTTGAAAATCAGGATCTTCCGACGCCTTCAAACCATCCGGGTTCTTTTCTGACAGCTCCTCAAGAAACTGCTCCGTTATCTCTTTTGCTCGTTGACCGGCTGTTTCTTTAGCTACCCCTGCCAGTTTGTAGAAATTTCCCTCGAAAACCTCTAGCGCGATCTCTTTAACATGAGCAATCGACAAGCCAGCGTTTACGGTTATATTTTCCGCTTGTAGATTTACAGAGTTATCGCCTGACTCTTGGGATTTCTTACTTATCTTCACTGCCCTTGCCCTTGTCCGACATATTGATATCTCTGCCAACTTGGATATTCGTTGAATTATCGCCACTTTTTTGTGCCATCTTTGTGTTGGATGATTTTCGCCAGAAAATCCACGATACGACTGCAACCCCCAACCCACTGAAGATCCATTCTTTATTGTTGATTATGTAATCGAACACTTCATTCCTCACTATAGGATTTAACGTCGCGCACACGGGCGCGAGTTTACGAGCGTCCCACCGCCGCCTGCGGCGGTGTAGTGCTGCGCTTTGTTAACCGAAAAGAATGCCATATAGTACACCCACGGTAAGAATAACAAGACCAGCATGAAAAAATAGTATGAAAGGCCATGCCAAAGGCCGCCCCCCTTCTACCATCAATGTACCAGCCAGCCTTCTCACGGGCCCATAGTAAATGATTATTGCAAGCGCCAAAATTGACCAGGCATGGATAAATGCATGCACCGCCAAGAAGAATGCACTCGAATGTACCCAAAGACCGAAGAATGAACCTACCAGAGCAATTACGAAAGTCCAACGAAAGGGATAAAGCTGGTAGGCCTTCCGGGTGTAGTACTCTCTTATCATGTTTATGTCGATCCGATACGCCTGGTTAACGCCGCAATCACGCGCTTGTCGCGTGCATTGCTTTGTTACATCTTTTTATCGAAGTTGCTGTTCAACCAAGGGGCCAATCTTCCGGAGTTATTCTCCGCAATCAAAAACCGTCCGTCAGGCGAAATCAATGCAACTAGGTTTTCAGTCGTCAACTTCAATTCCAAGCCATCAAGCGCAGCATGGCCAGACGAAGTAATTGATTTTACAAAATCTTCAGCCGACCCAGACTCCTTCTCGGCGAACTCGATAAAATCAGGATCACTGGTGTCTATATTCTCATTCGCGAGTCTGTTAAAAATTACGTACTGACTGCTGGTTACTTCCAGAGGCTCCCAACTCTTTGAGTCGCACCTAGACTCCAATGTTTTCGATGATAACTCATCATAAACAAGGTGCCATCCAGCTTGGTCTTTGCCAAAAAAAGGCTTTGCACGCAAAAACTCGTTTAAAACCTCCACCTCCAAGTCATCACCCCAAGGCATACTAACGTCAAACTCAAGCTCAATTTTTGACCATATAAGTTCAAGAATAAATATAATTGGATTGGCCCTGCTTGAGCACATAAAATCCCAGTATCCGTCGCGCATTGTCGATAGGTAAGGACGCCCGTTAGCCTTAACTAGGGAATTGTGACCGCTGATTATAAGCTGAGGAAAAGCAGGAACACCAAAACCGGGGCCTACTCCTTGCTCTTCCAAGAATTTAACTAAACCTTGACGTAAGCTATGCTCCGTTGAGAACCCATGATATCCGAGAACTATTCGGAGTGGAGTTAGCTGCTCCATAAATACTGTGGTATAAATTAATTCGTTTTCCTTGGTAAGCTCATGCCGCTGGTGATAGGACGGCGCGTGAATACCAGTTAACTGCGAAAATATCTTGTATGAGGAGCTAAGATCAATTTTTCGATTATCACTATGATCTCCATCGAAGAGATACTTTGAATAGCTTTCCGAAACCTGCCTGAGCTTTAAAAACGAATCTATAAGGTCTTTAGAATAAAGAGTTTTCTTTATTTCTAATACGGCAATAACATCACGCACGTGCCATTTATACGTATTTTCTGTGTAAGGTATGGCTTCACCTTCCCCCTGCACTAACATGCAGTCCATCTGTCCCGATAGGTGTTGGCCACCATCGGTTATAAAGCCACTAACGACCCTCAAGTTTAACTGGTCAGGAATAGCTCGATTCAGAAGTTCGGCAGACAGCCCTTCGTACATGTCGCCGATAGTAGGGCCATGCTTAATCTGATAGCTGTCAAGCTTTTCGGTTTCCTCTCGAATGAATGCCTGAAGCATTTCAGAAACTGTCTTAATCATTCAGGCTCCTATGATGTAACAATATTATTAGAAGGAAATTTTCCGTATTTAAACCCGGAAAAATTCCGTCTTTCATTCCTGGCGCCCATAGTAACATGCATGCAAACCCATGGCCGCCGGCGCTTATAACCAATTGCTATGGAAAAGTTGCGTTAAAATACGGAAATCATCCGTTGTGGGGTGAACAACGGAATTGCTAGTTCAGGTTCGTTTTTGGAAGCTTGGGCGCTGCGTTGTTTTGGTTTGCAGCTGCAGTCTTCCCCGGGTCCATCCTATGACGGCGAGGCAGGCGATGAGGTATACGACTGAGCGGGTCAGGTCAGTCAGCGCGTCTTGCGGGATAAGGCTGCCTGCGATGTTGGTGCCGGCGTGAAGGAGGATGGCGGCCAGGATGCTCCCGTTAGCGCCGTTGCATACCCATACGTAGAGAATGCTGAGTAGCATGAGCGCTGCGTTGAAGTGCCAGAAGCGGGGTGTCAGTAGGCCCAGGTCGTGTTGGTAGCTTCCCTCCATGAAGAATAAGGGTACATGCCATAACACCCAGAGTAGCCCGATGAACATGGCGGCTATCAGCGGATGTGCACGGGCTTGGGTTATGTCCTGAGCAACGCCGCGCCAGCCCGGTTCTTCGACGGCGCCGGCGGCGACGGCAAAGCCGATGACAAAGGCTAATGAACTGAGTGATAGGGCGATCTCACCCGTTGGCGGGCGGCCAATGGCAACCGCTGCCAGGTAGGCGATAAGGGCAGGGGCGATGCTGATGGCTGCGATCATTAGCCACCAAAACGGAGCTATTCGTTTCGGACTCCAAAGCCGGTTTAGAAAGTCCCGCCGGTAAGCGCCGCTCATGCCACGCAGAACGTAGACTGCACCCAGCGCTGGTCCTAAGCCGCCCAAGGCAAACAGTATCGGCTGAAGAAAATCGGCGGGAGTTCGTTCCGCCCATACAGCAGCCCACCATGCAGTCCATGTCCAGCCGAAGGTGGCCAGAATGTAGCGAAGCAGGGCGGGCGGGGCGTCGGTTTGGTTAGGTGGCATGATGTTGAGTCACCGGTTCGATGGCTGTGTTTATCGCCCAGCTCCATCGTAGGCCCTTTGTAGCTCAGCGATATCGAATTTCTTCATGCTGAGAAAGGACTGGGTAACGCGGCTCAGCGCGTCGGGGTTGTCGTCCCGCATCATGGTGTCCATGACCGCAGGTACAACTTGCCACGATAGGCCATACCGGTCTTTGAGCCAGCCGCATTGTTCGGCTGCGGGCACCGCCGATAGCTTATCCCAGTAGTAATCAATGGTTTCCTGATCTTCACACTTAATGATGAACGAAATGGCTTCGTTAAACGCGAAGTCGTGCTGCAGCGCACTGTCCATGGCGGTGAACCACTGGTTCTCCAGCATGAAGTCCGTGAACATTACCGCGCCTTCTTTGTCCGGCTCCATGCCGGCGGGGTAGCGTACAAGTTCGCCGCGCTTCGAATTGTTGAATACGGACAGGTAGAAGTCCGAAGCCTCCTCCGCTTTTCCGTAGATGTCACCCACGAACAGGAGCGAGGGAATAATGGTAGGCCGTTCCTCGCCCTCCGGGTCGGTGAGGATAAGCTGCCAGGACACGCCAAACTTGTCTTGAATCCACCCGTAGCGTTCGCTGAAGGGGTATTTATCAATAGGCATAAATACCTTGCCCCCATCGGAAAGCGCCTTCCACACTTCGTCGATTTTCTCGCGCGCGTCCTCGTCCCGGGACGGATCGAAATTGACCATGAACGATACCGATGGATTGAGCGTAAACTCGGGCCCGGCACTGATGGCCATGAATTCGTGTCCCCACACGGTGAAGGAGACGACGTCACAGTCACCCGATGGGGTGCCGGGTACCGTAACGGTGCTGGTGACGCTTGAGGCGGGAAAGACAGTGCAATAGAATTCTGCCGCTTGCTTCGCCTCTTTGTCGAACCATAGGTGTGGAACGATGCGTTGCTTGCTCATCATGCCCCTCCTTGTAGATGTCTGGGTTTGATTTCCGATAATGCCGTAGATGGTCCGCCAGCGCAAAAGGCCAATTCGGCGCTGTTTGCACCTATCGCTGCCCCCGCTTGGCGTGTTTGTTACACTTGCCCAATTCGGAAACCGTTGTTTGGAGATGTTCTATGCGCAATGCAATTCCAGCCCTAGGCCTGGGTACTTATCGTTTGACCGGCAAACAAGCGGTGGATTCGGTAACCGCCGCTCTGGAGATTGGCTACCGTCACATCGATACGGCACAGCTCTACGACAACGAGGCGGATGTGGGCCAAGCTATTGCACAGAGTGGTGTGCCGCGGGATCAGGTGTTCGTGACCACCAAAATCTGGTTTGACCAATTGAGCCGGGATCGGCTGATTCCCAGCCTGGAAGCGAGCCTTGAGCGGCTGAAGATGGACCAGGTAGACCTGGCTTTGGTGCACTGGCCCTCGCCCAATGACGAAGTGCCCATGCAGGAGTATATGGAGGGCATGCTGGAAGCGCAGCGCCAAGGCCTGACGCGCCTGATTGGCGTGTCCAACTTCACCACGGCCCAGCTCAAGCAAGTTGATCAGATCATCGGCTTGCCCAACATTGCCACCAACCAGGTGGAAATCCAGCCCTTTTTGCAAAACAAAAAACTGGCAGCCTTCGCGCGCAAGGCCTCGGTTCACCTAACCGCCTATATGCCTTTGGCGTGCGGCAAAGTGGCCCATGAACCGGACATTCAACAGATTGCACAAAAGCATGGCACTACACCCGCACAAGTGACCATTGCCTGGTTGCTGCAACAGGGCTTTGCGGTGATTCCCTCGTCCACCAAACGGGATCACTTGGAGAGCAATTGGGCGGCTCAAAGTCTGAAGTTGGATGACAGTGATCTTACTGTTATGAATGGGCTTGATCGGGGCGAGCGGATTGCCAATCCGGATTTTGCGCCTGTGTGGGATTGAGCCGGCTCCCACAATGCGGGAGCCTATGCTTTAGGAGGTGGATTCCCGTCCCCGATCGGAGTCGAGGATGACGTTCTTTGGCGGGAATGACCGGTTAGGCAATTCAACCGTACTTGGACGCGTTACGGATTAACAAACCCGTTGACATCCAACCAATGCATAAACGCATCGAACCACTTGTTGCTGGTACGATCGGGGTTGCCCAGGCCGAAGCCGTGGCCGCCGTTCTGGTAGAGGTGGAATTCAAACGGAATGTCTGCTTCATACCATGACTTCAGCAAGCCGAAGTCACCCGTAAACAGAAAATCGTCAACAGCGATAACGGCAAACATTGGGGGCGCGTTCTTGGGCACGTCTACTCGGTTCATACCGCCATAGATCGGAGCAATGAAGGCCAAGTCCACTTTCTCCGATTGCAGGGTGGTGGCCATTGTCAGCCCGGCACCTGCGGAAAATCCAACCATGCCAATGTTATCGACATCAACATTCCACTCATCCGCCCGACTCTTAATCAACGCGTACGCCGCTTCCACATCCTCCAGCTGATTACTTAAATCCCAACGTGGTCGCGGTTGAGGATCTTCGCTTTCTCTCGCCATGTTTTCTGCATCGGCAAAGCGTTGATTCAGTTGATCTTCAAAATCCTCAAGCTTGGCGGCCGTCGGCTGAAGCCGGTACTTCAATACAAACGCATTGATACCCTGAGCTGCCAGCGCCTCTGCGACCTGCCAACCTTCATTATCCATGGAAAGCCACATGAAACCGCCACCGGGGGCGACAATAACCGTGGTGCCGTTTGCCTTTTCTGGATCGGCGAGAAACGGCGTCAGCGTGGCCTTCGTAATGTTCCGAGCCATTGGATCGCCCCACTGGCGAAACCACGATTCTTCTTCCTTCTGACCTTCTACGCCACCCGTGTTTAATGGTATCGCTCGTGGCTCTTCAGGAGCATCCATCGGATACATTTTTCCGTCTTGAGCGAAGGTGAACGCGCTGACCAACCAGAGCACGCCGAATCCCATAAACCTGGAAATAACTTTCATTTTTCGTTGCATCTCTCTTCCTCTCTATAGTTGTGTTTTAGTTTTTCTTATATTCAAAGAAAGCGCCGATCCTTCAACAAACCCATTAAGCTCAACGTGGCCGCTCGGGGTCGAATTACTCTGGCGTTACTTTTGAATTCTTTGCCCAATAAATGTTTACCGACACTGGAATTTTCCCGCACTCGTATCTTCTGCTTGATAATGCAAGAGCGTCGGATAGGCGCACAACAGGCGCTCTCTTCCCGGCCAGGGGGTGGAGTCCCCTGCGGTAGCGATCAGGGTGTCGGGTGCCTGGGCGTCTTCAACCCAATCAAGCAGCGCCGTAAAAGCATCAAACTGATCGGTTGCCGGGCCGCCTTGGCAATGCCCCATGCCGGGCACGGGGAAAAGCCGCACAATGTCGTTAGCCGCACCTTCATAGCGTTCGTTGACGCTTTCCCACCAATTGATGGAATCGTTGATAGAAAACACCGGATCGGAAACGCCATGAACCAGAATCAATTTGGAGCCTCGCGCTTTAAACGCATCCAAATCAGTGGACGTTGCCTGCATCAGCTGCCAAGCGGATTCGGGAAAGTCCGCGTGGGTAGAAAAGATCGCTGCAACATCGCGGTCAAAATCGTAAGCCAACTGCTGAGCGAAGAGGTTCTCTGGCGAGGTGTCGAGCGCGCGTGGCGGGGTGGAGAAAACAGTGGCTAGTGCAGGCATGCCCAGTACCACATTCAGTGGCGGTATCTCCCCATTACCCAGTTTCCAAAGGCGCCAACCGAAGTCTGTTATGCCAGTATCCAATGGAAACGACGTATAGAGCGCTTCACCTTGCGTGTTCCGAACACCCGAAAACGAGGTAAGCAGCGCAACTATTTGATCAGCGCTCAGGCAATCGTTCTGATCAATATTGTGGCATTGGCGAGCCTTAAGCGCTGGATAAACTTTGTCGGCGGTGCAGGCGGGAAAGTTTTGGATCATGCCATCGTTAAGACCATCGAGTTCATCGCAGGCCTCGATGATGGCATCGCTGGCCGTACGCAGATGCGCATCCGTAAAGGTATTTGCCAAGTCACCAATGCCCGCACTCTGATCCATCAAGGCGGCAAACACTTGAGTGTCCCAAGCCTGGGCGACGGCCGCTTTTGGCAAAGATATACCGGGAGCGATGGCGACTATGCCATCAAACAATTCTGGGTAACGTTGGGCGGCGATCATGCCTTCTTGGCCACCCTTGGAACAACCAAAAAAGTACGACTGTTCATGACGCTGACCATACAGTGCATTGATCAGAATACTCGCTGCCTGATGAGTACTCTCAATCGATGCGTGGGCGTAGTTTTTGCGCGCTTTGAAGTCGAAACCAAACGCCGCGTCTCCGCCGCGCTGGGGATCGCTATTGATAGTCGTATCATGACCCGAGTCGTGACTCACTACCGCGTAGCCTCGCTGTATTGCCGGATCTCCATGCCCCGTCGGCCCAGTAGCATCGCCGACGTTGCCGTTCAGTCCGCCTCCACCCTGAAAAAACAAACCACCGTTCCAATCGAGAGGGAGGCGCATATGAAATTTTACGGCGTAGGGTTGATCGTCTGCACCCTTGCGTTCACCGTAAAAGCCATAGACATCGCAATGAGCAGGTAACGACTGCTGTTCAGTCTCGTCCTGAGTAGGTTCGGAAAAATTGGCCTTGGTAACACGTAAAGGCTGCTGATCAAGGGAGGTTTGAACATTTGTGAGGAGGGAACAGGCGCGATGGAAATCGGTTACATTTTTTTCTGGCGAGGCCAATGCCGCAGTGGTCGTTGCGGCGGCAGCGATCAGACTCATCGCCTTGAGCGCCCATTCATACCAAAAACGGGCTCTGCTTGTACAAACCCTGTAACAAGCCATGAGAGTTTCTCAACTCTGAATTATAAGTTGTGTAAAAGTAACCAACACGGATAGTAACTTACTATATGATCTCGAAGTAGTGACGCCGTTGGTCTGGGGAGTTAACTTTTGACCAGTAGTGTAAATAAATGCTAACGAGGACGAATGGAATGAAGAAACAGCATGCGCTCATTGTTCTACTGACGATGTTTTGGATCCACCCATCCTGGTCAGAAATCGTCAACAGCCGGGTTATCGAGAACGGAGGTACCGGGCCCCACAGCGCAATCATGCTGACGGATGCTTCACTCCCTACGCACACACTCTTTCAGCCAGAAGATCTTTCCGAGTTCGGTCAAGACCAAAAACTACCCATCATTGTTTGGGGAAACGGCGCTTGCTTTGACTCGCCCTGGGAACACGTCAATTTTTTAAACCAAATTGCCTCTCATGGTTTTTTGGTGATTGCGATTGGCACCTTTCCTGAAGAACACGGAGAGCCGGTAACGGCGCGCTCAACCTCCTCAAAATTGGTCGACGCCATGGATTGGGCAATTGCTCAGAATGAAAACGCGGAAAGCAACTACTATCAGAAAATTAACACTGACCGGATCGCCGTCAGCGGTATGTCCTGTGGTGGCTTACAAGCGCTCGAAGTGGCAGGCGATCCACGGGTATCGGCGTTGTTGGTTGCCAATAGCGGTATTTTTAATAGCCCGCGTGAAGGCCTGCCGGGAATACCTCAGGTGGATAAATCTCAACTGGACAAGATTCATTCGCCCACGCTGTATTTACTCGGTGGCCCGTCAGACATCGCCTACGACAACGGCATGGACGATTTCGAGCGCATTAACCATGTGCCGGTTTTTGTGGGCAACATGGACGTCGGACATGGCGGCACCTATGGAGAGCCCTATGGTGGCGAATTTGGTCGAGTCGCTACGGCCTGGTTCCAATGGCAACTGAAGGATGATCAGGAATCGAGCCACTTGTTTGTAGGTGATCCGCCAGGGCTGTCCCAATCGTCTACCTGGACGTTCGAAAGCAAGCCTGTACCCACTCCCGAATAGTACCGGGGAAAAGCTGGTTGGCCGCCTTTCTCGGCTTCATCACTGACGAATTGGCTTTTCAAACCCTTTAGGTCACGCCCCGCTACCTGGGGCGCGGCCATGCGTTAGAGCGGGCTTCTCTGGTATCATCAGGCCTTTTCCCGCTTTTAACTTCTGGCCGTTTCTATGACCCAAACCCTGCGCATTGCCACCCGCAAAAGTCTGCTCGCCTTGTGGCAGGCGGAATATGTGAAATCCGAGCTGCTGAAGCATCACCCTCACTTATCGGTAGAGCTCGTGCCGCTGACCAGCCGCGGCGACCGGATTCTGGACATACCGCTGGCGAAGGTGGGCGGCAAGGGTCTGTTTGTGAAGGAGCTGGAGCACGCGTTGGTGAACGACGAAGCGGATATTGCCGTGCACTCCATGAAAGATGTGCCCATGTATTTCCCCGAGGGCCTCGGGCTACCGGTAATCTGCCCGCGCGCCGACGCTCGCGACGCTTTTGTATCCAACAAGTTTGGTGCTTTGGCCGAGCTCCCCCCGGGCAGCGTGGTGGGCACGTCCAGCATGCGCCGCCAGTGCCAGATCCTGGCGGCCCGGCCGGACCTAAAGGTGAATTTTCTGCGCGGCAACGTACAAACCCGCTTGCGTAAACTGGACGAAGGCGAGTTTGACGCGATTGTGTTGGCCGCCGCCGGTCTGGAGCGGCTCGAACTGCACAGCCGCATCGCCTCCTATATAGCCCCCGAAGACAGCCTGCCAGCGGGCGGGCAGGGAGCCGTGGGCATTGAATGTCGCACCAGTGATCAGGAGACGTTGGACTTACTGGCACCCCTGCACGACCAAACAACAGCGGAAGTTCTGACCGCCGAGCGGGCTTTGGTCCGGCGTTTGGGCGGCAGCTGCGAGGTGCCCATCGGCGCCTACGCCGTGCACAACGAGAAGGGCCTTTGGCTGCGCGGCCTGGTGGGCGCACCGGACGGCTCGGAAATGTTTTTTGACGACATTAGCGGGCCCGTAGCCGAAGCGGACGCCTTGGGTACCGAATTGGCAGAACGGCTGCTGGCAGCGGGCGCTGACCGGGTATTGGCCCAAGTGGCGGAAGCGTCACAGGAAAATAACGGGGAATGAGTGCACTGACCGGAATGCGGATTCTGGTAACGCGCCCTGCACATCAGGCGAGTGCCTGGTGTGAAACCCTGGCCCGGGAGGGCGCCGAGGCCGTGGCCGTGCCCCTATTAGAACTGGTGCCCGTCAGCACACCCGAACAGCTTCAGGCGCTCAAGGATCGAGTGCTGGATTTCGATCTCTATCAAAAGGTGATCTTCGTCAGCCAAAATGCGGTGGCGCACGCCATGGAATGGCTGGACAATTATTGGCCGCAACTCCCCGTGGGTATTGAATACTTTGCCGTGGGCGCCAGTACGGCCGGCGCGCTCAGCCAGCAGGGCCTGCGGGCACAGGCGCCCGGCGGCGCCATGAACAGCGAAGCGCTGTTACAGGATCCGGCTCTGCAACCAGCGCAAGTGGCCGAAAAGCGTATACTGATCTTTCGGGGCGTGGGCGGCCGTCCCTATATGGCGCAAGTACTGGCCGAGCGGGGCGCACGGGTAGATTTCGCCGAACTCTACGAGCGCCGCTTGCCCGACGACGCGGCGGATCAGTTGATCGCCACCTTTACCGACCCCAAAGTGTGGCAGCAGAAGCAGGTTGTGGCTTTACACAGTGGCGAGAGTCTGCACAATTACCGAAGGCTGCTCGATCAACTCGCCCTAGATCCGCAGCGGAAGGGATTAACCCAGGCGCTAGTTCAGCTGCCCGTGCTGGTACCGGGAGAGCGGGTTGCGCAGCTGGCCCGGGAGCTGGGCTTTGAGCAAGTGCTGACCGCCGAAAACGCCACCGACGCCAGTATGCTGGCGACTCTGAAACAACATTGAGCAGGACATCAATCACGTGACTCAAGACACCCCGAGCGAAAGCAGCGAGACACAGGACACGCCAAAAACCACTACTCAGGCTGAACCGCCGCGCAGTAAACCCCGTGCAAAAAAGAAATCCCCCGGTGGTCGCGGCGGAATGTGGCTTTGGTTGTTGTTGCTTTTAATGGCCGCAATCGCCGCCGGCGGTTGGTATCTCTGGCAGGAAATGGAAGAGGGCCAACACCAGCAACTGAATGAACTGGAAACCGCTGTGGAGGAGCTGCGCGAGCAATTGCGAGCCGAGCGCCAGACCCGAGAGCGTGAATCCGAGCAACGGCAACAAGAGTTCCAGACCCTGGAAACCCAGTTGGAAACGCAAATGGCGCGTCAACTGGAGCAACAGGCGCAACAGCGGGACCAAGCCCTCTCCGCCCTGGATGAGCGCTTGGAAAACACCCAGCGTCGGCTCAGAGCCATGTCCACCACTAACCGGGAAGACTGGAAACTTGCCGAGGCCCAATACTTATTGCGCCTGGCCAATCAGCGCTTGCTGATGGAGCGCGACGCCACCAACGCTCTGGCCATGGCCGAGCAGGTGGAGCAAATATTTCAAACCCTCAACGACGGCCGACTGCACGGGGTTCGACGCGCGCTGGCGCGGGATGTGCGCGCCCTGCGAATGGCTGATCAAGTGGACCGGGAAGGCATATATCTGCAAATGCTTTCCTTAACCGAACAGCTCCAAGAATTACCTCTGGCCGACCCCCTGGAACGACTAGAGGGAGAAGACGTACAAGGCCTGGACGCGGAACCGCCCGGCCCAGACGCCACCCGCTGGCAGCGAATCCGTTACAACGTCACCCAGAGCTTCCGTAACTTGCGCGCCGCGCTCAGCGATCACTTGCGCATTCGACGCCACGACGAGCCCATCGCCGCCCAGATAACCACCACCGAGCACTTCTATCTGCGCCAGAACCTCCAACTCATGATGGAGCAAGCGCAACTGGCGCTACTGCGCGAACAGCCCGACATCTATCGAGCCAATCTCGAACGGGCCGCCGATTGGCTCGAGCAGTATTATGGCCTCAACTCCCAAACCGGCGACGTCCAGGATGAGCTGCGCGAGTTGGCGGCTCTGTCCATTCGCCCGGAACTGCCCGACTTGAGCGACACCTTGTCGCGGCTCCAATCGCATATGGAAAATCTGCAAAGACCTGAGCAAGAGCCCGACGAGGACGACCAGGAGCGTGAGGAGAACGAGCTATGAAGCGTACTCTGCTGCTCGTGCTCGCCGCCATGCTACTGGGTGGCCTAACCCTAGCCGCCGTGCGCGCCGATTCTGGTTACATTTTGATTGCGCTGGGCAACACCAGCGTGGAGATGAGTTTTTGGTTCGGCGTACTGCTTTTAGTGATCGCGCTGGCGCTTTTACTCTTGGTGGTTCGCCTGGTGCGCGGCACCATGAATATTTCCCGGCGTCTGTCCCAGGGCATGATGAGTAGCGCCCGAGCCCAGCGGCGCACCACCAGCGGCCTGATCGATTTCATCGAAGGCAACTGGAAACAAGCCCAGCGTAAACTGCTGCGCGCCGCCAAGCGGACAGAAACACCGCTGATCAATTACCTGGCCGCCGCCCGCTGCGCCTACGAAGCGGGAGACCGCAAAACCGCCCTGGAACTGCTGCACAAGGCGGAGCAAAGCAGCCCGAACAGCGATCTTGCCGTAGCGTTGACTCAGGCACGCATGCAACTGGTCAGCAAACGCTACGAGCAATGCCTGGCCACCCTGGAGCGCGTCCGGCGCAAAGCCCCCCAACACCCGGTGATCTTGGATTTATTACGTCAAGTGTACGTGGCATTGGAAGACTGGGATTCACTGCAGGAAATACTGCCCAGCCTCCGCGCCTATGGCAGTGAAAGCCCGGTCGAACTGGACCGGCTCACGTTCCAATTGCATTTGGCGCTGCTGCGCCGCAGTGGCCACAAGGCACGCCAGAAGACGTCCGATGAGGCACTGAAACTGTTGCACAAGACTTGGGACCACGTACCCAATAACCTCAAGCGGGAACCTGAGATCGTGCTCTGCTACGCGCAGCAATTAATCGACAACCAATTGCACGAAGAGGCGGAAGCTCTGGTGCGCAAAACCTTGGAAAAACACTGGGACCGGGACTTGGTGCGCCTATACGGGCTGATCGCTGGCCCAGATTCCCGCAAGCAATTGGTCGCCGCCGAGTCCTGGTTGAAAAAGCGCCCCGGGGACGCTCTGTTACTACTCAGCCTGGGCCGACTTAGCCTGCGCAATGAGTTGTGGGGCAGAGCCAAAGACTATTTTCAGACCAGCCTCGGCCTGCAGCCACTACCGGAAACCTGTGCCGAGCTGGCCCGCCTGTTAGCGCACCTGGGGGAACACCAAAAAAGTACTGAGTTCTACCAAAAGGGTTTGTTGATGACCACTCACAACTTACCCGCCCTACCGCAACCAAAGGGCAAGCCGACGGCCAGCGCCTCGGCTTCGTGAACCGAATCGCGGAGGACGAATGCTATTTCTGACCGCTGTCGCCACGCTACTGATCGTCTACGTTATCTACGCCGTCGCTAAAGGCGAGATCTACGGCCCAGGGCGGGTCGTCCGCGAAGATTCACCCCGCGTGTTTTGGAAGATTGTTATTCTCTACAGTCTGTCAGGGCTAATACTTCTGACTCTGGCTTAGCCCCGTGCCCCTTCTGTGATGCGTCCTCTCTGCAACGCCACATAACCCGCCAAATCTCACCTGCTCCTGATCGTGCCTTGCGCCCATTGAAGTGCTATTATCTGCCAGGTCGCATCGACGCCCTTGCGGTTGTGCGCAGAACTAGGGACGAACAATAACAAATCAGGAGCTCATCCATGTTGATCAATCCCTCCCTGTTTTCCATGCAATATCACAAGCCCAAACTGAAATGGCTGCTCTGGCTTTTGTTCCTGGCGGTCGTCGCCATGGCGCTGACCTTCGCCGGCGGAAAGATTTACCAAAACTGGGACAACGACCCGGACCGCGGCGCCATCGCTATCACCGACGGTGCTTTTGGCGAAAGCTACTCAACACCTGTGTACCTGGACCAAGGTTGGAGCCGCTCCGACAGCCTTTGGTTTTACAACACCACGCAGGGCTCAGGGCTCATGCCTTACGACTTGTTCGTGGTCTTGGAGCAGGCGAACTCCGAGGAGCGGTTTCGCTCCGACGCCAACATCGATTACTACCGCTACCTGCCGCAGAAACCCACCTTTTTTAACCCAGACGGCTTACCCGTCGGCTTCGTAAAAGAAACTTACCGAGGCAAGGACTACATCGGTTTTACTTGCGCCGCCTGCCACACCGCACAGGTCAATTACCAAGGCCAAGCCATTCGCATTGACGGCGGGCCGGCCATGGCGGACATGGTGGGGTTTCTTACCGGCTTGGAAAAAGCCCTGATCACCACGCGCGAGGAAGAAGAAAAGCGCGAGCGCTTCGTCGATGAGGTGCTGGCGCTGCGCAACGACTACCGACAGCGTGAGCAAGTGCTCGAAAGCCTGGACAAGTGGTCCGAAAACGTTCAGCTGTACAACACCATCAACCACAGCCGCGTCGACTATGGTTATGGTCGGCTTGATGCCTTCGGCCGAATTTACAACCGTGTGTTGCAGCACGTACTCAACCAAGAACAGCTGGGCAAACTGCTGCGCCGCGTTGAGTCACCCACGGGCCGTTATTTGCTGACGCCCGAGCAAGTCGACTTGGTGCTCGACGGTGTGAACGCTACCGTCATCCGCGACGACGAATTCCAACTGATTACCCGCCGCTTGCAGTCCCAGGAAGAAGGTTACCCAGGCCTTAACCAGAGGGATATGCTGCGAATCCGCAACGCCATTTTTAACGAGCCCAACGCGCCCGTCAGTTACCCCTTCCTGTGGGATATCACCCACAGTGACTATGTACAGTGGAACGGTATCGCCAACAATGCCGGCATGGGGCCACTGGGCCGGAATGCCGGTGAAGTGATCGGTGTGTTCGCGTTGCTGGATTGGGAAGCGCGCAGCCCCCGTTTCAGTTTATCCGCGCACCTGACCGGGCAAAGCAATAAGCGCAAGCGTATTTCGTTTACGTCCTCAATTGACTTAGTCAATCTGCAGCGCCTTGAAGCCCACTTGGGCCGACTGCAATCGCCCCAGTGGCCCGAGGAGATTCTCGGCGAGATTGACCGGGAAAAAGCCCAGCGGGGCGAGCGTATTTACGGCCAATACTGTCAATCCTGCCATCAACTGATTGAGCGCGATGCCTGGGATCGCATCATCGTGGGTAAAATGCTCGACATCGACAAAGCGGGTACCGATCCCGCCATGGCGGAAAACAGCGTTCAATACCGCGGTTGGTCCGGTAACTTTGCCGGCACTTATCAGAGTACCGGGGTCGGCCCGTTGGTTCTGGAGGAAGAGGCACCGGTGGTGCAGATTCTTACCGCCGCTACCACTGGCGTGGTGGCCACACCCGACCCGGACAAAGGTTTTATTCGCCGTCGCCTGGATTGGTTGTATACCCTGGGTCTGTCATTCTTTGAAAATGAAATCAAATACAGCGTTCGCAGTGGCGACTACCGACCCGACACCACCGCCGAGCCCTACAACTCCCTGTTGAGCTACAAGGCGCGGCCCCTCAACGGTATATGGGCCACGGCGCCCTATTTGCACAATGGCTCTGTTCCCACACTGTATGATTTACTGCTGCCCGTAAAACGCCCTGGAGATCCAGAGGATGGCGAGTACCGCCCCGATGACTTTATGGTAGGCAGCCGGGAGTTTGATCCGGTTAAAGTCGGCTTTCGCAGCGATGGCTATGACGGTTTCCGCTTCCGCACACTGCGCCGTGGTGATTGGAACACCGGCCATGAGTACGCCGCCGGGCGTACACCACAGCTGAACGGCGAAACTCTGCCCGCGTTGAGCGCAAAAGAGCGCTGGGAGCTAGTGGAGTTTTTGAAAACGCTTTAACCACCCGCTAAAAACTCACTTCTGCGCGTTCGGGGGGCCGGCCTCCCGAACGCCTTTCTGGTCACTATCCACAGCATTCAGGTTCTGGACGCCAGTGCCGCAGCGCCGGTGAGAAATTGTCGACGGTTTGTGCTCATTGTGGGGCTGCTTTATTGATGCCACTGTGGGTGAGAATGACCAACTCATCCTCTTGGGTAATGTCCAGAGCAGCATCTCTTTGCGGGTTGAGTTGTAGGCGGTGGCCGTTCGCTTGCGGCGTTCGGTAGTAGACGCCCAGCGCGGTTTCGCCCTTTTCGGCGGCCAATGATTCCAGTTTCCAGAAGGGCAGGGACGCTTTGATGCCGTAGTCCTGAGGGTGGCGAAACAGCACTTCCGACCCGCCCTCGGTAAACAGGTCGTCAAACACCAGACGCAGCTCCGGCCGCAATGCAACCTGCGCCAGAAGATGACTCAGAATCAGGGGACTGATCAGGGTTTCACTCTGTTGGTGACTCACAAGAATTTCATTATTGGGGTCGCTCAGCTCCATGATCAGCTGCGGGCGGCGACTGGCTCGCTCCAGGTACTCTTCCAGGATTGTATGCCCGACAATCACTCGAGCGTCGGCTTCCTCGCCCGTATTGGTCCGGTCGCTACTCATCAGCACAATACTGTCATAGCGGCCCGTATCAATATCTCGCATCTCTCCTTCCTGCATAAAATCGCTTTCGATGTGCTGACAGCGGACATGCTCCGTATTCGGCTGGTAGCGCTCGACAATTTTTTCTCGCTCAGAGATGGGCACAACTGAGACAATGTCCAGCTCGAAGCGATACTGACGGTAACTGCCCAACTCGTGAATCAAAGCGGGCACCCGTTTGTTCCAGCCCAGTAGCAGCACCCGCTTGGGAATTTTTCCCCGGCTGGCCAGATGGCTCAGATCCCGGGGTCGACGCTCGGCAACTTCCTGGCGGTGCCCACTGGCATTCAGCGGTTCAGTGTCCTCAAAGCGCCGGGCGATAAGCACCACCTTGTCCTGGGCGCGAACCTCGGTGGAAGAGGCGGCGTTCAGGCGGCAGATTTGTTGCTCGCCTTGCTCTTGCAGGAGCCCACACACCAGTGCGTTAGGGCAGCGCATGGCGATTTCGCCCAGTGTTTCTCCCGCAAAGTGCTCACCGCTGCGCACATAGAATTCGTTGCCATCCTGCTTCATCAGCAGTTCGTTGTAGACGGTGGATAAGCCGGGATGCAGAATGTTCTGTGCCAACAGGCTGGCGATGGTCGCATCGCCCGCCAACACTTCCAGAGGGCCGGTATAGGAGCGCCGAGCAATGGACAACTTGCGAAGATCCTGAATTTCGGCAACCGCAAAGGGCGGTGTGACATTCCCGCGTCGGGCTTGGGCGTCGATCGACATCAGCGCTTTGATGGTCTCCACATCCGGGCTCACCAGGCTATTGAGCTCCTGCGGGCTACTGGGAATAATCACTGCCGCAGCGTTCAAGCATGCGGCCCGGTGCAGCGCTTCGGTCTGCAGCACGCTGCCGGAACGCAGAACCACCTGGCGCGCTTTGGAGCCGATACCGGGGTCGCTGTGCAGCAGTTGCGCCTGTTCGGCCGACATGTTTTCGGCCAGTACTACCAGTTGGACCCGACTGGTTTCCTGCCCCAACAGATACCGACGCATGGGGCCCGAGGCATTCAGCAGCTCGCGAATCAGGGGCAGGGTGCGGCTGTTCCAGCCCAATATGACGACGTGGTTGCGAAACGCAACAGGAGTCAGTCCGCGTTCCAGTTCGGTCATGCGGGCAATCAGGGAGCGGGTCAGAATCGCCACCAGCGTACCCATAAAGACCACGTAGCCGCTCACGGTCAGAATGGTGGAGACCAGGCGCTGCCAGGTACCCTCGTCATCGCCCAGGTAACCGGGGTCAGTGAGTCGCAGAAAGGCCCACCAGACCGCGTCAGCCGCGTCATCGCCCTGGCCGGAGGGGTAGACGAGCAAGCCTCCAACCAGTGAGATGAGGCCAATTATGGCTCCGACGATCAAAAGTTGGAACAGGGCACCTTTGACGAACTGGCGCTCAATAAAGAACTTGAAGCGGTCGATAAAGCGTAACGGCATCATGCAGCGTGGGTCTCGTCTGTCGGGTTACTCAAGTGGTCATACCAACGAATGTGTTCCGGAGTATACCGAATTCGTTGGCCAGACTTTGCCAGATCTGGCGCAGGAACTCATTATCAAACCGGGTGGCCCGGCCGCGTGCCAGGCGCCACTCAAACCAGTCCGCATCCAGAGCTTAAACTGAACGGCCCGGCTGATGGCGACGTCGTCTTCCGCCTTCTCGAACGGAGTGACCAGGCTGAGGTCCTGGGAGAATATTCGACGCTGATAAATGAGTATGTCCACGAGCCGTTTGAGCATGTCAAAACTGTGTCAGTAGCCAAACGCCATATAAAACCGCAAAATTTTCGATCTTCGTGGAACGAGACGCAGTTTGGCGCAGTCAGACGCCAGGAGGCCCGCACCACCTAGGTTTTTGTAAGGCTAGCGGGTATCCTCTCGAACTCACAATCACAACCCGATCCCGAGATCATGGATGTAAACCGATTTTACGGCTGGGCGCTGAGCTTCGGCCTGGCGCTGCTTTCCTTCGCCGCCCACAGTGACGATGAGTTTGGCCATCGACCCGCGGACTTCGTGCTCGCCCTCGAACAGTACCTGGTTGAAGAAGTGATGCCACACATCCCCGGCGCCGCCATCGCCATAATTGCCGATGGCGAAATCGAGCTACTACAGGGCTATGGCGTGTTGCGCCAAGGGGAAAATACACCGGTACAAGCGGACACGGTGTTTCGCCTCGCCTCGGTATCCAAAACCATCGCCGCTACCGCCGCCGCCAAACTGGTGCGGGATGAGGCTCTGGAATGGCAAACGCCCATTAGCCTGCATTTGACCGATTTACAATTTCGCAACGCCGATTATGGCCAGCGCATCACCCTGCAAAATATTCTGTCTCATACCACTGGGCTTATGCCGCAAGCGTACACCAACCTGATTGAAGCGCGCGTTCCCTATCAGCGAGTGATTGAGCGCATCGGCGAGGTGGATTTTATTTGCCCGCCTGAAAACTGCTACAGCTACCAGAACGTGGTGTTCAGCCTGGTTGGGGATCTGATTGAGATCGTCACCGGCCTCAGTTATGAGCAGTACGTGGAACAACACTTATTCCAAAGCTTGGGCATGAACTGGGCCTCTTTTGGCATGGACAACTTGCTCGCCAACCCCAACCACGCACACCCCCACGTACGCCGGCGGGGGCAGTGGATACCGGTGCCGGTATCGGATGAGTACTATGCCATTGCGCCAGCGGCAGGCGCCAACGCCAGCGTTCGGGACATGGCATTTTGGCTGCAAGCGCAACTGGGCGCGCGCGAAGACGTTTTACCCTTGCCGCTGCTGGATCAACTGCACCGCCCCATCGTGGCCACCAGCAACCGGCAGGCGCACTATCGTTTTCACCCGCAGTTACACAACATTCACTACGCCTTGGGGTGGCGAATGTTTGATTTCGCCGAACACAAAAACTTTATTCACCACGGCGGCTGGGTGCGCGGCATCCGTACGGAGTTACTGTTTAATCGTGAGCTGCAACTGGGCTTGGTGTTTTTGTCCAATTCAGAGAACCGCTACGCGCGCGAAGTGGTGTACCGATTTTTGGAGTTGTACACCGAGTACCACCAACAAACCGTCACCTTTCCGCTTACCGACGTTGTCCACTAGGGTCTCGAATCGCCTCGATGCGTTATCAGTTTATCGACTCCATTCATCACGTCGCGCCGAATTTGTGGAACGGACTGCTTGATGATGACCATCCCTTCGTGCGCCACGAGTTTTTCGCCGCACTGGAAGACAGTGGCAGTACCACGGCCGAACGCGGCTGGCAGCCACATCATCTTTTGCTATGGGAAGGCGAGCTATTGCGCGCGGCGCTGCCGCTGTTTGTTAAACAACACTCCTACGGCGAGTATGTGTTTGACTGGGGTTGGGCCAATGCGTACGCGCAACACGGTTATGACTACTACCCAAAGCTGCTCACAGCCATTCCCTTTACACCCTGCCGCGGACCGCGCCTGCTGGGCTCACAGAAGCCCCATCAGCTGTTAGCGATGGTGCAGGCACTACAGGAGGAGAGCCGCTCACTGGGCGCCTCCGGCTGGCACTGCCTGTTCCCCGAATCGCCGCTCAGTGAACTCCTGGCGGAGCAGGGCGCGCCACAGCGCCTGGGCTGTCAGTACCACTGGTATAACAGAGGTTATTCGGACTTTACCGACTTCCTGAGCACCATGAGTTCGCGTAAGCGCAAGAATATTCTCAAGGAGCGGCGTCAGGTGGCAGCGCAAGGGTTTGAGTTTGAGCACAAAGCCGGGGGTCAGATCAGTACCGCTGACTGGGATTGGTTTTACAGCCTCTATCAGCTCACATACCTGAAGCGCAGCGGCCACGGCGGATATTTGGAGCGGGGGTTTTTCCGCCAGTTGGGTGAGACAATGCCCGAACACTGTCTGATGGTCCGCGCCCTGCGAGACGGCGAGCCATTGGCGGCGGCTCTGTTTCTACGCGACCGGGATTGCCTGTATGGGCGCTACTGGGGCTGCCGGGAGGAGTTCGACTATTTGCATTTTGAAACCTGCTACTACCAGGGCATCGACTACGCCATTGCTCATGGGCTAGGGCGGTTCGATGGCGGTGCTCAAGGCGAACACAAACTGGCGCGAGGCTTTGAACCGGTGCTGACGCTGTCCAACCACTGGATGTCAGAGCCGGTATTCCGCAGCCCCATCCAGCGCTTTCTGACACTGGAGGCTAGCGAGGTTCAAAGCTACCTGGAAGCTGCCCGCGCCCAATTACCCTACAAAGCCTCAGAATAATTCTCGACGCCCCACACGAGCCGCAAAACGACGACGTCACCCGAATGGCCATTTCGCAAAAGCGCCTAAATCAGGTTTAATACGCCTTTGCCAATTCCTGGACCAAGACCCATGCTGCCTCGCCTGCTCAACCCCAAAACTATTCTAGTGGCCTTGGATGAGATCGATCAGGAGCACCCGTCTTACTCCCTTTCCCGGCCTGCCGCCCTGCGACGGGTGTTCGTCGTGCTGGCCAGCGTTTCCGTGGCCCTCTTGGCCCTTCATTACCTGAAGTTTGACCGCAACCTGGCTTGGTTACTTCGAGCTTTTGCCGAATGGAACGACCTTCCCGAGAATCACTACATCCTCGCTCTGCGTCAGGCCGGCTGGGATCAGTTGGTCGTTTACATCTGGTGGACGGGTTGGCACCTGATCTGCTTTTTGCTGATCCCGTGGCTCGTGATCCGGTTTATGTGGCGGGAGAAGATGGTGGATTTCGGCTGGCGCTGGGCGCAAACCCGTCAGCACTGGCCTGGCTACGTGCTGCTAATCAGCCCCATTTTGGTGTTTATTGCCATGGTCAGCCAGGGCGAGGACTTCGTCGATCACTATCCATTCTACTTCTACGCGGGTAGGAGTTGGTTTGATTTTCTCGCGTGGCAACTCCTCTATATGAGCCAGTTCGTGGCGCTGGAGTTTTTCTTTCGGGGGTATATGGTGCAGGCGTTACGACCGGCCATGGGCGCCAATGCGGTGTGGGTGATGTGCGTGCCCTACCTGATGATTCACTTCCCTAAGCTCTGGCTGGAAGCCACTGGGGCCATACTGTTTGGGTTGTTTTTGGGTATTTTGGCAATTCGTTCTATGTCTATTTGGGGCGGCGTTCTGGTACACATTGGTATCGCGCTAACCATGGACGTTGCCGCCCTGTTGCGCAAAGGGGGTTTGCCGGATCAGTGGTGGCCATTCTGACCTTGTCACAGCATTGCTTTTCGAGTGCTTTTTTGAGGCTGACAGCCCGTCGAAAAACCTTACAGAGGCATTAAGCTGGCCTTCAAATCCCTTTTGCCCACAACTAATAAATACGTGTAAAATCAATTAGTTAGATGGAATAATCGGCCTCACAAAAAGACTTGGCACGACGCTTGCTAATTACACGCCTAGTAGCCGACGTGGTGTCGGCATCAAAGGAGGTCAAGGAATATGAGCAAGCTTTTAATGAAAGGATTGCTGGGTGCCATGATGGTTAGCCTGTCATTCGGCGCTCACGCAGCAGTTATCGATTGCCCCAATGGCTATACCAACCTGGTGAGCAACACCAGTGCCTGTCAGTACAGCGACCAGGCAAATCAGGATTTTCTCAACCATGATCCAATGACTGTGAACGCAGAAGCCTTCTTCGGCTACACAGACTGGTCATTTATCGACAAAGATGACGAGGTGAGCAGCACCAGCGGCATCTGGTCGTTGAACGAACCGAAGTGGAGCGCGTTTGACGAGATCATGATGATTTTCAAAAGCGGTCGTGGCACCACTCTGGTGGGCTACAACATTAACTTCGGCGCCACCAGTGGCACTTGGGAATCGCCTTTCAGTGCTCCCCTGTTTGAGCTGAAAAACACCCGCGATGTGTCTCATATCAGCTTTTACGGTCGAGGCGCCACGGCGGTACCAGAGCCAAGCTTGTTGATGCTCTTGCTCCTGGGCCTGGGCGCTGTCGCTTTGGGTCGGCTGAGATCCCGCTAGGTCGGTACCCAGACGCAATACAAAAAACGCCGGTTCTTACCGGCGTTTTTTTTGTCTTACAGATTGTCGATGTAAGTGGACAGCGCCTCAAGCTTGTCGGCATTCTGATCCACAAAGCGAATCACCACTTTGATAACGGTGGTGTCGGGTCGGTCTTCAGCGGCCTGCACGCTGTGCACGTAGCCATTTAAGCCGGTGGGGGTCGTGTCTTCGTTGTCCCCTTCAATATTCACCACGGCTTGGTCAAACAGCCCCGGGATCGTTTCCCCGCGCTGGATTAACCCGGTGAGTGACTGCAGGGAGAGGTCCCGTATCACGCACAAACAGCTCTCGCCACGGCTGCTGAAACGCAACCGCGCTTTGCCTTTCACCTTTTTACTTTTATCGCCGCGCGCACCGCCGCCCATCAGCACTCCCACCGAAGCGGAGGCTATGCCCTGGGTACTGCCCTGACGCCCGGCGTCGACCGCTGGCGCCTTGCCGGAACGGGCCAATTGTTTGGCCACCTTACGCAGCAGCTCCTCTGGGCTAAACGGCTTCGTCAAATAGTCCGACACGCCGGCCTCAGCGGCTTTAATTACGTGGCTGCGATCACCCCGGCTGGTCACCATCACAAAGGGGATTTGATCACCCTCCGGTTTTTTGCGCAGCTCCCGCAAAAATTCCTCGCCACTCATATTGGGCATTTCCCAATCAGAGAGAATGAGGTCCATAGAGTGTTGTTTGGTCAGGGCCAGAGCGCGGTTGCCGTCGGAAGCTTCAAAGATCTCCACTCCGGGTATTCGGTCACGCAGGTGCTTTTTCACCATATCCCGAATAAAGCTGGCGTCATCCACCACCAAAATACGAATTGCCATGCGGTTGCTCTCAATTAGGTCTTTTAAAAGCGTAGACGATTTTTGCCGCTTTGGCGCCGAATCAATCGGTTCCCGCTGAGAAGCTTAGCCCGCCAGAGAGCGGTAGGTGTTGGAGGGGGACGACGAGTCTCCGAGCGCTGCGGTCTCGTCGGAATCTTGCGGAGCGGCTTCCACGGCGGCGCGCATCCAGTACAGCAGCTCATTGGACTCTTCCAGAACAACCTGGGGGACCTGATAGTAGTGGCGTGCGCTGGTAAGCGCCGCCTCAGGTTGCAGGGGAGGCATGTTGCGCTCGATATAGGGCTGAGAGGAAGCGTCGTCTACGCGAAAGTAAAGGCGGTCATTGGCGATAAGCGCAAACTGTACGCCCCGGTGGTAGATGGCTACCCCGGAAAATACACGCCTGTAAGACACTGGCGCCACCTGCGAGAGGCGTTCCAGCACTTCAGAAAGATAGTGTTCGCTAACGGCCAAACCAAATCCTTGATCTTATTGTGGGTGGTGCGCCCATGCACCCTAGGCAGGTACGTAAAAACCCGGCCGAACTATGGCTTTCTGGCGTCAAAATTGCCAGAGCAAATCACCATGCAGCCTCGAAAAATTACGTTTCGTGAAACAGTTCACACTTTAGTCCCTGACGGTTACCGGAGCAACTTCCATATGGGATTAACAGCGCCTGTTGTTATGCCTCTGCGCGGGTAAACACCCAATCGGTGGCGGTGGACAGTTCGCCATTGTATGAGTAGCCGCCGTCGCCGAAATCCTTCAAAGCTTCCGCGTCGGTCAACCGATTCTTTATCAGATAGGCACTCATCATGCCTCGGGCCTTCTTGGCGTAAAAACTGATGATCTTATAGCGGCCGTTTTTCCAATCCTTGAATACCGGTGTGATCACGGGCGCTTCCAGCTTTCGGGGTCGCACCGATTTAAAGTATTCATTAGAGGCGAGATTGATCACCACTGGGCTGGTAAAAGTGCTCAGTTGGGTGTTAATCGCCTGGGTTATGCGGTCACCCCAGAACTGGTACAAATCCTTACCCCGGGGGTTGGCAAGCCGGGTGCCCATTTCCAGCCGATAGGGTTGAATCAAGTCCAGGGGCTGCAGCAGGCCGTACAAACCCGAGAGGATTCGCAAATGCTCTTGCGCGAACTCAATATCCCCGGCATCGAAACTTTCCGCCGCCAAACCGGTGTAAACATCGCCTTTAAAGGCGAACAGGGCCTGCTTGGCATTGTCCAGGTGGAAAGGCGGTTGCCATTGGGCGAAGCGATCGTAGTTCAACACGCCAAGCTTGTCGCTAATGCCCATCAGGTCTGAAATCTCGTGGGGCGCCAGTTTGCGCAGCACGTCGATCAGCTCCTGAGAATCCGCCAAAAAAGCCGGCTGGGAGGCCACGCGAGTAGGCGCGGGGGTTTCGAAATCGAGCGTTTTGGCGGGGGAGATTAACGCAAGCATAGTGAGGCTCGTTGTGGAGTTCTGAATGAAAGCTGCAAGACATTACTCGGGTGCGAGCATTGACTGCCACCAGTTCAAAGGCGTTGTGCCATCGGTGGGGTCGTACACGTTGCCGTACAACCAGCCACTGTCTGGCTTAGATGCGAGCGCTTCGGTAAGGAGCTTCTCAATCGTTTCAAAACCACAGCTTACGTGGATGGAGTACACCAGCATGCGCTCGTTCTGTAGATCCAACTCGCCGCCGAGTTGTTCCAAAGCCACGGTCAACTGTTCCGCAATGGCCACAATGTGGGCCCGGCTGAAGACGCGAACGCTCAAATTGCCACTGCGCTGGACGAGGGTGACATCCTTGGTCTCTGGGTCGCATTTGAGCAAATCGCCGCTGGCGACGCCTTTTACAAACGCGGGCGAACGCACTAACTGCAAGTTGCCCGAGTCCAATTCACGTGCCGATAATTTTTCCACAATGGGCTGGCCGTCAGGGCCCAGGCCAGCGAACATTTCAATTTCTTGTAAGGCTGCCATACTGCAACTCCGGTAGCGAAACTGTGTCATTATATCGGTCCGGCGCCCACTATTGCACATCACCATGGAGAACAGCTTGTGAAACGCATCGTCGGTTACTTAACCAGCCTCCTTTTAATCGCCAGCATCATAACCGCCTGTACCGTTAATCCGGTGACCGGCGACCGGCAGTTTTCACTCATGTCCACCGAACAGGAACTGGCCATTGGCCAGCAACATTACGTGCCCAGTCAACAGGCACAGGGTGGCCGCTACGTGGTGGACCCCGAGCTGACTCTCTACGTTAACCAGGTGGGCCAACGCCTGGCGGAAGTGAGTGACCGACCCGAACTGCCCTATGAATTTGTGGTGTTGAATAACGATGTACCCAACGCCTGGGCATTGCCCGGCGGCAAGATGGCCATCAACCGCGGGCTGTTGATTCACCTGGAAGACGAAGCGCAACTGGCCGCCGTATTGGGCCATGAAATCGTGCATGCGGCCGCCCGTCACGGCGCCACTCAACAGACCCGTAACGTGTTGCTCCAGGCCGGTATGCTGGCTGCCGGTGTCGCCGCCGTGTCTCAAGAGTGGGAATACGGCGCACTCGCCGTGGGCGCACTGGGTGTGGGCGCAACCGCCTGGCAAGCCCGCTACAGCCGCAGCCACGAGCTGGAAGCAGATCGTTATGGGGTCGATTACATGGTACGCACCGGTTATGACCCCCAAGGTGCCGTGGAACTGCAGGAAACTTTCCTGAAGTTTTCCGAAGGCCGAAACCCCAACTGGCTGGAAGGGCTGTTTGCCAGTCACCCGCCTTCGCGTGAACGCATGCGCCTCAATCAAGAACTGGCCGACGAAAATCCGGGTGGCGCGCGTAACCGCGATGCCTATCGCAGGGCCACTGCACAACTTCGTCGTGATCAGCCCGCTTATGAACGCTATCAGGAAGCGCTCAGCGCGGCCGAGAAAGGGGAATACGGCAAGGCCATGGGCCTGGTTGAGCAAGCCATCGAGCACCAGCCCAGAGAGAACCTTTTCTGGGAGCTGCAGGGCCGATTGTTCGCGCAAGATGAACGCGAGAAGGATGCCATTGCGGCTTTTGATCGCGCGATCGAAGCCAACCCGGAATTCTTCCGCCCACTCGTTTACCGCGGTGTGTTGCACAAGCGTCAAGGTAACGCCCGTCAGGCGGAGAACGATTTGACCGCTAGCCAAAAATTGTTGCCCACCCAGCTGGCCAGTTACCACTTGGGCGAGTTGGCTTTGGAGCGCGGCGCGCGCGATGAAGCCATCCAGCACTTTCGCATGGCAGCATCCGGAGGCGGGGAACTGGGCGCGGCCGCTGAAAGACAATTACAACAGCTTGGCGCCAACGCCGGATAATGTGAGACGGAATCGGCGCCGCTAAGGGGCCGATATCTGTATAATCTGCGCTAACGATAACGAAAAGGCAAAGAGGTACCCCATGGCTCGCCCCGGATTAGACGAAGATCCCACCCCCAGCGGCAGGCTGGTGCTGCAAACGCTGTCCATGCCCGCAGATACCAACCCCTACGGTGATATTTTCGGCGGCTGGCTGATGACTCAAATGGATTTAGGGGGCGCGATCCTCGCCCAGGAGATTGCGCGCGGGCGGGTAACCACGGTTGCCGTGGGCAGCATGGTGTTCCTGCGCCCGGTACCGGTAGGCGCCACCGTCAGCTGTTATGCGGCTCCACTGGAAGTGGGGCGCACCTCCATTCGCACTCTGATTGAAGTCTGGATTAAAGATTGTCGCACCAACGAAACCGCCAAAGTAACCGAGGGCGAATTCGTTTATGTGGCGATTGACGACAACGGTCGCACACGGCCGGTACCCAAGTAGGGCGCGCCGGCGTCGCAACTAACAATTCTTTACGCCCCCGCTTGAAGCGATCTGTTAATTTTGTGGCATTAACAGTAGGCGCCTCACTTTGAGTCGCACGAAAGGAAGCACGATATGATCACAGACCACAAATCCGGCTTCGGCTTGGTCACTATTTTGCTGCACTGGGTGTCAGCGTTTTTGATCGTATTTTTGTTTGGCCTGGGTTTGTACATGGTGGGGCTCGGTTACTATGACCCCTGGTACAACCGGGCTCCCTCATTGCACATCAGCCTTGGGCTGGTGGTGTTGCTTCTGACTCTTATACGCATTGTATGGCGGCTGATTTTCTTTCGCCGGCCAGCGCCTTTACCAGAGCACAGCCGGTCGGTGCGGTTGCTGTCCGCCACGGTTCAATACAGCCTGTATGGTTTGATTCTGGTTGTTCTGGTCAGTGGTTATCTGATCACCACCGCTGACGGCCGCTCCGCCAGTTTGTTCGGCCTTATCGATTTTCCCTCTGTCATGCGTTTGGGTGTTACTGGCGTGGACCGGGCGGGCTTCCTTCATTACTGGATGGCCTGGGCCATTATAGTTCTGGCAGCTTTACATACGCTGGCGGCCTTGGCACACCACTTTGTACTTCGTGACCGCACTTTAGTGCGCATGTTGGATCCGCGCTCCAAGCGCTAACTTTTCACCCTAGTTGTTTCATTTTTTTATCAGGAGATCATCCATGAGAAAACTTATTGCTATTTTTGCTCTCAGCTCACTGGGTTTGGCCAGTGTTCCCGCCTTGGCCGACAATTACGTTATTGACACCCAAGGTGCGCACGCGTCCATCAACTTTAAGGTCAATCACTTGGGCTTTAGCTGGCTGGTGGGACGCTTCAACGAGTTCGGCGGCGACTTTACTTACGATTCCGAAAACTTAAGCGACAGCAACATCAACGTCACCATCAATACTCGCAGTGTGGACAGTAACCACTCCGAGCGTGATCGGCACTTGCGCAACAGCGATTTCCTGGACGTTTCCAAATTTCCTGAAGCAACATTTGTCAGCACCGAGGTGATTCCCGGTGAGGGCGATAAGTTTCAGATCGTGGGTGATTTGACGCTGCACGGCGTGACAAACAGCATCACTATCGACGCGAAGAAAGTGGGCGAGGGTGAAGATCCTTGGGGCGGCCACCGAGTGGGTTTTGCCGGCAAGACCGAATTTAAAATGAAAGATTTCGGTATGGATTACAACTTGGGACCTGAGGCCGAAACCGTGTACATGGATCTGCACATTGAAGGTATTCGTCAGTAGTTATTTGGTTCGTTTCGTTACCGCCCGTCATCCCCGCGAAAGCGCATCGCTCACCGGAATAATTTTGGGTAGGTAGTTGAGGTCCATGATGCTAGCGCGTACTTCGTAAGCGGAATCCCAGGCGCTTCCCTGGAGGCTTTTCGAAAACGCCGTAGACCCATCCCTGGGGGCTCTCCCACAAGATCCCTCTTGTGAGAGTTTCGAAAAGCCTCCAGGGAATCACCTCCGTAGCCGAAACTAAGGCATTCTTATCTTTGGGTTTGAGTAAAGAATGCCAGAGCTTGAGGCTACTCGGGCGCGCAGGGTGAGTGTTCAGCAAGCCTCAAAAGAGGGACCTTTTGAGGCAGTCCCCAGGGAGGGGTTTACGACGTTTGCTGAACACTCACCCTGCGCGGCCTGTGGGCTTGCTTACGAAGCTCTTCCGGCTATTTATTCCGGACAGCGATGCGCTTTCGCGGGGTGAAGGGAAACCGGGACGTACTAGCCTTCCTTAACCCCGGCTCCCAGCTTTCAGTTGATCCGCAAAATCGTGGTTTACGTCCCTGTGTTTGGCCTCGTCCGCCCTTACGGCGATAATCACTTCTCTTAATCTAGCTTCTTGAGGCAACTGCCAATAATCAATGGCAATCTGTGGAGCGGCAATATTTTCATACTTTCCGCTATCTACGCCAGCCAGGTATTCAGTGTAGCTATAAACGGCTTCTTCTTCCAAATAGCCGACAATACGGTGCGCTGTTTTACTGGAGATTAGATAAAGCAGGAAGAAGGCGTTGTAAAAAACACCCTGAGCAATCATGATAATGATTCGCTCGAACAGATTTGGCCGGGCGATATGAACAAATGTCATCAGGTGCATACGTTCATTTTCCGCTTCATCCAGCAGTGTACGTATCCAGCCATCATCGTCTTTCATCCGGCGCAGTGAGTGTAAGTGCTGAAGGCTGCCGGCAACCATGCCTGGAACTGCAGCTACGGTTTCCAAAACCACAGCGCGGTGGCCATAGCGCCCGGCAAAAAACAGATCCGCAAAAAAACGCATAAAACGCACAGTGCGCAGGGCGATGCGGTCGGAAATACCCTGTGGAGTGTGATGAACCGCCTGTGTATCGGCTGCTGGTTCTTTCATAGTCAGTAACTCCCGAGATCAAGGTTTCTCAAATGGCTTTTCAGTACTTTAACAGGTACCGAAGGCTGACGCCGCCCTTTGCTTGGACAGTGGTCGTGCAAGACGGACTAGCTGGTTACATAGGCTCCAGTTTCGCGTACTGCATCACCAACCATTTGCTTCCCTGACCATCGAAGTTGACCTGCACCCGAGCGTTTGGGCCCTGGCCTTCAAAATGCAGTATGACGCCCTCCCCAAAAATTGAGTGCTGTACCCGCTGCCCCAGGTGAAAACCGGAGTCCTCGCCCGAGTCGCTGTAGTCGGACCGGGCCGACTTGCGTTGGTAGCTGAGCGGACGGGATACGGCGGTTTTCAGGCGCACTTCCTGAATCAAATCTTCTGGTATTTCTTTTACAAAGCGGGATACAGCATTGAACGTTTCGTTGCCGTACAGCCGGCGCGTTTCCGCGTAGCTGATGTACAGTTTTTGCATGGCGCGGGTAATGCCCACATAACACAACCGCCGCTCTTCTTCGAGGCGATCCGGGTCTTCCACAGACATGCGGTGTGGAAACAGGTTTTCTTCCACCCCGGCCAGGAATACCAACGGAAACTCCAACCCTTTGGCAGAGTGTAGGGTCATCAATTGCACTGCATCTTCAAACTCGTCCGCTTGCGCGTCACCCGCATCCAGTGCGGCGGTGTCGAGAAATTGTTGCAGTACACTCAGGTCTTCATCGGCGTCGTCACCTTCAAAAGCACCGCAGGCGGAGATGAGTTCCTGCAGGTTTTCCTTCCGCGCCTGACCTTTTTCGCCTTTCTCGCTGCCATGGAATTCCAGTAACCCGGTATCGTCCAGCATTGTCTCGGCGATTTGATCTAAAGGCAGTTCAGCGCAGTTGGTTGTCAGTGTTTCCACGAGATCAATAAAACCACGTACGGCATTTCCGGCACGCGCACTGAACACCCGATTGAGCAACATGTCATTAGCGGCTTGCCAGAGAGAGCAGGATTGCTCGCGCGCGAGTGTCCGTACACTCTCCAGAGTCTTCCCGCCAATACCCCGAGTCGGAGTGTTGATTACCCGTTCAAAGGCAGCGTCATCGTGAGGGTTGGCGATCAGACGCATATAGGCCAACGCATTTCGAATTTCCAAACGCTCGTAGAAGCGCTGGCCACCATAAATGCGGTAGGCCATGCCGTCACGAAGCAGCGCTTCTTCCAGCACCCGAGACTGGGCGTTGGAGCGGTAGAGGATCGCGCAACTGTTGTGACTGTTACCGGCCTTTACCCACTCCTGTATGCGCTCGACAATAAAGCGGGCTTCGTCCTGTTCATTAAAAGCGGCGTATAGGGAGATGGGTTCGCCTTCCTCGCCGTCGGTCCAGAGTTCTTTGCCCAGCCGGCCAAAGTTGTTGGCGATCACGCCGTTCGCTGCGCGCAGGATGGTGCTGGTGGAGCGGTAATTCTGCTCCAGGCGAATTACGCGCGCGCCGGGAAAATCATCGGTAAAGCGCTGAATGTTTTCAATACGCGCGCCGCGCCAGCCGTAAATGGACTGATCGTCATCCCCCACGGCGGTGACATAGGCGCTCTTGCCGGCCAACACTCGCAGCCAGGCATACTGAATACTGTTGGTATCCTGAAACTCGTCTACCAGAATAAACGGAAAACGCTGTTGGTAGTGTGCCAACAAGTGGGGTTTGTTGAGCCACAGTTCATGAGCGCGCAGGAGCAACTCGGCGAAATCGACCAAGCCGCCGCGCTGGCAGTCTTCCTCATAGGCTTGGTAAATGGCGATCATCGTGCGCTGAAAGGGGTCACCATTTTCGGGGATGTGGTGGGGCCGCAGGCCTTCGTCCTTCTGGCCATTGATAAACCACTGAGCTTGCTTATAGGGGTAGCGGCTGTCATCCAGCTGCAGGCGCTCGTACACCCGCTTGACCAAGCGGAGTTGGTCGTCGCTGTCCAAAATTTGGAAATTCTGCGGTAGGCCCGCCTCCTGCCAGTGGGCCTTGAGCAACCGATGCGCCAGGCCGTGAAAGGTGCCCACCCAAAGGCTGCGCACATTGATCGACTGGCCGCCAGAGGACAACAGCTGCTCCAGGCGGCTGCGCATTTCGCGTGCGGCTTTATTGGTAAAGGTCACCGCCATAATGGAGTAGGGCGATTGTCGCTCCACCTGGATCAACCAGGCGATCCGATGCACCAGCACCCGGGTCTTACCACTGCCGGCCCCAGCCAGGATCAGCTGGTTGGCGGGAGCCGAGGAGACGGCTTCACGCTGGGCGTCGTTTAAATCGTTGAGCAGCGGTGATACATCCATAGCGTTGGGGTCGCGTCGGTTGAAATGGGCGGCCAGTGTACCCCTTTTGAAGGCGAATTTCAGGCATTCCCGGGGCCCAAAGCTGTTTAAACGTACAGTCAACGCTCACTACTGTCAAGGCTTGAGGCCTTGAGCTGGCGCGGGTAAACTTCCCACATCGGAGTGGGAGCGCGGCAGGGACTCGCTTGCAGTAAGCCTCGTTTTCTTCCTTCAAGGCATCGTTGCCACAGGCTTACAATAAAAACCAGGACTTCCCATGTTACGGATATTCACCCTTCTTTTGACTCTGTTTTGGGTCACACCCGCACTCGCCACCTGGTCTGAATACCGCTCCACCAACTTCACCATCTATACGGACGAGTCGCCCGATAAGGCGGAAAAACTGCTGCGCCAGTTTGAACAGTTCCGTGCGGTGGTGTTGCAGTATATGAACCTGCCCGACACGCAGGAGAATCAGCGCATGATGATTCTCATGTACGCGGATAGAGACCACTTTTTCCGGTTAGTGGGCGAGCACGTGGGCGGTTTTTATGTGCGTACACCAGCAGGGCCGCGCATGGTGGTCGGACCGCAAGAGACCTTCGCGGACAGCTCCGTCGTTCTTTTTCATGAGTACGTTCATTATTTGGTGCGCGAGAACAGCCAAGTTCATTACCCCATGTGGTACGACGAAGGGCTGGCGGAGTTTCTGGCTTCGGCGGTCATCGAGGAGGACCGGGTGTTACTGGGGCCCTTGCACCCATGGCGGAAGGGCTGGATGACGCTACCCCGCTGGCCGCACTTGCGGGATTTGTTCAACCCGCCCCTTATGGATGAGAAACCGCTCTACTACTGGGCTCGATTTTACGCGGCTTCCTGGCTTACGGTGCACTACCTGGAGCTGGGAACGATCTACGACTTTCCCGATTACAGCGCTCAAACCCGACAATTTCTTGTCCTGTACAACCAGGGTGTAGAGCCTGAAGAGGCGTTTGTTCAAGCCTTCGACAAGAGCGTGAACGAAATGCATCGGGAGCTGCGACGCTACCGCCGACAGCGTTTCAATCAAGTGATCAGCTTCCCCACCACTCCCTATGAAGGAGAGTTGAACGTTCGCGCACTCAGCCATAACGAGCAACAGTTTGTTCTAGCCGACCTTGCCTGGCGCATGGATAAGGAGAAAGAAGCGCTGGAGTACCTAACTGACCTCAAGACGGACGAAAAAGATGCCGCGCGCGGTCTGTCCTTGCGCGCCGTGTTAAAGAATCACAACAAAGAGCACGACGAGGCGTACAAAGACTTGGTACAGGCGCTGCGGCACGACAAATCTGATACCCAAGTGTTAATGAATGCTGGACACTTTTATTTGGATACCGCCAACCCCGAGTACAGCGATGATGAGGACGTGCAAAGCGTCGTCAACTTGGATTACGTACGCCGGGCGCAGGAGTATGTTCAAGCGGCCCTGAAGCAGGAGCCGGACTTTCAGGAAGCTCACCATTACCACATTCAAGTACAGAGGCACTTGGGCACTCAACGGGATGTGCTCCAAGCCATGATGACGCTCTATCAGATGGCGCCCTCTGATATCGCCATTAACATCGCCATTGGCGAACTGTTAGCCGAGGCCGACCGCCCCGATCTCGCCCGGCAGTTTATTGAGCGGGCACTTGGGTGGACGCACGATGATGAACTGCGGGAAAAGCTCAGCGAGAAGTTGGAAGAGATTATTAAGCTGGAAGCGGAGATGGGGTAGGAGTGTGCCAGTAGTTCGCCAGTAAATGGATTCCCGCCTACGCGGGAATGACGAGCGAGAAGCGGGTTGGCGAAGGGAAAAGAGCTGATCAGCAAGTGCAAAGTTCGAAGCTCGAGTTTGTCATCCCCGCGCACGCGGGGATCCAGTTTCTCCACGGTGCGACATCACGCTGAGTTAGTTCTTAGCTTCCCCCGCCGAATCTTGCTGCAAACGCCATAACTGCGCGTAACGGCCGCCTTGCTGCAACAGATCATTGTGACTGCCCTGTTCCACTAGATGTCCCTCGTCCAGCACCAGGATTCGGTCCGCATCCACAACGGTGGAAAGGCGGTGCGCAATGACTAAGCTGGTGTGCCCCGCAGACACTGTACGCATAGCACTCAGGATTGCCGCTTCGGCGTTGGAGTCCAAAGCTGAGGTGGCCTCATCGAACACCAAAATAGGTGCGTCTTTAAGTAGTACTCGAGCGATGGCGATGCGCTGCTTTTCACCGCCGGAAACTTTCAGCCCTCGCTCGCCCACCACCGTCTTGTCTCCCTGCGGTAGGCTGTCGATAAATTCCTTTAGATGTGCCATGCGAATGGCGCGCTCTATGTCCGCTTCCGACGCCGAAGGCCGGCCGTAAGCAATATTCTCGCGGATGCTGGTGTTGAATAACACTGTGTCTTGCGGCACCACCGCGATGGCGCGGCGCAAACTATCCAGAGTTACCTGGCTGATGCTCTGCCCATCGATACGGATGTCCCCGCCGTCCAGATCGTAGAAGCGGTACAGTAGCCGGGCAATCGTGCTTTTGCCCCCACCGGACGCACCGACAATAGCCACGCGCTGACCCGGCTCAACACTAAACGACAAATTTTTCAAAATCGGCCGTTCAGTATGATAGCCAAAACTGACTTGATCAAAATCGATCCGGCCCTCTCGAACATTTAGCGGCTTAGCATCGGCTGCGTTTTTAATCTTGGGCTCTCGACTAAGCAGCCCCAACATGTTTTCCAGATCGGTTAATGCTCGCCGAATCTCCCTGTAAACAAACCCGAGAAAATTCAAAGGAATAAAGAGCTGAATGAGGTAGGCGTTGATCATTGCCAAATCACCCAGCGTCATTTCGCGATCGATGACCGCCTGGGCGGCCATAAACATCATGGCGGTCATGGCCAGCGCAATGATCAGCGCCTGACCGGAATTGAGCGCTAGCAGGGTCATGCGATTTTTCAGCTTGGCGGTTTCCCAATTCGCCAAAAAATCGTCGTAAGTGCGAGCTTCGTAGGTTTCGTTATTAAAGTATTTTACAGTTTCGTAGTTCAGCAAGCTGTCGACGGCGCGTGTATTAGTGGATGAGTCAGCTTGGTTGGCTGCGCGCACAAAACGGGTTCGCCACTCAGTGACCGCGACGGTAAAACCGATGTAAAACAACACAGCGATTAGAATTATTAGTGCGTACCAGGCCGAGAATGCGACGGTAAAAATAATCGCGACCATGAGAATTTCAAACAGGGTCGGGACTATGTTGAACATCATAAAGCGCATCAAAAAACTGATGCCGTTGGTGCCCCGTTCTATGTCTCTGCTGATGCCGCCGGTCTGTCGGCTAAGGTGGAAATTCAGTTCCAGTTGGTGGAGGTGTTCAAAAACCCGCAAACCAATTCGGCGCATGGCGCGCTCAGTAACGCGGCTGAAAATCGCATCGCGTAGTTCACCGAAAAACACACCGCCAAAGCGCAAGAACCCGTAAAACAACAAGAACGCCACTGGCAAAACCAGCTCGGGTTGCAGGTTGCGGTCCACTCCATCAATGATGTGTTTCAAGGCCCAAGGCATGGCCAGGGTCGCGCCCTTGGCAGCGAGCAAAGCCAAGATGGCAAGAAACACTCGGCCGCGGTATTCCCACAGATAGGGCCATAGGTAGCCCCATACCTGGGACAAATTCAGCTTGGGTACTGAAGGGTCTCGGGGAGGTGCGGGCTCCTTGGACATTCCGCGCATGCGCTATGGGCTCTTAGTTCGTTGAGTAGTTTTTCAGTAATACTGGTTCAATGGTGACATTGTCTGTGCCATTGGATAACCACACCTGGCCCTCACTGATATTGCATTGCAGGGTCATGGTTCGCGACACTAAGCCCGCCATGGCTTGCACGCTGGCTTCGGGAATTTCCCACACCTGGAGGTTGTTGTAGCGTTGCAGGGCGCGCTCATTTTGTTGCCACCAAATGGGGACGCTCCGGCCACCGTAGGTAAACAGCTGAACCTTCTTCGATCGGCCGCAAGCTTTACGCAGCCACTTTTCATCGCTTTGACCAAACTCCACCCAGAGCTCCGTTTCGCCGCTCAAGGTGCGATCACACAGTTCGGGCTCGTCGGATTCGGTGCTAAGACCACGCACGAACGTCAGTGAATCGCTGGCGTTCAGCGCGAAGGCGAGCAATCGCACCATGAGGCGCGCCTCGTTCTCAGACGGATGTTGCGCCAATGTCAGGCTGTGATCCTGATAGTAGTGCCGATCCATATCGGCGATCTGCAGTTGGGCTTTGATAACGGTGGCTTTGGTGGCCATAACCGGATTCCCTGAGAAGTAAGCGATGAGGTGGGGCGGCAGTCTAACTCAGGCCTGTCAGTACTGAACAGCCTGGAAAGGATGCCTGGGGGTCCGAGACACGCTGTAAATACATCCCTGTACGCTCCGCGTCGGCTTCCTGCCTCCGAGGGTCTCAAACCCCCAGGCATCCTTTCCTTCCACGTTCTCAGCGTGTCGATGCATTGTGAATGCACTAAGTATGCGTCTTTTTTTGAGTTCCCCGCATGCTCCAAGCCTTGGATTTCTTTTTTAGAGCGCCATAAGCTTAAGGTTACTGGGGCAGTGCAGGGTGAGTGTTCAGCAAGCCTCGAAAGAGGGACCTTTCGAGGCAGTCCCCAGGGAGGGGTTTACGACGTTTGCTGAATACTCACCCTGTGCGGCCCGGGGGCTCGCTTACGAAGTCGGTAACTGATGATTTATTCCGGACAGCAGTGCGCATTCGCGGGAATGACGAATAGAGGCCCGGTCAATGCCTCGGAATGCGTATTCTTTTCCTTTCCTTGCTCTAACAACAGAAAAAGAGTTAGACAGAAAGCCGAAATATCAACGACGTATTAATACCACCAAACGCAAAGTTGTTGCTCATGGCGTATTCCACTTGGGCGGTGCGTGGGCTGTTGACGATGTAATCCAGCTCGGCGCATTCGGGGTCGAGGTTGTTTAAGTTAAGGGTTGGCGCCAGCCAGCCCTCGCGCATCATTTGGAGGGTGGACCAGGCTTCTATGGCGCCGCCAGCACCCAGGGTGTGGCCCAGGTGGCCTTTGAGGCTGCTGAAAGGTACGCGGTTACCGAACAACGCCGCGGTGGCTTGGCTTTCGGCGATATCGCCGGGGCCGGTGGCGGTGCCGTGGGCGTTGATGTAGCCGATAGCGTCCGTGGGTAGGCCCGCATCTTCCAGCGCCAGCTCCATGGCCTGCTGCATGCTGGGGCCGTCGGGGAGGGTGATGTGTGCTCCATCGCAGTTGGTGCCGAAACCCACCACTTCACCGAAAATGGTCGCACCGCGGGCGCGGGCGTGTTCGAGTTCTTCCAGGATCAGCGTGGTGGCACCTTCGCCAATCACGAGCCCGTCACGATCTCGGTCGAAGGGGCTGGGTGTGGTGTGGGGCGCATCGTTGCGAGTACTGGCGGCATTGAACGTATCGAACACCGCCGCTTCGGACGGACACAGTTCTTCAGCGCCGCCGGCAATCATCACCGTTTGCTGCCCCGCACGAATGGCTTCGTAAGCGTACCCAATACCCTGACTGCCGGAGGTGCAGGCGGATGAGGTGGTGTAAACCCGGCCTTTTACGCCAAAGAAAACGCTGAGGTTCACCGCCGTGGTGTGGCCCATCATGCGGATATAGGTGGTGGGGGAGACGCGGGTCATGTCGCGCTGGTGCAGCATCAACGCGAACTCCATGGTGGCGTCGGTGCTGCCGGTGGAGGAACCGTAGGCAATGCCGCACCGGCCGTTGTGCAGCAGCGGGTCATTGAGCAAGCCTGCATCATCCAGCGCTAGCTCGGTGGCACGGGTCGCCAGTTGGGCCACTCGACCCATGGCTCGGATTTTTTTGCGGGGATAGTGCGCCGGTAGGACAAAGTCGTCCACGGGGCCGCCGAGCTGGGTCGCCAGGTTCCGGTAATCCGCCCATTCGGTCATGGTGCGGATGCCGCTGATCCCCTCACGCAGACCGCGAGACAGGGAAGCCCAGTCGTGGCCTAGGGCGGTGACGCCGCCCATGCCTGTGATTACCACTCTTTTCATGGTTCTTCCCGACTGCTGTCCTTAGCGCTTAATAATCAACGAGGTGTTGATGCCACCGAAGGCGAAGTTGTTGGTCATCACATAATCGCACTGGAGTTCCCGGCCCTGGCCGGTGATGTAGTCCAGGGGCGCGCACTCCGAATCTACTTGGTCCAGGTTGATGGTGGGCGCGAACCAGCCTTCGCGCATCATTTCCAGGCTGATCCAGGCTTCCAAGGCGCCGCAGGCGCCCAGGGTATGGCCGATGTAGCTTTTCAGGGAGCTGATGGGCATGCCCGTACCGAGGACTTCGGCTGTGGCGCGGCTCTCCGCCACATCGCCTTTGGCGGTGGCGGTACCGTGAGCATTGACGTAGCCGATTTGATTCGGCGTTAAGCCCGCGTCTTCCAGCGCCATGGACATGGCCCTGGCCATGGTTTCCGCTTTGGGTTCGGTCACATGGGCGCCATCGGAATTGGTGCCGAAGCCGACGATTTCGCCCAGGATGGTGGCGCCGCGCGCCTTGGCGTGTTCGTACTCTTCCAGAATCAGCGTGCAGGCGCCTTCGCCAATGACCAGACCATCGCGATCCTTATCAAAAGGTCGTGGGGTCAGGTCGGGCTCGTCATTCCGGGTGCTGGTGGCGAATAAAGTATCAAAGACGGCAACTGGGCTGACGCAGAATTCCTCCGCGCCACCGGCAACCATAATGTTCTGCCGGCCGAATTTAATGGCTTCGTAGGCGTAACCCAATCCCTGGCTGCCGGAGGTGCAGGCGGATGTGGTGGTGATGGCCCGGCCGGTAATGTTGAAGAATAGCCCGATATTCACCGTGGCGGTGTGGGTCATGGAGCGAAGGTAGGAAGAGGCGGTGAGGTCCATGGTGGTCTGGTGGGTGAGCACTCGCACCAGCGCTGGCGCGTCGGCGGGGGTGCCCATACACGAGCCATAGGATACGCCGGTGGAGCCATCCGTCAGGCCGGGGTGATCCAGAAGACCGGCCTGCTCCAGGGCCTTTTCGCTGGCGCGCACGGCCATGATGGAAACCCGGCCCATGCTGCGCAGTTTTTTACGCGGGTAATGACTGGGCGTTTCGAAATCGGTGATCGGCGCACCCAAGCGGGTATTCAGGCCTTCGATGGCATCCCATTCTGGGAAGGCTCGAACCCGATTTCGGCCCGCGTGCAAGGCAGCCGATACGCTTGCCCAGTCGTGTCCAAGGGCGCTTACGGCCCCGGCTCCGGTAATCACTACCCTACGCATGATTTATAGCATCCCGCCGTTGACTGAAATCACCTGCCGGGTGATGTAACTGGCCTGATCGCTCATCAGATAACCCACCAAACTCGCCACTTCTTCCGTCTGGCCGAAGCGCCGCAGAGGGATCATTTTTTTCGCTTCAGCGGCAAATACATCGTCAATCATATCAGTTTCAATTATCCCAGGTGCAACACAATTGACTGTGATGTGCCGCTTGCCTAGTTCTAAGGCCAGCGCCTTGGTCGCGCCAATCAAACCCGCTTTGGTGGCGCTGTAATTTACTTGACCCCGGTTGCCCGCCAAACCCGCGATGGAGGAGAGCGTTACTATGCGTCCGCCCCGGCGCGCGCTGACCATGGGCATCACCAATGGGCGCAACACATTGTAGAAACCGTCCAGGTTGGTGTGGATAACGCTGTCCCAATCTTCACCGCTCATGGCGGGAAAGGCGTTGTCCCGGGTGATGCCAGCATTGCACACCACACCGTAAAAAGCCCCTTCGCTTTCCAAGTGCTCGGTCAGCACCCGTTCGGCGGCGGCCCGGTCCGCGACATCGAATTGTAAGATCCAGCTGCGCCGCCCCAGAGCTTCCACTTGCTCGGCCACGGCCCGAGCCTGGTCGATATTGCCCCGACAATGCACCGCGATGTCAAAACCGGCCTCGGCCAATTGCAGAGCTATGGCCTTGCCGATGCCCCGACTGGAACCGGTGACTAAAACTCGGCGCCCCTTGGCGTCTACTGCTGACATGAATACTCCTTAATTAGGCTCGCTGGCCTGTAAATAGGCAACTGGATCTTCGGGCTGAAAAGCGGCGAACGTCGCTTCCACCAGCAGGTCACCCCGGCCGTTGTGAATGGTGCCGCTGAATGCTACCAAAGGACCGTCAATTAGGTCGGGACGGACAGCGGTACGCAGTGTTTCCGCCAAGCCAAATACGGGCGTTTCGGCGCTGTAGTGGCGAGAACTCACCAAAAACGCCGGCTCCACGGGCCGGTTGTGGCGGCGGCAATCGGCCCCCAACCAAACGGCAGCAGTCTGCGCCAAATACTCCAACCCGGCCCAACTGGGTACACCGCCCAAGGCCGGGTCAAAAAACACGTGGTCTTCGGCTACATGAGCCTCGGTTACCGTTTGTTCTGGGGAGTCACTGATGATTCGCTCCACCATGCGCATGGGCGGTTGATGGGGCAGGTACTCGGATATATCGGTCACGCTGGGTCCCCCACGATTACCGCCGCATTGTTGCCACCAAAGGCGAAGGAATTGCTTAGGCATAAACGCCGCGTGCCCGTAGCAAAAGTAGCGCCCGCCTTAACCAAATTCAGTGGCTTCAAATCCGGGTCTTGCTCGCCGTCCCACACATGGGGTGGCAGTTGATGATGAGGATTGTACCGACTCAAGGCCAGCCAGCACAGGGCCGCTTCGGTGGCCCCGGCGGCACCCAAGGTGTGGCCCAACTGCCCTTTACTGCTGCTGCAGGGGATGCCGGCCGGAAACAGCCGCTCGACCACCGCCGATTCCATGGCGTCATTGAGGCGAGTACCGGTGCCGTGCAGATTGATGTAGCTGATGGCTTCCGCGTCGAGTCGAGCCTGAGTCAAAGCGGCCCGAATTGCGGCCTCGGCGCCACGACCTCCCGGTTCCGGAGCGGAGATGTGGTGGGCGTCCGAAGAGGCTCCCACCCCCAACAGCGCAATCGAGGCCTTCAAGGGTTCCCGTGTGACCAAAAAGAACGCGGCCGCCTCGCCGATGTTGATTCCCGCCCGGTTGCGGCTGAAGGGAACACAAGGATTCTCATCCACCGACTCCAGAGCCGCGAAGCCATTGACGGTAAGCCGGCACAGCGAATCGGCACCCCCAGCTATGACCGCGTCCGCGGCGCCACTGGCCAGAAGCCGCGCCGCGGATCCCAAGGCATGGGCACTGGAGGAACAGGCAGTTGAGAGGGTATAAGCAGGGCCTTGCAAACCGTAGTAGTGAGCGATCACTTCCGCCAGATTACCGATCTCTTGTTGGCGGTAGTGATAAGTGGCGGGCCGCTGGCCGGTTTCGCTGAAGGTGCGCAGCGCGGCTTCGCCCTCGGCTATGCCGGAGGTGCTGGTGCCCGCCACCACAGCGATGCGGGCGGCGCCGTAACGGCTCAGCGCCGCATCCACGCTGGGAGTAATCTGTGCCAAAGCCGTTACAGCCAAACGTGCATTACGGCTGTCAAAACGGCGAAGCTCTCCTGGCAGAGCAAGTAAGTCAGCACTTACACCGGCCGTGTAAGTGCTAGCACCCGGAATCCAGTCGCAGGGGCTGAGGCCGCGCTCGCCTGCGAGCACCCGCCGCCAAACTTCTTCCTGATTAGTGCCCAGGGCATTGACCAAGCCCAGGTCGGTTAAATAGAACGTCATTCGTTATTAGTTTCCACTTCGCGCACAGTCACTTTGGCCTGCTGCTGGGGCAGTTCGTATTGATTCGCTTGAGTCGATTGCCAGCGCCAGTGCGGCCGGTCCTTAGAACTTAGCTGGTATCCGCCTTCGGACACGGGCTTTAAGGTGTAACCGGCGGCTTCAACACAGGCGGGAGACAATTCATCCCGCAGTTGCCACCATTGCCAGCCCCACAACAACCACTGAGGGTCGACGCCACGATACAGGGGGCTTTGCTCTACCGTCAGTTGGTCACCCCTTTGCCGTGCCGTAAATTGAGGCGCGCCTACCGCATCCAGAGCCACGAAGGTTACGTAGTCTGAGCTAGTTTCGCGATGCACCACTAGATTTTGGCGACCCTGCTCGCTGGTCACTCGCAGCAAGCCAGTCTTGGCCGCCGGCGCGGGACAAAGATCGGTACCAACTGGCATGCTCGGCGCGCGAGCACAGGCCGATACCACAAGCACCACGGCCAATAGTGCAATGCGTCGCATCATTTGGCTTCCGTAGGCGCGCAAAAGCTCCCCAGCGCCTGCATGCGCCGCTTGGGCTGGGCCACAATGGGGTTTTCCCGGTCCCACGCGTAGCCCGCCAGAATAGAACTGATCATTTGGCGCACACTGGGCGCTTGGTCCGGGAAGAAGATCACATCCTGGAACAGGCCGTCGTACCAGGATTCCACAAATACCCGGAAGGTATCCACGCCAGCGCGCAACGGTTGCTCATATTCCGCCTGCCAGTCCACCGTCTCACCTTTTAACTGGCGATCCAGCACGGCGGCGGCCTTACTGGCGGAGCGCATGGCAATGGTTACGCCGGAAGAAAACACCGGATCGAGAAACTCGCCGGCATTGCCCAGCAGGGCAAATCGGTCACCAGCCAAGCGTTTCACGTTGCAGGCGTAGCCAGTGATCTGCCGGGAGGGGTATCGGTACTCGGCTTTGCTCAGCAGCTTGGCCAGTACCGGCGCTTCAGCGACACAGGTTTGTAAGGTGTCCAGAGGCTCCGGGCCGGCGCGTCGGGCGAGCTTTTCCTCGCTGGCGACCACACCCAGAGAGCAGCGGCCGTCACTGAAAGGAATCAGCCAATACCAAATATCCCGTTCCTGCGGGTGAACGGTAACCAGAATTTTTTCCCGGTCAAAGGCGGGGTCATCGATATGGTCGTCGATGTGGGTGAACGCCGCCTGCCGGGGGGGAAAGTCCGAGGGTTCTTCCAGATCCAGAAGCCGGGACGCGACACGCCCGAAACCGCTAGCATCGAGCACAAATCGGCAGCTAACTTCGCCGTTTTTGCCTTGATCATCAATATAACCCACACGAGCCGGATCGCTCTCGACGTCCAGGGACACGATGGTGTGACCGTAACGGATGTCCACGCCCTGGGCGGTGGCTTCATCCGCCAGCAGTTTGTCGAAGCTAGCACGATCCACCTGGAAGGTGGTGCCGGGGCCGGGGGAAAATTTGTCGCGAAAGTCGTAGAACGTGTAGCGATCTTTCCAGCCGAACGCCGCTCCATTCTTATATTGGAAACCGTGGCGCTGCACCGCCTCGAGCATGCCCGCTTCTTCGATGTAGACCATGCACTGGGGCAAGAGGCTCTCGCCAATGGAAAAGCGGGGGAAATACTCCCTCTCCAGAACCAGAACGCTGTAGCCTTTCTGATGCAGTAACGCCGAGGCGATGGCGCCCGAGGGACCCGCCCCAATGACCACCACATCCACTTGCGCCGGAATACTCGCCATAATGCGTTTCCAATGTCAGTTATTGTCGGCCAGCCACTTCGCCGGACCACCGTTGATGCCTTTAAGGGTTAAAGGCGCGAGCGCGAATGCCAACACTATGCCTATCAGCAGTGTTAGGCCAAAACTGCTAATGGCGGCCGTGGAGCTGAGAGACAGGAGGCCGAAAGATAGCACGGTCGTACATGTCGATAAACCGATGGCAAGCAGGGTATCGCAGCCCTTACCGAGACTCTCGCGTAAAAACAGCGTGTAGTCGACGCCTATTCCCAACACCAGTAACAGGGCCATGATGTTAAAGACGTTGATGCTCTGACCCAAGGTCAGGAGGATAGCCAGACTTGCCAGGCTGGCAATAGCGGGCGGCGCCACGGCGAACAAAGCACCTTTGGCGCCATAGCGGCGCGTCAACAGCAGGGCAATGCCTCCGTAAGCGAGCAATAAGAGTACCCCAGCGGCGCGTCGGTAGTCCGCCAACAGCCGGTTGGTGCGGGCTACCGGATCCACCCAATGAACGGAATTCAGTTCGGCCACCCTCTCCGCAACCAAGGCGGGGCTCTCCAGGCCACGCAAAGTGACAGCGGCGAAGTGCCGTTCATTCTCGGTAAAATACACCGGGGCGTCCGGAAGTCGGCTCAGCGTCGGCCAAGTTTCGTCCCAGCGCAAATACTTATCCGTGTCGGTCAACCGATCGTGAAGCTCTGCCCGAAAAGGCTCCGAGACCTGCAGTTCATCTAAGACTTGCGCCAGGGCGCCGGCCTCCAACAACTGGTCCCAAAGCTGGCGGTTTTCCCGCTGCCATGCCTGGGACGGCAGCCATTGGGCCAGTGATTGATAGCCGTCCAGTGCATCTTGGCTAACCAGTTCGTCGAGCGCTTGGCCAACTCTCTCCAGCCTCTCCAACAAGCGTTGCCGACTGGCCGCATCCACCAATAGATACTGAAGCGCGGTGCGCTCACCCAGGGCTTCTCGAAACTGGCTTTCCATGGCCTGTAGCGAAGGATCCGGCACCTGCATGGTGCGAATATCGTCATTGATCCGCCACTGACTGAGGCCCATGGCCAGGAATATCGCGGCAACCAAGACTAGCCAGCCCGGATGGCGCACAGTGGCGATGCGCCAATGGCGTGACCGCCAGTGCTCAAGGCCCCGAACCAGTGTCGGAGACAGGGGGCGTTTGGGCGAACGCGTCAAAAGTCTGGGGAATACGCCCATCACGGTGGCGTAGGCGACAATCAGCCCGGCTGCGGAAAACACCGCAATTTGGCTAAATCCAGGAAAACCGGCCAGCGTGAAGCTCAAGTAGCCGGCAACGCTGGTGATCAATCCCAGCGTTAGTGGTGCCAGCAGGTGAGCCAGGCCCTCACTGGGCTGCCATGCGGAGCCCTGGAATTGCCGGCGAGCAAAAAAATGCAGGGTGTAATCAATGGCCACGCCGGTAAGGCTGGCGCCAAACACCAGGGCAATCACATGCACCGAGCCAAACACCCAATAAGTGACCGACAGCCCAGCGGCCACCCCCAAAGCAATGGGCATACTGGCAAGCAGAAGCAACCAGGGAGAGCGAAACACCAGCAGTAGCAACAGGCAGATGCCGAGCAGTGAGCCTAGACCGACGGTAGAAATCTCCTGCCGGGCCTGATCGCTGCCGGACAGGGTATAGAAGAGGGCGCCGGTGTGGATCACTTCAGCGCCATCCAACGCCCGCACGGGTTCCAGGGCTTCGTTTAATGCGGCACGGGCTTCGCTCTGCAATGTCAGGCCGTAGGGGGAGCCGGCCAACTCGGCCTGGATCAGCACGAATCGCTGGCCGTTGTGGCGCACGGACAGGTAGCCGCGATCATCCAACTGCACGCCCTGCAGCCCCGGCCGAACTTCACGCAGGTAAGCGGACAGGGTACCCAGAGGATCCTGCCGAAGTTGGTGGGTGAGGCCGGTGCCCGGGTTGGTCAACAATCGGCGCAGCGCGTTCTGGGCGATACGGTCGATATCGCCTGCCTGTATCTGGGAACGGATTTCTGGTGTTAACAGTACCGGCAGGTATTGGGCATAGAGGCTGTGCAATTCCGCCGTGGGTTCGGCATCCACTTCCAACCGAGCGTGCGCAAAGCAGTCGCAGGCTTGCAGGGTTTCGACGGCCAGCTCCGCCGCCTCTTGAATTTGGCTGTAGTCGTCCGCGCTCAGGAGCAAAAACACCTGCCGGGTAATGCGCTCCGCCAGTAATTGATCGGCCTGGCTCTGCCCCTGAAAGTCGGCGCTGTCGGGAAACAGGGCCAGAATGTCGTTATCGAATTGCAGCCTGGGCAGGCTGAAGACGAACAACAGTACGGCCAGCACGACTAGGAGCAAACAAGCGGTGCTGACCCGGCGGGCCAGGATCACGGGGACTCTCCGGAGGTTCCGGCTTCCTCCCGGTGATAGTCGAAGTTCAGTTCGGTGCGATCGCCGCCGGGTTCTTTAAGGGTCACCGCCTGAATCCTTTCGCCCCTACCCAAAACCACCATATCGTCCAACACCCGGCGCATACGCCGGTCTTTGGGTCGCAGCCCCATTTCCCACTGCTCGTCATCCAAGTGGCGGAAGTAGCGGGTGAAATGCACGCCCAGGTCCGCTTCGGTGAGCTGTAGAAGAGCACTAAAAAACTGAAAGAATCCGTGCAGTGATGGCTCATCGGCGGGCGCGACCCGCTCCTCTTCGCCGTCCACGGAACGGATCAGTTCGCCATCGCGGAAATGGTAGGCCTGAGGGAAGGGCTGGTGAATTTCCCAGCTGAAGCGGCCTTCATCATCCAGCGAGAAGCGGCCTCGGGACACCAGCGGTTGTTCCAGAATCTGCAGGTGCTTGGTTTGAGTGAAGCGTCCCTCGATGCGGGAGGTGGCGCTCATGGTTTCAGCCAGGGTCGACAGTTGGCGCTGACGTTCCGGGTTCTCAGCCACCGGGTAGGAAAAAACCGACTCGCCTGCGGCGGGTACCGCCAACGCCAACAACAGCAACAGCCAGGGGGCGCGGTTAATCAAGACCGGTCTCCCACTGAGGCGCTGTACTGCTCCAGCTTTTCGCGCAGAATGTCGGGCGTCGCGAAACACATTTCGTTGCTGGCCAAATCCACCGCCACTTGCACCGAGTAACCTTTGGTGAGGACTTCGCCCGTTTCCGCGTCGAGAATCCGGTACTGGATTTTCAAGCGCACTTCCCACTCTTCCAGGCTGGCGATTATCCGAATGCGGCGGTTAAACAGCGCCGGCTGAATGTACTTCACCCGCACATCCACCACCGGCCAGCCGTAGCCCGACTCCCGCATGGTCAAGTAGTTGTAGTCGATGTTATCGAGCAGACAGCAGCGGGCATCTTCGAAGTACTTGAGGTAGTTGCCGTGCCAGACGATGTCCATACTGTCCACGTCGTAAAAAGGCACTGTCAGCTCAATGATTCCTTGAGGCAATTGCAGCTCAGTCATGAGGATAGAAATCCCAAATTTGCTCGCGAATATGGTTAATGGTTTCCCGCAAGGCTCCTTCCAGAGGACGATCCTCATCCACAACAGGGAAGTAGCCCCGTACCTGATCGTACATGGTTTCCAATGAAGGTGTGATGCTGCTCTGATCAAAATCGGCGTCGTTCTTGCGCAAATACAGGGCCTGCGTACTGGCGAGTAAGCCAGCCGCCGCTACCTGTTCCGTCAACTCCAGTACTCGAATGCAGTCCCGCGCCGCGATGGTGCCCATGCTTACTTTATCCTGATTGTGGCATTCGGTGGAGCGAGAGAAAACGCTGGCGGGCATGGTGTTTTTCAGCGCTTCGGCGGTCCAGGCGGAAATACCAATCTGCACCGCCTTGAAGCCGTGGTTGATCATGGCCCGCTCGGGCGTGGCGCCGGACAGGTTGGCCGGCAGGCCGTTGTTGAATTTGGTGTCCATTAGCAATGCCATTTGCCGGTCGATCAAATCGGCGATGTTGGCCACGGCCACTTTAAGGGCATCCATGGCGAAGGCGATGTGGCCACCGTAGAAATGTCCGCCGTGCAGGACGTGCTCTTCTTCGCCATCAATAATGGGATTGTCGTTGGCGCTATTCAGCTCGGTTTCGATGAACTGGCGCATCCAGCCCAGGGAATCCTGTAGCACGCCAATAATGTGCGGGGCACAACGCACAGAGTAACGATCCTGCAACCGGTCCGAATTGCGCGCCACCCGATCCATGTGCAGGTCGGAGCGAATCCAGGCGGCGATCTGGTTTTGGCCGGGGTGGGGTTTGACTGAAAACAGGCGCTCGTCAAAGTGGTTGGTGTTGCCTTTAAGGCTCACGCTGACCATGGCGGTCAAGCGAGTGGCCAGCTTGGCCAAGTAGCTGGCCCGGTCGTAGGCCAAGCAGGCTACGGCGGTCATCACCGCCGTGCCGTTCATTATTGCCAGCCCCTCTTTGGGGTGCAGATGCAGCGGCTCAATACCCAGCTGCTTCAGTACCTGCGCCACCGGTACCGTTTCGCCTTGGTAGTAGACGTCTCGCTCACCCAGCAAGGTGGCGGCCACATAGGACAAAGGCGTTAGATCACCGCTGGCGCCCACCGAGCCTTCTTGAGGAATCACCGGGACTATGTCCTGATTTATATACTCCACCAAGTGTTCCAGTAACTCCGGGCGCACGCCGGAATAACCGCGACTAAGAGAGGCCAAACGCGCGGCCAGAATGGCCCGCCCGTGGGCGTGGTCAAAATGAGCCCCGAGGCCACAGCCGTGGAAGCGAGTGAGATGAACGGGCAACTGCTCCACCAAATGGGGCGGCACGGTCACCGTGCAGGAATCACCGTAGCCGGTGGTAACCCCGTAGATCACGCCGTCTTCCCGCCACAAATCCTGCACAAAGCGTGCACTGGCTTCAATGCGTTTGCGCGCACCTTTGTCCTGAGTCAGGCTTGCCTGGCCGCCTTTGGCGATAGCGACGATATCCTCAATGGTTACGGCTTTGTGGCCGAAGACCACGGGCTTGTCTGAGCGGGAATTTTTCATGAATCACTGTCCTACTTAAATGCTGTCGTTATCGTTGTTTGGGCGCACACCGGAGTTTGGGTCCGCCTGCGCCTCACGGGCGGGCGCGTCGTCGCCCCAATAATCGTAAAAATTAAACCACTGGTAGGGGTGGCGATGGCACAGGCCCTCCAGCACCCCCACGTATTTTTGCAAAAGCTCCTGGCACACCGTTTCGCGCTCCTGGCGCGGAACCTTTCCACCCGAGTACAGAGGCTTCAAGGTGGCTTGATAAACAAAGCCGGTGTGACAGGCGGCGATAAAAAACACCGGCGCCCCCAACATCAGAGCCAACCAGAAAGGACCGGCGGGCCACTGCACCTCCGAACCCAGAAAGGGCGCGCGCAGCGTCCGGTTCGGATTGTCCGGCGGCAGTCGATCCGCCAGCAAAATAACGAACTCTCCCTCGTCCAATCGCTCCCGCAGATAGATCGCGGTGGCGGGCGTAATCTCCTGCAGGGGTATCAAACGCACCTGGGACTTCCGGTTTACATTTCCCATCACTCGATTGAACTTGCGGGTATTCTGGCCGTGCCGGATAACGTTGAGCTTTAAAGAACCATCGTTTTCCACCACCGCGCGACACATTTCCAAGGTGCCAAAATGAGCCCCCAGCAACACAGCCCCGCGCTTGCTTTGTTGCAACTCCAGTAGCGTATGGTGGCCTTCAAAGGCCACATCGGAACGTTGAATCCGCCCCATCCAGGCCGCGACCCGCTCCATCAGATTGGCGCCAAAAGCCATGTGATGCCGCCACACCTGCCAGAGCCCGGCGGGCCGCCCCAGCGCCCGGCTTAAATACTGAGCGGAGTGGCGCCTCGTAGACCGGCGGGTCAGGAAGAAGTACGTCACCACTACTCCAACCAGCGGGTACATAAGCCAGCGGCCGAAAAACCGATACAGCACCACTAAAAAGGCCATACCCCAGTAATGGCCCCGCTCTTTCATACTGGCCCAATGGGTGCTCTGCGGCTCGGTCATGGCAATCTCACGGCTGACTTTCCCGCTCGCCGGAAGGCAGTTGGCGGCGTACCAGCCGATACAGTAGCAGTGGCAAGCGTGCCAGCATACCGACACAGAGCCGCGTATGCATCCAACTGATGGCCAGGTTGTCGCGCCAGAGGCGAAAATTGGAAATGCCGTTTTCCGGATAGATCACCCGGGTGGGCACAGCCATCACTGGCATGCCCCGCCAGGACAGACGTACGGCCACTTCCGTGTCGAAGTCCATGCGTCGGCCGATACGTACCCGGTCCGCCAGCGCCAGGGTTTCCGCCAGTGGGTAGACCCGAAAGCCGCACATGGAATCGCGGATCTCCAAAGACAGCGTCTCCACCCAGACCCAAAAGTGGGTGATATAGCGGCTGTAAAAACGATGCCGGGGCACCGACTCGTCGTATTCGGGTACGCCGGAAATCAGCGCCTGCGGAAATTGCTCGGCCAGGGCCAAAAAACGCGGTATGTCCTCTATGTTGTGCTGGCCGTCGGCATCCACTTGCACCGCGTGGGTGTAACCCAACTCGGCGGCCCGGCGCATGCCCAAAATCACAGCGCTGCCTTTGCCCCGGTTGGGAAACTGCTCGCACAGTTCGCTGCCGGTTTCGCGGCACAAGGTCCGAAGCAGTTCAGTGTCTTTGGGGTTACCACCGTCGTTCACCACCACGCAGGGCACGTCGAGGGCTCGAATGAGCGGCAATGACTCGGCCAGCAACTGCGCGTGATTGTAGACCGGAATGACCACACAGGGGGCGAAAGTTCGCATCACTTCAGCCACCCTCGGCAACACCGATGCCGCCTGTGGAACAGCGACCCCGCTGATTGTGGTAGCTGAATTTCAGCAGCTGGCGGTCCGCGAGCCAATCCAGGGTTAGCGTCAGCTGTACGGGCGGACGCACCAACTGCTGAAACTTTACCGAGCGAAAGCCACGAAATTGGAGTGTTTTGTTGAAGTGTTTCTGAGCCAAATCCAGAGCCCACCCGACCTGCACCACCCCCGCAAGCACGGGTAAGTTATCAAAGTGGCCCGCAAAGCAGGGCATATCCGGCTCCAGCTTCAAGGTAACCACCAAGTGCTCATCCGTTTGTTCCAGAATTTCGTAGGGAGGAAAGATCATCACCGATGGCTCCCGGTCAACAGCGTCTGCAAGTCAGTCTCGGTCACTTTGCCCTGAGCGTTGTACGGCAAATTGTCCACATAACGCCAGCGCCGCGGCAACAGGGGGGCTTCAAAGTAGGCCAGCAAATCACGGCGCAGTCGCTGGTTCAAGGCCAGTTTGCCCTGCGCATCCAACAGCGTCTGACCTTCTCTCGAGAGCGTCGCCACTACTCCAACTTCCTCGCGCCGGCCGCGCACGACCGTCACACGCGCCGAGGCGATGGCGGGGTGCGACTCCAAATGTTTTTGCATTTCGGTTAGCGAGAGGCGCTTGCCCTCAACTTTCACCACTCGGTCCGCCCGGCCTAGAAGCGCGAAGCGTCCATCCTCAAAAACTTCCGCCCGATCGCCCATATCAAATGAGTCTTCTGACCCCAGGTGAGGGCTATTAACCCGTAAACAACCTTGAGAAGAAAGACTGATGGCAACACCGGGCAGAGGCTCCCAGCGGTCACCCTCAGTGCGTCGACGCCAGGCAACGCCACCGGTTTCGGTGCTGCCCAAAATCTCTAAAGGGGCTCGTCCCGTGAGTTCGGCCATGGCCAAGGCATACTGTTCGGCCAGGGGTCCGCCGGAAGAAACGATCTCCGCCAGACCACCCGGCTGGGCTTGGAAGGCAGGCGCTTGCGGCAAGCGCGATAAATGCGTTGGGCTGGACACCAGCGTGGCTGGCTGCCATTCCGCCAGACGCTTGACCAGCTCTTCCGGATACTGGCAGGGGGCCACCACAAAAGGCGCGCCCCGCCACCAGGGCCACAGCACGCTGTGCAAAAGTCCGTAAATATGTTGATGGGAAACCGTGGAGATAACGCTGGCTTTACCCATCTGATCACCAAAGCAGCGCTGTAAAGTCGCCAGCTCGGACTCCAACAACACCAGAGTTTTGTGCACGGGTTGGGGTTCGCCCGTGGAGCCGGACGTGAACAGTACCAATTCGATGGAAGTATCAGGGCTTGGCAGGTCAGAGCGTGGACCTTGGATCAGGCGATCTGGGGTGAGCTGCGTTTTGGCCAGTTCGGGTAGAGGTGCGTCGGTAAGCAGGACATCGAACGCTCGGGCCAACTGATGGGCCGTTCCCGCCTGCATATTGTGTGGCATAACGATTTGTTTGCCCGCCAGGGCCAGAGCCATAAACCCGCACAGAAAGTCCCAGGCATCTTGATACCAAATACCCCAACGCTGCTCAGGTCGTGCCGCCAGCGCCTGGCCCAGTGTGCTGGCGCGCTCGCGCAGCTGATCGCGACTGAAACTTCCGTGCGCGCTCAGGGCTACAGGCTGTGGGCCGCCTGCAAGGCAGTGTTGGCGTAAATCGATGGAAGGGGTCATAGTCCGTGTTTTTTATAAAATACCAGGCGTCGGTAACCGTACTCGGCGGCGAACAAAGTGCCCACGACGACGTACGCCAGAAGGCCGTTGTACAGCGCCCACACTTCCCGGCTGGCCACCAATGCCGTGAACGCGGAAACGCTGGCATTGAGCAGAAAAAAGCCCACCCACAATCGCGTCACCCAAAGGGTGTAGCGCAGCACAGCCGGGGGCAATTCCTGGTAGGACACACCTCGATGCAGAGCCGCCATCCGGGTAGGCACCGTGGGGGGCCAGATCAGGCCTGCGGCGAACACCGCGGCCAAGGCCAGGTTGATTCCGGTTGGGAGAAGCCGCAGTAGCACTTCACTGTTGGCGTACCAGAGCAGTGCCGCCACGCCCGCGCTACAAACTACCAAAGCGCCGCGCTGCCAAAACTTATCGGCTTTAAGCAGCGCCCGGAACAGGTAAACCGCGACCAGAGCCAAACCCAACACGCCGGGCTCCACCCACTGAATACCCAAGTAAACCATGAGCGGATAGAGGACCAGCAAGGCCCCCGCGAGGAGATTAGCCCAGCGCATCCGTGTGTTAGTTCATCAGCTGATCGATAACATCCACGGCATCGCCAATGGTGCGCACGCCCTTGAATTGTTCGGGCTTTAGCTGTTTCCCGGTCACGCTGTGAATTTTTGCGGCCAGATCAATGGCATCAATGCTGTCAAAATCCAGATCCGCGTACAGATCGGCATCGAGGGTAATGTCTTCTTCATCCAGCATGAAGGATTTGACCAATACCGCTTTCAGTTCTGTAAAAATTTCTTCTTTGGTCATACCACTACCCACTCACTGTCTGCTGTTGTGCCAGAACGAAATCCCGCAGGGAGGCTACCGAGCGAAAATGCTCTTTATTGTGCTCCGAGTTCGCATCGATTTTAACATTGAAGTATTTCTGCAGAGCCAACCCTAACTCTAGCGCGTCGATAGAGTCGAGCCCCAACCCTTCCCCAAAAAGTGGGGCGTCGGTATCGATGTCATCGATGGTCATGTCTTCGAGTTCCAACTCATCAATGATCATTTGTTTAATTTGTACGGTGATATCAACCATATAACTTCAAGCCTTGTTCAAAATAATTCTGTAAATAGCGGGTGAGCTGTCGGGCTGCCGCAGGTTTATCGTCGTAAGCTTCTATTAATTCCACTGGCTGCAATATTTCGCCCACGTGAACGTTGATCTCGGCCCGACGAGGTGGAATCCGGTACCAGGGCTCTCCTTTAATCAGGGTGATCGGGTCGCAGGTGATAAACACTGTTAACACAGGCGCGCCGGTGCGCACCGCCACTTGTGCCATACCGCGCTTGAAGGCCAGGCCCTCACCCGGCACCGTGCGCGAACCTTCAGGAAAAATCAGTATGGCCTCATCGTGGTCCAATGCCTGACGGCATCCCGCCAATAACTCACTGCCATTTTCATTGCTGATAAAACCCGCACCGCGCATCACGCCGCCGATAAATCGGCTGCGCCACAGCTCGCCTTTGACCACGCAATTGGCACTGGGCAAATAGGCCAGCAAAATCACCACGTCAATCAAGGTCGGGTGATTGGCAATCACGATACAGCCGCCTGATCGTTGCAGTAACTCCAGGTTGTGAAGTCGCACCCGAATCAGCCCCAGGGTTTCCATCATGGCCACAAAGAACCGGAAGTTACGCTTTTGCAAAGTCCGCACCCGCCCGGTCTTGGTGGCTTCGTCCCCCGGTAGGGCGCGCAGCAATGGAAACAACAGCAGCGTTTGTAAAAAACCGCCGACAAAAAAGAACGCAAAGCAGAACCCAGTTGCCAGGATTCGCCAGATGCGATCCGCGCTGTATCTAAGGTAGCTCAAGCTCTCGCTCCCAGTGCCAGTTGGTGCGCTCAGTACAAAATTCCAGATGCGGGGTCCGCCCAAACCACCAGACCAGGAATGCCACCATCATGGACACATCCCCCGGCTCGCCGCTGTGTGGGGCCATACTCAGAGAGACCCGTTCCCGCCCCGGTCCAGGCTCCGAGCTCAGGAGCAACGCCAACGCCGCGGGCATTTCCGCTTCATCAGCGTCCGGGCGATAAAAATCCGCAAGCGGCTCATCGCAATGCACCAGAAGCACCTGTGGTGCACCTTCGGCAAGCCAGCCCTGCGCCTCTACCCAGGCTTGGGCAAAGGTGTCGCGTCCCGCTGCCAGCGCCAGCGAAGGCGCGGTGATGCGCTGAATAATGGTGAACAAACCCAAGGCGGCGTTGTGCACTGACAAACTAAACGCCGTGGGCGACAGGGGCTCTTCGTGCGCCAGGTCCTGCAGAAGCTTTTGCGTGCGCTGGGTATCGCCGTGACGTGAGCTGAAAATTACCGGAGCATCCGCCGCTAAATGACCTTCCACCGAGGTGGCCACTTCCAGAGCCAAGCGCCCCCAGCGGGTCAGCCGGCGACGGGTCATAGCCGGTACGGCGCGCACGGGAGGAGAAGCTTCGCTATCAAGAACGTCGGCCTGCTCGGCCCATGTTGCCCAGTCCGTGGGTGTGTCGAGCCCAGGCGCCCAGGCGGCGAACTGGGAGACGAAGAGATCCATAGCTGCATCCAGTGTTATTTCGGGACTTCGGCAACACCCGACGAACCCATGTGCGCTGTATTATCGGTGGGCGAAGACTACTGCCGGCACGCCCTTTATAAAAGACAAAAACCAATGTCTCTAAACCACTATAGGTAAAAAACACCCGTCGCGGTGAATATTGGCGTCAGTTTACTACAACCCGGCCTGTGGAGCCCAGAGCACAGGGCCTCTGGGTTTGGAAAAAAGTGCTTGGCTGGATTGAGCAGCGAATAGCTCCGCTTTGATGAGTTTCATTTTCCATGTTGGTTTGGTACGGGATTTGAGTTAGGGCAACTGGGGAGTCTATTCCGGACTAATCGGCACGATAGCCGATTAGCACAGCCGAAGGCTGCCCGAAGGGTTGGGCACAAGTATGTGCCCAATGAAACGCGGTAAACACGTCCATGTGGCTCCCCGCATGTTACAACCCAACCCCGGCGTACGATTGGAAACTAATGCTTGACTGTTCTCGTCGGAGGGCGGCAACTATCTGGTCCGCCCGGGAGTGGGGTATGAGGTTCTGGAAACGCGGTAAACACATCCGTGTGGCTCCTGCGCGTCATCCATGACGCGAAGGTTCCAGAACCTCATACCCCACTCCCGGGCTCCGTGCTGGACTGGAGGTCCGTGGCACCCCACCAAATTCGGGTTAAAAACGAATTCCCCTTCCAACCCAAATTGATACATTACTATCGTCTCGACTGGCACCGAGGGCGGCTGGGGAGTCTATTCCGGAACCCTCGCGCCATGGATGGCGCGCGGGAGCCACACGGACGTGTTTACCGCGTTTCCGGAATATACTCCCCAGCTGCCCTGACTTTAAACCCGTACCAAACCAACATGGAGAACCCATCTCTGTTGCTAGTTAGTTTCTCAAGCTTGACCCAACTACCAGCTGTGACCCGCGCGCACCTGCCCCCAACCTCGGAAAAAAGTACAAAACAGCGTATAGTGCCCGCTTTCAAACACCCATAAAAACGGGCTTCAAGCCCCCAAGAGCGAGTCGCCATTGCTGAGTGTTGAAGCGCTGACTTTCGGCTACCGAAAACAGCAAACACAAATCGTCGACGTGTCGTTTAGTTTGGCCTCAGGGGACATACTTGGACTCCTGGGCCCCAACGGCGCGGGCAAGACCACGCTCGTCTCATTGATTGCCGGGCTACTTAAACCCCAGAGCGGGCGCGTCTTGATCGACGGCTCTCCGACCCACCTGGGTCGACGCGATATCGCCTTGGTGCCCCAGGAATACGCCTTTTACCCTCGTCTCACCGCACGCGAAAACCTCCTCTATTTTGCCGGCGCTCTGGGCCTTAGTCGTGCAGAAGCTCGAACTAGAACCGACAGCGCCCTGCAAAGCTGCGAACTTACGGATCGGCAGCACCAAAGGGCCGGGCACTATTCGGGTGGGCTCAAACGGCGCCTCAATTTTGCCATCGCGTTACTACAGCAGCCGCGCCTGCTGATTCTTGATGAACCCACAGCGGGTGTCGACCCCCAGTCGCGCGCTTTTCTATTGGACACCATTCGCCAACTCAACCAGCAGGGCACCACGCTCATCTACACCTCGCACCTGCTGTCGGAAGTGGAATCTCTCTGTCGTTCAGTGGCGGTACTAAACGCCGGGCGCATCATTTTGCAAGGAGATCTGGAAACGCTCCTGGCTGAACAGCACAGCCAAGTCCACGTAAAGCTGCCCCAAACTCCCGCGCCAGAATTGCTCGCTAAGAGCCCCGCGCAGTCCAAAGAACAGGGATGGTGGGCATTCGATCTGGAAGCCAGCGAACTGAGTGTCAGCGAATTACTGGGCAAGCTTGAGCAGGCAGGCAACAGCCCAACCCAAATTCGCTACGGCCAGCAGCGCCTGGAAGAAGTCTTTTTGACCGCCACCCACCGGGAGGAGCGGCCATCGTGAACGCTTTTTTGGCCTCCTTGCGCAAAGAGAGCCTCCTGCTGGTGCGAGATTGGCACGCCTTGTTGGTTTTGTTCGCCATGCCCGGCCTGTTCGTGCTCATCATGTCCATGGCGCTGGCGGAACGTTTCGAGGAGGGTGGTGTTCAACTGCCGGGCTACTTGGTCGTAGAAACCGACGCAGACAGTGCCCAGGAGTTTGTGGCCGAACTGCAGGACGTGCCTCACCTTGGAATGACCCCCGCCGCCGCAGGGCAAGCCTTACACACTGGCGATGCCTTGTACGAGCTTCGATTGCCCGAATACTTTGACGACGCTCTGGAAGGCCTTCGGGATGGGGCGGGCATTTACCTTCGCTTTGCACCCGAGCTGTCCCGACGGGATCGGGCGCTGATCCAGGCCGCCATTCAAGAAGCTTTTGCCCGTTACAACACCCTCGGCATCGCCCGAGAATTGGGTTATGACCGCGACTATGCGGAAACCGAATTGCTGCGCCAGGGGTTTATTGCCGTGGACCATGGCGAATTGGCTCAGACCCCCAGCGCCGTGCAGCAGAGCGTCTCCGCCTGGTTGATCTTTGCCATGTTTTTTATCGCCATTCCTATATCCACAACCGTGATCCAGGAGCGCCAACAGCGCACCTTGATGCGCTTGCGCACTCTGGGTATGCCAATCTGGGTGCTTTACAGCGCGAAGCTCTTTCCCTATTTTGTCGTCAACCTGCTGCAGTTGCTGGTCATGCTGGGCATCGGCATTGTGCTTCTGCCCCTGCTGGGCGCTCAGGGTTTATCTCTGGCCGGAGTGAATCTGGGCGCATTGTTGGTGATTGGCGCCAGCACCAGCTTGGCCGCTCTAGCGTTGGCTAGCCTGATTGCGACTCTAGCCCGCTCAGTGGAACAGGCTACGGTGGCGAGCGGGGCTTTAAATATTGTGTTCGCGGCACTGGGTGGGATTATGATTCCCACCTTTGTGATGCCGCCCGCGCTGCAAACACTCGCCCAGGTATCACCCATGGCCTGGGCTCTGGACGGATTTTTGGACGTTCTGGTTCGCGGGGCGAACTACGGCGATATTGCCGGACCCAGTGCGCTTCTGCTCGGAAGCGCCGCCATTTTATGGCTGGCTTCGGCCGGTCTTCTAAAGCGAGGCGCCGACCATGACTAACGCGGTTACCGAAGAATTGAAGCTGGCTCTAAAACAAATGATTGTCGAGGAGTGCGATAAGGACTTTGAGCCCGAGTTTATCGGTGACGACACCCCTCTGGTAGGTGGCGACCTGGACCTGGACTCTCTGGACGTATTGCAGATTTGTATGGCCGTAAAGAATCAATACGACGTGCGTATTGAAGGATCCGCGGAAGCGCGCCGGGCTCTGAAATCCGTGAATGTGCTCGCCCAGACCATCGTTGACGCCCGCCGCTGATGCCCACCTATATTCACCATGTTGATACCCACTGCGCTCTGGGACGAGGCCTGGAGCCGTGCGTCGCCGGTCTGCTGGCCGCCGAGAATCCCCTGTCGGAAATCCCCTTTGATCAGCTGCGCGATCCGGTCCACATGCCCTATTTCGCGCTTCCACTGGACACGACCGAAGACGACTTTTATCAGCAGTTGGAATCACTGTGCGCCAATGCTGTGAAAGGGCTAAGCGCTGAGCAAAGACGGCGCACGGCGCTGCTGTTGGGCTCCTCCTCCTTCGACGTGCAAGTGTCTGAACAGCTGTATCGGGCCGATCTGGCGCGACGCGGCAATGATCAAGCCGTACCCATGCCCATTGTGGGTTACGGCAAACTGGCCCAGCGCATTGGCGACAAGCTGGGGCTGTCACTGCAACGGCACAGTTACAGCACCGCCTGCACTTCGAGCGCCAATGCTATTTTGTACGGCCACCGACTCTTGGAGGCCGGCCTCGTGGACCATGCCTTGGTGCTTGGGTTAGAGCGTTTTAATCACACCAGTGTATTGGGCTTTTACGGTCTGGGATTGATTTCGCCAGGGCGCGCCATGCGACCCTTCGCCCAAGAACGCGACGGCCTGCTGCTGGGCGAAGCGGTGGGTTTGCTGCTGCTCAGCCGGGAAACGCCCGCGGCGGGGAAGCCCTGGTTGCGACTCTGTGGTGGAGCCATCGGCACCGACAATCACAGCCTGACCGCCGCCAATACTGATGGCCAACAATTGGCTCAGGTGGTTCAACAGGCGCTGGCGGACAGCCAGATAGACGCCCAGGACTTAGTGGGCGTAAAAGTGCACGGCACCGCTTCCCTGAAAAACGACGAGGCGGAAGCCGCGGCCCTGGGCACCGTATTCGGCGGCTCCACGCCCCCGGCGTTTGCGCTGAAGCCCTTCCTCGGCCACACATTGGGCGCCTGTGGTGCGGTGGAAACCGCCTTGACCTTGGGTTGTTTGGGGCGTGGAAAAATGCCCGCCAACCCCGGAATAGCGCCGGATCCCGTATTGAAGGTCAACCTGGCCCAGAGCGTTCAACCCGCTGCCACAGGGCCCTACTTGTTCAACTGTTTTGCCTTTGGCGGCAACAACAATGCCCTGGTGATTAGCCTCGATCGCAAGGGGACGGCGGCATGAAGGTAAGCTCCAGCTATTCTCTGCTGCATACCATAGACGCGGATGCAGAGGGCCCGCTGCCCGCCCTGGAGCCCTTGATCACCCGCTGGCATGGCAGCCGTATCCGGCGCATTGATCGCTACATCCAACTGTGCATTGCCGGCGGCCTCAACTGCGTTGCCGATAAACCGCTGGAGGAACGCACCGGCCTTTATTTGGCGAGCCGGGCAGGCGCTGTTTCCACTTCCGCCAAAGCCATGATCAACACCGAACAAAAAGGCGAAATGCCCAAGCCGCTGCACTTCGTAAACACCCTGGGAAATTCCGCCGGCTTTTACCTGACCCAACTGCTGGGCCTCACCGGCACAGTATTGGTGGTGTCCCAGGAGTGGTTGTCCTTTGAGTCCGCGCTACTGCATGCCTGGCTGGATTTGCATCAGGGCCGAGTCGATGCAGCACTGGTGGGTGGCTTTGATGAAGTGTGTTTGCCCACGGCTCATCACCTTGAGCGCTTGGGAGAGCAAACGACGCAACTGACCGAGGGCAGTCACTGGCTGTTGCTGGAACGGGAAGCACCCGCAAGCGGAGTGAGCCTGGAAGCCCCCAATTGGTTCGCCGACTCACAAGAACTGGCACACTGGATATCAACAGAAGCGCCGTTTGATTGGATCCAAACCGGTTTTGGGCCAAGCCCTGACGAACGGTCTTTATTGGCGTCGAACACCGGCGAACTTCAGGCCTTTACCCGTCCCGCTGCCCTCCATGGGGTGTTTTCCGGAGCGGCACTGGTGAGCTTATGTGAGCAACTGGCGGAAGGCCAAAAGTCCGGCCGGGCGCTGCACTTGGTACGGGGCACCGAAGGGCCTTATGGTGCCCTAGTCGTTACCTGTTAATCCTTTTTTAATCCGCCAGCTCCTTATATTCAAACCAATCGAAGTCCGCGTGCTGGCGCGTACCGGCCAAGTCCTGACACGCCACGCCGACAAAATTGCCGGTAAAGCCAATGGGCAGGGCGTGCTCGTCAGAGAGAATCGACGCGTCCTCTTCGCCCCCCGCGGCGCTCCACTGCTGGCCGTCTCGGGAGTAGAAAAACCGAATGCGGTCGTTTTTGATCTCCAGTTTCAGACACACCTGCTGCCAATCATCCAATGGGTATTCTTTTTCAATCAGGAAGCTGACCTTGCCTCGTTCGCAGCGCATTAACCCGAGGCAGCGCTTAGAGTGGGGCGCGTGAGTGAGAAACAAGTAGTAGAAGTTATCGGTGCTGTAGAAGGCCACCAGGCCTGCCATCTGCTGAAAGTTTTCGGGGTGGAAATCGAGGCAGGTGGAGGCTTCAATATGGAAGCTCTTTTGGCGCCGCGCCACCAGACTCTGCTCAAAGCGAGAGACGATACTCTCCCGGCCGTATAGGCGCAGAAAACCTGGGCGCTCGGTCAAGCTCGCCATCTGTTCATCAATGGGCACGCGCGGCGCCTGCCAGTGTGGACCCAGGTGTGTGGTGTCGAATTCGTCCCGCCGGATCGGCTCTGGCCAAGGGTGCTCGGGCAGCTCGGGCGCTTCGAACCGATCCAGCGGCGTTTTGCCGCCCGAAGCCAAACGCGGCCAGCCGTCCACCCACACAATTTTTTGTAACGAGGTTTCGCGGCCCAGGATGGAACGGCCGTTGGCCTGGGGCCTTCGGCACAAGTGAGCAAAGGCCCAGGTGCCGTCCCGGTGTTGCACCAGACTGCCGTGGCCGGCGGATTGCAAAGGCAGTTCGGGAACGCCAGCGCTGGTAATCAAAGGGTTATCCGGCATGAGCTCGTAGGGGCCGAGAATATCCCGGGAACGCGCCACCGTTTCGGCATGCGTAGTAAAGGTGCCGCCCTCGGCGGTTAGCAGGTAATACCAGCCATCCACTTTATACAGGTGCGGACCCTCTACCAGTCCCAGCTCAGAGCCACGAAAAATATTGGTCACCGGACCCACCAGCGCGCCTTTTTCCGCATCGAACTCCTGGATCAATATGCCGCCAAAATTGTGCTCCTCCGGGCGGTGATCCCAGACCATGTTGAGCAGCCACTTGCGGCCATCGTCGTCATGAAACAGTGACGGGTCGAAGCCCGAAGCGTTAAGAAAAATAGGTTCGGACCAAGGGCCTTCGATATGGGGAGCGGTGACCAGAAAGTTACGCGCGTCTTTAAAGATACCGGTCCAGTCGCGCACGTCGGTGTAGATCAAATAGAACATCCCATCCGCGTAGCTTAGGCTGGGCGCCCAGACGCCGCCGGAGTTGGGGCGACCGCGCAAATCCAGTTGGGAATAGCGCGTCAGTGGATGAGTCAGCACCCGCCAGTTCACCAGATCCTTGGAGTGGGAAATCTGTACGCCGGGAAACCATTCAAAGGTGGATGTGGCGATGTAGTAGTCGTCCTCAACGCGGACGATGGAGGGGTCCGGATTGAATCCGGTTAGCACTGGGTTGTTTACGGCTGTCATGCGCACACCTTGTTTGGGGTCCTTGCCAAACCGCCAACAAGGCGGGGCTATTCAACCCCGCAGTATCGCAACGCTGCTAAAAACGGTCAACGAGACGCGACGGCCGAATCAGACTTTGGCACCTGCAGCCAAGTGCGTAAGTCCAGCCATAACTGTCGCTCCCCCTCGGCGCAGCTGAGCAGCAGTTGCGCCAGCAGGGCATGATCGATGGCTTCCGGTTGTTTGCACTGTTTGGCCACCGCCAAAGCAAAATTTCTCCAGGTATCACCCACGGCGGTCATGGCCTCGGAGGCGCGCTCGAGTTCTGGCTCACTCAGGAGCTCTGCCGCCTCCTGCAGAAAGGATGCATAAATAAACCGAAACCCGGCTCCACCGGTACCAATCTCTTCCTGCATGCGCACTATGTGACCCAAAAACAAACGCTGCTCTTGCGGTGAACCCTTGAGTTTGGCGATTTTGCGGGCCAAAAAGCGAATACCCTTAACGCCAATAATGGGGAGGGGTGCACCCAGCATGACCTTCACATTGCGGCTGATGGCGGCGCGAATGACGCGAGGATAATCGATGGACTCGGGCACGGACTCCACAGTGTACATAAGCCCTTTGGGTGCCAGAGGGCCGCGTACAAAGCGCGCCCGGTTCAAATGCTTGCCACTGACGGTCACCGGTTCTTCAAATATCGGGTCGCTGATTTGGTACTGGTCGCCCTCGCGGCCGTACACCATCAGGTTGTGAGCATTGAAGTGAAAACGCATTTCTTCCGGAAAGTAAGGCAGGTAGTAGACGGACGTTTGTAGCCCCACTAACTGACCCTCGTCCAGCGCTTCGTCCAGCGCTTGGGCGCCGGCGATGGGATCTTTAAACCGCCGGAAGCTCACTTTCACCCCCAGACGTTTGCACAACCCTTTGATAATGAATTGCGGGGGCAAGCGGTAGGCGATCAGAGGCTGCCCGGAAAGCTTAACCACAGGGATATAAGCAAACGCTAGTGCATTGGCCAGACCAAACGCCATGGGCTCGGACACTTTCAGACCGCGCTGGGACAGCAGCGCCGAGATAACGCCGCTTTCACAGTGAGCGGACTGTTGATGCGAAAAGGAAGTCATTGAGTGTCCGGTGTTTGAGTGAGTTGATCAACGGAGATATCCAGCGCTTCGGCGTAGCGTTGCAGGAGAGACTGAGACAAACGCCGAAACGGCTTGGGCCGAAAATGCCACTTCACCCGCCAGCGGAACAAGCCGGTTACCTGCGCCAGCAGGGCAGGGTCCATGCGGCACTGATACATGTGATAAAACAGCGGCGACTTCTCGCCAGCGCGCACCTGCTCCAACGCTTGGTCGGCCAGTTGCTGGTAGAGGGCTACGGCGTCTTTAGTCGCGGCGGCCTCTACCTCCCAGCCGGTAGAAGGCACTTGGGTGTAGGTCCCGTCCTGATCACGGGCGTAGAGCAGTTTTTTGTGTCCGGCGTAGGTGCTGCTGTTGTCCTGAGGAACCTCATCGGTGCGCATGTTTTGCTCCTGAGCCGCTATACCACTTCGAGCAGCATATAGGCGACGGAAAAACGGCCGCTTTCGGGGATGTAACACAAGACTTTCTCACCCGGCTGCAGACGGTCCGAACGCAGCAGGTCGTCGAGCATAATGTACATGGAGGCGGAGCCGGTGTTGCCCTTCTCGGCCAGATTGGTAAACCACCGGCTCTGAGGAAGATCAAAACCCACCCGTTGCATACCGACGTACAGCCGATCGCGGAAATAGTGGGACGAGTAATGGGGCAAAAAGTGGTGAATATCCTCCGCCTTCAGGCCCCGGCGCTCCTGCAGCGTTTCCAGGGGGCGCTCGGCAGTGTAGTGAATCACGTGCTCGTTCAGTTGCTTGACGTCCTGTTTGACGGCAAGGAAACCTTCCCGCTCACGAGTGGCACCATCCACCTGCGACCAGCCGGTCAAACGGCCGTCGTCTTCCTTGCGCGCGCCGGCATACATACACGCGCTCATTTCGTTGGCGTAAGAAAAGACATCGATCCAGTGGATTTTCAAACAGCGCTGATCTGAACGAGGCTCACTTTCCAGCAACAGGGCTCCGGCCCCGTCCGAGAGCATCCAGCGCAAAAAGTCTTTTTCAAAGGCCAGCTCTGGATGCTTTTCCAGTTGCTCCACCTTGTAGGCCACTTCTGGAGCGAAGTTTTCCGCGCGCATGACTTTTGACGCTGCTTCTGAAGCCGCCGCCACCGCGCTGCGGTGCACGCCAGCCGCGACGTTCAAGTAGGCGTATTTCAGGGCCGTCATGCCGCTGGCGCAAACGCCCGCTGTTGTAGCCACTTCACAGGGTGGCGAGGCGAGCTCACCGTGGACCATGGAGGCATGGCCGGGCATGAGTTGATCGGCGATGGTGGTCGCCGCCGCCAAACATGTCATGTCAGCGAGGGAAAACTGCTCGTCCTCCAGACCCTTGATAGCCTGCGCGCACAGTTGCGCGTTGGTGTAGTTGGGCTCACCGGTTTCAGGGTCAATGGCGTAGTAGCGGGTGGTGATCTTGTTGTTGCGCAAAACCATCTTGCGAGCGCGCGAAGGCCGGCCGTTGACCAGGCCCAGGCGCGCCTCCATGGCATTGTTATCCACCGGATCATTGGGCAGAAACTGACTGGACTTGGTCACATAAACGGTGTTGTTGGACATCGGAAACAGCTCAATCGAGTAGGCTAGATACAGGTTACTCGCCCGACGGCCAGGCGAAATGCTGGCGCTGCTGGGCGATACGTCGGCGCAACAGTGGCGAAAACAGCTTTTTTAGCAAAGCGCTGATGGGCACCAGGGTAAGTATCATAGTAATTAAAAAAATCAGGTAGATAACCGCCAAGGGTTTACGCAGTGGCGCATCCGGGCCACCGCAGGCGAGAAAAAGCTTGCCCCAGATATAAAAACTGCGCGAGGCGATCTTCTCGCTGGGGATCAACTTATCGCGAATTTCCACCGCACCCATGCCCTGCCACACGGTTTCATCCAGGGGTTGTTCGCTATTCAGTCGCTGCCTAAGGGCCTCGCCGAAACGGCGCGCGCCCGCGATGTCCTTGTCAGACACGCCGGCCCGCGGGATGCCGAAGCGATAGGGCCCGCGGTTACCGGTCAGCAGCCACAGCGGCGTGGACAGAAAACTGGCGGCACTGCCGCCTTCGTCCACCAAAGCCATATTACCAATCAATCGAGCACCGAGACGCGTCATGTGCTTACGCACTTTTTCGTGGGCTTGCAGCCACATATTCCGGCAGGCGATAACTGTGACCACCGGCGTGTCCTTCAGCAGTTTTTCCGCCAGCTCGCCGCGCAGAAATGCCGACACTGGAATCGACGGGGCCAGATACCAGACCTGATAGCCGAGGATCACCAGATCGTAGGAATCCTTGAGTGCGCTGGTGTCCAGCGCCAATTCACAACCGGTCTCGTGCACCGATTCCGGGAAGGCATTGATAAAGCGGATCACCGGCCAGGGGTAAGGGTAGGGATTGGCTGGGCGCAGCTCGAGGAAATCCACCTCGACGGCGGGATCTTCCTGCAAGGCCGACACTACCGACTCCAGCACCCGATCCAGTTGCCCCGTCTGGGAATAGTGCAATACCAATAGGCGTTTTTTCGGTTCCATTTGCTGCAAAGATAGTCCTCGGGACGGCTTTTGTGGTTATGATGTTGATGTGGCCCGGAGCCCGCTATTACCGACGCGTCTCGTGATAATGTGGCGCAAAGTCTACCATAGCCAATGAACCGTGTAAGTAAGCACTATGCGCACTGTTTTGCTGTTAATTCTATTGGTCTTTGCCCGTGTTTCAGGGGCCTCAGAACCCTACCAACTGACCGTGGAGGGCAATCGCTCTCCCGGGGCGGATCTGTACGTGGCCGTGTATCCAGAGAGAGCGAGAAGCTGGGATGCAGAACCGCTCGTGCAGCTACGCCATGTCCTGCCCGAATCCTCGGTTTTTACCATCGATCTGCCGCTGGACCCTGGCGCTTACGCCATTCGGGCTTTTGTGGATTTGAGTGGTGACGGGGAGCTGGCCACTGGCGAGCGGGGCAGACCTATAGAACCTTTCGCCATCAGCGTGGGGGAGGGGCGCCGGCAACCGTCCATGCACTTTAGGCGCTCGGTGTTCCTTCTGAGCGACGATCAGCCCGAGGTCACTCTGACATTGCGCTACCCGGAAGCGGCTTCAAACCATTAGTGCAGTCGCCTGCAGCACATCGCCGTCCGGGCCCGAGATACGCACTTTGATCCGGGGCCAGGCGCTCTCGTCCACATGCATCTGGGCCAGCTCGCCCGGGCGCAAGGGAGAGAGAAACTTCACTTTTTTAAAGCTTTGCAATTGCGACTGAGGGTGCTCTGCCAGCAAGGTGCGCTCTATCCGGCCCAGCAGCCAAGCGCCAGGCGCCAAAGGCATTCCTGGGAAGTGCCCCTGTACACAGGGCTCATCGGCGCTAAGGGTAAATTCACTGCGCATGGGCTAAGATGTTTCCTAATTTACTGTTCTGACAGGACGGCCATGACCACCGCGTTAAAACCTGCTTCGCTACTCCCTCACACCGGCGCCATGGTGTTGCTGGACCGTATTGATCGGTGGGACGACGAAACCATAGTCTGTACCAGCCACTCCCATCTGGCAGCCGATAATCCGCTTCGGGATGACGGCAGGCTGTCTGTGTACGCGGGAGTGGAATACGCCGCTCAAGCCATGGCGGCCCATACCCGGTTGCTCATCAGCGACTCAGCGCCACCGCGTAAAGGCTTTTTGGCGGTCGCTTCCAAGGTCACCGCCCACGCAGCCACACTCGATGAGCACACTCAGGAACTGACCATTGAGGCTCAGACCATCGCCCAAAACCGGGACAGCTCAATGTACCAGTTTCGGCTCAGTGCGCAAGGACAGTTGATTTTGGAGGGGCAGTTAACGGCCGTACTCAGTGACGCCCCTTAACGTAAGCGTTTGTTGACGGCTGCGTACCCGTCGCGGGCCCGCCCTCCAAAAGCTCAATAAAACTGCTGGGGCGATGTATGCCAAAACCTTGGAGATAATCCACACCCATCTCGCACAACAGCTCCAGGATGGTCTCATCTTCCACAAACTCAGCGATGGTAATTTTGTTCAAGGTCTGACCAATGTCATTGATGGCTCTCACCATGGCCAAATCCGTTTCATCGGTGGCCATATCACGCACGAAAACGCCATCGATTTTCAGAAAGTCCACGGGGAAGCGACGCAGGTAGCTGAACGAGGACAAGCCGGTGCCAAAATCGTCCAGAGCAAAACTGCACCCACGCTGACCTAAGGTCTCCATAAACGTAATCGCACCCACCAAGTTGTTGACCGCAGCGGTTTCGGTGATTTCAAAGCAGATTTTATTCCCAGGCACTTGATGGCGATCCAACGCATCCAGGACAAAAGCCTGGAAATCGGGCTGGTCAAAGGAGCGGCCGGAGAGGTTTACATGGCAGGCATCAAGCCCCTTCAAATGGGCAGGGTGGGCGGCGAGTTGACTGAAAACCTCTTCTATCACCCAGCGATCAATCGCCGGAGCCGCACCAAAGCGCTCGGCAGCTGGCAGAAACATGCCGGGCGGGACTACTTCCCCCTGCGCATTGCGTAAGCGCACCAACACCTCGTAACGCAACCCGCTTTTGCCCGGCACCGAGGGCGTTATGAGCTGGGCTTCAAGGAACAAGCGGTTTTCCTGCAAAGCCTCGCGCAAGTGGGTCAACCATTCCATTTGCCCTCGATGTTCCGCCAGTTGCTCATCGTTTTCCCGAGATACATAGATACGGTTGCGACCCTGCTCTTTGGCGAGGAAACAAGCGATATCCGCTGCACGCAGCAGACCCTCAGAGTCGGGCGTGGTGGGCAGTATGGGTACTAAACCCATGCTGCAGTTGAGGGTGTAGCGGCGCTCCTGCCAGACGAACTCGGATTCGCTCAAATTCTGGCGTACCTGTTCCGCAATTGCCGCGGCGGTGTCCAGATCGCGGTTCTCCAGGATGACACCGAATTCGTCCCCGCCCAAACGAGCCAGCATGTCATGCTCGCCCAAGGTTTGACGGAATACCTCCACCACTTGCCGCAGCATATGGTCACCGGCGAAATGACCCGAGGTGTCGTTAATGAGCTTGAACTGATCCAAGTCGATAAAGCACAAGGCGTGCTGGGTGCCCTCCGTACGGGCGCGCTGCAGAGCGTCACTCAAGCGACGTTCGAAAGCCCAGCGATTATAGAGCCCAGTCAGAGCATCGTGGCTGGCCTGATAATTGAGTTCCACGGACAGGCGGCGTGACTCAGAGACGTCCTCCAAAATGACAATGTAATAGGGCTCGGCGCCACCGGGCGGCGTCACGGTCGAAACCGTCAAGCGCACCCACAGGGGCGTGCCCTCAGCCTTGAGCAAACGTTGCTCCAGGGTGTAGTTATCCACCTCTCCCGCCACAATACGCGCCGCCTTTTTGCGCGCCACATCCCAATCCTCAGGATGCACCAGATCTCGGTAGCGCAACGCCAAAAGCCCAGGCTTCGGGTAATCCAGTACCTTACACAGGGCATGGTTCACATCCAGGATGCGACCGTCGCGGGCCACTTGGGCCATGCCAACAGCAGCCTGCTCAAAGATCGCCCGGAACCTGTGCTCGCTGCCGCGCAAGGCTCGCACCAGCCCCCAACCCAATAGCCACACCAGAAGGGCGATGATAAACAAAAAGCCGACGCTGACCACGGACAGAATCCTAGTCATCCATCGGGAAGCGTCCGTCATGGCCAAGCGGAACTGCATCGCCAAAAGCCCGAGCTCATCATTTACCTGAGCGAGACGCTCGCTCAACTCATCCAATTGTTCACGGTTCGGCTCGAACGATGCCCACTCAGCCTCCATAGTATTGGCAATGCCCTGCAACTCCAGGATGTACTGATCGGAGTCCCGCCAAACCTCCATGGCGCTGCGGAAATAGGCAAAGTCGGAAAAGTAGCGGAAGAGCCAAATCATCCGCCCCACATCGTCCGGATGATTCTGGCCACGAATTAAAGCCTGCCGCGCCAGATCGCGATCGATGGGGCGCGCCTCCATGGCCAGGCGGGCCTCGCGATCGGCCAGGGGAATATCCAGCCAAACCCGCGCACTGGCCAGTGCATCTGGCTGACCCTCTTCGGCGTAACGGTAAAGGTAATGGACGCTGGCCACCTGCGCCCGAGACCAGACGCTCTGACCGGCAATGTACGCCGATGCCGCCGCTTGGATCTGCACCGTGGCAAGAGTAAAACCCGCCGCCAGAATGACCAAAGCGATCAACCCAGTTACAAGGCCTAGGATTTTGAGCCGGTACGGTGTCTGTTTTCCTAGTGCTGTCTGTTGCTTCACGTGCTGTTCACCGGGCCGTGTTCCACAGGAATGCTGGAATATGTAGTGCACTAAAGGTGTGTTATTTCTTCAAGTTAAGCAGTAAAAGCACCAAAGCGCCAATCGTGGGTTTGACTGTGGCGCATCGGCAACATACGGTATTCGGCGCTGTCCCAACAGCGACACAAACTGATAAAACAACGATAAATAGGACTACACAATGTTTCCCAACATAAAGCTTGTCGGCATTCCTTTACTCGTTTTAACCCTGGTGGGCTGTGACAGGCAGCCCGAAAGTGCCAATGCGCCTGCTGCCCAAAGCGCCTTCGCACTGAACGACCTGGACTACTTTCAAAACCGCGGCGTGGGCGTTATGGCGTTCCACGACGACCACCCTGAAAGCCGCCAAGGCGGCGTGATTATGGTGATGCACGGCAATCGCATTGCCACCAACGGCGATTTGCGCCTGGAACCCACCCCCGGCCAGTGGTCACCGGTGCCTAAACTAGAGAACCGTGTGGTGGACCGCGAGGCGGGCGAAATCCGCACCACCTTGTCCTATCCAGACGAGCGACAAAACCTGGTCGGCTTCAACCCTCTTTATTACCCCGATTTGGAACTCACCTATGACGTTGTGGTGAGCACCGAGGGTGACGCCATTAAAGTGCGGGTGGATCTGGATCGACCGATCCCCGATGAGTGGGTGGGCGAAATCGGTTTTAACCTGGAGCTGTATCCCGCCGATCTGTTCGGTATGAGCTGGATTATGGACGATCAATCGGGGATTTTTCCGCGTCAGGCGTATGGCGTGACCGTGCCGGAAGGTTCGGAGCCGAATCCGCAAATTGTTCAGACCAGTCCGTTAAAGGGGCTGGTGCCTCTGGACAACCATCGCGCCCGTCCAGCCCCACTGGCCACCGGCAGAACCTTATCGGTCGCACCCGAATCCGACGAGATGCGTCTGCAAATTGAAACCCGCGACGGCCACTTGGAATTATTAGACGGTCGAGTGCAACACCAGAACGGCTGGTTTGTGGTGCGCACGACTATCCCAGGCGGCGTATCTGAAAACGCTCTGGAGTGGACCATTCGCCCCAATGTGATTCACGACTGGATTTACCAGCCGGTTATCCAACATTCCATGGTGGGCTACCATCCGCAGCAGTCCAAAGTCGCGGTGATTGAAACCGATCCCAATGATAACTTTGATCAGCCCATGCAACTGATACGGCTGACACCCAGCGGCGAGCACCAGGTGGTGTTGGACAAAAAGCCGCAGGCCTGGGGAGACTTCCTGCGTTATCGCTACTTCCACTTTGATTTCTCCGACGTCAAACAGGAAGGCATGTACCAACTGGTGTTGGGCAACCAAAGAAGCAAACCCTTCCGCATTGCCGATAATGTGTACGATCAAAACGTCTGGCAGCCCACATTGGAATACTTTCTGCCCATTCAAATGGGGCATATGCGCGTAAAAGAAAAATACAAGCTTTGGCACGACGCCAGCCACCTGGACGATGCCCTCATGGCGCAAGTGGATATCAATCACTTTGACGGTTATGTGCAAGGCCCCGACACGCTGACCGATTTTGCGCCAGGCGAACATGTTCCCGGGCTCAATCGCGGTGGTTGGTACGATGCCGGTGATGAAGACTTCCGCATCGAGAGCCAATCCGGTGAGGTATTTATTCTCAGCGCCGCCTATGAAGAGTTTGATGTCCAGCACGACAACACATTGATCGATCAGACACTGCGCCTGGTGGAAATTCGCGAACCCGACGGCGTACCGGATATTCTTCAGCAAATAGAACACGGTTTGCTGACCGTAGTGGGTGGCTACCAAGCCCTGGGTCGACTCTATCGCGGTATTATCGTGCCCACGTTGACTCAATACGTAATGGGCGGAGATTTCTCCGGCCAAACGGATAATCTGATTTACGATCCCGAACTGGAACCGCACGAGCGCACCGCCACCCACTCTGGGTTGCCGGATGACCGCTGGGTGTTTACCGAAAATAACCCCGGCCGGGAGTTCGATGCCATTGCCAACATAGCCGCCAGCGTTGGACCTATGCGTGATTACGATGAAGAGCTGGCCAACGATGCGCTGACGGCGGCCACAGAATTGTGGCAAGTGGAGCGCCCGGTGGAGAACGACGGGGTGCGTCGCAATAAAGTTCGCGCGGCGGTAGAGCTGTTTCGAGCCACCGGTGCGGACGAGTACCGCGATTTCATTCTCAGTGAACGGGACTTTATCATTGACGAATTCCGCTCTGTTGGTTGGGCCGTAGCTCGCGCGGTACACCAGCTTAACGACGAAGCATTGACCCAAGCCATGCGCCAATCGGCCGCCGAGTTCTATCGGGACATTGAAGCATCTATGGCCGACACACCCTATGGTCTGACCTTTGAAATGCAACTGTGGGGCCGAGGCTGGGATCTGCAGCGTCAAGGGGTCGCTCATTACTTCCTGCACCAAGCCTTCCCTGAAGAATTTGGCAAAGAGTATCTGCTGAACATTCTTCACTATGTGCTAGGCACCAATCCCGGTTCCAACAACCAGTCGTACGCCTCGGGCGTGGGTGCCAAGTCCAAAATAGCGGCGTATGGCATTAACCGTATGGATTACAGCTATGTGCCCGGCGGCGTAATCGTTGGTACCGCGCTGATTGCTCCCGACTTTCCAGAGCTAAAGGAATTCCCCTATCTCTGGCAGCAATCTGAGTATGTACTGGGCGGCGGCGCCAGCCGGTTTATGTTCCTGGCATTAGCGGCTGACAAATTGCTTAACGAATAAGGTTTACCCTTGCGCCATAAAAAAAGCCCCGTTTGAAAGCGGGGCTTTTTTTGTGCCTGACAAACGCTGGACTAAAAAATGATCCAGCTCACCGCCAGACCACCACTGACGTTGTGTTCGGTTTCCACCAAAGGACTATCGCGAAATTTTGTGCCCTGTAGATTGTTGTAGCGGGCAAACAAACCGTACCAGAAGCTGCCCTTGCGCCGGCTGACGATGACCTGAGAATTGAGTCCGCTGTAGCCGCTGCGGGCGCGATACGCCGGGCGTTCGGGCAGAGCGTGTTCGGTTGGAACACTGTAATAGTAGCTGTGGAAATCACCTGAGCCAAAAGCCGGGCCGGCGCGCAGGCTCCAATCCCACTGCAGCCAAGTGGTTCGGTACATCAGGTGTGGTTCCAGCATCCAACCCACATGCTCCGGGGAGCGACGCCCAAAGGCAATAATGGCGCGCACGGGCAAGTGCAGCAATAATCCGCGCCGCAGGTCTTCTCCGGTAAGGTTCACATCCAGGGCCGGACCCAGCTCCACGGTGGAGTCCAGCGGGCGCATGCCTTCACGCAATTCATTCTTATGGCTGTCCGGGGTCAAGGTCGCCAGAACGCTGAGAGTTAACTCCATCTCGTCCGTAGCCCAGAATTCCCCTCGCACCCCCTCGTCATCTGAACGCAAAAAGCGGCCCCGGTAAACCAAGTAAGGAACCGGTGATACATAGGCCCGGTAGGTTTCCGAACCACGGTAATCCGGCCCCGCCACAGTGCCTATGCCGATGCCAGCGGACCAGGTCTGGTCCGGGGGGAGATCAATTCGGTCGGCCAGGGAGCCGTGGCTGGTAAAGGCCAGCAGGCTTGCGGCGAGCCAGCAACTCAAGTTCTTCATCAGTCGGTCCCATCAATAGGTACAGTCATCCATCAAGGTCAATCCGCGTCTGCGGACTTGCCGACGAAAGCCTACCATACGCCAGCGTTCAATGCCTTCCCGTGCCGTTTGTACGGTTAGCGGTTATTGACAGTCTTTTGGCAAAACTCCAGACTCTGAGCACACTCCGGAGCCTGGAACTTATGAATCAAGTTGAGATTGAAGCGAGCGTGAAACTGCACCCCTGGTGGGAGTCTGTTAGTTTGAATATCGGCCAATCCTGGCACTACGCCGTGGGGCCACTCTCACTCTACCTGCAACGCATGGAAAGCCAATGGCTATTGGCCTGGGAACAGGCAGACGAGGCAGAAACACAATCCCGGTTAATCAGTGAAGAAACCGATGGAATCCCCGAAGCATTAACACCCACTCGTTATATATTTGGCCAATCCCCCGCCAGTTTTTGCTTGACGCCACTGTTGCTTGATCGAGCCATAGTGGTAAAAACCGCACACCCGGTCAAAGTGCCCCCAGGCGAAAACGTCACCTTCTATATCGGCTCGCCGGTGGCGATAAACATACACTTGGAGCAATCGCCCGCCGCGTTGATGGAGATTCCCACTCTGCGCTTATCGGATACCTGGTTCGGTCCCACCACTCAGGTGGGTGAGTTGTGCTACGCCGCCAAAACCCAGGCGCGCAACAGCCGCAGCGAAGTACCGCTCAGACCCCACCGGGCCGTCACCCCCGTAACCATTAGCAACCAATCAGAGGAATTGCTGGCCATTGATAAGTTGAGCATTCCCGTGCCTCACTTAGCCGTGTACGGCCAAAGCAATGGCACCCTGTGGACCAGCCCAGTGTCACTAAAACATACCCACGGCGATCAACTCGCGATACTCGAAGTGGGCGCCAGTCCCGCTGGAGCGGAAATACTGTCACCTGCACGCGAACCTTTACAAAAAGGTGGTTTAGTGCGGGCCTTCACCAGCATATTTACTGACTAGGACGAGCCTTAATGGATACAGCAGTGGCAATAAGTGAATACGAACCCCTGATCCACCTGATACAAGCCGCGATGCTGGTGCTTGCGGGTTTTGTGGTGGCCAGTGTGGTGGCGCGAGCCTCTTACAAAATCATGATCAAGCACCTCAGTGCGCATCACAGCTCACTGTTCAAGCGGTTGTTGTACTGGTTGATCTTAGCCTTGTTCCTAGCCTCCGCCTTGCATCAAATGGGGTTCAGCCTGGGCGTACTCCTTGGGGCCGCGGGTGTACTTTCCGTCGCCATTGGCTTTGCCTCCCAGACGTCAGCCTCCAACCTGATCAGCGGTTTGTTTTTGGTGGGCGAGAAACCGTTCCAGTTGGGCGACTTTATCAAAGTGGGTGAAACCATTGGCGAGGTGTTATCCATTGATTTGTTGTCGGTAAAGTTGCGCACGTTTGACAATCTTTATGTGCGCATTCCCAACGAGAGTTTGATCAAGACAGAAGTAACGAATCTGACTCGGTTTCCCATTCGCCGGTTTGATATGCAGGTGGGTGTCGCCTATCGGGAGAATATTGCCCGGGTGCGCGAAGTGTTGATGAAGGTTGCCGACGAGAACCCGCTCAGCCTGGACGAACCCGCACCGCTGTTTTTCTTCACCGGGTTTGGTGATTCTTCCCTCAACATCCAGTTTTCAGTCTGGGCCAAACGGGAGAACTTTCGCGATTTGCGCAACAGCTTGCACGAGGGCGTTAAGAACGCTTTCGATGAGGCAGGTATTGAAATTCCCTTTCCCCATCGCACTTTGTATACCGGTAGCGCAACGACGCCTTTCCCGGTTCAGGTGGTGTCTGCGCCAGAAAAGGAGTAGCGTAGTCATGGTGTTAACGTAAAAAATTGGAGAATTGGAAGATGACAAAGCAAGAAGCGAACAATTTTAACCCCGAGAAAGGCTATGTCGCGCTGTTGGGATGGAGCCTTAATGCTATCGAAGCGGCGGATAAATTTGATCGGCGCTATGTCGTCGTAGCGCCCGACTGGGCCGAAGACTATTGCAAAGAGCATTCCATTCCCTACCTGCCCTGGAATTTCGAGCGTTTAAATGACCGCTCCATGGAGATCGCGCAAACGTTGAAAGACATGAAAGTGGACGTTGCCATCCCTTTGTTTGAGGAAACCGTAGAGTGGGCCGGAGCGATCAACTCTGTACTCATGGACAATCCGCGCCTGTTTGGTCAAGCCATGCTGCTTAGAGACAAAGCCTTGATGAAGCGCCGAGCGCAACTGGGTGGCATCCGTGTCGGCATTTTTGAGGAAGCGCACGACAAAGAAGATGTGGTCCGCTTCCTCAAGCGCGTCAACCAAACTTTGCTCAAGCTCGACGGCGACCCCAATGACCCGATTCACCTCAAGGCCTTCGATAAGGCGGGTTGTTTGGGTCACAGAGTGATTCGCACCCCCGATGAAGTGGATACCATCCCCGACGAAGAATTTCCGGTGTTGATGGAATCCCATTTGGACGGCTGGGAATTTGCGGTTGAGGCCTGGGTCCATAATGGCAAGATCCGCTTCTTGAACATTTCTGAATACGTCACGCTAGGCTATTCCGTGTTTGTGCCAGCCACACCGGAGCTGGAGAAATATCGACCCGAAATTGTGAAGCAAATTGAAAAGCTGATTAAAACCTTCGATATCGAATTTGGCTTTGTTCATCCCGAGTACTTCGTCACCAGTGACGGAGAAATGTACTTTGGTGAAGTGGCGTACCGGCCACCGGGCTTTAAAGTGTTCGAGCTGCTGGAAAGAGCCTATGGCTTTAACGGCTATCAAGGCTTGATTTTGTCCTTTGACCCGAAAACCACTGAAGAAGAAATTACCGCCTTCTTCCCGACAGAGCTGAAAGATGCCAAAGGGGTAGCAGGTTGTTTTGGCGTTTACCCGCGTCGCCGGGTGGTCAGCAAGCTGGAAATTCCCGAGGAGACCGAAGACCACGAGTATTTCGAGTCTCACGAGCTGACTCCGCCGTTGGAAGAAACGGTCACTAAACGTACGGCTTTCGGCACCCATTGGGGCTTAATTTACTTCTTTGGCAAAGATCCACACGTCATGCGCGATTTACTGAAGCACCAGGAAGAACTGGATTTCTATGTATAATCCGCCACACCGAGGTTTAAGGAGGTTGTGTGGGGTCCCAAGAAGTAGACAATTCAATCGACACCGATAAGCTGGATAGCCTGTGCGAGAAGCTGGATGATGCCATTAGGGTGTTGGCTGAAGCACGGGAGTTTGCCAAGCCCGGCAAAATGCGACGTGTGTTTGATACCTGCCGCCGCCTGCTGCAACAGCCTGGCGGCTGTGCTCGAGTGGAAGCTCGGGCGCAAAACTTGGAAGAAGCTGGGATGTTTTTGGGCTCGGACTGGGCCCATCCCCAAATTCTCATTCCTTCGCTGAGCACCTTTTCCCTGAAAAGTGCCGACCCCGATACTGTGGTGGTGGAAGCGATCAGTGAATTGCGGTTACTGGCTATCGCCTTGGGGGATTACATTCACCCCAATATGTCGGCCGAGCAAGCTCACCACTACCTGACGCAAGTGCTGGCCATTAATCTCGAGCTGTTGTTCAGCACCCCGAGCGAAGCAGAGCGGGAGCAGCAGGGCAAACTGGCGCTGGTGACCCGGGCACTGTTCCGCCATCTGGCCGAGCGCATCGGTTATGAGCATGTGATCGATCAGCTCATCGAAGAGATTTGGCGCATATTACGCCAGCGCCCGATTCAGGTGGACAGCGTTAAGCAGATGATCACCCAGATCGCCATCTGTCAGAACAATCCAGAGATCGACCTGGGCAGCAGCGGCCAAGGGGCGGACCGTTTAATCAGCAGTTTGTACGGCACCACCCAAGCCTGCCGTGAGGATCCCGGCGTCGCCGTCTATGTAGAGCGGCTTGAAAGTATGGACACTGGGGCGCTGCAGTACGAAGCCACCGGCTTTGCACGCGCCATGCACGATACCGGCCTGGTGTCGCCCTACCATGCCGTTCTGCTGCGCTTTTTGCTGGAGCACGGAGACCACTTGCTATCGGAAGCCATGGGGTTGTCCGCCACTGGGCGGGACTGCCTACTGTGTTATGGCGAGCTGGTTCGGGCTCTGATTGAAGAGGCCATTCACCCGGAGACTGCCCAGGGCATTTATGGCCTGGCCTTGCTTTTGGAGCGGGGGCTGCTTTATCAGCCACCAGCCGCGCCCGCCCTCTGGCGTCAGTTGGCTCTGCCGCTTTCGAGCTATTCAGAACAACGGCTGGCGCTAACTTTCGGCCCGTCCCCCAGTCCGCGCGCCTGGTTGATGCAGGGTGTTCTATGCGTGCTGGGACAGCCGCTGGGTGTGGGCCAGGGCAATAACCCGACTTGCCAGTCCGCGCGAGCGATGTCCATGTGGGCCTACAACGACCCGGACTATCTATTGCAAATGGTGGCTTGGGCGGCGCGGGATGACGAAATCATCATCCACTTTGAAGGTCAGCCAGTTTCTTCCCGGGACAGTGCGCCAGGGCTGGCCACGGAAATGCCTTTGGATTTGGACCCGGTCTCACTGCTAGTGGTACCGCATCTGGACCGGATTTACGCCGAGATGGGACGACGCTGCGAGGGCCGGGAGGGCGACCCGCACCGGTGGATCAATCCGGAATTCCACGGCTGGTGGTCCGGCCGGGGCTTTCGGATTAACGTGGATGTGGACTCCGGCAAGTTGCATGACCTGGATAACTTTCTGCGGCATTTTTATGCCAGTTATCACCCCTATTACAACGGCAATCAGCCGCTGATTCATCCTCAGCCTGCGGGCATAGCGGTCACTGACAGTGCGGCGCGATTTGTGGGCTGGCATGCCATAACCTTGTTGCGTGTGGCGCTGGATCCGAAGGACGTGATGCGGGTTTACTTCTTCAACCCCAATAATGACAGTGGTCAAAATTGGGGCGACGGCGTGGAGGTAAGCACCGCAGGCAAGGGCGAACGATTCGGTGAAGCGTCTCTGCCGTTCGAGCAGTTTGCTTCACGGGTGTACATTTTTCACTACGACCCGCTGGAGAGAGGCGAACTGGCGCTGATTTCCGACGACGAACTGCAACAGGTAAAAGACTACGTCTATCGCAGTTGGGGGGCGGATCGCCTGCCCGATGAGCGATTACAGGCGCAAGAGTACTAACGGCCATGAGCGTGTCTGCGGCGAAGGTAAAACTTGGCCGCTATTTTTGCGCACAGATAAAGAATTCCCGGTTGCCATCGCCGCCGGTAATGGGGCTGGGGAAATAGTCACGCACGCTCAGGCCCACAGTCTCGCAGCAACGGCGCAAAGTCTGCTCGACGTCCCGATACAGGCTTTCATCCCGCACTATGCCACCTTTGCCGATACCTTCTTTACCCACTTCAAACTGAGGTTTCACTAAACTCACCAAAAAGCCGCCGGGCTTCAGCATCCTGCACAGGCCGGGCAGTATGAGCGTTTGCGAAATAAACGACACATCCATCACCACCAAATCAAAACCACCTGTCGTATGTTGCAACAAATCCTCTGGTAGTTCACGAGCGTTAATGCCTTCAAAACAGACAACGTTAGGATGTGCGCGCAGACTGTCGACCAGTTGGCCGTGTCCCACGTCTACCCCAACCACCTGACGCGCTCCCGTCTGCACCAGGCAATCCGTGAAGCCTCCGGTGGATTGACCCACATCCAGCACCGTCCAACCGTTGGGATCAATGCCAGTATGTGACAGCGCCCCCGCCAGCTTAATGCCACCGCGAGAGACATAGGGTTCTTTTGCGCCAGGCGCGATTTTCAGGGGCTGACCTGCTGGAAGCTTTTGGCTGGCCTTTGTAGCCTGACGCCACTCCAACCCCTCTTGCCAGAGTACCGCGCCCGCGTCGATCAACCGTTGCGCCTGACTGCGGCTCGCCGCCAAACCACTCTCTACTAACAGAACATCCAAGCGCTTCACGGCTCACTCCCCGTTTGAATCCACGGCGGTTCCGACGGCTCGCCCTGAAGCCGCCGCCCTATCCACTGCAATCCGGCACGAACCGGCGGCCGACCCCACTCCTGGCGATACGGCACGGGCTCCACACCTTCTGGCCCCTTTTCCGCCACCACAAAATTAAAGGTGTAGTAGGGCTCTTGGCCCATGCGCAGATCCGTAATCAGGATCTCCCGATCCCGTTGCTGCATTTTGAAGTAACCTTTGGTGAACCAGGCCATACGAGCGACGCCCCAATCGTCTTCAAGCCGCTCGTACAGGTCCATGCCGCGCGGGTAGGCTCGAAACTCCACAGGCCGACCCCGATCCGCCAGTGCGTAAAAACCTTCCAGGTATTCATCGGGCGTGATCACCAGTACCCGCCATAGCAAAGTGTTAAAAGCGGTCGGCGTCACTAAGCGTTGTTCCACTATCCAACCCTGATCGCGTAACGACTCATCCACTACCGATTGAACGTGCAGTTGTGCGGCAAAACTCCAGGCCAAATACCCACTGCTTAGCGCCAGACCCACGCTGTTCCACACCAGGCTGTGTCGTTTCAGAGTGATAACAATCCCCAACAACAGGGGCAAGGTGTACAGAGGATCAATGATAAAAATGCTGCCAAGGCCCACCGGATAATCGCTAAACGGGCGCCACAACTGAGTACCGTATACTGTGAACGCATCCAGCAACGGGTGGGTGACTAGCGCCAGCCAAACCGCGAACAGCCAACGGCGATAGCGCCGGGGCCTATCCAACACACGCGCCGCCAACCAAGCCAGAAGAGGTGCCACCAGAGTGAGATAAAAGAACGCGTGGCTGAAGCCGCGATGGTAAGTGACATCGCTGATGGGATCGCCGTAGTCGATAACGACATCCAAATCCGGTAGTGTCCCGCACAGGGCACCCACCAACGCCGACTTCCACAAGGGCGTGTGGCGCCCCATCACCGCCATACCGACGGCAGAACCCAAAGCGATTTGTGTGACCGAATCCATAGGTGAGCGGCGCTCGACAAAAAAGAAGGCTACACCTTAAAGGCTGGCCTAGCGCAAAGAAAGCATTTTTCGGCGCCTTCCCGCGGATTGCTCCGATGAAAACTAAACCTTAGCGATTCTGGCTACTCAAATGGCCTGACACCGTGGACACGCCCTGTATTCAGCGACCAGCCAGGAGGCCTATCATGGATTCGCGAACAAAATTTCTGCTACTTGTTCTACTTAGCGCGCTCGGCCTGGGTGCCGGACAACTCGCCGCCAAGGACCGAGAGCCCCAACCCGTCGAATGGTGGGAGCCCGTTACGGTGGCCACCGGTAACGCCATGGTCGGTCCTTGGGAGATGAACGACTCGGAGTTTCACTATCTGGACGATGCCACGCCCGCACTGACGGACGACGGGGACGCCGTTCTGGTGTGGGTCGATAACCAAGCCCAGGATGTATTTCTGCAATACTACGATGACCAGGATCAACCCCGCTTTGGTGAGCCGGTAAACGTCTCCGGCAGCCCGGATATTTTCTCCTGGTTGCCCCGGATTCAAGTGGCGGATTCGGGCCACATTTATGTGCTTTGGCAGGAAATTGTTTTTTCAGGCGGCTCTCATGGCGGGGAGATATTTTTCGCCCGCTCCACCGACGGCGGCGAAAACTTTAGCGAACCGCTGAACCTGTCCCAAACCACCCAAGGCGCAGGCAAAGGCCGCCTAACGGAGGAGCAATGGGACAACGGTAGCCTGGACTTTGTATTGAGCCCCGAGGGAGACATTTACGTGGCTTGGACCGAGTACGAGGGTGAACTCTACGTGCGGCGCTCCACCGATGATGGCGAGAGTTTTAACGCTGCCGTCCAGGTTGTGGCCGACCACGACCGACCCGCCCGAGCTCCCGCTCTGGCCGTTGGAACAAAAGGCACGATTTATTTAGCGTGGACCGAGGGAGAAGACCCTCAGGCCAACATCCAATGGGCCTACTCGACAGACGGTGGTGATAGCTTCGACCTTCAAGGGCCCGTACACACAACCGATGGTCACGACGATACCCCAAGTCTGGCACGAGACGAAGTGGGCGGGGCACACTTGGTGTACGCCCACAGCTCCATCGGGCCCAATGATCAGGCCCAAGTGTTCCATGCCCACCTTTTTCACGATGGACAGCCCGCCTCTGAACCCACGCAGGTCAGTCAGCCAACCACCGGGACGGAGAGCGCCCGCGCGCCCACCATCGACGTGGACGGGGAAGGCCAGTTGTATCTGATCTGGGAGCATCACCCACACCCCGGCTCACGCGCCCAAGGACTGGGCTTCGCCTTTTCCGCCGACGGCGGCAAGAGCTTTACTGAGCCAGAACTGATTCCCGGCAGCGACGACCCTCCCAGCGTAAACGGCAGCCTGCAGGGCCAAATGGGACACAAGCTGGCGGTCAACAGTGCGGGTGGCCTGGCGGTCGCCAACAGCCATTTTCGCTTAGCGCAGGAAAGCCGAGTGGTGATGATTCGTGGGACAATGACACAGTAGACTTAAAATCTAGGCGGGCTTACTCAAGCCGCCGGAATGAATTTCGAATACGGTGCTTGTACACTTTCGTTCGTCAAACTTCGCTCGCTTAGTTTCCGCAGAATACGATGGAGATAAGCGGTTTTTTCCGTAGTTAAGCGCCGTTTAATAGTGTGTTACTTATGTGTGAACTGCTGGCCATGAGTGCCAATACCCCCACCGACCTGTGCTTCAGCTTTACCGGCCTAACCCGCCGCGGCGGTGAAACCGGGCCCCACAAAGACGGATGGGGAGTGGCTTTTTACGAGGGCAAGGGGGTTCGCTGCTTTCATGATGTGGGTGCAAGCGCCTCATCACGTATCGCCGAAATGGTGCAAACCCACCCAATCAAAAGCGAGGTGGCCATTTGCCATATCCGCCAAGCCAACGTGGGGAAAGTCTGCCTGGCGAACACCCATCCGTTTACACGGGAGCTTTGGGGCCGCTACTGGGTGTTCGCCCATAACGGCCAGCTATCGGATTTTTCAGCGGAGCCCGGATTTTACGAGCCAGTAGGCACCACCGATAGCGAAGTGCTGTTCTGCGATATCCTCAACTATCTACGCCGGCACTGCGACAGGGATACACCCACGGACGAAGTGGTTAACTGCTTGGTCACACTGTCAAAACGCTACGCCCGTCAAGGCGTGTTCAACCTGTTGTTGAGCAATGGCGACTGGCTGTTCACCTATTGCTCAACCAAAATGGCCAGTATTACTCGCCGCGCCCCCTTCGGACCGGCCCGCTTAAGGGACGCGGATATGGTGGTGGATTTCGAATCCGAAACCACACCCAATGATGTCGTCAGCGTCATAGTCACCGAGCCACTCACCAGTGATGAAACCTGGGATGTTTACCAACCTGGAGAATGGCGATTGTGGCGCAAGGGCGAAGTCGTCCTGAGAGAACCGACTTTAGCTAGCGACGGAAATTAAGCATTCTACGCAGCGTATGATCTTTATTGAAAAAATGATGCTTGATCGCCGCAGCAATATGGATGGCGACGGCCCCGGCCAACAAATAACTCAGCCATTCATGTACCCAACGGGTCAGCGTATCCCAAAACGGAGAGGGTATCAGTACGGCGCCCGGGTTGGCGGGATCTGGTACGCGTGGGAACACGTCAAGGCCAAAAATGGATAAGCCATAGCCGTTTGTTGCGCTCATGATCACGCCAGATACTGGCATACCAACCATGGCAATCAACAACACCCAATGTACAGTTCGGGCGGCGGTAATTTCCCGTTTTTTATGTGGCTCCAACGGTTTTGGCCAACCTTCTCGCAGTCTCCAAACCACCCTGGGTAGTATCAATAGTAAAGACAGGGCGCCAAGCGCTTTGTGTAGCGGATATAGAGAATTAGTGTTGGTGTTGGCCATATAGAAGCCCAAGCCCATGAGACCGAGGATGGTAATGGCCGTCAGCCAGTGAAAGGCAATGGTAGGTCGACTGAGTTTGTACATAGCGCTCGTTTCCAGATGCTGTAATGGAAACGCGAGCCTACTAAATCAAGGTGAATTCTAAGTGAATTTAAGTACGGGACCCCTGTGCATCGGGTGTTCTCGTAACAACACCCGGCGGCACGGTGAGAACAGATTCAGCCAGACCTTCCGAAATAGTGAGCGTAAATTGCCAGTCGAGTGCTTTGGCAATCTTCGCGGTTAACAACAAGCCAATACCAAAACCTCTGTTGCTGACTATTCCGGATGCCAGAATGTCCTCCTGGCTTAGCTTTACCGATCCTGCAGCGGTGTTTCTCACCACGATTCGGTTTTCTTCAAGAATGATGTTCGCACGCCGATCGAGCGCATGCTTGGACGCGTTGGTGAGCATATTTCTTAGACAGATTTCGAGAAGGGTAGGGGGAACACACCAATAAATGTCTGCACTTGGAGTTGCTAGAGTCCACGCTTGTTCATCTTCGCTAAACGCCTCGGCCGCTACAACTTGTACCAACTTGGCCACCGCCACAGGCGAGGGATCTTCTACGCCCTGACTTTCAATGCGACTCAACCAGAGCAAGCTGTCGATAACCGCTTTCATCGTCTGGCCGGAACGCTCAATGCGTGCTAGTGGTTGAGTAAAGTCGCTGCGCCCCATCTCAAGCTGTTTGCGGATCAGTTCCGCCGCGTTGCGCACCACCGAGACAGGCGTTCGCAGTTCATGGCTAGCACTCTCCAGAAATTTCTTTTCTCTGGCGTAGAGCTGGTAGTTTTGCTGCAAGCTCTGTTTCAACTCGTGAGCAACTTCACCGATCTCGTCTTTTTTAATCGCCGTAGGAAGATCTCCGGGTGGGGCATGAGGCGTCAACTGCCGCACCCAACCGTGCAGAGCGCTTATGGGTCTCACCACTTGGCGTAGCAGGATATAAGACCCCAGGAGCACCAGCAGTATCGCCGCCACTCCGAACCCCATCTGAATTTGTCTTATGGTGGAAAACGCATGTTCCGGACGCTTTTGAATATCGATTTTCTGAAATTGATAAAGGGTAGTGCCTGTCTCTCCCAACTGTTGCTTGTAGAAGTAGCAGACGATAATGGTCCCATCCTCATGCCACTCTTCCAAGTACGTCCTCCCAAACTCCAGATCTTTTATGTGAAATCGACGACGCAAATTTTCGGGAATTTCTTCGTAGGATAGGTAGCTTAGGAGCTCCCTGGTTTGCACCGGCTCTGCAGACGAATCTTGCAGATACCGCTGCTCGAAATCGTTGGCCTGGGCATAGAGCACGCCCGAGCTGGAGTCGATCATGCCGCGCAAATAGATCTGCGGCAAAATGACAACGATGGTTAAACAGAGCACCGCGACCACCGCGATAAGCAACAAGCGGAAGCGGTTATGTAGGGAAAGGTTGAATATCATGGAGCCGGGCTCATTAGTCGGGCTTTAAGCATAGACCCACACCGCGTATTGTGTGGATAAGCTTGAGTTCATGCCCCTCATCGACCGCCTTACGTAAGCTGTAAATATGCGATTTGAGTGCTTCAGAATTTGCCGGTTTGTCGGGCCACAAGAGGTGTTCCAGATTTTCTTTGGTAACTACACGCGGGGACTGCTGCATCAGCTCACGCAACAATTGCCAACCGACTCGAGTGAGCTTCAGAGGCGTATCACCGCGCTTCACTGAGTGTGTGTCCGTGTTCATTCGCAAATCGGCCACCGTGAGTTCACGGCTTACGGCCGGCAGGCGATTAAATCGTCGATGCAAGACTCGCAAGCGTGCCTCAAGCTCAATGAGGTCAAAGGGCTTTACGACATAATCCTCTGCCCCGGAATCAAACCCTGTGAGTTTGTCGGCAAGGGTATCACGCGCGGTTAGCATCAATACCGGCGTATCCAAGGATTTCGCGCGCAACCCAGCGCACCAGTCAAACCCGTTTATACCCGGCAGCTGTATATCCAGCACAATGACATCGTAGCGATTGCTTTCAAGAAGGCTTGATGCACGCTCGGCACTATCGCAGTAATCACACTCTATGCCGACCAAAGCGAGGTAATCGATAATATTGCCGGCCAAATCCCGGTCGTCTTCGACCAGTAGGACTTCGGGCGCGGAGTTTATTTTTAAATCACCCATTGGTTTTCTACCAGCCTTCCGGAACGCAGATCATACGGGACAGGCATCGATTGAACATTATTCACGGTAGCCTAGCAAGTCATTGGAGCAGGTTGTCTCGGGTGTTGGGGGTCGGCTAACTGGATTTTCCGAGAGCTGAACGTGTTACACTAACCCCGTGTCTTATCCGACCCTACAAGCCGCGTTGTCCGGCGCTCAGTAAAATAACACCCCGCGATATTATTAGCTGGGGTACGCCTTTAGGCTCATTGTTATGCTCGTGTGGGGCAAGCAATATCTTGATCCATTGAGAAAGCGGGAATACTATCCGCGGCGACCTCCAGGGCGCCGCTTCAACGCCTGCACAAAAGTGAACTTGGTTGTGGGAACTCATGCCAACAACCTTTGTCGGTAAAGCAGCAGCGCAGCAAAGGCCACTGCTATGGAAACCGGTTTCGCTCTCAGCTGAACCACTACACTAAATTCAAAGGATGTTGCTATGTTGAAGTCCGTTAAATGTGTTTCTCTTGCCGCTTTAGGCGCCATATCCCTCCCAATGTACGCCAGTGCCGGCACTTACCAGTCCGAAATCAACGCCCGTTACAGTCACTCGAATTCTGATTTCACCAATTCCGACTTCTACCACTTGAGTGGCACCTATTACTTCAATTCGGTAGACATCCGTCAGGGCCCCTGGGCAGAGGCGGCTTTCTTGCAGCGCGCCAGCAGCATTTCACTGCATTACACACACGGCGATATGGAGAACTTCTTGTTTGATGGAACGGTGCACAGCAATGTGACAAACGACACCTATGCCGTTAGCACCGAATTCTACATTCCCAATAGCATCCTCTTCGCTGGCTTGACGGTGTCGCGCGGAAGCTACCAGTACCAACGTGCGGCGAATTTGATAGATGACGAACTTTCTGATGAAGGTTCCCGTACCACGGTAAGCGGCGAACTCGGTATAACCCCTATTGATGGCTTAAAGATCAGCAGCTTTTTTTATGAGCGGCAGGACTTAAGTGAATCCTGGAACATCGGCGCCCGCTGGGTGACGGAGGTTTTGGGCAGTGCCATCGCATTGGACGGCCGCTACCACTATTCGGATTTTGTTGACATGGTCGACGTTGGGGCCGACTTCTACATCAATCAAACCTTTAGTATTGGCCTCACACACAGCACCACGTTAGAAAGCGACCGTTTTTCAGCCACAGGCATCAGAGCGCGCAAATTCTTTACCGAGAATTTCAGTATCGATGCCAACTATACAGACCAACATGGTGACCACTACAGTGCGGGTGCAACGCTTAGATTTTAAAGTGCCTTGCCTAGCTTAGTAACTTAAAAGCTTTGAGTTCGCCCCCCTTTTTACGCTAGGCGGGCGAACTCATATTTTCAAACGGCTGGCTGTATTTCGAGTTCCACTTCTGTTTCAGTCAACTGCTGATTTGCAGCCAACCTCGCCTCAGTGCCCTCCGCAACCCAACTACCTACGCCCATACTCGGAAAGCCAGAAATCCGTAGGACCCCAAGTACGTAGCCAGAAAAGCATGTGCGAAAACGACTGTGGCTGAGTACCAATATACGCCTTTGGCGACGTCCAGTGATTTGACTCTGTAGAGCGCGTAGAGGGCTGCTATAACCGCTAAGGGGTATATCAGGCTCACGACGAAGACAAAAATACTGATGGACGTTGATTGCATGGTCATCAATGGATCTGTTCCCGATACCATGAAGAACAGTGGTATTGCCAGCAACAGAAGGCTTAGTGCGGCGGGAACCAAACGAATTTTGTTACCCGGCTTTTCTTGCTTTCTCGAGACCAAGCGCTTCAGAAGCCATGCAGCCAGGTAAACGAAGCTGCTAATCACCAAGATCAAACTCAGGGCAAGCAAAATGAGTCGGCCGTACACAACGACTGGCGATACTTTTTTGTATAGCTTGCCTTCCACTTGTACCGTTTCACCCAGCAGCGGGTCGTGGACAATGGCAACAGACGGCAAACCGGTCCAGTCTGAGAATAGAACATCTTCGCTTGCACCTTCGCGCTGGTAATCGCTGCTTTTCCAGCCGCCAAAGAACGGGCTGCGGTGCAGATAGGTTTCGTTGGTTTCAAAGCGCATCACGTCGCCAATATCGGACATGAACTTCATATCGCTGGACAAGGGATTAACCGGTACATAGAAACCATTCAAGCTCTGAAATTTTTCGGGCAGGGGCTGCGGTGCAAACTCACGGCGATCCTGATCTTTTAGTAAGTAGGCGCGCAGCGTATCGGAAACCCGCATAAACGCTTCACGATTAGCCTGGTTCATCATAAAGGCGTAGCCGGCTTCCAGCTCTGGCTGGTAGATCACTTCGGAAACACCGCCGGGAATTCCTCCGGTATGTCCATAGAAAGGGATATTCCAATCTTCGTAGCCGAACGCGTCTACCGTCAGGCCGTAACCGGGATGTATACCTACGTTAGAGCCTAGGGTGGTTTCACCATTTTCCATGCGAGTTACGGCATCAGTGCTTAGAAATTGCTGCCCCTGATAGGCGCCGCGGTTTATCAACATTTCCAGGTAGTTTGCCATGTCTTTGGGCGAGGCATTCAGCGATGACGATGGGCGGGTGTGAAAAAGGTGGTAGTGCGTGGGCCCTTCCCGCGTGTAGCCGGTCACACCCCGTTCTTCAAACGCTTGGGTTTTTACAAACGCGCTGGAATCCATGCCCAGAGGCGCAAAGATGTGACGCTCGGAGTATTCATCGAAGCTCATGCCGGTTAGCTTCTCAACAATCACGGCGGCGACTACCGGTCCAGTGTTGCTGTACGTTTGGCGCGTACCCGGAACCCAGCGCGACACGCGCCCGCCGGTATGCCGATTTAAGCCTTCTTCCAGGCTCATGCTATCCGGGGATTCACCGACGTATTCGCCCAGATGCACGTCCCAGCCGGTGGTGTGCTCGAGAAGGTGGACAACCCGTATCGGGTCGGTCTCCTCCCAGCGATTCTGAAACTCAAATTCCGGGAGCAAATCCGCGAGCCGGTCTTCCAGAGACAGACGACCTTGATCTACCAATTGCATGACCGCCACACCCGCGAACATCTTGGAGACTGAGCCCATCCGGTAGATGCTGTCCGCCGTGGCCGGCTTTTGGTGTTCAATATCCGCCTGACCAATAGCCGAGACCCAGACCGGGCCATCGCTGTCGACCAGTGCGACGCCGATACTGGGTACGCCAGTCTCCTGTTGAATGGTGTTGAGGGCCTGCTGCAGTTCAGACAGGTTTTGCGGCGCAGCCGCCATGGTCACGGTGCTAAATAGTGCAAGTATGAAGGTTAGTGTGGTCCGGTAGAATTTCATGGTGCTATCTCCTTAGTTGATAGCGCCAGCTTCTATGTTGAACCGCTTGGAGGGGCCAGAAAGGTGCCGAATGGCGAAATAACGGTATGAATGGCTAAAAACTGCGATTTTCCTACAGTGGGGACCGCTTCCTTGCGGTCCCGACGTCAATTTTCTATTCCACAGTCACACTTTTGGCCAGATTGCGCGGCTGATCCACATCCGTGCCTTTAATGATGGCCACGTAGTAGCTCAGCAGCTGAAGGGGGATGGTGTACAAAATTGGCGCCAGCCAGCGGGTGTGGGGCAGATTGATAACGCGCATGGTGGCGTCAGACTCGAAGTGTGCTTCGCTGTCCGCAAACACGTACAGAATACCCCCACGAGCGCGCACTTCTTCCACGTTGGATTTGAGTTTTTCCAGCAAGTCGTTGTTGGGCGCCACGACGATAATGGGCATGTCCGCATCAATCAGGGCCAGGGGGCCATGTTTGAGTTCGCCAGCGGCATAGGCTTCTGCATGGATGTAAGAAATCTCCTTGAGCTTCAGCGCTCCTTCCATCGCGATGGGGTATTGTTCGCCGCGGCCCAAAAACAGGGAGTGGTGTTTGTCGGCGAACTCTTCGGCAAGCTCCTCAATCTGACTGGCCAGCTCCAAGGTTTCATCCAGCTTGCCGGGCAGGTTTTTCAGCGCCAGCACCATGCCGTGTTGTTCGTCTTCGCTCAAGCCGTTGTATTTGCCGATGGCCAAAACCAACATGGCCAGGCCCACCAATTGAGTGGTAAAGGCTTTGGTGGAGGCCACGCCAATTTCAGCGCCCGCGCGGGTCATAAAGGCTAGATCGGACTCCCGTACCAGGGATGATCCGGCCACATTGCATATCGCCAAGCTGCCTAGGTAACCGAGGTCTTTCGCCAGACGCAACGCCGCCAGGGTGTCCGCGGTTTCCCCGGATTGGCTGATGGTCACTACCAGGCTATTCGGTTGCACATAGGATTTCCGGTAGCGGAATTCGCTGGCGATCTCCACATTGCAGGACACACCGCCGAAGCATTCCAGCCAATAGCGCGCCACCATGGCGGAGTGGTAGCTGGTGCCGCAGGCGACGATCTGTACATGTTTGACCTGCTTGAAAAGTTCGGTCGCGCCGTTACCAAACGTCTCGTCCAAAACGCCGGTTTCGCTCAAGCGACCTTCTAGGGTGTTGGCCACAGCCTGGGGCTGCTCGTAGATTTCCTTGAGCATGTAATGCCGATAGGGGCCTTTGTCACCGGCGTCATAACTGGCGGTGGATTCGTGGATTTCACGCTCCACCGGCGCGCCGCTTTTGTCGAAAATTCGAACGTCGCTACGAGTAATCTCCGCCACGTCGCCTTCTTCCAAAAAGATGAACCGGCGCGTAACGGGCAGCAAAGCCAGTTGGTCCGAAGCGATAAAGTTTTCGCCGATACCCAAGCCAATTACCAGCGGGCTGCCGGAGCGGGCGACGACCAGACGCTCCGGATCGGCACGATCCAAAAGTACAGTGCCATAAGCGCCTTCCAGCTCTTGAGCGGTGGCTTGCATGGCCTCTAACAGGCTGGCGGTGTTCTGACGGTTGTAGTGCACCAAGTGGGCGATGACTTCGGTGTCGGTGTCGGAATCGAAACGATAGCCCGCTTCTTCCAAGCGACGACGCAAAGCCGCGTGGTTTTCAATAATACCGTTATGCACCACCGCCAGATCGTTGTTGGACAGGTGAGGGTGGGCATTGCGCTCGCTGGGCTCCCCATGGGTGGCCCAGCGGGTATGGGCTATGCCTGTGCCGCCCGGAGTTGGGGTTTCAGACAAGGCGTCTGTTAGGGCCTGGACTTTACCCAGGCGCCGCACCCGCTGCAGCTCGCCAGCGTTATTCACCACCGCGACCCCGGCGGAGTCGTAACCCCGATATTCCAGGCGGCGAAGACCTTCGACTAGAATTTCAACCACATCCCTTTGCGCTACTGCGCCTACAATGCCACACATAATGTCACTCCTTTAAATGTCAAATAACGTTTTGAATAGTCAGTTAAATTCGTTTTTTGCGCGTTAGTTCTCATGCCCGAATTACCCGCACACCGTGTTTTTCCAACCGCTCCGTCGCGAGGTCGGGAAAATCCCGGTCGGTTACCAGGACCGCGATGGCGGACCAGGGAAGCTCCAAATTGTGAATTTTGCGGCCCAGTTTTTCCGACTCCGCCATAACCACCACTTCCCGCGCCACTTCTGCCATGACCTGGCTCAGACTATAGAGTTCGTTGAACGTCGTGGTGCCCCGATCCAGGTCAAGGCCGTCCGCGCCGATAAAGAGTTGGTCAAAGTTGTAGGAGCGCAGTACCTGCTCGGCCAGCTGGCCCTGAAACCCTTCTGACCGGGGGTCCCAGGTACCTCCGGTCATCAGCAGCGTGGGTTCATTCTCCAGCTCCCGCAGTGCGTTGGCGATGTGCAGGGAGTTGGTCATAACCACCAGGCCCTGTTTAGAGGACAATTCCGGCAGCAGGGCAGCGGTGGTACTGCCGCTGTCGATGATGATTCGGTTGTGGTCTGCAATCAGCTCCGCCGCCGCCTGCGCCAAGGCTTGCTTTCGTTCCGAAATTTTTTCCGCCCCGGCGTCCGCCATCATTTCCTGGGGTACCGGCACGGCTCCACCATAACGACGCAACAACAGGCCGTTGGCCTCCAAAGCCGCCAAATCCTTACGGATGGTGACTTCAGAGGTGGCGAACTGGTGCGCCAGCGCTTCAACACTGACCTCCCCGCTGGAGTTCAGGGTGTCGATGATGGCCCGACGACGCTGCTGTGTGTTGCGTTTGCTCATTAGATCGGCACATTAAGTTTCGTTTCGAAACATATTGTACCGAAACGAAAGATAAGAGCAAGGGACTCGGGTGCCGCCTGACGGGGAGCTAGAAAATATTTATACTGGTGCTAACCGTTCGGTCACTGACTAAGCTAAGGAGTACTAGCATGGTGATGAAGCCCGAAACCATGAACGACATACTGGAGATCACCCAGAAACTGCACCGACAGTTGGCAGACAATCTGGTCTCCAGCGCCGACCAGTCGCCCCCAGAGCGAGAAAAACTGCTGCTCGAGTACCTCTCCGAACACGAGGATACACTTGCCAGAACCCTGGATACTTTCCAAAAGGAGAGCGATCTGGGCCCGCTGGACACCTGGTTTTACACCTATACGGACCGACACAATATCGTTGAGCGGGATCTCAGCAAAATACCCTTTGGCGAGATGGATACCGGTGAAATAGCGGCTGAAATTGCCAATCTTCACGATCAGCTGATCGACTTGTACTCACACTTGTATGAGCGCGCTGAAAGCGATTCCGCCAGAAAGGTGTTGTCACAGTTGCTGGATGTGGAAAAAAGTAAGGGCAAATTGATCAGTTACGAGTCCGGGCAAAGCGGAGATTTTTAAGCCCGGACCCGAGCCGATGGGACAGGCGGTTCAGTCAACCACTAAACCGGCCTCGGTAAGGGCTGCGCCTATGCTGGCGAAAGCTTTTTCAGCATTCGCTATCTGGCCGTACTGCTCCGCACAGGTCGCCACGATCACCGCATCTTCCGGCTTGTGCGCATTCAATATGCCCACGTTACAGGCACGCGCTACCTGTGTGCCGGTTTTGTGGGCGAGTACCGCATCCCCCGGCAGGCCAGCCTGAAGACGCGCCCGCCCGGTGCTGACGTTTTTCATATAGCCCAACAGCCGTTCGGTGTTTTCCTCATTCAGGTATTCACCCTGAATCAAACGCTCCAGCACTTCCCCCATGGCCACCAAACTGCCGGAGTTTTTGCCGTGTTTGTAGTACTGCTCGAACGCTTCCCCATAACTGGACAGTTCCGTATCGTCGGCAGACAACCCGAGCTTTTCCAACAAGGTTTCGAAGCGCGCGGAGTGCGGGGATGCTCTACGAATGTCCATAATGTCGGCATTGCTTAACGACTTGGCGCTGCCATGAACTTCACTGTAGGTGTCGTGACGTACAGCGACAATCGTAGTGATCGGGCCAAAGCCCTCGGACGAAATTCGCGCTTGCACGTGCTTATTAAAGTCGTCTTCTCCGATAAAACGGATCAGCATGTCAGTGGCGGTGCTGTCACTGTCCTGGATGGAGTTTTTATTCAACTCGTCGATCGTGTAACGACTTCCCGGTTGTGCGAGAAGTAATTGGCCGGAGCCGTCGATGAAATCCGAGCTCTGCAACTCCAGCTTGTGTTCCCTATCAAAAACACCGTCTTCCTCTAGCTGCAATACGGCGATGCCCAAAGGGATTTTCGTTGTAGACGCCAAGTACCAGTCCCGGTCCGTTCGATGATTGACTTCAGCACCGTCCGAGAGCCGCTTGATGTAGACACCAAGATTTCCCGGCATCTCATCGTCAATGCGTTGCATTTCTTCCGCCATACCGGACAGATCAGCCAGTGCCGATAAGGGTGCCAATAGAACCAATGGCAACAACGCCGGTCGCAAAACATGTGAGGTGAAGGATCGAACAGCTCGGGGTAAGCGCATTGGAAAACAGCTCCGGTAAGCAAATTGAAAAAGTCTTGCTTTTGGCTGCCGCTCGCGGTGAAGGACGCCATGCAAATTCTAGGGGTCCGACTACGGCCTGTTGCGTTTGGTTCCCTTGTCTTGAGGGGGTCTTGTCTCGGCCAACGTAACTAATGTGGAATTCGACGGCAGGGAGTTGCTCAATGACCAACAGCGGTCGCATTGAAAGCCTGGATGCTTTAAGGGGCTTTGCCCTTCTGGGAATCCTGGTGGTGAACATTCAAATGTTCTCCGGCTGGGGATTTCTTGGCACCGAAGGCCGCGCAAGTTTATCCTGGTCCGATTTCGATTCGGAGATTCATCGATTTCTAACCATCGTCGCCCACGACAAATTCTACAGTTTGTTTTCCCTGCTGTTTGGCTACAGCTTTGTTATGTTAGCGGGGAAAAAGGGCGGCCGCTATCATCTTCGCCGCATGGTCGGGCTAATGGTGATTGGGCTTGCTCACGCGGTATTTTTGTGGCCCTGGGACATCTTGTTTCTCTACGCGTTTTTAGGGCTGTTTCTTACGCCGTTCTTGAACGCTAAGGTAGGAACTCTTTGGGTCGCCGTAGCCCTACTTTTATTGATTACTGCCGTGGGACGCTGGTTGATTCTTACCTTTGAACCAGCCGGGGGTTGGAGTACCGTCTATGTAGAGCAGCTGCAAGCCGGCGTACCGGATATGGCACGTGGCACTTACGGTGAAGTCGTGGGAACCAACGCACTCTTGTCCTTGGGGATTGCCCTGGACCGCATCGAAGACCTTCAACCTCTGCGAGTGTTAACCATGTTTCTCATCGGCGCTGTGGGCGCTCGATTGCACTTGGCTGAAGCAGACAATGCCTACCGGAAACCGTTGCTACTGGTTGCCTTAGCCGGGCTCCCTGTAGCCCTGGTGATAGCATCACTCGAACGAATGCTGATCTTTGGCGATGGTATATACAGTTGGTTATTCGTGACGCTGGAAACCATAGCCGCGCCACTAACAGCTGTAGGCTATGCGGCGTTATTGACACTGTGGTGGAACAACAACGGTCCAGTGGCGGCCGGGGTTCGATCTACCTTTGCGCCCGCAGGGCGCATGGCACTGACCAATTATCTGGCCCAGTCTGCGTTTTGCGTCCCAGTGTTTTATGGCTTTGGGCTTGGCCTGTTCGCCGAGTTTTCTCTGGCTAAGTTACTGTTATGGTGCTTGGGCATTTTTGTTATGCAGTTGATCGCCAGTCGCCTATGGCTAAGTTGTTTTCGCCAGGGGCCGATGGAGTGGCTGTGGCGCTGGCAGATCCAGGGTTCGCGGCCTCCTTTCGTAAAGTGAAGCCGCGAATGACTCAATCCCAGTAGCAGATGACTGGTTCTAGATCCCGTAACAATGGAATCGAATCGATTTCCTCCTGTGAGGTAGGGCCTTGATAGACGGTGTATTCATAGCCAAACGTGCTGAGCTTTTCGGGAGAGTAAACCCGCATGTGCGTTCTTGGTGGACAGTGTTTAAGACGCTCTTCCTCTGGCATATAGGCGTACAAATCCATCCAACGAAAAAAGTGTCGACTTACGCCGGCCCGCTCCATGAGGGTTTCCTGACGGTCTACTTGGCGTTGTAAATCTTTGCGGATGGCTTCGATGTTTTCCTCGGCTCCTTCTTGGCCTTTCAGTTCATAGATGTGATACACCTCATCCGCAACATCACTAAGAATATCCATCTGCGCGCCGCCGTGAAACATAACAAGGCCGTGATCCAACACAATCTTCCGATCGCCAACGGGAAGAATGTAATTTGCGCAGGCGGATGCACAGTACTCATGAACCACCACGGTACTGTTTTTGGAGAGCAGCCATTCGGCGATGGTCATAGCGGAATCGATTTCGCCGCCAGGGGAGCGAATTACCATGATCACATCGTCATTCATTTCCACCGCTTCAATGACAGACATAACCTTTCGGTCGTCACCTAACGTGAAATTTCCATCTAAGCATAAGACATCACCGCGCACACTAAACAGAAGCGGCGTCTGTACTGTGCCCGCCAACTGCAGGTCGCCATTGTCCTCCATCCAATCGATGCAGTAGTCAATAGCCGACTGTTCGCGGTCGTAGAATTTGTCGACGGTAACGCCGTGCACGTGAAGAGAAAGCACTGTGAGACTGAGCAGACAGATTTTTGCCATTAGACACCGCATAAACAGCTCCCTCGTTAATGCCGTGGTGATTTGGAATTCAAAACGTTAGAACAACGGATTGCCTGTGTCGAGGAAAAATTTCCGTTTGATGAACACTTGACGCCGGAGGTTATTTTTTGGCGTGTCCATCAAACCAGAGGGGGGAATTGAACGCTGCCCATTCCTTCGGTGGCATTGCAGTTACCCATAGTTTCGTTGGTCCAAAGGTATCTGAACGCTAATCCAGAGCTGCTCTCAGAGAGCGTTTTTCAGCCACTCGTTTCTGACAGAAACGAACAGCTCCTGCGATGAAGATCAGCATCCAGATTACCGCCACATAAACTAAGTACATGGTCTGTTTACTTTCAGTACCTATGTCCGGAAAGAGCATGGCGGTTGTGGTGCCACTGGCGTTCATACTCAGGTGAAGTATCACCGCGATCAAGACACTTCCCGAAGTGTGACGAAACATCCAGGTATAGATGAAGCTGGAGCCGATTACCGCCAACAGAAAAAGACCAACAGAAAAGATGGTGATTGGCAAACCACTTACGGCGGTGCCGGTTTCGGCCCAAAACAAAGGTGCGTGCCAAATAGCCCAAATGATCCCTATCAAGATACTGGATGCGACAAAATGATTTTTAGTGTCCAGGCAGGGGAGGGCGAAGCCACGCCAACCCAACTCTTCTGCCAGCGGTCCAAGCACGATCGACACTACGACTACTACGGGAATCCAAGGCAAAAGACCAAGATTGATCTGACCTAATTCTCCTCCCAACAGTGAATAGATGGCGGTGGAGAGGGCATAAATGCCGGGACCTACCAGCAATGCTAGAGCAATCCAACGTAACCCTACTCGCCATAGAATCAATTTTTTCATTAAGGCCGCTAGGCCCGCTCGACCATCAAAGTACCAGGTCAATACCACTGCCGCGATCGTTGGACCGTAGGCGCCCAGAAAAAACAGGACTAGAGTGCTCGCTGAAGACTGAAACAAATTTCCATCTATGTCCATGATGATGGGAAGCCAGCAGGCCCAGGAAATACCATAGGCCAGAAGGGTAAACACCCACAATCTAGAGTTGTCCATAAAGTTTTTCATTCCAATAATTTCCCTTTTGATTAAGGAGTTATACCAAGTCCATTTCTCGGGCGAGCCACGTGAAGCTGGCTAAAAGAATACCAGCGGATATAGCCGCACCCGTCTTTAGCAGCGTTGTCGGATCGGCGGTAAGCACGAAATGCAAAAGTTGCATGGCGTTTTCCACAAGCGACAGCTGGCTGAGAACCAGTAACCCGATCAAAAGTACTGGCAGTAAGGTCAGAGGCCGTTGCCACCAAGAGTGGGTTGGCTTGGGCGCAGGCAGCTTTGCCAGCACTTGCTCGGTAAATCCGTCGTCAGCCGGGTAGGTTTGCTTCGCGCTTAGCTCCCGAGACAGGAACTCTTCGAAGTTATCTTTTCGGTTCATTCGTCGTTACTCCAAGAAGCGAGTAGTTGCTCCAGTTTCTGCTTGCCGCGCAGCACATGGGTTTTTACGGTTCCAAGAGGCACGCCCATGATTTCCGCCACCTCGCTGTGGGAAAACCCATCCTCGAAACTCAGTTTTATGGCCAGTTGTTGGGGTGCGCTTAGCTGACGGATGGCCGCCTCGACATCTCTCTTTACGGCAAAATCGTGTACTTCATTGCTTGCTTCATCTTGCTGGTCGCGCTCGTCCAACTGGCACCACTGAAGTTTTTTGGCGCGCCAGCGATTGGCAGCGATGTTGAACGTAATGCGGTACAGCCAAGTCGAAAATTTGGCCTCGGCTCTGTAGGCAGGAAGTGCAGCGTAGGCTTTGATAAACGCCTCTTGAGCCAAATCGTCCGCCAAGTGATGATCGCCATCACAGAGCCGTCGCGCCCAGGTGCGCAGCTGTGATTGGTAGCGCAAGACCAACTGCGCAAACGCGTGCTGATCCTGTTTGGCCACCACTCGGGCAATCAGCGCCTGATCGGAAATTGACATGGAGCCCTGTTCCTAGGCCGGGTCGTTTTTTCGTGGGCTTTCCAGCTTCCAAAGCACGAGCTGGGCCCCACCTATAGCCACCAGTACAAAGCCCAGTGCACCTATGTCGAAACCCACCAAAAACGAGAGTCCCGCCACCACGCCAATACCCAGACCGACATTTTTCACCCCTTTGCGCAGATTGTCCTCTGGGGTCGCCCGGTTATTCTGCTCGGCCAGCTCTGTCGGTAATTCGCGGCCCGTTTCCAAAGCCCTAAGGGTCAACTCTGCCTTTATTTGAGCCCGCCGGTTTTTCGACCGGTAGTGGAGAACCGCTATTACGATTATCAAGACAATTGGCCCGCCAAAAATAAAAGCAATGGCTACAATGGGAATTAAGAGCCCCCAATCGAAGCCCTCAGCGCCTTTTTCCTTTAAAGCCAATTGAAGCTGTTCAGTTACGCCTTGATCAACGCTGCCTTGGTTTCGCTCCGTGCTGGACGTTTCGATTGTCGAGCTCGCCTGAGTCTCGGCTTGGGTTTGACTTTCAACCGGTACGGGAGCTCCCGTCGGCTCCAAGCGGGTGGCGGAGTCCGCGATACTGTATCCCGCGCCCAAAAGAAGGCATAAAAGCGCTGTTTGGATGGTGCGCTTGGATAAAATGGTGGTCATGGAGCCTCTCCTGTTGATGTTCTAAGGCCTTGGACGTGCAGTCACTGCACTTTGGATTCAGGGTTCACAATTATTTTTCTAATGGACAGAGAGTTTAGTGTCTGTCGTCGATGTGAAGTACGAAATATTTACCTGAAGGTGAATCCAAAGCGGTGTTTCGTCCCGTCTAACGCTGTATCTAGGATAAGTCACTAGAGAAGCGCGGCGCCGGATTCCGGCACCAATCAGACAACCTTCAAGGTAGAAAGCCATGAAAATTCGATCGCTGTTAATAATCTGTCTATGTCTGCTGGCGCCAACCAGCGCTGTGGCAGAGGAGCTGAGCCAGTCATACGCCATAGAGAATATTCGCTATATTGAAGTCGGTCACGCCGCCAGAATCGAAATCCAACAGGGGGCAACGGAATCACTCCAAGCTCTGGGCACGGCCGACGTATTGGAGCGCGTGACCGTTGATGTCAAAGGCGATCGCTTGATTCTTGGGGTTAGGAGAAAGACGGGTAGGCTATTCAACTGGTTCGGCTCCGATGACGACATCAAATTTGTGGTTCAGGTACAGGAACTGTCAGGGTTGCAACTGAGAGGCGCAGCACACGCCGCTGTCGGCGCTCTGCAAGGCCAAAGCCTGAGCTTGGATGCCAGCGGTGCCAGCCAGATCCAGTTTGAGCGTTTGGAGTATGAACAGCTGGCTTTGGAGCTATCTGGCGCGACCCAAGCGGTAGTCAATGACGCTCATCTCAAGCGACTAACGCTGTCCGCTTCAGGGGCCTCTAAGGTGGAGCTCAAAGGCGCATCCACGTTGGACGAACTGAGTATCGACCTTAGCGGCGCGAGCAAATACTTTGGCCGCGGTTTGGATGCGATACAGGCAAGAATCAAAGCCAGTGGCGCATCAAACGCCGACATTGGCGTGATCGAATCGTTGGAGGTAAGAGCCAGCGGCGCCTCCTCTGTTCACTACGCGGGTAGGCCCCAAATTAAGCAACACACTTCCGGGGCCAGCAATATAAATTCCCGGGAAGACTAGCGAGTTTTCACGCAACAAGCCGAATCAGAGCCCTTGCGCAAAAGGGCTCGAACGGGCTATTTTTTCTTGGGTCTTTGCCATCCCTGAATATTGCGCTGTTTTCCGCGAGCAATGGACAGTTCACCGTCAGCCACTGCGCGGGTAACCACTGACCCGGCGCCTACGGTGCTACCTTTGCCCAGTTTCACAGGGGCGACCAAAGCGGTATTGGAGCCGACAAAGACATCATCCTCGATTTCGGTCTGGTATTTGTTCACCCCGTCGTAATTGCAGGTGATGGTGCCAGCGCCGATGTTGACCCCGGAACCCATGGTGGTGTCGCCGATGTAGCTGAGGTGATTAACTTTACTGCCGGCGCCGATACGAGCCTTTTTGGTTTCCACGAAGTTGCCGATCTTGGCGCCTTCGGCCAAGTGTGTGCCCGGACGCAGGCGGGCGAAAGGACCGATGGTGCAACTGGCTTCTACCTGGGCCTCTTCGATAATACTGTTGGCTTCTATTCGAGTGCCGGCGCCGATGGTGCAATTCTTCAACAGACAGTTCGGACCTATCTGAACACCATCAGCAAGCGTTACTTCGCCTTCAAACACGCAGTTGATGTCGATCACCACATCTCGACCGGCGTGCAAGGTCCCACGGCAATCAAAGCGGGTAGGGTCCATCAAGGTGACACCCTCGACCATTAAGGCGTCAGCTTGTTGCCGTTGAAAGAAACGCTCTAGCGCGGCCTGTTGCTGGCGGTTGTTAATGCCTTCGACTTCCTCAACCCGCTCGGGCTGCTCAACATGAATGCCAACACCGCTGTTGCGGGCCATGGCAATCAAATCGGTAAGATAGTATTCGCCCTGGGCGTTGTCGTTACTGAGCTGTGGCAGCCAATCGCGTAGCTGCTGAGCGGTGGCGGCGAGAATTCCGGTATTGATTTCCGTGATGCGCAACTGGTCTTCAGTGGCATCTTTTTGTTCGACAATGGCTTCCACGTGTCCCTGTTGGTCACGGATGATTCGTCCGTAACCGGTTGGATTCGGCAAGGTCATGGTGAGCAGGGCCATCTGCTGGTCGTTCACGGCCGCCACCAGGCGCTCCAATGTGGTTGCCCGAGTGAGTGGAACATCGCCATAAAGAATCAGCACTCGCGCGTTGTCGCGCAAGAAGGGTAGGGCTTGTTGAACAGCGTGGCCGGTGCCCAGTTGTTCAGTCTGAAGGACGTATTTGATGTCTTCACCGGTCAGGCGTTGTTCTACCTGTTCCGCCCCATGACCAATAACGGTCAGGAGTTGGCCGGCACCCAATTCCCGCGCCGTGTCGATGACGTGCTGTAGCAGTGGGCGACCGCCGATGGGGTGTAGGACCTTGGGCAGGTCCGAGCGCATACGCGTGCCTTTACCGGCGGCGAGAATGACAATATCCAGGGGAAAACTCATAGTGGTGTCGGCTCCTTCAACTTAGCTGCCATAACGGGTCGGTGAAAGTGGCTGAAGAAAGGCACCTGCAAGGTGTTCTGGGTGCACAAATCTATGCCGCTAGAGGGCAAAAGATATTTTCAACAATCCCTTTCTTTAAACACAAAAGCCGATAGTCTGAACCAAAAAAGGGTAGCTAGGCTACCCTTTGATGGAACATTCGTGAACGCGGTGTCCGAGCGGAGCTACTTATTGCTGCCCAGCTTCTTGCGAATGGATTGCAATGTACGCAACTGCGCTGAAGCCTCGGCCAGCTGAATAGCGGCGCGAGAATAATCAAACTCACTGGACTGGTTCGCCAGGGCTTTTTTGGCATCTTCCTGTGCCTGGAGTGCAGCGGCTTCGTCCATATCACCGGCTCGCAAAGCGGTGTCGGCCAATACCGTGACGTGGTAAGGCTGAACCTCAAGGTAGCCACCGGAGACGTAGTAAATCTCCTCTTCACCACCGTGCTTTTTGACCCGGATGGGGCCAGGCTCAAGCTCGGTAAGCAGAGGCGAATGTCCGTATATAACACCCAGTGGGCCTTCGATACCGGGCGCGACCACCATCTCCACCAGGCCGGAGAATATTTCCTGCTCTGCACTGACGATATCGCAGTGGACCGTCATAGCCATAATCTTAACCTCGGTGTTATCGCCGGGTGACTAAGTCACCCGGCGAAAGACTTACTTAGCCTTGTTGGCCTTTTCAATCGCTTCGTCGATGGTGCCGACCATATAGAAGGCCTGTTCTGGCAGAGAGTCGTACTCACCGTCCAGAATACCCTGGAAGCCCTTGATGGTGTCCTTCAAAGATACGTACTTACCGGGTGAACCGGTAAACACTTCGGCCACGTGGAACGGCTGGGACAAGAAGCGCTCAATTTTACGAGCGCGAGCCACGGTGAGCTTGTCTTCTTCAGACAGCTCGTCCATACCCAAAATGGCGATAATGTCTTTCAGCTCTTTATAGCGCTGCAGTACGGTCTGTACGCCACGGGCGACGCTGTAGTGTTCTTCACCGATGATCAGCGGATCCAGCTGACGGGAAGTAGAGTCCAGCGGGTCAATCGCGGGGTAAATACCTTTGGAGGCAATATCCCGGCTCAGTACCACGGTGGAGTCCAAGTGAGCAAAGGTGGTCGCGGGCGACGGGTCAGTCAAGTCATCCGCCGGTACGTATACCGCCTGAACGGAGGTGATAGAACCAGTTTTGGTGGAGGTAATGCGTTCTTGCAGTACGCCCATCTCTTCCGCCAGAGTCGGCTGATAACCCACCGCTGAAGGCATACGGCCTAGCAGTGCAGATACTTCGGTACCGGCCAGGGTGTAACGGTAGATGTTGTCGATAAACAACAGTACGTCTTTACCTTCGTCGCGGAATTTCTCAGCCATGGTGAGGCCGGTCAGGGCTACACGCAGACGGTTACCCGGCGGCTCGTTCATCTGGCCGTAAACCATGGCCACTTTATCCACAACCTTGGAGTCGGTCATTTCGTGGTAGAAGTCGTTACCTTCACGAGTCCGCTCGCCCACACCGGCGAACACGGACAAACCGCTGTGCTCTTTGGCGATGTTGTTGATCAACTCCATCATGTTTACGGTTTTGCCCACACCGGCACCACCGAACAGACCGACCTTACCGCCCTTAGCGAACGGACAAACCAAGTCGATAACCTTGATGCCGGTTTCGAGCAGCTCGTTGGAAGCGGCCAGTTCTTCGTAAGCTGGAGCTTGGCGGTGAATCTGCATGCGCTCTTCTTCGCCGATCTCGCCCGCTTCGTCGATGGGCTCGCCCAGAACGTTCATGATCCGGCCCAGGGTTTTGGTACCCACGGGGACTTTAATCGGCTCCTGGGTATTGCTGACTTCCAGGCCACGGCTTAAACCTTCTGAGGCGCCGAGCGCAATGGTACGTACCACGCCATCGCCCAATTGCTGCTGCACTTCCAGAGTAAGGTTACTCTCGGTCACGATCAGTGCATGATAGATTTTCGGTACAGCATCGCGCGGGAACTCCACGTCGATAACGGCGCCGATAATTTGTACGATACGTCCGCTACTCATTTCCGCTTCCTCTTGGTTTCAGATCAGGCCGATCAATCGGCTTCTACCTGAAGGATTTAACTCAAAATCAATGTTTCGGCGCCGGCTTAGGACGAAACTGCAGCCGCACCACCGACAATTTCTGACAACTCTTGGGTGATCGCGGCCTGGCGTGCCTTGTTGTATACCAACTGCAAACCATCAATCAGGTCACCAGCGTTGTCGGTAGCACTCTTCATGGCCACCATGCGCGCTGCCTGTTCACAAGCGGCGTTTTCAACCACCGCTTGGTACACCTGAGATTCGATATAACGAATCAAAAGCCCTTCCAACAGATCTTGTGCGCTGGGCTCATAGATATAGTCCCAGTTATGCTTCAATTTTTCGTTGGGTTCGGCTTCAAGGGGCAGGAGCTGCTTGATGCTGGGCACCTGCGTCATGGTGTTCACAAACTCGTTGCTCACCAGATACAGTCGGTCAATTTTGCCTTCGGAATAACCGTCGAGCATAACCTTTACGCTGCCGATCAGGTCTTCCAGCGAGGGCGCCTCACCCACATCGCGCGTAGTCGCCACTACGTTGCCGCCGAAACTGTTAAAAAACGCGGCTGCTTTGGCTCCGATCAGACAGAGATCAACCTCAACCTTGGCGTCAGACCAGCCTTTCATCGCCTTGATGGCTTGCTTGAACAGATTGATGTTCAAACCACCACACAAACCGCGGTCTGTGGACACAAGGATGTAGCCGACACGCTCAACTTCACGCGATTCGAGGTACTTGTGCTGATACTCGGGATTGGCGTTGGCAATGTGGCCAACCACCTTCCGAATACGAGTGGCGTAGGGCTTACCCACTTCCATCCGCTCTTGAGCACGACGCATCTTACTGGCCGCCACCATTTCCATGGCGCTGGTAATTTTCTGCGTACTTTTGATGCTCGAAATCTGCGTTCGAATTTCTTTTGCGCCTGCCATACTAAAAGGCCCTCAAGCGTTTTGTTGGGGTGCGCGAGAGCGCACCACCGTCTTACCCGTTCTGGCTTTTGAAGTTTTCCACCAGCTCTTTAAAGCGGGCTTCCAAGTCCTTATTCCAGTCACCTGTCTCGTTGATGCTGTCCATCATGTCTTTGGCTTCATGCTCAGCAAAGGCCAACAGGTCTTTCTCGAACTTCAGGACGTCGTTTACTTCTACATCCTTCAAGTAGCCTTCGTTGGCGCAATAGAGCATCAAAGCCATCTGCGCGACAGTCATGGGTGAGTACTGTTGTTGCTTCATCAACTCAGTCACACGCTCACCGTGATCCAACTGAGCCTTGGTGGCTTCGTCCAGATCAGAGGCGAACTGAGAGAAGGCGGCCAGTTCACGGTACTGAGCCAGTGCGGTACGGATACCACCGGAGAGCTTCTTGATGATTTTGGTCTGTGCCGAACCACCCACACGCGATACGGAAACACCGGCGTTCATGGCCGGGCGAACGCCCGAGTTGAACATCGAGGTTTCCAAAAAGATCTGACCATCGGTAATGGAGATCACGTTGGTGGGTACGAAGGCCGATACGTCACCCGCCTGGGTTTCGATCAAGGGCAGGGCGGTCAGAGAACCGGTTTTGCCTTTCACTTTACCTTCGGTAAATTTCTCGACGTAGTCCACGCTCACTCGAGAGGCGCGCTCCAACAGGCGAGAGTGCAAGTAGAAGACGTCACCAGGATAGGCTTCACGGCCGGGGGGACGACGCAGCAACAGAGAGATTTGCCGGTATGCCCAAGCTTGCTTGGTCAAGTCATCATAAATAATCAGCGCGTCTTCACCGCGGTCACGGTAGTACTCACCAATGGTACAGCCGGCAAAAGGTGCCAGGTACTGCATGGCGGCTGGATCAGCAGCGGTCGCCGCAACCACAACGGTGTGGTCCATGGCACCATGCTCTTCCAGCTTGCGAACAACGGCGGCAACGGAAGAGGCTTTTTGACCTACAGCCACGTAGATACATTTAATACCAGAGTTTTTCTGGTTAATGATCGCATCTACGGCAATGGCGGTCTTACCAATCTGACGGTCACCAATAATCAGCTCACGCTGACCGCGACCGATGGGTACCATGGAGTCAACCGCTTTCAGACCAATCTGTACCGGCTGGTCTACCGATTGACGCCAAATAACACCGGGCGCCACTTTTTCAATGGCATCGGTTTGCGTGGTCTTAATAGCGCCTTTACCGTCAATGGGGTTACCCAGAGCGTCGATCACTCGGCCTTCCAGTTCGGGACCTACTGGCACTTCAAGAATCCGGGCGGTGCGCTTACAGCTTTGACCTTCTGCCACACCCAACTGATCGCCCAACAGTACCGCGCCAACAGAGTCGCGTTCCAGGTTTAGGGCGATGCCGAAGCGACTACCTTCAAACTCGATCATTTCGCCGTACATCACGTCCATAAGACCGTGGATGCGCACGATACCGTCGGAAACGGAAACCACTGTACCCACTTGGCGGGCTTCGGCAGACACATCGAGTTGATCAATGCGCTTCTTAATAACTTCGCTAATCTCGGATGGATTCAGCTGCTGCATGCTTTGTTCCTCAATCCTACGAATTGATTGCTTTGGCGAGTTTTTCTAACCGACCGCGCATTGAGCCATCGATGACTAAATCACCCGCTTTGATAATCGCCCCAGCCATCAGGCTTTGGTCGACTACCGTATGAATGTTCACCTTACGAGCCAGTTTTTCTGTCAGAGCTTTTGCCAGTTTTTTCTCGGTGCTTTCGTCCAGCGCCATGGCAGTGGTGAGCTCAACATCCACTGCTTTCTCGTGACCAAGCTTAAGCTGATCAAAAAGGCGACTGATTTCCGGCAACAACGGCAAGCGCTTGTTTTCCGCCAGCAGTTCTACAAAATTGCCTACCGGCTTGCTGACCTCTTTGCCGCAAACATCCGTAACCACTTTAGCCTGAGCACTGGCTGTCAGCGATGGAGAAGCGATAAGACTGCGCACTTTTTCATGCTGATAGACACTTGCCAGCACGGCCAATTGCCGGCCCCAGTCGTCTAGCTTTTTGGCATCGCGCGCGTAAGAAAACGCGGCCCTGGCGTAAGGTCTAGCGAGCGTACTCAATTCAGCCACAGATCACCTCGCTTATAGATTGACTGCCAGTTTGTCGAGCATGGCTTTGTGAGCGGACTCGTCAACAGACGCTTCCAACACCTTCGCCGCTCCGGCAAGTGCCAGGGTGGAGACTTGCGAGCGAAGCTGCTCTTTGGCGCGATCCAATTCCTGATTGATTTCCGCTTGCGCGGCAATCTTGATGCGCTCAGCTTCAACCCGGCCTTTTTCTTTTGCTTCGTCGACGATCTTCGCCGCGCGCTTATTGGCCGCATCCACGATGCCGGAAGCTTCTTGCTTTGCTTCACGAATGATTTTGGTGGCGCGTTCCTGAGCGAGCTCTAGATCTTTGCTCGCCCGATCAGCCGACATCAAACCATCGGCAATGATCTTGCGCCGATCTTCGATGGCCGCCAAAAGTGGCGGCCAAACGAATTTGGTACAAAACCAAACGAAGATGGCAAAGGCGATGATTTGTCCGACAAAGGTCAAATTAAAATTCACGGCTTTACCTCATCTCTTGTTGGGTTGCCCTAACTTTGTGCCCAATGGGCGCAGGCGTGATTAAGCAACAACGAAGATAAGGATCAGGGAAATACCAACACCCATGATCGGAATCGCTTCTACCAGACCCGCAATAATGAAGAACTTGGTTTGTAGTGCAGGAGCCAGCTCGGGCTGACGGGCGGAAGTTTCAAGCAACTTACTACCCAGCAAAGACATGCCAAAAGCGGCACCCAGGGCAGCAGCAGCCAGAATAATTGCGACGGCGATAAAGATCATACGTTTCTCCTAGACTTACGTCAGTTTCAAGTTACAGTGGTTAAAGGTTGTACAAAATGTTTCCGGGGTGCTGATTGACACCCCGTTTTTATCAGTGATCCTCGTGGGCCATGGCCAAGTAAACAATGGTCAGTACCATGAAGATGAAGGCCTGCAGCACGATCACCAGAATATGGAAGATGGCCCAAGCAACTTGCAGCCCCGCCGCTAACGGCAGGAAGAACAGCCCAGCACCGAACAGAGCAGCAATCAGCAAGAAGATGACTTCCCCGGCGAACATGTTGCCGAACAAACGCAAGCCAAGGCTGATGGGTTTAGCGATCAGACCGACGATTTCCAACAACAGGTTTACCGGAATCAGTAACCAGGTATTAAACGGCGTGAAAGAAAGTTCTTTAAGAAATCCCCAGCCCTTTACCTTGATGGAGAAGAAAATCATCATCATCAACACGTAGGTAGCCATACCGAGGGTGACATTGGGATCGGTAGTGGCGGCGATTTTTTGGAATTCGACCCCAAACCACAATTCCAGCGGAAAGGGAATCAGATCGACCGGCACCAGTTTCATGAGGTTCATCATGAATACCCAGGTAAATATCGTCAGGGCAATGGGTGCGATCGCGCCGGTACGGCCATGGAAAACTTCTTTGGTGGTGTTGCCGACAAACTCGACAATCATTTCGATAAAACCCTGGAAGCGACCCGGTGTGCCGGGGGAGGCTTTTTTAGCAGCGCGGTAAAGCAAAAACATGGTCAGCGCGCCAAGACCGAATGCCCACATCAGGCTATCCACATGGAACGCCATAAAACCCATGGCTTCGGCCTCTGCGGCGCAACCGGCAAAAGCCCAGTGAGTGGTTTCGACAGTGCCGCCACCGTAACAATGCTCAGCGCCCTCCGGCAGCCTCCCATAGGTAAGGTTCACCAAGTGGTGATTAATATAATCCCCTGCGGTATCGTATTCACCTGCTGCCATGAGTTCGAAATACCTTGTTGTCACGCCTCAGCGTAGTCGTGAAATTAAAATCGGTGCTGCCAGAGCAGCCAGGGTGTTTAACGCAAATACCGTCACCATAGAGGCTGCAACGGAGACGTCCGGGTGGCTTCGCCACAACAACACCAGGCCAACCGCCAAAATGACCCACTTGCCAATCATTCCGCTAGTGGCGCCCGCCAAATAACTTTTGCTTTCTGAGTCACCAAAGCCGCGCAACGTACGCCAGATCCAGTAGCCTTGCGCCAAGATAGTAATGAGACCTGCCCACACTATACTTAAGGTGTAATCGGGCCAGAGCAGGGCAAAAACGGCCACTGCCAAAAGCCAGAGTGCACATTGAAACAGGCTCAGGTGCCATAATGCTGGTCGAGGTAAAGGCCTAGCTTGGGAGGATTTGCGCAACCCCTTCACAATTCAGCATGCCTCTAAGAGCTCGTCTGTAACCCGGCACCCAAATCCTTGGGGAGTTTCAGCCAAGATACTTGCTCACTCTGGCGCAATGTAGCGCACCAACGATTCTCGAGGAGCATGGCACCTTGGTGCTTTGCCAATGTTTGGGAGTTTGGCCACTTGGCGACGACTTCCCAGCGAAAGGCCGCAGCATTATAGGGATATTGACGCTTGGCTTCAACCGCAAGGCGTTGGGAATCGCTCGATCAAACGTGAGTAATCACTTCAAAGTCGCTTTTGAGCGACTCCTTAGCGGATGTGGGCGAGGATGCCGTCTAATTCATCCAGGTTATTGTAGTTAATCACAAGCTTTCCCTTGCCCTTGGCGGTGTGCTGAATGGACACACCCGCACCCAATTTTTGGGAGAGATCTTCTTCCAAATGACGGATGTCCGCAGAGGGTGCTTCCGGGGTATTGATCTCCGGCTTGTTCTTGCGCTCCTGATAGTTGCGTACCAGTGTTTCCGTCTGGCGCACCGACAAACCTTTGGCGACAATTTGCCGGGCTATGTCCCGTTGCTCCAGTGGTTCCAGTGTGAGCAATGCTCGGGCGTGACCCATTTCCAAATCACCGTGCTCGAGCAGAGTTTTCACTTCGTCGCTCAATGCAATCAAACGCAGGAGGTTGGTGACAGTCGTGCGGGATTTTCCCACCGCCTGTGCCACTTCCTGATGGGTGAGCTCAAATTCATCCTGCAATCGCTTGAGCGCCATAGCCTCTTCGATGGGATTTAAATCTTCGCGCTGAATATTCTCGATCAGCGCCATGGCGATGGCGGCTTCATCCGGCACGTCGCGAATGACCGCGGGGATCTTGTCCAAGCCCGCCAACTGGGAGGCGCGCCAACGGCGCTCACCGGCAATGATTTCGTATCGGTCGTCGCCGATGGGACGCACCACAATGGGCTGCATCACGCCTTGGGCGCGAATAGACGAGGCCAGCTCTTCCAAAGCTTCCTGATGCATATCCCGCCGGGGCTGGTAGCGCCCGCGCTGTACCAGCTCTACGGGCAATTGCGCCAGACGGCCATCCTCCACAGCGGATTCAATCTCTTCCGGACTCGCCATAGGGTCTGGCGTTCGGGGTACGGCACCCGCCCCCAGCAATGCATCCAAGCCTTTCCCTAAACCTTTGCGCTTTCCCGCCATCTTCTGGACCTAGTCAGTAAAAATCGTTATTCAGCAGCCGCGGCTGCCTTGGTTTGTAATTCGTTGCGACGAAGAATTTCTCCGGCCAGCGCTAAGTAAGCGATGGCGCCCTTGGACTGGCGATCATAGCTGAGCACTGGCTCGCCAAAACTGGGCGCTTCCGCCAAACGCACATTGCGCGGCACGCAGGTACGGTACACCTTGTCACCAAAGTGTTGGGTCAGCTGCGCTGAGACGTCGTTGGTCAAGCTGTTGCGCGGGTCGTACATGGTGCGCAAGAGCCCTTCGATTTTCAGCTCTGGATTCACCCGTTCACGGATGCCTTCCAAAGTATTCATCAGCGCCGTCAAACCCTCCAGAGCGTAGTATTCACACTGCATGGGGATTATCACGCCATTGCACGCGGCGAGGGCGTTGACCGTGAGCATATTCAAGGACGGCGGGCAGTCGATAATAATGTAGTCGTAGTCGCCATTGACCTCGGTAAGCGCCTTGTGCAGCAACTTTTCTTTGCCGTCCAAATGCAGCATTTCCACTTCCGCGGCGGTCAGGTCGCCGTTGGCGGGCAACAGGTGGTATTTCCCGGCCTCGGAAATGGCCAGGCAATCTTTAACGCCAGCCCTCTGAGTTAAAACGTCGTAGACGGTTTTGTCCAACTCGCTTTTATCCACACCACTGCCCATGGTGGCGTTGCCCTGGGGATCCAGATCCACCAACAGCACACGTTTTTTGGTGGCCACCAGGGAGGCAGCCAGATTGACACAGGTGGTGGTTTTGCCAACCCCGCCTTTCTGGTTGGCAACCGCGTAAATTCGGGTCAAAGTTATTATCCTTCTGCCGTCGCCGGTGCATTGAGGAGCCCGCTATTGTGTGTCACTTAAGAAGCTGCGACAAGTGCGGGACGGGATTTAAGCTCGTTCGAGCGGCTGCAAAACAACCAGGTGACGCTCGCCCTCGGTTTCCGGAACGTTTAGTTTGTGGGTACTTACTATTCTATAGGTGGCCTCGATTTCCGCAAGCTCCTGGGCCGGATATTGGCCTTTCATGGCAAGAAACACGCCTTTAGGCGCCAGCAGATGGAAGCAATTGGACGTCATGTCCGCGAGACTGGCAAAGGCCCGACTCAGCACTACAGGGTACAAGGTCTTGGGTTGAAACGACTCGACCCGACGGTTCTCTACGCGCACATTCTCCAAACCCAGTTTGGTGACAACATGAAACAGAAACCGGGTTTTTTTGCCCGCACTGTCGAGCAGGGTAAATTGGCATTCGGGGAGCATAATCGCCAAGGGAATGCCCGGAAGGCCGCCGCCGGTACCCACGTCGATTGCAGACGCGGGGTTGAGCTCTCGTAACGTTTGAAGGACGCTTAAACTGTCCAACAGGTGTCGGCTGACCATGGCGCGTACATCCCGAACAGCCGACAAATTGTAAGCGTGATTCCACTTATCCAGCTCAGCCAAGTAGATCAACAGTTGATCTAGCTGCAACTCGGTGAGTGCCAAGCCCATTTCGGCAGCGCCCGCTTCCAAGGCGGGCCGGAGTGCTTCTACCGGATCACTCATGACGCGCGGCTGGTCTTCTGGCGCAAAAGACCCCGTTTTTTCAAGAAAATGAGCAGTAGTGACACCGCCGCCGGAGTGACACCGGGGACTCTTGACGCCCTGGCCAAGGTCGCCGGTCGCGCTTCCGTTAGTTTCTGTTTGACCTCGTTGGACAAACCCTCGACTCGGGAAAAGTCAAAGTCGTCGGGAATGGCCGTTTCCTCATAAGCTCTCAGCCGATCGATTTCACCCTGCTGGCGGTCGATATAGCCGGAGTATTTGGCGTCAATTTCAATCTGCTGGGCTACGCGAAGATCCTGCACGGCTACCCCTTTCAAGGGCGCTACATCACTGTACGTCAGTTCTGGACGCTTAAGCAGCTCGAACAGGTTGTATTCCCGGCTGAGCTTGGCCTCCATCTTGTTTTCCAACTGTAGCGCTTCCGGCGACCCGGCTTGTACCCAGGTGCTTTTCAAACGCTGCTGTTCCTGGGCTATAGCCTCGCGCTGTTCACAAAAAGTTCGCCAGTGATCGTCGGCAATCAAGCCTAGGTTTCGACCCTGTTCGGTAAGGCGCAAGTCCGCATTGTCTTCGCGCAGCAACAGCCGGTATTCCGCGCGGCTGGTAAACATACGGTAGGGTTCACTGGTACCGTGGGTAATCAGATCATCGACCAATACACCCAGGTAAGCCTGATCACGGCGAGGACACCAGGGCTCTTTTTCCTGCACGCGCAGTGCCGCGTTTACGCCCGCCAATAGACCTTGGGCGCCAGCCTCTTCGTAACCGGTGGTGCCATTAATTTGCCCAGCAAAGAAAAGCCCTTCAATGGCCTTGGTTTCCAGGTTGTACTGCAAATCCTGCGGGTTAAAAAAGTCGTATTCGATGGCGTAGCCCGGGCGGGTGATATGGGCATTTTCAAAGCCCTTGATGGACCGCACCAGGGCAATTTGCACGTCGAACGGCAAGCTAGTGGATATACCGTTAGGGTACAGCTCCGCGGTGTTTAATCCCTCGGGCTCGATAAACACCTGATGAGAGCTTTTGTCGGCAAACCGGTGAATTTTGTCTTCAATGGATGGGCAATAACGGGGCCCAACCCCTTCGATGACGCCGGAATACATGGGTGATCGATCCAGGCCGCCGCGAATGACATCATGAGTCTGTTCGTTGGTGTGGGTCACCCAGCAGCACACTTGGCGTGGATGCAGATCCTGGCTGCCGTGCACCGACATCACCGGCCGGGGCTCATCGCCCCATTGTTCCTGCAACTCACTAAAATCGACACTTTTGGCGTCAATGCGTGGGGGCGTGCCAGTTTTCAACCGATCCACGCGCAGCGGCAACTCTCGTAGTCGTTGCGCCAGCGCTTGTGCTGGTGGGTCGCCCGCGCGGCCACCTGCGTGGTTTTCCAGGCCGATGTGAATCCGGCCACCCAAAAAAGTGCCCGTGGTCAGCACCACCGAAGGCGCATGAAACTTCAGCCCCATTTGAGTCACAACACCGGTCACGCGGTTGCCTTCAACGATCAGATCGTCAGCAGCCTGTTGGAAAATCCACAGGTTGGGTTGTGATTCCAATACGCTCCGGATGGCCGCTTTGTACAGAGCCCGATCCGCTTGTGCTCGAGTAGCCCGGACAGCCGGACCTTTGCGGGAATTGAGTACTCGAAACTGGATGCCGGCGTGGTCTGTCGCCAACGCCATGGCGCCACCCAGAGCATCAATTTCCTTCACCAAATGGCTTTTGCCGATGCCGCCAATAGCGGGATTGCAGGACATCTGGCCCAAGGTGTCGATGTTATGGGTCAGCAACAGCGTTCGACAGCCCATTCGCGCTGACGCCAGGCACGCCTCGGTGCCGGCGTGGCCGCCGCCAATCACGATTACATCGAAGCGTTCCGGATAGTTCATGGTGTTGTCTCAAAACCGTCAGTGTTCAGGTGGTTGCCCAGCGACTGCAAAAAGCGAGCTGAGGCCCTAATCCCGAAAGGGCGAGCATTATAGGGTCAGAAGATCCATTTGTACAAAAGTTGCGCAAGCGAGTTTTTAGAGTTTTTTGTGTATACAAACGAATTAATAAATTAGTTTATTTAATGTATGTAAAGAATGATGTTGTTATTAAGTATATAGGCGCAAAAATCGTTGGATAAGTCTAATTTGTTTATATTTTTCAATGCCTTACAGACATAGTAAGTGGGTACTTCAAGGGTGTTCAAGCTGAACGCAAGCTGCCGGTAAGCTGCGGACAGAATGCCGAGTTATACAAAAAGGTCTCAAACGACAACTTATCCACATTTCTGTCCCGAAGTTATACGGTATCAAAACACACACTTAGGCACAGAAAAATAAATTTTTTAAGTAAAACAGGAATTTAGAGTATAAACCTGTGAATAAATGTGGATAAGTGTCCTAAGTGACGTCGCATGCCCGCTGCAATGTGTGGATAAGTTTGTACACATGAGCGGAAAATGGTACCCCTAAACCAGGCCGAGGGAATAAAGGAGAAGGGTAAAAATGATAGAAACAGTGCTGCATTTCTGGTTTTCAGAGCTAAAACCAGCTCAATGGTTTAAAAAAGACGCGTACATTGACCGGGTAATCGCTCGACGGTTTGGGTCTTTGTTGGAGGAAGTGGCGGCTTGCGAGCACTACAGTTGGCGGAAAAAGCCACGCGGGCGCTTGGCGGAAGTGCTTGTTTTAGACCAATTTTCCCGAAACATTCATCGGGGCACGGCGCGGGCTTTCGAGAACGATGCTCTAGGGCTCGCTTTAGCGCAGGAAGCCATAGCGGCGGGCGCTGATCAGTCGCTTAGGCCCGATCAGTTGAGTTTTCTCTATATGCCTTTCATGCACAGTGAGTCTCTGCGTATTCACGACCTGGCGGTGGAATTATTCAGTGCGCCGGGTCTGGAAGATAACCTGGAGTTTGAACTAAAACACCGGGCGATTATTGAGAGGTTTAGGCGTTATCCACACCGCAACGCCCTGTTGGGGAGGCCGTCAACGCCTGAGGAGGTGGAGTTTTTAAAGCAGCCGGGTTCGGGCTTTTAAGGGTTTTTACTTCCCGATGCAGAAGCTGCCAAAGATTCGGCCCAGCAGATCATCGGAGGTAAATTGCCCGGTAATTTCGCTCAGGGCCTCCTGAGCTTGGCGCAGGTCTTCGGCTAGGAGCTCTCCCGCCGCGTGTGACTGCAGTTGCGCTTGGCCAGCATCCAGGCTGATGCTGGCGCGCTCCAGAGCATCCAGATGACGGCGACGGGCGGTGAAGCCCCCTTGGCTCTGATTGTCGTAACCCATGAGTTGTTTCAGATGGGTTTTTAGCGCTTCTAAGCCTTCGCTGGTAACGGTTGATAAACCGATACAGACCGGGTGGGTTTCTGATCGGATACCCGCGGGTTCACCGGTTAGGTCGATTTTGTTGCGCACCAGAGTGATCTTGTCGGAGGGAAACCGGTTAACGAACTCTGGCCAAACTTCGGCTGGATCAAGGGACTCGGTTTCCCGGCCATCGACTAACAACAACAGCCGGTCGGCCCGTTGGATCTCTTCCCAGGCGCGAGCAATACCAATTTTCTCCACTTCATCGGGGCTGTCCCGTAAGCCCGCGGTGTCGATTATGTGCAGTGGCATGCCGTCGATATGAATGTGTTCACGCACCAAGTCGCGGGTGGTGCCCTCGATGCTGGTCACAATGGCACTGTCGCGGCCACTGAGGGCGTTCAGCAAGCTGGATTTGCCGGCGTTGGGGCGACCGGCGATCACCACATGCATACCGTCACGCATAAGCACGCCCTGACGGGCTTCAGCGAACACTTCATTCAAACGTTGTTTTATTTCCGCCAGATCGGTTGCGACTTTACCGTCGGTCAGAAAATCGATTTCCTCTTCGGGGAAGTCGATGGCCGCTTCTACATAGATGCGCAGTTGTATGAGCGCTTCCACCAGCTCCTGAATACGAACCGAGAAAGCGCCTTGCAGTGAGCGCAATGCGTTGCGGGCCGCTTGTTCAGTACCGGCGTCAATCAGATCAGCGATGGCTTCCGCTTGGGCTAAATCGAGCTTGTCATTCAGGAATGCTCGTTCTGAGAATTCACCTGGCCGTGCCAGGCGGACGCCCAACTGCGTGAGGTGTTGCAGTAGTAGGTCGAGAATAACAGGACCGCCGTGACCCTGGAGCTCCAGTACGTCTTCGCCGGTAAATGAGTTGGGGGAGGGAAAGTAGAGCGCAATGCCCTGGTCTAGAACTTGTCCGCTTTTATCCAGAAAGTCGCAGTAATGCGCGTGACGCGGCTTAAGGGTTTGTCCTACCAGGGGCAGACACAATTCTGGTACTCCGGGTCCGGACACTCGGACAATGCCAACGCCGCCGCGCCCCGGAGCGGTGGCGACGGCGGCAATGGTGTCTAGGGACATTGGCTTCAAACGGTGTTCACCTAAGTGGTTTTTGGCTTCCCTTCGTTTTCAATATTCCGGGTAATCACATACTGCTGAGCGATGGACAGCGCGTTGTTGGTTACCCAGTACAGTACCAGCCCCGCGGGGAAGAACAGGAACAGGAAGGTAAACACAATTGGCATCATCTGCATGATCTTCGCTTGTGTCGGATCCGGAGGCGTCGGGTTCAATTTGAACTGAATAAACATGGTCAGACCCATCAACAGGGGCAGGACGAAGTAGGGGTCACGCACCGAGAGATCCTGAATCCACAGGAAGAAAGGCGCATGGCGCAGTTCAACACTTTCCATCAGTACCCAGTACAGGGCGAGGAACACCGGCATCTGTACCAGAATGGGTAAACAGCCGCCCAATGGGTTCACTTTTTCCTTTTTATAAAGCTTCATCAGCTCCTGGGACATCTTCTGGCGGTCGTCACCATAGCGCTCTTTCAGCTCGGCCATCATGGGACTTAACTTGCGCATCTTGGCCATGGACCGGTAGCTGGTGGCGGATAGCTTAAAGAATGCTGCCTTAATAACTATTGTTAAAGCAATAATTGCAAGTCCCCAGTTGCCCAGGAAGCCGTGAATCCAGTTGAGGATAGTGAACAAGGGTTTGGCCAACCACCACAACCAACCGTAATCCACGGTCAGATCCAAATAAGGGGAAATCTCCGCCAAACGGTGGGTGTATTTAGGACCTGAATAGAAGCTGGCGCTGATCGTGCCTTGCTCGCCGGGGCCGATTCGGGTGCTGGGACTGGTGAACCCCATCAGGTACATATCCTGATTACCCAACTGGCGCAAATGATAGTTGTGGGTAGCGTCAGGGCTGGGCACCCAGGCACTGACAAAGTAGTGTTGAATCATGGCGACCCAGCCACCTTCGTGGGTGGTTTGGAAGCCGCCGTCGCGCATGTCACTGAAGCTGATGCGCTTGTAACGAGTATCCGCTGTGGTGAGGGCGGCACCGAGATAGGGGTTGAGGGCAAAGAGGCCACCAGGGCCGTCGCCGGCTTCGGAACTGTCTCTTTTGATTTGGCCGTACAAGCTCGCTTGCCAAGGTTGATCGGTTTGGTTATCAATCAGATAAACCACGTCAACCAAGTAATCGCCACGAGTGAAGATAAAACGCTTGGTAATATCCACGCCGTTTTGATTCAGGGTGAGATCCACTTGCAGTTGGTCTTCACCCTCTTCTAAACGGTATTCGGTAGCTTCGGCATTAAACACCGGCCGACCTTCCCGGGTATCGGTTCCATTGCGACCGACCAAGCCACTTTGGGATACATAGGTTTGAAAGTCGCTGTCATTGAGCATGACAAAGGGCACGTCGGGTCGATTTAGCTTGGCGTGGTGTTGCGGTAACGCCAAGTAGACAATGTCGCCACCGCGCAGATCGATATCCACCTCGAGAGTATCGGTAGTTACGCTAACAGTGCGGGCGTAAGCGGCACCTAGATCAATGTCTTGCTCCGGTACATCAAGTTGTTCATCGGGAGCGGTGGGCAACTCGCTCACGCCGCTGTCAGTAACATCGGGCAGTTCCCGCTCCGGTGACGGGGAAGTAGCGCGGCGTTCTGCGGCTGGCAGACGTTCCGCCGGTGCCACTGTTTCCTGGAAGTCAGTCCAGCGGATAATCAGTGTGAAGACTACGGCGCACATAGCCGCGATTAACATGGTTTTTTGCCAATCCATTTTATTTGCTGCCATCAGAGTGAGTTGAGTGCGAGGTCGTGTCGGGTACTAAGTCGATACCACCGCTGTGCCAGGGGTGGCATTTTAATAGCCGGCGCACGGTTAGATAAGCCCCTTTCCAAAACCCGTGGGTTTCGAGCGCTTCTTCCGCATAGTGGGAACAGGTGGGGTAAAAGCGGCATTGATTTCCCACCCAGGGACTGAGTAGGTAGCGATAAATGTGAATCAATTTGATTGCGAGCCAGCGCATAGCTATTCACCTTGAGCCGGAATGCCAGGGCGTTCTTTGTCGGCCCGGCGTTCGATTCGTTGCCACTGCTGGTTGAGCTGATGGTTCAGTTGCGGGTTGCTCAGCTCATCCATCCCTTTTCGGGCTATTACAATAACATCTAAGCCACACAGAGATTGTTGCCGCAAACGAAAAGTTTCCCGGATATGCCGCTTCAGTCGATTTCGTTCATGGGCGAGGCGTACATGCTTCTTTCCGATAATTAAACCCAACCGGGGTCGGTCTAACTGGTTGAAGCGGGCGAGAATCAAAAAATGATTGTGAGAAGCGCGGAAGGGGGCATTGTCGAACACCACCTTAAAGTCGCTAGAGGTAAGCAGTCGGAGCGATTTACCAAAGGCTAGGCTGGCCACTTAACTCTAGCAACTTGAAAGGGGCATGGCGAGGCTATCAAACAGCGAGCTGCTTGCGACCTTTAGCGCGACGACGAGCCAAAACGGCGCGGCCATTTTTGGTGGCCATCCGGGCGCGGAAACCATGAGCACGTTTGCGCTTCAAAATGCTGGGCTGAAATGTTCTTTTCATGGGGCTAACCTGCCGTTCAAATACACGAATTGGGCTTCACACTGAGTGTGAAAAGAGGCGGGATTCTAAAGAAAGTGGCCGGGTAAATCAATCGTTTTCTACCGGTTAAGGCGTGATTTCGGCAATTCGTGCCAGATACCGGCTTGTCACCAAGTTACAAATATGTTGTCCACAGGTTTATGCACAATTACTGATTAAAAAACACTCAGTTTTCCGGTCGAGTTTTGTGGGTAAAAGTCAAGTATCTTCATTTATAAGCTATTGAATTTAATGCGTTTTGTATCTAAATTATTTTTCCGTTCAACTGTGGATAACTGTGAAAGGTAAGGGTACACTAGGCGGCGTTTTTAAGAATAACGATGGAGGACCTGGTGTTGCCGCAGTCAGTATGGAAATTGTGCGCGTCGAGCCTACAGGATGAGCTGCCGTCCCAGCAGTTCAATACGTGGATTCGACCCCTACAAATTGACGATTCAGCGCAACCGGGAGAGCTGCGTTTGCTCGCACCCAATCGATTTGTATGTGATTGGGTGAATGAGAAGTTCTTACATCGTATTCGGGAGTTGGTCGAAAGCTTTCAAGCTGATAACGCCTTAAATGTGGTGGTAGGGACGGGCAAGTCTGCTCGACCCGCATTCACGCCTCAAGCTATAGAGAGGGAGGAGGCCAACGCTCACCAAGGGAGAGATCAGCGCATCGAGTCTGAGCCGTACCGAGAGTCAATGCACTCCGGTGCTCCTGCTGTTCAATCACCCCCTGCCCAGCCTCCCCAACAAATAGTGGAAGTGGAAGGGGCGCTAAAACACCGCAATAACCTCAACCGCTCGTTCAGTTTCGCCAGTTTTGTAGAAGGCAAATCCAACCAGCTCGGCTTGGCCGCCTCCCGGCAGGTAGCCGAGAATCCTGGTGGCTCGTACAACCCCCTCTTTATATATGGTGGTGTCGGTCTGGGCAAAACCCACCTGATGCAGGCCGTGGGTAATGAGATGGTCAATAAGAACCCCAACGCCAAAGTTATTTACCTGCATTCGGAGCGCTTTGTCGCCGATATGGTAAAGGCGTTGCAGTTGAACGCCATCAATGACTTCAAGCGCTATTACCGTTCTGTTGATGCGTTGTTAATTGATGACATTCAGTTCTTTGCCGGTAAAGAGCGTTCTCAGGAAGAGTTTTTCCACACCTTTAACTCGCTCCTTGAGGGTGGCCAACAAATTATCCTGACCTGCGATCGCTACCCCAAGGAAATCAACGGCTTGGAAGAGCGGTTGAAATCCCGCTTCGGGTGGGGTTTAACGGTTGCGGTGGAGCCCCCTGAGCTGGAAACCCGGGTGGCCATATTAATGAAGAAGGCGGAGCAGGTGGGCGCTGATTTACCCCCGGAAGCCGCGTTCTTCATCGCCCAACGGATTCGCTCTAATGTGCGCGAGCTCGAGGGTGCACTTAAGCGCGTTATCGCCAATGCTCAGTTTACTGGGCGGCCCATGGATGTGGATCTGGTGCGTGAGGCGCTGAAAGATCTGCTTGCCTTGCAGGACAAGCAGGTAGGCATTGATAATATCCAGCGCGTGGTGGGGGAGTACTACAAGATTAAGATGAACGACATGTTGTCCAAGCGGCGCAGTCGTTCCGTAGCCCGGCCGAGGCAAGTCGCCATGGCTTTGGCGAAGGAGCTAACCAACCACAGTCTGCCGGAAATTGGTGAAGCCTTCGGTGGCCGCGACCACACCACGGTCTTGCACGCGTGTCGGAAAATTAAGCAAATGCAGGAAGAAGACGCCGATATTCGCGAAGATATGAAGAATTTGCTGCGATCTCTCACCACTTAAGCACCAAAACGGATTACCATTAGAGCACAGTCCGGTGCTCAAACAGGAACCTTTACCAAAGAGACTCTCTCATGAAATTTGTCGTTTCCCGCGAAGCTTTGCTTAAGCCCCTTCAGTTGGTGTCCGGTGTGGTGGAGCGCCGCCAAACGCTGCCGGTGCTGTCCAATGTTCTCATGGTGTTGAACGATGATCAGTTGGCGCTTACCGGCACAGATTTGGAAGTTGAAATCGTCGGACGCTTGCAGCTGCCATTGCCCGGGGAATCCGGCGAATTGACCTTACCGGCGCGCAAGTTGCTGGATATTTGTAAGTCTCTGCCGGAAGGCTCCAATATCGAGTTCATTCAAGACGAACAGAGAATGTTGGTCAAAAGCGGCCGTAGTCGCTTTACGCTTTCCACGCTTCCCGCAGCGGACTTCCCTAACGTGGAAGACGGCCCAAGCGATCTGCAATTTAGCTGCGCTCAACAAGAGATTAAACGCCTGATTGAGCGTACCGCGTTCGCTATGGCCCAACAGGACGTGCGCTATTACCTGAATGGTATGTTGTGGGAGGTGCGGCCAGATCACTTACGTGTTGTGGCTACTGATGGGCACCGCATGGCGATGTGCACCCGGCCCATGATTGTGGATACTCAGGACACAGTGCAGGCAATCCTGCCCCGCAAAGGTGTGCTGGAATTGTCTCGCTTACTGGAGGATTCGGAGAAGGGCGTTGATGTTAGCCTGAGCGCTAATCATATTCGGTTGGGGACAGGTGACTACACCTTTACCTCTAAACTGGTGGACGGAAAATTCCCCGACTACGAGCGAGTATTACCACGAGGCGGTAACAAAGTGATATTTGGCGACCGCAGTGAGTTGAAACAGGCGTTCGCCCGTACATCCATCTTGTCCAACGAGAAGTACCGCGGCGTTCGGTTACTCCTGGGGGAGGGCACCTTGACGATGGTCGCCAATAACCCCGAGCAGGAAGAGGCGGAAGAGACGGTTTCCGTGGATTACAGCGGAGATGCTCTTGAGGTAGGCTTCAACGTCAGTTACCTGATGGATGTGGCTAATGTGATTACAAACGACAAGATCAAGATAACGCTCTCTGACGCCAACAGCAGTGCTCTTCTTGAAGAGCCGGAAAACGGCGACTCCCTTTACGTGGTTATGCCCATGCGCCTTTAAGGCGCGGGCATAAGTCACGATACCTTCCGGTCGTATGACCTTAAAACGCCTTTCTATTCAAAACCTTCGCAATCTGCAGGCGGTGGACTTAGAGCCATCGCCACGCATAAACCTGTTGTATGGAGAAAACGGGTCCGGTAAGACCAGTGTGCTTGAAGCCATACATAGTCTGGCGTTGGGCCGATCCTTTCGCAGCCACAAACACAAACCATTGATCCGTCATGGGCAAGAGGCATTTACCGTATTCGGTCGGGTGTCCAGCCGGGGCGCGGACATTCCACTGGGAGTACACCGCCAAAAAGACGGTCAATCCAGCTTTAAGGCCAATGGGATACAGGTTTCCTCCATTGCGGAGCTGGCCAGTTACTTGCCGGTGCAGGTCATTAACTCCGACAGTTTCCAGTTGTTGGAGGGCAGCCCAAAGGTTCGTCGGCAGTTTATTGATTGGTTGGTGTTTCACGTGGAACCACAATTTTTTGGGGTGTGGAAGGGCGCTCAGCGCTGTCTAAAACACCGCAATGCACTGCTCCGACGTGATAGAATAGATCGCTCTGAATTGGCCGTATGGGACCGGGAGCTGCTTACCCTAAGTGAGGCCCTCCATCAGTACCGAAGTCAGTCAGTAGCGCAGTTTAGGGCCGTTTTCCTTGAACTCCTTGAGAGCTTCGTTCGGATACCGGGGGTAGAGCTTAATTACTTTCGGGGCTGGGATAGGGAGCGAAGCTACGAAGAAGTACTGAAAGCCAATTTTGAGAAGGACTTTCAGCAGGGGTACACCCACAGCGGATGCCATCGGGCTGACTTAAGAATAACGGTAAACGGCCAACCCGCAGGTGAAGTGTTGTCCCGAGGCCAACAGAAGCTGGTGGTTTGCGCGCTAAAAGTGTCCCAAGCTTACGTATTTGCGAACACGACTGGGAACCGCTGCGTTTACCTGGTCGATGATTTACCCGCCGAGTTGGATCAACATCACCGAGCACGGCTGGTGGACTGGTTGGAAAAATTGGGCGGACAAGTGTTTATCACTGGGGTAGAGCGCGAAGCGCTGCTGGCGGACTGGCTAGACCGACCCCATTTAGCCCGAAAAGTGTTTCACGTGGAACAGGGTGAGCTTAAAGCCGTCGACGAAACGTCGTCCGCGGCCAACGAATAACATCGATGGAGCAATCTATGTCTGAAGAACAGAACTACGACTCGTCCAGCATTAAGGTCCTTAAAGGGCTGGATGCGGTGCGCAAACGGCCGGGCATGTACATCGGGGACACCGATGACGGTTCCGGTTTGCACCATATGGTGTTCGAGATTGTTGATAACTCCATCGATGAATCCCTGGCCGGACACTGTACCGAAATCCGTGTAGTCATCCACCCTGACGAAACCATCACCGTTTCCGACAACGGCCGGGGTATCCCTACGGAAATGCACGAAGAGGGCGTCTCTGCCGCTGAAGTAATTATGACCGTACTTCACGCGGGTGGTAAGTTTGACGATAACAGTTACAAGGTATCCGGCGGCCTGCACGGTGTAGGTATCTCGGTAGTGAACGCCTTGTCCGAACACCTAAAATTGACCATCCGCCGGGCTGGGCAGGTGTACGAACAAGATTATGTCCACGGCGTACCCCAGGCTCCTCTGGCGGTTGTGGGAGAAACCAGTAAGACGGGCACCGACATTCAATTCAAGCCGTCAAAAGAAACTTTCACCAATATCGAATTTGAATACGACATCCTGGCCAAGCGCTTGCGGGAGTTGTCATTCCTTAACTCTGGCGTGCGCATTGTCCTGAAGGATGAGCGTAGCGCCAAAGAGGAGGTTTACCAATACGAAGGTGGCCTTAAAGCGTTTGTTGAACACCTAAACAAGAACAAAACCCCCATCAACAAGACCGTCCATATATTGGCGTCAGACCGCCCAGACGGTATTGGGGTAGAAGTGGCTCTACAGTGGAATGATTCCTTCCAGGAAAACCTCTACTGCTACACCAACAATATTCCCCAGCGCGATGGCGGAACCCACTTGGCGGGCTTCCGCGCCGCTTTGACCCGTACGCTGAACGGATACATTGAAAAGGAAGGCTTGGCCGCCAAAGCCAAGGTAAACACCACCGGCGACGACGCTCGGGAAGGCCTTACGGCCATCATTTCCGTGAAAGTGCCTGATCCAAAATTCTCCTCACAGACCAAAGATAAACTGGTGTCTTCCGAGGTGAAAACCGCGGTAGAGCAGGAGATGTACCAGATCTTTGGCGAGTATTTGCTGGAAAACCCCTCGGAAGCGAAAACCATCGTCAACAAAATGATTGATGCCGCTCGCGCCCGGGAAGCCGCTCGCAAGGCTCGGGATATGACCCGCCGCAAAGGTGCCCTGGATATCGCTGGCCTGCCGGGCAAACTGGCCGATTGTCAGGAGAAGGATCCGGCGCTGTCTGAAGTTTACCTGGTGGAGGGTGACTCCGCCGGTGGTTCCGCCAAACAGGGTCGGGCCCGGAAAACTCAGGCCATTCTGCCGTTGAAAGGTAAAATCCTGAACGTGGAAAAAGCCCGATTCGACAAAATGCTATCCAGCGCTGAAGTGGGCACCCTCATTACCGCGTTGGGGTGCGGTATCGGCAAAGAAGAATTTAACCCGGAAAAACTTCGCTACCACAGTATCATTATCATGACGGATGCGGACGTGGATGGGTCTCACATCCGTACGCTTCTGCTGACCTTCTTCTTCCGTCAAATGCGCGAGCTCATTGAGCGTGGTCATGTGTTTATTGCCCAGCCGCCGCTGTACAAGATCAGCAAGGGCAAGCAGGAGCAATACCTGAAAGACGAAGAAGCCTTGACCTCATTCCTGACTCAAGCCGCTTTGGAAGGTGCCAGCTTGCATGTCAACGCTGACGCGCCTGGTCTCAGCGGTACGGCCCTGGAGCAATTGGTCAACGAATACCGCGCGGTAATGAACACCATCCAGCGCCTGTCGCGCCTGTATCCGGAAGAAATTCTGGATCAAATGATCTACTTGCCTTCCCTTCGTCCAGAACACCTGAGCGACCAGGGCCATATGCAGCAGTGGTGTGACCAGCTTCTTGCGCGCTTGAGCCTGGACGCACGCGCGGGTAGCCAGCGCTATATCATTACAGTGCGCGAGGACACCGAACGGCACCTGTTCCTGCCGCAGATTGAAATCATCGCCAACGGGCTCTCTACTCAATACCCGTTCACCCATGAGTTCTTCCAATCCGGTGAGTATCAGGCCATCGTGAATTTGGGGGAGAAAATTGTAAATCTGCTGGAAGAGGGCGCCTACGTCCAGCGCGGAGAGCGCAAAAACCCGGTATCCAGCTTCGATCAAGCGTTGAGTTGGTTGATGAAGGAGTCTCGCAAGGGCTATAACATTCAGCGCTACAAAGGTTTGGGTGAAATGAATCCGGAGCAGTTGTGGGATACCACCATGAATCCAGAAACCCGGCGCATGCTACGTGTGAATATCCACGATGCCATCGCGGCCGATCAGATCTTCACCACCCTTATGGGTGACCATGTGGAGCCGCGTCGGGAGTTCATCGAAACCAACGCGTTGGCGGTAGCAAACCTGGATATATAACCAGTATCCTTATCGGTGACTAGATAAGTGGTCACTGAGCTCGACAATGGTGGGGTATCGGTCGGTTTGCCGAGTTACCCCGCCATACTTTCACTACTCAGTTTGCCGAATAGGCCAAGGGCATCAAAACGGCTCTTAGAGCCTGTATCCTATCGCGACGGGCACAAAAGTTGCGTCGGTCCCTTCACGTCAATCCTATGATAATAGTATGGTGGTCATCTCGATTAACAAATCTCAATAAGCATAAATAATATGTCCTATTTAAACATCAAGGCCGACAAAACCATTACCTACGATGCCATCGTCATCGGCTCCGGCATCAGCGGTGGCTGGGCGGCGAAGGAATTGTGCGAAGGTGGTTTACAAACTCTGGTGCTGGAGCGGGGCCGAATCGTCGAGCACCAAAAGGACTACCCTACGACGTTTGACGACCCCTGGGACATGGAGCTGCGCGGCGGACTTACGCCCGAAGAGCGGGAAAAGCACAAATACGCGGCTCGCGCGGGATTTGTAGGAGCAACCAACAAGCATTTTTTCGCCGACGATCAAGCCAACCCTTATACCGAAACCAAGCCCTTTACCTGGGTCAGGGGGCACCAAATGGGCGGGCGATCACTGGTGTGGGGGCGCCAGACCTATCGCTGGAGCGACTTGGACTTTGAAGCCAACGCCAAAGACGGCTTCGGTGTGGACTGGCCGATTCGCTACAAAGATCTGGAGCCCTGGTACGACTACGTTGAAACATTCGCGGGTATCAGCGGGGAGCCTTTAGGCCTACCGCATTTGCCCGATAGCCAGTTCCTGCCCCCCATGGAATTGAACTGTCTTGAGAAGCACGTGAAAAAGCGTTTGGAAAAGCAGTACCCGGGCCGATACCTCACCATTGGCAGAGTTGCCCACGCAACAAAAGCGATTAACGGAAGAGGACCCTGTCAATTTTTTAATCGTTGCGATCGTGGCTGCCCCTTCGGTGCCTATTTCAGCAGCAATGCCGTCACTCTGCCCGCTGCCGGTGCCACAGGTAAACTCACTCTGCGCCCCCACTCCGTCGTTCACTCGATTATCTACGACGACAGCCAGGGCAAAGCCACGGGTGTGCGAGTCATTGATGCAGAGACACACGAGGTAATTGAGTACAAGGCCCGTATCATTTTCTGCAATGCCTCGGCCCTGGGCAGCACACAAATTTTATTGCATTCAACTTCGGACCGTTTCCCCAACGGACTGGGTAATGACAGCGGCGAGCTGGGCCACAACCTGATGGACCACACCTATCGCGTGGGCGCCATGGGCCGCTTTGATGGTTTTGAGGATCAATACTACTCGGGTCGGCGGCCCAACGGGATCTATATTCCCCGCTACGTCAACTTGGATGAAGCAACCGCCACTGACAAGTTTTTGCGTGGCTTCGGTTACCAGGGCGGCGCCTACCGAGAAAACTGGTCGGCAGGCACTAACGAGCCAGAATTCGGCGCCGACTTTAAGGACAGCCTGTTCAAACCTGGTGATTGGCGCTTCTTTATTACCGGCTTTGGGGAATGCTTGCCCTACCACGACAACAAGGTAAGCCTGGACCAGGATACCCTCGATGCCTGGGGCTTACCGGTTTTGAATATTGATTGTGAATTTAAGGACAACGAAAAGGCCATCAATCGACAAATACGCGCGGATGCAGCGGACATGTTGGAGACCCTGGGCTTTAAAGATATTGTCGACTTTGATAACGAGCATGTTCCCGGCCATGGGGTCCACGAAATGGGCACCGCACGCATGGGCCGCGACCCCGACACTTCGGTGCTTAATGGCACCAATCAGGTTCACGCAGTCCCGAATGTGTTTGTTTCCGACGGCGCCTGCATGACGTCGTCGTCCTGCGTCAATCCTTCCCTAACCTATATGGCCATCACTGCCCGGGCGGCCAACTATGCGGTTGCTGAACTCAAGAAGGGAAATCTTTGATATGAACCGAAGAGACGCTTTAAAACAAACGATCTTCTTTGGCGGCCTCGCCCTTTCCGCGCCGACGTTGATGTCCGTGCTGACTGCCTGCGGCCGAAGCGACGGAACACCCGCTACCTTAAACCAGAAGCAGGCCAACACCATTGCCGAATTGGTAGACACGATACTCCCAGCCACCGACACACCTGGCGCAAAGGAACTCAAGGTAGATGTGTTTATCGGTCGGGTCATTGACCGGATGATGCCGCCTGCTGAGCAAGAGGCGATGCGCCACGCTGTCGACCGGTTTAACGGACGTGCCCGGGAGCGATTTGGCAAAGATTACCCCGAGCTGAGTCAAACGCAGCGCCAACAGATGCTGGAACAAGAAGAGCGAGACTCGGGCACTTACAACCCGCAGATCTGGGGCGGCACGATTGGCGAACAGAAGCCCGTTGGGTTTTACCGCCAGTTAAAATCCCTGGCGCTCTGGGGTTATTTTTCCTCTGAATATATCGGCAAAAATGTCCTTATTTATGACTTAGTGCCGGGTGAACAAAAAGGCTGTATTCCGCTTTCGCAGGTGGGGAATAGCTGGAGCCTGTGACCAGCTGCGGTTGTTGTCGTAGCTGGCGTCGGACGAGTATTTCTCGGTTTCCCCAAGGCCAGCCATTTGTGGCGCAAACACTTTGCCGAAGCAATCAAACAAGGTTCCGGTTTGTTTATTCTGCGCCCAAAATGGCTGCCTTCCCGAAGTTTTAAACCTAGCGATCAGGGGTTGGGTGCCACCAGCACATCTTTCTCATCTCCCCAAGTGCGTGCCTCGCGGTCGTAACTGCTAAAGGAGCCGCCGTCGTCCCAGAAACTGGCCGCTATGCCGTGGCCGATGGCGAGAGTCACGTGATGGTGCAAGTAATCCAGCCGATCCTGATGATTGCAGACATTGTCCGGGGCCGTAAAGTCGTACTTAGCGGCTCCGAATTCGTTGACCATTAGCGGTATGCCCTTATCCTCCGACCAGTTGGCCGCACGTTGGTAGATTGCTGTCAGCTCGTCAATGTCTTGTTGGCTCCCCCAGCGGCGTGTGCACTGCCCGGCAAACTCCCAGGGGTCATAGGAGTGGAAATTGCCAATCAAAAAATCATCGTCGGGTACGGCCAACGTATCCAGAGTGGCGATGCCGCTGTAGTCTTCGCCGGCTATCACCACCAGGCGCTCGGGGTTGGAGGCGCGGATTATTTCCAAGACTCGTGCGTTCAAGCTATTAACTTGAGATGCCGTCATACCCACGGGCTCATTAAGAATTTCAAATATTAAGCGCGCGGATTTGTCTTGGAATCGGGTCGCGACTTGAGTCCATAAAGCATCAAAACGATCTCTGTTGGCACTGGTGTAATTGTCCTTCAGCCAACTCTCATGGTGCGCGTTCAGGATAACGAAGTAGCCTTGTTCGAGCGCCCAGTCCACCACTTCCTCGGTTCGATCCATCCGCTCGTCGGTGACCTTGTAAGGTTCACTGTTTGAAATGTGATTACCCCATGTCACCGGAATGCGCACGTGCAGGAAACCGGCCTCTCGAAAATCTTCCAGATGATGCTTTTGGGCCGGTGATGCCCAGGCGCCTTCACTGGGTGCATCCAAGGTATTGCCGAGGTTGATGCCGATGCCCATGGCTTGGACAGTGCTGTGCGGCTCGAGAACGAGCGCTTCGTCGTAAGCAAAGTCCACATAGTCCAGTGCTGAAACGCCGCCGGTAATTTCTAATCGCAGGATTTGCGGTCCGTCACTCAGATAGATGCCTGACGTGTGAACGTAACGCCAATCGCTTGAGTCCCCAGCGGCTACGCTTACTTGGGAATTACTCAGTACGCGGCCATCAACAGACAGCCGATAACCCGCTCCTGATTCACTAGGCAGTACCCGATAGGCCAAACCATAGTGGCCTGAACGGGCCACATTTACGCTGTATTCCAAATAGTCACCGGCTTCCAGCTGATTGACGAAATAGCCGTTAGAGTTGGCTTCATCGGCACTGATATTCACGCCGGCGTCTCGGTAGCCACCACCGCCGTTGTCTGCATTGGTGGAGTAAGACCCTGAACAACCATCAAAATCCTCCGCCTCGATGCGGCTGTTTTGAATGCCGATGGTTACGCCGTCTTCTTGGAGAAAGCCGCACAAATCCGGTCCCGCTGCACTAGAGCTACTGCTGGATGAGCTTGATGAATCCGACGATGATGAAGAGGGCGGAGGTGGGGTTCCATTGGTGCTACCGCAGCCTGCCAGGAAGACCATACTCGCTACTAGGCCCGCCTTAAGAGCCGCATTCAGTGGTTGGAGAAGTGGCATATCATTTACCTATTATGTGAATTTTACTGTCATATATTCCCACATAAACAAAGAGTCAGCGACCGACGGGCCGACAAAGCTGAACTTCGGTCGGTCCGAGGTTACGTAAAGCGAGTTCGGACCCTAGCTGACAAGGCGCGTAGACAGAGGGTTGCTCATACACACCTCTGATTCCGGTTCCGAAGTCGCAATCGTCACTGTTGTCGCTATACTGGCACAGGCTACACGGTTTACCCGTTTCGCCATCTTCACGATTGGATGCGGGACGCATCTAATAAAACAAAAGAGGCTGACTACTATGGTGATATCCATGCATAAACTAACAGCACTTCTGGTGTTATTCGTGATGACGGCGTGCACGACGACTCCCTCCGAAACGACGCTACATGTGCGGGATGGACACCTGTACACCGCCGCCGGTGAAAAATTTGTTATGCGTGGGTTCAACGAAATGTTTGTCTGGTCAGAGGATCCGAGCGGTGAGCGACTGATCCCACAAATAGATCAGTCCGGCGCAAACGCCGTGCGCCTCGTCTGGGATCACAACTTCAACACCGCGGATCTGGAAACACTGATCGATCTGACGGTCGAGCACAAGATGGTGGCCATACCGGAATGTCACAATGCCACGGGGAAATGGGATGACGCCTTACAAGCCTGCATCGATTTTTGGAACAACCCGCACCTGATAGAGAAGGTCGAGTCTCATAAACAGTGGACCATCGTTAACATCGCCAATGAGGCGGGTGGCCACTCTATTACGGACGAACAATTTATCGAAGCGTACAGTGACGCCATTGCGTCCCTTAGGCGCTGGGGCTACACCGTACCCATTATGATTGACGCTGCGGTTTGGGGTCAGGATGTTGATCAGCTACTACGCGTTGGCCCCGAGTTGTCTAAACAGGATCCGCTGGAGAATGTAATTTTCTCGACACACTCTTATTGGTCTGCGGAAGTTGCCGTGGAAAACTACAAGAAGGTCGCTATCACCGCTAAGGAAAAAGGTCTGGCGATGATCGTGGGCGAAGGGCCTTCGGTCACCCGCGTCGGCCAGTGTGATGACCCTGAACCGTTACCTTATTTAGAAGGCATGGAGCTTCTGCACATTCATGAAGCCGGATGGTTGAACTGGTCCTGGGGTGGATTGAAAAACGGCGACTGTGACGACTTCCGCTATTTCGATATCACCGACGGTGGCCAATTCGGTCAATGGTTGCATCGCCCTGGCGCCAATATAGTGGCACTCAGTCCGTACAGTGTGATGCGTACGTCTGAACGGCCAGTGTCTTTTTACGACGACGGGAGAGTGGCTGTATCAGGCGCTTACCTGCATATTCATGAACGGGAAATCCCGCTTGGCGAGCATACCAACTTTGAAGTGATCATCGCCCCCGCCAACGCGCACAATACAAACTACACGTTAAGTATTACCGAAGGCACGGACATTGTTCGCGCCGATAGAGAAACCGGTACTCTGTATGGCCTCAGTCCCGGTTCGGCCGAAATTACCGTGATAACTGAGGATGGTCAGATGAGATGGTCTGTGCCGGTTACTGTCCTTGAAGAATAGCTGGATCGACTAAGCGCCCTAAGCTGTGCCTCCCGGGTTCGAACCCTCGCAAGTTTCGAACCCGGGTTAGCGGTGTGGGGTGCTACTCGTTTTTGAACCAGAACTCGGAAATGTTGGTAGCGCCTTGAGTCATTACAATATAGATGTCATGAACACCTTGTGCGCCGGTGTTTAGTGACGGTGTACCGTTCCACTGATAATCACCCCAGCCGCCTGTGGATGAATAATTTACCGTGCCAATAGTGGTACCGTTGGGGCTCCCCAAGCGTATTTCAAAACTACCGCTGACGGTGGTTGCATGGCTGACTGCAAAGGCGTTGTAACCGCTGGACAGATCCACATTGTCGAAACGAATCCACTGGCCGGCGTCGAAGCTGCCCACGCCACACTCCCAGGTGGCCACGCCGCTGGACGCTGCGTTGCGATCGCAAGCTCGAAGCTGAAAATCTGCACCGGGAGAACCCCCATTGGCTTCATAAGGGGTAAACCTCACCCATTCGTACACCGCCTGTGCTTCCTGCCCATAGTAAGGGCCAGTCCACTCATCCAGGCCGTAGGTATTCCAAATATTCATCATGATCTTACTGGGGCTGGACGGGATGTTCTCAGTTGCGGTAGCGACCAACTGGCCGTTGACGTACCAATTAATATAATTTTCATGCCACTCGAAAGCGTAGGTGTTAAAGCTATCGGCAGCATTAAATCCCAGCTGGTGAACGATTTCATTGCCACCGACGCCATTGGTGTAATAGTTAAATTGAACTTGGGAGGTGTCGTTACCCAAAAATTCAATGTCGATTTCATCCCAGGGAGCACCTCCGTAGTAGGGCCCGGTATAGGTAAAGAACGAAGAAACCACACCGGAGACCGGAGCCGGTCGCATCGACACTTCATACAGGCCGTAGCCGAAAAATTCATGCGTGGCGTACTCGGCGCAATCGTATTGATAGGGCGCCTGGTGCGACGTGTTGGAGGCCAGAGACAGTGTCATCTGCCCGCCGGAAAATCCGACTCGGTCATTGCTCCAATAGCAACCAAAAAAAGCATCGTTGTTTTTATAACCGTCGGCGATCAACCAATTGTTACTGTCATGGTTGTTAAACGGTGCCCAGAGTGGGTCTTCGCGCGCGGGATTGTGGGCGAAGGCGCTACTGGCAGCGAGGGAGGCATACACAAACAAGGTCAGGAGTGCAGTTGTTATTTTCATCGGCTCAATTCCATGGTTGGTTGGTCAGGGGCGGCCACCTGGATGGGGCCGTTGGCTTGGCGCCACCGGGAAGCTTCCGCTAAGATGCACTAGGGCACCTCTGACAGTGGCACTGCCGACCCTAACCGCTGGGCCCGCTGGTACTCGACCGAGGATCCTACCAATCCGAAGTTGGCACGTCCGAGCAGCGGAAGCCTAACTTCGGACTCTGGATTGAAGCGCGCAGGGCACGCGGGAATAATCACAATAATGAACGGGGTCTTGAACACCTGTGAATACGCTGACTCACGACACATTGTTATTCAATGTCCACGATCTGATTCTACTGATGGCGGTTGGCCAGTACCTGTTACTGGCGGTATTGCTGCAGTTCACGCGCCGCAGTGCTGACTACTCCACTTATTTGTTAATCAGCATTCTCCTGGTTACGGCGATTCAGGCTTTGGACACGCTGGTTACCTGGAGCGACCCCCTGCGTCACTTACTGCTCGACTGGCACCCGAGTCTGCTTTTCTTGGGGAGCTTCAGCTATTGGCTGCTGGGCCCTTTGTTGTACTGGTATGTGGCTAGCGTGTTGTATCGAGGGTTTCACTTTCGACCGTTGGATCTTTTGCATCTGGTTCCCACGCTGCTGGTCGGAATACTGTTAATTTGGAACTACTACCGCCTCCCCACGACAGAACAGATAAACCTGATGTGGGATATGAGTTTCATGTGGTCGCCTCTGATGTCCCGACTAGTGTCCGGCTGGCATATCAGCGTCATCGCTTACGGTTGCTGGTGTTTGGTTCTGTTGTGGCGCTACCACCGGGAACTGCATCAGGTTTACGCTAATGTGGAGCAACGGGAGCGCATGTGGTTGGTGTGGATCGTCGCTGGCTTTGTGCTTATCGCTGCTTGGCGGCTACTGGTGCATGTAATCGGCGACGCCCTGAGCGCAGGTATTTCCAACGCGATGGGAATTGTCAGCAACTACATTATGTTTTTATTCGTGAACTCGCTGGTGTTCATCAGCATTCGCTACACCCACTTGTTCGGAGGCTTGAATTCCCTAAAAGGCGAAAGTGATGCTACTGCGGAGTTTACCCCTGAGCAGATTCAGCGAGTGGAGCGGCTTATGCAAACGGAGCGCGCCTACCTGGAGCCGGACGTTACCATTGAGTCATTGGCAAAGCGTCTTTCGCTACCGGAGCGGACACTGTCGCGCATCCTCAATCAGCATTTTGGCAAAAACTTTTTCGAGTTCATTAACAGCTACCGGGTGGAGGATGCCAAGCGCTTACTGACTGATCCTGACTATCAGACTTGGACCATGTTGGAGGTTCTGGCCGAAGCCGGTTTTACCAGTAAGTCCACCTTTAACGCTATTTTTAAAAAACAAGTAGGGCAAACACCCTCCCAATACCGACAGAATGCAATGAAGAACCCGACGCCAGCGGATTTCTAGTCTAGAATTGCTGACGTTGTCTCACATGACGCCATGACTTTCCGTTGTCGTTTGATTCAAAAAAGTCAGCACCCATACAGTTGACCAGCAATGTATCGCTGGCCTCAGGAACAGTCGAAAAGCAATGCTTACGCGGAGGGCTTACATCCATTTCAGCCTCCTGCCACGAACCTCCACCATCACTGGTAACGGCCGTCAATACTGGTCTGTTGTCCGTGCTTGTTCCACTCAGGCGAACGAACGCCAGGCCATCATTAGGACTTGAGAATACCGGAGTGGAAACAAACTCAAATGATCGGTAGCGCCTAATTCTAGCTCCATCTTTTACGCATTCACGTGCTCCTGGCCGAAGATCCAGGTCGGCGCAATTATCGAATGCCGATGCAAGCTCGACCCATCGCCCGGTATCTGATTCCAAACGGAAATAACGATTACTGGTTCTCATTGAAAGCGCCCCAGGTCGATTAGCTCCCAAATTTACTTGCCCGGCGTTCATCGCATAATTAATTCGAGTACCATGTTGCCTTCCATCTGAAAGTGCCCATGTTGACCTATCCACCGTAAAAACATTTCCATAGTGCCTTGAGTATACAGACTGATTGCCGTCACGTTGGGTGCTCATCATGAGGTAAGTCGTTCCATCCATATCAGCGACACGCAAGTAACCGATTCGCTCGGTCAAGTTGTTGTATCGGTTGGCCCGATTTGAAATACCTAGTCCTATGGCTGTTCCTTGTGAATCTATCCACCCAGAGCCGGAATTATAGTAAGCGAGCCTCTTTGGCTCTCCGTTCTCTAAGAGAGTTTGCCGAAAGACCAGGATCTCCCGATGAGTCCTAGCCACTACATCAATGGTATGATCATTATGAAAGTACAGGTGACGAATGCTGTATCGCGGGTCAAACTCAATTGTTCGCCAAGCTCCATTATTAGGTCGATAATGGACTTCTCCCATATCTCCGCCGATAGCCATATGCCCTTCCGGGCTCACGGCCATCGTATGCATATCTGAAGCAGAATCAATGGCCTTCATACCCCAATTGCCATCTGGCGTACGAATTAAAATGACACCCAGCTTTCCGAAAAAGTACACGTTATCATCGTGGTCTCTATAGTGGCCATTAAAAGCAACTGGGTTCTGAGCCGCTGAGGAATACTGAGTAAACCGTTCTGTGTCTCGGCCATCCGTATCCCAAGTTCTGATCCGACTAGCAGAAAGCACATCAGCATCCACTAATTGCTTAACGGCAGATAAAGTGGAGGAATTCGGAATTCGAATTAAGGTGTCTGTGTATCGATCTTCTTGAATTCTTGGAAAGTAAACAATCTCGCCTAAATCGGTGACCCCTTCTGAAACGACTTCAAACGTTCCTAAATCTACGGTGCTAGTCACCCGACGAGCGTAATGAATGTCTCCATCAGAGTACCGGGCAAGCAAACTGGCCACTGAGTAGTGGCCAGCGGGAAGTGAAACCGCAAATAAAGTGCTTCCCCCAGTACTGCCACTTACCGAAGAAAGCCGAAAGGGCTTGATGCTCGATGAACGATTGAGGTCCCGAGGTGCGAGCGTTACATAGTTAAAGGGAAGCCTGCTTGAACTTGCATCAATCACCCTGACGACCAAAACGCCATGGTTTGATTCGAGAGTTGCATCGCTCCCTAGAGGCTCGACGACGTGTACATCTAACGCTGGATGAGTGGCACACCCGACGAACAAAAAAAGTACCAGCAGTGTACCTAGTGCTGTGCGTGCATATCGCAGAATGAGCTGATTTGTCATTATGATCTCCTGATCCGCCCACATTTTCGTTGTTGCCTAGGACGCCTGGGTTGTGCTAAAAAGATCAGTTCACCCCCTATAAAGTCCAAATGGTTAAACGGGGTATTCGCGGGCCAGCATGGAGCTAGGACCCCCGAGGGAACAGGTTACTATGCAGAATAAGATTATAATAGTTTTTTGGATCATTCTTCTAACGCCTTTGCTTGCTTATAGCAATGGCGATACTCCTGCAGAAAAAATTGTCGAAACTGAGCCTAAGACTGTGCAGAAAATAAGGCGTGGCTCGGGGTATTTACTCTTCGAATTACAGCCTGGCCACGCCGGGGCATATCTGCAGATTTCGCGATTGGTTGATCGAAACCCAAGAAACTGGACCATTATTGACCTTGATGGCCGAGACCCGGGCTTGATCCTTATTCCCTTAGTTTCTGGACGATATCAGGTCCATCGCGTTAATGCCCCTTATTACAATTTGCCTTACAAGCTCGACGTTAGTGACAGCCCATACTGGGCATTTCAAATTCAGGCTGGAAGAATTAATTACATAGGGTCATTACGTATTCAGAGCGAGCGCTCCAGATCTGCTGTAAATGTTGAATTGCTCAACCGTTTAGCCGCGACGCTAGACCAGATCGAAGCTCAGTTTGCTAATGAGTTGGAACTGTACCCTCTGGTAATGGGTGTGAATTATAAAGACCCGTTTCTCTCGGAGCTAGTAAGGGAGTAGTCATGGCTCGCAGCCAATTAATAATTGAAGAGGATCCAATGAATTGGTATCAATCATGGTCCTCAGTCAGTGGCCATTTTCCAGCTAGCCATCGCGTCTCAGATCTAAAGCCGGTACTTTATCGTTGGCCGGCTATCTATCGATTATTCGCTGTAATTTCTGGTCTGATTCTCATTGTCTTTTCGATAAGTACCCACGCCAAACCAGCAATTGATAATGGATATTTCTTTGGGTATCCGGGCATGGTAAATGCCAGGTTGAGCCCGGATGGTGAGAAAGTAGCGGCCATTAGGATGGACACAGGTAGTCCAATCGTTGTACTTATCGATGTGGACACAATGACAGAGCGTGCGTTGTTTAGTACGGAAGATTACTCCGGCTCAGGGTCGAGCATAAGCGCTGTGGCCTGGATCGACAATCGTCACCTTGCCCTGCAGTTATACGAGTCCATAGAAGGCATTGAAAACCTCCTTGATACGAGAATTTCCACGCGCTTAGTTATCCTCAATGTACAGGAAGCGTTGCAAACAAACACTTATCGTAGTGTACGAACCAAAGGATACTTGGTCGATCCACTTCCCCACATTGAAGGAGAGTTTTTGTATGGGACGAGTGGTATATATTCGAGAGTTTATAGGCTAAACGCGTCCAAACTTTCCCCTGATAACAAAGTACTTGGGAAGCTTGATAGCGTTGACGGGGGGCAGTTTGTTCTGTCAAATGAAGTTCGATCGGTGGAGGGCTATGCCTTCAGGTGGTTTATCGATAGCAATTCAGTTGTTCAGGCTGCACTTTTGGTGGGATCTGAAAAAAAGGTCGAACTCACCGACTTTAGTGACGATGATAAGGGAGAAGTAATTAAAACATGGGATTTTCCTATAGAAAGAAAATATGATCAGAGTCATTCAAACAGAAATCTGATCCCCATTGCAAAGGCAAATGACAAGCACAGCTACTATTGTTTGGACGCCAATGAAATGGATCAACAATCAGTTTATAAAGTAAACTTTAAAACTGGTGAAGAACAGTTGGTTTATGAAACGGCAGCGTACAAGGTACTTAGTCTTCTGCTGGACAAAGACCACAGGATGACTGGTCTAAGAGTACTCAAAAATGGCGCTGTTGGTTTTGAATACATTGACGATGGAAGCTCCCAATTGGAAGACCGTTCTCCGGAGATTCTGACTTCAATAATCGACACCTCTCGTGAAGCTAATCGAACCCTCATCTATCGAGAAAGCCATAATATTCCAGGTGAGTTCCTGGTGATTGATGATAAAACGGGTACATCTGGACGAGTGGGAGGATTTTTTCCGGATGAAAGTGTTACTCGTTCATCCCGAATGATTGAGGGGCAAACAAAGGTGAACGGCCTTGACATACCTTACCTACTCAACATGCCATCTGCATTGGATGAAGCGTTCCCGCTGATTGTTATGCCCCATGGTGGGCCTATTGGTGTATTTGATAATCGCTATTACGACGCGACTACTCAATATTTGGTCGCGAATGGATTCGCAGTATTGCGAGTCAACTTCCGCGGCTCCGGTGGTATCTCCAGGAGCCATCGCGAGGCGGGTGTAGGGCATTGGTACGGAAAAATTTTGAATGATATTCATCAGACAACGATGGAGGTTTCTGCTCGATCGGACATTGACCCTAAACGAATATGTTTGACGGGGTTCAGCTATGGAGCTTATGCATCGGCTATGCTACTAATTCAGCATCCAGAGGTATACCAATGTGCTGCGGTTGTCGCCGGGGTGTTCGACCTTAACCTGTTGATCAATTCTCAACAGTTAGCAGAATCACGGAGAAGTTGGTTGGAAGGAGTGATTGGAATCAACAGAAATAATACCGATGCTCTGAAAAAGGCATCCCCGGTGTACTTGGCTGGACAACTAAGTAAGCCCATCTTCATAGTCCATGGAAGTGAAGATCGAGTTGCAGACGTTGAGCATTCATACCGATTTCGACGCATGCTGGAAAAAATGAAGAAGCCGCATGAATGGCATATTGCGGAGGGTACAGGTCATCACCTTTCAGATCCGGAGCAAGCCGGAGACATCTTTGGAGCCATTATTAAATTTGTCAAAGAAAACACCGCTGAAAGTCTGTAAATATTTCTAGACAAGTCGAACCGACCTGCTAGTCTGAGAGGCTCCTTTCTTGGAATCGCTACAGTGGAAAAAATAAAAGGTAAGGCCACAAACGTTAGAAATACAGTTGAAATAAGCGGGGAGGGGCGTAACCGATCCTCGTCTCACGTCTCAGTGTTTAAGATCAATGGTCGGCCGATAATGATAAAATCCGTCGATCCGGTGATGATAGAAGAGGATGATTTTGTAGCCGTTGCCGGGCGGCCAAGCAACGGTGTGCTCAAAGCTTATGCGTATAAAAACTTAACCACCGGCGTATCGGGAAACGACAGCGCCACTGTTATGTTTCTAGCGAGTCTTGTGGCTATCGGCGCGGGAACTGCTGTGCTTCTGGTCTTCTCGGAATCAATTATGGACATCCTGCCAAATCTCGGCGGTACTTTGTTTATCGGCGTAGGACTGACTGGCATTTATGAAACCTACAAGTTATCCACGGCTTATAGATTGCTGAAAGCCGAAAGAATGTTCTAATGAATCCATCGCGGCGATGGATAAGTCGGCTTCGGTAGCGCTCCAACACAGTCGGTCTGTTTCTAGTTTTCTACGTCCAGCCCCGAGATGCTCTCGGCAAAATCGATCAGGACGCAAGGCTCTTCGCCCACAGTCCAAGCGTCGTGGCCGGGTGCTATGACGACCACAGTGCCGGGGCCCGCGACCGCCTCAGTGCCGTCGCTCCCTCGTATACCGAGTCGGCCCGCCGCGATGTACCCAGCGTGGTTCGCTTGGCAAACGTGAGGTTCGACGTGTTCAGTGTAATGCCAGCCCGGTTCGAAGATGTTTCGCCACACTGAGATACCACCCACCTTTACTCGCTCACCGCGGCACTTGTCGAGGGCATAGGTTTCCTCTGGATTCTCGAACTGCGAGGTACTGAGACCTGCCATCACTTACCTCCTGGCTTTGTCGGGTGGGGAGGGCGTTCATTGGAGCCAAACACTGTTATCGTATAGGCGGTTAGTGCGAGAGAATGCTTGTACGACTTTAGAATTTCGACAATTGTCGTAGTTGCAGTTCCCACCATCTGCAGCGCAGCACCTAATCAGGTGAGTTCCGGGCGTAACGCTTTGAACCTTGTTATCATAAAGACTATAACTATGCCTTGCTGACCAACGGGGCAGCACATTCCTCTTTTTACAAAGGTTGCTTATGAAAGACTTCTGGTGTCGTGTAGCTCTGTCTGCGTGCTTGTTTGCGGTGTCCCTGAGTGCTTGGGCGGAGGTTTCTGTACCCCGGTTGGTGAGCGACGGCATGGTGCTGCAGCGGGATAGCGAACTGGACCTATGGGGTTGGGCTGACGCTGGCGAACAGATACAAATTGCCTTCCGAGGTGCTGTTTACGAGACTGAGGCCAATGCCGAGGGTAAGTGGCAAGTCCAGCTTCCACCCATGCCGGCGGGCGGACCTCACAAGTTGGAGGTGAGTGGCCCTAACCGCATTGTGGTTCGTGATGTGCTGGTGGGGGATGTCTGGTTGGCGTCGGGTCAGTCAAATATGCAACTAACCATGCGGCGTACTGAGCCCCTTTATGGCCGCTTAATGGCAGAGGCGCAGAACGATCACATCCGTGAATTTACCGTCCCTGAGCGTTACGACTTTAACGAGCCTCAGCAGGACCTGGAAGGTGGACACTGGCGCGCGGTAGCGCCGGACACCATTAAAGACTTCTCGGCGGTGGCTTATTTCTTTGCCCGCCGTTTGCAAGAGAATCAAGGTGTCCCAATCGGCATTATCAACGCCAGTCTGGGCGGTTCGCCGGTCGAAGCCTGGCTGAGTGAGGAGGCGTTAAAGGCGTTTCCAGAGCATCTTGAGGAAGCCAAACGGTATCGCGACGCCGACTTTGAACGGCAGGTAATCGAGGCAGATCAAGCGCGATCGCAGGCTTGGCATCAGGAGATGGACGAACGGGATCGGGGCTTGGACAAAGGCGAACCTCGCTGGTTGGGAGCGGATGTCGATCTAGCCCAATGGCAAACCATGAGCGTGCCAGGTTACTGGGCCACTGAAGACGGCGAAGCGGTCAACGGCGCTTTGTGGTTTCGTAAAAGTTTTCATGTGCCTCTCAACATGGCTGGCCAACCCGCAGAACTCAACCTGGGAAAAATTATTGATTCCGATACCGCTTATGTGAACGGTGTTCAGGTGGGTTCCACCGGTTATCGCTACCCACCGCGCTGGTATCACGTGCCCGCCGGTGTGTTGCAAGCGGGTGAGAACACCCTGGTGTTGCGCGTTGTCAGCCAAGGCGGCCGAGGCGGCTTTGTGCCGGACAGGCTTTATGAACTGGACTTCGGGCGCACGCGAGTGGATTTGACCGGCGACTGGCACTACCGCGTAGGTGCCGCCATGCCGCCTTTGGCACCCCAAACCTTTGTGCGCTGGAAACCCTTGGGGCTGTTCAACGGCATGATTGCGCCATTGGTGAATTATCGGATTAACGGTGTCATTTGGTACCAAGGGGAATCCAATGTCGGGCGCGCGGACGAATACCGCGACTCCTTCGCCAGTCTGATTGGCGACTGGCGTCACCAGTGGCTCCAGGGCGATTTCCCCTTTGTGTATGCCCAGCTGAGCAACTACCTAGAGCGGGCGGAGGAGCCTAGCCCAAGCGGCTGGGCTCAATTGCGCGAAGCTCAGTTGCACACCCTGCGCGTACCTGGAACCGCCATGGCCGTGACGGTCGACGTAGGTGAGTGGAACGATATCCATCCACTCAACAAAATGGCCGTGGGCGAACGGCTGGCTGCAGGGGCGCAAGCCCTGGCTTACGGCTCTCAAGAAGTGCATTCGGGACCACTCTACAAAGACCTGACCGTCAAGCGCAGGAAGGTCGTATTAAGCTTCGATCACACCGGCAGTGGGTTGGCGCTGAGCATTGGGGACGAGCCGCGCGGTTTTGCCATCGCTGGCGAAGATCGCGAATTCGTTTGGGCCGAAGCGCGCATTAAAGGCGACACCATCGAGGTGTGGAGCGACCAGGTGCGGAAACCCGTGGCGGTGCGCTACGGCTGGGCGGACAACCCAGAGGTCAACTTGACCAATAAAGAAGGCTTCCCGGCGTCACCTTTCCGCACAGATGATTGGCCAGAATAATTGGCTGTCAGAACGACGTGAAAAAAAGGCCCCGGTGTTTGTCACCGGGGCTTTTTTTCATTTACTTCTTCAATGGGTTACTGATAAACCCGGACATAGTCCACATACATACGCTGTGGAAAGCTACTGCTGCCATCCGGGTCGCCGGGCCATGTACCCCCGACTGCGACATTAAAGATAAAGAAGAAGGGGTGGTCGTATACCCAAGTACCATACTGCTCGACCTCAGCTTTGGTGACGCTATAAAAGTTATGATCATCGACAAACCAACTGATGCCGTTTTCATCCCACTCAACCGCATAGACTCGGTAACGGGCATCCGCCGGCTCACCGAAGTTATGCGACCCGTTGATGGGTGTGTCGCCGGAATAGCCGGGTCCGTGCAGGGCGCCGTGACTCATATGAGGCTCGAAACCGACGTGCTCCATGATGTCCAGCTCGCCATTGTAGGGCCAGCCCACTTGCTCGAAGTCGTTGCCCATCATCCAGAACGCTGGCCAAATGCCCTGAGTCGTTGGCAGCTTAATGCGCGCTTCCATGCGGCCATAGGTGAATTCCTGTTTGCCCAAAGACTTCATCCGGGTGGACGTGTACTGACACAGACCATAGTGACATTGGTAGTTGTGCGGGTTTTCTTGTCGCGCCTCTAGCACCAAAACGTTGCTGTTAACTTCGGGGTCGTATTGAATAAAAGCGTTGTCCCCATCGGTGTAATACTGAAGCTCGCCATTACCCCAACCCCAATCACCGTTGCCTGTTTCAAAGGTCCAGTTGTTGTGATCGATGGTATCGAATTCATCGCTCCACACGAGTTGCAGGCCTGGCGTGGGATCGCCGCCGTTGCCACTCCCGTCGCTGTCGAATTGCAGCCAGTTTAGGTTGAAACCGCCACTGATGACATTGACCCGTACGGTGTGGGTGCCTGCGGGTAGTTCAATAGGGTCGGACTCTAGCGTGATCCAGTTTTGCCAACCACCAGTATTGGCCACGTTCTGGGTACCGACGATCTCGCTGCCATTCAGATCCACGGTAAATGCGCCACCACCGACGGCGGATGCCACGCGGGACTGGATAGTGTAGGTGCCACCTTGCAAATCAATGGGGTATTCCAGCCATTCCCCCGCTTCCGTCCAGCCGACGTTGTAGTCGCCGCTGACGTCGGTGCAGATCTCAATGTCCACGCCGTCATCGCGATATTGGCCGCCCTGATTGAAGGGGGTGGTATCGTGATAGTTCACGTAGTCCTGGGCCTGCAGGGTGATGGTCTCTGGACTGCCGCCGCCGTTGCTCGCTGTACCGTATACCTCAAACTCCCAGATTGAATAACCCCATTCGTTACCGGCGCTGCGACTAACGCCGTACATGCGAACGTATCGATGACTCCCTGCGACACTGATATTGTCAGTACGGTCGCCAAAGGTGCCGCCCGATTCAGTGGCCAGGGTCACCCAGTCGGACCCATTGTTGGAACCGTGAATATGGTAGGTTTCAGCGTTGGCTGCTTCCCAGTGAATAACGACGCTGCTGAGCTCGTAAGCTTGGCCTAAATCCACGACTAGATAGGAAGGGTCTGTTTGCGCGGCCGACGCCCAGCGGGTGTTTCCGTTTCCGTCCACTGCGTTACTGGCGGGTAAATCCTCCGTGCTTGCCCAGGCCGATGCTCCTAGAGCTAAGTTTTCGCTTTGGGCGTTAGCTGCGGTGCTACCAAAGAATAAAAGGACGCACAGGGCTGTTTTGCTTAATCGTTTGATTATTCGCATTTCTTCCTCCTGACTTATTAAAATTGTGCAGGCAGTGCATTCCCTATCAAAGCGCTAAGGCCTCAAGCATCTGCTGCGTTAGGATCTCGAAACGCCGGCTAAACCGCAGCCGGATCCACGCAAAGCTCCTCCAGCAAAATTCGAGCTGCTGATTTATCGCGCTCACTGCATTGATCCGCTGATTGCGCAGGCTCCCGACGTTACTTGGGTATGAAGTCGTCGTCGTCCCACTGTCACCGAATGGAAAAGGTGGGACTATCTGAGGGAAGTAGGAGAAAATGCCCAGAGAGCGGATTAAAGGCCGAAAGAGTGCTCTAAAGGCATGGAAAGCCAAGGTTTAAGCGCACTTGACGTTGCAGCAGGGTTTGTTGACTCAAGTGTGAACACATTTCATGCCCGTTATTCCACAGGCAAGGCAGTGCTGTTAATGGGTGATTTAAGTACAAAGGATGAATGCACGCCGCTCACCCCTTCGATTCGGGTAAGTTTGTGCAGCAGAAACTGCTGGTAGCCATCCATATCCTTAACGATCACCTTCAACAGATAATCCGCCGATTGCCCGGTAATCAGGTGACACTCCAGCACTTCTGGATAGCCGGCAATGGTCTCCTCAAAGGCGCCAAAACGATCCGGCGTGTGCTTATCCATGCTTATCTGAATAAACGCCATCAAATTCAGCCCCAACTTGCGGGCGTTCAAGAGCGCCACATAGCCATCAATCAGGCCGTCTTCCTCCAGTTGGCGAACCCGCCGCAAACAGGGCGAAGGGGAGAGGTTAATGGCCTCGGCCAGCTCCTGATTGGAGATTCGCCCCCTTTCCTGAAGGATTTGCAGTATCTGCCGGTCATACCGGTTTAGGTCAATTGTCACGGGAGGTTCCAATATATGTCAATTAAAGAGCGTTTTCGGCAATTATATTGCTAACAAAAACTCGTGGGAACAATACTAGCAATAATCTATCGTTAATATCGACATATAATAACCCCATGCCTGAGTTTGGAAGCGGGTCCGTGCGAGTCGCACGGGCACTTCAGCCACAAGCTGCCCGTCGGACCGGTTAGACGCGTGAATGCCACAAGCGGATCACGCCGACCGGATGTTTTAGGGTCACCCCCTGAAGCAAGCCCAATGGAGCACTTCCGCAGGCCCATTATTTGCCAGCATTGGAGCCCAGCATGATTCCTGATCCCGCCCTTAAGTACCGCCGCTTTGAGCCCGTTCAATTGCCTGATCGGCAGTGGCCCAACCGTGTGCTCGATAAGCCCCCCATCTGGATGAGCACCGACCTGCGCGACGGCAATCAGGCGCTGATCGACCCCATGTCCGTGGACACAAAGATGCGCTTCTTCCAAGCTCTGGTGGGCATGGGTTTCAAAGAAATTGAAGTGGGCTTTCCGTCCGCCTCGGAAACCGACTTTACTTTCGTTCGGCGGTTGATCGAGGAAGACCTGATTCCCGACGACGTCACCATCGAAGTGCTCACTCAGGCGCGCCGGGATTTGATTGAAAGAACCGTTGAGTCCCTCAAAGGTGCCCGCCGGGCCATCTTGCACATGTACAACCCCATCGCCCCGGCGTTCCGGAAAATCGTGTACAAAACCGATAAGGAAGGGGTGAAAAACATCGCCATTCAGGGTACGCAATGGGTGCGCGAGTTGACCGCTACCCAGCCGGAAACCGAATGGGTCTATCAATATTCCCCGGAAGTGTTCTCCAGTACCGAAGTGGAATTCGCGAAAGAGGTGTGTGATGCGGTGGCCGAAGTTTGGCAGCCCACGCCGGAGAACAAAATTATTTTCAATTTGCCGGCCACCGTGGAAATGTCCACGCCCAACACCTACGCCGATCAAATTGAATGGATGCACCGCAATTTAAACAATCGCGATTGCATCATTCTGAGCGTACATCCGCACAACGATCGCGGTACCGCCGTAGCGGCTGCCGAGTTGGCCGTAATGGCTGGCGCCGATCGGGTGGAAGGCTGTTTGTTTGGCAACGGCGAGCGCACCGGCAATGTGGACCTGATTACTCTGGCTTTGAATCTTTATTCCCAGGGTGTGAATCCCGGCCTCGACTTTACCGACATCGATCAGGTGCGCCAGTTGGTGGAAGAGTGTAATCAGTTGCCAGTGCACCCGCGCCATCCTTATGCCGGCGAGTTGGTGTTTACGGCGTTCTCGGGTTCTCATCAGGACGCCATCAAAAAAGGTTTCGCGGTGCAAGATCCGGACGGTATTTGGGAAGTCCCTTATCTGCCCATCGACCCGGCGGATTTGAAGCGCAGTTACGATGCGGTGGTACGGGTTAACAGCCAGTCCGGCAAGGGCGGTGTCAGTTTTCTGTTGCAGCAGCAGGCGGGTTTCGAATTGCCTCGGCGTCTGCAAATTGAATTCAGTGGCGTGGTGCAGAAGGTCAGCGAAACCAGTGGTAAGGAAGTTCCCAGCGCGGATATCTATCGGCTTTTTGAAAACGAGTATTTGCAACTGGAAACGCCGTACCGCTACAGCAGCAGCAAAGTGAGTGATCAGGCCGAAGCCGACGAGGCCGCGGTGCACACCTTGATTCGTGCGCAATTCCAGGGTCAAGAGGTAGAGCTGCAAGGGCAGGGCAATGGCCCCATTGACGCCGCCGCCAAAGCGTTGAGCGAACACAGTGGCCAGCAGATAACCGTGGTGGACTACCACGAACACGCCATGGGCCAAGGCTCGGATGTGGCCGCCGTGTGCTACGTGGAAATCAAAGTGGGCGACAGCAAACCCCTGTTTGGCATCGGTCAGGACCGCAACATAGTGGCAGCTGCTATCAAAGCCTTGATCAATGGTGTTAACCGTTACCTGAAATAAGCTTAGCAAGCGTCAGCGTATCGGGCCCCATCTTTTGCGAGATGGGGCCCGTGTGTGTATTGACAATCTAAAAAGTCTGGCACATTTCTCTTTATCGCCGAAAAGCTGCTATATTGTCTTTCAAACTTAAAAAGCCTGGCTTTTGTAAGGTTAATGGGAATGGCATTATCGAGCTTTGGAAAGCTGCCTGGGGCACATATACACCAAAGGTGCCTTTACTGGTTTCTTTTGCTCTGTAGTTTGTTTTTCTACCCCGCCCAGGCCACCGATACACGTCCCACCCTCGACATAAGCACCTTGTCTGAAACCCTCTTGAGAGCCCCGGCAGAGTTTCGCAAAGACACCGTCGAAACATCCTTTTCTGCCGTTCAAACCCGAGACTTTAAGCCGCTTACCGACCGGGACATTAACCAGGGCATTACCGAACAAGCCTATTGGCTTCGGGTTACGCTCAGCAACACCGGCGATGCCCCCGTGACCTGGGTACTCAATCATGAAACCAGCTACATCGATCACATGCAGGTGTACTTTCGGGATGCGCACAGTGAGCGTTTCCAGAGCCTCGCGCTTTCTGATCGAGTGCCCTTTCACGATCGGCCACTGAACTACCGAAAGCTGGCTTTTCAACACACCACCGACGCTAACAGCCACACCGAACTGTATGTAAAGCTGTACTTTGATAATGCGGATTCGGTGAGCCTTAATTTCCACCTACGGGAAGCGTCGGTTTTTATTCAGCAGGCGCAGGCGGAGCATCTTTTCTATGGTGGCTATTACGGGGTGATGCTTAGCCTGATGACCATCGCCATGGTTATCGCCTTACTGCTCCGCAACACGACGGCGTTGATGTATGCCGCCCTCCTGCTGGCGACCACCACCAAATGGTTGCTGCTCAATGGCTACGGTTTTCAATATGTGTGGCCCAACAGTGTCTTCTTTCAGAACGAAGGCTTCCACATTGTCTTCTTGTTGTTCGCTGTTTGTGGGCTGCAGTTTTCAAAGTCGTTTTTGAAGCTGGATTTTTATTTTCCTCGGGTCCACACGCTGTTTTCGGCCCTGCAAGCCGTTTGTCTACTGGGCATAGTGATGCGCTTCGCCGGCTGGTATGTGCCGATTCTGCATTTGTCTTACACCATGTTGGCGGTACTGGCCCTGGTGATTCCCGCCGCGAGCTGGGCCGTATGGCGGCGAGGCGCGCATCATGCCCGCTGGTATACCTACGCTTGGCTGATTTACTCCTGTACGCTCTGGCTCGCGCTCGGCAGCGCTTCTTTCACTTGGTTCAATTGGGGCATGCAACCTTTGATGATTCTGCAATTGGGCAGTTTATTGGAGGTGGGTTTACTGATGGTGGCCATGAGTGAAGGCCTGATGGGATTGGAAAATGATCGCCGTCAGGCGCTCGCGATGGCCAACCAGGATCCTTTGACCGGCCTGGGCAATCGGCGCCTATTGCAGGTGGAGTTTGAGAACTTTAAAGAGCGCTACCAGCGCGGTAAAAAACCGGTCTTTTTGATCATGATTGACTTGGATCATTTTAAAGCCGTAAACGACCAATACGGACACGACGCTGGGGACGTGGTGCTAAAAAAAGTGGCTAAGCTGCTGCGCTCACACAGTCGCGACAAAGATGTTTGCATTCGTTACGGTGGCGAGGAGTTTGCTCTTCTATTGGAGGCGGACAATCAAGAGGAGGCGCTGGCCGTCAGTGAACGGATACGGCGCGAGTTCGCGAGTACGCCCACGCCTTATGAGGGTCAGTTGATAGAGCACACCCTCAGTAGTGGCATTACCCCGGTGTTGAGCCAAGGCCAGAGCTTCAACGTTAAAGAAATGATGCGTCGGGCCGATGCCGCGCTCTATCAGGGCAAAGCAACGGGCCGAAACCGTACGGTTATCTACGAGGAAGAGCACGTAGACTAAGGGCGGAGAACTCCCCAAGCTGGCCAGTGTCTCATCCCTAGCGAAGGGCCCCGCTGTTAACGGGGCCTTTTTTCGCACACCCAATGAAACCGGTTTCATTGGGGCCCAAGCTGGGACATAATGTGCCCACCTATAACATAAACGCCCAAAGTGAGAGTTACTCAGGCGGTATTCTTCTGGATGGATTTTCTATGAGCAAAACCCCTCAGTCAGCGGCTATCGTCGGCGCTGGCGCCGACAGCCATCGCTACGATGCCATCGTCATAGGTTCTGGAATCTCTGGCGGCTGGGCCGCCAAAGAGCTGTGCGAAAAAGGCCTGAGTACCTTAGTTCTCGAGCGCGGCCGGGACGTTAAGCACGTCCAGGATTACCCCACCGCCCATAAAGAGAATTGGGAGATGCCCCTGCGGGGCGAGATGTCCGCCGAGTTCCGGCGCGAAAACCCGATTTTGTCTCGCTGTTACGCCATCAGTCAGGCGACCGAGCATTTCTTCGTCAAAGACAATGAACACCCCTACCAGCAGGACAAGCCCTTCGATTGGATTCGCGGCTATCAGGTGGGCGGCAAGTCGTTGATGTGGGCGCGCTGGGTGCAGCGCTGGAACGAATTCGACTTTGAAAGTAACGTCAAAAATGGCGTGGGCATCGATTGGCCTATCCGTTATGAGGATTTAGCGCCCTGGTACAGCTACGTGGAGAAGTTTGCCGGTATCAGCGGTAATCGCGATGGCCTGGCGGCCATTCCCGATGGGGAGTTTCTACCGCCCATGGAGATGAACGCAGTGGAGAGGCATTTTAAGAGTGCCATCGAGTCGAATTTTCCCGGCCGCCACCTAGTGATCTCCCGCACCGCCAATCTGTCTCAGGCTCATCTGGGGCGGGGCCCCTGTTTATATCGTGCCCGCTGTGCTCGGGGCTGTCCTTACGGCGGTTACTTCAGCAGTAACTCCGCGACGCTGCCCGCCGCCGCTGCCACCGGCAACCTCACCATGCGCCCTCATTCCGTGGTGCACTCGATTATTTATGATCCCAAGACAGAGCGCGCTACAGGCGTACGCGTGGTGGACGCCGAGACGCTGGAGATGACCGAGTATTTCGCGCGCATCATTTTTGTGAATGCCAGTACACTAAACACCACCTTGATTCTAAAAAACTCCACCAGCGACCGATTCCCCAACGGCCTGGGCAACGACAGCGGGGCTCTGGGCCACTACCTGATGGATCACAACTACCGGGCAAGCCTGACCGCCGATGTGCCCGGTATGGAGGAGGATTACTATTTCGGACGCCGGCCAACGGGTACTTATCTGCCCAGATTCCGAAATATCTTCGACGACAAGCAGGACTATGTCGGGGGCTTCTCTTATTCCGTGGGTGCACAGCGGCAAGTGGGTAATGTTCAGCCCGGCGATACGCCCCTGGGGGCGGAATTCAAGGACAAAATGACTCACGTAGGCCCCTGGAGTATCTACATGGGCGGTATGGGCGAGCACCTGCCGTACTACGATAACAAGGTAAGCCTCAGCAAAACCCGCACCGACGCCTGGGGCATGCCCCTGCTGGAGATCGATTGCGAGTACAAAGACAACGAAGACCGCATGGTGAAGGACATTCATCAAAGCGGTGCGGAAATGCTGGAGCGGGCGGGTTACACCAACATCCAGCCCCGCAACACCCAACAAGCTCCGGGCCTGGCCATTCACGAGATGGGCACGGCACGAATGGGTCGCGACCCAAAAACCTCGGTGCTTAATGGCTATAACCAAATGCACGCCGTTAAGAATGTGTTTGTGACCGACGGTTCCGCTATGACGTCATCCGCGTGTCAGAACCCCTCGCTCACCTACATGGCGCTCACCGCCCGAGCCGTGGATTACGCGGTTCGTGAACTCAACAAACGCAATCTATAGGAGGCCCCATGATGAATCGCAGACAGGCCCTGCAGGCCATGATGGGCGCCCTGGGGCTTGCCAGTACCGCTCAGGTATTTGGCGCCCGCGTCCTCTTCGGAGATGTACCTGCCCACACCATCCGACCCGTTCTGACCGACAGCGAGGTCAAGCTGCTGGATGAGGTCGCGGAGACCATTTTGCCCGAAACGCCGGACTCACCCGGTGCCAAAGCCGCCAAGGTGGGCGAGTTTATGCAGGAAATGGTGAGCGCTTACTACGATTTGCTGGACCAGCAGATTTTCTTGAACGGTTTGGCGACCTTCCAGCAACGAGTGACCGAGCGTTACAGCGCGTCCTTCCTGAGCGTAAGCGCTTCCCAGCGCAAAGAGTTCCTGTTGACGCTGGAGCAGGATAGTGACGCCACCTACTATCAAATGATCAAGCAACTGGCGGTCTGGGGCTACTTCTCCTCCGAAGTGGGTGTTAAACAGGCGCTACGTTTTGCGCCCATTCCCGGTCGCTACGATGGGCAAGTGAAAATCGAGCCCGGCACCACAGCCTGGGCTAACATTGGAGGGGTCTAGCTGGCGAGCCTCGGCGTGAATCTTTGGGATTGTGGGGCCAAAATAATATAAATGAATCATGCGCCATGCGGGTGTCGCTGCTACACTTTGGGGGAAGGGATCTGATTTCACGCCGCCCAATGAGCATTTGATGAAAGCGAACTCCGCCAACCTAGCCCTAATGGGGGCTGTATTATTGACTATGGTCGCCTTGCTGGTGCCAGAGTATTTGCCTAAAAGAACCTGGCAACTGGTTCCGGATGAGTATGCGTGGTTGTCTATCTACGGAGACGAGCTGGAAGGTGGGCCCAGCCATTCCGAGTGGATTGATGACCAACCTTTGCATTGGCGCTGCCGGATTGAGGAGCAAGGCACGTACGTCTATTGTGGCTTTAACGTTCTCACTTCCGAGAACAACCGGGATGGGGTTGATCTCAGTGCATACGACGAAATTCGCCTTAAAGTCCGCCAGCTGACCGAACCCCGGAATCTGCGGTTGTATATGCGTAACTTCGACGAGCGCTATTCAACGCTAGAGGATGCCAACAGCCCTCAATATCTAAACTTCAATATCCGAGCTCAAGATCTGGGGCAGGAACTGGTGATTCACTTAAATGAACTCACCGTAGCTGATTGGTGGCTCGCAGAGCGAAACATACCTCGGGATTTGGCGCGCCCTACCTTTTCAAACATCGTCGCCATTGGTCTTGATTACGGGGATTATCTTCCCCCTGGGACCTACGACTTGGTTATTGAAAAGATCGAAGTGGCGGGCGACTGGGTGTCTACCGAGCATTGGTACTTAGGTATTATTATCGTTTGGTTGATGGGCATTTTTGGCGTGGTCACCTTGCGCTTGGTGCAATTGAGCCAGGCGACTCGGAGGGATCGGCGACGTCTCCACGCACTCGCCTCCCAGCACAGGGAGCTAAAGCAGGAGGCCAACCGTTACAAACAAATGTCCGCCCACGATGCGTTAACGGGTGCCTATAACCGCTATGGGTTTGAAAAAGCCGTGAGCGAGCTGCTGGCGGACGAAACGCGGTCTGAAGCGTCGCTCATCCTCTTGGACATAGACCACTTCAAACGGATCAACGACACTCGTGGACACAACGCAGGCGATGAAATCATTACCCGCTTCGCTAAGCTGATCACCGAGCACACCCGCGATCAAGACCTTTTATGCCGCTGGGGCGGAGAAGAATTCCTATTGCTCTGCCCTAACACCACCGTCGACAAGGCCTTTGATTTGGCGGAAAAAATACGCAAGATGATTTTCAACACGCAATTTTCCCCCGAGGCGCCCTTGCTCGTGACCGCCAGCTTTGGCGTCAGCGAGATTGGACGCGGCGAGGAATTTCTGGCCGCTCTTGGGAGGGCGGACAGAGCCCTTTATCGCGCCAAGGACCTGGGCCGCAATTGCACCTTGATGGCGGAACTCTAGCCCCGCCATCTGGGTCCGACGGTTTGACATCTTATCCCGCCAAACTTACAGTCGGAGCTTCATTTGCCTAATAATGATTCGCGGCGTCGGACTCTCGCCGATGTATTTAGCCCCTACCGATTGAAAAGGACTCTCATCATGCGTTCCTCCCCTTTAGTGCCGGCTTTTGCCTGGTTTTTCGCCCTGGGCTGCGCCTTGGTTCTGGCTGGTTGTGCGACACTCACTTCCGATCCAGCTTCCCCGGCCATTGAAACCAGTGATAATGATCCTCGGGAATACCGGCACATAGTGCTCGATAACGGCATGGAAGCGATGTTGGTATCCGATGCCAATACGGAGGTTTCCGCCGTGTCTTTGAGCGTTGGGGTAGGCAGCTACCACAACCCCCCAGAGTTTCAGGGGCTAGCTCACTATTTGGAACACATGCTTTTCCTGGGTACGGAAAAGTACCCCGAAGCCAATGACCTGCAGAGCTTTTTGGCGGAAAACGCCGGCCATACCAACGCCTATACGGCTCGGGATCACACCAACTACTTTTTCCAGGCGCCCAACGACAAGCTGGATCCGGCGCTGGATCGTTTCAGCGATTACTTTAAGACACCCCTGTTCGATATTGACTACAGCGCCAAGGAATTAAACGCTGTACACAGCGAGTGGTCCGCGAGCCGCGATCACGACGGGCGCATTCTGCACTTTTTGCGCGGGCACACCGCCAACCCGGATCACCCGGCCACTCAGTTAGCCGTGGGCAACCGCAACACGCTGCAAGATTTGCCAGAGCAAAGTTTGCACCAAGCCATGCTGGATTTTTACGAGCAGCATTACTCTGCCGATAATATGAAGTTAGCCATTGTGGGCAGGCAGAGTCTGGATGAGCTGGAAGCGTTGATTCGCCAGCATTTTGCGGACGTTAAAAACCGCGACATCGAGCCCCAGATCATCAGCACCCCGGGGCTGACGGAACAGCAGATCGGCCAGCACATCTATTACCGACCGCAAAAGGACCTCAAGCAACTGGTGCTGGAGTTTCCCATGCCGGACAATCGTCACCTCTGGCGCTTAAAACCCAACGAGTACGTGGGCAGTCTGATCAGTTCAGAAGAACCCGGTACCCTGGCGCAGCAACTGCGTGAATGGAACCTGATCGAACAGCTGACGGCCCACGCTGAGCCGGACTTCTACGGTAGTGATGGCGTCTTTCGCATCAACATTAATTTGACCGCTCGCGGTTTGCGCGAGCGGGATCGGGTCATCGCCGCGGTATTCAGCTATTTGGATCTGATTCGCAACGAAGGCATCGCCGAGCGCCACTATCAGGAACTGAAAGTACTTCAAGAGCGTAATTTTCACGTGCGGGAAGTCCAGCAACCCATGCGCCTGGCAGCGAATTTAAGCTACACCCTGTTTCGTGTGCCGCCGCAATATGTGATGTCAGCGGGCTATAAGTACGAACGCTTTGACGCAGAAGAAATTCAGCGCGTTATGTCCGTTTTGGTGCCGGAAAACCTGCGCCTTTGGCACGTGAGCCAAGAGGAAGACGCCGAGCAAAAAATCCCTCACCACGCCGGCACCTACGCGGTGGCTCCGATCACAGAGGCAGACCTACAGCGCTGGCAAGAGCAGGTACCCGAACAGGCGTTCCTACTCCCCGAAGACAACGAGTTTGCCGCTGACCACGAGATGGCTAACGTTGTGCCAACTTTAATGGATATGACTCTGGTAGTGGATGAGCCGGGTGCGGAAGCGTGGCTGATGCACGCCGAACACCATCCCGGGGACAAAGGTTTCATGCGCCTAGTCCTTAACCACGACCTCGGCCATAGAAGCGTGGAGGACTTCGTGTTGGGTGGTTTGCTCAACGGCCTGCTGGAAGAAACTAATACCTCCTTAATCGATCGTGCGGGCCGCGCTGGCATTAACATTGGTATTTCCCGCTCAGGCGAAAACATGCAGGACCTGACGCTCAGTGGGCCGAGTGCCAATCACCAACTGTTGCTCGCTCGCTTATCCGAGAGCTTCGTTAACTTGGAATTTACCGAGGACGATTTCGATAAAGCCAGGGACCGCTATCGCCGCTGGGTGGACGGACAACGACGAGATGCCCCTTACCTGCAGCTGTTCCGCCACATGGAACGCCTCAATACGGAGTTCCCTTGGCGTGAGGACGACATACTCGCCGCGGCCGCTCGGGTTACTCCTGAGCAGCTACGGGAATACCATCGCGAGGTGAAGCAACGCGCGCTCCTGCGGGTGTACGCCTTCGGGAACTACGCCCCGGAAGTATTGAGCACCATGGTGCTTGATTTCGAAGCCAAGTTGGGTGAAAACCGTAACCCCGCTCCAGTGAATGTACAGCATCACCGCACGCCGAAACCCGAGCAGTGGGTCGGATTTAAAGAGGACGTGGAGCACACCGACGTGGCTTTATTGGACGCGTATATTTTGCCTCGCCAGTCCATCGAAACACTGGCCCAGCTACATTTATTGAACGGCTTGTTTCGCAACGCCTTTTTCACCGAGCTGCGCACTAACCAGCAGTTGGGTTACGTGGTCAGCAGCAGCCCAGCCAGCATCGATCACCACCCGCAGTTTTTGTTATTCGTGCAAAGTGCGGATCGACCATTGGCCGACATCAAAAACAGCATGGATGAATTTCGCGTAGCCTACTTGGAAGAGTTGAGCGCGGTCGAACCTGCGGCCATTGAACAATTACGGCATTCCGTGGTGGCGCAATTCACACAGCGCCCGAATGACTTCTACGCGGAGGCGACGCGTCAGTTGGGGGATTTCTATCTCAACAATCGCGAGTTCGACACCCGCGATCGTCTCTTGGACGGTCTCAACAGCGCCACCAAAGACGACTTGGTGGCACTGTACCAAGAGTTGTTGTTAGGAGAGAGCGCTTCGCGTCTGCAAATTCAATTGCGAGGCACCAGCTTTCTGGAAACGGAGTTTATCACCGCAGAGTAAAGCTTGAAAAAAAGGGGGCTTAGCCCCCTTTTTTATTAAATGAATCTTTTGTTTAACGCCGCCAAAACATGGGCGTAAACAGCACTAACAACGTAAACACTTCCAGCCGGCCCAGCAGCATACCGAAACACAAAATCCATTTGGCCGGGTTGCTGATGCCACCGTAGTTGGCCGCCACATCGCCCATACCCGGGCCCAGGTTGGTGATGCTAGCGCCCACCGCCGAGAAAGACGTGGGCAAGTCCAAGCCCGTCATCAGCAACAGCAAAAACATGGCGATGTACATCACCACATACATGGCAAAGAATCCCCACACCGCTTCCACAACCCGATTTTGTACCGTGCGCTTGCCCACCTTAATGGGAATCACGGCGTTGGGATGAATCAAGCGGTGAATTTCCCGTACGCCCTGTTTGTACAACAGCAGCACCCGGATCATTTTCATGCCGCCGCCTGTGGAACTGGCACAACCGCCCAAAAAGGCGAGCAGAAAGAGCATGTACGGGAGGAAAGAAGGCCACTGGTTAAAGTCCGACGCAAATCCCGCGGTGGTTAACGTGGAAGCGAGATTGAAGAATCCCAATACCAGACTGTCACTCATGCCGTAGGTGCGACTTGCGTACAAATAGCCCACAGTCACCACAGTACCCGCGAGAATCCAACCGGAATAAAACCGGAACTCGGCGTCGCGCAGGTAGTGCATGGGGTTCCTTTCCTGCCAGGCAAGAAAGTGCAAAGCAAAGTTAGCGCCGGCCACCAGCATAAAGATAGAGCAAGCCACTAGAATGGAGTTGCTTTGAAAATAATGCATGCTGTCGTCATGGCTGCTAAAACCGCCGTTGGCGACAGTGGAAAACCCGTGCCCCAACGCATCGAACCAGCTCATGCCCAAAATCTTGTACGTCAAAATACAAACGACAGTGAACACCAAATAAATTAAGAACAGGGCTTTGGCGGTTTCCGTGATGCGTGGTGTGAGTTTGTTGTCCTTTACCGGCCCGGGCGCCTCGGCTCGATACAGCTGCATACCACCGACGCCCAACATAGGGAGAATGGCCACAGCGATAACGATAATCCCGATGCCGCCAAACCACTGCAATTGGTGGCGATAGTAGAGTATGGAAGGGGGCAGGGCATCCAGGCCGCTCAGCACCGTGGCCCCAGTGGTGGTGAGCCCGGACATGGACTCAAAAATAGCGTCGGTAACTGAAAGATCCAGGCCCATGGAAAAGTAAAGTGGCAGGGCGCCGAACATCCCGAGTACAAACCAGAACAATGCCGTAATTAAAAAGCCATCGCGGGTACGCAGCTCGTCTTTGCGTCCGCGCACCGGAAGCCAAATCGCCAAACCGGCGACGAAGCTGATGACGAAGCTGAACAGAAACGTCATGTAATTCTGGTCTGAAAACCAGATGGAGACGCTGATGGGTACCAGCAACGTCAAACTGAACAGCATCAGCAGGACGCCAAGCACTCGGGCTATGGTGGCAAACTGCATAGTTTCCGGCTCTTAGAAAAAGGTAAACCCTACCTGGAACAGTTTTTCCAGATCGCGGATGTGCTTTTTGTGCAATAGAAAGACGATCACATGATCCCCACTTTCTACTACCACATGGTCGTGGGCGATAATCACTTCACTGCCGTATTCGCTTTCCCGAACGATGGCCCCGATGTTTGCGCCCTCGGGAAGGTCAATATCTTCCAACGCTTTGCCGACCACCTTCGATGAACTGGAGTCGCCGTGAGCAATCAACTCAATGGCCTCCGCCGCGCCCCGGCGCAAGGAGTGCACATTCACCATGTCGCCGCGGCGCACGTAAGTAAGCAAACTGCCGATGGTGGTGGTTTGCGGGGATATGGCAATGTCGATATCCCCACCCTGAACCAAATCCACATAGGCGGGGTTGTTGATCAGCGTCATCACCTTGCGCGCGCCCAAACGTTTGGCGAGCATGGAGGACATGATGTTGGCTTCGTCGTCGTTGGTCAGCGCCAAAAACACGTCCGTGTCTTCAATATTTTCTTCCAGCAGCAAGTCTTTGTCCGAGGCATTGCCTTGCAGAACAATGGTTCGCTCCAACTCGCCGGACAGGTGGGCGCAACGTTTTTCGTTGTGTTCAATCACGCGCACGTTGTAGCGCCCCTCCAGCTTTTTGGCCAGACGCAAACCGATGTTGCCACCGCCGGCGATCACGATGCGTTTGTAAGCTGTTTCCAGGCGCCGCAACTCACTCATAACCGCGCGAATGTCCGCCCGGGCGGCGATAAAAAACACCTCGTCGTCCGCTTCAATAACCGTTGAGCCGCGCGGCATGATGGCGCGGTTACGTCGGTAAATTGCGGCTACGCGCGTGTCTACGGCGGGCATGTGCTGACGCAAAAAGCGCAGCTCCTGCCCCACCAGTGGCCCACCGTGATAGGCCTTTACCGCTACCAGTTGCGCCTTGCCGTTGGCAAAGTCCAGCACCTGCAGCGCCCCCGGCTGAAAAATCAGCCGGGATATATAGTCGGATACCAACTGCTCGGGGCTAATGAGCACGTCGATGGGAATGGCCCCGTCCTGAAACAGTTGGTTGTAGGTGAGATACGCCGTCGCTCGGACCCGAGCGATTTTTGTCGGTGTGCGGAACAGGCTGTGGGCCACCTGACAGGCGACCATATTGATCTCGTCATTATTGGTAACGGCCACCAACATGTCGGCATCTTCAATGCCGGCTTGGACCAGGATATCCGGGTGCGAACCTTCGCCCACCACCACGCCAATATCGAGCCGGTCGCGCAGCTCCCGAAGGCGCACTTCATCGGTATCAATGACGGTAATGTCGTTGGCCTCGCTGGCCAGGTTTTCTGCCAGGCTGCCACCCACTTGGCCGGCGCCCAGAATCAGTATTTTCATGTTCCTTGCCCATCGGCCGTGGTTGCGAAACAAGTAGTTCTTAACCGGGCAATTAAAATTGTCGGGTTAATAGACTAGCGTATTTGGCGAAAACTTGCCGCAATTAGCGGCAATTTAAGACTTACGCACTCGCGCGTAATAGAAGCCGTCGTGCCCGTCTGCATCTGGTAGCAACTGTCGGCCAACACTCTGGGCCATGCCCCAGGAAGCCGTCAGCGTATCGCAAGAAGCGTCTTTTTGTCTGGTTAGAAACGCCTCTATCTGCTCGCGGTTTTCCGCCGGCATCACTGAACAGGTGGCGTAAACCATTACGCCACCGGGTTTTAACAGAGCCCAAAGGCTGTCCAATAGACGCGCCTGAAGTTGCGCGAGTTTGGCAATCTCGCCGGGGCTGCGCAAGTATTTGATATCCGGATGTCGGCGGATAATGCCCGTGGCAGAGCAGGGTGCGTCCAGCAGAATGCGGTCGAACAATTCGCCGTCCCACCAAGTGCCCGGCTCAGCGGCATCGCCGCTCACGATTTGCGCCTGTACCTGCAAACGCGCCAGATTTTCTTCCACCCGCGTCAACCGGCGTGGATCCGCATCCAGCGCCACCACTTCTGCTAAATCCGGTTCAGCTTCGAGAATGTGTCCGGTTTTGCCACCCGGTGCGCAGCAGGCATCCAGAACTCGCTGCCCGGCCGCTAGCTCCAGCAAGGGGGCTGCTAGCTGGGCGGCTTCGTCCTGAACACTGATGCCACCTTCCTTAAACAGCGGCAGTGTCGTGGGGTCGCAAGGTCGGGCCAACTGAATGCCCACTGGGCTGTGGGGGGTGGCCCGGGCATCAATGTCCAACTCTGCCAGTGTGGCCAGGTAGTCATCCCGGCTTTGCAAGCGCGGGTTTAAGCGCAGAGTCAAAGGTGGGTGGGTATTGTTGGCTTGAATAATGCCCGGTGTGTGTTCCGGCCAGGCGGCGCCCAGCGCGTCCAGCAACCAACGGGGGTGGGCGCTGCTGAATACCGGGTCGTTTTGTAGCTGCTCGTCCAGCGTCTCGCGTTCACGCTGAAAGCGGCGCAAGACGCCGTTTGCGAGGCGGGTCGCCCAGGGTTTCTTCAGAGCTCGGGCGCTTTCCACCGTGTCGCTGATGGCGGCGTGGTCGGGAATACGGGTGTAAATCAGCTGATACAGGCCCAGCAATAACAGAGCCTGAATGTCGCTGTCTTTGGCGCGTAGGGGTTTGTCCAATAGACGTTGAAGATAAAGGTCGAGCTGGGGCTGCCAGCGCAGGCATCCGTAACACAGCTCTTGCAGCAGGGGGCGATCCCGCTCGGGGACTTTCGATTGCACGTCCGGCAGCAAACTGGACAGTGACCCTTGGTGGCGAAGTACTCGGCCCACGACCTGGGCGGCGGCGGTGCGCACCTTCATTGGGGTAAGGCCAGGGTTTGGCCGGGTGAAAAGCTGCCTGGATGGCCGCGCAGCAGATCCGCCACGGACATGGCTTTCTTGCCGGGCAATTGCAGAGTTTCCAGTCTTAGTACGCCCTCGCCGCAGGCGATGTCCAGCCCGGTGGGCGCGGCGGCGATCACGGTGCCAGATTCCGCGGTGGATTGGCTGTCCAGAGCGTGCGCCGCCCAAACACGAATCGGTTGCTCCTGTTCGCCTGTGCGCATAAAGGCGATCGGGAAGGGGTTAAAGGCGCGCACCTGGCGGGCCAGTTCCGGCGCGGGTCGGCGCCAATCGAGCGCCGCTTCCGCTTTACTGATTTTGGGCGCGTAGCAGCTTTCGCTGTCGTCCTGAACCTCTGGCGTGGCGGTGCCTGCTTGAAGTTGGCGCAGCGTTTCCAATGTGGCGGGCCCGCCCAGCTCGGCCAGTCGGTCGTGTAGGTCGCCAGCGCTATCCTCGGGCTCTATGGGGCACTGGGCTTTGACCAGCATATCGCCGGTATCCAGACCGGCGTCCATCTGCATAATAGTAACGCCGCTGACCGTGTCTCCGGCCTGAATGGCTCTTTGTATAGGCGCCGCACCGCGCCAGCGGGGCAGCAGAGAGGCGTGAATATTGATGCAGCCCAGCCGGGGTATATCCAACACCGCCTGGGGCAGTATCAAGCCATAGGCAACTACCACCATAACGTCCGCCTCCAGAGCGGCCAGTTGCGCTTGGGCTTCCTGGGTTTTTAAGGTGGCGGGCTGATAAACCAGAATCTGCTGCGCCTGGGCGAGTTGCTTAACCGGGCTGGCGGTGAGTTTTTTGCCCCGTCCGGCGGGCCGGTCGGGCTGGGTATAGGCGGCGATTACCTGGTGTTCGCTGGCCAGCAGAGCCTGTAGCTGGCGGGCGGCAAAATCGGGGGTTCCCGCGAATACAATGCGCAGTCCCTGGGCTGTGGCTTGGGTCATTAAGCGGTTCGTCTGTTGGTGAAAGCTCGCGCCCGTCAGGCTGAGGCGCGCTGTTGTTTTTCCAGTTTCTTGCGGATGCGTTGGCGTTTGATCGGCGATACATAATCCACAAAGAGCTTGCCGTTCAGGTGGTCCAGTTCGTGCTGAATACAAACGGCGAGCAAACCGTCCGGCTCCAGGCTGAAGGGCTTGCCGTCTCGGTCCAAAGCGTCAACGCGCACCCGCTCGGGCCGGGATACGGACTCATAGAAGCCGGGGACCGACAGGCAGCCCTCATCGTATTCGCGCAAGGCTTCCGGGTCGAGCACGGTTACCTCTGGATTGATAAAGACCATGGGCTGGCTTTGATCTTCGCTCACGTCGATCACCACCACACGCTGGTGAACGTTCACCTGAGTGGCGGCTAATCCCACGCCCGGCGCGGCGTACATGGTCTCGAACATGTCGTCCACCAGCTGACGAATGCGAGCGTCGACTTCAGCGACCGGTTTAGCCACGGTGCGCAGACGGGGGTCCGGGAATTCGAGTATCTCTAATTTCGCCATAATCTTTGTGACAAACTTCTAGTAAAAGGCTAATAACCGCTGCTAACATTATGATCAGACAGCATTTACTTGCCATGTGGGTCAATAACGTAGAGCATGGGAGCTGGAGCAAGTTCCTCCTCTCCGGGGCGCCAGTCTACTGCATGCCGCGCACCAGTTAAACGGACCCCTTGCCCGAAGAACTATGACTGACAGAGCGCCCCTTCTGGCGCCAGCAAACCCGAACGTCTCCCACCGGGAGGAGGCTTGGCGTAATCACACCGTGGCCTGCGTCACAGGTTGGGAATTCCGCCAGCGAAAAAGCGGTCCGATGTTGCTTAACGGGCCACTTTCAGGCGCTTTGGACTATTATAATGCTTATAGGTCCAAGGGCCGAATAAAACAGGATCGGTTTCTATGAAAAAAATAATGATCGCTCTGGCAGCATTGTCGCTGCTGAGTATGGTGAGCTGGGCCAACGAAGACGCTTTTCGCTCGGATCACCCGGATGAGTACACAGTGGTAAAAGGCGACACCCTGTGGGACATCTCCAACCGCTTTCTCAATACTCCCTGGCTGTGGCCAGAGATCTGGCACGTCAACCCCAAGATTGAAAACCCGCACCTGATCTATCCCGGTGATGTGATTCAACTGGTGTACATTGATGGGCAACCCCGCCTGACCGTTGAACGTACCCTCAGAATGGCCCCTGGCGAGACCCGGCTGAGCCCCAGCGTGCGCGTGGTCCCCCGGGAAGATGCTATCACCGCCATTCCCCTGGACCGCATTAACAGTTTTCTGTCCCGCAGCCGCATTGTGACCGAAGCCGAACTGGAAGCCGCACCTTATATGCTAGCTGGACCGGAGCAACGCCTAATTGTGGGCGCCGGTGACCGGGCCTACGCCCGTGGTGAGTTTGATGATCACATTAACACTTATGGGGCCTACCGTCGGGAGCGGGCGTATGTCGACCCGGTAACCCGCGAGTACCTGGGCACTCACGCCAAGAATCTGGGCACCGTGAATCTGGTTTCCACCGAGGGTGATGTCGGCACTGTACGTGTGATTCGCTCCAATGAAGAGCTGCGCCCCACGGACCGTTTGCTGCCCAACGAGCAACTGGCCATGGATTCCACCTTCTACCCCAGCGCTCCTGACGTGGAAATTGAAGGCGTTATTATGGAAGTGGAAGGTGGTATCTCCAATGTGGGTAAACTTAATGTGGTCATCATAAACCGCGGTGACCGAGAAGGTTTGCTGGCGGGCAACGTACTGGCCGTTTACAAAGTCGGTGAAACCGTGCGCGATCGTGTACAAAATCGCCCCGTTAAACTCCCCGACGAGCGTGCCGGACTGGTCATGGTATTCCGCACCTTCGAGAAAATGAGCCTTGCCATTGTGCTCGAGGCGGAGCGACCCCTGGCGGTGAACGACCGGCTGCGCAACCCCTAAGAGCTAACAACCAAAACCCCACCGGGCCGTCGCCGACGGCCCCCGTGTTCAAGGATGAACTATGGACAACACACTCCAAGCAATACTGTTACTGCAACGGCTACCGGGCATGGGCGGCCCGGTGGGCTATTGGCGTCTGGTCGAACTCTTTGGCAGCCCATTGGCCGTTATGGACGAGTCTTTAACGGTACTGGGGAAAGTGCTCAAAGCCCCGGCGCTGGAAGCGCTTGGCGACTACCGACGCGACCCGCTCGACAGCGACATGGGCCGCTTACTGGCCTCGGACATGGCGTGGTTGGCTCAGCACCCGGACGTGCATCTGCTGCCGCTAGGGAGCCCCGATTACCCACCCCTGTTGCGGGAAATTCCCCGCCCGCCACCACTGCTTTATGTGCGCGGCGATCCGTCCATCTTAAGTTTGCCCCAGCTGGCTGTAGTGGGTAGCCGTAACCCCACACCGGGTGGGCGCGACAATGCCCGCCAGTTCGCACGCTTTCTGGCGGGCAACGGCTTTGCCATTACCAGCGGTTTGGCGCTCGGGGTAGACGGCGCCGCCCACGTTGGCGCTTTGGAAGCCGAAGGGCGCACCATTGCGATTATGGGCACGGGCATTGACCGGCTCTATCCTTCGCGCCACAAAACTCTGGCAGAACAGATAGTGGCCGGTGGTGGGGCTCTGGTGACGGAATTTCCGCTGGGTGCAAAATCTCAAAGGAGTCACTTCCCCCAGCGCAACCGGGTGATTAGCGGTCTGAGTGCGGGCACTTTAGTGGTGGAAGCGGCGATTAAAAGCGGTTCTCTGATTACCGCCCGTTACGCCTTGCAGCATGGTAGAGAGGTCTTTGCCATTCCGGGCTCCATTCACAACCCCTTGGCTCGCGGTTGCCACAGCCTGATTCGCCAGGGTGCCACCCTTGTGGAAACCGCCCAGGATATTGTTGAGGAGCTGGGCGGCATGCTGGGCTACCAGCACACGTTGCTGCCGCCAGAGAATGAACCCGCTTTTGATTTAAGCGTCTTTAGTGCCGACGAGCGGGCCGTGTTGGAGGCTCTGGGGCACGACCCTCAAACCTTGGATAGCTTGCTTGACCGGGGCAACATGGAGGTGGGCAGCCTCGCGGCCAGCCTGATAAGCTTGGAGCTGAAGGGCGCTGTCACTGAAACGCCGAACGGCTATGTGCGCACCCTTGAGTTGACCCCAAGCGTGAGTTAAATTTGCGCGCAAACCAAGCAGGCGAACCCGAGACACACTCATGGTTAATTGGGCTTACAATCCCCGCGTCACTCGCGCCGCTCGCCTAATGCAGGGCGGGGGCGTAGTGGCTTACCCCACGGAAGCCGTTTGGGGTTTGGGGTGTGATCCGAGCAATCCGGAGGCGGTATTCCGGCTGTTGGCACTCAAAGACCGCTCGCCTCAAAAAGGGCTGATACTCTTGGCGGCGAACATTGATCAGCTGGAACCTTTGCTGTCCGGTTTGGATGATTTGCAGCGCCAGCGCCTGCGTCGCACTTGGCCGGGGCCGACCACCTGGTTGGTGCCACACCACGGTAAGGTGCCCAGCTGGATTTCCGGGCGTTTTGATTCAGTGGCTGTGCGGGTCACCGATCATCCCATCGCGGCCGGTCTGAGCCAGGCGTTTGGCGGCCCCATTGTTTCCACCTCCGCCAATCCCCAGGGTCGGGAGCCGGCGGGCAATCCGTTGCGACTTCGGCAATACTTTCCCGGCGAGCTGGATGACATAGTGCCTGGACCCTTGGGTGGGCGCTGTCAGCCATCGGAAATTCGCGACTTGCTGACCGGCGAAGTACTGAGGGCGGGCTAAAACGTTCTGCCGTGATGGGTCAGGTCAGCGAGAGAGCGAGCTCCATTCTCTGTTCGGCACTCTTCTGTAACCCGTCTTTATCCAGTTGACGGGTGCACTTTTCCAGGGCGGGAATACGCATTTTGGCGTAACGGGCATAACGTCCGGTGTCCGTGCCGTAGTGCAGAAGGTTAGCCGCGATCACAATATCCACATAGTCCGCCTTGGGCGAACCGCTCTCCCGTAAAATCTTTTCGTGTTCCCGAGCCATCTGCACCAGTGGCTCCGCCATTTGCCAGCGCCGCAGCATCATGGCACCGACTGCTGGGTGCAGGAGTTGCTCCAGCGTATTGCGCTCCGCGAGCGTAAGCTCTGGTCGCTTTCCCAAAAACTCCCGCAGCGGCAATTTCCCAATGTTGTGCAGCAATCCGCCCAGAGAAGCTAACTCTGGATCCAAGTGGGTTTGATGGCTGGCCAAGGTGTGGCAGAGCGCACTGATGCGCAACCCAACATCAACAAAATCACGCATGTGAGGAGAGTCGCCGCGTCGCTGCATGGTTTGCAAAATGGCGAGTTGGGTTACCAGAGAGCGCACCAGATTCAAACCGAGATTGGCGATCGCTTGGCGCAAAGACGTAACCGGGTTGCCCCTTAATAGTGAAGCACTGTTCGCCACCTTGACCAAACGCGCAGCGATCACGGCGTCCTTGGCCACTTCCTGTTCCAGTTGCGCAATATTGCAGTCGGGGTCGGAAGTCAGTAGGCGCACGCGCAAAGCCACCTCGGGCAGTGAGGGAAGGAGTGTATTGTGCGCGGCTAGATCTCGTTGCAAGATCCGCAGCAATTCCTGTGCTTGCTCTTTCATGAGCGTCTCCGGGGAGGACCGGGGCCTATTGTAAGGCCGCGATCAGGAAGCGCAAAGGTTATTGGTCGCCGTTCTCAACCTGCTACACTGTTGGAACTCACCACCAAACAGCAGTTGAGGGTCGCCTAAGGCACAGTATTGGCTTCTCACCTTCGACAAGGAATCGCACGTTGATACGCTTCAGGATCCCCCGAAGCCACCTCGGTGGCTTGGCCATAGTCTCTTTGCTGCTAAGCAGCGCCCTCGCTGCACAAACGGCGGGCTTTCCCGATCGCCTGGTGTTTGGGGGCGACCGAAATTACCCTCCCTTCGAACGCCTGAAAGATGAAGAGCCCAGCGGCTTCAATGTTGACCTTGCACAAGCATTGGGGGCTCAAAGTGGAACGGTTATCGAACACCGGCTGGCGGATTGGCCAACGATCGTACGCGCATTGGAAGCGGGTGAAGTGGATGTGGTGCCCATGCTGGTTTCGCCACAACGCGAAGAGCAGTTCCTCTTCACTACACCTTTTCACTACATCGAACATGCAATTTACGCACGAGCGGATGTTCCGCCCGTGTACGCGGTGGAGGACCTGGTTGGGGCGAAGGTGGCCGTGGAGAGCCGTTCCTTTGCGCAACGGCAGTTGGAGGTGGAAGACATTCGAACCATTCCTGTACTTGCCGTCACGACTCCGGATGCCTTGAATTCCCTGGTACGGGGCGATGCGGATTACGCAATCCTGGCCGCGCCAATTGCCGATCGACTAATACAGACCGGGCGCTTACCCGTGTCCAGATTAGGCCCACCGTTTTGGCCGCGTGGCTATGCATTTGCCGTACGAGAAGATCGCCCAGAGCTGCATGCGTGGCTTCAGCAAGAGTTGGAGCTGACCATCGCCACGGGCGCCTACCAGGGTGTATACAATCGTTGGCGCACTCAGATTCACCCTATGGCGACCAACGAAAAAATCGCACGGATCATGCTCGCCTTATTATTGTTCTTCCTAGGTGTGGCGATCATTTTTGTTGTCTGGTCCTGGAGTCTGCGGCGACAAGTGGCCGCACGCACTCGGGATTTGAAGCGCGCTCTAGAGCAAACCCAGGACGCCGAATCCCAGGCTCGTTACCTGGCTGACTACGACCTCAATACCGAACTTGCGAAACCCCTATGCTTTGCCCGGTTAGTTGATGAAGTTCTTTGCTCCCCTGATCAGGCGAGCAACGGGCGTGAATTGGCCATTATGCAACTGGCGGAATTGGATGAAGTGGTGGGCGCTTTCGGGCGTGTGTATTCGCAGGAGCTGATCCGCAACTTTGCCCAGGCCTTGCGCCAAGTTGTCACGGGTCCTTGTGGCTACTTTGGCCGGGGTGTTTTCGCCACCCTGGCGGACAGCGGCGTGGTGGAAGAACTACCAGAGCGCTTGGCAACAGAGGGCCATGACGAAGCGCAATATTTTCATTTCGTCACCGGTTCGGCACGGTATCCCGAGGATGGTCGCTCCAGTGATCGGTTGATCAAGTGTGCGGAAACCGCGTTGGCCTATAGCCTTTCTCACCGAAGTCACTGGACCTGCTATAGCGCTTCATTGGAGCCCGACCCGCAAGATCTGGAGATCGTCTCCAGATTTAGGGACGAACGCCTGCAAGGGATTTACAGTGTGTTTCAGCCTCAACTTGACCTTAAAACCGGTGCCGTCGTTGGCGTGGAAGCGTTGGTCCGCTGGAACCATCCGAAGTTTGGTATGCTCCCGCCCGCTCGGTTTATTCCACTGATTGAAAAGGTCGGAATGATCTCCCACATCACCGTGCGCATGATCGATGATGCCGTGCGCCTGTCGGCGCAGCAAAGAAAACTGAACCAGCCCCTAATCATCAGTGTGAATATCGCGGTTCATGATCTACTGGAGACGGATCTTCGGAAAGTCATTAAAGACTCTCTTGACCGTTATGACGGCCGCCCCGAAGACCTTAAATTAGAATTGACCGAAACCAGCTTCGCGGGCGACTCCCCCTGGGTGCGGTTCTCCTTGCAAGGCTTGACTGAAATGGGCGTGTCTCTGGCCATTGATGACTTTGGTACCGGCTACTCTTCTCTGGCTTACCTGAGCCAATTTTCCGTACAGGAGCTCAAAATCGATAGCACGTTTGTAACGGATATGACCACCAACAACAAAAATTCCAGCATTGTGCAATCGACCATTGCGCTGGCCCAGCACCTGGGATTGATCTGTGTGGCCGAAGGTGCAGAGGATGAAGCCACGCTTGATCTTCTAAGAACCTATGGCTGTGATCGCCTCCAAGGCTTTGTTTTCTCCAGGCCGCTGCCTGAGCTAGAGCTGCTGGATTTTCTTAAGCAGCATGACGCCGCGCAGACCCCTGAGGCCTCTAGTTAGATATTGAGCGGCGTCCACTGCTACAATCACGCTCTTCGCTCGGCTGCTATTAAAGGACGCATCGACTGTTGCCCAAGCTCCCGCCCGCTGTCATGAAGGACAGCATTGAAACTACCGTTCGGTACTTGCTGCTCTGGATTCCCCTGGCTGTGCTGGTCGCGTTGCTGGCTGGCGGTGCGGCCGCGCTGTTCTTATGGCTGCTGGAATGGGCTACCGATACCCGCAATACCAACCGCTGGTTGATTGCGCTATTGCCCCTGGGTGGTTTTGCCGTGGGCTGGCTGTATCACAAGTACGGTGAGTCGGTGGCCGCGGGCAACGATTTGCTGATTACCGAACTGGCCCGGCCGGGCAAAACCATTCCTTTTCGTATGGCCCCCATGGTGCTGTTCGGCACTATCGTCAGTCACTTGTTTGGGGGTTCGGCCGGGCGTGAGGGCACGGCCGTGCAAATGGGTGGGACCCTGGCCGATCAACTGTCCCGCGTGGGAACTTGGAGCCACGACAACCGCCGCATTCTGTTAAAAATGGGGGTGGCGGCTGGTTTTGGTGGCTTGTTCGGTACTCCTCTGGCGGCGGCCGTGTTCGCGCTGGAGTTTCTCGCCAACGAGCGGTTCCGCAACCGCGCGCTTCTGCCCAGTCTGGTGGCCGCCATTTTGGCCGATCAGTTTGTGCATTGGCTGGGGCTGAGCCACGTTCAATACGATGTGCCTTTTGTTCCAGACTTCACGCTTTTGGGATTCGGCTCGGCACTTGTTGCCGGGGTCATTTTTGGCTTGGTGGGCATGGCGTTTGCGGCCAGCATGCACGGAGTGAAGCATCTGTTTACCCGCTGGATAGCCTATCCGCCTCTGCGACCATTTGTGGGCGGCGTTCTGGTGGCCAGCGCGGTTCTGTTGACCGGTGCGGATCGGTACATCGGCTTGGGTCTACCGGTGATCGTTGAAGCCTTTCACCAGCCCCTGCCCATTTGGGATTCCATCCTGAAATTTGTCTTTACCGTGGTGACTTTGGGCTCCGGCTTTAAAGGCGGCGAAGTCACGCCTTTGTTTTACATTGGCGCAACGCTCGGCAATGCACTGAGCCCGATTTTGGCGTTGCCCATGCCCGTGCTGGCCGGGTTGGGATTGGTGGCCGTGTTCGCCGGCGCGGCCAAAACGCCCATTGCTTGTACGTTGATGGCCATAGAATTGTTTGGGGGCGAAATGGCCATGTACGCCTTCGTCGCCTGCATGGTGGCTTGGTGGTCTTCCGGCAGCATCGGGATTTATCCCAGCCAAAACCGCATTAAGGAACAGCAGAGTCGGAGTGAAACCCAGCTCTAAAGGAGCGCGACTGGAGGTCGAGCCATGAAAAAAAGCGTTGCCGTAACGATCCTTGCAGCCACTCTTTTCGGCTGCGCCTCCCAACCCCAACCCCAACACGAGTTTGATGCTGGCCATGTCTTGCAGGGTATCCAAGCCAGTGCGACGGTCAGAACCGAAATTTCTGTGTACTACATGGAGCGGGGCCAGTTTCCCGCTTCCAATCGCGAGTTAGGGCTTCCCGAGCCCGGCAAGTTTTCCGGTCACCCCTTAACCGCGCTGGAAGTGTCGGAGGGCGGCGTAATGACCCTCACCTATGGTGAAAGGTCCGGTGTGAAAAACGGGGTAGTGCAGCTCATTCCCGCGTGGAGTCCCCACCAAGGCATCCTCTGGCAATGCGTCACACCCAGCTATCCTGGTCTTTTAGAGGCCGCCCCGGATTGCGAGTACGCTCCCTAAAGGGTGTTTTTCGTGTGATGGCTTTGGCACTTTGATGATCCTGTGGTGTGGGTTCGGAACCGACTTGGCGCCGGAGACTCTACCAAAAAGCCGGGCAGGCAGAATAATACGCGCGACTGCCTCGGTTTTTTTCCCTCACCAGGCGATCCCTATGATCAGGTTCTTGCTTCTGTTGGTGCTGCTGGCTGCGCCTTTGGCTTACGCACAAACGTCCCTCTGGGAAGTCTCCAATGGCCGACATCACGTGATAATCGGCGGCAGTGTGCAGTTTCTCAGTTGGGACGACTATCCATTGCCCACGGCTTTCGATCAAGCCTACGCCATTGCCGATAAAGTGCACTTTCAAACCGACCTGGGGGCTATCAGCAAACCCGGTTTCGGACTGCGGGCCATGCAAAGTATGACCTACCGCGATGGCCGCACCCTGCGCTCGGTACTCTCACCCGAAGTATGGGAAGCCCTGCGTGAGTTCAGTGGCGAACGCAGCCTGCCATCCAACAGTCTGATCATGTTCCGGCCAGCCTTTGCGGTAATGACCCTGAGCGTACTGGAAGGGCGGCGCCTGGGGTTGGGCCGTGGCCCGGACGGCTACTTTTACAGCCGCGCGCACCGCACCGGCAAACCCGTTGGCTACCTGGAAAGCGTGGATCAGCAGTTGTTATTTCTGGGTCGGCTCAACGAACTGGACCCAGATACCTTGGTGACCGCGACCCTAAACGAGCTCAGCACCATGGAAGATCAATCCGAACAGGTGGTGAACGCCTGGCGCCGAGGCGATATGGCCGCGCTGGATCAACTGACCGGTGCCAAGCTGCGCGCCGAATCCCCAGAGCTGTACCGCTCGTTGGTGACCGACCGAAATGAGCAATGGGTGGACCAAATCGCCGCCATGCTAAAAACCCCGGACTTGGACTATGTAGTCCTCGACGCCATGCACTTGTCCGGCCCTGGCAACCTACTCGAGCTCCTAAAGGCGCAAGGTTTCAGCGTTCGCCCGCTGGTTTTGTAACGCTCATTGTTTCAATTGCAACAGATTCTGCTACAATAAATTAAAACCGCTGCAAAACCGGGGTGCCCCATGAAAGCAGAATACGCCTTGCCCGCTCCCGAGCGGGGGGAAATCGCCAAGATGCTGATGGCTCTGTTCGATCACTGGAAACTGAGCACAGAAGATCGCCTTGAGCTGCTAGGCCTCGCCCCCAGCAACCGTGCGGCCTTGACCCGGTATCGCCGGGGCGAGCCTTTCGCCCAGAGTCGGGATTTATTAGAACGGGCCGGTATACTGCTTGGCATTCACAAAAGCCTGCGCTTGCTGTTCCCCCACAACCGGGAACTGGCCTACAGCTGGATGACCACCCGCAACAAAGCCATGGGCGGCATGACGCCCACCGAAGCGATTAAGGAATACGGATTTCCCGGCCTATTGATGGTACGGGCCTACCTGGACCGCGCACGAGGGAACTGATGACCGAGCTCTTTGACGATGTCAAAAATTACAATTGCGACAGGGACCTGTTCAGAAACATCGTTTCCCTGCGCGACAGCCAAGACCTTTTCGACGACCTGAGCGACGCCCCGCAAGCTTGGGAAGCCGCCCAGGCCCTGGAAATGGCCAGCAAACCCTATCCCTACGTAAGCCCCCAAGCGGTCATCGATCGGCCGTTTGAAGAATCCGCTTACTACCAAGCCATCCAGTACCCTTTCAACAATTGGGCCCAAAGTCGCTACAGCGACGGCACCTACGGCGTTTGGTACGGCGCCGATGCACTCACCACCACCATTCATGAAACCGCCTACCACTGGGTTAACGGCCTACTGGCCGATGTGGGCTGGCAGAACCTACTGGGCGTGCGCATCGAGCGCAAAGTCTACAAAGTGCACTGCCAGTCCTTGTTGTTGGACTTTCGCCACCTAGTCGGCGAATATCCCGGCCTTATCGACCCCAACAGTTACCAATACACCCAACACATCGGCAACCGCATCCACCGCGAAGGCCACCCCGGCCTGGTCAGTCACTCCGCTCGTTGTACCGGCGAAGTCTACGGCGTCTTCTCCGCCCAAGCTCTGTCGACACCGCGCGCCTATTGCTACTTAAGCTATCGACTGGAAGAGTCCGGCGTGCGGGTTGAAAGAGCGCCGGGCGAAACCCTGCTGATGTTTTCAGCAACACAGTAGGTCCAACCTGATGCAGCTGCGGATAGTCGATAGTTCTGTAGCGTTTTGGTCATCTTCCGATTGCGGTTTGTTTTTCAGCTGCTGAGAAGCGATCACTACAACTAAAAACAAACACTAGACGATATACGCCATTGGCGTATAATCAAAGCCTATGGTTATCGTAGAAACAAGTATGTTCACTCGTCGTATCAAAGAACTGATGAGCGACGATGATTATAAGGACTTACAGGAAGCACTGGTTAATCGGCCGGATATGGGTGCGATCATCCAGGGTACGGGCGGTCTAAGGAAAGTACGATGGAAACTGGAAGGTCGCGGCAAAAGTGGTGGTATCCGAGCCATCTATTATTGGGTCACAGCGGATGAGCATATTTACATGCTCTTGGCGTACCCCAAAAATGAACAGGATAACCTAACGTTAGAGCAAAAAAAGGCGCTGAAATCGATTGTTGAGAGGTGGTCAGATGCAAAATGAGATGTTCGATGATTTGCTGGCCAGTGTGCAGCAAATGGACGAAATCGTCCAAGGTAAAAAGGCGGCGGCCCATGTCACTGAATACCCCGAACCGGAAGTTAAGGTAATCCGGGAAAAGACAGGGCTTTCTCAGGTACGCTTTGCCTCCATGATTGGTGTGAGCAAACGGACCCTGGAGAACTGGGAGCAAGGTCGACGCCATCCGACAGGACCCGCCAAAGCGCTGCTGCGCATCCTGGAAGCCGACCCAAAGAACGCCTTGCGGGCGCTTCACGGCTAGTCCAAGGCAGCCAAAATATACGGTCCTAAAGTATCAGTGGTCGTGACTGTTGCCGTTCACCTCGGGCAGTGACTGCACGCCCAGTCCATGCTCAAACACCAACTTGCCACCGTGATTGGCGGTCACTGCCACCAACCCCAACGCCACCACAAACATCACCCCCGCCGCGTGCCGCGTCCAACGCTGAGGCGCAAAAAACAATGCCGCGCCCAGCAGGTAAACGATGGTTGCGGCAATTGCCCAATTGCGATGCACATGCATGGCCGCGTGAGCGGCTTCGTCGTGGGGCACGGTGTCGTAGGCGACGAAACCGGTGAAGGCCGTGGCCAACACCGCCGCCGTTCCCAGCCCCACCAGCCACTTCTGGCCATCCACCAATTCCCGCTGCCGACGCGCCCAGGGCAAACTCCATAACAGCAGCTGCAATAAGCCCGTTAGCATTAAAAGCGACACCCCAAAATTTACAAACATCGGGTGCCAAAGATAGGGTTCGTCCACCATAGTTTGCTCCTTAAGTTGGTCAATCCCCTGAGAGGTTAGTCCACCCGAACCAAGACTGGGTTTCAACTGCTACCAAAGTCACATAGGTGTGTGGCCAAACGATATAACAATCAACCAAGCGCTTTCTTTACAGTACTTCCCAGAGTACTATTAACAGTATTGTTAAAGAGGTGCTACCAATGAACACGTTAACCGCCAATGATCTGAAAACCCGCGGTGTTAGTGCCGTCGAAGAGGGTTTGCAGTATAGCGACGAGTTGTCGATTTCAGTACGAGGTCAGCAGCGCTATGTAGTGATGTCCGTTGAAACCTACAATCGCCTGCGCGAGCTGGAATTGGCAGCCGCTGTGGCTGAAGCCAAAGCTGATTACCACGCTGGGCGCTACACCACTGAAAGCGTGGAGGAACACATGAAGCGGGTCAGGGATGAGCTATAGGCTGATTTACACGGACAGTTATATACGCCGGGCAAAGAAGTTCTTGAAGCGCCACCCGCAGGTGCTAGGACAATACGAAAAAACTCTGCAGTTGCTAGAACTGAATCCCCACCACCCCTCTTTGCGATTGCATGGCCTGCAGGGTGCGCTCAGTGGGTTGTCCTCTGTGTCGATCACTATGAGCTACCGCATTGTGTTGGAGTTCGTCATTCAAGATCGCGACATTATCTTAATTGATGTTGGCAATCATGATCACGTCTACTAATCCCACTCGCCAGCAATTTCGTTAATACCTCAGGCAAGTAAAGGTATGGCGCGTTTATTTCCTTTTAGTCTTTGTGCGCCAGTCCGCTTGGGCTAAGCTTTTAGTGATAGTGAGAATGATTCTCGAAGTTCATAAGCTGAAAACGCTTATTGAATCTAAAGGCTGCCTTAAGGAGGTAAGTGCTATGCGTGTTTCCCAGATAAACGCCGTGCCAATGGCCATGGTCACCACCCTCGGTTTACTCCTACTCATGAGTTCCTTAATTAACGTGGAGTTCGAATTGCCCACCTGGTCACCACCCACGGTATCGGTCGATGTGGTGATGCCCAAAACAGAGGTAGAGCCACCCCGACCGCTGCCCCCTGAGAGGCCCGCCGATCCAGTCCAGCCGCCGCCCCCCATCCCGATCACGGTAGACATACCCAATCCCGGGACGGGAACCGCGATCAATATAGCGCCTCCGACCACGATCACCCCGTCGCACAACCCGGGCGTACACCATGGTGACTTAATGCCGATTGTTCAGGTGGCGCCCCAGTACCCCCGCGCGGCGCTAACTCGAGGCCTGGAGGGCTACGTAACCCTGAGTTTCACCGTTACCACCACCGGCCGGACTCGGGATCCAGTGGTCGTCAATGCCATTACCAAAGACGGCACACCAACTTCCGTGTTTGACCGCGCCGCCATCGCCGCCGTGCAAAACTTCCGATACAGTCCGCAAATTGAAAATGGCGTCCCGGTAGAAGTGCATAACGTCAGAACCCGGCTTGTGTTTGAACTGGCGAACTAATAAGGCAAACCGCCCCTGAAATACCGTACCTACCGGTAATTCAGGGGCGCGCTTTTATCGCGCATTCTCCTTCTGACTTCTCCATTCGGACCAAGGCTGGATCTCAAACGCCTTAAGTCCCGATTCAGTGTCGTGAATGGGTGAATCGACTGCTAAGAATTTCTTAGTAGTTCACGGGGCTGGTTCCCATCACGAAAGCTGGTTCGTTTCATCACGCCTGCGCTTTCCGCCATCGCACTTCCTCCACCCAACAATAAAGCACCGGCACCACAAACATACTCAGCAAAACGAACGTGAGGCCGCCCACGGTGGGAATGGCCATGGGGATCATCAGGTCCGCGCCGCGGCCCGTGGCAGTGAGTACTGGCAGTAGCGCCAGGATGGTGGTGGCCGAAGTCATCAGGCAGGGGCGAACCCGGCGCTGGGCGGCTTCTATGGTGTGAGCGCGAATTTCTTTGAGGGTGCGCGTGGAGCCTTCGGCGAATTGCTGTTTTAAATAAGTGGCCATTACCACACCGTCGTCCACGGCGATGCCGAACAAGGCCAAGAAGCCAACCCAAACCGCAATGCTGAGGTTGACCGGTTGCAGTTGAAACAACTCGCGTATATTTACGCCCAATAGGGAGAAGTTTCCGAACCACTCCTGGCCGTACAGGTAGATCATGACAAAGCCACCCGCCCAGGCGACGACGACGCCGCTAAACACAATCAGTGCGGTGGACACGGCCCTAAACTGGAAGTACAGAATTAAAAAGATCAGCACCAGCGAGAGCGGCACTACCAGCTGCAATGTTTGACTGGCGCGCACTTGGTGCTCGTAACTGCCGGCGAAGCTGTAGCTGACACCCGATGGCAACACCAGATTGCCGCTACGGATGCGGTTCTCCAGATGTTCCGCCGCCGCTTCCACCACATCCACTTCGGCGAGGCCGGGGAGCCCCCCGAAAGTGACATAAGCGGTGAGAAAGGTGTTCTCGGTGCGGATCATTTGTGGGCCGCGCACGTAGTGAATGTCCGCTAGATCCGCCAGCGGCACCTGATTACCATCAGCGGCGGTGACCAATACCCGCTCCATCTGCTCCAGTGATTGGCGGTGTTCGCGTTGATAACGCACGCGCAGGGGGTAGCGTTCCCGGCCTTCAATGCTGCGGCTGACTTCCATGCCGCCAATGGCGGCGGCGATGGTGTTTTGCACCTGGACCACGTTTAGTCCGTGCCGGGCGCTGCGCTCGCGGTCCACGTGAATTTCCAGCCAGGGCTTGCCTACCACCCGTTCCGCGCTGACGGTGTCGGCGCGCACGCCGGTGACTTCGCGCAGCTCGCGTTCCAGCGCCAGAGCCGAGCTTTCCAAAGTTTCCAAATCAGGTGCTGCGACTTTGACGCCCATGGCGGCGCGCATGCCGGTTTGTAGCATCAGTTGCCGGGTTTCGATGGGCTGCAGTTTTGGCGCCGAGGTGGTGCCCGGCAACTGCGCCGCTTGAACGATTTCCTGCCAGATGTCGTCTGGGCTGCGGATGTGATCGCGCCACTGCCGATAGGGTCGGCCGCGGCGGTCGGGGATCAGCTCGCCCTGTTCGTCGCGCTCAAATTCTCCGGCTCGGCGGTTGTAGCGGAAGTTAACGCGCCGGCCTTGAGCGTCAGTCACGAATTCGCTTTTGTACTGGATGATGGTTTCCAGCATGGACAAGGGCGCGGGGTCCAGCGGGGTTTCCGCGCGGCCAATTTTGCCCACCACGGTATCCACTTCCGGAATCTCCGCAATGGCGCGGTCCTGTTGGCTCACCACCTCCAGCACTTCTCCGATGGAGGCATGGGGCATGGTGGTGGGCATCCACAAGAAGGTGCCTTCATCCAGCGCGGGCATAAACTCCCGGCCCAGACCGGGAAACGCGTGGGACATGGCCGACCAGGGTCGGCTCTCGCGCAGGGACTGGCCGCCACCGACGACTCTATCCAGGGTGTTGGGCAGTACGCCAAAGACCCGGTCAAAGCCCAACCAGATGTTTCCGCCCAGCATCACCAATAACAATGGCAACGCCAGGAAGGCTCGTTTGTGGTCCAGGCACCATCCCAAAATAGAGCGATAAAAGCGGATAAAAACCGCGAACAACCCCAAAATAGCGCCGAAAATCAGCGCAATAAACAAAACGTTACGCACGCCACCGGCGCCGGGGCCCAAGGGTTCCCACACACCGGATAGCAGGAAAACCACAAACACCACGCCCAGTATCAGCGGCAAGTGGTGTAAGCGTTGCTGGGCAAAAGGAGGCAGTCGGCGTAGCCCGGTTTCTTGCCATGCCTGAACCTGGGGCTGATGCTTGGCCCACAGGGACCACACCGCTAAAGCGGCCGGGAGGAAGGCGATTAAACCGACCCAAAGCCAACCGTTGGTGGCGGCGATAACCCATAAACCCAGCGCCAATCCCGCCCAGGCCAGGCCGGCACGACGCGGTCCCAGTGGTTTGCGATCTTTGAGCAGCGCATGCAACAGCGCCGGAACCAAGGTAAGGGCCAAAAACACCGACGCCAACAGCACCAGTGTTTTGGTATACGCCAGCGGGGTAAACAATCGGCCTTCAGCACCGGTCATCACAAACACCGGCAAAAAGCTGATAATTGTGGTGCTTATTGCGGTGATGATCGCCGAACTGACTTCCCGTGTGCCTAAGTAAACGACCTGGTGAATCGGCGCCTGAGGGCTGGCTTGTCGATGCCGCAGCACGTTGTCGGTGATGATTATGCCCATATCGACAATGGTGCCGATGGCTATGGCAATACCCGCCAGGGCGACAATATTGGCTTCCACACCCAGCAGCTTCATACCGATAAAGGTCATGAGTACCGCCATGGGCAGCATCAAGCCCACCGCGAAAACCGCGCGCACATGGGCGAGAAGGACCAGAATCACCACGATGGTGACTAGGAGCTGTTGGAGTAGGGCGTCACTCAGTGTGCCCAGGGTTTCATTGATCAGTTCGGTGCGGTCATAAAACGGCACAAGGGTGACTTGGCTCAGTGTTAGCCAGTCTGGGCTGTGGGCACTGTGCTCGCGCAGCCAGGCGCGCCAAGGTTCCTGTGCATGGGGGTCGCTGTTGTGAAATTCGGGTAACCCCTGACGTTGGGCGAAAGTCGCCACTTGGTCATGATCGGTGCGAGTCCAGTCCACCACGGCCCGTGCGGGCAGGGCTACGCTGATTTCCTCGATCTGGGCTTTGACGTTTTGAATCGCCGCCTGGGGGTTAAAGCCTTCGCGAACCGTCACCACGCCACCGACCGCCTCGGAGCCGTCCACATCCAGTGCGCCCCGGCGCTCGGCGGGTCCGAGGGCAACGTCAGCCACGTCCTTCACGCGTAAGGGGACTTGGTCCGGGCCGGAGCGCACCACCGCCTGACGAATATCCTCCACGTTGCGAATCAAGCCCACGCCGCGCACCAGGTACTCCACCCGGTTGATTTCCGTAGTGCCGGCGCCCACATCCAGGTTGCTGTCGGCCACAGCCGCCATCACCTGTTCTAAAGTGGCGCCGTGCACGCGCAGTGCTTCCGGGTCTACGTCCACCTGATATTCGCGCACGTGTCCGCCGATGCCCGCCACTTCGCTGATGCCCTCGGCGGACAGCAAACCAAAGCGCACGGTCCAATCTTGCAAGCTGCGCAGTTCGTACAAATCCCAGCCACCGGCCGGGTTGCCTTGGGGGTCGCGACCCTCCAGGGTGTACCAAAACACCTGCCCAAGGGCGGTGGCGTCCGGCCCCAAAGCCGGCTGAACTCCGGCGGGTAAGGTGTCGGGTGCGAGGCTGCTAAGTTTTTCCAACAGCCGCGAACGGGACCAGTAAAACTCCACATCTTCGTCGAAAATCACCGCAATGCTTGAGAAACCGAACATGGACAGGCTGCGCACGTCCTGGACGCCGGCTACCCCCATCAGGGCGCTGCTGAGCGGGTAGGTGATCTGGTCTTCCACATCTTGGGGCGAGCGCCCAGGCCATTCGGTAAAGACAATTTGTTGGTTCTCGCCCAGGTTGGGAATGGCATCCACCGCCACGGGCGCGCGCACCATGCCGGTGTCCCAGTCAAACGGGGCTACGGCTAGCCCCCACAGCACCAGGAGTGCGGTGGCCAACCCGACCACCAGTTTCTCGCGTACACAAAAATCGATTAAGCGGCCCAGCCCGCGTGGAGACTCACCCATGAGCGCCTCCTTGGGTAGTACCTAGGCTCGGCGCTGAATGACTGTGGGAATGGTGATCATGTCCATGCTCGTCATGGTCATCGCAGTGCTCAGGATGATCGTCGTGACCCTGTTGATGGTTTTGGCCGTGACCTTGATCATAGTGGTCGTGGTCGTGGTCGTGGTTATGTTGGTGGTGGTCATGCCCGTGATTGTGATGTCCATGATTGCTGTGATCGGTATCTTCCTGCTGAGCGCCACCGTGACCTTCATGGCCGTTGCCATTGCCATGATCGTGCGCGGGTGCGCCATTGCCCTCCGGTGCCATCATGCTGGGCATGCCGCGTATTTGCAGCTCGCTGTCGATACGGAAGGCTCCGTGGCTAACCACCCGCTCGCCTTCCGCCAAACCGCTGCGCACTTGATAGTGGTCCCCTAGGCGTGCACCCAGTGTGACTTCCCGGGCGCGAAAGCGCTGATCGTCGGTTGGGTCCTGCACATACACCAGGGCGCGGGTGCCTGTGAGCAAGGGCGCCGACGCGGGAATGACCAGGGCGGTGGGCTGCTCGGCCTGCACCAGGCCCTGCGCCAACATGCCCGGCTTGAGTCGTCCCTCGGGGTTGGCCACTTCGACCCGCACTTGGGCGGTGCGGCGCGCTTCATCTACCCTGGGTTGAATAAAGGTGATTTGGCCCTCGTAGGTTTCGCCGGGGTGCGCGGACAACTGCACATGCACCGGTTGGCCTACGGCCAGTTGATTCAGATCGCGCTCGTAGGCCTCCAGTTGTACCCACAATCGCGACAGATCCGCGAGGGTGAACAGGGGATCTCCCGTGTTTACGTATTCCCCTTCGGTGCTGTGGCGCGTTACTACTAGGCCGTTCATGGGTGCGTGAATGCGCAATTGATCGCGCACCTCGCCCCGCTCTTCAATGGCCGCAATCTCTTGCGTTGAAACTCCCAGCAGGCGCAGCCGTTCCCGCGCGGCCTGATACGTCATGCGCGCTCCGTCTCCCAGGGCGCCGGACTCGGAGCCGGGCAGTCGACGCGCGGCTTGCAGCAGTTCTTCCTGAGCGGAAATCAGCTCCGGGCTGTAAATTTCCACCAGCGGGTCACCGGCTTCCACTTGGGCGCCGGTGAAGTTCACATGCAGAGTGTCCAGTCGGCCGGCCATACGAGCGGCAATGACCCGCTGGCGGGTTTCGTCGTAATCCACCCGTCCGGGTAGAGATAGGGTGGCAGTAATAGCCCGATACTCCACTGGCGCGGTGCGGATATTGGAAAGTGCGATAGCCCGCGGGCTCAGACGCAGCCCGGGGGTTTCTTCGGCCGCAACTGAATCGTCGTGATCGTGCTCGTCAGTGGCAACAGGAATCAGTGCCATACCGCAGATTGGACAGCGCGCGTCCGGATCCGTAGATCGCACTTGGGGGTGCATGCTGCAGGTATAAAGCGTTTGCCCAACGTTAACGCCGGGAGACTGTTGAGGGCTCAATTCGGCGTCGGTGGTTTGATCCTGCGGCGGTGCATCATCGGTTCTGTGCACGTGGTCGCGATGGGCATCGCCCGGTGCCAAGAGTCTCCACAAGAGGATCAGCACAAGCACCACAACGGCGGCCAACAATCCCAGGCGTACCCGAGGGGAAGAGAAATCAATAGTCATGGTGTGTCTCCAGTGTCGACCAGGAGGATGCCGGCGAGCATGGCTATCTCCGCCTGCCAAATCAGTGTGTCTGCCCGCGCCCGCTCGTGGCTGAGCTGAAAGCCCAGCCAATCGCGCTGGCTGGCGATCAGGTCCGCGAAGGCGGCGTTGCCGGCGCTGTAAGCGGCGCGTGTGGCCTGCAAGGCTTGTTCGGTGCGGGGGATTAATTGTTCGCCATACAAACGGCGGTTTCGCTCGGCGTCGCGGAAGTTGAAAAGGGCCATCTGTAGTGCGGCTTCCAGTTGTTGCTGTTCGTCCCGCAAGCGTTCCGTCGTGGCGCGGTAGCGCTCCTGGGCCTGCTCCCGTTCAGCCTGGTAGGTGCCGCGCCACACCGGCAGAGTCATACCCGCCATAACGCTGGTGTCACCGCCCATGGCCGGGTCGCGCATATATTCCAACCCCACCATTAACTGCGGCCGACCCGACCGGTCAGCGGTTTGCCAATCGGCTCGGCGGGCTTCCCGTTGGTGTTCCAGCGCCTGCAAACGAGGGTTGGCACTCAGCGGTTCCAGCGCCAGAGCCGTGGATTCGGGGACTATGGGCAGGGGTGACCAGACAGGCTCTGGCAAGAGGGCACTGCTCGGGCGTCCCAGGGCGGCATTTAACTGCGCCCCGGCAGCTACCCGGAGTTGCCGACGTTGCTGAAGTTCGCTGGTGAGTTGATCGGCCTCGCTTTGCATACGCAGCAGTTCGGCCTGATTGGCGCCGCCCACCTGATAGCGAACCCGAACGACTTCCAGCAGTTGTTCCAGTAGCGCCTGTTGCTGGCGCACAATGTTTTCGGAGGCCAGCACGTACCCGTACTCGGCGTAGGCGCGCACCAGTTCCTGCTGCACGTCCAACTGGGCTTCGTGCCACTGGGCTTGGCTCGCTAAGGCTTCGTGGTGGGCGGCATCGCGGGCCAGCCCGCGGCGTCCAAATAGGGGAATTGCTTGCTCAACGGCTAGGCGTTGCCGGTCGCCGCTAAGGCTTTGGCTCACACTCAGGCGCGGGTCTTCCAGAGCGCCAGCCCGAGTAATTTGAGCTTCGACGGCACGCCATTCGGCCTCCGCGGCGGCAATTCTGGGATGTTGAGCGAGGGCGAAAGACAACAGCTCTTCCAGCCCGGCGTCATCCGCCAGAGGCTGAGTAAGGGCATAAGTCCCAGGCGCGTCGTCCGCCGCAGACGGCGGCTCCCAAGGGCCGGGGGAGGTACAGCCGACTGCGAGCAACGCGCTCGCGCCGATAATGGCTAGGGTTTTACCAGATAGAGGCATAAGGGTTTTCCTGAAGTCACAATCACTGGGTACGCAGGCACAGCGAGGCCAGTGATCAAATCAGAAAAACGCCTTTTACGAGATGTAATCGATCCGAGGGAGGAGGCGGTGGATTGGGGTGAATGGCCACCGTATAGGTTGGAGTTTGGGGCGCCAACAGGGACCCAAACCAATCCACCAAATGCAGAATAACCTGTGGCGCACTGCCACTACCGGCCTGTTCCGGCTGGGCGTCGCAGTTGGGGCAATCCTGGGCATGAGTTTCTTCGGCGGACGCATGATTGTCATTCGCACCGTGGCAGGGCGCCTCGTGAACGGGTGCTTCGGCAGCCACGTGTATGTCGCCATGGGGCTCGGCCTGGGCGATAGACGCACACAGCAGCAGGCACCAGGAAACCACCAGGGTTGCCATCAACGGGAAGACGCAGGAGCGTCGACGTTGTACGAAGCTGCTCAGAACCATGAATTCGAAATCCGCCAGAACGGTTTTAAGTGTGTTCCCCGTTTTGTTGCTTGTCAATTACCCATGGTGGGTGGTTCTTCCAGGCCAAATGGCCCGAGAGCAGGTAAACTGGTCCGCTATGTGTAAATAAAAGGAGAGGCTAGATGCCCAGATCGTCCAGTGTGCGTCGCACGTTAATTCCGCTGTTTTTGTTCGGCTTCGGCCTGCTGATTCAGGGTTGTCAGAGGACTCAGGATAGCCCCGAATCCGTAACCTCGGCAGAGTTACAGGGCCCCACTCGCGCTTTTCGTTCAGTTCTGGACGGTCGGCCGCGCACTTTAACGGTACGCTTGGACGACGATATTTTCCTCGCTTATGACACCCAGGCGGGTTACCTGTTCAAAGCCTGGCAGGGCGATTTGGTACTTGAAGGCGCCGTTTTTGACCAACGCCACGGGCCACAACCTCGCGCTGAGGGCGCTAGCTTTTTTATCAACGAACCGGGTGCTTGGCGCATTCGCGGCGGTGGCGCCGCCCAAGTTCGTTATCGGGGGCACCGGCTCGAAGATGAGCAAGTGGTGTTGCTGTACCGAGCTGAAGGAACCGGTTGGCAGGCAAATATAGAAGAACGCCCTAGCGCTGAACGGCGCGCCCCCGGCGTGGAATTACGGCGCGCTTTTTCGGTTGAAGGTTTGCCGGACGGCGCCACGGTATCACTCACCCAAATGGCGGCACCCGCCGAGCACCGGATCAGTGGAGCAGGCGAGTTCAATCATCGAAGCGAACTGCGATTGCACAATGGCGACACGCAACTGGCCTTGTACTACCCGGACCCCCAGCCCATCGCGCCGCCAACACCGGAACAGCATCCGGGCCAGAGGCTGATCAATAACAGCGATTGCGCCGTTTGCCACAACCCTGAGTTGGACACCGTGGGCCCCTCATATAACTCCGTGGCTGAACGTTACAGTGATGACTCCGCGACTGTCGCCCAACTGGCGCAATCGATCATTGACGGCGGCTCCGGTCGCTGGGGGCAGGTGGCCATGACTCCGCACCCGGAGCTTTACCAGGATGATGCCGAAACCATGGTGCGGTACATCTTGTCTTTCGCTCCACAGTCAGCCAGCGACACCGAGCGTCGGGAGGCTGAAGAACTCGCGCGCAAGAAGGCGGAAGAAGAAAAAGCCCGGCAGGAATTGCTAAAAGCCATACCGGGCGATCAACGAGAAGTGGCCGGCGTGCACCCGTCCTTCGATTTGTATCAGGCGCGCCCGGAAGACTTCGAGCCGCGCGTTGGCGGTATCGATTTTATGCCCGACGGTCGTTTGGTGGTGTCTACTTGGGATCGGGACGGCTCAGTCTATTTGGTGGAAAACTGGGAAGGCACAGCGGAGAACATCACCGCCAGACGCATTGCGCGCGGCCTCGCCGAGCCATTGGGGATTAAAGTGGTTGACGGTGAAATTTTCGTGCTGCAAAAGCAGGAGCTGACTCACTTGGTGGACACCAACGGAGACGGATTGATCGACGAGTATCGGGTGGTCGCCAACGATTGGAGCGTGACCGATAACTTCCACGAATTTGCCTTTGGCCTCGCTTATGAGGACGGTCACTTTTACGCCACCTTGGCCACGGCTGTTTTGCCCGGCGGCGCCAGCGCGGATCCGCAAGCCCCGGATCGCGGCACCGTAGCACGAATCCGCAAAGCGGATGGCCAAGTGGAATTTGTCGCGCGCGGATTGCGCACACCCAACGGCATCGGTGTTGGTGTCGATGGAGGCTTGTTCATTTCCGACAACGAAGGTGATTGGTTGCCCTCCAGTAAAATCGTTGAACTGACCGAGGGGGCGTTTTACGGTTCCCGCTCCGTGGACTTCAATGGCACCGCCGAGCTTCCCGAAACACCGCCGGTAGTTTGGTTGCCCCAAGATGAAATCGGCAACTCACCCAGCCAACCCGCGCCGTTAAACATCGGCCCCTATCGGAACCAAATGATCCACGGCGAAGTTACCCACGGCGGCATCAAGCGCGTATTTGCGGAGCGCATAAACGGCCGTTTGCAGGGCGCGGTGTTTCGTTTCAGTCAAGGCCTGGAAGCGGGCGTTAATCGACTCGCCTGGGCGCCAGATGGTTCGTTGATTGTCGGCGGCGTTGGTAACCCCGGAAACTGGGGTCACCAGGGCGGCGAATGGTTCGGCTTGCAGAGGCTGGAGTACACCGGCGAAAGCGCGTTTGAAATGTTAAGCGTGAGCGCACGTTCCAGTGGATTTGAAGTTGAATTCACGCAGCCCATTAAAGAAGGCCAAAACATTAACGCCGACGATTTTAAAATCCAGCAGTGGTACTACCAACCTACGCAAGCCTACGGTGGGCCAAAGAAAGATCTTCGAGAACTCAAAGTGCGCGCCTTTTCATTGTCAGAAGATCGCACGCGCGCCGCCTTCGAGCTGGAGGGTTTAAAACCCGGCCATGTGGTTTACTTCAGAATTAAACGGCCGTTTGTCAGTGAATCGGACACCAGCCTTTGGACCACAGAAGCCTGGTACACCTTGAATGCGATTCCGGAAAACTATCCGGTAGCAATCAACACCGACTACCAATTGAACCATAACCGGCTGACGCAAACCGAAGTGGCGGAAGGTTGGCAGTTACTCTTTGACGGCGAAACCCTGGACGGCTTACGCAATTACAATTCCGACTCCCTGGGGGAGCGTTGGGTTGTCGACAACGGCACCCTGCACATGACCGGTTTGCGTGAGGGCGAATCAGGATGGCACACGCCCTATGGGGGTGGTGACGTGGTGATTACGCCCGAGCCCGTGGAAAACTATGAACTCTATGTGGAGTGGAAACTTTCAGAGTACGGTAACAGCGGAATCATTTATAACGTTAAAGAACATCCAGACTTGGACTACGCTTTTTTAACCGGTCCCGAGTACCAAATTTTGCACAATGCCGGTCACCCAGACGGACAAATAGAAACCCACCGGGCCGGTGACAACTACGACCTGATCGCCAGTAAATTTGTCGCCGTTAATCCGCCAGGCGAATGGAACCGCACTCGCTTGATCGTTAACAATGGCCATGTGCAACATTGGCTTAATGGCTACAAGGTAGTCGAAGTTGAAATGTGGTCAGATGAATGGGACGAACTGATCGCCAACAGCAAGTTTGCTGACTGGGAACACTTCGCTAAATCTCCGGGTGGCATCATCGTGCTACAAGATCATGCCGATAAGGTGTGGTTTAGGAATATTAAACTGAAAGAACTGTAGGCTTGTTTGGATCAGGGCGCAGCTTGGCTGCGCCCTTACTTCTTACGAATGGTCCAATTTGTTAGGGCAGCATGCTCCCCCAAATACTGGGGCCGTCCGGGCTCAGCGCGGTGAAGGTCACGGTAAAGTCACGCAGAGTCTCGTTGTACTGGTGCGACAGCACGCCATAGTAAGGCTCGGCATCCCCATCGAGAGTGATGGTGATTCGGTTATTGCCGGCGTATTCCCACTCCCCGGACAACTCCCCGGTTATGGAACCGTCCGCTTCCAGCGTGATTCGGTCTGATTCACGATAACCGCGCAGCAACGGCAGGCTGTGTTCCATAAACATATAGGTTCCCACCGCCTCGTCCTCTGCGATACTCCAGCTCAAGTCCGCTTCCGCTTCGCTCAAAGGGACGTAGCGATGCGGCGCAACCACTAGCCAGTCATCCTCATTGATAAACATCTCATGCACGCGTACCTCATGCTGTTCGCCACGAGACGGGAAGCGGGTGTGAAAGAACAAGAAGTATTGATCAGAGTCCGCTTTGTAATACGCGCTGTTGTGCCCGGGCGAGACGTAGCCGTGTCCGCTACCAAAGCCCGGTTCGCCATCGCGCCGATCAAACAGAAAACTACCCATCAACTTCTGCCCATGCGGCGTGATGAGGGAGTCGGCACAATCAAGGCCACAATTAGGCTCCCCACGCACGTCACTCATATCGGTACCGCGACCATCCACAAAGGGTCCGTCGGGGTTGCGAGCGCGCGCTACCCGCTGCTCGTAACCGCCGGTCGAATCCAAACCACCGTAAGTCATTAACAAGTAGTAGTAATCGGTCTCCTCACTGTAAATCATGTAGGGGCCTTCAATGCGGGCGTGGTATCCACCCCACACATGAGTGCCATAGCCTTGATCCGGTTTTGGCAGGCCCGTTTCTTCATTCATCTCCAGGACGAATATCCCACCGGAATAGGAGCCGTACACCATCCACAACTCGCCGTCTTTATCATAAAACGTGTGCGGGTCTATGGCGTGGGGCTCATAGTTAGCATTGAAGGTGCCGCCCGTGGGGTGATAGAGCTCATTTTCCTCAGTATTTTCCATGCCCGACCAGATGAAGATCCCCTGATCCTCGTAAGGCCCTTCAACGTTATCAGCAATCGCCAACCCCAATGCGCCACGCGGACGATCGCCCTGGCTACCGTTGTAGTAGAAATAGAACCGGCCATCGCCCAACTGCGTCACGTCCGCTGCCCACATGCTCGGGCCTCGGGTCCACTCAAACAGTTCGTCCAGCTCAACCATCACGTCCTCAAACAAAGGGTTGGCGGAGTTGACATCATTAGCGACCCGGGTCCAGTTCATGAGGTCGGTCGTGCGTGCGGCAGACATATGAGAGCCAAACACATAGTAGGCATCGTCCACCTTGATCACCGATGGGTCGTGTACGCTGATGTTGTTGAAGGAAATACCGGGTGGCGCGTTGGGGGGTGGGTCGCCGTTGGGCTCTTTGTCATTGCCATTGTCGCCGCTTGAGCTGGAACCGCAGCCCACCAGAGCTAAGGAGAAAGAAAGGGCGCTTGCTAGGAATAGGGTGTGTTGCCGCTTCATGGGGATACCTCAATCAGGTCCGGGGGTTCACTACCATTATTAACATCCTATTATATTACAAATAAATCGGCGACGGTTCAATAGGTGGTTGTCCGGTCCAGCGTCGGCGGTGACGGGCATCCCCTGCATACGTATTCACCGGCGCCTAAATGAACCCTGTGCTAGATTCCGATACTGATACAAATACCCATAAAACTGGAGAAGTACATGCCCAGATCTTTGCTCCCCATTCGCCGCCTGCTCATTCTGGCCACCGCTGGTTGCGCGGGCCTCATGCTGCAGGCCTGTCAGGGCACTCAGGAAACCCCCGATCTTGAGGCGAGCCTGGAGGGCGATATGCCGGCGTTCCGTTCGGTATTGGATGGTCGTTCTCGCATGCTCACCGTCCGTCTGGGTGACGATATTAGAGTGGCTTACGACACAGAATCCGGGCACCTGTACAAAGCTTGGGAGGGCGATCTGGAACTGAAAGGCGCAGTGTTTGACCGTCGCCATGGCCCACAACCCAGGAGCGATGGTGGTTCCTACTTGATCAATGAGTCCGCCGCCTGGAGGGTACAAGGGGATCCGAGTGCGCAGGTGCGTTACCGCGGCTACCGAATTGAGGGTGAGCAAGTAGTGGTACTTTACAGCGCCAGTGGACAGGGCTGGCAGGCTGAGGTCACCGAGACGCCCAGCTACCAACGTCGAAGCCAAGGGATAGAGCTGATACGCGAATTCACTGTGTCCGGTTTGCCCGATGGCGTTACTTTGTCTCTGGGAAATATGGAACTACCCGCCGAGCATAAAATTTCTGGTCCGGGAGAATTCTCTGACGCAGCTTATCTGCAGTTATCCAATGGCACCACGCGCTTGGCATTGCACTACCCCGATCTCATTCCGCCGGAACCGGAACCCGAGGAGCGTGAACATCCGGGGCTGACCCTAATCAAAAACGACGACTGCGCGGCCTGCCACAACCCAGAGGTAAGCACTGTTGGGCCGTCTTATGTGGCCATGGCCCAGACCTACAACGATGACCCCGACACGGTGGAGATGCTCGCGCGCCGAATCATCGATGGCGGCAGCGGCAACTGGGGCCAAGTGCCCATGACGGCGCACCCAGATCTTTCTCTCGACCAAGCCGAACAAATGGTCCACTACATTCTTTCTCTGGCTGATTATGAAGGCTCTGAAGAAGAGAAAGAAGCCGAAGCCAAAGTAGAGGTCGATAAAAGTTTGCTCAAGGCCATTCCCGGTGACCAACGGGAAGTCGCCGGGTTGCATCCGTCGTTTGATCTATTCCAAGCCCGCCCGGATGACTTCGAACCCATGGTTGGCGGCATCGACTTTATGCCAGACGGCCGCATGGTGGTGTCCACCTGGGATGCGGAAGGTTCGGTTTACCTGGTGGAAAACTACACCGCAGAACCGCAAGACATTCAGATCAAGCGAATTGCGCGCGGACTCGCCGAGCCCTTGGGTGTGAAAGTCGTCGACGGCGACATTTACGTTATGCAAAAGCAAGAACTGACCAAACTGATCGACAGCACGGGCGATGGCCTAATTGACACCTACCAAATGGTGGCCAATGACTGGAGCGTAACCGACAACTTCCACGAATTTGCATTTGGCCTGGAATATCAAGACGGCTACTTTTACGCGACCCTGGCCGTTGCCGTTTTACCCGGCGGTGCCAGCGCTGACCCCCAGGCTCCGGATCGCGGTAAGGTGGCGAAAATCAGCAAAGCCGACGGCAGCGTGAAATTTATCGCCCAAGGTTTGCGCACACCCAATGGCATTGGTTACGGAATCGATGGTGGCCTGTTCATTTCCGACAACGAAGGCGATTGGCTGCCGTCCAGCAAAATTGTAGAGCTGACCGAAGGTGCATTCTACGGATCTCGCGCCGTTGATTTTGAAGGCACTGCCCATCTACAAGAAACTTTGCCGGTGGTCTGGTTGCCCCAGGATGAAATCGGTAACTCGCCCGGTCAGCCAGCACCGTTAAACATCGGCCCGTACAAAAACCAAATGATTCATGGTGAAGTGACCCACGGCGGCATTAAGCGAGTGTTTGCTGAGCGCGTCAATGGTCGCTTGCAGGGAGCGGTGTTCCGCTTTACGCAGGGCTTGGAAGCGGGCATTAATCGTTTGGATTGGGCGCCGGACGGCTCACTGATTGCGGGTGGTGTTGGTAACCCAGGCAACTGGGGTCACGAAGGAAAAAATTGGTTTGGCTTACAACGGCTAGAGTACAACGGGGAACTCGCCTTCGAGATGTTGAGAGTGAGTGCTCGTTCGGACGGTTTCGAAATCGAGTTCACAAAGCCCATTAAAGAAGGCCAAAACATCAGTGCCAATGACTTCACTATTCAACAGTGGTACTACGAGCCTACAGAACAATACGGCGGCCCGAAAAACGATTTGACCGAGCTCACGGTACAAGAATTTTCTCTGTCTGAAGATCGCACCCGTGCCAGCTTCAAACTTGATGGCCTAAAAGAAGAGCACGTAGTGTACTTCCGCATCACCCGGCCGTTTGTCAGCGAGTCGGATACCAGCCTCTGGACGACAGAAGCCTGGTACACCCTTAACGCCTTGCCTGACGATAAACCGGTAGCGATAAATCAGGATTATCAAATCAACCATAATCAACTGACCGAGGCAGAAGTCGCGGAAGGTTGGCAACTATTGTTTGATGGCAAAACTCTGGATGGCCTGCGTAACTACAACGCCGATACTCTAGGAAGTCGCTGGGTAATAGATAACGGCACATTGCACATGATCGGACTTCTTGAAGGTGAAGAAGGTTGGCGTACGCCGGAAGGCGGTGGCGACGTGGTGATTACGCCAGAACCGGTGGAAAACTACGAGCTGTACCTGGAATGGAAAATTTCAGAGGCCGGCAACAGCGGCATTATCTACAACGTGAAGGAGCATCCAGACTTGGAGTTCGCGTTCTTAACGGGACCCGAATATCAAATCCTGGACAACGCCGGCCACCAAGACGGACAAATCGAAACCCACCGCGCCGGTGACAACTACGACTTGATTGCAAGTGAATTTGTGGCCGCCAACCCACCGGGTGAATGGAACCGCACCCGTTTGATTGTGAACAACGGACATGTACAACATTGGTTGAACGGCTACAAGGTAGTGGAAATTGAAATGTGGTCAGACGAGTGGGACGAGCTAATTGCCAACAGTAAATTCGCCGACTGGGAACACTTCGCCCAAAGCCCGGGTGGCATCATCGTCCTTCAAGATCATGCCGATAAGGTTTGGTTTAGGAACATCAAGCTTAAAGAGCTGTAGCTCTTTCGGACTGGGCGTAGCATTGCTGCGCCCAGTCGTTACTCCTCTGCACCCGCCGCGACAACGACCCCATCGTTTTGACATCCAATTCCGCACAGGCTAGCCTTCAAGCACGGTGCCCGTTCCGGCGTGCGGGCCATAATAAGCGGATGGCAATATGGAAGTTCTTAGCTCCTACCTACGGAGGGTTTTAGCCCCGTGTCTGGTTCTGCTTTGGTTTACCTGGTCTCTAGAGGCTGTTGGTGCCACAGCCAACTATGATCTGGAGGTCACTACCAACGGGAATTCCACCGAGCTATCGGTCACCCTTGAGCTTCAGTTGGACGCTGACTCAGAGCACGTCGAGCTGCGCATACCTTATCGGTGGGGCACTACAACCGGAGCCAGTCTAGGTATTAAGAATCTCACCATACGTGATTCAGATTGCGAGACCGTTCTCGAAGAAACCTCGGTACTGGGAGAGATAGACACACTCCACTTTCACTTAGCTGACTGTGGGGTGGCCGGATCAAGGACGGTAGTTGTCGATTACAGATTGACGCAAATTCATGCCGATATCTCCACGGCAGCCAGTATCAACCAGTACTTACCAATTCTGCAAAATGCTTACGTCACGTTTATTGCCGGCATGGCCTTGGTTATTCCATTGCAGGACGCGGAGCTCGATATTAACGTCTCTTGGAAGAACCTCCCGGAAAATTGGGCTGTATTCGCCAGTGTCGATGGAAACAACTCGGAATTCAATTACAAGGGAGACCTGCATGGAATCTTGACTAGCCTTTTTTACGCAAGCGAGTTGAACAGGGTTACGGCGCATACCCTGCAGGGGGACAATCAACTCGTGCTCGATAAGGCATTACCTGGAGCGGGTGAACACCTAGCGCAACACATCGATGCAACTTTGAAGCTAATGAATCGGAGCATGCCGTCGCTTGGGGAGCGTCAGTTGATCATCGCATCCCGGCTTGCTTCAGCATCGGGTCAGTCGTCCATTAATGGGGTTGCTTTGAATAATACGGTTTGGCTCCAGTTGGCCGATGATATCTCGCTGGAAAAAGTAGCCCTTACTTTCACTCACGAGCTTCTGCATCAGTTAAACCCCGGGGATATGGGGCTTTCATCCGTCAAGTTTCCAGGCTTGCAGTGGTTTACCGAGGGGTTCACCGAATACCTTACCTACAAAGTCGCCTATCACGTGGGCCTGATAGATCGCGAAAGGTTTATTGCTGAAATCAACAACGTCCTTTCTTCTCTCGCCCAATCATCCGTCGCAGATCTGGGGGCCAAAGAGTACGCAAAGGTATATTTCAATCCACCCCCTTGGATCGGACGCGATGCATTTGAGAAGGTGCCCTACTGGAAGGGATTTTTGCTCGCGCTGAAGTGGGACGAAGAGCTCGTGCAAAGCGGCGATTTGGAGTTAGAGCACGCGATCCTACAACTGGCGAAAGACAACGTGAAATCCAAATACCCGCTGATCGGCCCGGAAAGGATTGAATACGTGATGCGTAATCTTGGTATCGAAGATCCAAAGGAAGATATTGAAAACTTTATCCACTTAAATCGAGGTGTAGAGCTCACTCAACAGAGGTACGAAAAACGTGATCTCGTTTCGCTTGAAAGCCAGCCCCGCTTCTCTCTAGGTTTCACCTACCCAATGAATGGCCCAAGCTTCGTCGTCCGAGATCTTGAAGTTCAGAACAATGCGTATCAAGCGGGTCTTAGAAATGGAATGACGGTAACCGCAGCCACATTTCACTACGGTAACCACAATGTAGCCACGACTCTGAAGGTCCGCGAATTAAAAAGCCCGATTACCTACTTACCCTCAGCCGTGTTAGAGATGCCAGCACTGTCCCACGAAGCGAGACTACCTGTGATGGATAAACGCTCGGAAGGTGGACGTAAGACGAGTGTCAGTTTGAACTAGTTAAATTGTTACCGAGAAAAGAGCCGCTCAAGTAGGCCTGGGCGTTTCTCTTGTGGCGTTACAAACGTGTTTAAATCACTATTCGCGTAAACAAAAACAGGATGCATCTCATCGTAATCCTTTTGAGTTAGTTGCCCCGAACGTATTGCCTTTAACAAGCGTTCTTTTTGTTTGGTCGCCTGCTCAAAACCGCACTCGGTATAGTTGTCTTCTTCGTACCTAAGCGACAATTCTTGGAATTTTTCCGTGAACTCCTCAATGGATAGAGTTTCTGTATTTACCTGATAGATCATTTGATTCCTGCTTCCTTGGTTTTACATTTCCAGAAACGTGGCCTAGCCGAAACAAAAAACGCTAGGCACGATTACCCCAGGTGTTCGCATTGTCATCAAAGCCACTTCGATAGGGGCTGCCCACGCAAAACCGGTGGCCGCTTGGCGCTTGCATAACCGTCCAGCCGTCGTTGCGTGACTCGATGGTCGCACCCAATTGCTCCATGCGTGCAACTTCCGATTCGATTGAGTCGGTTTCAATATCGAAATGCGCCCGCGGGTCGTGACTGACCCGCTGCACGATAACTTGTACATCGCCCGGCGGGGTTACGAGCTGGATATAGCCGCTGTCTACATCCAGCTCATCGGGCATAGGGTAACCCAGTGCATCGCTCCAGAATTGCGCCTGTGACAGAAGATCATCCGTTTGGCAGTCAATAACGATATTTCCAAGTCGGCTTTTATGCATCGCGGCCTCCTTTTCTGATGCGTTTTACATTGGGTTAAAGCGTAATCCTCTTATTTTGACGCACGGATTCAAATGCGCCGCGCACAACACGGATATCTCGCAAGCCTTCTTCGCCGGGGACTATAACCGCCGTGTCGTTGATGATGGCCAAAGCGTCGTTGTCCATTTGCAGTGCTTGTTGGCTGGGGATTTCTTTGTTCAGTTTGTGGCCAGCGCTGGTTTTACCGCGCACCTCATTCAACTCCGACATGGGTTCCAAACGGTACCAGCCGTCGGCGCAATTGACTTCCAGCTTGTTGCCGGGCTTGACCATACTGGTCATACACGTCGCTTCAACGCCGTTGGGGAATTCCAAGGTAAAGTGGGTGGTGGAGTCGCCAGCGGTAAAAATTTCCGGGTGAGTCACCTCGTGCCGGGCTTCGATGGCAATGGGCTCTTGCCCTGTAGCGTAGCGGGCGCCATTGATTGGGTAGACGCCCATATCGTACATGGCGCCGCCGCCCATATCCCAGCGTGTTTTCCAGTGATTGTCGGGCCAACTGCTGCCCTGATAGGCGGCTACGACGTTCAGATCTTTAATGGCACCAAACGGTTTAGTATCAGCAAAAGTCATGATGGCCTGCGTATTGGGCTCGTGTTGCAGCCGGTAGCCGATGGTCAACTTAACCTTGTTTTTTCGGCAGGCGTCGATGATGTCCTGGCATTCTTTTTCATCCATGGCCATGGGCTTTTCGCACCACACATGCTTGCCGGCGTTAGCGGCGATCAGAGAAAACTCCCTGTGGGTACTGGTGGGCGTGACGACGTAAATAATATCGATGTCCGGGTTGTCCGCCACGGTATGCATGTTTTCATAGTTGTAAACGTTCTTGTCCTTAATGCCGTATTTTTCCTGCCACTCCGGAATCTTTTCCGGGCTGCCGGTGACAATGCCGCGCAGTTCACAGTGTTTGGTCAGCTGCAGCGCTGGCGCGAGCCAGTCGGTGCTGTAAAAACCCAGGCCCACCAGCGCCACGCCCAGTTTTCGGTTGGGCTTTGACGCCAGCACATGAGCGCTCAAGCCCGTGGAAGCAACAGTGGCTGATAGGCCCAACTGTTTGAGCAGACGGCGCCGGGATAAAAGGTAGGGGTCCATAAAGCATCTCCGAATTTCAATGGCCCAAACTGGGCAAGCATTTAAGAGTTAAAGTGTTATACGTTTTTCTTTGCGCGCGGATTCAAACGCGGCTTGAACGAGGCGTACGTCCCGTAGCCCTTCTTCGCCAGGGACGATGACTTCGGTATCGCGCAAAATGGCCAGTGAGTCGTTGTCCATCTGCGCGGCCTGCTGATTGGCAATGGGTTTGTTCAACTGACGTCCATCGCTGGTTTCGCCCTGCACGCCGGTGTAACTGGACATGGGCTGCAGTCGATACCAACCGTCTTCGCAGTGCACTTCCAGCTTATTGCCGGGCTTCACGAAACTGGTCATGCCCTCAGCGATGGCGCCGCTGGGAAACTCCAAAGTGAAATGGGTGGTGGAATCCACTTCGGTAAAGGCTTCCGGGTGGGTAATTTCGTGGTGCGCCGTAATGGCGATGGGCTCCTCGCCCGTGGCGTAGCGCGCCGCATTGAGCGGGTAGACGCCCATATCGTACATGGCGCCGCCGCCCATATGGGCCTGCATGCGCCAGTTATCGGCCGGGCGATTTTCGCCTCCGGCATACGCCGCTTCGGTGCGGATGCGCTCAATGGCGCCGTAAGGGCGAGTGCGCGCAAATTCCATGACGGTCTGGGTGTTGGGCTCGTGTTGCATGCGGTAGCCGATGGTTAGCTTAACCTTGTTTTTTCGGCAGGCGTCGATGATGTCCTGGCATTCCTTTTCGTCCATGGCCATGGGCTTTTCGCACCACACATGCTTGCCGGCGTTGGCACCGATCACGGAATACTTTTTGTGGACACCCGTGGGGGTGACCACGTAAATAATGTCGATATCGGGGTTGTCCGCCACCGTGTGCATGTTTTCATAGTTGTACACATTGGCGTCTTTGATGCCGTACCTTTCCTGCCACACGGGTATTTTTTCGGGGCTGCCAGTAACAATGCCGCGCAGCTCACAATGTTGAGTGAGCTGCAGGGCCGGGGCCAATTGATTGGTGCTGTAACGACCCAGCCCCACCAGGGCAACGCCTAGCTTCCGCTGGTTATTGTCCGCCAGAATATGCGGCGCAAAACCCGATGAAAGGGCGGCGGCAGAAATGCCCAACTGCTGTAGCAGTCGGCGGCGGGACAGGGCGAAGCGTTTCATAGAGCACCTCTAGAGTAGGCAGTGACTGACAAGACGCATCAAAGCAAATTCCCCCATTTGACCAACTGAGGCCCGAGAAGGCAACGCTTCGCGGCCGTCTTTAACATTGCTATACACGAGGAGAAGTGCGCCAAGCCCCCAGCCCAAGGCCCATGTGTCCGCATTCCATGCCTCGCGTCGCCTTTGTCTTATTGGGACGGTACAATTGCGGCCCAGATTGGTATACAGAAGAGGCATCAGGCATGGCCGCAAGCTCGGACAGCCCCGACAAAAACGCCGTAAAAACCTACTTACTTGGCTTGCAGGACCACATCTGCGCGGCTTTAGAAGCTGAAGATGGCACTGGTCGCTTTATTGAGGACGAGTGGCAGCGAGCCGAGGGCGGTGGCGGGCGCTCCCGGGTGCTCACCGAGGGTGCGGTGATCGAGAAGGGCGGGGTCAACTTCTCCCACGTGTTCGGTAAGGAAATGCCGGCCTCCGCCACAGCGCACCGCCCAGAGCTGGCGGGCCGCTCCTTTGAGGCCATGGGCGTGTCCCTGGTGATCCATCCGCACAATCCCTATGTGCCCACCAGTCACGCCAATGTGCGCTTCTTTATCGCCGAAAAACCCGGCGCGGAGCCGGTGTGGTGGTTTGGGGGCGGTTACGATCTGACCCCCTACTACGGCAATGAAGAGGACTGCCGCCACTGGCACCAAACCGCTCGGGAGGCCTGCGCGCCTTTTGGTGACAACATCTACCCGTTCTTTAAGCAGTGGTGCGACGACTATTTCTACCTCAAGCACCGCCAGGAGCCGCGCGGAGTAGGGGGCCTGTTCTTCGATGACTTCAACGAGCTGGGTTTCGAGCGCAGTTTCGCCCTGATGCAAGCCGTAGGGGACAGCTACGTACCTGCCTACCAGCCCATTGTGGCGCGTCGTAAAGAGCTGCCCTTTGGCGAGCGTGAACGCAACTTCCAGCTGTACCGCCGGGGTCGTTATGTGGAATTCAATTTAGTGTATGATCGCGGCACTTTGTTTGGGCTGCAGACCGGTGGGCGTACGGAGTCGATTCTGATGTCGCTGCCGCCCCTGGTGCGCTGGGACTACGATTGGCGCCCCGAAGCGGGCACGCCGGAAGCGAGCCTGACGGATTATTACTTGCAGCCCCGCGATTGGATCTGATTACACACAAAATGGACTGAGTATGACTGACGCCTACGCCGTATTTGGCAACCCCATTGCTCACAGTAAATCCCCCTATATTCACCGCCAGTTCGCGGAACAGGCGGGCCAGGATATGAGTTACACCAAACAGCTGGTTCCCGAAGGCGAATTCGGTGCGGCTGCGGATGCCTTCTTCCTCAGTGGTGGCCAAGGCCTCAATGTCACCGTACCGTTTAAAATGGACGCCTACAGCTACGCCGCTCGCCTGACCCAGCGCGCCCGCCGCGCCGGAGCGGTCAACACCCTGGCTCTGCAGGAAGATGGCACTCTGCTGGGGGACAACACCGACGGCATCGGCATGATCAACGACATGCACAACCTGGGCTGGCCCCTGGCCGGCCAGCGGGTGCTGGTGCTGGGTGCCGGCGGTGCCGTGCGGGGAATACTGCAGCCGCTCATGGAGCAAAATCCCGCCGAGGTGGTTATTGCCAACCGCACCTTTCACAAGGCTGAGCAATTGGCCAAAGGCTTTCACGATCTGGGCGACATCCAAGCGCTCACGTTCGAGCAGTTGGAGGGGCGCCAGTTCGACCTGGTGATTAACGGTACTTCCGCCAGCCTCAGTGGCGAACTGCCACCGCTGCCGGAGTCGCTGTTGGCGCCGGGAGCCAGCTGTTACGATATGATGTACGGACCCGAGAAAACGGTTTTCCTACAATGGGCGGAAGCCCACGGTGCCGGACGCCTGGCCGATGGCTTGGGTATGCTGGTGGGGCAAGCGGCTGAGGCCTTTTACTTATGGCGCGACATACGACCCGAGGTGGTTCCGGTGATCAGCGCCCTGCGTCGCAAAATGGGTAAGAAAAGCAGCTAAACAGAATAAAAAAACCGCAATTGGCCAAGGACGTGCGCTGATTGCACTAAAATAGCAGCAGACAGACGTAACAAGGCAAATCCCATGAGCAAACTCAATGGCGGCCGTAACCTAACCCATCAAGTCACCTACACCCTGGGGGCCGCCATAGTGCGCGGCGATTACGGCGTCAACGAGCCCTTTCCCACCGAGGCCGAGCTCTGCGAACAGTTTGATATCAGTCGCAGCGTAATCCGCGAAGCAGTCAAAATGCTCACCGCCAAAGGCCTGATTTCCTCCCGCCCGCGTCAGGGCATACGAGTCCAGCCCAACAGCAGCTGGAACATGTTCGATGAAGACGTGCTTCAGTGGACCCTCACCAGCCGGCCCTCCCTGGAGTTGCTGCGCGAGTTCACCGAGCTGCGCATCGGGCTCGAACCGGAAGCCGCCATCCTGGCCGCACGCAAACAGAATTCAGCCAACATCAGTCGTATCCACGATGCTTTGCGCCGTATGGAAGCCGCCGAACGTGGGCTGGACGACCCGCTGGAGGCCGACATTGCTTTTCACAGCTCCATTCTTCTGGCCAGTGAAAATCGCTTCTTTATGCAGCTGCGCAATTTTATCCAAACAGCGCTGCGCGCCAGCATCGCCTGCACCAATCAGTTAAAAGGTGTGGAAGTGGCGAGCGAAAGTGACCATCGCGCGGTCTATGAAGCCATAGTCGCCGGCGATCAGACCCGTGCCCACAACGCCATGCTGGCCTTGCTCACCGAGGCCTTAGCCCTGATCGACGCTTCTCTGAGCGCCCGCGAGAACACGCCCGACGGAGTGTCGGCCACTTTATAACTCCGTGTCCACGCTGGACTGGACCACCGAAGATTGACTGTTATGTCCGCCAAACGCCCCCCAAGACGCAGCACCAAAAGTTACGGCAAGCTGGATAAAGACGGATTTATCCACCGCTCCTGGATGAAGAGCCAGGGCTTTCCCGAGCATGTGTTCGATGGCCGGCCGGTGATCGGTATTTGTAACACTTGGTCTGAACTAACCCCCTGCAATTCCGGCCTGCGTGAATTGGCCGAATACGTTAAGCGCGGGGTTTGGGAAGCCGGCGGCCTGCCGGTGGAATTCCCGGCCATGAGCCTGGGTGAAACCCAGATGCGCCCCACCGCCATGCTGTTTCGCAACCTGCTGGCCATGGAGGTGGAAGAATCCATTCGCGGGAACCCCATCGACGGCGTCGTGTTGCTGGGCGGTTGCGACAAAACCACCCCCGGCCAGTTGATGGGCGCTGCGAGCGTTAATCTACCCACCATCGTGGTGTCCTCCGGCCCCATGCTCAACGGTAAGTTTCAGGGCCGGGACATTGGCTCCGGCACTGATGTGTGGAAGTTCTCCGACGCCGTGCGCACCGGGCAAATGAGCCCGGAAGACTTTATTGCCGCCGAAGGCGGTATGTCCCGCAGCCGGGGTAGCTGCATGACCATGGGTACCGCCTCAACCGTTGCCAGCCTGACCGAAGCCATGGGCTTGAGCTTCCCGTACAACGCCACCATCCCCGCCGTGGATGCCCGTCGCCAGGTACTGGCGCACATGACCGGGCGCCGCATCGTGGAGTTAGTGGAAGCGGATGTACGCCTGGCCGATATCCTCACCCTTGAGGCGCTGGAAAACGCCATAGTGGTCAACGCCGCCGTGGGCGGTTCCACCAATGCGGTGGTGCACCTGCTGGCCATTGCTGGCCGACTGGGATTGAACCTGACCCTGGACGACTTTGATCGCCTGAGTCGAGACGTGCCCCTGCTGGTGGACCTCATGCCCTCGGGTCGCTTTCTAATGGAAGACTTTCACTACGCGGGTGGTTTGCCCGCGCTTATGGCCCGCATGGCGCCCAAGTTGCACGGCAAGCAAATGACCGTGAGCGGCAAAACACAGGAGGCACAATTTACCGGAGCGCCGTGTTACAACGACGAGGTGATTCGCCCCATGAGTAACCCGGTAGTGGAGCGCTCCGGGACCTGGGTAGTGCGCGGCAACCTGTGCCCGCGCGGCGCCATTTTTAAACCCAGTGCTGCTTCACCGCATTTGCTGGAGCATGTGGGCCGGGCGGTGGTGTTTGAAAATATTGAGGATTACAAAGCCCGTATCGACGACCCGGACCTGGACGTGGATGAAACCTCCGTGCTGGTGCTCAAAGGCTGTGGCCCCAAGGGCTACCCCGGCATGCCCGAAGTGGGCAACATGGCGCTGCCTAAAAAGCTGCTGAACAAAGGCGTGACGGACATGTTGCGCCTGTCCGATGCGCGCATGAGCGGTACCGCATTCGGATCGGTGATTTTGCACGTGGCTCCGGAATCCAGTGCCGGTGGCCCCCTGGCCGCGATCCGCGACGGCGATGTCATTGAATTCAGCGCCAGCGCGCGCACGCTGAATGTGCAGTTGTCGGAGCGAGAACTGGCCGAGCGTCTAAACGAATGGCAAGAACAGCAGCCCCCACCGACTTACACGCGGGGTTACGCCAAGCTCTATGTGGATACCGTACTGCAGGCGGACCAGGGTGTGGATTTGGATTTTCTTGTCGGCGCCAGTGGCGACCGCGTTGATCGGGAATCACACTGATGGCGGAATACACGCATTACTCCAGCCTGCGCGATCGGTCGGTGTTTATCACCGGCGGCGCCACCGGCATTGGCGCCAGTTTGGTGGAAGCCTTTGCCGCCCAGGGCTGCCGCGTAGCTTTTGTGGACATTGCCGAGCGTGAAGGCCTGGCCCTGGCGGCCGATCTGGAAAAACGCTTTGGCACCACCGTGGCTTTTAGCCCGTGCGACGTCACTAAGATTGATCAACTGCGGGGTGCTATACGCACTCTGTCTCAGGTGGTGGGTGACATCACCGTGTTGATCAACAACGTGGCCAATGACACGCGGTACGATTCCACCAAACTGTCGGAAGCAACCTGGTACGAGAGCTTGGCGGTCAACCTGCACCCGGCTTTCTTCTCCGCTCAAGAGGTGCAGCCGCACATGGCTCGCCAGGGCGGTGGAGCCATTATCAACTTCAGCTCCATTAATGCCATGGTGGGCCCGGCAAAACTGGCCAGTTACAACACCGCCAAGGCAGCCATTCTGGGTTTGTCCAAATCCCTGGCTCGGGATTTTGGGCCGGATAATATTCGCGTAAATACCATCGTGCCCGGATGGGTCGCCACCGAGCGACAACTAAAACGCTGGCTGACGCCGGAGGTGGAAAAAAAGTGGCTACAGAACTCCTGCCTTAATCGGCGGATCCTGCCCGAGGATGTGGCCAAGCTGGCTCTTTTTTTAGCGTCTGACGATGCCCGCATGATTACCTCTCAGAAGTTCATCATCGACGGCGGTCGTATCTGAGCGTTAAGCCCCCTCGAGAAACTCGCAGTTGACGCCAATAGTGCGCATAATAGGCGCGCCCGAAAGGGGCGCCGGTCATTTCCTGGCATGCGGTCTGTTCCCGGTTAGATCCCGATCCCCAAAATCGGGTTTGAGCAACCCGCAGCCAAGTTTGCCAGGATCACAACAGCTGAAGGCCCGGCCAATAATATAAAACTACAAGGAGTCACCCATGCGCTTGTCGTCACTCGATATTGCCACGTTTATTGTGTATTGCCTGGCATTGATAGGTATTGCCTGGTGGGTTTCCCGGGAAAAAGCCGGGCACGTCAAAAACACCCAAGATTACTTTCTGGCCAGCAAATCGCTGCCCTGGTGGGCCATCGGCGCTTCGCTGATCGCGGCCAATATCTCTGCAGAACAAATTATCGGCATGTCCGGCGACGGCTTCCGGATGGGTATGGCCATCGCCTCCTACGAGTGGATGGCAGCACTGACCTTGTTGATCGTAGGTAAATTCTTCCTGCCGATCTTCCTGAAAAAGGGCATCTACACCATGCCCCAGTTTTTGGAAGAGCGGTTCGATTACCGGGTGCGGATCGTCATGGCCATCTTCTGGCTGGGGGTGTACACCTTCGTCAACCTGGCCGCGGTGCTTTGGTTGGGCGCGCTGGCCATTAACACCATCACCGGTGTGGATGTGGCCTACGGCATGGTGTTCCTGGCGCTGTTCTCCATCGGCTATTCCATCTACGGCGGCCTCAAGGCCATTGCCCTGACCGACATCATTCAGGTGGTGTTGTTGATCTGTGGCGGCCTCATGGTGAGCTACCTGGCCCTGAACAATATCTCCGACAGCTTCGGCGATGGCGGTGGCGCCTGGCAGGGCTTCTCCATCATGCTTGCCGAGGTGCCCGAGAAGTTCAACATGATCTTCGACCCCGACCACGAGCACTACATCAGCCTGCCGGGCCTGTCGGTGTTGATTGGCGGCATGTGGATTATGAACCTGTCCTACTGGGGTTTTAACCAATACATCACCCAGCGTGCCCTGGCCGCAAAGAGCTTAAAAGAAGCGCAAAAAGGTATCGCCTTTGCCGCCTACTTGAAGCTGTTGATGCCGGTCATCGTGGTACTGCCCGGAATCGCCGCCTACATGCTGCGCCCGGATCTGGAAATGGCCGACCAAGCCTATCCCACCATGATGCAGTTGGTACCCCAGGGTTTGTTGGGCATCACCTTTGCCGCTTTGGTGGCTGCCATCGCATCATCTTTGGGCTCCATGACCAACAGTATTTCCACCATCTTCACCGTGGACATCTACAAAAAACTGATTAACCCAGAGGCCAGCGAAAAACGCAGCGTTCTGGTCGGCCGCAGCGCCGCCATCGTGGCCATGTTGTGCGCGGTGATCGTTGCCCGGCCGCTGTTGGGTAACCTGCCCGGTGCCTTCCAATACATTCAGGAATTCACCGGCTTCTTTACCCCGGGCATCGTGGCCATCTTCCTGCTGGGCTTCTTCTGGAAAAAAGCCACGGCCCTATCGGCACTGGTCGCGGCCATCGGCTCGGCGGTACTGTCCCTGGCCTTTTACCTCTGGTGGCCAGCTCTGCCGTTTATCGATCGGGTAGGACTGGTGTTTATCACCTGTATGGTGCTGGCCGTTGTGATCACCCTGGCCAGCGGCGCCAAGGAACATGACAAAGCCATTGAACTTGATGATATCCAGTTCTCCACCACCACCAGTTTCAACCTGGCGAGTTTGGGTGTGGTGCTGATCCTGATCGCTCTGTACGCCGCTTGGTGGTAAGCCATGCGGGCCCCGGAGCTGATTAAAAGCCTGCCGGTTGCAAACACGCTGGGTGAAGGGGTGCTTTGGCACCCCGCCCAGCAAGCGGTTTGGTGGACCGACATCCAGGCCTGCAAACTGCATCGTTACCATCCCGAAAGTGAATCACTGGATACTTGGAACACCCCGGACCGGCTGGCCGCGTTCGGGTTTATCGAGTCCAGCGATCAACTCATCGCCGCCTTCGATGGCGGCTTTGCTTTATACAATCCGCACACCGGCGAACGCCATTGGCTCAGCCAGCCGGAATCCCACTTGCCCAACAACCGCTTCAACGATGGCAAGGTTGACCGGCAAGGGCGCTTTTGGGCCGGCACCATGGTAGAACGGGGCGAACCGCAATCCATCGACGAACAAGCCAGCGTTTACAGCTGGGGCGACTCGCCCAACGCGGTCAAACATCTCAGCGGATTTCAAATCACCAACGGCCTGTGCTGGAGCCCAGACAGCCGCACCGTATACCTGGCGGATTCACCCCTCGGTATTTATTACGCCTACGACTTCGACCCCGCTAGCGGCAGTTTCAGCAACCGGCGCGTCTTTGCCAAAACCCCAAAAAACATAGGCCCGGACGGCTCCTGCGTGGATGCGAACGGCAATGTGTGGAATGCACAATGGGGCGGCAGCCGCGTGGTGTGTTATTCGCCAGAGGGGGAGGTGCTGCAACAACTGGATATGCCCGTAAGCCAACCTACTTGCGTAGCTTTTGGTGGGCCGGATTATTCGTGGTTGTTCGTCACCACCGCACGAGAAAACCTCACCCCATCCCTACTGCAAGCTGAACCGGAAGCGGGCAACTTGTTTATATATCGCACGGATGCAGCTGGCCTTCCTGCGGATTACTTCAGGGCCTAGTTTCAGCCAATTCTCTGAGGCGGCGGGCAATACGAAGAACTGCCAATATCCACAAGCGGCTGAATTAGAGCGCCTTAGTCGTTACAATGCTCAACCACTTATCGTCATTAAACGTATTCAAGCAGGAACAATAGATGACAAGTACCCAACAACGTGCCGCCCTGCAACGCCAAATCTGGGCCATTGCCAACGATGTGCGCGGCTCAGTGGATGGCTGGGATTTTAAGCAGTATGTGCTCGGCACACTGTTTTACCGCTTTATTAGCGAAAACTTTTCCAGCTACATCGAAGGTGGCGACGAAAGCATCACCTATGCCGAGCTTGGCGATGAGGTCATCACCGACGACATCAAAGACGATGCCATTAAAACCAAGGGCTACTTCATTTACCCCAGCCAGCTGTTTGCCAATATCGCCAAAGGCGCCAACACCAACGAAAGTTTAAATACGGATCTGGCCAGCATCTTTGCCGCCATTGAAAGCTCCGCCAATGGCTACCCGTCCGAGCAAGACATCAAAGGGCTGTTTGCCGACTTCGACACTACCAGCAATCGTCTGGGCAATACCGTTAAAGCCAAAAACGAACGTTTGGCTAAAGTATTAAAGCGTGTGGCAGAGTTGAATTTCTCAGACTTTGAAGGCAGCCATATCGACCTGTTCGGCGATGCCTACGAGTTTTTAATCTCCAACTATGCCGCCAATGCCGGTAAATCCGGCGGTGAGTTTTTCACCCCGCAACATGTATCCCGGCTGATTGCCCAGCTCGCCATGCACAAGCAAACCAGCGTCAACAAAATTTATGACCCCGCCTGTGGCTCTGGTTCCTTGTTGCTGCAAGCTAAAAAACACTTTGACGCCCATATTATTGAAGATGGCTTTTGGGGACAGGAGATCAACCACACCACCTACAACCTGGCCCGTATGAACATGTTCTTGCACAACATCAACTACGACAAGTTCAATATCCAGCTGGGCAACACCCTGACCGACCCGCACTTTGGCGACGATAAGCCCTTTGATGCCATCGTCTCCAATCCGCCTTACTCGGTAAAGTGGATTGGCTCAGACGACCCAACCCTGATTAACGACGACCGTTTTGCTCCCGCAGGCGTATTAGCGCCCAAATCCAAAGCCGACTTTGCCTTTGTATTGCACGCGTTGAGCTACCTTTCCAGCAAGGGCCGCGCGGCTATTGTCTGCTTCCCCGGTATTTTTTATCGTGGCGGCGCCGAGCAAAAAATCCGCAAGTACCTCGTAGATAATAACTACGTGGAAACGGTAATTTCCCTGGCGCCCAACCTGTTTTTCGGTACCACCATCGCCGTAAACATTCTGGTGCTATCCAAACACAAACCCGACACCCACACTCAGTTTATTGATGCCAGTGGTGAGGCCTACTTCAAAAAAGAAACGAATACCAACGTACTTACCGACAAGCATATCGAAGACATCATGCAGGCCTTCGATCGCAAAGAGAACGTTGAACACTTTGCCAAGTCCATTCCGCATGAGAAAATAGCCGCCAACGACTACAACCTGTCGGTCAGCAGCTATGTGGAAGCCAAAGACAACCGAATAGCCGTTGATATTAGGGAGCTTAATGCCGAGCTAAAATCCATTGTAGTTAGAATCGATCAGCTGCGTTTGGAGATTGATGCGATTGTCGCCGAGATCGAAGGTGGGGAGCTTGAGACATGAACGATTTGATCTTTATGGAAAAGCTGCTGGATGGGATTGAGGTGGATTGGAGGCCGCTAAAAGACATACTTGTGCGTACTAAAGGTACAAAAATTACTGCAGGGCAGATGAGAGCTCTCCATAAGGACGGGGCACCATTAAAGATTTTTGCAGGTGGTAAAACCTTCGCATTCGTTGACTTCGACGATATACCTGAAAAAGACGTCAATCGAGCGCCGTCAATTATTGTGAAGTCCCGTGGAGTTATTGAATTCGAGTATTACGACAAACCGTTCTCGCATAAAAACGAAATGTGGTCGTATTACTCAGATAAGAATTCAATTCATGTTAAATTCGTTTACTATTTTCTGAAATTAAACGAACCACATTTTCAGAGCATTGGTAGTCGGATGCAAATGCCACAAATCGCAACACCAGATGCTGATAAGTTTCTAATTCCCATCCCATGCCCCGGAAACCCAGAAAAATCGCTAGCCATCCAAGCCGCTATCGTCCGCGTTCTGGACGCATTTACCTCTCTTACAGCCGAGCTTACAGCCGAGCTTACAGCCGAGCTTACAGCACGCAAGAAACAATACAATTACTACCGTGACCAGTTGTTGAGTTTTGAAGAAGGGGAAGCGGAGTGGAAGTCTTTAGGGGAGGTCGGCGAATTTATTCGTGGAAAACGATTTACCAAAAAAGACTATGTGGAGGCTGGAGGCATCAATGCCATCCATTACGGTGAAATTTACACCCACTACGGAACTTCATCTACAAGTGCGATTTCACAGGTTCGATCTGACTTGGCGGAATCACTTCGTTATGCTGAGACTAATGACGTGATTGTGGCCAGTGTGGGTGAAACTATCGAAGATGTTGGCAAGGCCGTCGCTTGGTTGGGCGATGGAAAAGTAGCTATTCATGATGACAGCTATGCTATCCGCCACTCCTTGAATCCAAAATATTTATCTTATTGTCTACAAACTGAAGGCTTTATTGCGGAGAAAGCTAAACATGTAAGTCGAGGCAAAGTAAAAAGGCTCCTAATCGACGGGATTTCAAAGGTACGGATTCCTATACCATATCCGAACGACCCAGAAAAGTCTTTCGCCGAACAAGCTCGCATAATTGCCATTTTGGACAAATTCAATACACTGACCAACTCCATCAGCGAAGGCCTACCCCGCGAAATTGAGCTGCGCCAGAAGCAGTACGAATACTATCGCGATCGACTGCTGAGTTTCCCCAAGCCTGAAGAGGTGGCGGCATAACATGAGCAAGACGCTAACGGAGATAGCCCAGCAGTTGCAAGCGGCCAATAAAAAGGTGCAGTTGATTTATGCCTTTAACGGTTCAGGTAAAACCCGTCTATCGCGGGAATTCAAGCAACTGATTGCGCCCAGAGATGATGCTGATGGTGGCACCGATAGTGAAGAAGAGGCCGAGCTTTCGCGTCATAGAATCCTCTATTACAACGCTTTTACTGAGGATTTATTCTATTGGGATAATGATCTGGAGCTCGATGCCGAGCCCAGGCTGAAAATCCAGCCCAACTCGTTTACGGATTGGATATTGAGGGATCAGGGGCAGGATCGCAACATCGTTACCAACTTTCAGAGTTACACCAATCAGAAGCTAACCCCGCACTTTACCGAAGACTTCACGGAAGTAACCTTCTCCCTTGAGAGCGGCGACAACGTGCGCTCCGGCAATCTTAAAGTCTCAAAAGGTGAAGAAAGCAATTTTATCTGGAGTATTTTTTACACGCTGATCGATCAGGTAATTACTATTCTCAACGTCAGCGAACCCGATGATCGCGAGACCAACCAATTTGATCAACTGGAATATGTATTTATTGATGATCCTGTCAGCTCATTGGATGAAAATCATTTGATTGAGCTGGCAGTGAATGTGTCGGAACTCATTAAATCCAGCCAGTCGGCACTGAAATTTATCGTCACGACACACAGCCCGCTGTTTTATAATGTGCTCCATAATGAGCTTGGACTTAATAAAAATAGCAAAAAGGAAGGTTGCTATCTGCTGGAGCCTCTAGAGGATGGCAAATTCGACCTGAACGTGAAATATGGCGACTCTAACCAAAGCTTTTCCTATCACCTGCATTTAAAGCAGTCCCTTGAACAAGCCATCGCTGAGAACCGCATTCAGAAATACCACTTTACACTGTTACGCAATCTCTATGAAAAAACCGCTAATTTTCTGGGATACCCCAAGTGGTCGGATCTATTGGATTCAGCGCCAGGTGATAAGCAAGGGTACTTAAACCGTATTATTCAATTTAGCAGTCATCGCACCTTATCCCATGAGGAGGTGGCAGAACCTACTGAGCCGGAGAAGCAAACGGTTAAATTGCTGCTGGATAATTTGCTGAACAACTATGGCTTCTTACAGCAGGTAGAAACCAATGATTAGATTCGCTGCAACCAACGCACATAAGGAGGGAACCCTGTGGCCAAGCATCGAAGCCTACAAGGCCGAACTACGGAGTTCCTGCTCTACACCGCGCCCACTGGCGCCATAAAAGTGGAGGTGCTGCTCAGCGGTGAGACCCTCTGGCTGACCCAAGCGACCGAGCCCTCTGCTTGCCATCGCGCCCGCTGCCGACTTGTAAAATCATCCACTTCCATGGTGTAATTTCATCCACCTAGTGGCCAATATTACTTATTCCATGTATCCACGAACCATACAGGCGACACTGGCTGAAGCCCTGAGCGACACCCCGGTGGTGTTGCTCAACGGCGCCCGGCAAACGGGCAAAAGCACCTTGGTGCAAGCGCTGCGGCCCGGCATCCGCTATCTCACTCTGGACGATCCAGTGGTGCTGGCGGCGGCCAAGGCCGACCCTTTTGGCTTTATTGCTGCCTTTGGCGAGCCGGTTTGTCTGGACGAAGTGCAGCGGGCGCCGGAGCTGTTTCTGGCCATTAAGGCCGCCGTGGACAAGGATCGGCGACCGGGGCGCTTTTTGCTCACTGGCTCGGCCAATGTGTTGATGCTGCCGCAGATGGCGGATTCCCTGGCCGGCCGCATGGAGATTATCGAGCTGTGGCCGCTGGCACAGAGCGAGCTGAACCGGCGGGGCGGCAGTGTGATTGACCGCCTGTTCGCCGGTGACTTTGCGCAAAGCTATCCTTTTGATCGGTCCGATTTTATTACCCGTCTGGTTGCCGGAGGCTACCCGGAAGCCACGCAGCGCACCAGCGAGCGTCGCCTGGGTGCCTGGTTCGACAGTTATCTAGCGACCATCTTGCAGCGCGATATCAAGGATCTGGCCAATATCGAAGGCCTGACCGAATTGCCGAAGCTGGTCCGCCTGCTGGCCGTTCGCAGTGGCGGGCTGCTCAACTTTGCCGAGCTGGCGCGCAGCACAGGTATTGCGCAAACCACCCTTAAGCGTTACCTGGCCCTGCTGGAGACTCTGTTTTTTATCCGTCAGGTGCCGGCCTGGTCATCTCATTTGGGCAAGCGCCTGCAAAAGTCGCCGAAGCTGTTTTTATCCGATTACGGCCTGATGGCGCACCTACAGGGATTTAGCGCGCTACAGCTGATGGAGCAGCATGGCCTGCCGGGCGGGCTGGTCGAGGCCTTTGTGCATGCTGAGCTGGCCAAGCATCAGACCTGGGCGACGCTGCCTACCCAACTGATGCACTACCGAACCAGCACGGGAGTCGAGGTGGATTTTGTACTGGAAAACCGCCGCCAGGAATTATTGGGCGTTGAAGTAAAGGCAGCGGCCACTGTGGTTGGCAAAGACTTTAATGGCCTGCGCCATTTGCGCAACACTACACCGGCGCAGTTCAAGCGAGGAGTGTTGCTCTACACGGGTGAGCAAGTGGTGCATTTTGATGAGCAGTTGACAGCTGTGCCTATTGCCCTGTTGCTGTAAACAAGGATACCGATCAATGACTGATTACAAAACCATCGCCGAATCGAATCGTTTTATCGTCCTCGATAAATACACGCGGGAATGGCAAGTTGCCGAAACCTACCAGAGCGAAGGGGAATTAGAGCGCGAATTGATTGAGGATTTAAAAAATCAGGGCTATGAGTACCTGCCCGGCCTAAACAACCCCGAAGCCATGCTGGCCAATGTGCGCGAGCAATTGCAGAGTCTGAATAATGTAGAGTTTGCCTATGGCGAGTGGCTGCGCTTTGTAGAAACCTATCTGGATAAGCCCAGTGATGGCATAGTCGATAAAACCAGAAAAGTGCATGATGACTATATTCACGACTTTGTGTTTGATGATGGCCGCATTCAGAACATTTACCTGCTGGATAAGAACAACCTTACCCGCAATAAACTGCAGGTAATCAAGCAGTTTGAGCAAGCCGGCAGCCACGCCAACCGCTACGATGTCACTATTTTGGTCAATGGCTTGCCCATGGTGCAAATTGAAGTGAAAAAACGCGGTGTGGCCATTCGCGAAGCCTTTAATCAGGTGCACCGCTACAGCAAAGAAAGCTTTAATGCGGATCACTCACTGTTTAAATACTTGCAGCTGTTTGTGATTTCCAACGGTACCGATACCCGCTATTTTGCCAACACTACAACGCGCAACAAAAACAGCTTTGACTTCACCATGAACTGGGCGAAGTCCGACAACAACCTGATTAAAGATATAAAAGACTTCACCGCGACTTTTTTCGAGAAAAATACCCTGCTCAATGTACTGCTGCATTATTCAGTATTTGATGTGAGCGACACCCTGCTGGTAATGCGCCCCTACCAGATTGCCGCCACCGAGCGTATGTTGTGGAAGATCAATAGCGCCTATCAAGCCAAAACCTGGAGCAAACCTGAAAGTGGTGGCTATATTTGGCATACCACCGGATCGGGAAAAACGCTTACCAGCTTTAAAGCGGCACGCTTGGCCACCGAGCTGGACTTTATTGACAAGGTGTTTTTTGTGGTCGACAGGAAAGACCTGGACTACCAGACCATGAAGGAATACCAGCGCTTTTCCCCCGATAGCGTCAATGGCTCCGACTCTACCGCCGGCCTCAAACGCAACCTGGATAAAGACGATAACAAGATTATCGTTACCACCATCCAAAAGCTTAACAACCTGATGAAAAACGAGGGCGACCTGTCGGTGTACAACCAGCAGGTGGTTTTTATTTTTGATGAATGCCATCGCAGCCAGTTTGGCGAAGCGCAAAAAAACCTGAAAAAGAAGTTTAAAAAATTCTACCAGTTTGGCTTTACCGGCACGCCCATCTTCCCGCAAAACGCCTTGGGCGCCGAAACTACCGCCAGCGTATTTGGCCGTGAGTTGCATTCCTATGTGATTACCGACGCCATTCGCGACGAAAAGGTGCTCAAGTTCAAGGTGGACTACAACGATGTTCGCCCACAGTTTAAGGCAATTGAAACAGAGCAGGATGAGAAAAAGCTGTCTGCCGCTGAGAACAAAGAGGCGCTGTTACACCCTGATCGCATCAAGGAAATATCGCAGTATATTTTGAAGAACTTCCGCCAAAAAACTCACCGTCGGCAAGCAGGCGGCAAGGGCTTTAATGCCATGTTTGCCGTAAGCAGTGTGGATGCCGCCAAGCTGTATTACCAGGGGTTCAGGCAGTTGCAGAAAGACGCAGATAAGCCACTGAGGGTGGCCACTATCTTTTCGTTTGCGGCTAACGAAGAGCAAGATGCCGTGGGCGAGATACCGGATGAAAGCTTTGATGTCTCTGCCATGAACTCCAGCGCCAAGGAGTTTTTAAACGCCGCCATTGATGACTACAATGCGGCATTTAAAACCAATTTTGGCGTAGATAGCAACGGCTTTCAAAACTATTACCGTGATCTGGCCAAGCGCGTGAAAAGCCAGGATATAGACTTGCTGATTGTGGTGGGTATGTTTCTGACCGGCTTCGATGCCCCCGCACTGAACACCCTTTTTGTGGACAAGAACCTGCGCTATCACGGTTTAATTCAGGCCTATTCACGCACCAATCGCATTTACGATGCCACTAAAACCTTTGGCAATATTGTCACCTTCCGTGACTTGGAGAAAGCGACAGTCGACGCCATTACCCTGTTTGGTGATAAAAACACCAAGAATGTAGTGCTGGAAAAAAGCTACAAGGAGTACATGGAAGGCTTTACCGATATGGTTACCGGTGAAGCCCGGCGCGGCTTTATGGATGTGGTGGCAGAATTAGAGCAACGCTTCCCTAACCCGGATGATATCGTACTGGAAAAGGACAAAAAGGACTTTGCCAAGTTGTTTGGTGAGTATTTGCGCGTAGAGAACGTGCTACAAAACTACGATGAATTTGCCAGTCTCAAAGCCTTGCAAAGTGTTGACATAAGCGACCCCGAGGCGGTTGAGGCCTTCAAGGCTGTGCACTATTTAACGGATGAAGACTTGGCGGTACTGCAAACCATTCGGATTCCTGCCGAGCGCAAGATTCAGGATTACCGTTCCAGTTATAACGATATTCGCGATTGGCTGCGCCGCGAGAAGTCCGCTGAAGAAAAAGACAAATCCACCATTGATTGGGACGATGTGGTCTTTGAAATAGACTTGCTTAAATCGCAAGAGATCAATCTGGATTACATTCTTGAGTTGATTTTTGAGCAGAACAAAAAGAACAAAACCAAAGCTGAGCTGATCGAAGAAGTGCGCCGGTTAATTCGTGCAAGCCTCGGTAACAGGGCGAAAGAAAGCTTGATTGTGGATTTCATTAACCAAACCAATCTGGATGATATGCCGGACAAGGCCGGCATCATTGATGAATTCTTCAGCTTTGCGCAAGCAGAGCAAGCCCGAGAAGCAGAAGAGCTGATTAGTTCAGAGGGCTTGAATGAAGAAGCAGCTAAGCGCTATATCATCGCCTCGCTAAAACGTGAGTACGCCAGCGAGAACGGTACTGAATTAAATTCAACACTACCCAAAATGAGCCCGCTTAATCCAGAGTACAAAACCAAAAAGCAGAGCGTTTTTCAAAAAGTAGCCGCGTTTGTGGAAAAGTTCAAGGGTGTGGGTGGGAAAATATAGTAAATGAGAAAAGCTGTTTTAGCTCAGGTAGGATTGCAGATTTTTGATGGGTAAATCAATAATACTCATCTTCTTCTTCGGCAATGCAGTCGTCATCGTAGGTCAGGATAGTATAGGTGAAGCCTTCGTTCAGAAGAATAGTACTGGTGTAGATGGATTCCAGCGTTATGCCTTTGGACTGTGGGTTAATCCAGTCTGATGCGTCGACAGTGTCGAAATCATGTGGATAGGGCTCCTTTTTAACATCCGTCATTAACGTTTTCTGATGACTGGATAGTGGCGTTTGATCAATATAAAACTCGAAATTTTTCGAAGCCACGAATCGGCTGAATTTTCCATTATGGTGAATAACCATAGCGTTTGGCGCTTTTTCCAAGAAGCTGAATCGACGGTATGTGGCTTCTAGCGATGCACCACATAGCTCTGAAATGAATTGGATGTTTCTCCAGTTTATTTCACAGTCACAGTGTTTTCGTATAAGGGTTTTGGGCATTAGAAGACCCGAAGCAAAGCCGTTAGCCTGTCTCTCAATTGGATCATTAAACGGATTGGATAGTTCTTTGCTTCCACATTCAAAAGACATTTTGAGCTGAGGAATGATATGCATGGAAACATGGCCAATCTCATGGGCGGCTGTAAACCTTAACCTGCCTGGATCAGAAATGTTTGCGTTTATATAGATCAAAGCTCCTTTATCGTTGCCGACAGCCTTGCCTAATATTCCATCTGAATCGAAATACTGCTCTTCTATTACAACAGTAAAGTCATCAAAATCGATGGCTGTCACAACGTCTTTGGGGCTAATTGGAAGGGCGTTGAATCCTAGATCTTCCAGTAAATTTTCTGCTTCCGTAGCGCCTTTTTGCTCCTCAATCATTTGTCGGTCATGCCCTTAAGCCGTTCTGCCATTTCACGTAGCATTTTCTGATCGTTCTCCGAGAGATTCTCCAATAAATCCCAGCGTCGGTAAAACTCTCTACTTTTCTGATCGATCTCTGTTTGTGGGGGCGCTTCTCCTGTTAGCTCGAAAGGTTGAACGTTTAGGGCCGAGGCCAGTTTTCTTAATACAACGAAGGACGGAAGACGCTTATCGCCTTTTTCGATTTGGCTCAATGCGGCAGGTGTGATTCCCGCTTTGTTGGCCAAAGTGGACTGATTCCAGCCATTCTGGTCACGTAACTTCTTGATATTATTGCTAATTATTCTCGATTGCTCTGCTTTATCTGACATCCTATTAACTCCTGTTAAAAATAATATTAACACGGGTTGACAATTCGGGCTAGTTCAAGCACGCTATTAACAGTAGTTAATATATATGTTAACGATAGTATATTCCTGATAAGCAAAGAGGTAATTGAAATGGCTAAAAATCCACCAGTAGGAGACGGTCACCGCAATGGCGCGGTTAAAGGCCGCTCTCAAACCAAGACTCCATCCGGTAATTATGTCAAAAGAGATGCGGATAGCGGGCGTTTTATGGATGTAAAGTCGGATAAGAAGCCTTTTAAGGGTGTTAGGAAGGAAAAGTAGTGATGGTGAATAGCTATTTGAGAAATTCGTTGAGGGAAATCGGGGAGCAGCTTGACCGCAACCAATTCCCTATCGTTTACAACAGTGGGATTGTAAAGCCCGGAGATGCCGCTGTTGTTTCTTTAACCCCGGGCGAGGACATTAATAATGTCAGATCGAGAACGAGAGGACCCGCAACCGGGTCGTGGGAAAGGTCCGCCGGATGGCAAAGGCAGACCGGTCAATCCGGGGAGGCCAGTCGACCCCGGCCGGCCAGTGAGGCCGCACCGATCGTCAGCTCAGGTCTTTACGAGCGCTACGAAGCTGAGCTAGATGCGGTAAGGGTTGCTTATCCCGGCACCAAGGTATGGAAAGAGGCAGAAGGATTGTGGCTGCTAACAGAAAGCACCATCTTACCTGGGCTTGGAAAGAAAGCCACATTCCTTACTGCCTTACCCTATTCTTCCTTGGTTAACCAAAGGAGTTGGGGGTTTTGGACGACGGCCATTTCGTTGGAATGGATCGGTCCTCGACACACTAATTACCCCGATGGGTCTGTATGCGCATTCGAACCAAAAGACGGAACCTGGATTCCAGGAGATAGTATTTTACAGTTAATCGACTTGTATAGTCTCTGGGCCCTGCGTCATGAGCATTTACGGGTATTTGGGCGGTGGCCGGGTCATCAAGCGGTGCATTTTTCCTATGAAAGGATAACCGAACTTAAAGATGATGAGTTTTGTGGATGCGGTAATCCAAATGAAAAGTTGTACGTGGACTGTTGCAAGCAAGGCGACCTAGAAAATTCATCCGTCAAAGACGCATTAAGTATAATCCGTCGCCAACCACCGGGAAAAATTTCTAACTTTATGAGGCAGAGAGATTGCCCACCTTCTTTATCAGAGGTTCTTTGAATGGGTGGAGAAGTTTCATAAGGGTTGCATCTGGCAGTTCCCCTTCGAGTTTGTACGCCAAGCGTCGCTCTCGGGCAATTCGACGGGACCAGTAGCCTTAGATGTCAAATTTCACGAGCTTTGGCTTGCCGGAACCATCAAATGCGTTCACGTCAAAATCATTCGACCAACTGTAGAATACCGCTGCGCTCAGCCTCCTCAACGAAAGTTTGCAGCGTTCGGGCGTTGGCAGGCATGAACGAAACAGTAGTTAATCCTATTTAATCAACAGCGGCGCAAACCCGCCCCCTGGCGTTCGAAAATTCGTAGTCTGCCCTCGATAAAGCCTAGCCGCCGCCAGAAGCAATTCACCGCGATAGGTATACAAGCGCACGTCCACCTTGAGCATTTCTCGCTCGCCATCGACCAGCACCTGACGTTCGGAGGGCGGTACAAAGGCCTGGGCGATGTAGTCGCTCTCTAGAATTTTGGCGAAGGTACCGTTGGTGAGTTTGCTGCCTCGGTAGACGCCTTTGCTGCCATGGCCCGCTACCGGCTTGAAGAAGAGTTGCTTTCGCTCTTGCCAAAGGGTGTCGGCATTGTCGGCGGTGACGAGTTCGGTGCGGGGGATGCCGGCGCGAAGCAGTTGGGCGTGTTCGGCACTCAAGCCCCAGTCCTCAAGCATAGTGCAACCTGACCAGAGGGTCAGGTTGCGTTTGTCAGCGAACAGGGCGTGTGGGGGTAATGACAGCGCCGCCTTCTAGCCAGGCTGAACGCAGGGCGGCGTGTTCGGGTGCTTCTAGGCCGAAGTCCACTAGGCGGTTGTAGGTCGATTCGTTGGTCGCCACGGTAGGGCGCGCCCGCCTCATATTTAAGTTCGGACGGATCGACTATCACTGCGTCTATGCCATTATTTCGGAACAGCTGCTGGGCCAGTCTGAATTCCGGGTAGAGGTATTGTTCGGTCGGTTGATTGTCGACAATGGGGAATTTTAAGCTGTGCAGCCCGCTAAAGGCTGCCTGGGGACATTTTCGGGGCTAGCCGCCAGTGACGCGGGTTTGCCAGATATAACTCGCTACGACATTCAGCTGTTATGTGCTGCACGTCTGTAATTTCACGAAATATCGCGTTTGGCGGGTATTTTGGCGGTACTGTCGTCACCGACAGTGAGTCAAACGATCTATATTTGGCTCGTCGCAACCGGAGATTGGCATGCTAATTAAGAAACTTAGGCAGGACAGAGGTATTTCCCAAGAACAGCTCGCTGAAGTAGCCCACCTAAGCCTTCGCACAATTCAGCGCGTTGAAGCGGGTCATCGTGTGAGCTATGCATCGCTTCGGGCTCTGGCGGCGACATTTGATGTCAACGTCGACTTACTAGAGCAGGAGCTATATGCAATGAACACTTCAAAAGATGAATACATTGAGAAACCACTGTGGGTAAGGCTTGTCTTGAACCTGCCGTCACTGCGTCGCTTGGGTCGCCCCGGGCTGCTAAGACATGAGGCATGCCTTGTCGCGTATGCATTTTTAGCCTATGCCTCATCCTTTATAGTCCCGAGAGTGGAATTTGCATTTTGGGGCTTAACAACCGTCGATGCGATGCATTTCAGCGCCTTCTCCGCAATGTTCGTTGCCTACATTGCTTCGATCACACTTCGGCTTCGAGACAAATTCAACGCGTGGGCTCCTACTTCAACGTGAGTAAGACACATAAAAACGCCACCACATCGCCAGTTACGGAGGCCTGTGTGGCGAGAGTTAAATGTCCAAGTTCGGAGTCACTCCCTCAAGAAAACCGCAACCCACCAATTTTCAGCCAGGGCAGCCTATAGCCCCCAAAGTCAGACACCTCCGAGCTTATGGCCTCTATGTCTTTCAGCATCTGAGCGACATTGCCGGTAATCATCGTTTCAGACAGGGCCTTGGTGCGCTCACCGTTTTCCAGCAGAAAGCTGTTTTTGATCACCCCAGAAAAGTCACCGTTCGGTGCTGGGCTGCCCATGGAAAGACGGCCGACCAAAGCTCCGCGCTGAACGCTTCTCTGCATGTCGGCCCGGCTGACATCACCGGCATCAATGCTGCAGCCATCAGTGACCGGGGTGTGCGCAATGCCGAGCTTACGGCTGCCGTAGTAGCTTGGCAGCTGACAAATCAGTCGGCCGGAGTCGATCAGAGTGACCGGGTCAATGATGAATCCTTCTGAATTGAAGGGCGCCTGGCCCGCGCCCTGGGGATGGTTCCGAATCGATAATGACGGTGCGCTAATGACTTCGCCGACGGCATTTTGGTAAACGGATGTTTGGCTAATCAGTGCACCATCACCGAGCTGACCGGTCAGCCAGCCGATCAGGTCCATCACCGCCATCGGCGTTAGCACAACGTCACCGGTAAACTTATCGCCCGCCATCTCGGTCTGGGTTTCCTGCACGCTGTTGGCCATCATCTGGTCGATGTCCAACACATCGGTCAGCCGCTCCGGTAGAGCGTCTAGCACGCCGTAGGTGTAGGTAAATGAGCTGCTGCCGTGGTCGTCCTTACTGGAACCCATGATCACTACTTCATGTTTACCGACGGACGATGTGAGCTCGGTATCGAGCGTAGTAACCAAGGTGGTTCGTTCCAGAGTATGTTTGATGGAGCACTCTTCGATCTGAAACGTGGGGTACTGTTCAGCGCGAGCTTCCAGCAATGATTTGGCACTGCTCGCTATTGCCTCCCGATCGACAGACTGTGGCCCTTTCTCGAAGCTTCCCATCTGATTCGGTGCTACGGCATAGGCCTCATCTTGCGGCGAGGTCGTGACATCCCGTTTCAGGTCCGCGATGACTTGCTCAATGACCGAGTCGTCTAGGCTGGATACGGAAGCCGTGACCCGCCGACAGTCCTGAATGGCCATCACGGCCAGCGATTGGCCCTGGGTGGTGCGCATGAGGCTGACATGGTTGTGTGCAATATTGAGTTCGTTAACATCGGTTTCGGTAATGGTTACCCGGGCGTCATCAAATCCAGCACGGGTCAGCGCGCTCAGAATGGTTTTGGCTTGTGTCAGCATTATTCACCTCCCAACTGTGCTTTCGCCCGTATGGCCGGGCCGCCCATGGATACCACCATCGGCTGTTTTTTGCCGCAGTAACCGGCACTGTTCCATTGCATGTCTTCAGACACGGCATCCACCGATTGCAGCATCTTGATGGCGGAGCCAGACAAAGTGGTGTCCTTGATGGAGCGGCCGAGTTTGCCGTTCTTGATTTCGTAGCCGAGCGTCACTCCGAACATGAACTCAGTCGTGGTGTCAGCCTGGCCGTTGCTGGTTTTCATAAGGTAGTAGCCGTCTTCGACATCGGCAATCATGTCATCGAGCTTGCCGGTTCCGGGCAGAATCGCGGTATTGCGCATGCGGATCAGCGGTTCATCGTCGGGCGCATAGGCGCGGGCATTGCCCGTGGCCTGGTTGCCGAACCGCGCTGCGGTTTCCCGGTTGTGCATAAAGTCAGTCAACATGCCGTCTTTGATCAAGGTGACGTCCCGCGCCGGGGTGCCTTCGTCATCGGCATAGACGGGAACCGTTAGCTCTGCACCCTCGTAGCTGTGAGCAAAATCGACCATGGTCACCAAATCACTCGCGATCCGTTGGCCGCGCATGTCTCCTGTTACGGCGCCGCCAAGAACCAGATCGGCCTCGCAGGGGTGACCCATGGCTTCATGAGCCAGAATACCCGCCAGATCGGACGCCATCACAACTCTCTGCAGGCCGCCTTTGGCATGCACGGCTTCGCGTTTGGCTAACAGATGCTCATAAAGTCCGTCGAGTTGGGCTTCCACGGCCGTCATCGACAGGTCTAAATCTCCGAAACTGCCTTTGCCACTAATGAAGTGCCCCAGCTCGACTGGTTTGTCATTCTTGTCCTTCACCGTCAGCAGCAGATAGACCATGGCCCGAGAAATATTGTTATAAGCCCGCGCACCCAAGCTGTTCTGAACGTATTTATCGTGATACTCATCCAGCGCCACTGCAGTGACCGAGGCGACTTTGTCGTAGCGGCTGCGGGCCAAATCCGTCACCGACTGCAGCCACTCAATCAGCTGCTCTGAAGACCAGCCCGGTTTGCAAGCGATGCCATGCTCGCCTTGGTAAGCTGCCTCAGGCAGCGGCCGGCTCTGGCCACCGAATAACTGCATGGCTTTGGCGTTGGCGAGTGCGATGTTGCCGAGCGTGTCGGAACCGGTGGGTTGGGTGGCGGAGGCGAACCCCCAGTATCCGTTCTGATAGGCCCGGGCAGACTGACCATTCAAGTGCGAACTGTCGTTGGCCATTAGGTTGCCGTCGACCATCGCTAGCTTGCGCTTGCGCAGTTCGTGTTGACGGAATTCATTGTATTCACCGGCGGGAGTGAAATTTCCAAAAGACATGCGATGCTCCTTGCATTCGTAGATGCACAGCAGCTTAGCAGGGCGCTTGTGGGAAGACAAAGCGAGAGAGGTAACCCTAGAAAGCGGACTTCCTGGGCTAGGCCAACACGGCTCCAACCTAAAGCTTGCCCTCCCGCCCCCAGAGGTATAATTTAGCGACATGGTGCCGAGGTATCCCGGCACAAACAAAGATAAAAACCCACAAATGGAGCCACTCCATGACTTAAGGGCTGCAACCCGTCGTTTAGATACCGGCGGTGCCCAGGCTTCTTCTTGTACCCCAATGTCTAATGGGCGTTTTTGTCCATCACGTTTGAACTCACGGGTAATGAAAAACCGAAGATGGTGCTAATGCCGTGAAACTCGGATATAACCAATAAAATAAGTTCGTTCCCTTTGGTCGCTTTACACTCTCAAGCTCGGACGGCACGTTGCATTAAGGAAGTTCTATGTTCGGTGAACACAATAGACTAACGAAAACATCTTATTGGCTGCTCGCTATTAGCAGTCTTGCTGGCTTCGTCTTTATGGCGTTAGTTCTTCCGCAACTTGCATGGGATACACCATGGATTTCATATGCACTAGTGACGGCTCTAGGCCTCATGCTGGTTCTCAATACCTACTTCGCTTACCTTATCTATAAGCGGAGTTTAAAAGCATTAAAATTGTGCTTGTGGCTTTATGGTTTGCAAATCATCGGTTTTGAGACGGAGAACTGGGCGCTGAGTTTAAACTTTGGAATGAATGTGTCCGTAAGCTGGATGTATAAATCAACTGAGGTAACAATCAACTTGCTTGCCATAGTAATATTTGTGGTCATATTTCTTGCGTATCGCAGTGTAAGGAGTGCCAACAAGTCAATCAACTACGAGCCTTTGGCGCCGGACAGCTAAAAGTGTGGAGTCGCGACAATGTGACCGGTCATTGAGTGCTGCATGCGAGTTAGCCGTCAATTAGGAGTGGCTTTCACGCTACAATAAGTAGAAAGAAAGCGGTTAGCACGGTAGTAAACATCAACAAACATTGGCTAATAATGAGTGCTGAGCACGTGATCAAAGGCCAGCGCGTCATTGCTGCTGTGCACTTACTTGTTGTGGATACAGATGAAAGACTCCATACCACTAGAAAAAACACCGACCAGAGTGTTGTGAGAAGTGCGATTGATTTTATTCCAGGCGGCGTATCTATAAGTGAAACGGCGCTAGTTAAGACCAGCAATACACAGAGAATCCAACGATATGGGTGCACTTTTCGAGCCATTCTCGTATAGAGGCCTAAAGCCTTGGTAAGCATTGACTCGGCACTGCCTGATGACGCTGCCCGATTGTGATTCATAAAGGGAGCGATGAAATAGTATAAAACCCAAGCAGGCCATGAAATCAACAAGCAGGCGGCTAGCCATAGAGTCCGTTCTTGATGTTGAACCCGATTGTCCAGAGCAATGGCGAACAAAGGCAGCAGCCAGACGGTTAAAAAGGCAGCAGCCGTTAGCGCTTGGTAGAAAGCTAAATTGGACACGTATGTTAGTTCCAGAAGTGCACGGCGTCAGTTGAAAGTTGTTTACAATGCATATTCGCTACAAATCCCGCAGCTATTAACACCGCGTAGCTTTGGCATATTTTTCATACTCTACCTACCGGGTGTCGATGTATTTGGCACCAGCTAAGGTTCTCAGAAATCGGACCAAGAGTCTAATGGCAATGATTTGTTACTGAATTGCTGTAGATCACACACAAATCGCAAAACCGGTGGGGCCTGCCCGTCCTGCAGCAGCCGAAAGGTGCGCGCTCCCTAAACAATAGGTTCTCGTATCATTCGGTGCTGGGTGGGCGGCGCCGGCCGACCACAGATAGCTAACCAGGGCTAACGAAGAGTCAAAACTGGTAATCGAACTGATAGCGATGCACGCCATCGTCTATTTCGATGCTCATGCTGCCACTCAACCCTTTCAGTTTGCCGGTGCCTGAATCGGGTACCACTTCCAGCTTTAAGTAATCTTTGCCGTTTTTCATTGTGCCGAAGTGCTGCAGCACAAAGCTGCCACTTCTGCCGTCCAATTCGCCGCTCACTTGCTCTAGCGCCACGTAGCCAGCTGAGCCTTGGAGCGGAGTCCTGGCGCTTAACATCTCGCCCTGACTGATCGCTTTAAGGTCGCCCTCGAAGGTCTTATCAATGGTCATGCGGCCCAGCCGATTGCCATCGGTGCCTGGGTTGTAGGATTCTTTGGGGTCGAGCTGAACCGTAAAGGTGCCTTTGGCTTGCATTGGATGGCTTCCTGTAAGTTGGGAATTGACCTGAAGTGCGAATAATCCGATTATGCCCGCGAGCAAGATCTTTTTCATAAAACAATGACCAATAGAAGGGATCAGAATCATCCTATCCTTCTCGAGCGCTCTAGCCTTGTAAATATGCGACAACCTCCAGATCAGAACAGTATCGCCCAGGAAGCGCGCGGGCTGATCAACCGGCAGGAGAGCGCTCGCCGGTTTTCGCTTGAGCGCTTCGAGCCCTGCCCTGAGTTGCAGCAACTGGTCGAACACTACTGGTTGGTACACTGGGATTTGACCGGCAAACCCGACTACCTGCAACAGAACCTTCCCCACCCAAGTCAGCATTTGGTGATCGACCCCCAAAATGGTAGCGGCCTTCGCGGGGTAATTAAGCGCAGCTTCCAATATCGGCTAACGGGTAAAGGGCAAGTATTTGGGGTCAAATTCCGCCCGGGTGCTTTCAGCGCCTTTTATCCGGATTCGATGCATAAGTTGACCGACCGAACGCTTGCGTTAAAAGATTTTTGGGGTGAAGAGGCATCCCAATGGGAAACGATGCTCAAAGAGCGCTTGAGTGCGGCACTCGTCAGAGCTATGGATCGTAAGCTGTCGGGTATGGAGCCAAATCTGGATGAAGCGGCCCGAGAGGCGGGGCAACTGGTGCGCGCCATTGAGCAACACCCGGACATTTGTTCTGCCCACCAAGTGGCCACCTATGGAACTGTGTCGGTGCGCCGCGTGCAGCGATTGTTCCAGCGTTACATCGGAGTAAGCCCTAAGTGGGTCATTGAACGCTACCGAATGATTGAAGCGATAGAGGCAATCAACAACGCTGGTTCAGTGAATCTGACCGAACTTAGCCACCGGCTGGGCTATTTCGATCAGGCCCATTTCAGCAAGGCTTTTGCCGCGCTGGTCGGCGTTCCACCCTCTCAGTGCAAGTCTAAGCCGCCAGAGCAGTCCCACCACCGGTAGAGCCAATTAGATATATACTGGGCGGAAGCAGATCGACATTGGCTCCAAGGAAGAGGGATTTCGACCCATGTTTTCCAAGTTTTACGACAAACTCCCCGCTCCGGTGAAGCACTGGCTCGGCATTCTCGGTTCCGCAATCCAGAATTGGTTGGGGAGCCAAGCCTTTATTTACGCCGCTGCACTGGCTTTCTTCACCGTTTTTTCCATCGCGCCGATTCTGGTCGTGGTTGTCACGCTGGTCGGGTTGGTTATGGGCGAGCGGGCAGTCCAGGGGCAGCTCTTCGAACAGCTTGAGGGGACTATTGGGCCGGAAGCGGCCGGGTTGGTTGAGACTGCGGTGATCAATTCTCAGATCGATCAGAGTGGCATCTGGCCTGCGCTGATCGGGATTGTCGCCACCGTTGTCGGTGCCACCACGGTTTTCGCACAGATGCAGGCGTCCCTGAATCAGATTTGGGGCGTCGCGCCAAAACCTACCGCAAGCAGCATGTGGATCTACGTCAAAAGCCGGTTGATGTCGCTGACCATCGTTCTGGCGATCGGGTTTACCTTAATGGTCTCGCTCGTGCTGTCAGTGGCTCTGCGTGCCGTTATGGCGTTTGCAGAGGGATGGCTGCCGATCCCTGCCTGGGCAATGGTGGGTACGGAGATAATCCTGTCGCTGTTCGTGGTGACATTTTTGTTCGCGGCTATGTTTAAGATCCTGCCTGACGTGCGGCTGTCCTGGCGCGACGTTCTGCTCGGTGCGTTCATCACCGCCCTGCTGTTCACGGTGGGCCGTTCCTTGATCGCCCTCTACTTAGCCTACACAGCAACGGCATCCGCTTACGGCGCCGCCGGCTCTCTGGCGTTGCTCCTGCTCTGGGTAAATTATTCCTCCATGATCCTCCTGTTCGGCGCGGCGTTTACGCGCGCGCACGTCGAAGGCAGAGGCAAACCCATTCGGCCCAAAAGCACAGCGGTGTGCGTGCATCACGAATTGATTGAGGACGTAAAATAAAGGGAGTACCTGTTATAAAGGGCCATTAGCAGGGCAATACTTATAATTCCCGTAAATTGAGAAATTGATGGGCTTCGCGCCCTCACTTACAACGAAGTAAAGATACCGATTGCGACAAAGCCAAATAGATAGAGCGCGCCAGGCCATACCAGTCAAGAATCTCTAGGGTTAGAGGTCTTCCAGTGACTCAAAAACAATCGCGCCGGGCCCATGCTCGCCCGCCACGTCATCTGGATTGCTCAGCGGGCAAGTTTCCATTGAGAGACAGCCGCAACCGATGCAGTCATCCAATTGATCTCGTAGCCGTTTGAGTTGTTCAATTCGTGCGTCCAATTGATTCTGCCAGAGTGTGGACAGTTTCTGCCAATCATTCATGGTGGGCGTGCGCCGTTTGGGTAGGGCGGATAACGCCTTGGCGATATCTGCCAACGGTATACCCAGGCGTTGCGCGGTTTTGATGACCGCCACTCGTCGCAGGACGTCTCTGGAATAGCGCCGCTGGCCACCGGCATTTCGCGAGCTTTTGATTAACCCCTTCGTTTCGTAAAAACGCAGCGCCGATGCGGCGATACCACTGCGCTTTTCCACTTGGCCGATAGTTAGCACGCCGCCTTCGACCTTATAGCTTTGATTGTCGTTCATCAATCATTCCTTCCAGTTGCTCTGCATGGCAATAAAACAAACCCTTGACTTAAAGTCAACTTTAAGTATTAGGCTCCTCCCTTCAATCACTTAAACGAGGATCCAATCATGAAACAAGTACAGCCCGATGTATGGGAAACGGAAACTCAAAGCCCGTTTCCCGGTTTGAATACTCACGCCTACCTACTGACTCGCGATGACGGCAACGTGCTGTTTTACAACACAGGCCATCTCCACGAAGTGGAAAATTTAGCGCAACACGGCGGAGTGGCCCGCCAGTATTTAAGTCACGAAGACGAGTTGGGCGATACTCTAAACACAATTGCCGAGCGCTATGGGTCACTTCTCGTGGGGCATCGTGAAGAGGAAGCGTCTTTTGCCAAGGTACGTACGCCAGACATATTCATCGAACGGCGGGAGATTCACATGGGAAATATCGAAGTCATTCCAACGCCGGGCCACAGTGCGGGGAGCACCTGCTTCTTAGTCCGATCACCCACCGGGAAAACCTACTTGTTTACCGGAGACACTCTATACCTAGACAAACACAATCGCTGGACGGCGGGCTTTATTAAGAGTGTACACACCGAAGGTGACCGACCCGTATTAGCTGAGAGCTTGCGGTTGCTAGCTACCTTAAAACCAGATGTGGTTTTCGGTAGCGCCTTCGTAGGCGAGCACGGGTTTGAGGATGTATCTGACGGCAGTTGGCCAGAGAAGGTCGATCAGGCGTTAGGGCGTCTTCTCAAGGACGCTCCCAAGCAGGCCCGCGAGGTGAATTCATGACGATACTTGTAGTAGGAGGAAGTCGCGGGCTGGGTAAAGCGCTGGTGGAAGGCTTACTGGGTGAGGGTAAGAACGTAGTAGCCGTGGCCCGGTCGGCACCGAGCGCGTCGGGGCTAGAGCAATCGTCCCAGTTGAGTTGGATTGAGGCGGATCTTTCCAATCCGAGAGTTGCTGCCGATGTCATAGTCCAGAGTTGTCCAGAGCAATTGGATGCAATTATCTACAACGTTGGAATCTGGGAGACAAACGCTTTTGAGGACAACTACGATTTTTTGCAGGATACCGACGACGAGATTGTCAATCTGGTGAACGTCAATGTCATCGCATTGATTTTGCTCTTAAAGCGTTTGCTGCCACGAGTTCTGCTGGCGCCAAAGCCGCAGATTATCTTAGCCGGATCCACATCGGCATTGCCGAACTGTGGCAGCCCCGAAGTTACCTTTGGTGCTACTAAATGCGCGTTGAACGGAATTGCCGAAGCGCTGCGCGAGGGTTACAGGAGCCAAGGTCTGGCGGTAACGTGTTTACAGTTGGGCTACCTGAACACGGGTGATTGGGCTGACGACGAAAACATCGAAAATACAAACTCGCTGATTCCTCTGCAAGATGTAGTTGCCATGGTGTGTGCCGTATTGAATCTGTCGGAAGCGTCTTACATTCGTACGCTGGTAATGCCAGCGCGAATGGATGGGAGGTTTTAATGGTTTCCCGTTTACTGCATTTGAATATGCATCGGATGTTGATTTCACATTCG
>NZ_JAVDDU010000005.1 GCF_030848505.1 Marinimicrobium hydrolyticum
GGACGGCTTACACTACGCTCGTTCCTCGCTACGTTACAATCGCCCCATGTGCGGGCGTTATAAGTGCTAAAGATATGGCCATTGTTTTACTATTCTTCATTTTGAGCGTTATTTCAGATGGGATTCTCTTTTCAGCCATGGAGAAAAAAGAGCCGGAGTTGTATGAAAAACTTGGCAGCCCAGGTTTCCTTTCTTTGTCAATGAACCCGCTAGTTATCATAAAGTACTGGATTTTTATACTAAGTCCTAATCCGCTTCCAGAAGAGTGTGATCTAAATTCATTGCTATGGGTTAGTCGTATATGCGTTATCGGTTTTATTGGTTCAATTTTTTTGAGCTTATGGTGGCAAACGTAATTATACCAATGCGTGCCAATACACCGCCGCAAGCGGGCGGCGGGACGCTCGTAAACTCGCGCCCATGTGCGGAACGTTAGGGCTAGGACCAAGGGAGTATAAATGGAACTGAAGAACGTTAAATCAGAGGGCGAGCTATACTCTGATAGCGTAAGGGCAGAGCTGGGTCTTGCTTCCTATCTTAGGGTCATAGTCTTTGCAGGATTTGCGTGGGCTTTGGTCGGAGCGGTTGTGGCCGCAATCGCTTCTGAACCGGAGGTTACCAGCATCACTGAGCAAATTGCATTTTACGGAATCGTTATGGGCTTTGGAGCGGTGTGGGGCTTTGCGAGGCTTATAATCGCGGGGTTGATTGGGTACCCTTTATATAAATTTTGGTGTTCTCGTATGCGAGGACAAAGGCTTCAAGGAAAGTTCGCGGTTGTTGTTCCGTTGGAGCCCTAAGAATCCAAGGAAGCGGGACATATTTTGCTTCGCTGCGCTCAAAACGCAAAATATCCCCTGCTTGGGGCGTTATACGTCGAGGTAACTGATGAAGCAGATCCAAACACGCTCACTAATAGAAGCTTTCGCGGGTCTACTAGGGCTCTGGTTGCTTGTCCGTCGTGTGCCAGACTACGCGTCGTTAGCCAAAGGAGTAAACCTGTTGAGGACAATACTTTCCATTGCTTTCTCCTTGTGTTCTCTCACTCTTAATGCAGAGGCGATATATATCGTCGATAAATCAAGGGACAGAGAAATACCTGTCGAGGTCTATGAGGCTAAGGATCAAAGAGGCTGCGCATCCCAATCCAAGTGTCCAGTAGCTATACTGAGCGCCGGATATGGCGTTCCACATACAAATTACGAATTCGCCGTCAATTCCTACGTCGAGCAAGGATATCTGGTGCTTGCCGTGCGTCATGAGGTTCCCGGAGATCCACCGCTTTCAACATCTGGTGATCTTTATCAAACTAGGATAGAAAACTGGCAGAGAGGCGCGGAAACGCTCAGGGTAGTTGCCGCTAGTATGAAGAAGCGGCGTCCAGACTACGATTTCAATAGACTCACTCTTATTGGCCACTCCAACGGCGGTGATATTTCAGCTTGGCTAGCGAATCAGGACGCTTCGATGGTCGATGCTCTAATCACTCTGGATCACCGGAGGGTCCCACTCCCGAAAGTTGAGGGAGTGCGCATCCTCTCTTTCCGGGCTGGCGATTTTCCCGCAGATGCGGGTGTTATTCCGACTAAAGATGAGCAGGCATCGCTCGGAATATGTATTGTGGAGTTGCCCGAAGCGCTGCACAACGACATGACGGACGAAGGGCCTGAATGGCTAAAAAGCCGAATTCACAAGACGCTTCAGAGGTTTTCATTAGGCAATCAGGAGTGCTCAGAATCAGGCGAGGCTAACAAAATAATCCCCGCGACAAGCGCGTAATTGCGGCAGTTAGAATGCGGGAAATCCCGGTAATAGTGGGCTTAATTTTCTTGTGAAAAATCGGTTGTGCCTAATCCAGGTGGAATTGCATTTCTGGTTGCCGTTTTAAACAAAATGTAGGGGTTGGATACAAAGCAAATGAAGTTGGGAAAACGAACACAGCTTATCGGTTTACTGGTTGGGATTTCGCTGCCGGGTATTGTGCTTATCGCGTTACAGGTGCCGGGAATGGTTGAGCACCTGGACGCTGAGCTACCGCCACGGGCGGTGCTCATATTGTCGGCTGCCATTCAAAGCCTAGTGCTGGTTTCTGTGGTGGCCGCTTTGGGCGCCTGGGTGGCTCCCAAGGTTAATCTTCGCGCGCCGGCCATCGAAGGCCTGGTAGACGGGAATAGTCCTCGTTCAATACTGGCTTCGCAGGCTAAATTTGCCTTACCGGTCGGGTTTGGAGTTGGTGTGCTGATCGTGGCTGTCGAAGCTGTGGTTTTTCAGCCGTACTTGCCGGATACACTCTATCTGCTCGGCACCCCAATGACGCTCAACTACTTGCTGGCAGCCTTGACCTACGGAGGAATAGTAGAAGAGGTCTTGTTGCGGTGGGGTGTTATGAGTCTGGTGGCTTGGCTGATCTTTCTGGTTCTCGGTCGGCGCCATCTAGGTATCGCCCTTGTACTAGGTAACATACTGGCCGCAATACTTTTCGGCATCGGCCACTTGCCGGCCGTTGGTCTAATGGTGGGCGAGCTTACTACGCCCATCATTTTGCGGACGCTGATTCTTAACGCGGTGCCTGGCTTTATCTTTGGCATGTTCTTTCAGCGCCGTGGGCTGGAGGCCGCCATGTTTGCGCACATGGGCGTACACGTTGGAATGGCGGTCCCACGCGTTATCTTCGGCGCATAGGCAAAGAGGCTGCAGGCAGCGCTGCTATTTTATGCCTACGAGAGGCTATGGGCGTCAGAGCGAGATTCATTTCTAACGTGGCGCTGAAGCCGATGCGCCGTTCCGGCCTGGAGGCTTAGCCCTGCGTTTGCAGTTGGAAGAGATACCTATCATACAAATGAAAATCGGATTTTTATGATTTTGATGAAAATTGTTGTTGCCTGCACCATGTTTGCATGCGCTGTAGCGTCGGCTTCCCCGTATCAAATGCCGAATACGGAGTCTAAAATATTAAGAGACGAGAATACGAAACGCGAGTACGAGTTGTACATAAAGCTACCTGAAGATTACTCGGAAAACGTTAATTATCCAGTGATATATTTGACCGATTCATGGTACACGTTCCCTGTTGTAGCGGGTTCCGTTCAAGTCCCTATGGCGACAGAAAAAATGCAAGAAGTCATTGTCGTAGGGATTTCTAGAGACCTGAGTATGGACAGAGATACCTCCAGGCTTAGAGATTATACGCCGACAAGCCCTAAGAATTGGAAAAGGAAATCGGGGGAGGCTGATCTTTACCATCGTTTCATTTCTAACGACGTGTTCAATTATATAGACAGTACGTACAGCACGGATAAAAATCAAAGAACCTATGTGGGTGTTTCACTTGGAGGGTTGTGGGGCGCTTATGTACTTCTGACGTATCCTGATACGTTTGAGAATTACGTATTAGCTAGCCCTGCGTTATGGTTTGATGACGAGTATATTTTTCGCTTAGAGCAGGAGTATGCTAAAGCGAATAGTGATTTGAAAGCGAACGTATACTTGTCAGTGGGATCCTTGGAAGTGCTTAAGGGGGAGGGTTTTACTCTTGATATGGTAATCGATTCGCGTAGGCTGTATGAAGCGCTGAAAAGTCGCCAGTACGAAAATTTAACTATAAAGAACGCGGTAGTGGATTCTGCAAATCATGAAACAGCATTTCCCGCATCATCTATTATGGGATTGTACTGGCTGTTCGGCAATGACAGTTAAGAAACCGTTCAGCGTTAACGGGACGTGTTAAGCGTCGCACTAAGTAATTGGATTCGGGATAGATAACAGCAACTGCGTATCGGACAATGTATGACTTTATTCAAACGACAACTATTGATTTTGGTGGCAGCGCTGATTATGGCCAGCGTCACCTTCCAGGGTCCGTATTTGCTCAGCGACGACATAGTGATCGAAACCTCGACTTATCTGGACGCGGACGATCAGGAGCTGAACCGCGATATTCAGGCGTTGCTGGACAAGGGCTCACTGAGCGATGAAGAGCTTGATACCCTGACGCAGAAACTGGCGCAGGTTTCGGGCAACGACGAAGGGATGTCGGAAGCAGAGCTTGAGCAGCAGGCGCGCGCGCAGTTGCGCACTTTCGGGCTCTGGCTTGTCGCGCCACTGTGGCTGCTGTTTTTGGTGCTGTTGCCCCGCACTTGGGTGGAATACCTGGAGGTGTTGGCGTTGCCGGTGTTGTTCTACGCCGTCGGGGTGCTGATCGGCTTGGAGATTGCGGTTATTGTCGGCCTAGCGCTGTTGGTTGCCCTGCTGAAGCCCCGGCTCAAAAAGCGCCTGGGGCGGACGTATAGATGATCCCTAAATTAGCGAAATTACGAGTTGCAAGGCCAACTGATAACCTAAGTCAAATCACTGAGATGTATGTGAATGGGCTGGGCTTTAAGTTGCTAGGTAGATTCGAAGGGCACAATGGGTTTGACGGGTCAATTATCGGCCATGAGCAGCACAACTATCACCTTGAGTTCACCCACCACAAAGGCGCGAAGGTTGGCAAGGCACCGACCAAAGACAATTTGCTAATTTTCTATATCGAGGATGAGAAAGTCTGGCGCGTCTCTTGCCAGAAAATGGTTGAGGCTGGGTTCACACCGGTGCAGTCCTACAATGGTTACTGGGATGTGGCTGGTAGAACATTTGAGGACATCGATGGCTATCGTGTTGTATTGCAGAATCGAGAGTGGACGGCGTAGCAACGCACGTTAGCAGGAAGCTGCCCTCACCAGTGGCGGCTGCTGCGACGTCGAGAGCGGCGGCTGGTTTAGCGCCGGGTCACAAAATAACCACAAGACACCCCTGGGAACCTGTGCTTCGGGGCCCGGGTTCGCGTATAGTACGGCCCCCGCATACCTCAACACGCTTATTTCCAGGATATTCTCTTGATTACGACCGCAAATATCACCATGCAATTTGGTGCCAAGCCCCTATTTGAAAACATTTCCGTTAAATTTGGCGAAGGCAAACGCTATGGCCTGATTGGCGCCAACGGGTGTGGTAAATCCACCTTTATGAAGATTCTTGACGGTAGCCTGGCGCCTTCCGCCGGCAACGTCTCTCTCGGGCCCAATGTGCGTATCGGCAAGCTCTCCCAGGATCAGTTCGCGTTTGAGGCATATTCGGTTATCGACACCGTCATTATGGGCCACCGAGAGCTGTGGGAAGTCAAGCAGGAGCGCGATCGTATCTATAGCCTGCCGGAAATGACCGAAGAAGATGGCATGAAGGTGGCTGAATTAGAGGTTAATTTCGCCGAAATGGACGGCTATAGCGCCGAAAGCCGAGCAGGCGACTTGCTGTTGGGCGCTGGCATACCGCAGGACTTGCTGTTCGGCCCCATGAGCGAAGTGGCACCCGGCTTGAAGTTGCGCGTGTTGCTGGTACAAGCCCTGTTTTCTGACCCGGATATTCTGCTGCTGGACGAGCCCACCAACAACTTGGATATCAACACCATCCGCTGGCTGGAAGGCCTGCTCAACGAGCGCGAGAGCACCATGGTGATTATCTCTCACGATCGCCACTTCCTGAATGCCGTTTGTACCCATATGGCCGACATCGACTACGGCGAGCTGCGTGTATACCCCGGTAACTATGATGACTTCATGATTGCGTCGACTCAGGCCCGCGAGCGCCTGCACTCGGAAAATGCCAAGAAAAAAGCGGAAATCGCCGATCTTCAGCAATTCGTCAGCCGCTTTTCTGCAAACGCTTCCAAGGCCAAGCAGGCGACGTCGCGGGCAAAGCGCGTGGAGAAGATTAAGCTCGACGAAGTGAAGCCCACCAGCCGCATCAGCCCGTTTATTCGCTTCAAGCAGGACAAAAAGCTGCATCGCCAGGCACTGACCCTTGAAAAACTGAGCCACGGCTTTGGCGGCGAGGTGCTGTTCAAGGGCGGTAATTTGATCTTGGAGGCCGGCACGCGCTTGGCGATTATCGGTGAAAACGGTGTGGGCAAGACCACTCTACTGCGCTGCTTGATGAACGAGCTCCCAGCCAACGTTGGGAAAATTCAGTGGGCGGAAAGCGCCACGCTCGGTTATTGCCCACAAGACAGCAGCGCTGACTTTGATTGTGAGCTGACCCTGTTCGAGTGGATGAGCCAGTGGCGTAAGCCCAATCATGACGATCAGATCGTACGTGCCACTTTGGGCCGGCTACTGTTCTCCGCAGACGACTTTAACAAAAAGGCGGCCGTCTGCTCCGGTGGCGAAAAAAACCGCCTGCTGTTCGGCAAGCTCATGATGCAGGACACCAATGTCTTGATCATGGACGAGCCAACCAACCACCTGGACATGGAATCCATTGAAGCCCTCAACCTCGCGCTCGAGCATTATGAGGGTACGCTGATTTTTGTCAGCCACGATCGAGAGTTCGTCTCATCGCTGGCTACCCGGGTGATTGAGATCAAGGACAGGCAGCTGATCGACTTCCAAGGTAACTACGAGGAATATCTGGCGAGCCAAGCCGCTGTCACCGAACCGGCGTGAGCGGTCTAAGGCATTGAGTCCTAGGTGCTGATTCTTTGTTACGGTGGCGAGAGCGCCCCAGTTTTCAAGCGGGGCGCTCTCATTGGCTTTTGAGAATTGGCAGCCGGTGAAACACGGTCCATTGAGCCGAGCCGCCTAAGTTTGTTCAACCAGTCCATCCAGGTGAGTGTAACGCGCTCAACTTCGTCCAGGCCTTCCCTAGCCCTCGTCGGGGCACCGCCTCCTTCGGGCGCCTCCCCCTTTCTGTACCCCGACCTCTGGAAATTGTCGTCAAAATAACCCATATGGGTGATGCGCGCCGTCCCCCCGGCTCGGTAGCCTAATTACACGGTTAAGAAAGAGAACACTGTCGCGCAGCTTCTAATCAGGCATTTCGGCCGTTGAGCGCGGGCCAACACTCCCTCTTTGATACCCATAATTAGACGTAGACAGCACAAGAGGTGTGACATGAAAAAGAACAACGACATTCGCCGACAAGGCTTGGGCGTCGCCTTCTTGCTGATCTGTTTAGGCCTGCTGGTGGCCTGCTCGGGCAGTAGTAGCGGGGACTCTGACCCTAACCCTGAATCTAATTCTGAACCTAACTCTGAATCTAACTCTGACTCCAGCTCCGGTGAAGGAACTGGCGTATTCATCGATAGCCCGGTGGAAGGGCTCACCTACAAAACGGACAGTGGCACCGGCACCACTGATGAGCAAGGACGGTTTGAGTATGAGCCCGGAGAAATCGTTACCTTTTTTATTGGTGAGACATCCATCGGTGTGGCTCCCGGTGCGGCGGTTGTGACCCCCTACGATTTGGTCGAGAGTGCTGATGAAGAAGAGTTGAGTCGAGCAATCAACATTGCCCGGCTGTTGCAAAGTCTGGACGATGACCTCGACCCGGACACCGGAATCCGGCTGATCCCGGAAGCCAAAGACCTTCCGCAGAATCTGGACTTTCGGGACGAATTTACACTGGCCGATGCACTCGGGCAGGTCCGGCCTGGCGTAGCCTTAGTGGATGCGGAAACCGCCCAGGCCCACCTAGATGCCAGTGTTGCCGAGGCGGTTCCTCTGCCTGAGGACCAAACCTTTCATGCCGTGACCCACGGTCAGTGGGTAGGGAACTTGGCCCCCCTCGATACCAGTTGCATGGACGACTGGAACGACGTCACGGTGACCATGACACAGCAGGCGGATGGCCGTACTCACTACGAAGGCAGCATGACTGGCGCACAGGGATTAGCCGATACCTTTGCCTTTAGCGGCAGAGCTCGCAATAACAGCGTCGGGCAGTCCCAGGGTGGGGAATACATCCACGTGGGCTTGTACACCTGGATTGAGCCCGGTGGTTTGGTGGGTTCGGGCATGGTGCTAGACATCGGCGACCGCTATGGCTGCATTACCCGGTTCGTGCTCAAGGGCGAAAATGCCGAGAATCAGCTTCCAGTCTCCTATGTTTCCCAGACTCGGGTTGGCATTTGTACGAGCGAATACAGCGAAGTGCGCTGGAATGAGTACACGATTAACTCTTACGACATAGATGGCTATATTCCCGATGCACCGGTTTACTATGAAATCCGCAACGGACAGGAGAGCGGTCCCTTTCCCATGACCGCAGAATGCATTGGTAATGATTGTGAAAGGTTCAATGACAGGCCGTCGCGCCGGATTGACCGGCTGACAATTGACGATCTCCCCTGCTTTGAGAGTATGGACCGCACTATCGAAATCGAGGTGACTGACAATGAAGGCGGTTCACGGCGAGTTCGTATCGCGACGGCTGATGAGGGTCAGGGAGAGGATGTAGACATAGGTGATTCGGCGGCATTTCAATTTTGCGCCGATGATTATCCGGTATTGTATTGCGACGGTGTAAGGGAAGCATCCGATCAACGGTATTGGTTTACTTGGAGTTTATTTGACAGTTGTTCGGACCTGTACGCTGAAACCGACGATATTGGACTCGAGCGGGTCGTGGAGGACTGGTCGGGTCGGGATGACACCGCGATCACCCTGCCCAACGGTGACGTTGTCGATCCCGAGCCCCGGAGCCCTGATTACAGGGAAGATAGTGATAGCCGCGGCTCCTGCTGTATCAGCACTGAGTATGAAGGTTGTCCTCAATGATTGTCTTGCTCACGCATAGAAATCTGTGGGAGGCCACAATGGTAGAAAAATCTAAAAATTGGTTACGCCCCTTATGGGCGCTGATCATTGTTCTATTCGTTCTGGGCCTGGTGGCCTGCGGCGGAAGCGACAGTGGCGGTGGGAACAGCGGGGGAGATCCGAGCGGTAACGAATACAATAATGGAAATGGGAACGGGATCGACGATGGGACCGACAACGGGACCGGCGATGAGAACGACAACGGGACCGACAACGGGACCGATGATGAGAACGACAACGGGACCGACAACGGAACCGATGATGAGAACGACAACGGGACCGACGATGGAAACGGTGATGAGAACGGCGATGACGACGGAAACGGGAGCGGGAACGGCTATGGCCTCCCAGCATTACCTGAAGAAGGCGATCTCAGCTTCCGTTTTGTCGAGGGCATTGACGGTTGGCATATCAATGCCACGGGCAATACCACTACTTTGGAAACCGACTATCTGCGTATCGCCCACGATGGCGAGCATGAGGCCCTGATTCTCAACCCCAAAGACTGGGATACCGACAATTGGCGCCTGCAGGCCCGGTACGAGTTCGATGTAGGCTTGAATTTTGTTGACGCAAGAGCAACCCTGGTGCTCGATATCCCCCAGTCTTACCTGGATGACAACAATCTTGGGATTCAGTTAATTTTGCTGGGCAACAGCGGAGACAGCTACGGTGGCTTCATCACACTGGAAGACTCCGATACCGAGACTCAACGTATTGAGCTTGATCTGACCGAGCGAGGAGAAGATCTTAGCAGTATCGGCACCGTTGCCATTCAGCTCGCCCAACCGCCGGCAAACACCGACATCAGTGACCCTATCGCAGTGCGGTCTCTTGATTTCTACGAAGTGGGAGGGCTGAGTGAGCCGGGTGAACCCACCAGGGCCAATAAGGTCGTGCCGATCTGGCAATGGGGTACAGTCAATCATGAGTCTCACGATTCACCTGCGATTCGCTTGACTGACCGCTTCGACGACCCGGCGGCCGGATATCAGGTACTATTCACAGCGCTAAGCTCCCCCAGCGCGGGGCATGACATTGAGCACACCCTGGTTGAGACCGACTCTGACGGAATCGCCGACTCCGGAGCCTGGACCATTCCTGACGACCCAGGACTGTATAGGGTGCGTGCTGAGCCGGCCAACGCCGAATCCGGCGATTGGGACGCGATCGAATTTTCCATGGGCATCTACAATCCGGCTGAGTTTGAGAAGGTCTGGGGCGCCACCACCGGGCACTCCACCTGCGCCATTGACGCCAGCGGAACTGCCTACTGCTGGAGCTCTGGCAGTCAGCCGGCGGTTGTGGCGGGCGGTATGCCTTTCGTCGAATTGGCTGTAGGCAGCACCACTTTGTTTGGCCTGACGGCAGAGGGAGACACCTACTCAATTGGTAACCCGACGAACAACCCGCCCCCTTCAAGCGCGACGCTGGTAGCATCTGCCCCCAAGTTTGAGCAAATCGTTTCCGGCCAGTCTCACCGCTGTGGACTGACCAGTGACGGGACAGCCTATTGTTGGGGCGGGAACAGGGACGGCCAGTCCGGCGCACCGAGTGATACATCATCTGTCTCGGCGCCGCGAGCGGTAGATGGCGACCCACCTCCATTCGTTCATCTCGATGCGGGCTGGCTTCATACCTGCGCACTCACAGCAGGGGGCGAAGCCTATTGCTGGGGAAGAAACGGCTGGGGCCAGATTGGTGATAACACCACCGAAAACCGTTATGAAGCGACACCGCTGGAAACCGATCTTCGCTTTGAGTCTCTCTCACTTGGCAACCGCTACTCTTGCGCGATGGACGCCGAAGGAAAAATTTACTGCTGGGGCCGTGAATTCATCACCGAAGACCCCTGGGAGGGGCCGCGCCTGACGCCGCGACAACAGGCCATCGGCCATGAGTTTGTTGAAATCAGCGCCGGCGGCTACCACACCTGCGGCCGACACGCCGATGGTTCGGTTGTCTGCTGGGGCCTGAATCACGAAGGCAGCTGGGGTGAGGGCACGGATGGGGGTATACGGGTGGCGCCCGGGCCCGTTTACGGCAATCATACCTTCAGCCAGCTTACCAGCAGCTGGGCGCACAGCTGTGGCATCACTGAGAATGGGCTGCTCTGCTGGGGCAGAAACGACCTCCTGGGCTTCCCCTGGCATGACAACGTCCTGTATCCGCTGTTCGTGAGCATGCCGGATTAACCACCGATATGCCCATCTGCAGGCGTCAGAGTTGCCTGCGGTGAGGTGTCAGATAATCGGCGGCGAGGGAGTCGCCGCCGGGAACCTCAGGCCAGGAGCGAGCGCAGTGTCCGCGTAAAGTCCTTTGGTTGCTCGAACTGTGGGAAGTGGTGGCTGCCGGGAATTACCTGCTCCATCACATTCCCCGCACAGCGGTTACGGGCCGGTTCGGAAATATGTTCACCATTGATAGCGTGAATAGGGCAGTGCAATTCGGCAAAGGCCGCATCCGGTGACCAGCGCAGCAGATCGGCCCAGATAGGTAACATCTTTTCCGGGTCAGCGCTGGCCATACGCTGTTTGATCCAGTCCCTCGTGGCCTCGTCCAACTCGGGCACGGTGGTGTTATCGACCAGATAGTGCATGGCCCCGACAAAATCCTGCTGAAAGGGCGTCTCAATGCTGGCGATAGTTTCAGCATCCATGTCGCCATAGGGCAAGCCAAACGTATCCACTAGCACTACGCCCCCAAGCTGGCCGCCGTTTTGAGCCCACAATCTGGCGGCCTCCAGGGCTACGGTACCGCCCATGGAATGGCCCACCAGCGTCAGTCGGTCGGCCCCCGCTCTCTGCGCTGCGGCAACGACAAGCCGGGCCAAGCCGACGATGGTCCAGTCAGCCCAGTCGACATCGGCGGATTTGCCATGCCCTGGCAGATCCAACACCATCATGTGTCGCTCGTCCCCCAGCGCTGCCAAAACGGCATCCCAATCGCTGCCCTGGCAGCTCCAGCCGTGCAGAAAAAGGATTAGCTCTCCTTCCTCGCCAACGACTTTGCTGTGCAGCTGTGCTGCGACATTGGCTATAGGTGCAGCAGAATTCATATCGACCTCCGTATGTTATTTTTGGTGCACAATCGGTCCCGCGATCCGAGAGGATTTAGACACCCATTGGTAAATCCTCTACATTTACGATAAATTTGACGTTAAAACAAACTTTTCTGGCTGATTCTAACACCCAATGAATGACACTCAACTGGAACAGCGCTTCGAAACCCGCCAGGAACCGCTACTGGATAAGCTCTACAGCAGCGCACTCGACGCCGGTCAATGGCAGCACTTTCTGGGAGAGCTGATACACGCCACCGACTCGCGCTCCGCTCGCCTGCTGGTGCTCAACAAAAGTGCCGACGAGGTGCTGCACAGCACCAAGGTCAACATCGACGACCGGGACCATCAGCGCTACATCGAACACTACGTTAATACCTGCCCCTGGCGACTCGAGCTGGCACAGAAACCCCGGGGCCAACTCTATTCGACTTTTCACGACTTCAGCTGCCGCCAACCGGCGTTCTACCAGACCGAGTTTTTTAATGACTGGGCCCGTCATCTGGATATTCATCACGGTATCTGCGGCACCGTCTACCAAACTGAAGAGTACAAGGTGCAGCTGCTGGTTCAGCGAACCCACGGGCAGGGGCCCTATTCACAGCGCGCGACTCAATTGGTCAACGGCCTGTTGCCCCATATGCGCCAGACGTTGCGCTTAAGCAGGCAGTCACAGCATCAGGCGGCGCCTGTGTGGGGCGCGGCCGCGGCCGCCGAGATGCGCGCGCTGCCGTTTATCCTGTTTGATAAGGCGGGCCGGGTTGTACATGTCTCCCAGGCTTGTGAACACTTAATACAGCAGGGCGAGTTGGATATCGTCAACCAACGCCTGGTGCTTGCGGAGCCCGCAGTGCAGCAACGCTTTCACGCGGCCTTCACAGAAGTAACTCAGGTGAGCGGCACCCTCGCTCGGGAGGCCGCACTGAATATCCGACGCCCAGGCCAACCGACCCTGCGCTGTATGCTCACGCCGATAGCACCCTCGGCAAACGTCGCCAAACTCTGGCCCTGTCCCGCCCACGTGGCACTCTACATCTACGACCCCGAGCAGGCCCTTACCATCGACCAGAATGCATTGATCGCAATGTACAACCTGACCGACAGTGAGGCCCGCGTCGCCGTCGATATCGCCCAGGGGTTAGACCCGCAATTTATCGCCGAACGCGACAACCGCTCTACCCACACGGTGCGCGCGCAGCTGAAGTCGATATTCAACAAAACCCTCTGCCATCGCCAAAATCAGCTGGCTGCGCTGATATTGCAGTCTCCCGCAGCACGCCGTTACTGACAGGTCCTCCCCGTTCGCCAGCTGATCGTCCGCGCTACTGGCTGTATGCGGCGTGGGCGCCCCGATCCTAAATTTCCCCCGCCCCGATGGTGACCCTAAAGAGGTTAATCGCCGCCCGCCAGTGGCTTTTTCCGCATTTTTGAACTATAAAGATCCCCACTGTTATGATGTTTTAGGTGCCAGCACTTTCATTCGAGGCAGCGGCGTTCTTTTTCCTGATTACACTCAGGAGCGCCAATTGGCCGTAGGCGGACACTGGTGAAGTGCTGCAGCAGGGCACTGAGGCCAATAATGTGGGCGAACCCACTTTTTAGACATAATAAACCGAGAGGAATGACAACAATGAAAATTAGCGCACTAACTCAGACTCTCTCAGTCTGCCTACTTTTTTCCCTGGCTGTGATCGCGCAAGCGGACTCGGCTACTGTCTTTGAACTGAGAACCTACACGACCCACGAAGGAAAACTCCCTGCCTTGAATGAGAGATTCACTAACCACACGGCCGGGCTGTTTGAAAAGCATGGAATGCGAAATGTAGGCTATTGGGTGCCCAGCGATCCTGATAAATCAGGCAACACGCTGATCTATATCCTTGAGCACAAAAGCCGTGAAGCCGCGGCTCAAAGTTGGCAGGCGTTTATAGACGATCCCGACTGGCAGAAGGCGTATAAAGAATCGAGAGAAGATGGACCGATTGTTAAGCATATCGACTCCGTTTTTATGACCGCCACAGAGTATTCTGCAATTCGTTAAATCTTACTTAACTCGTATTTCTCACCATTGGGGCAGCCAGCGTGCTGCCCCAATTGACAAGTTGCGTGCCTGTTTTAACTCTTAGCCATTTGGATTTGGTGTGAATAAGTGCTTTAATCAAATGGCGCCACAACGACTACCGTTGATTGAATTACCTCAAATTACAAAAGGTTCATCGCTTCGTTGAAAGTGTGAATCTTATACATAAAAGGAGGATCAAATTTTGAAAAACATTTTCCAAAAGACTACGATTTTACTGACGGTATGCGGTCTCGCAAGCTGTGCAGCGGAGCAAGACGACGCAGAAACAATGAATGATGCTGCTGCGGCGCCGGCCGTTAGTAACATCGACAAGTTCGAGGCCTACACTCAAAGATTCTCCGAAACCACTGAAATTACCCAGCATCATGCAACCGGTCACGTTGGTGATTTTTTCTTCACCCATTGGAAGGACGGTGGCGCTGCGTCATTAACCTTGAGCCCAGAGGGTGACTTCAGTGTTAGCTGGGAAGGCGGTGGCTACAATTACGTAGGCGGCCCTGGCTGGCATTACGGTGATGAAGATAGGGTTATTGGTTATCGCTTCGACGAGGACAGCGGTGCTAGCTACATCACCTTGTATGGCTGGGGCTACGACGAGACTATGTCCACATCAGATCCGGCACACCTGGTGGAGTACTACGTTCTGCAACGGTGGACCTATGACCCCAGCCAAAACGCTGAATATGGCACGACTTTCGTCAGCGATGGCATTGAGTATTCTACTTACCGTTCCGTGCGGGAGGAAAAGCCCTCAATCAACGCGCCGTCCACTTTCTACCAATACTGGAGCAAACCCGCTGAGCAACGTCCGCTTGGTGAAGACCAGAAGATCATCTTCGCCGACCACGTGCAGGCGTGGGCCGAGTCTGGCTGGATTATTCCGGACATGAACAACTTCGATGCGAGCGATGACCCCACCTATCAGGTCATGGCTGTAGAGGTTTTCAATCCGCCGGAGGACGGTACGGCATCTGGCCAAGTCTGGGATGGTCGATAAAAACTTCATTATAACCCTGTGGAACCGGCGCCATGACGAGTATGAGTGATTGAACGATGGTTGCTGCTGGATCGTGCCTAAATTCGGTGATTGGCGTATTATATTGATTCGGTCCGAATAACCGTAGGTTGGGATGATGGAAAAGTTGTTTCAAAGTAGTCGGTTTGCGGTGGTAGTTGCCGTCATTGTCACGGCTGTGTCGGCTGCTCTCCTGTATCTTGTCAGTATTAACCTCTTGTTTAATACGGTGGTGGGAGTGTTCATGAACGTCCCCGAAACCACCGATCAGGGGAAAAACCTGGTCGTGACTCTGCTCAAATTGCTCGATATTACGCTTATCGCCATTACCCTGCATTTGGTGGCGGTCAGTCTTTTCCGGTTGTTTATCACGCCCATTAAGGCGACTGAGAGTACGTTTCTCAATATTTTGAATATCAAGGATTTTCAGGATCTTAAGATCACCATCATCCATGTGTCTGTGGTTGTAATGACTATCCTTTTCCTAGAGCACGCGGTTGAGCAAGGCGCGTCATTGGAGTCGCTTTATTTCGGTGCCGGTATCGCGCTGGTGATATGGGCATCCGTTTATGCCTCCGGGAAGATGCACTAGCAGTTCTATCGCGCGCATGCCAACTGGTTGCCGCAAGGGTAGAGCGCCAGCTCCAATCCTGAGTGACTACTGGCGATTCAGCGATAAGTGGCGGCTTTTTGGTGTGATCATCGCTTCACGCTTGTCCAGAATCGCCAACAGTCCAATGGCGGAAGGGCGTCATGTAAATACAATCGTGCTGGCGGCTACTTATAACTTGTAGCTAAACCCCTACCGGCCTACCTTCATTGTTGGCCAATACCCCTTTCGCACGGATGGGAGTGTCCATGGCAACGGCCATTCCTGGTTTGTAAATGCCATAACCTATCCGGCTCATCTCCACACCCCTGGACAATAAACTTTCGTCCAACAAAGGCGCGAACTGGCCCGTAACGGTCACTCGGGCTCCTTCAATTTATACTCAATTTTGGGTATGCGGCTTTCCAGACGAGGCAGTAGCATGATGCCAAACAGGCGATTACGGCCAGCCTTGGCGGTAATTATGGCGATTTCATCCCAGGAAAATTCACGCACGGTATCTAGTGAAGGAATCTCCAACAACAATAAACAGAGGACTTACCCAATGTTACAAAAATTACTGATTGCGTTTTTAACCGTTTTTTTGCTCTCCGCCTGCGGCGGCAGCAGTAACGGCTCGGGCCCCGACGTCCAGAATCCGCCTCCCGCTGACACTGATGACTCCAGTGATGACACTGACGACTCCAGTGATGACACTGACGACCCCAGCGATGACATTGACGATGCCAACGATGGCGCTGACGACAACCCCGTTGACGCTGACGACTCGAACGGTGGCGGGGACGACAACACCGATGATGACAACACGGATGACGACAACACTGATGACGCTGACGGCACCAACAGCGATGACCGCAATACTCTCGTTTTCAATATGGGCGATTCGCGCTGGAACAATGATGGTCGCGAATCCACCCTGGAGTATCGCGACGACGAAGATGTACTGGTCATCATCCCTGACTTCACGAGAGTAGAGTGCCCACAGAGCTGGGATTCAAATGCACGATGCATGTACGTTGCCAACCACACAGTGGACGGCCCTCTGGATTTGCGTGGCAGCCAGTTCGTATTCGAGCTGGAAATCTCCCAGTCCATTCTTGACAATGGCGGCGACCCAGGTGGCATCGTCTTGGTGGCTTACGTTCAGGAAAGCACTGCCCCCTGGGAAGGTGCTTGGACCTGTGCGACAAATAACCAAAACATTGAGTCAACCACTTTTACTTACGAGTGCACCATGCCCGAAGACAACGACGCCCTGAATCTGGCGGGCGGCGGAGATGTCGGGAAGGTAGGCCTTCAGATTCTGCGTGGTGACATTGAAAACAGTGCGGGCGGTGTCAACAATGACATTGAAGGCACCATCACCATGAAGAGTTTTGTCATTCACTACACTAATGCCCCCGACGATAACGACGATGCCAATGATGATGATACCGGCGGTGACGATACCGGCAATGACGATACCAGTGGTGACGATACTAACGATGATGACGGCGGCACCAACGACGATGACAGCAATACGCTCGTTTTCAGCATGGGCGACTCACGCTGGAACAACGATGGTTTCGAATCCACTCTGGAGTATCGCGACGACGATGATGTGCTGGTTATAATCCCTGACTTCACGAGAGTAGAATGCCCCCAGAGCTGGGATGCAGATGCACGATGCTTGTACATTGCCAACCACACAGTGGACGGCCCTCTGGATCTGCGCGGCAGCCACTTCGTATTCGAGCTGGAAATCTCACAGTCCATTCTTGACAATGGTGGCGACCCAGGCGGCATCGTATTGCAGGCTTACGTCCAGGAAAGCACTGATCCTTGGCACGGTGCGTGGACCTGCGCAACAAACAACCAGGACATTGGATCAACCACTTTCACTTATGAGTGCACCATGCCCGAAGACAACGACGCCTTGAATCTGACGGGCGGTGATGATGCTGGGAAGGTGGGCCTTCAGGTTCTGCGTGGTGATATTGAAAACAGTGCGGGCGGTGTCAACAATGATATTGAAGGTACCGTCACAATGAAGAGTTTTGTCATTCACCTAGCTGCAGATTAAGGCAACCGCTGCTTTTTGGATAAAAACCCGGCCTTGCGCCGGGTTAGGATGCGGACGAACCCCTTTGGCTTAGGCTCTACTGATACTCCTCAATACTCGGGCAACTGCACACCAAATTCCGATCCCCATACACATTGTCAATGCGATTCACCGTCGGCCACACCTTGTGCTCTTTGAGCCAGGGTGCGGGTCGGGCGGCGGTTTCGCGGGTGTAGGGGTGTGGCCATTCGGCTTCCAGGACCTCGTCTTGCGTATGCGGTGCATTGCGCAGTGGACTTTCTTCCAAGGTTACTTCTCCGCCTTCCAGCTGAGCGATTTCCTGGCGGATGGCGATCATGGCTCCAATAAAACGATCCAGTTCCGGTTTGGATTCGGATTCTGTGGGTTCGATCATTAGGGTGCCGGCCACTGGGAAGGACATGGTGGGGGCGTGGAAGCCGAAGTCCATCAGGCGCTTGGCGATGTCTTCTTCGGTCACGCCGCTGCTTTCTTTCATGGGGCGCAAATCCAGCAAACATTCGTGGGCCACAAAGCCCTGGCTGCCTTTGTACAGAATAGGGTAGTGGTCGGCGAGTTTGCTGGCCACGTAGTTGGCGTTGAGGATGGCGTACTCGCTGGCCTGGCGCATGCCTTGGGCGCCCATCATTTTGATGTACATCCAACTGATGGGCAGGATGCTGGCGGAACCCCAGGGCGCGGCGGAGATGGTGCCGTTGGCGGGGTCTGTGCCGGGCACGCCCTGCACTGGGTGGCCGGGCAGGAAGGGCGCCAAATGCTCACCCACACCGATGGGGCCCATGCCCGGACCACCGCCGCCGTGGGGAATGCAGAAGGTTTTGTGCAGGTTCAGGTGCGATACGTCGCTACCGAACTTGCCCGGTGCGGCCAGGCCCACCAGGGCGTTCATGTTCGCACCGTCCAGGTATACCTGGGCACCGATGGCGTGAATCATCTCGCACAGCTGAGTCACGCCCTCTTCAAACACGCCGTGGGTGGACGGGTAGGTGATCATAATGCAGGCGATGCGCTCGCCGTGCTGGGCGATTTTCGCTTCCAGATCCCGCAGGTCCACGTTGCCCTGCTTGTCGCAGGCGACTACCACCACTTTCATGCCCACCATTTGCGCGGAGGCGGGGTTGGTGCCGTGGGCTGAGGCGGGAATCAGACAAATATCGCGCTCGTGCTCGCCCCGGCTCTCAAAGTATTTGCTGATGGCGACCAGACCGGCGTATTCGCCCTGAGACCCTGCGTTGGGTTGCAGGCTGATGGCATCGTAGCCGGTGCAGGTGCGCAGCATCTGCTCCAGCTCTTCAAACAACTGGCGGTATCCCTGGGCCTGATCGATGGGCGCAAAGGGATGCAGTTGGGAAAACTCCGGCCAGGTAACCGGAATCATTTCCGCCGTGGCGTTGAGTTTCATGGTGCAGGAGCCCAAGGGAATCATCGAGTGATTCAGGGCGATGTCCCGGCCCTCCAGGCGGCGCAAGTAGCGCAGCATATCGGTTTCGCTGTGATAGCTGTTGAACACCGGGTGGGTGAGCACGGCATCCTGACGCTCCAAGGGCATGGGGATGGCATCGGGGAAGTCGCCGCGCGCCAGATCGGCGTCCAGCGCGGGAAGATCCAGCGCGTGGTCACCGGCGCAGAAGACGTTCAGCAGGAGGTTGATATCCTCCAGGGTAGTGGTCTCGTCCAGGCTGATGCCTATAGAGTCCTCGCCCACTTTGCGCACGTTGATTTCGTGGGTGAGGGCGGCTTGGAAGATGCCGTTTTGCTTTTTCTCGCTGCCCAGTTTTACCGTGACGGTATCAAAGTACTGGTTATAGGCCAGTTCGAAGCCTTTGATCTTCAGACCTTCGGCCACCAGCCGGGTTAGGCGGTGAATGCGCTCGGCAATGCGTTTCAGCCCCTCGGGCCCGTGGTAGATGGCGTAGCAGACGCTGATCACCGCCAGCAGCACCTGGGAGGTGCAAATGTTGGAGTTGGCCTTCTCGCGGCGAATGTGTTGCTCGCGGGTTTGCATGGCCATGCGCAGGGCGGTTTTACCGCGCTTGTCCACGGACACGCCGATAATGCGTCCGGGCGCTGAGCGTTTGTAGGCTTCGCGGAAGGCAAAAAAGCCTGCATGGGGGCCGCCAAAACCCATGGGCACGCCAAAGCGTTGGTTGCTGCCTACCACCACGTCGGCGCCCATTTGGCCGGGGGATTTGAGCAGCATTAGGGCCATCAGGTCCGTGGCTACAGTGACCAGGGTTTGCTTGGCGTGGGCCTGCTCGATAATGGCGGTCAGGTCCTGAAGTCGGCCGGTGGAACCTGGGTGTTGCAGCAGGGCACCGAAGCAGTCGGTGTTGGGCAGGTCTTCGGGCTGACCAACGATGATCTCAAAACCGAAGTAGCGGGCGCGGGTTTCTACCACGGCCAGAGTTTGCGGGTGGGTGTCCACGTCCACAAAGAATACATCGGACTTGTTGCGCTTGTTCTGGCGCTTGCACATGGTCATGGCTTCGGCGGCAGCCGTGCCTTCGTCGAGCATGGAGGCGTTGGCCATCTCCATGCCGGTCAGGTCCATGATCATCTGTTGGAAGTTCAGGAGCGCCTCAAGCCGGCCCTGGGCGATTTCCGGCTGATAGGGGGTGTAGGCGGTGTACCAGCCGGGGTTTTCCAGCACGTTGCGCACAATGACCGGCGGCACTTGGGTGTCGTAGTAGCCCATGCCGATGTAGCTTTTAAAGCGCTTGTTCTTGGCGGCGATGCTTTTCAGCTCGGCCAGCGCCTGATGCTCGGTGGTGGGAGCGCCTAGTTCGAGGGGCTCTGAGCTTCGAATCTGCGTTGGCAGGCACTTGTCCATCAGCTCGCTCAAGCTGTTCACGCCCAGCTGGGCGAGCATGGCCTGGGTTTGCTCGCTGTCCGGGCCTATATGGCGGTGAATAAAAGCTTCGGGGTGGGCCAGCTGGGACAGGCTCGCAGAGCGAAAATCAACGGACATAGGCGGCTCTTCAGGATTAAGCAAAGGGGTCGGATAGGGGGCAGGGGATGACGTGGCGCCAACGCGGCGCTGGGTCTGCCCAAAGGCTGGCAATGGTAGCAAGGACGCGCCTTTTGAGCAATTCGTGGCGTGTGAATTTTGTTTTGATTCTCTCTCGGTGCGGCGCCAAAATCTGGATTTATGGGCGGCGGTGGGTTTATACTGCCGGTCTTATAGTTATATTAACTATATTGCCGTGCCGTCGCCCCCTTGGACCGTCGGTACGGCAAGCCTGACACTGAGCCCCCGTGCTCTATGCACAGCCTTGCGGCAGCGGTTACACTCGCTTACCTTCCGCTGCGCGCTGGTGCCCCTCGGCCTTGCACTCTGGTGGCGGGGTGAGCAGAGTCAGGTTGAACAGGTACGAGTTCGGATGTTCGCGCGTGGCCCGGTTGGGCCTTCTGAGCCTGATGCCCATTTTTTGACTAACTTAAATAAGATAATGAATTATGGAATCTACAAACGTCTCAAGTGCAGCGGTTGAAAAGAAGCTTAAGCCGCTCGGGTTGGTAGAAAAAGTTGGCTACGGCCTGGGCGATGCAGCCTCCAACATCTACTTTCAGATTTTTGTTACCTACCTGATGATCTTCTATACCGATGTGGTCGGCTTGCCGGCGGCAGCGGTGGGCACCATGTTTTTGGTATCGCGACTGTTCGACGCCATCAATGACCCGCTGATCGGCGCCTTTGCCGACCGGGCTCATACCCGTTGGGGTAAATTTCGTCCGTTTGTGTTCTTCTTTGCGGTGCCTCTAGCGGGTATGGGGATCATGGCGTTCAGCACCCCCGACTTCGAGGTCACGGGCAAGCTGGTCTACGCCTACATCACGTACAACCTGTTGATGGTGATGTACACCCTGGTAAACGTGCCTTACTCCTCTTTGATGGGTGTCATTACGCCCAACTCCATGGAGCGGGTTGAGCTGTCTTCCTTCCGCTTTGTGGGTGCCTTCTTCGGTGGTTTGATTGTGCAGGCCTCGGCGTTGGTGTTGGTGGACTACTTTGGTGGTGGAGACAACCCGCAGCTGGGCTGGCAGTTGACCATGGCTTTCCTGGGCGCTCTGGTTGTGATCTTTTTGTTCATCACCTTTATAACCACCAATGAGCGTGTACAGCCGCCGGCCAATCAAAAAATGGCGGCCAAGCAGGACATCAAAGATTTGATGGCCAACGTTGCCTGGAGACTGATTGCCATTGCGACGGTTTTTCAGCTGATCTTTATTGTTATGCGCAGCACCGCGGCCACCTTTTACATGCGTTACTACGTCGAAGAGCAAACGGTGACCTTGTTTGGCTGGACCTGGGAGCCAACGGTTGCGGTATTGACTTCGGCCTTTATGACCTCGGGCATGGTGGTGACTATTCTGGGTGTTATTTGCACCAAGATGATCGCCCGTCGCTTCGATAAGAAACGCACCTACATGGCGTGCATGGGAATCAGCGCCGTGATGTCGCTGCTGTTCTTTGTCTTGCCGCCCAACGCGGTCATTATGATGTTCCTGGCTAATTTCATTATTAGTTTTGTGTGGGGGCCGGTATCGGTGCTGCAGTGGGCTATGTACACCGACGCGGCCGACTTCGGCGAATGGAAACACGGTCGCCGGATTACCGGTTTGGTGATGGCCGCTTCGCTGTTCGCCCTGAAACTTGGCTTGGCGCTGGGTGGTGCCTTTACGGGCTGGGCGCTCGGTTGGTACGGTTTTGAGGCCAACGTACAGCAAACGGAAGAGTCGCTCACTGGTATCGTTATGATCATGAGCTTCCTGCCCGCCGCTTTCGGTATTGTCTGCGTCGCCGTCATGGCCTGGTACCCGCTGACCAACGACAAGATGAACGAGATCGAGAAAGATCTGGTCGCGCGTCGTTTGGCGGCTGGTGAGTCTTCACCTGACGAGGAAGACGGTCCTCTCGTTAGAGCTTAAGTGGGGACACGGGCGGGCTCTAGCTCGCCCGAATCTTAGAAATCGTTACAAAAAAAACGCGGTCAGGATTCCTGGCCGCGTTTTTTTTATGGGATTCGGTTAATCGCTATGCGCTGGGAGACTGGTTGTCCCTAACGGTGTTGCGGGCACGAATAAACTGGCTGTGGGACACGTAAATCAGTTCCGCCACTTTGCGAATCAGTGCTTCCTGGTACTTGTGCAGGCTTCCGTCCGCGTAGGCGATTTCCCACATGGCTTCAATCAGGCAGTACTTTTCTTTAGCACTGCACTCATCGTTGATTAGGTGGGTAAATTGATACAAGGAGGTGGCGTCACTTTGCTCGGCCAGAGCCAATTCTCTGAGTTCGTCCAATCGTTCGGAACTTAGCTTGAATTTGCGCTCCAGGATGGCGCGCAGAGAGGCGAGTTCACTGTCTTCCAGATTATAATCGGCAACGGCGACTTCAATAAGCAAAGCCGCCACTGCCAACTGTTTTTGCTCGAAGGACAGCTCCTCAGAGCCGTCCTCGTGCTGCAGATGCTTTTCAAAAAACTGTGAAATTCGATTAAGCACGTTCTTTCAACAGGGTTTCGAGTTTGATCTGATCCTGGGCAAAAGTGCGGATGCCTTCAGCCAGTTTTTCAGTGGCCATGGCGTCGTCATTCAGCGCAAAACGGAAGCTGGACTCAGTGTCGATGACTTTGGCAATTTTCTCGCCAGTGTCAGAAGGCGACAGGCGGCGTTCCAGAGTGCCGGTGTCATCGTTCAGCTCTTTCAGCAGTTGCGGGCTGATGGTCAGGCGATCACAGCCGGCCAGGGCTTCAATTTCGCCAGTGTTGCGGAAGCTGGCACCCATCACGACGGTGGAGTAGTTGTGCTGCTTGAAGTAGTTGTAGATCTGGCGTACAGAAACCACGCCGGGATCTTCGTCCGGAGCGTATTCGGTTTTGCCGGTGCTCTTCTTGTACCAGTCCAGAATCCGGCCCACGAAAGGCGAGATCAGGAAAGCGCCAGCGTCGGCACAGGCGGCGGCTTGATTAAAGCTGAACAGCAGAGTCAGGTTGCAGTCGATGCCTTCTTTTTGCAGTACTTCAGCGGCACGGATGCCTTCCCAGGTGGAGGCCAGCTTAATCAAAACACGGGACTTATCGATACCGTTTTTCTCGTACAGATCGATCAGGTGGTGGGCCTTGTCAATGCTCGCTTTGGTGTCAAACGACAAGCGTGCGTCCACTTCGGTGGAAATACGGCCCGGGACCAATTTCAGGATCTCGGTACCGATGGCCACAGCCAGGTGATCGCTGGCGTAGCTGATTTGTTCGGCGCTGGTTTTGCCTTCTTTTTTACCGGCTTCAACGGATTTTCCTACCAGCTCGTTATAGGCGGGAATTTGCGCAGCTTTCAAAAGCAGTGATGGGTTGGTGGTGGCATCCTGAGGCTTGTAAAGCTTAATCGCTTCAATATCGCCGGTATCAGCCACCACATCGGTCATCTTTTTCAGCTGTTCGAGTTTAGTAGTCACAATGCTATTCCTATTCACGAAAGGTTAGTTGGTCAATGGTCTCACTATTTCGCGCCCATTGTACTCCTTTTGAGGCCCTTTTTCACGGAGTTTGAGCGCTGGGGGTAGCGGGTAAGCCCTTGAAATATGGTGATTCTCCCGATCGGGAGCATTGCTAGGCGGCGACTGCTCGCCTGGCGGCGGCAAGTACTTCAAGACCGGCTCCAGGCTTGTGGGTGTGCTCGCTTATGGTGCGCCGGAACTGCCGCGCACCGGGGACACCCTGAAACAATCCCAAGATATGCCGTGTCATGTATTTTAAAGGTACGTCACGCGCAAGTTCGCTGGTGACGTACTCCGTAAACGCGTCCAACACTTCCAGTCGAGTTGAGATTTCGGATTCACAACCGTACAACTGTTGGTCGACTTGGGACAGCAGGTAGGGGTTGGCGTAAGCCTCCCGGCCCACCATGACGCCGTCTAAGTCTTCGAGCAGGGTCTGGCACTGCTCCAAGGTGGTAATGCCGCCGTTAATGACAATTTCCAAATCCGGCCGCTCGCGCTTGAGCTGAATGACTTTGTCGTATTGCAAAGGTGGGATGTCGCGGTTCTCTTTGGGGCTCAAGCCTTTTAGCCACGCTTTGCGAGCGTGCACAATAAACGTTTCACAGCCCGCGCTCGCCACCGTATCCACAAATTGGCGCAGGCCGTCGTAGTCATCCATGTCATCGACACCGATGCGGTTCTTTACCGTCACCGGGATTTGAACGGCCGCTTTCATGGCCGCAACACATTCGGCGACTAAACCCGGTTCGGTCATTAAACAGGCGCCGATCATATTGTTCTGGACCCGCTCACTGGGACAACCACAATTGAGATTCACTTCGTCGTAGCCGGCATCTTCGGCCATACGTGCACACTCGGCCAATTCCTTGGGGTTGCTGCCACCCAGCTGTAAGGCCAGTGGGTGTTCGGCGGGGTGGTAGTACAAAAAGCGCTCACGGTCGCCGTGTATCAGTGCACCCGTGGTCACCATTTCGCTATACAAGGGCGCATTTTTACTTAACAGGCGCCAAAAATAACGACAGTGCGTGTCCGACCAGGACATCATGGGAGCGGCACAAAAACGGCGGTTTATGGGGCGTGGAGAGAAGGCTGACATGAGCGGGACTACTGAGTGCAAAGTTTGTGAATTCTAACATTAACCCGCATTCAGAGCGAGTCAGCGGACTCTTGATGTAGGTCGCCTGGCACGACATTTCTGCTCGTGTACAATAACGGTACTTTGGCGCAATGATCGTTTCCGTGCCATACCAGTCTCTCGTTGCTCTGTAGAGCGCGAGACCTAGGCTATAAATCGGCTATTGACCTTTAAGGATGTGCATATGCGGTTTACCCTTTTGACCACACTTTTGGCGACGAGTCTCGCCGCTCCCCTGGCTATGGCTGAAAAAGATCAGCGTCCTTGGAAAGTGTCCGCTGAAGTGGGTGCAATTGCCACCTCAGGCAACACCGAAACCACTACCATTCAAGGCAAAATTGATGCTGAGCACAATACACCCAACTGGAGCAATCGTTACACCTTGGGCGTACTGTTTAAAGAAGATCAGATCCAGCAGGCAGATGGCTCCACGGCTACGGTAAAAACAGCCGAGCGAGTGTCGGTGTCGGCGCGTGGCGGGTATCGCCTGGCGCGCGAGCATTCCACTTTGTTTGTGTACGGCTCCCATGTGGATGATGAGTTTGCGGCCTACAGTACCTACACCACCGTATCGGTGGGTTATGGTGCCCGGTTGCACGACGGCTCTCGGACTCAGCTGGATGCGGAAATTGGTCCCGGTTATTACTGGGCTGATCAGCGCCTTAGCGATGGTAGTACGGTAGCTGAAAGCAGTGTTATTGCTCGCGGCGCCTTGAAATTTGATTGGCAGTGGACGGAGAGTGCGGACTTTCGACAAGTGCTTAGTGTTGAGACCGGCCCAGACAACACCCGCACCACTTCTGACACATCACTCAGTACGCGCATCAACAACGCTTTCCAAATGAAAGTCGGTTTTAACCTGACCAGTGACACGGACGTGGCACCGGGAAAGGAGCGCACGGATACCACGACTTACGTGAATCTGGTGTACAGTTTTTAAGCTTCCCATTTAAGCTTTGTGCCTTGGCATTGTCGAAGCACCGTATAGTGATAGTATAGTGATTAGGTTTAGGGGTGCGCTGGGCTTGCCAGGCGCGTCTCTTTACCTAATTAACGAACGCTAACCGGGAACGACAAGCGAGAGGCAGTTATGACTCAGTCCTATCAAGTGACCGAAACTCTGTCGGTCAACGGCAAAGATTACCGCTATTATCCTTTCACGCGCGTTGCGGAAAAATACGCCGTCGATAAGCTGCCGTACTCCCTGAAAGTTCTCCTGGAAAACCTGCTCCGCCATGCGGACTCTCCCGCCGTGAGTGAGTCGGATATAGATGCCTTGGCGGGCTGGGACCCGCAGGCAACTCCTTCCCAAGAAATCGCATTTGTGCCGGCGCGCGTGGTGCTGCAGGATTTTACCGGCGTGCCGGCCATTGTGGATCTAGCCGCCATGCGCGACGCCGTGACCGAACTCGGTGGCAAGCCGCAACAAATTAATCCGCTTTCGCCAGTTGAGTTGGTGATTGATCACTCGGTGATGGTGGATTTTTATGGCGCAAGCGATGCTTTTGAAAAAAACACCGCGGTTGAAGTACAGCGCAATCGGGAGCGGTATCAGTTCCTGCGCTGGGGGCAAAAAGCTTTTGATAATTTTAAAGTGGTTCCGCCGGGCACTGGCATTGTGCATCAGGTGAACCTGGAATATTTGGCGCGCAGTGTTTTTGTTCGCGATGGCGACGACATGCCGGAGGTGTATCCCGATACGTTGGTGGGCACCGATTCCCACACCACCATGATTAATGGTTTGGGTGTTCTGGGCTGGGGCGTAGGCGGTATTGAAGCCGAAGCGGCCATGTTGGGGCAGCCCATTTCGATGCTGATTCCTCAGGTGGTGGGTTTCAAACTCAATGGCGAACTACCCGAGGGCGCCACCGCCACGGACCTGGTACTAACGGTTACGCAGATGCTGCGAGAGCTGGGGGTGGTGGGAAAATTTGTGGAGTTTTTTGGTCCCGGCCTCAAGCATTTGACCCTTGCGGATCGGGCCACCATTGGCAATATGGCGCCTGAGTACGGTGCCACTTGCGGCATTTTCCCGGTGGATCAGCAAACCCTCGACTACCTGAAATTTACCGGTCGCTCCGAGGAGCAAGTCGAACTCGTTAAAACCTATATGAAAGCCATGGGGCTGTGGCACGACGACGCCAGTATTGATGCCAATTACAGCACCGTGCTGGAGCTGGATCTGAACGACGTAGAGCCTTGCATTGCCGGCCCCAAACGGCCTCAGGATCGAATTACTCTGCAAGACAGCAAAAGCGCATTTCACAAATTGATGGATGAGCGGGAGGCGCGGCATGATGCCATGATCGCCAGCACCACGGAACAACACTATGCCGCGGAGGGTGGCAGCGCGGCCGTGGGCAGTGTTTCGCCGGCCGAGCAGGGCGCCGTTCCCGTAACCTACCAAGGTGAAGATTTTTTCCTGCGTCACGGCGCGGTGGTCATCGCCGCGATCACTAGTTGCACCAACACCTCCAACCCCGCAGTGTTAATGGCGGCGGGTTTGGTGGCGAGAAAAGCTCGCGAGCGCGGGCTCAAAACGCATCCCTGGGTAAAAACCAGTTTGGCGCCCGGCTCCAAAGTGGTGACCGATTACCTGAATAAAGCCGGATTGACGGAAGACTTGGAAGCGTTGGGCTTTTACCTGGTGGGGTACGGTTGCACGACCTGCATCGGTAACTCCGGACCCTTGCCTCAGGAAATCTCCGAAGCCATACATAAAGGTGATTTGACGGTAGCGTCCGTGTTGTCAGGCAACCGCAACTTTGAAGGCCGAATCCACCCGGAAGTCCGCACCAACTACCTGGCATCGCCGCCCTTGGTGGTGGCTTACGCTTTGGCGGGCACCATGAACATTGATTTAACGAAAGACCCTGTGGGCTTGGATCAAGAACGCAAGCCGGTGTATCTGAAGGATATTTGGCCCAGCACTGAAGAGATTCATCAGGCCATTGCAGATAACGTACAACCGGAAATGTTCGCCGATAAGTACGCCGACGTTTACACGGGTGACGATAACTGGCGCAACCTACCCGTAGAAGACAGCCAGTTGTATGGATGGCCGGATTCCGACTATGTGCGTCGCCCGCCATTTTTTGACGGCATCAGCGCGGACGTAGACGATATAAAGCCCATCGAAAAAGCACGTTGTCTGGTCAAAGTGGGTGACAGCATCACAACGGACCATATTTCCCCAGCCGGCGCCATTATGCCCGACAGCCCGGCGGGCCAATACTTGCAGGAGCAGGGCGTAGAGCCCAAGGATTTTAACTCCTACGGCTCCCGGCGCGGTAACCACGAAGTGATGATGCGCGGTACCTTTGCCAATGTACGCCTGAAAAATGAAATGGCTCCCGGCACCGAGGCTTGTTGGACGACCTACTTGCCGGAAGATGAGGTCATCAGCATTTACGACGCCGCACAGCGGTATCGCGAGGACGGTACGCCCTTGGTCGTTTTGGCTGGCAAGGAATACGGCTCCGGGTCCTCCCGGGATTGGGCCGCCAAAGGGCCGGCGTTGTTGGGTGTGCGCGCTGTTATCGCCGAAAGCTACGAGCGCATTCACCGCTCTAACTTGGTGGGTATGGGCATACTGCCTTTGCAATTCAATGAAGGTGATTCGGCGGAGTCGCTCGGCTTAACCGGGAAGGAAAGTTTTTCCATTCCCGCCGTGAACGCGGACAGCAAAACGCTGACGGTGACGGCGGAGTCGCCGGACGGCAAACAGCAGACGTTTGAGGTTCGAGTACGCATTGATACTCCCAATGAATTCAGTTACTTCCAGCACGGTGGTATTTTGAAATATGTACTGCGCAGCCTCGCACAGCGGTAGCCAGTTGGCGCAATGACGATTACGATGGATTTTTCATGACCCTAAGCCACACCGATGACCATGGCAAAGCCAGCATGGTCGATGTTTCCGACAAACCGGCCACCGTAAGGGAAGCATGGGCGCAGGCACGTATTGTGATGCGCCCGGAAACCCTGGAACTGATTCGCGATAATGCGCTTAAAAAAGGCGATGTTTTAGCTGTTGCGCGCATCGCGGGTATACAAGCTGCCAAGAAATGCTCCGATCTTATCCCCCTGTGCCATCCACTGGCACTCAGCAAAGTGGCGGTGGAGTTTGACCTCCACGACCAGCCAGCCGGCCTGACCATTACCAGCTATTGCAAATTGACTGGCCAAACCGGGGTGGAAATGGAAGCCCTTACCGCCGCCAGTGTGGCGGCGCTTACGGTTTACGACATGTGTAAAGCCGTGGATATGGAGATGGTCATTGAGCAGGTGCAGTTGCTGGAAAAATCCGGTGGTCGCCGGGGCCATTATAAGCGGGGGGAAACCGCATGATCACAGTCCTGTTTTTTGCCCAGCTTCGGGACCAACTGGGTTGCGAGTCGGTATCGGTGAACGCCGAAGGCATTCGTAATCTGGCGGAGCTGCGCGCGCATTTGTTGGAAGAGCACCCCGACTGGCAGCCCTACTTGGGTCTTGAATCCCTGTTATTGGCGGTGAACCAAACCCTGGTCAAACTGGACCATGTCGTTAACAGTGGCGACGAAGTGGCCTTTATGCCTCCGGTAACTGGAGGCTAAATCCGGTGAATGAGATCGCGGTACAAACACAAGATTTTGATGTAGGCGCAGAGTACGCAGCGCTTATCAGTGGCGACACTGACGCAGGTGCTGCCGTGTTTTTTGTGGGGCGAGTGCGGGCGCGCAACGACGGTCGTGAAGTCACCGGACTGCACCTTGAACATTACCCGGGGATGACGGAAAAATCTTTGCAGGACATAGTCCAGCAGGCGAAAGAACGTTGGCCTATTGAGCGGGTACGGGTGATTCATCGGGTCGGTGCGCTAAGGCTTGGAGAGCAAATTGTTTTTGTGGGCGCTACCAGTCCGCACAGGGCGGCTGCCTTTTCTGCCGCTGAGTTTATAATGGACTACTTGAAAACCCGGGCACCGTTCTGGAAGAAAGAACAGACGTCCTCGGGTGAACTCTGGGTGGAAGCCCGGGATACCGACCAGCAGTCGGCGCAACGCTGGTGAACCATAGCGCAAGGAAAAGCACTGATGAAGCTGAAAGAGTACCCGAGCTCACTGTTTAACGCCTGCTTGCTGCAGCCGTTGAGCCCCGTGCGGCTTAATTCCATTGAAGGAATGCCGCTACCGGTCATTGTCTCCCTTACCTCCATCCCTTCACGATTGGCCACCGTACACTTGACGATTCGCAGCCTCCTGGCTCAGACCCATAAGCCCGAGAAAGTGGTATTGTGGCTAAACGATAGGTTGCGCGGGCAGATACCCGATTCTCTCGCTCGCCTGGAGGGGGGGGTGTTTCAGATCCGCTTTGCGGGGTTGGATTGTTCGCATAGAAAGCTGGTGCACGCTCGTGCCGCCTTCCCTGGAAGGCTGATTGTTACCTGCGATGATGATTTGATGTACGGGAAAAGTTGGCTAGTGCGTTTGTATCGTGATCACCTACGCCATCCTCAGTCGGTTATTGCCCACGAGTGCCGCAGTATCGCCTTAGATGGAGGCGCACTTTTACCCTACAAGCAGTGGCCAGTGGAGACCCGCCAGGGGGTTAGCGATCAACGGCTGCTGCCCATCGGTTATGGTGGTGTGCTGTATCCGCCGGGCGGTTTGCATGAAGATGTGGATAATCCTGAACTGTTTCTGAAACTGGCCCCAAGAGCGGATGACCTTTGGTTTAAGGCTATGTCTTATCTGGCCGGCACGACAACGCGACGCTCTTCCGACCCGGGTAGCAAGCCGATTCCTATCGTGCGTTCTCAGCGGGATTCTCTGCAGAAATCCAATGTAAAACAGGACGCAAATCGCGTACAGTGGCAATCTATTTGCGAGTATTATAATTTCGCTATCGAGTAAGCGAATTTCCAGGGGAGAACCACCATGAATTCATTCAAGCCTGCCGTAGTGCTGATGGTAGCACTGCTGATTTCTGCCTGTCAGCCGGGCTACGAGCGGGACGCTGCTGAAGTGCCCACAGAAGATGAGTTAGAGCTCTGGTTACCGCCAATTCTAGCCGGAGATCACCGATCAGAGGCCCATAAACACCGCGATCAATACCGTAATCCGCTGGAAACGCTCAGTTTTTTCGGGGTGTCCGTGGATGACCGGGTGATTGAGATTAATCCTGGCAACGGCTGGTACACAGAAATTTTGGCTCCGCTGTTGTTTGCGCACGGGCAGTATGTGGCCGCGACGCCGGATCCGAGCATCGACGGTTTGCCGGGGTATTTTGTGGCTCATGCGCAGGGCATGCAGGAGCGCAAGAATGAGCAGTCTGAGCTTTTTGGCGAAATTGAAATTCAATTTTATGACCCAGAGAGCCCGGTACTGGGCGAACCCGAAAGCGCCGACAAGGTGCTGACCTTCCGCAATATTCACGGTTGGATCAATGCCGGCACGGCTGAGTCCATGTTCGAAGCTTTCGCGGAGGTACTTAAGCCTGGCGGTGTTTTGGGTGTGGTGCAGCACCGCGCACCGGAAGGTGCCGACCCGGATGCTTCTGCACCGGAAGGCTATGTTTCGGAATCCGCGGTCATCGCTCTGGCGGAAGCCGCAGGCCTTAGCTTCGACGGCCGCTCTGAAGTAAACGCCAACCCCAAGGATACGCGACAGCATCCTTACGGTGTGTGGACTTTACCGCCTAGTCTGCGGTTAGGCGATGAGCAGCGTGAGCACTATTTGGATGTCGGCGAGAGCGATCGGATGACTTTACGGTTTAAGAAGGAATAGTATCGTTGGCTACGTTGCAGCGAACTGGGGTCTCAGAACCCCAGTTGAATGTCTTGTTTATTAAAAGAAACCTTGATCAAGCGGAGCTGGCTCTCGTTTTAGCTCTTAGGTCAAAAGGGGTCAATATCAAGGTGCTTACGGCTGCGACATCGCCGGGCGTGGTAAAACTGGAGCAAGCGGGCGTATTTGTAGAATCCCGGCCTTACGCATCCAAGGTGAATGTGCGCTTTATTAGGCAGGTTCGACAACTGGTCATCGCTGAGCGTATTTCAATAGTTCATGCCGTAGATAGCAGGTCACTGGCTAACGCTATCTGGGCGACTTACTTTTTGCCCGTCAAGATAGTGGCCTATCGAGGTACTTTGGCGAAAATTCGAAAGACCGATATCAGCTATTGGGCAGGCATTCTTAATCCGCGCGTTGACCGGGTGATTTGTGTCAACACTGCCATCTATGAATATCTACAGAACTTCTTCCCCGTCGAGCACTTGCTTTTGGACTACAAAGGCTATGAACCTGAATGGAGTCAGGAGGTTGAGGCGTCCGACGGTAGCTTCCCAGATCTCCCGGATGGGTCTATCGCCGTAATCTGTGTGGCCGATGCCAAAGGAAGGCCCCATAAGGGTGTGAATTTACTGTTGGAAGCGATGCACAAAACGGCGCGCCCCGAGATTCATTTAATTTACCTTGGTAGTTACGACAAGTCCTCCCGGCACCTCGCTGAACGCGGGCCAGCGGCGTCGCGCATCCACTTCCTAGGCTTTCATCGGGGTATTGCAAAGTTCTTGAAGCAAGCCGATATCTATGTGTTGCCTTCGCTTCGCGATGGACTTCCTCGGGCAGTGAAGGAGGCTATGGCGGAAGAGTTACCTGTCATTTGCGCCAATATCCCCGGTCCCACAGATCTGGTGATAGATAACGAAACAGGAGTGTGGTTTGAGCCTGGTTCGGTTGTAGCTCTAACCGAGGCGATTCTCGCCTTGAGCGATGATGCCGCTAAACGTAGGAGGCTGGGGCGTCAGGGTAAGCAAAGGTTGCTTCGCGAGTTTTCTTCGGCCGCATCGGCCGATAAAGTGCTCGATTTATATCGGGGGTTGGTTCCATCCAAAGGTGTAGTAGCGAAGCCTGATCAGCGCGTCTGAGGTGAGGTGCCTATTTGACGATGCCATTGGGTGTCCAGCTACGCCCCGTTTTCCTGACTTCACGACGAATGGCGTAGTTCTTTTCCCAGGTTTCCGGGGTGTCGTAACTACGCGGGTGATCCAAGTGCAGGCAGGATACGCTGTAACGGACCTGACGAGGCTTGAGGCCATAGTTGCAGAGCCGCTCGCCCAGTTCTCTGTCCAAGCCCCCGTACTGCATATCTTCATTGAAACCGTTCACCGCTTTGAGGGCGTCAGTCCAGGTGGAGCTGTTCATGCCGTTCCAGGTGGCGCCCGCGGGAGTCAGACGATTCAATAAGCTTTTCAGCCAAGGCGTTTTGACCAGTTTCCACAGTTTGGAATTGGCTGGCTGACCGCGCTGCATCAGCCAGTGTCGTTCGAATGCGCGGCCTTTAGCGATATCCTCTTCGGTAATCCCTTGAGAAACCGAAAGCGTTAACTTGATATACCCTCCGGACAAAAACACTCCAGGAGTCGCCATTTGCTGATGAATTTCGACGAACTTGGGCTCTGGAATACAGTCGCCGTCCGTAAAAATAAGGTAGTCGCAAGGGGTTTCGGCAATCGCTTTATTGAGAATGACGCATTTCTGAAAGCCATTATCTGGGTGCCATACGTGATCTATCGTGAGCTTGCCCCGCGCTTTAAAACGATCAATAACCGCCTGGGTTTCCGGGCCTGAACCGTCGTCGGCAATGATTACTCGAAACTGCTTGGCGGTTTGGGTCTCATACCCAAGCAGTACCTTCTCCAGCCACTCAGGGGCATTGTAGGTGGTAATCACCACGCCCATGTTCTTGGGTGCGCTCACGACATTTTCTCCTGCAGGGCTTGCCACACGTGAGAAGGGTCTATGTCTTTCATGCACGGCGGAGTTTCAGCGCTGTCCGCCGGTAGGAAACGGCACTGTCGTTTGTGACAGGGCATGCAGGGCAGGGCGGGTGTCAGCGTCATATTCACAGTGTGATCGCCAATCAGTCCAACCTTGGTGGGGGAGGTGGGCCCATAGAGCGCGACGGTAGGGGTTTCCAGTGCGCCAGAAAGGTGGGAAAAGCCCGTATCCATGCCCACAACGCCTGCCGCGCTCACCAGTTTTTCTGCCACCCGGGTAATGCTCTGCCGTTCTGCTGAGCGCCAAGCTTGAGGGTGGCTGGTGGCGATGCAGTCCGCCATTTGCCGCTCATCGTCACTACCCCAGATAATTTCAACTTGGTAGCCCTGCTCCGTGGCCAGAACGGTCAGGCCCTGCCACGCCTCTAGTGACCACAGTTTGGTGCGCCAACTGCTGCCGGGAATAAAGATCAATTGTTTCGAGTCGGCACTGCCGCCGGTGAAATGCTCCTGGATACCAAAGCGAAAGCTCTCTTCAAGAGGGTAACCGAAGGTTGAGGCGAATAGCTTCCGAGTTCTTAGTACGGCGTGTTCATCTTTGTTGACGTGATGCTTAACCTGATAGAACCAACTGGCGATGGCTTCACGGGCTGAGTCGGTGTGGTAACCGTGACTTTCGCTGGCGTTGGCGAAGCGAGTAATCACGGCACTTTTTAACAGACCTTGAGCATCCAGTACCAGATCGTACTGTTTTTGCTGCAGTTCATGGCGCCAGGCCTTGAAGGCTCGCAAGTCCTCCCGGCGCTTATGTTTCATCCACTGGCGTAAGTTGATGGGAATGACCCGGTTTACGGCCGGGTGCCAGGCGGCAATTTCGGCAAAGCTCTCCTCGACCAGCCAATCAATCTCGGCGTCGGGGTGATGGGCTTTAAGGTCAGTCAGGGCAGGGAAGGTGTGGAACAGATCCCCCATTGACGACATTTTGATCAGCAGGATTTTCATGGGCACGCTACAGCAGTAGTCCTTATCGGGTCCCAAAGAGATTGCCAGTACCGGTTATCCGCCAGTTACTGGTAGTCCTGGTAGGATTTTTCCTCAATCAACTCTGAGCCAAAAGTCAGGTTGATCTCTTTTTTTGCCTGGGCTCGTTTGTCATTGGTGAAGTAGACAGATCGAGCCAGTTCGATAAACGTGGGCCCGAAATCGCTTTCACGCTCACAGTCACGGATACGATCTTCAATATCCCATAGGGCTTCGTTAATGGACTTCAGCCCCGCCTTAAGCGGCTGCAACGTCGCCTTCTCAACTGCGTCGAGCAGCTCTCCCACCTTGGCGTCCAGGATGTTCAATTCGTGATCAACGTTGCGGCGTTTTTCCGGATCACTGATATTGACCTGCTTGATCTCGAGAATGGTGATTTTGTCGATCAGTTCGCCGAGGGAGATAGGAGCCTCTACCAACATGTTGGAGTCCCATAGTCGTAGGAAGGTTATTGTAGAAAATGACCGGTAATACTACCAAAAAAGCGGGTGGTCTGAATCCCCTGTGGCGTAAAAATGCTCAAAGTGGGACAAGTTTGTCGTCAAGCAGCGCACGTGGGGCGGTTCGTTTCTCCCTTGAACGGCGCTATGGGTTGTGATTTGCAGTTGGTATACAATAGCCCGCCTTTCGGTACACACCGCCGCAAACACCTGTTAATCCCCTGATTGGAAGTCAAAGTCTATGACCGTTCGCACTCGTATTGCACCGTCTCCTACTGGTGATCCCCACGTGGGAACCGCCTACATTGCTTTGTTCAACCAGTGCTTTGCACGTCAGCACGGCGGTCAGTTTGTATTGCGCATAGAGGACACCGATCAGACTCGGAGCACGGCGGAATCCGAGCAGGCGATACTGGATAGCTTGCGCTGGTTGGGGCTGGAGTGGGATGAGGGCCCCGATGTTGGGGGTGACTATGGTCCCTATCGGCAAAGTGAGCGCATGAGCAGCTACCGGCAGTATGCCGAGGAGCTTGTCGAAAAAGGCCACGCCTTTTATTGCTTCGCCAGCGCCGAGGAGCTGGACGAAATGCGTCGCGAACAGCAGGCTCGGGGAGAAACCCCCAAATACGACGGGCGCGGACTGGCACTGTCACAAGATGAAGTGCAGGCGCGCCTGGCGGCGGGAGAGCCCCATGTGATCCGCATGAAAATCCCTGAAAGCGGCAGCTGTCGCATACCCGACATGCTGCGCGGCGATATTGAGATTGAATGGTCGCAGGTGGATATGCAGGTGCTGCTCAAGGCCGACGGCATGCCTACCTATCACCTGGCTAACGTGGTGGATGACCACCTAATGGCCATTACTCATGTGATTCGCGGTGAGGAATGGATCAATTCCGCACCCAAGCACTTGAAGTTGTACGAATACTTTGGCTGGGAGGCGCCAACGCTGTGCCATTTGCCGCTGCTGCGCAACCCGGACAAATCCAAGCTCAGCAAGCGCAAAAACCCCACCAGCATTCTCTACTATCAGCGCATGGGCTACTTGCCCGAGGCCGTACTCAATTACCTGGGACGTATGGGTTGGTCCATGCCCGATGAGCGGGAAAAGTTTTCCCTGGCGGAAATGTTGGCTCATTTCGACATTAACCGCGTGTCCTTGGGCGGGCCGATCTTCGACGTGGAAAAGCTTTCCTGGCTCAATGGCTTGTGGATCCGGGAGAATCTGAGCACCGAACAACTGGCAAACCGGCTCCAGGATTGGGCGTTGAACCGCGACAACCTGATGAAAGTATTACCGCATGCGCAGCCTCGCATGGAGACGCTGAGCGACTTTGCGCCGCTGACGAGTTTTCTGGCGTCCGGCATGCTGCCTGTAACGGAAACGGATTTTTCGTCCAACAAACTGGATTTGGACGACCAGAAAAGAGTCCTGCAATTCGCGCTTTGGCGCCTGGAGGCGCTACGTACCTGGGAGCGGGATGCGATTTTTGAGGAGTTAAAGACGCTTTCCGGGCAAATGGCGATCAAACTCAAGGAGCTGTTGGCGCCATTGTTCGTCGCCATCGCCGGGACTACGGCCTCTTTCTCAGTGATGGACTCCATGACCCTGCTGGGGCCGGATATGAGCCGCGCCCGCTTGCGCCATGCGATCAATGCGCTGGGTGGTGTGGGCAAGAAACAGCAAAAAAAGCTGGAAAAGGCCTACGAGCAACTGGCGGAAGAAAGGTCCGAATAGGGTTTGTAACCTACTGATTTTAAACTAAAAGTTAGCTGTCCGGTGGTGTGGAAGCTGGGCTATTAAAAGGGATATTGGTTCTTGACAGCCCTCGGGGGAGTGATACAATGCGCCCCGCTTCCAAGGAAGCATCTGTGGGGCCTTAGCTCAGCTGGGAGAGCGCAACACTGGCAGTGTTGAGGTCAGCGGTTCGATCCCGCTAGGCTCCACCAAACATAAAAAAACCCCTGTGCCGTAAGGTGCAGGGGTTTTTTTATGTTTGTCGGTGCCTGGTTGGGTGAGACTCGCTGAAGCGGTTCACAAAATGGCAGGACAGCCATTTTGCACAGCGCAGCTGCCCGAAGGGCGAGGCACAGGGAAGTGCCGGGTGACAAAATGGCAGGACAGCCATTTTGCACAGCGCAGCTGCCCGAAGGGCGAGGCACAGGGAAGTGCCGAGTGACAAAATGTCAGGACAGCCATTTTGCACAGCGCAGCTGCCCGAAGGGCGAGGCGCAGGGAAGTGCCGAGTGAATCCCGCCTGACTCCACCCACCTTACCGCAGAGACATTCCTCTCCCATCCATTGCCTCGACGTTCTAACCCTGTAGTTAATCGAACCCTTTTGTAATCGGTTACCACAAACACGTTCCTGATTCAGGCTGCAAATGCGCACCGCGTCATGGCGAAGGCCGCACTGATACCGCGCGTTGAGAATGTAAAGACGTTTGGAGGCTGTTGCCTTTGAGCTTTTACCGTACTATGCTCCGGCCAAACTGTTATCGGTTACATTTCGATGGCAAGTTTTGGGTTTTCTGGTTAAGCCGACTCGAGATTGGTGGCCAGTGGGTCCAGCGCTTTGAGTAACCAGCTTGGGGATGACAGGGGTGCGAGAAGGGTGGTGTTACAAATAGTAACACGATCGCGCCCAGGCTTTCTTTACTGAAAGCGCACATATAAGCATCAGTATCAGCTGCTGGGTAGGCCATTGCCACCTCGGACATGCCTGAGATGAGTGGGTTCGGGAGAGCATATGCGGCAGCTCCACAGCTTCGCAGATAACTGCAGTTAGCCGGTACTGGTTAAAGCTATTACTTCAGTGCCAAGCACGGTTCGTCTCACGAAGCCGGTCTTTGTGCGGAAGATAATAATTTTGCTATAACAAAGGAGAGTTTCATGAACCCCAATAAAACTCGTTTCAAAAGAAAGCTCATGGCCGTGGCTGTGGCGTCTTATGCAATGTCGGGCCTCAGTACCACAGCGGTTGCACAAACCGATGAGATGCTCGAAGAGGTTGTTGTACGCGGTATCCGTGCCTCAATTGAGACATCCATCAACACCAAGCGTGACGCGGCGACCGTAGTGGACGCCATCACCGCTGAAGACATCGGTAAGCTACCCGACGTCACCATTTCTGACTCTTTGCAGCGGATTTCCGGCGTTCAGATTCGCCGCAGTGCGGGTGAAGGTTCATCGGTAAACATTCGTGGTTTGCCCCAAGTGGTAACCCAACTCAACGGCGAGCAGTTCCTGGGCTCAAGCTCCGTTGTTTCTGTTCAACCCAACTTCAACGAAATCCCTTCACAGTTGTTCCGTGGCGCGGACGTCTATAAGTCGGCCACCGCCGACCTGAACCGTGCCGGTATTACCGGTACTGTGGATCTGAAAACCTACCGACCGTTCGATTTTGATGAAGGCCTCACGGCTGCAGGCAGTTTTGAAGTCAGCACGGGCGAAGAGACGGGTGAGTTCGATCCGATGATTTCCGGTCTGGTTAACTGGCAAAACAACCGCGTTGGCTTCATGCTCGCGGGTACATACTCCAACGTAAATCTCGCCAATACTTACGCTGGCGTTAGCGCGGGTAGTCCGGACGCTGGGGGTGCGGCGGGCTGGACTGGTCGTAGCAACGATGGGAATGTGATCGGCAATATCACAGGAGATCCGCTGGCCAACCTGGGCGGTGTTGACCTGGTAGATCAGGGTCGCAGCTACCTGTCACAGGAAGGCATACTGGCCTGGCATCAGGTTACAGAGCGTGAGCGTATCGGGCTAAATGCATCGTTTCAGGCCGACCTAGGTGAAGGTTGGACCCTGACCAGTGACTGGTTCTATGCGAACCGTGAGGAGTACAACCGTAAAGTGGGCGTTGCTGCCACCAACAAATGGCAAGGTAATGATTGGTCCTATCCCACGGCTTCGCGTGATACGGGCGAAGAGTTGGACGGAAACGATTTCCACACTTGGCAGGTTGGCGAGATGGCACCCAAGCGTTTGGCATCGTTGACTCAGAACGACGTCTTCGATAACACGTCGCGCAACGTCAATGTCCAATTGGATTACGACAATGGTGGTCCGTTCACAGCGACATTCCGTGGTGTGTTTGGTAGTGCCGAGCAGACTCGTCGCATGGCCTTCAACGAAGGTGATCTGACCAACGCCTCCTCCACCTTGGGTCGCACCACCAATTTTGTACCCGGTGAGCAGTGCACCAACGGCGAGGAGATTGTCGGTGATGAAGGTGGTTGCTTCCAGGCCATCAATCCTCTGGGTTACTCTGAAAACCCGCACATCACATACGATACCAGCGGTTCTCACCCCCATTGGAGCGGTTTTGACCGTCAGCTGGCTGGCGGCTTGGGCGCGGGTAACACCACTGCCGACTATATGAGCAACCTCGATAGCTACAATGTTGGTGCCTACGCGTCCGAGAACAACGAAGACGCCAAAGGTACGCTAACGGCATTGAGCCTTGCGGGTAGCTATGAAATTGAAAACAATTTCTTTACCAGTGTGGACGCCGGTGTCCGCCTGAGCACCCGTACGGCGGATTACTCTCGTTGGAACTATATGGCACCGGCCAATAACACCGAGTGTGAAGCTCAGTGGTTGGCCACCGACGTTGAGTTGGAGTCAGACGTGTGCAGCGCAGGCGAGACAGTGGATGGCGAGTTTGTTCCCTACATCGCGCTGGGCAATACCCGTCTGGATGAAAACAACAACGCTATTTGGGTTGACGACTTTGGGTCCGTGACCGGCATCCCCGGCGTTTGGGCCACAGATCCGCGTGACTATGATGATCCCGTCGCCTTTATGGAGCGCACTTTCGGTGAAGGTAGCCGAGTTCCGGTACCGGGCTCTACCTTTTACGTAGAAATGGAAGAGTTGTCCTACTACTTGCAGGGTAACTTTGAGGTTGGTGCTTTGACGGGTAACGTCGGCGTCAAGGTGATTGAAACTGACCTTCTGGTTCAGCAAAACATCGCTGGTCCCGGTATTCCGTTCGGTAACTTGAACGAAGACGCCGGTGATGTATTCACTGCCCGCAGCTACACTGATGTGCTTCCCTCCGTTAACCTGGCTTACAACCTGACCGATGACTTGGTACTGCGTGCAGCCTACACGCAGGCCATGGTTCCCTTGAACCTGAACCAGTACGGTGACGGTTTGGTGCTGAACTACACCATCGATTCAGCCGAAGGCAGCCCCACTGAAGGTGACTTTATCGTCTCTGGTGGTAGCTTGAGCGGTAACCCACAGTTGGATCCCTGGCGTTCAGACAACTATGACCTCTCTCTCGAGTGGTATGTCGGGCCGGCGTCTATGTTAAACGTTGGTTTGTTCCGGGTTGAGATCGACAGTTTTACCGAAGGTCAGACTGTGCAGATGGAGCAGCCCGACGCCGATGGTGTGGTGCGTCGATCTGTACCCATTAACACGACCGGGCAAGGCAGTGGTGGTACCCTGGAAGGTATTGAGTTGGGCGCGAAGATCGCGTTTGGCGACTTCCTGGATGGGTGGATTGCTGACTTCGGTATAGATACCAACTTTACCTATTCGCCCAGTGAGGGTGAAGGGGAAGATATTCAAGGCAATACCAACCCCTTCCCGGACAACTCGAAAGAGCAGTTTAACTTCTCTTTGTGGTACGAGAGCAATCGCTTCCAGGCGCGTATTGCGCACAACTATCGCAGTGAACGTCTGGCTGCGACTGGTGCCGCGTGGGGTGCTCTGAACGTGTATCAGAAAGCCACCAATTACATCGACCTTTCTGCTACCTACGATATCAACGATAATATTAGTGTCTTCTTCCACGGCTCTAACATTACCGGCGAAATCGAAGAGTACTACTTCGAGTGGGACGATCAGTTGGCGTTTCAGAGTTACTTTGAGCCGCGTTACTCTCTGGGTGTTCGAGCTCGGTTCTAAGCCGTGTGAAAGCCTGAACCGCGTTTTGGTTTAGGTGAAGCCGCCGGAAGTTACGCTGCAAGGCGAGTCTCCGGCGGTTTTTTTCGTTTTTGCTACAGGGATAAGAATATGTCCAATAATCCAGTAGAAAGCGTTGTAATTGTAGGTGGCGGTACAGCCGGGTGGATGGTCGCGGCCAGTTTGTCCAACTTATTTGGCAAACGTCTAAAAATCACCTTGGTGGAGTCCTCTGAGATCGGCACCGTCGGTGTGGGCGAAGCCACCAACGCCACCATTCGGCGATTTTACGGCCGCCTGGGCATGACCGATTTTGACGTGCTTCGGGCCACCCAGGGCACTTGCAAACTGGGAATTCGCTTCGACAACTGGCATCAGAAAGGCCACTCTTATTTCCACCCTTTTGGCGTATACGGCCAAGAGGTTCGGCAGGTTCAGTTCCACCATTTCTGGCTAAAAATGCGCGAGATGGGTGATCAGACCCCACTCGATGATTATTGCCTCGGCACCACCTTGGCAATGCACGATAAGTTCACCACGCCCAGTCCCAATCCGCCGTCGAGCCTTTCAGTATTTGATTGGGCTCTGCATTTCGACGCTACCTTGTTTGGCCATCTGATGCGTGATTTTGCGATTGACAAGGGTGTGCGCCGAGTGGACGCCAAGGTCTCCAACGTAAATCTGAATCCCGATAATGGCTTTATCGATTCTGTGACCTTGGAGGGGCACGATGCGCCCCTGGCAGGGGACTTGTTTATCGACTGCTCGGGCTTTAAAGCTTTATTGATTGAAGGTGCTTTAAAGACGGGCTATGAAGATTGGAGCCAGTGGCTGCCCACCGACAGTGCCGTAGCCGTGCAGAGCGAATCCGTGGGCGAGCCGCACCCCTACACGGTATCTACAGCTCATGAGGCGGGCTGGCAATGGAACATCCCGCTACAGCACCGACAGGGGAATGGCCATGTGTATTGCAGCGAGTACATCAGTGACGATGAGGCCACGGAAGTCCTTATGCGCAACATCGACGGCCCTTTGAGCAGTGATCCGAAAATGTTCCGCTTTGTACCGGGGCGTCGAAAAAAAGCCTGGAACAAGAACTGTATATCCGTTGGCCTGGCCTCCGGCTTTCTTGAACCTCTGGAAAGCACCGCCATTGCGCTGGTGGAAACCGCCATTGAAAAAATTCGGCTGTTGTTTCCGGACAAAAGCATGCCCCAGGGGTGCATTGATGAGTTCAATGATATGACCCGTTTGGAGTATGAACGGGTTCGGGACTTTATTATTTTGCACTACCACGCCACCGCCCGTACCGATGCGCCTTTGTGGAATCACTGCCGTACCATGGAGATTCCCGAGCCCCTGGCCCATAAAATGAAACTGTTTAAACAGCGCGGTCATTTGGTGAAGTACCGTTGGGAAATTTTTCAACCGGCCAGTTGGCTCGCGCTCTATTCCGGCAACAATATTTACCCGGAAATGTACGATCCCAGAGTGGACACCTTTGACATGAACTACGTCAGAAAAAGCCTGGCGGAGATGAAAAAGTCCCTACAATCGGCTATGGAGCCGCTACCGAGCCATGGAGAATTTATTCGGAAAAATTGCTACTACCGCTAAGCGCCTGCCTCTGATGGTGGGCCGACACCGTTACGCTACTCGACATGCGGGCATGGTGAGGGATGTGAGGTGAACCTTTACCGTAAGTCATCAGTCCATCAACACTTCTTTACTTTTTGAGCTGGTACCATGGCTGGGAGCGTTGCTTGGCGACGCATCGTTTTTCGCCAGGAAATGCCTGGTGCCAGATTAATCCAGACTTTGATGTTGTTATGTCCTTGCCGAGAGTAAAAGAGTGGCACAATGTCACTCGGGAAATGTTTGAACAGGAAATTGTGCCGCGCTATGAGCCAGCGATACTCAGGGGGCATGTGAAGGACTGGCCGGTGACCCGCCAGAGCCTGAAGTCTGCTGAATCCGCAGCACGCTATGTATCCCAGTTTGACAGCGGCAGACCGGTACTCTCCTGGGTGGGTGAGCCATCCATCGAAGGTCGGTTTTTTTATAACCGCGACCTGAGCGGAATGAACTTCCAACAGGTGCAGGCCGAACTCAGGCCCACGTTAAATCGCATCCTGTCCCTGAGCGGGGAGGAACGGCCTCCGGCACTCTATGTGGGTGCTACCTCAGTCGCAGATTCCCTGCCGGGATTTGCCCACGAAAATCCTTCGCCGTTGGTGGATAAAGCAATTATTCCCAACATTTGGCTGGGTAATCAGGTCACCATTTCTGCTCATTTTGATACGTCTGACAACATCGCCTGCGTGGTTGCGGGCCGGCGTAAGTTCACCCTGTTTCCTCCCGAGCAAGTGTCCAACCTGTATGTAGGTCCTATTGACTTCACGCCGGCGGGACAGCCTATCAGCATGGTGTCGGTAAAGGAGCCGGACTTTGAGCGTTTTCCGCGCTTTAGACAAGCGCTGGCGGCGGCCAAAGTAGCTGAGCTTGAGCCGGGCGACGCGATTTATATACCTTCATTGTGGTGGCACAACGTAGAGGCAACGGAAGATTTCAATATTCTGATCAATTACTGGTGGGAAGACTCAGTGCCGGGAGTAGGGTCGCCCTTCGATGCACTGGTACATTCGACTCTTACCACGTCCAGTTTGCCGCCGGAAAAGGTAGCCGCTTGGAAGAGTATGTTCGATCACTACGTGTTTGAACGCGAACAGCAGTCCGCTGAGCATATTCCTCCTGAGCGTCGCGGCCCCTTGGGCAAGATGACACCACGAGTGGCGGCTTATGTTCGCAACTATTTACGCGGTGTGCTGAACCGTTAGCCGCGGCTCAGGAGTCATCAGCTGAGCAATGGCGGCGGATGAATTCCTGGTGCGTGGGCGCCTGCTCGGCGGCGGCGCGAATGGCCGTGCGCATTTGTGCCAGCTGTTGTTTTAATTGCGCCTCGTCAATCCAGTCCGCTCTCGGGTCATAGTGTTGTGGCAGTATGCCGAAGCCGTGATACATGGTGACCCAACTGGCCTCTTCAAAAGACTCTCCTTCGTAGCTCACCAGATACCCTCGGTCCTTGAATAGGGCGACCTTATGCGCAAGCGTGTCGGGCACGGACATGTCACGGGTAAGGCGCCACAGCGGTGTGTCGTCCCGCTGTGTGCCTTTGTAATGGAGAATAATGAAATCCCGGATGCGTTCGTATTCGTTTCGGGATTGGCGGTTAGCCTCTTCGATGCAGGCCGGATTGAAGCTTTGGTCCGGGAAGAAATACAACAGCCGGGAGATGGCCGTCTGTATTAAAGAAATACTGGTGGATTCCAACGGTTCCAAGAAGCCGGAAGCCAGACCGATGGCGACACAGTTTTTGTGCCAGAACTTTTTGCGCATGCCAGTAGTGAATCTGAGCGGTTTGGGATCATTGAGTGCTTTACCGGGCAGGTGTGACAGCAACGTCTGACAGGCTTCATCTTCACTGATTAAATCGCTGCAATACACATAGCCGTTACCGGTGCGGTGTTGCAGGGGTATGCGCCACTGCCAACCCGCCTCACGGGCGGTGGAGCGGGTAAAGGGCGCGGGTGGTTCGGCTCCGGACTCGCTGGGCACGGCTAGAGCACGATCACAGGGCAACCAGTGGGTCCAAGTTTCGTAGCCGGTCTGCAGGGCTTCTTCTATCAGAAGGCCTCGAAACCCAGAACAATCCACAAACAAATCGGCTGTAAAAGACTCGCCGTTGTCCAATGTAACGGACTGAATAAATCCTGTGTCCGGCTCTAGGGAAACCTGCTCAATCACACCATCTTGCTTGAGCACGCCTCGCTCAGTCGCCCAGTTGCTTAAATACTGCGCGTACAGTCCAGCATCGAAATGAAACGCGTAGTTGTACCGGGCCAAAGGTGTGGGCGGATTTGGATTGGGCTGTGCGAAGCGGCCCAATTGCGCCATGATCGCCGGCAGCGAGTATTCTTCGATGGAGTGGGGTTGTTCCAGCGTTTGAAGTTTGTGCCAAAGGTGATGAAAATCCGCGCCGCCCAAAGGTAAACCGTAATCCGCGAACGGATGAAAAAAGCGCGTGTTGAGCTTGCACCAGTCAACAAACTCGATGCCGAGTTTGAAAGTCGCCTGGGTTTTTTTTACGAAATCCAGCTCATCGATGCCCAGGCTATTGTTAAAGTCGCGGATGCCCGGCAGCGTGGCTTCACCGACGCCCACGGTACCGATCTGGGAAGATTCGATCAGGGTAATTGAGACTGGCCGTTCACGCAGAAAATTGGCCAACGCCGCAGCCGTCATCCAGCCAGCGGTGCCGCCCCCAACAATGACAATATTTTCAATGGGTTTGTGTTGTGGGCTTCGCATCGGCCACTTCCTGTGCGAGTTATCAGTAGTCGTTTATGTCTCTGGGTGCCAAGCCTTCAGTCGTTCGGCCATCTGCGGGTCTACCAGCTCCAAGGATATACGGCGCTGCTCTAAATCCACTTCGCTAATCACCACCATCAGTTTTTGATCCAGCTGATAACGCTGATCGTCAAGGGTCAGGCTCAGGCGGCGGGCGTCAAAGCGTGGCTTGGGTGCATCTTTAGAGGCGAGCATAACAAAGCCTTCGAAACCGGACTCGTCCAAGCGCACGCCCACGCCGTTGGAGGTCACCAGTCCAATGGTACCCAGGTGCACACTACCGATTTTGTCACGGTAGTATTCGCACGCTAACCACTGTTCCTGTTGCCGGCAAGCCTGACGGCCCTTGGTCAGTTGCTGCTGTAAAGACTCCACCAATGCTGGGTCGATACGGGGCTCCAGGTTGCCGTGCAGTATTTGCTTAATCGCCAAATGATTATGAAAATCGTGATAGCGCCGAATAGGTGAGGTGACCGTGGCGTAATGCTGAAACCCCAAACCAAAATGCTCGCTGGAATCGAGTGACAAAGCACTGGCCTGAAGCATCCGTTGCAAAATCGGCAGCAATTGGGTGAAGCTCTCGTCTCCGTCCGGGTTCAGGCGCAGATCCTGCAATAGACGTTGAAAATCGGGGAGGTTCTGTAAGTCGCCAACAGAGTATTCCGGGGAATCCTCTTCAAGCAGACTGAGGGCATCCTCCAGGCGTTCGGGGCGAAACCCTACGTGATTGGAAAATATACCCAGGCCGGGGTGTTGCGTGAGAAGTTTTCCCGCACAAATATTGGTGGCGAGCATGGCCTCTTCAACAATGCGGTGCGCCGGTGTGCGTTCGCGCTTTTCAATGCGTTCGATTTTCTTCTGGTCGTTCAGTATGTAGTAGTAATCGGCCCGATCTTCCATTACCAGGGCGTGATCCTGGCGATGTTGAGCGCGGGTTGCTGCAAACGCCTGCAACTCTTTCAGCATTGCCAGCACAGGGGCAGGCACGGTTGAGCACTCTGGATTCTCCAGCCACTCGGAAACACTTTGATAGTTGAGTTTGTGGTGAGAGCGTATCATGGCTTCGGTGAAACTGAATTCGCCGATGCTGCCATCCTGCCCAACATGCAGGGTGCAAATCAGTGCCGGGCGTTGCTGATCCGGGACCAGGGAAAAGGTGTCATGGGACAACTCCGTTGGCAGCATGGTGATGCTTTGCCCCAGCAAATACACGGTGCTGGCGCGCCGTTGAGCTTCCTGGTCCAGGGGTGTTCCAGGAGCAATGAAACGGGTCGGATCGGCGATGGCGACTTTTAGATGCCAACCGGACTCTGTTGCTTCCAGATACACGGCGTCGTCCATATCCCGTGTATTTTCCGAGTCTATGGTCACGAAGGGCAGGTGAGTAAGATCTTCCTGTTCCTCCGCCAGAACAATGGGCGTGAGATTAATGGCCTGGGCTTGCTCCTGGGCTCGTACGGACCACTCGGTAGGCAGTTCGAATTTCGCCGTCAGGTAGCGGGCTTCAACGCCGGGTTCGCCCGGGCTGCCAAGCGGGGCGGTCGGTTTTACCTGCCCTTTGCCGTCATTTTTAAAAGGGTGCCGGGTCAATTTACCTTGCACGTAATCACCGTGGCGGTATTCGCCCCGGTCTTGCGGCGCGACAAAAAGCCAACGATTAAACTGGGGGAAATCGGGCTCTATAAAGTGCGCCTTGCCGCGCACACGGTAGCGGCCCACAAAGCGCGAGAATTCACTGTCGAGCAATTTTTCCAGGGTAGCTTCAAGTTGATCTTTTTTGTTGGTGGTCAGCGACACTTCCACCCGATCTCCGGGCAGGACCTTTTGCGCTTCGTCCGGCGCGAGAAAGGCATCTTTGCCGTCATCGAGTCTGACAAACGCGAAACGCTTGGTCGTGGTACGAACCAGACCCTGAGAGAGATTCTTTTGCGATTGCAAACTGGATTTTAGTGCGGTGAGCTGCTGTAGGGCATTTTTGTCGAACATGAACACAACTTATGGGTAGGGGCCGGCGAAACCGGAATCATAACAGGATTCTGTCCTCTGCGTTACCGAGGCCGCGTCTGCTCCGGCTTTCGGGGCGTTTCACTGCAGCGGCAGAAGTGAATCTATAGTACTATTTGTGTCATGGATCTCCTGAATCAAGTCATTTTATTCGGCGGAGCGCTGTTTCTCGTCAGCGTTCTGGCCAGCAGCCTATCGCCGCGTGTGGGGATGCCACTGCTGCTGGTATTCCTAATTATCGGCATGCTGGCGGGGGTTGATGGCCTGGGCGGCTTGCAGTATGACGACGTACAGTCGGCTTATCTTTTGGCGACACTGGCCCTGGCCGTAATTCTGTTTGATGGTGGCTTGCGCACGGACAGCCACAACTTCCGGGTTGGCCTTAAACCCGCTTTGACCTTGGCAACCTTGGGCGTAATTGCCACCGCCGCTTTGTGTGGTGCCTTCGCGGCTTGGATGCTGGGACTGAAGTGGGAGCAGGGGTTTCTGATTGGAGCGATCGTCGGTTCAACGGACGCCGCTGCGGTTTTTTCCGTACTCAACATGCAGGGGCTGGCGCTTAAAAAACGGGTTGGCGCCACATTGGAGATCGAGTCCGGGCTCAACGATCCCATGGCCATCTTTCTGACCATTATCATGATCGAATTCATGATCAGTGGGGAGGACGGCGTCAGTTGGACAATGTTTGGCCAATTTGGCTGGCAGATGGGGCTGGGCGCTCTGATTGGCCTCGCGGGCGGCCGACTGCTCGCCTACGGTGTTGGGCGTTTGGCCCTTAGCCCCGGGCTCTATCCTCTGCTCGCACTGTTTGGCGGTATTACCATTTATGGCCTCGCGGCTGTGGCTCAGGCTAGTGGCTTTTTGGCGGTGTATCTCGCCGGGTTGGTCGTGGGTAATCGGGTCTCTCGCGGGCTGTACAATATTCAGCGCTTTCACGATGGCATTGCCTGGCTGGCTCAAATTAGCCTGTTTTTAATGCTGGGGTTGCTGGTTTCACCGCGGGAGCTGCTGGCCTACGCACCCAGTGCGCTCTTGGTGAGTTTGTTTCTGATCTTTGTGGCGCGCCCCGTTGCCGTCTGGCTCTGTTTACTGCCGTTCCAGTTCTCCTGGCAGGAGAAGACGTTTATCAGCTGGGTTGGGCTTCGAGGCGCTGTGCCGATTGTACTGGCCATGTTTCCCTGGCTGGCCGGCTTTGAGCACTGGCCCTTCTTCTTCAATATCGCGTTTTTTATGGTGCTCATATCCCTGGTCCTGCAGGGTTGGACTGTGGCGCCCATGGCTCGCTGGTTAAACCTGGATGTTCCTTCGAGCTCATCGAGGGTGCAACGGGTGGAACTTGGTGTGCCGGGTCAGGTAGGCTACGAATTTGTCGGCTACAAAATTGCCGACGGTAGCCCGGCACTGCGCTTGAGCACCGATAACCTTTCACTGCCAGCGCAAACGTCTCTTTTGTGTGTGTTGCGTGATGATCAGCCCCTGCCATTAGGGCAGGGACACGCTTTTAAACCGGGTGATCATGTCTACTTACTGGCGACTGCGGCGGACTTGGTCGCGCTGGACAAGGCCTTCGTGGGCGTCGAGGAGCCGGAACGGCTGTCCGCCCTGGCGTTCTTTGGTGAGTTTGCCGTAACGCCTCGAGCCAAGCTCGCGGATTTGGGCACCTTGTATGGCTTTTCGGTTCCAGAAGACAAAGCGAACTGGAGTATCGCCCGCTACATCTATAATAAGTACAAGCAGCCGGTGGTGGGTGACCGGGTGCGCTTGGGGCAAGTGGAGTTCGTTGTGCTGGCGATGGATGATGCCCGCCTGACCAAGATAAGCCTGAAACTGCATAAATAGCATATTGTAATTGGAGGTCCTGCGATGAATCCCAGAGGCGACAGCTTAATTCTGATTGGCATGCCCGGTTCCGGCAAAAGCACGGTGGGGATTCTCCTGGCCAAGGAGTTGGTAAAGGGTTTTGTAGACACAGATTTGCTTATCCAGGAGCGAGAAGGTCAGCCGTTGCAGGAAATCATCAACAACGCGGACTTTCAGGCCCTGCGAAATATAGAGGAGCAGGTTCTGTTGGCCACGGATTTTCCCAATCACGTCATTGCCACTGGTGGCAGCGCGGTGTATAGCGACGCCGGTATGAATCACCTCCGGACCTATGGGCGGGTGGTTTTTCTGGATGTACCGCTGGATGAGTTGCAAATGCGTGTGACTAACTACGCGGCGCGGGGCATTGCGGCGCCGCATGGCCAAACCCTGGCACAGTTGTACGATGAGCGTCGTGCGCTCTACCGCCGCTACGCCGATATCACCATCGAATGCGGCGCACGGCCGCCAAGTGACTTGGTGTCCGACATTATCTATGAAAGTGGCGAGTGGTACGCTGAAGTGGACGCTTGAATCACAGTGGTAACTGAGTCGAGTATTTGACTTGCCGAAGGGCGAAGGTGGAGTTGATAGAGGCCACATTGGGTAACGGCAAAAGGTTCCGTTTCAACAAGCGCTCATAGTGCTCCACACTTTTGACCACGATTTTCAGGCCATAATCATAATCGCCACTGAGCGCGTAGCATTCAAGCACGTGGGGTAGTGTCTGAATTTGAGCTTCGAAGGCCTCCAGGACGTTGGGTTGGTGATCTTTCATTCTGACCTGTGCGTGCACAATCACATCCAAGTCCAGGTTGCTGGGGTCCAAGAGAGTCACTTTTTTCTGGATAACGCCCTCTGCCTCAAGCCGCTTCAAGCGCCGCCAGCAAGGAGTGTGGGAGAGACCGATCAGGCCGCCCAGGTCGGCCATGGAGTGATCGGCGTTAGCTTGTAAAGCGCGCAGTATCCTGCGATCAAACTCATCCAGTTCTACAGAAGCCACCATGCGTTCGATCTCACCTGGGTTGCGGGTACCTCTTTCGGACAGAAGACGCGCGAACAGCGCTTAGCTTGCTTCCGCTGTTTCCTCGGATTTCATCTGCTCCGCTTTCAGCCGGCGTAAATGTTTTTGACTCAAAGCAAGAAGGCGCGGTGTTTGTCCCTCATCTTCGTAAAGTGGATCGCCTTGTTCGTCTTCCGAGATGATGCGCGATCCCGGTACGTAGGGAAGGCCGCCCTCAAGCTCATTCAGGGCCGCGTGCAATAAATCGGTAATCAATTCTTCCGTACGCTTTTTGGGAAACATTTCGTGCAGAGCAGCCAATTTGGCGGCATCCTCCAGAGGCAGGCGAACCGAGTAACTTGCTTCCGTGAGTCCACCGCCGGCATGTTGTTCCCAATGCTGTATCAGGTTACTGACCTTCATACAAAACCTCTTTTAACTATCAGTGAGTGCCAAATATCCTTGTCGAGCTTGGCGCGGAAAGGGCCGCGAAGCGGATGTCTCCAACCCCCTGCTGTAAGCCCCTCGCGGTAAGTCCTTATATTAAACATAGTATAAGGAGGCTAATTCCGCGCATACACATGTGGATCAGGTAAAGGGCCTTTGGGTTCCCTGAAGTCTGAGATCGGGCTTTGCCGATTGTCCATATGTTTTAGTAAACTCCTTTAAAAACAATAAGTTATGCCGGTCTTCCGGCTCTGCGAGGCAGCCGTGTTGTGCTCGTTTGGCGGGCCGTGTATGGTATGCCCTTTTTTCCGCCCCCTTTTGCTTAGTCACCATCGGTTCACTAACTCGGTTCGCTGTCCGTCACAGGGCTGCCGGATAGAGCTGTTGGACAGGGCTCTCAGTCTGCCTGTTGTTGCCCACTGCGCCCGTTTTTTGGCATCCATACAAAGACCGGCCTAGTTTGGACCTGGTTTTTCGGAACGGGTCAGCAAAGCGTCGGTGGGCTTAGCAACGATCGAATCCCAGAGAGGAGTTACCCAATATGAGAATTATTTTGTTAGGCGCCCCCGGTGCCGGAAAGGGCACCCAGGCAAAGCTGATTATGGAGGAGTTCGGTATTCCACAGATCTCCACCGGTGACATGTTACGGGCTGCTGTAAAAGCAGGCACGCCTCTGGGATTGAAGGCCAAAGATGTAATGGCTTCTGGGGGCTTGGTCTCCGATGATTTGATCATCGCCTTGGTAAAAGAGCGTATTCAGGCGCCCGACTGTGAGCACGGCTTCTTGTTCGATGGTTTTCCTCGCACCATTCCGCAAGCGGAAGCACTGAGAGAATCCGGTATTAAGATTGACTACGTGGTCGAGATTGATGTGGGTGATGAGGAAATAGTCGAACGCCTGAGTGGGCGTCGAGTACATGAGGGCTCTGGACGTGTTTATCACGTGGCGCATCAGCCTCCGCGCGAACCCGGAAAGGACGACGTTACCGGTGAACCGCTGGTTCAGCGCGAAGATGACAAAGAAGAAACCGTGCGCAAACGCCTCGCTGTGTATCACGAGCAGACCAAACCGCTGGTTAACTTTTATCGCTCTCTTGAGCAGGAGGGTGCACCCAATGCCCCCACCTACACCCGAATTTCAGGCGTAGGTAACGTCGATGAAATTCGTGAGCGGATGAAAGCCGCATTGCGCTAAATAACTGATAAAAACTGACGTACTCAAACAGGCCCCACGGGGCCTGTTTTTGTTTCTGCTGTTCGCAGGCGTAGTTTTACCCTGCTCATTTGTCCGTGTTTTGAGTTCTTTCTCCTGTTGGATTTCGGTTGGAAAAAAATCTTCGAAAGCGTGGTTTAAAGTGCCGATTTTTTTAACGGTGCGCACGCCTACCGTTGTTGTTTCTGTTGTTTAGCTTTCGATTCAGCCGAAAAACAGAAAAAACTTTTGGAAAAATCCAAAAAATTTTGAAAAAACGGCCGCAAAAACGTGCATTGAGATAATTTTTTAAATAATATGCGCTACGAAGCCTTGCTGCACAAAAAGTGTGCTATGGTTTGAGTGAACCATGTGCTTAGCGTGCATGTTGGTTGTATGCATGCACGGATCAGCGCATGACCTATCATGATAGGAAGTTGAGGAGAACATTCTTATGGCCAGAGTTACGAAAAAGCGCGTTGCAAAAAAAGCGCCTCGCAAAGCCACAGCCAAGCGAGCAAACACTAAACGCACCGTAGCCCAACCCGCCGACCCCGCCGTAATCAAGGCACAAGCCACCCTCGAAAAATTGCAAAAAGACGTTCAGGCTCAGGCTAAGGACGTGGATGCCGCGCGTAAAAAAGCGGCTAGCGCCAAAGCCAAAGCGGCCAGTTCCGGTAAAGCCGTGGACAAGCGCAAAGCCAAAACAGCCACTAATGCCGTGGCTAAAGCCGCTCAGAAAGCTAAAGCCGTGCGCTCCAAAGTTGCCGAGGCCAAGGCGAGTCTGGCCAAAGCTAAGACTCTGGCAGCCGCTAAAGCCGTTGAAGAGGCTACCAAGGCTAAGGTTGAAGCCCTGCGCGCGAACCTGGCTGAACGCGCCGAGAAAGACTTGGCGAAAGCTAAAGCCGCATTTGAGCAACGCTGGAAAAAGAGCCGCACCAAAGCAGATGATCGCAAGGTGAAGGCGGCCGAGAAGAAGCTCAACGCTAAGGCTAAAGCCGCAGAGAAGAAAGCCAATGCAAAAATTGCCGCCGCCGAACGCAAAGCCGCCGCAAAAGCTAAGGCTGCAGAGAAAAAGGCTCAGGCTAAGGCCAAGGGCAAGGCTCGGAAAAAGACCGCTAAAAAGCGTACGAGCACGGCAGCTACCGCTAAGCGAGCGCCTGCGCGCAAAACCAGCGCGCGCAAGAAGACCGCTCGTAAGGCCACGGCCAAACGCCGCGCGGCGAAAAGGTAAGGCCAGTCCAGCGCTTTTACCCCAGAGTTGACACTAGGGTAAACAGCGTTGATTAAAAACCCCCGGTACTCACGCACCGGGGGTTTTGTGTTTTGGGTACCAGTGCTATATCCGCTAGTGGAATTCTGGCAAAATGGTCGCCAATTTCATTAGCCTTGGGCCCACTTCCTTCATGACCCATATTCTCGCCATAGATACCTCAACGGATGCCTGCTCTGTAGCTCTGAGTGCGAACGGCACCGTCACTGGACTGTTTGAGTTGGCGGCAAAAAGCCATACTCAGCGTCTGTTGCCCATGGTGGAAGAGCTGCTGCACCAATGTCATTGTGGCTTGGAAAATCTGGACGCCATTGCGTTTGGACGTGGGCCTGGATCATTTACCGGCCTGCGCATCGGTCTGGGCGTGGTCCAGGGGCTGGCGTTCGCGCGCCGCCTCCCCGTCATCCCGGTGTCTACCCTCGCTGCCATGGCTGCGGGCTACTGGCGGCGGAATCCCGACGCGGCGGTTCGGCCTGTGCTCACGTCCCTGGATGCTAGAATGAATGAAGTTTATTGGAGCGTCTATCGGGCGTGCTCTGGGCAGCAGACTCCCGAGCAGGTTATTGAAGAGCAAGTGATCTCGCCCGCCTCTGCGGCCTCAGCCATGAACGACTGGGAGGAGGCGTTTGACGGAATAGGGCAGGGCTGGCATTACGACGAGCTCCGTTCTTTGGATCCACACACCATAGAGCAAGCGTGCTATCCGGCGGCGGAAGACATTGCTCGTCTTGCTGTCGAAGCCTTTACCCGAGGAGAAGCGGTGCCTGTACAAGAGGCCCGTCCTGTGTACTTGCGAGACACGGTTTCCTGGAAAAAACGCACCCGAATTCGGAGCTGATTGCGGCGTCGCTTTGCCCAACTGGGGCGGCGCGCTGGTCAGTCACAGCCAAAGGTAGTTTTATGAGCAAAGATGTCATGGATACTCAGTCCTTTAATACCGATCTTTTGAGCTTTCTACAAGCTTCTCCCACGCCCTTTCATGCTACTGACACTATTGTCCAACAGCTCAGCCTTGCAGGCTTCACCGAGTTGCGCGAGGGCGATGCCTGGAACTTGCAAGCGGGCGGTCGCTACTGGCTCACGCGCAATGACTCCTCAGTGATCGCCTTCGTCTACGGCAAGCGCCCAATGCTTGAAACGGGCATTCGCATGGTGGGCGCCCACACCGACAGTCCCTGCTTGAAAGTCAAACCTCAGCCCGAACTTACCCGGCAAAACTACGCTCAGTTGGGAGTGGAAGTGTACGGCGGCGTTTTGATGGCGCCTTGGTTTGATCGGGATCTATCGATGGCTGGGCGGGTTAGCTTTCGAGGTGACGATGATCGAATTGCCAGTGCCCTGGTGGATTTTGTCGCACCTGTGGCCGTAGTGCCCAGTCTCGCCATCCATCTAGACCGGGAGGCCAACCGGCAGCGCTGCATTAACCCGCAAAAAGAGTTACCCCCTTTGCTGTTGCAGTTAAGTGGCGGCGACAAGGCACCGGACTTCCGCGCGTTGCTGCACGATCAGCTGCGCAGCCAACACCCAGAGCTAACCGTGGCCGAGGTGTTGGATTATGAAATTAGCCTGTACGACACTCAGGCACCCGCACTGGTGGGCTTGAAACAAGATTTTATTGCCAGCGCTCGGCTGGACAATTTGCTCAGCTGTTACGTGGGCCTGCGCAGCCTGCTTGAGGCTGATCCAGAGGTTACCAGCTTGCTGGTCTGCAACGATCATGAGGAAGTGGGCAGCGCGTCCTCCTGCGGTGCCAAAGGCCCTATGCTTCAGCAGTTTCTTGAGCGTTTGTTACCGGACCCGGATAGTCGCGTTCGGGTGCTCGATCGCTCCTTGATGATCTCCGCCGACAATGCCCACGGCGTGCATCCCAATTTTTCAGACCGGCATGATGAAAACCATGGGCCGCTTTTGAATGCTGGCCCGGTCATTAAGGTTAATGCCAATCAACGCTACGCCACCAACAGTGCCACCAGCGCCCTGTTCCGGGAACTGTGCCGCCAAGTGTCGGTGCCAGTGCAAACGTTCGTTTCCCGTACCGACATGGAGTGCGGCAGTACTATAGGGCCGGTTACGGCAGCCGAGATAGGGGTGAAAACGCTGGATGTGGGCGTACCCACTTTCGCCATGCATTCGATCCGGGAACTGGCCGGCAGCCAAGATGCGTGCTATTTGTATCAAGTCCTGAAACAGTTTTACGGCTACCCGCACCCGTTGGTGTAGTAAGCCCTAGGTGTAGTGATAGAGGAATAATAATGAAACACATAAAAGTATTGTGCCTGGCGGCCGCGGCTTGCCTTGGAGCGAATTTGGCTTGGGCCAACGGCGGGCACTTCGCGGTGGATGATGCAGGTATCGCCCCCGGTGGTAGTTGTGGAATGGAATCGTGGATAAGCCGTGTTGATTCCACCAATACCGCTACTTTGAGTCCGATGTGTAATTTTACCGGCGGCTCTGAGTGGACGCTGCCGTTGGTTTACAACCTCGAGGGGAGCGAGTTGGCCTATATGGGCCTGGAATACAAGACTGTCTGGTTGGACACGGGCCGTGGACCCGCACTGGCGTTTGATGCCGGGTTTATGTACAACCGCTTGGCGAGAGATTTTGAGGAATACTACATCAACATTCCCGCCAGCTTTCAAGCCTTGGAAAATCTGACGCTGCACCTGAATACCGGCGCTCGACACGAACCGGATGCCCGGGACACCTACGCCACCTGGGGGTTGGCGGCAACAGTGAAAACCGTCAATGGCCCGGTTTTGATCATGGAGTACTCGGACGATGATCGCTACGACCCTCTGATAGCTGCCGGCGCCCGTTTCCGAGTAGGTGCCACCCGCTGGACAATGGATCTGGGGGTCGCTCACGATACGGGTCCCGGCGACAACATCTTCACGATCGGTTTAAACATTCCGCGCTTTTTCTGATCGTCATTGACGGATTTTTACCTCTAAAACTCGAGCTTGCGACGGGCGGCACATTTCGCCCGTTGTCGTGTCTCGGTTCAAGCAGTACTGTATGCAGTTGTCCGCAGCGACCGGCAACCAACCCCAGCCTTACTCCAACACCCAGTGTCTAAAAGGTATGCTATGACCATTACCCGCGACCAGCTGAGCTTCTTTAGTCCCTTTGATACTCTCTCGGAAGAGTACCTGCATAAGGTGCTGGACAAAGCCCAAGTTCGCGACGTACCGAAAGGCAAAATCATTTTTCCGCGCGGTAAATCGCTTTCCGAAAGCCTGTACTTGCTCGAAGGTCAGGTTGACCTAGTGTCGGCAAATTTTGAGCGCGAGCCGCGCGAAGCCGGCAGCGAAGCCAGCCGTGTGCCGCTCAACAACACCTTACCCACGCAAGTCTCCGCGGTTGCCACTACAGACGTTCGCCTGTTACGTCTTGGACAGGATTTTGTCGATCTGGTTATGGCCTGGAGCGAGAGCCACGACCAAAAGAGTCAGGAACCGGTTGAAAAGAAAACCAGCGGGGCGGACGAGCACGACTGGATGTCCTGCCTGTTGGAAGCACCGTTGTTTGCTCGAGTGCCCCCCGGCAACATTCAGCAGTTGTTCGTGCGTTTTGTCCCCGAGGAAATCAAGGCGGGTCAGCTGGTGGTGCGAGAGGGCGAGCCGGGCGACTATTTTTACGTCCTGGAAAGTGGCTCCGCGCTGGTTAAGGACAAGGGCGGAGTGGTGCTCGCGGAGCTGGGCCCCGGTGAATATTTTGGTGAAGAGGCGCTGGTTGGGGAAACTACCCGCAACGCCAGCGTGGAAATGCTCACGGACGGCACTCTGATGAAGTTGGAAAAGGCGGATTTCCAGGCTTTGCTGCAAGAACCGATGATGCGCGTCGTTGATGCGCAAGAGTGGCAGAAGTTGGCCGCTGAACCCTCCGGCGCCATTCTGCTGGATGTTCGTCTGCCTTTGGAGCGGCGAATGGGCCTGGTGCCAGAAAGTCGCAATATCCCCTTGGGCAGGCTGCGTCAGGCGCTTCCCGAGCTAAAAGCCGGCCCCACCTACGTGGTTGCCGATGACGGTGGGCGGCGCAGCTGCGTGGCCGCCCAATTATTGTTGCAGGCCGGGCTGGATGCCGTCATCTTAAAAGACGCCGAGCGACTGCACCCTCAGAACCAGGTCGCGGAGTCCCGGTAAAAGTGAAGTCGCGGTGAAAATATTGTTGTTGTCGGCTTACGACGCGCACAGCCACAAAATCTGGCGCCAGGGCCTGGAAGCCCACTTCCCCGACTGCCAGTGGATCCAGCTGGCCCTGCCTCCCCGGCACTTTCGCTGGCGCATTCGAGGCAACAGTCTTACCTGGGCCTTCGAATCCCGCGATTTGTTATGTGCCCCCTATGACCTGCTCATCGCCACCTCGATGGTCGACTTGTCGACGTTGCGGGGGCTGGTGCCCCAGTTAGCGTCTTTGCCCACCGCGGTGTATTTCCACGAGAATCAGTTCGCTTATCCGCCCAGTGCGCGCCAGGGTGACAGCGTTGGCCCGCAGGTTCTCAATCTGTACACCGCTTTGTGCGCGAACCGAGTGGTGTTCAACTCCGAGTTCAACCGCAGCACCTTTTTGGATGGCGTGGACGAGCTGTTGCGGCGTCTACCCGATCATGTGCCCGCGAACGTTGCCAACCTTTTGGCCCAGCGCAGTGAAGTTATTCCTGTCCCTTTGGCGGACGCCTGTTTTCAGCCATCTTCGGCAGGCGATCAACCGTTCTCGCTCCTATGGAACCATCGCTGGGAATATGACAAAGCCCCCGAGCGACTGCTGGCCGCACTGCAACGATTTTTTGCGGCTCGAGATCAAGATGCCGGCCCGGTGCGGGTGCATGTAGTGGGGCAACAGTTTCGCCGCCAGCCGGCCGCTTTCAAGCAAATACGTGCGCTTTTGGAAGCCGAAGGCGCTGTGGGGCAGTGGGGTTATGTGGAAGATCTGGACGCTTACCGACGGCTGCTGGCGTCAAGCCACGTGGTCCTTTCAACGGCACTGCATGACTTCCAAGGGCTATCGGTTCTGGAAGCGGTGGCGGGGGGCGCTCGACCCCTAGTGCCAGAGCGTCAGGCCTACCCGGAATGGTTTGGGCCTGAGTACCGCTACCAGAGCGATTCTTCCCAACCGGGTCTGGAGGAACAGGCAATGGCGGATAAGCTGCTCCAATGGGAGGCCGAGTTCCGTCAGGGGCAGTGGGCCGCTGCACCAACCATAGAAGCTTTATCCTGGCGCACACTGGAGGGGCACTATAGAAACCTGTTCGAGCGCCTGACCGTTTGCCGCTCGGGGTGAAAAGTCGCCCGCAAGGTGCACAGGTGCCACGCCTGCCTGTATCATACGGGCGCTGAGTCACAACAAGACAGGTCATCATGAGTAAGCAACGGGTTTTAACAGGCATTACCACCACCGGAACGCCCCACTTGGGCAACTACGTCGGCGCCATCCGCCCAGCCATTCAGGCCAGCGAGCGGGATGACGCTCAGTCCTTTTATTTTTTGGCTGACTTCCACGCCCTGATCAAGTGTCAGGACGCCGAGCAAGTCCACCAATCCACGCGCGAAATTGCCGCCACCTGGTTGGCCTTGGGCCTGAACACCGATAAAGCCATTTTTTATCGCCAATCGGACGTGCCGGAAATTCCACAACTGTGCTGGCTATTGACCTGTCAGGCGGCGAAGGGCCTGATGAACCGTGCGCACGCCTACAAGGCGGCGGTAGCCGCAAACCAGGAAGCCGGGGAAGATCCGGATTACGGCATTACCATGGGCCTGTATAGCTATCCGGTGCTGATGGCAGCGGATATTTTGATGTTCAATGCCAACGAAGTGCCGGTGGGTAAAGACCAAATCCAGCACGTGGAAATGGCCCGGGACATCGCCGCGCGTTTTAACCATCACTATGGCGAACATTTTGTATTACCGGAAGCTCGTGTGGACGAACAGGTGTCGGTTCTGCAGGGTTTGGACGGGCGTAAAATGAGTAAGAGCTACGGCAACACGATTCCGCTTTTTCTGCCCGAAAAGAAACTGAAAAAGCACATCAATAAAATCAAAACCAATCTTCTTGAACCCGGCGAGCCGAAAGACCCGGACGACGCCACTGTGTTTCAAGTTTGGCAAGCCTTCGCCACCCCGGAGCAAACCGCTTCCATGCGTCTGGCGTTCGCTGAGGGTATCGCCTGGGGCGAGGCCAAGCGGCAGTTGTTCGAATTGATCAACGATCAATTGGGGGAAGCTCGCGAACGCTACAACGAGCTGATGGATAATCCCGTATACGTAGAAGAGGTTCTACAGGCGGGAGCTGCCAAAGCTCGCGCTCACAGCCAACCTATGCTGGAAAAATTGCGCGCGGCAGTGGGTATTAGACCGCTAGGGTAGTCTTACAAATTCGAGCAATAAGGTTTTGGTTCTCCAGTTAGTCCTTGGACAATCTGGAACTGGGGCGATTGGGTAAGCTATTCCGGAAACGCAGTGAACACATCCATGTGGCTCCCGCGCGTCATCCATGACGCGAGGGTTCCGGAATAGCTTACCCAACCACCCTTGGTGCTAATAGTAATGCTCGGAAAAGCCCGAATTTGGGTTTCGCTTGGCTCCACAACTCCGAATTTAATTTCCTTATTTCCCAAATCTTTCAGTTGGCACAGCGGAGGGGGCAGGCATTCCCGGAGTGTGGCGGACAGGAAAGGCCCTCAGGATCTCTAAGCTTTTCAAGCTCTCTTATTTCCCGAAACATCCAGAGTGGCACCGCGGAGAGTGGGGCAGGCATTCCCGGACTGTATGCGGCATGGATGCCGCATCCAAGCCTACACGGACGTATTCACGGCGTGTCCGGGTGTGCCTGCCCCACTCGTAGCACTCGACCAAAGTGCCGAAGCTGTCGTGTCCCCTACGAACTCAACTTCTCGACTACCCGATAAATACCACCGGTAAGCTGACGCAATTCCTCGGGAGAAATTACGTAGGGCGGCATAACGTAGACCAGTTTTCCAAAAGGTCGCACCCAAATGCCTTGGTCCACAAACATGGGTTGCACCTGGTTCATATCCACTGGCTCCTTCAGTTCCACCACACCAATGGCGCCCAACACCCGCACATCGGCGACAGCGTCCAGTTCACGGCATCGGGCCAGCTCAAGTTCCATCTGCGTCTCAATGGCTTTAACTCGTCCTGCCCAGTCGCTTTCCAACAGCAACTCAATACTGGCGTTGGCGACGGCGCAGGCCAGCGGATTGCCCATAAACGTCGGCCCGTGCATAAACACTCCGGCTTCGCCGTGGCAAATACCATCGCTGACCTTGTCGTTACACAGCGTCGCCGCCAGAGTCATATAGCCGCCGGTCAGACCTTTACCCAAACACATAATATCTGGGCTGATGCCAGCGTGTTCACAGGCAAAGAGTGTGCCCGTGCGTCCAAAGCCTGTGGCAATTTCGTCGGCAATTAACAGCACTTGGTGCTGATCACACAGCTCCCTAACCCGTTGCAGGTAGCGGGGCGAATAGAAGCGCATTCCGCCAGCGCCTTGAACAATGGGTTCCAGAATCACCGCGGCCAGTTCATCTCGATGATCTTCAAGCAGCCGAGCGAGCTCGGTGATATCGCTGTCATCCCAGGGGGCATCGAACGCGCATTGCGGTTCGGGAGCAAACAACTGTTGTGCCAGGGTGTGGCTAAAGAGTTGGTGCATGCCGGTAACCGGATCACACACTGACATGGCGCCAAAGGTGTCGCCGTGGTATCCCTTACGTAAAGCCAGAAAGCGGTGTTTTTGTGGTTGGCCTTGGGAGTGCCAATACTGCATGGCCATTTTTAGGGCGACTTCTACGGATACGGAGCCGGAGTCAGCCAAAAACACTTTGTTCAAACCCGGTGGCGTTAGCGCAATCAGTGTTTGCGCCAAGCGCACGGCCGGCTCGTGAGTCAGGCCGCCAAACATTACGTGTGCCATACTCTGTAACTGCGTTTGTACAGCGGCGTTGAGCACCGGGTGATTGTATCCGTGCAGCTGCGACCACCAGGAGGCCATTCCATCCACTAATTTTCGGCCATCACTGAGTTGGATGTATACACCTTCAGCACTGGCGACAGGAAACACGGGGCTGGGGGTTAGAAACGAGGAGTAGGGGTGCCACAAATGCTCTCGGTCAAGAGTGGTTAGCTGTTCGGCGGAAAGGGGCTGGTTATCGGGCATAGGCAACATCTAGCGTTTAAAGGTCGGGCTCGGTAAAACCGAAAGGAGAGCCCGTAAACTTAGCAGAAAACGCGATGAAAATCAGCTGCGAAGGCCTTTGATCCTCTACTTAACCCGGGTATTTGCCCGGCCTTCTGGCGCGCCAACGGTGGGCGCTTATACTAACTGGGTATTTGACCTTGCGCCGAACTTAGCGTAACTTCTGGTCCAATTGACCAAATGGTTTTGTTCGGTTGCGAACGGGATTTTGAGGCGAGTGAAGTTCTGGTTATATGTGGGGAGAGGCCCTAGTGGTAAGCCTCCCGGGTATGAGAGTTGCGAGAAAAATAACAGAGGTAAGACGTTTATGAAGCACCTAGCCAAATTTGTTTCCAGCGCCGCCTTGGGTTTGTCCCTGGCTGTCGGTGCGAGTGCGCAAGAAGTTACTCCGCTTGCCGAAGGGCATGACAAATTTTTGGGCGGCATCTTTGCTACCAACCAAGTGGAAGGGTTTACTCAGTACTTCAACCAAGTGACGCCCGAAAACGCCGGTAAATGGGGCGCCGTCACCAACCAAAACAGCCGACCTGCTGAGTATCAGGACAGCTGGTTCGAGGGCGGTTGGCACGGTGGTTTAGATAATGCTTTTAACCTCGCCAAAGACAACGATTTCGTATTTCGAATGCACGTGCTGATATGGGGCAACCAGCAGCCGGGTTGGATTCGAGATCTTCCGCAAGAGGAGCAGCTGGAAGCCATCCGTGAGTGGTTTGGCGTTCTACGGGATCGCTACAACGATGACCGAGGCGGATTTGATTATATTGAGGTGGTCAATGAACCCGTCAACGATCCGCCCGATGGCGAAGACGGCGATAGTGACGGTGGCCATTATGCGGACGCACTGGCCAGTGCCGTACAGGACGGCACTGGGGGTGAATGGGATTGGGCAATTGCCGCCTATGAAATGGCCCGTGAATACTTCCCCCGGACTCCAGACGGTGGCAATAAATTGATGTTGAACGAGTACAACGTCATTAGTGTGGGCAGTGTTCGCTCCCGCTACCTGGAACTGGCGGAGCTGTTGAAAGAGCGTGATTTGTTGGATGCTATCGGAGCACAGGCACACGCATTTTCTACCGGTGGCTCTTCGGCAAGCATTCGGGCTGCGATTGATGAAGTGGCAGCGGTGGGAGTTCCCGTGTATATCACGGAAATGGATATCGACGGTCCTACAGACCAAGAGCAGTTGCTTGAATACTCGCGTGTTTTCCCAATTTTTTGGGAGCATGAAGCGGTGGCAGGGGTGACCTTGTGGGGCTTCCGACCCGGATTGTGGCGTGACTCCGCCAACCTGGTTCGCACTGATGGTTCCGAGCGTCCTGCCATGAAATGGCTGCGTTGTTACTTGCAATGCGACACAGTGGCGGTGATCGAAGATCAGGTGTTCGAGCTGGGTGACAACGCAAGAGCTGGAGCGAACATCGGCCGCGTGGTTGGTCACAGCCCTAACGGTAACATTTCCTCCTGGGAGATTACCGGTGGTGATGATGCCTCTTTGTTTACCATCAACGAAGATGGTCGTTTGGCTCTGGCCAGCAACGCAACTCTGGATCACAGCATAGCTACCAGCCACGATATCAGCGTTGTCGCGCATGACAGTGAAGGCTCCAGCGAGCCGGTCACAGTACGCCTGAAAGTGCGGGACGAAGGTGGTCCTGCTGATAGCGGTGGTAACGGCGGTAGCGACTACACGCCACCTGTTAAGAGCACGGGCGGCGGCGCGAGCAGCCTCCTGTTGCTGATGCTCACCATGCTGGGTGGTGCTGGGCTGATGTCCCGCCGCACTCGCTAGGAGTTTCAGCTCCACATAAAAAAAGCGGCCATTGGCCGCTTTTTTTATGTTCGGTTACTTTCGAGCCCTACTGAATCAATAAACGCCGCGAATGTGCTCTTTCACTCGCTGCTGGTAAAACTCGTACAATTCGTTGTGCAGACTTTCGGGTAAGGGAGCTAACTCGCTGACGCGCACGTTTTCTCGTACCTGGGCAGCCGAACTGGCGCCGGGAATAATCGTGCTCACCGCGTCCTGATCCAGCAACCAACGCATAGCCATTTGCGCCATGGTGTAACCCTCAGGCACCTTATCGTTCAGCTCCCGAACCAGCTGGACGCCAGTTTCAAACGGAATGCCGGCGAAGGTTTCGCCCACGCTGAAAGCTTTGCCTTCACGATTGAAGTTGCGATGATCTGTGGATGCGAACTGAGTTTTCTCATCAAACTTGCCGCTCAGCATGCCGCTGGCCAACGGTAGGCGCACAATAATGCCAATCTGGTTTTCTTTCGCTTTGGGCAACAGCTCATCACGCAACTTCTGGCGGAAGATGTTGTAGATCACTTGCAGCGACGTTAGGTCGGAGTGCTCCGCGCAAATCAAAGCTTCCTCGACGGTTTCCACGCTGGCACCAAAGTAGCGAATCAAGCCTTCCTGTTGCACGGTGCGCAGCCAATCGAAGATTTCTCCCCTGGCCACCACTTCTGTGGGCACGCAGTGCAATTGCAGCAAGTCGATGCAGTCGCGCTTCAGCCGGTCTTGTGAGCGGCGCACAGCGTCGCGCAGATTGTTCAGAGAGTATTTGTCCGGATAGGTCTCGCCACCGCGGCCGTACTTGGTGGCAATGATCGGGCGCGGTTCGCTCTGGCTCAAGCGTTGCCCAAGAAAACGCTCACTGGCACCAGCGCCATACACATCGGCGGTATCGAAAAAATTCACTTGTTTATCCAGCGCGGTCTCAATAATGGCGCCGACGGTTTGTTCCTCAATGGGGCCAAAATCGCCGCCCAGTTGCCAGCAGCCCAGGCCCACTTCACTGACTTGTAAATCGCTGTTGCCCAATTGCCGTTGATTCATCGCGCACCTCTTTTTTGTACTGCCAGGAGTAACGTAACGCGCGCAGGGTTCGCGCGTTTAGTGAACCGGGTATGGTACCAGTTTTGGGCGGGTTCGGCTTTGGTGACGTTTACTCAGTTAAACAGGCCGGATCGAAGGCGTAGTGACCACTCAGCCAGTTGAGCAGTTCTTGGGCGCTGACTGAACTGTCGGCAAACGGCTGGTAACGGTTTTTTAAGTGCAGGCGCTGTGACTCAGTGAGAGCGTCGAGCCCAGTATCCTGAAGCAGAGGTCGATCTTCGATCAGTCGCTCCGCCAAAGCGGGCTCACATAGGCGCTGGCACGCCTGAATAAAGGCCGCTTCAGTTTGGTAGCCATCACCCTCGCGGTAGGCTTGGGGGAGGGTGCTTAACGGAATCTGCGATAGGTAGGGTTGATTCATGGGGTTTACAGCGTGCCCAGCCAGGTGCCCTTCAAGGTGAGCGCGATCTTTAGAGAAGGCTTGCAGGCGCAGCTGCTGGCACAGCTTTTGGCTATCGTTAACGGGGTAGTTATCCCATAGAAACGGGCGCCGCCCTAACAGACTGTTTACTTGCTCAAGATGTGCTTCAGGGTAATGTTCGGAGCACACTTTGGGCCCCGTCCAGAAAATATCAATGGCGGAATCCAGGCCTTGCGCCAAAGTTTTCCAGTAGTCGGCGGGACGAGCGCCAAAGACTTTTTCCAGAATCGGGTCAAAGCTGTAGTAGGTGGGGCAAAACACAATGCGTGAAGCGCTGGTGGTATTCGCGGCGGTTTGTACCAGCTCCACCTGCCTCTGGGCCAGTTCTGGCAGATCGCCGCGCATATCGTCAAACAGCAGGCACAAAATATCTGGCTCAAGACGATTCAATGATTCGATTTTACGGGTTAATGCGACTCGACTGTCTGCACTCGGTTGCCGGTAGAGTTCGTACGGGCTCAGGCCCACACCAAACTTAACTCCCGCCTGTTGATAGCGCGATCGCAGCTGTAGTAGCTGTGACCACTGTGCTGCGGTCCAGTCCTCTTGCCAGCGGCGCCTGAGGATCGCGTCGCTTTTAGGGGCGTAGATGTAAAAATCATAGCCGTGCTGCGCCATAAAGCTGGCGTAGCTTTCCCGCGCGGACCAGGACCAGGGGCGGCCGAAAAAGCCTTCGATCACACCCAGGGGGGTGGAAACAGATGTGTGCGCCATAATCACTTCCCGCCGATTTCCCGCCAGCTTACCCAGCTGGGGAGGGTATGGGAAGTCATCGGCCAAAAGTGCCTGGGACTCGGGCATGGCGCGCTCTGCCAGGAGTGGCGTGGATTGACACTCAGGCCCTAAAAGCCTAAGATAGCCGCCTTTTTGGAACCCCACTATCTCGCCCGGCCAGCGCCAGACATACAGCTTGTACAGGTGTTTGCAGGCACGCTGGTATCAATCTTTTACCCAAAGCGACCGCTGGTCCGGGGCTCGGGCCGGCTGCGAACAGCTCGCCCGATGACAGGGCTGCGCGGGCCCATGTCATTGGCGGCGAAAGGCGGTTTTGTATCGCTACACATTGTGCAATCCGGCTGCGTGTGCAGCCCAGGGAACAAGAGGTATTCCATGGCAAGTCGTACTGAGTTATCCAGCTGGCAGGCTCTGACCCAACACACCCAGAACATGCGTACCCGGAAAATCAAGGATCTGTTTTCCGAAGATCAAGCGCGCTTCGATAAGTTCTCCCTCCAGTTACCGCATTTTTTGTTCGACTTTTCCAAAAACCTGATCACCGAAGAGACTAAATCGCTACTGCTCGACTTGGCGAAAGAGACCGATGTGGCCGGTTGGCGGGATAAGATGTTTGCCGGCGAGCACCTCAACCGCACCGAAGATCGCGCCGTGATGCATGTGGCGCTGCGGGATAAATCCGGCGCCCCCATTATGATCGACGGCAAAGACATGCGTCCGGTGGTGGAAGGCGAGCTGAAGCGCATGCGCGCTCTGGTAGAGCAAGTGCGTTCGGGTGAATGGCGAGGCTACAGTGATAAGGCAATTACTGATGTGGTAAGCATCGGTATCGGTGGCTCCAACCTCGGCCCACTGATGGCCACTGAAGCACTGAAGTCTTACGCGGATGGCCGCCTTAATGTGCACTATGTATCCAACGTGGATGGTGCTCAAATTGCCGACGTGCTGGATCACGTAGATCCCGAAACCACGTTGTTTGTCATCGCCTCAAAAAGCTTCACCACCCCCGAAACCACTCTGAATGCCAATACGGCGCGAGCTTGGTTTTTGAGCAATGGTGGCAGTGAGGACACGACCAGTCGTCATTTTATTGCCGTGTCCTCCAACGTCGAAAAAGCCGTGGCATTCGGTGTGGGCAAAGACAATATATTTGAAATGTGGGACTGGGTCGGAGGCCGTTTCTCACTTTGGTCGGCCATCGGCTTGCCCATCGCCTTGCAGCTGGGTTTTGAGCTGTTCGACGAGTTGTTGCAAGGCGCTTTCGAGATGGATACCCACTTTCGCGAAGCACCGCTGGAAGCCAATGCGCCCGTATTGATGGCACTACTCGGTGTTTGGAATGGCAACTTCCTGGGTTACCGGGCGCACGCCTTGCTGGCCTATGATCAGTGTCTGCATCGCCTGCCGGCGTATATGCAGCAGGCAGAGATGGAAAGTAATGGTAAGTCCGTTAACTGGGCCGGCGAGCCTCTGGCTTACCCCAGCTGCCCGCTCATTTGGGGTGAAGTGGGTATTAACGGTCAGCACGCGTTTTACCAGCTGCTCCATCAAGGTACCGACATAATTCCAGCCGATTTCATCGGTTCAATTAACAGTACGCAGCCAGTGCCCGGCCATCACGACGCGTTGATGGCGAACTACTTCGCCCAGACCGAAGCGCTAATGAAGGGCATCAGTGCCGAGGAAGTGCGCGCCGATCTGACCGCCAAAGGCGTAGCGCCGGAGCGTATTGAAGAATTGGTGCCCCATAAGGTCCATCCGGGCAACCGGCCCACCAACAGTCTTTTGCTTAATAAAGTGGAAGCTAAGTCCCTGGGCGCCCTGATTGCGCTTTATGAGCACAAGATCTTTGTGCAAGGCATTATTTGGGATGTGCATTCTTTCGACCAGTGGGGCGTGGAACTGGGCAAGGTGCTGGCGGCAGGCATAGAGCCAGAATTGGCGCCTGACAACGAGGTCAGTGGCAAGCATGATGCCTCAACCCGCCATCTGATAGAATATTACAAGAAAGCAAAACAGCAATAGCGGTAGTCGGCGTCGGGCCCAATGGTGGGCCCGATGTCGGTTTAAACGTGGGCGCACCGCTGCACGGAGACTTGTGAGAGAGCGGATCGCTATCAGGCGGCAACGAATCGCCCGGAGTGATCACCGTGTACGTTTTAAAGCCGGCAGGCTTGTTATGCCTCGTGTGTAGGGTTGACCGGCGGCCTGCTCGGCGCCAGGGGATACGTAAAGGGCGCGAGCCCGAGCTGGAATGAGCGATAAAATGCGCTGCATTCCGCCCGTATTCAGGCGATGGGGCGATGCTGACACACTCAAAGAATCTATGGTGCTGATATGACTCACAAGAAACTCTCGGAGATTACTCAACGCATTACCGAGCGCAGTCGCGATACGCGTGCCCGTTACCTGGAGCGCATTGAGCGTATGCGCAGCAACGGTCCGGCACGCAAGCGGCTCTCGTGCGGAAATCTGGCACACGGTTTTGCCGGTGTTCTGTCTCCTGACAAAGAGGCTCTGGCCGAGGGCGACGCCCCTAATTTGGGGGTGGTATCGGCTTACAATGAAATGCTGTCCGCCCACCAACCCTACGGGACCTACCTGGAACCCATCAAGGCCGCCGCGCATTCCGTGGGCATGACCGCCCAGTTCGCTGGTGGCGTTCCCGCCATGTGCGACGGGGTGACTCAGGGTCGGGACGGGATGGACCTATCCCTCTTTAGTCGCGACGTCATCGCCATGTCCACGGCCGTGGCACTCTCCCACGATATGTTCGACGGGGCTGCCTGCCTGGGTATTTGCGACAAGATCGTACCGGGCCTGATGATAGGCTCTCTGTCCTTTGGGCATCTGCCAGTCGTGTTTATCCCCGCTGGCCCCATGACACCTGGTTTACCTAATTCTGAAAAAGTCCGTGTGCGGCAGTTGTTCGCAGAAGGCAAAGTGGGTCGTAAGGAATTGCTGCAGGCGGAAAGCGAGTCCTACCACAGTCCCGGCACTTGCACGTTTTACGGTACCGCCAACAGCAACCAGATGCTGATGGAAATGATGGGCATGCAGTTGCCCGGCAGCTCGTTTGTGAACCCCGATACGCCTCTGCGTGAAGCGTTGACCGCTGAAGCGATTCGCCAGTTGTCCCGCAATACCGACGCGGCTGGCGGCTACACGCCCATGTCCGAAGTGGTGGACGAGAAAGCGGTCATTAATGGCATGATTGGCTTGTTGGCGACTGGTGGCTCGACTAACCACGCCATTCATATTATGGCCATCGCCCGCGCGGCGGGCGTGCAGGTCAACTGGCAGGATCTCTCTGACCTGTCGGATATTATCCCTCTGATGTGTCACATTTACCCCAACGGCATGGCGGACATCAATCGCTTCCAAGCTGTGGGCGGCATGGGCTATCTGATGCGCGAGCTGCGCGCCGAAGGGCTACTGCACGACGACGTAAAAACCATTATGGGCAGCGAAGGTGGCCTGGCTCCTTACACCAAGGAGCCGTTCCTGGAAGATGGCAAGCTGGCTTGGCGCGACGCCCCGACCGAAAGCCTGGACGACACTGTTCTGCGTCCGGCCGGTAAAGCGTTTAGCCCGGTAGGCGGTATGAAGCTGTTGACCGGCAACTTGGGTCGCTGCGTGATCAAGACCTCCGCCGTTAAGCCGGAACACCGCAAAGTGAAAGCGCCTGCCGTGGTGTTTCACACCCAGGAAGCCATGACGGAAGCGTTTAAAAGCGGTGAACTCAATAAGGATTTGGTGGCCGTGGTGCGTTTCCAGGGCCCGAAAGCCAATGGCATGCCCGAGCTACACAAACTCACGCCGGGCCTGGGCGTACTGCAGGATCGCGGCTACAAGGTCGCTTTGGTGACCGATGGCAGGATGTCCGGTGCCTCTGGTAAAATCCCCGCCGCCATTCACCTGACGCCTGAAGCTCTGGATGGTGGTCCTATCTCGCTGGTGCGCGAGGGCGACATGATTGAGCTGGACGCGGAGGCGGGCACGCTGGAGCTGCTGGTGGACGAAAAAGAGTTGCGCGAGCGCAAGCCCATCGAAGCCGACCTGTCCGCCAGTCACGAGGGAATGGGCCGTGAACTGTTTGCTCCCATGCGTCGTACCGTGGGAACGGCCGAAGAGGGTGCCACTGTATTCGAGTGGTAACTCAGAGACACTGAACACCGGCTTCCGGGCCGGCTCGAGGGTGCCAGTTTTCCCTCACAACAAGAACCGAACACAAGGTTGATTCCATGCTCAAAGCGTTTGATTTTGTCATTTTCGGAGGTGCCGGCGACTTGGCACTGCGCAAACTTCTGCCGGGCCTGTATCGCGCCTACCGCAATGACGAGTTGCCCTCGGGCACCCGAATTCTGGGTATCTGCCGCCGCGAAAAACAGGTGGCCGACTATCAGCAAAATATCCGCGCGGCCGCTCAGGAGCATTTGCGCCCCGACGAATTTGATGGTGAAGCGTGGGATACCTTTGCCCAGTGCATTATTCCAGTGTTTCTGAATATCGACGAGCAGGATGAGCACTGGAAAAACCTGGCCGACCTGCTGAACGCTGGCAATGAGCAGCGAGTGTTTTATCTGGCCACGCCTCCGGGTGTGTTTGGGGTCTGCTGTAAAAATCTCTCGGACGTGGGTTTGATCACGCCTACCTCGCGCGTGGTGGTGGAAAAACCCCTGGGTTACGACCTGCAAACCGCGGAGGAGATCAACTCGCAAATCGCCGAATACTTCGACGAGCGCAGCATCTTCCGTATCGATCACTATTTGGGCAAAGAAACCGTTCAGAACCTACTGGCTCTGCGTTTCACCAACAGCATTTTTGAAAACCTGTGGGACGCCAAGTCCATTGACCATGTACAAATCAGCATTTCAGAAACCGTCGGCCTCGAAGGTCGTGCCAGTTTCTATGACGATGCCGGTGCGTTGCGTGACATGGTGCAAAACCACCTGTTGCAGTTGTTGTGCCTGGTGGCCATGGAGTCTCCGAACAAACTGACGGCCGACAGCATCCGCTCTGAAAAACTCAAGGTGTTGGAGTCCCTGCGCCCGCTGAAAGGCGACGCGGTAAAATGGCATACCATTCGCGGTCAATACGTGGCCGGTGAAGTGGGTGGCAAAAAAGTCCCCGGCTATCTGGAAGAACTTGGGAATGACAAAAGTACCACAGAAACTTTTGTCGCCATCCGTGCCCACATCGATAACTGGCGCTGGGCCAATGTGCCTTTTTACTTGCGTACCGGTAAGCGTATGCGTCGGCGCGCTGCGGAAATCGTCATTCAGTACAAAGATGTTTCTCACCGGGTGTACCCTTCCGCTGCGGGAACACTGGAGCCGAACCGTCTGGTGATTCGCCTGCAGCCGGAGGAGAGCATCCAGATCATTGTTACTTCCAAGAACCTGGAAAAGCACGAAACTGAGCTGCTGCCGGTCGCGTTGAATTTGAATTTTGCGGAAACGTACAAGCATTTTGTCAGTGATGCGTACAAGCGCTTGATGCTGGACGCCGCCGCAGACGATCCGAGCTTGTTCATTCACCGCAACGAAGTGGCTGCAGCCTGGAGCTGGATCGACCCCATCATTGAAGCCTGGCAGCGCCCGGAAAATCGGCCCCTGCCTTACCCGGCAGGCAGCTGGGGGCCCGAGGCTTCCCAGGAACTGCTCTCGGGTGATGAGCGGAGTTGGTTCAATATTGATGAACTGCTGGAGAGAGGGAAATCCTAATGGTCAACGAACACTTGTTTGATAGCCGTGAAGAACTCTTGGCCGCACTGCAGGACGAGTGCACGTCGGCTTTGCAAGAAGCGCTCAAGGAGCGTGGTAAGGCCAGTTTAATGGTGTCCGGTGGTAGCTCTCCGGCCCCTTTGTATCAACGCCTGAGCGAAGTGGATCTGGATTGGTCGGCGGTGTCCGTGGCGCTGGTGGACGAGCGTTGGGTGGAACCCGGTCATGAAAAAAGTAACGAGACTCTGGTGGTCAACAACTTGATGCAAAACCGTGCCGCCCAGGCCAGCTTGACCGGCATGAAAAACGCCGCCGAGCTGCCCGCCCAAGGTTTGGCCGAATGCGAAGCCGCTTATCAAAAACTACCCCAGCCCTTCGATGTAACCCTCCTGGGTATGGGCCCCGACGGCCACACCGCCTCCCTGTTTCCCCATGCAGACGGCCTGGAGAAGGCGCTGGACACGAGCAACGATGCCCTGTGCGCCGCCATCAGCGCTAAACAGAGCGAGGTGACCGGTGAGTATACGGATCGTATGACTCTGAGCCTGAAAGGTCTTCTGAACTCGCGTCGGTTGATTCTGCTGATTACTGGCGAAGATAAACTGGAAGCCTTTCGTCAGGCACAGTCCGGCTCCGAAGTGGCGGACATGCCGATACGCGCAGTACTGCAACAGGACCAGCTTCCCTTGACGGTTTATTGGGCACCCTAACAGCCCGCGATATGCGGCTGAACACATTGAATTAATTAAACGAGGATAAACGAGTGGGTTTAAGCATCGACGAGATACTCAAGGTCGCACCGGTAGTACCGGTCATGGTAGTCAAACGCCTGGAAGATGCGGTGCCCTTGGCGCAAGCGCTCTACAACGGCGGGCTCAAAGTATTGGAAATTACTCTGCGCACCCCCGTAGCTCTGGACGCCATTCGCGCCATGGTCGATGCCCTCCCCGAGGATGCAGTGATCGGTGCCGGCACCATCATTACACCTGAAGATCTGGACAAGGCCGTAGAGGCCGGTTCCAAATTTCTGGTGAGCCCGGGTACCACGCCAGCTTTGATCAAAGCCGCCCAGGCCTCCTCTGTGCCCTTGTTGCCGGGCATTGCCTCGCCGACGGAAGCCATGCATCTGCTGGCGGCCGGTTTTACCCACCTGAAATTTTTCCCGGCGGAAGCTGCTGGTGGGGTAGCCATGATTAAGTCCATCGGCGGTCCTCTGCCTCAGATTACCTTTTGCCCCACGGGCGGCATTGACCTGGCCAAGGCACCCAAGTATCTCGAGCTTCCGAATGTCGCCTGCGTGGGTGGCACCTGGATGGCACCCCAGGAGTTGATCGCTGAGCAGCGTTGGGACGAGATCGAAAAACTGGCAAGCGAAGCGGCGAGTCTGACGCGCTAAACGGAATTTATTTCCAAGTAACGAATTTCTTAATAGGAGAATGACGAATGACTATCAGAGTAGCAATTAACGGATATGGCCGCATCGGCCGCAATGTACTTCGGGCCTTGTACGAGTCTGGCTATCGTGACCGCATTCAAGTCGTGGGCATTAACGATTTGGGCGATTCCAACATGAATGCTCACCTGACCAAGTACGATTCCGTACACGGCCGTTTCCCGGGCGAAGTGTCCGTTGATGGCGACAAAATGATCGTAAACGGCGACTCTATTCAGATTACTTCTGAGCGCGATCCGTCCAAATTGCCCTGGGGCGATTTGAATGTAGACGTGGTGTACGAGTGCACCGGTATTTTTACCAGCCGCGATAAAGCCATGGCCCACATTAACGCCGGTGCCAAAAAAGTCATCATCTCCGCGCCGGGTACCGACGTGGACGCGACGGCTGTATACGGTGTAAACCACAACACCTTGAAAGCCAGCCACCAGATTATTTCCAACGCCTCATGCACCACCAACTGTCTGGCGCCAGTAGCCAAAGTACTGAACGACAAGTTCGGCATTGAGCAGGGCTCCATGACCACCATCCACGCCTACACCAACGACCAGAATCTGAGCGATGTTTATCACTCCGATATCTACCGCGCTCGTTCCGCCACCCAGTCCATGATCCCGACTAAAACCGGTGCGGCTCGTGCGGTCTCCCTGGTACTTCCGGAGCTGGAAGGAAAAATCGATGGTATGGCAGTGCGTGTACCGGTGATCAATGTGTCTCTGGTGGACTTGAACGTATTGGTATCCAAAGATGTGACCGCTGAAGAAGTGAACGCGGCCATGAAAGAAGCCGCCGAAAAAGAAATGCCCGGTGTGCTTGAGTACACAGATGAGCCCCTGGTCTCTATCGACTTTAACCATCACCCAGCTTCTTCTAACTTCGACTCGCGCCAGACTAAAGTCATGGGCCGCTGGGTTAAAGTGATGTCCTGGTACGACAATGAGTGGGGTTTCTCCAACCGCATGTTGGACAACACCCTGGCGTTGATGCAGGCCAAGTAAAAAAGAACCGTTGAGAGAAACTTATGTTAAGACGCACCAAAATCGTCAGCACCTTGGGGCCGGCTTCCGAATCACCGGAAATTCTGGAAAAATTGATTCTGGCGGGCGTTAACGTCGTTCGCCTAAACTTTTCCCACGGTTCCCCGGACGATCACCGCCAGCGTGCCGAGTTGGTACGTGAAATTGCCAAAAAGCACGGTTTGTACGTAGCCGTTCTGGGTGATTTGCAGGGTCCCAAAATTCGTATTTCGCGCTTTGCTAAGGGCAAGATCCACCTGGCTTTGGGAGACAAGTTTGTTCTCGACGCCAGCCTGGAGCGTGACGCCGGTGATCAGCACCAAGTGGGCATCGACTACAAAGAGCTGCCTCAGGACTGTCAAACGGGCGACATGTTGTTGCTGGATGACGGCCGCGTAGTGCTGGAAGTGGAAGCCATCGATGGCCCACGCATTTCCTGCATTACCCGCATTGCCGGTCCTCTGTCCAACAACAAGGGCATCAATCGCCAAGGTGGCGGCTTGAGTGCACCGGCGTTGACCGAAAAGGACATGGCAGACATCAAAACCGCCGCCGACATCGGAGTCGATTATCTGGCCGTGTCATTCCCGCGCAGTGCGGACGACATGAACCGAGCGCGTGAGTTGATGCGTGCCGCTGGCGGCGAGAAAGCGGGCTTGGTGTCCAAGATTGAGCGTGCCGAAGCCGTAGCCGATGACGAAACACTGGATGGCATCATTAACGCCAGTGACGCCGTGATGGTTGCCCGGGGGGATCTCGGGGTGGAAATCGGAGACGCCGCTCTGATTGGTGTGCAAAAACACATTATTGCCCGCTCCAGAGCGCTCAATAAAGTGGTGATCACCGCCACTCAAATGATGGAGTCCATGATCAGCAGCCCCATGCCCACCCGTGCCGAAGTGTTTGATGTGGCCAATGCTGTATTGGACGGTACTGATGCGGTGATGCTCTCTGGTGAAACCGCTGCCGGGGACTTTCCGGTGGAAACCGTTGAAGCCATGGTGCGTATTATTCGCGGCGCTGAACAGCACCCCACGGCCAGTGAAAGCAGCTACCGGTTGAACGAAAAATTTGGCTCCATCAACGAGTCCATTGCTTTCGCAGCCATGTACACAGCCAATCACCTGGGCGGCGTTAAAGCGATTATTGCTCTGACCGAGTCGGGCACTACACCTCGACTGATGTCACGAGTGGGTTCTGAGTTGCCGATCTTTGCGTTTTCCCAGCACGTTGACACACAGCGTCGAGTGGCTCTTTACCGGGGCGTTCAACCGGTTCCCTTCGAAACCGCCACCGTACCTGGCCCGGCAGATTATCGTCGCGCCATGGAAGACCTGAAGTCAGCCGGTTTCCTGGAGGATGGCGATCTGGTGATTGTCTCCAACGGCGATGGCAATCAGTTGGGCGGCACCAACACCCTGAAGATTCTTCGTATGGGTGACAAAGAAGCCTAAACCCAACGGGCTTTTCCAGCGAAAAACGGCAGCCCTCGGGCTGCCGTTTTTTTGTGCGCTAAACCGCCAAATGCGGCGCGGTATTGCGCCATCTTCATGGAACTTCGTGCTAACCTAGCGTCCTAAAGCGGGTCGCAGGGGGTATTTCCATGACAACGAGATTAATCATTGCTGCATTGTGCAGCTTGTTCAGTGCGGGTGCAGCGGCCCTGGAAATTCAGGGTGAGTGGAAGCAGGGCGCCGTCCTGTTGGGCCGGGTCGAACCCGGCAGTCAGGTGGAGTTTTTACAGCGCCAGGTACGTGTGGCGGAAGATGGCCGTTTTGTTGTTGGTCTCGGTCGGGATGCGGAGCCAGAAGCGGTATTGAAAGTGACCCCTCCTAATGGTGAAACTGAGAAGCACCGCTTTGATGTTGTGCAGCGCGAGTACCACATTCAGCGAGTGGAAGGCGTACCCCAGCAAACCGTTACCCCCGATCCCAAACAAGTCGAGCGCAGCCGAAAAGAAGCCGCTTTAGCCTGGCAGGCGCGCCAGCGCGACAGCGAATACACATTCTTTTCCCAGTCTTTTGAGTGGCCTCTAACCGGCCGCATTAGTGGCGTCTACGGCAGTCAACGGTACTTTAATGGCGAACCTAGAGCACCGCATTATGGCGTGGACATCGCCGCGCCCACGGGTACACCCGCCCGGGCCCCCGCTGATGGCGTTGTGACGCTCGTGCATGACGATATGTTCTTCTCCGGCGGCACCCTGATCATGGATCACGGCCACGGTTTGTCCTCCACGTTTATCCACTTGCACAAAATTTTGGTGGAAGAGGGCGACTATGTTGAGCAGGGTCAGGTTGTAGCGCAGGTCGGCGCAACCGGCCGAGCTACCGGCCCGCATTTGGATTGGCGCATGAACTGGTTCGACCAGCGAGTGGACCCCACCCTTTTGGTGGGCCCTATGCCCGAATAGACCATAATGGACGAGTAGCCACTGGCGGCGGTGGGGTGTAACATATCGCCCTTCATTCCCAGCAAACGGCCGCAGGTTTATCGACATGATCGACAAGAAGTTGCTCAGCATACTCGTCTGCCCGGTAACCAAGGGTGAACTGGAATACCATCCCGACCAACAGGAGTTGGTCTGCTGGGCCAGTGGTTTGGCCTATCCCATTCGCGACGGCATCCCCGTCATGCTGGAGAGTGAGGCTCGGCAGCTCACCCTGGAAGAGCGGGAGCAGCGCGACAAGCGTAAACGCTGATTGCCCCACACGACAGTCTTCTTGAACAATCCGACGGAATACCTATGAAGAGCGCAGAAATTCGCGACGCCTTTTTGCAATATTTTGAAAAGCAGGGACACACCACCGTACCCAGCAGTTCACTGATCCCCGGCAATGACCCCACGCTGTTGTTCACCAACGCCGGGATGGTGCAGTTCAAAGACGTGTTTTTGGGCGATGAAAAGCGGCCCTATAACCGCGCCGCCAGCTCCCAGCGCTGTGTGCGAGCAGGTGGCAAACACAATGACTTGGAAAACGTCGGTTACACCGCGCGTCACCACACCTTTTTTGAAATGCTCGGCAACTTCAGTTTTGGCGATTATTTCAAGCGCGACGCCATTCGCTTCGCCTGGGAGTTTCTGACTCAGGTTCTGGAACTACGCCCCGAGCGCCTTTGGGTTACTGTTCATATTTCCGACGATGAAGCGGCGGATATTTGGCAAAAGGAAATCGGTGTTAGCCCGGAGCGTTTTTCACGGCTCGACGAAGACAACTTCTGGCAGATGGGCGACACAGGCCCATGCGGCCCGAGCTCCGAAATATTTTACGATCACGGCGAAGATGTTCCCGGTGGCCCACCGGGCAGCGACAACGATGATCTGGACCGCTACATCGAAATCTGGAATCTGGTGTTCATGCAGTATGAACGCCAGAGCAACGGCGAGTTAAAACCGCTGCCCAATCCCTCGATTGATACCGGCATGGGGCTGGAGCGGATCGCGGCAGTCATGCAAGGCGTACACAACAACTACGATATCGATTTGTTTCAGCACCTGCTCAAGGCCGCCGCAGCCGCTACCGGCTGTACGGATCTGGAGCAAAAATCTCTGCGCGTTATCGCCGATCACATTCGCTCCTGCGCCTTTTTAATCAGTGATGGCGTCCTCCCCTCTAACGAGGGCCGGGGTTATGTGTTGCGGCGGATTATCCGCCGGGCCATTCGCCACGGTCACAAGCTGGGTCAGAGCCAGACTTTTTTCCATACCCTGGTGCCAGCGCTGGCCGAAGTCATGGGCGATGCTTACCCGGAACTGCGCAGCCAGCAAGCACAAATTCAAAAAGTCCTTTTGCTGGAGGAAGAACAGTTCGCCAAAACTCTGGATAAGGGCATGGTGGTTCTGGAAGACGCTCTGGCTCAGTTGCAAGGTAACGAAATCCCCGGTGAGGTGGCGTTTACCCTTTACGACACCTACGGATTTCCGTTCGACCTCACCAACGACATTGCCCGTGAACGCAACCTCAGCATTGATCTGGCGGGTTACGAGCAGGCTATGGAAGCGCAGCGCGCCCGCGCTCGTGCCGCTGGGACGTTCAAAACCGACTACACCGCCGCTGGGCTGGATTTGCCCGCCACAGAGTTCCTTGGCTACAGCCACCTGACAATCGAGCAGGGTGAAGTCGTGGCCCTGCTTAAAGACGGCAACCAAGTGGACCGCCTGGAAGAGGGCGAGCACGGTGCGGTGGTACTGAACCGTACGCCTTTCTATGCGGAGTCCGGTGGCCAGATCGGTGACAGTGGCTACTTGCTGGGCAAAAACGCGCGCTTCGAAGTCCGGGATTGCGCCAAGCAAGGGCAGGCTCATTTGCATATTGGCCACTTGCTCGGCGGTAGTCTGGCCGTGGGCGATTCTTTGGCGGCGGAAGTGGATGCCAGCGTGCGGGGCGCTACAGCCCTTAACCACTCGGCCACCCACCTTTTGCATGCCGCCTTGCGCGAAGTGCTGGGTACCCATGTAACCCAGAAAGGCTCCTTAGTGGACTCCGAGCGCCTGCGTTTTGACTTCTCTCATTTTGAAGCCGTTAAGCCAGAGGAGATACGCGCCATTGAAGCGTTGGTGAACGATCAAATTCGAGCCAATACCTCCGTACAAACCGAGTTGTGCGATATGGACACCGCTCGGGAAAAAGGTGCGCTGGCTTTATTTGGCGAAAAGTACGGCGACGAAGTGCGCGTACTCACCATGGGCGATGGCTTTTCCGTAGAGCTGTGCGGTGGCACCCACGTACAGCGCACCGGTGATATCGGTCTGCTGCGCATCACTTCCGAATCCGGTATCGCCTCCGGCGTGCGCCGTATTGAAGCGGTAACCGGCGCCCGAGCCCTGGCATTGTTTGATCAATTGGAAACTCTGGTTGATGAAGCCGCCCGGTCTTTAAAGACCCGGCGCTCGGAATTGCCTGAAAAGCTCCAACAGCTGATCACCCAGAATCGTAAACTGGAAAAAGACCTGGAATCGTTGAAAGCCAAATTGGCAACCGCTGGCTCGGGCGACCTATTAAGCGAAGCGAAAGACGTGGCCGGCATTAAAGTGCTCGCACTGCACCTTGAAGGTGCGGATGCGAAATCCCTGCGCGACAGCGTTGATCAACTCAAAAATAAACTTGGCTCCAGCGTCGTTGCGCTGGCGGCGGTCGACGGCGACAAAGTTGCGTTGGTAACCGGGGTGAGCAAAGACGTGACGGACAGAGTCAAAGCTGGCGAGTTAATGCGACATCTCGCTCCCCAAGTTGGCGGCAAAGGCGGTGGACGCCCGGACATGGCGCAGGGCGGCGGCACAGACCCGACCGGGCTGGATGCCGCTCTGGCTTCGGTGGTGCCCTGGGTGCAAGAACAACTGCAATGAGCCGTTAAAAATAATGCTGACAGGGTTCAAAAATCGTTAACTTTTTCCGCAAAGTAGTGTTTAATTGCTTGCCAATTTTGGCACACATGTCCACATTTTTGCCTTTTAAAAAGGACCGGGCCAGTCAATGAGCTTGTTGGTACAAAAATACGGCGGCACGTCCGTCGGCACTGTTGAACGTATAGAAGCGGTCGCCGATAAGGTTGCCGGCTTTCGCGCACAGGGTCACGATATGGTGATCGTGGTTTCCGCCATGAGTGGCGAAACCAATCGGCTGATCGGTCTGGCGCAGCAAATTCAAGAGTATCCAGATCCTCGCGAGCTGGACGTGCTGGTATCCACCGGTGAACAGGTGACCATCGCGCTGTTGTGCATGGCGCTGAAAAAGCGCGGTTGGGACGCCCGCTCCTATACCGGTGGCCAGGTGAAAATCCTCACCGACAGCGCTCACACCAAAGCCCGGATTCAGGAAATTGATGAAGCCAATATGCGCGCCGACCTCGCCGCCGGTCGGGTAGTGGTTGTGGCGGGCTTTCAAGGCGTGGATGAATTGAACAACATCACCACCCTGGGGCGTGGCGGCTCGGACACCACTGGCGTAGCCCTGGCGGCGGCGCTGACGGCGGACGAATGCCAGATCTACACGGACGTGGACGGCGTCTACACCACCGACCCAAGGGTTGTGGAGCGCGCCCAGCGTCTAGACAGAATTACATTTGAAGAAATGCTGGAAATGGCCAGCCTGGGATCCAAAGTACTACAAATTCGGGCCGTGGAGTTTGCTGGCAAATACAATGTTCCGCTGAGGGTGTTGTCCAGTTTTAAAGAGGGCCCCGGCACGCTGATTACGCTCGACGAGGAAGAAGACACCATGGAAAAACCCCTAGTCTCCGGTATCGCCTTTAACCGGGATGAAGCAAAAATTACCCTTGCTGGCGTCCCTAACACGCCCGGCGTGGCCGCGAGCATCCTCGCACCGATCGGGGCAGCGAACATAGAGGTGGATGTTATTGTCCAAAACGTAGGTGCGGATAACACTACCGACCTGACCTTCACCGTAAACAAAGGTGATATGAAGGCGGCCGTGGCCGTGCTGGAAGGTGTGGCGCAGGAAATAGGCGCCCGAGAAGTGCGCGCGGACAGCGAAGTAGCCAAAGTCTCCATTGTGGGCGTTGGCATGCGTTCTCACGCGGGAGTCGCTTCGCAAATGTTTACCGCATTGGCGCAGGAAAACATCAACATTCAGATGATCACCACCTCGGAAATCAAAATTTCGGTGATTATTGAAGAACGTTACTTAGAACTGGCAGTACGCTGCTTGCATACGGCGTTTGGGTTAGACGCAGAGCCCGAGGAGAGCCGGGTGCGGGGTTAGCGGTGGCTCGACAGATCTGGTAAAGTGATGCTGAAGCAGACGACAGGGAAGGAATAGAAAAAACAGGAGCAAAAAATATTTTCCTTATTGCTATACTTGGACAATACTGAGAGGGGGCTCGAGTGTATTGTTTCCAAAGTTGGTGACAAGGGTAGCCGAGGTACGGAAGTGGGCAATGGAGTCTAAGCCGTATTCTTACAGGATGAGCGAAGGAGATTACAAATGTTGATTTTGACCCGCCGTATTGGTGAAACACTCATGGTAGGTGATGAAGTCACCGTGACCGTGTTGGGCGTAAAAGGCAATCAGGTACGCATCGGTGTGAATGCGCCTAAAGACATTGCCGTGCACCGTGAAGAGATTTACCAGCGCATACAGCGCGAAAAGCAAGGCCAAGACGAGTCAATGGACGATTAGTCGTCTGTGGTTACTGAGGCGGTGCACGTCGCCGCCTGAGACCAATTGATAGAATCTAGATTGGCGGGGCCAAGGACACCGGGACCCGGCAGTCGAGAAGCCCTGTTTTCGCTGGCAGCCAATGGCTGTTACCTACTCCCGATTTCGTCCGCCACACCCGCCCGTGTCGAACCAGACCGGCATTCTCGACAATTCAGTCACACAAGACTTTGAATTTTTGTGAGATATGGTATTATGCCGCACCTGTTGGCCAGAGCGGCATTTAAAGCGTCGGACAACAGTTCTGGAGAGGCGACTAATTTGTCAGGTATAAATTAGACGTCGAGAAGCTCGAAGGGGCTAGCCAAAGGATGAGGCAGACAAACAGTTTTGGAGAGGTGGCCGAGTGGCTGAAGGCGCTCCCCTGCTAAGGGAGTATACCCTAATCCGGTATCGAGGGTTCGAATCCCTCCCTCTCCGCCACATACGAAAAAGCCCGGCAAATGCCGGGCTTTTTCGTATGTGGCGGAGAGGGAGGGTGAGAGAACCCTCGCCGGGTTCGAGCAAACGGCAGGAAAGCCGTTTGCCACAGCCGAAGGCTGCCCGTAGGGCGAGGGCTATGGACCGATAACTGCTCCTGCGTTATCGGCATTCCCGCCATCCCTGGCGGTCATGGCCCGAGTGACTGATCGTCAGGAACGATCAGTACCGCCGAAGGCGCCCCGAAGGGGCAGGGCACATGGATGTGCCCTGGTACATCCCTCCCTCCCAAACCAGCCGCTTCTTTTGTAACTAGCGCGTCCTCACGCTCTCAGATCCCGCCCAATGAAACCCCACCTTATCCCCCACTTACCCCATATGCTATTCTTCCCTCTGCCCTTTGGCGTCTCCCCAACAATAACCTCGACATCGCCATGCTTGCTACTCTCAAGACCTACCATCGGTTCGCCTATCCGCTGCTTCTGCTAACGGTTTCGCTGCTGGTGTACATGACTGCATACACCTCACCACGGGCTTTGTTTTGGGACGAGAACTACCACGTAACCTCCGCCCAAAAGCACTTGGATGGGGTTATGTATATGGAAACCCATCCGCCTCTGGGCAAAATGCTTATGGCGGCCAGCGAAGGGCTGTTGGGAGTAAATGCGGAGCTGGACAAATCAGCGCTGACTCGCACCAGTCACATCTCTGGAGAAGCCTTACCGGAAAACTTCAGTTTTGCCGGTATGCGCCTACCTTCGACTTTATTGATGGCGCTGTCGGTTCTGTTTATGTACGGAATCCTGTACCGACTTACCGGCCACCGGTTGGTTGCGGTGGCTTTTAGCTGCCTGCTGATTTTCGATAATGCTCTGGTGGTGCATTCGCGTGCAGCCATGCTGGAAGGGATTCAACTGTTCTTTATTCTGGCGGCGATTTACTACCTGGTGCGTACGGTCACCCATACGGCGCCGATTCGACTGCGCCACTACGCGATTTTGGGTGCGCTGGTGGGGCTGACGGTTTCGGTCAAAGCCAATGGGGCCATCGTGCTACTGCTACTGGTGGTCCTGTTCTTTGTTGACCAGTGGTCAAATATCAAAGCGCTGCGCGTGCTGCCTGTGGTTAAACGCTTGGCGACCAGCGTGCCGAGCGCCGTGGCGCCTTTGGTTATGGTGTTCTTGAGCACCTTTTATGTGCACATCGCCACTGGGACCGAGATTGCCGGGAATCAGCGCTACAAAGCCTCGCCCGAGTACTTGACGCACATTCGTGAAGGCACGACGCATACCTTAAGCGGCTTTACCGTGGGTATGCGGGATCAGTGGCGTTTTATGGCCGAGTATTCTGATGGCGTACCGCGCCTGGATATTTGCAAGCCCGGAGAAAACGGCAGCCCGGCTTTTGCCTGGCCGGGGGGTACTAAAAGCATCAGCTACCGGTGGGACCGGGAGGAAGTGGACGGGCAGGTGAAGGTGGCTCATATCTACCTGGTTGCCAATCCCATGGTTTGGTTTTCGGCGTTGTTGGGTATTGTGCTTTCAGTGGGGTTGCTGATCAGCCGATATGTATACGGTAACCCAGTAAAGGATGTGCGCCTGTTTGGCTGGATTGCGGTATTTACCGGGCTCTATTTGAGCTACATGATCGTTATGTTGCAAATAGAGCGAGTGATGTACCTGTACCACTATCTAGTGCCTTTGGTGTTTGCCATTATCAATTTGGCTTTGGTGTTCACCTACATATTCCGCGCGCAGATACTCACCAACAACCGCCACACATTGATCAATCTGGGCATTTTTGTGGCACTGGTGATTGCCGTGTTTGCCTACTTTTCCCCTTTGACCTATGGCATCCCCATCACTCCCGAGCAGTTTGAGCAGCGGCAGTGGTTTGACTTTTGGATGATGCAGGTGGTTCGGTGATGAACGTGCAGCGGTGGATGACCAAAGATACGGCGCTGACGGCTCTGCTGTGCCTACTGGCCGTGTTAATTCTGCGCGCCATGGTGCCAATAGGTGTTGATGCCAATCTGGAAATGCGCGTTTCCCAAAGCAACGTGCCGATTCGTTATTTGCATCAACGCCGTGATATTGGCATGACCAAAGTGGTGCACTTGGATAAGTTGGACCTTGCCCGGCACAACCGTTTTTACCATTCGAATTTGGGAGATGTCGGTTACGGAGAGAATTTTTTTGCTGATGTTGAAGCCAGCTTTCGCATCACAGAACCCGGCACTTACGTGTTCGTGGTGGCGAGCGATGACGGATTTGCCTTGCGCATCAATGGCCGGGAAGTTTGCAGCTTTGTGCGCGACCGCGCCTTGGCCACCCAGCGCTGTCCAATCCGTTTGGATGCGGGTTCACACGATTTTCAATTGAGCTACTTTCAGGGCGGTGGCCACGCGGGCTTGAGAGTGCAGTACGGCCGAGCGGGGGAGTCCAAATTGTACTGGTTTGGTGAAAACTCGCCGTTCCTGAAATTGGAATAGTTCTGTCAAATACAGCCCCGTAACATACAAACCCCGGCTTATGCCGGGGTTTGGTTGGTTGAGCAAAGCTAGAGTGCCAGCTGGGGTCGTTGTTACAAACTGGCGATGCGTTGCACCTGCTCTTGCAGTTTACCCAAGCTGCCTTTCAGTTCGGCCAGTCGAGCGCGCTCCTTCTCAACCACTTCCGCGGGCGCCTTATCCACAAAACCGGCATTGCCTAATTTTCCTTCAGTGCGGCCGATGTCCTGCTGTAGCTTGCCCACCTCTTTGTTCAGGCGCGCCAGTTCCGCATCCTTGTCGATTAAGCCCGCCATAGGCACCAGCAATTCCAGCTGGCCCGCTAGCGCGGTGGCGGAGACGGGCGCTTGGTCCTCGGAGTCCAGCCAGGTGACTTCTTCCAAGGCAGCCAACTTGAGCAGGAAGGGGCGGTTTTCTTCCAAGCGTCGTTGGTCATCCGCACTGCCGTTCAAGAAAAACAGCGGCAGTTTTTTTGCCGGGGAAATATTCATTTCCCCGCGAATATTGCGCACACCCAAAATCACCGCCTGCAACCATTCGATATCGCTGATGGCCGCGTGATCGATCTTGCTTTCGTCCGCTTTGGGGTAGGGCACCAGCATAATGGTCTCGCCACTGACACCGGCCAGCGGTTTGATTTTTTGCCAAATCTCTTCAGTGATAAACGGCATTAGCGGGTGCGCCAGGCGCAGAGTGGTTTCGAGCACGCGGATCAAGGTGCGGCGAGTGCCGCGTTTTTGCGCGGCGCTAGCCTGCTCGTCCCACAGAACGGGTTTGGATAGTTCCAAATACCAGTCGCAGTATTCGTTCCAAATAAATTCGTAGAGTGCTTGGGCCGCCATATCCAAACGGTAGGTTTCCAGCCCTTCGGTCACGGCCTGTTCGGCCATTTGCAGGCGCGAAATAATCCAGCGGTCAGCCAGGGACAGCTCGACTTCACTCTCCGCGCCTTGACCGCAGTCTTCTCCTTCGCACTGCATCAAAACGTAGCGAGTGGCGTTCCAGATTTTGTTGCAGAAATTCCGGTAGCCTTCCACGCGGCCCATATCGAACTTAATGTCGCGTCCGGTGGAGGCCAGGGAGCAGAAGGTGAAGCGCAGCGCATCGGTACCGTAGGCGGCGATGCCCTCGGGAAATTCCTTGCGGGTTTGTTTTTCAATCTTCGCGGCATCTTTGGGGCGCATGAGCCCTTTGGTGCGCTTCTGTACCAAGCTCTCCAGATCAATGCCGTCGATAATGTCCAGCGGATCCAGCACATTGCCTTTGGACTTGGACATTTTTTGCCCGTAGCTGTCGCGCACCAGGCCGTGTACGTATACGGTTTTGAAAGGAATCTGTGGCTGGCCCTGTTCATCCTTCACCAAATGCATGGTGAGCATGATCATGCGCGCGACCCAGAAGAAAATAATGTCGAAGCCGGTAACGAGCAAATCCGTTGGGTGGAATTTCTTCAGGAAATCGGTTTGCTCTGGCCAACCCAGGGTGGAAAAAGTCCACAGGCCGGAGCTGAACCAGGTGTCCAATACGTCTTCGTCCTGACGCAAGGGCAGGTCGGCGGCGAGATTGTGTTTGCTGCGCACCTCCGCTTCGTTGCGGCCCACGTAGACGTTGCCTTGGTCGTCGTACCAGGCTGGAATGCGGTGGCCCCACCACAATTGTCGGCTGATGCACCAGTCCTGAATATCCCGCATCCAGGAGAAGTACATATTGTCGTACTGCTTGGGTACAAACTGAATGCGACCATCTTCAACAGCAGCTATGGCTTCTTCGGCCAAAGGCTTGGTGCTTACGTACCATTGATCGGTCAGCCAGGGTTCGATGACCACGCCGGAGCGGTCGCCACGGGGCACGGTCATGGCGTGGTCGTCAATTTGATCCATGAGCCCCAAGTCGGTAAACGCCTGAACCACTTGTTTGCGGGCGTCGTAGCGGTCCTGCCCGGCCACATCGGTGGGCAGGTCGCTTTCCCAGTCGGGGTTGCGGGAGCCATCGTAAGCAAACGCCTGTGTGCGCGTCAGCACGGAAGCGTCCTGATCCAGAACGTTGATCAACGGCAGGTTGTGGCGTTTACCCACTTCGTAATCGTTGAAGTCGTGGGCCGGAGTAATCTTCACGCAACCGGTACCGAATTCCGGGTCCACATAGTCGTCGGCGATGATGGGAATGCGCCGGCCAACCAAGGGCAAGTCGACAAATTTTCCCACCAGGGCGCTATAGCGTTCGTCTTCCGGGTGTACGGCGACGGCGCTGTCGCCGAGCATGGTTTCCGGGCGGGTGGTGGCTACCACCAGATAATCTTTGCCATCGGCGGTTTTGGCACCATCGGCCAGCGGGTAGCGCAGGTGCCAGAAGTGGCCTTTTTCCTCGTGGTTTTCCACCTCCACGTCGGAAATGGCAGTGTGCATTTTCGGGTCCCAGTTCACCAGGCGCTTGCCCCGGTAAATCAGGCCGTCTTCATGCAGGCGCACAAACGCTTCTTGCACGGCTCGGGACAAACCTTCGTCCATGGTGAAGCGCTCGCGGCTCCAGTCGAGGGATGAGCCGAGCCGGCGCAACTGATCGCAGATCTGGCCACCGGATTCCGCTTTCCACTCCCAAACTTTTTCCAGAAACGCCTCGCGACCCAAATCGTGCCGGCTGATCCCCTCGGCCGCTAACTGCCGTTCCACGACCATTTGGGTGGCGATGCCGGCGTGGTCGGTGCCCATTTGCCAGAGGGTGTCATGGCCTTTCATGCGGTGGTAACGAACCATGGCGTCCATGACGGCGTTATTGAAGCCGTGCCCCATGTGCAGGCTGCCGGTGACATTGGGGGGTGGAATCACAATACAGTAGGGATCCCCGTCACCGCCGGGTGCGAAATAACCTTGTTTTTCCCAGGTTTCGTACCACTGACGCTCGATGCTTTGGGGCTGGTAGGTTTTTTCCATGGCCATGCGTAACCTTATCGTCGCGATGCTGAGTCTTTGAAGGACGCGATTATACAGGTTCTGGCCGGAGCTTTTAATGGCCGGCTGAAAACACCGGCCGGATAAAACCAGAAGCGGCAAAGCCGCCTCTGGTTATTCGTCCTCAAGTTTGACCGCGTATTCCCGATCGGAGCGCTGCATGAAATCCGTGAAGCGCTTCAGGGGCAGTGGCCCGGGTATGGGGTAGCGCGGTGCCAGTTTCTTCATGTCTGTGTGGTAGCGAGCCAGAGCGCCGAAATCGCGGGGGTGTAAATCCGGCCGTACTCCGATAAACCGGCCGCGCCGACGCGCACGCTCCAGGACTTTTTTCCAACGGTCGATCTGTGGAAAGCCTGCGGCTTCGACCCCGTTGTTGAACAGCATCAGGTTGATTTCATCAAAGGGCTCGCTGTTGTCCAGGTATTTTTCGACGCATTCCACGGAGGGTTCCATATTGAACTTCATCCAAAAGGGCACCGAGCCGGTGCGCAGGGCCCAGTAGGGCTCCATGGAGATAAAGGACTCCACCAGTAAACGATTGGCCTTCAGTCCGCGCAGTCGATACCAATCACGGTAAAAGTCGGCCACCAGGGGACTGGTGTGCTCGGGTTCATAGAAGGACAAGCGTTTAACCTTGTAACCATGTTTGGCGGCGAAGCGCAGTACGTCTTCTCGCAAAGCCTGCTCAAAACCCCATTCAGCTTCGGGGCTCTCGTCATTGGGTTCGGGTCCATCCCAGCGACGGACGTCGGAATCGTAGCGATGCAGGTATTCCTCCACCCGTTCGCTGCCCTCCATAAACTCGTGCTCCGTGGCACCGCCCAGGGCACCGTGCTGAAAAACGTGGTGCTCGTTGATCCGCGTGGTGGGCCATTTGCGCTGGCAGTCCACCAAGATAATGGTGCCGCCCTCAGGCAGCCGGCTGGTGAGAAAACGCTCGTAGGCACGGCCCAGATTCAGGCGTTTGACCCGGAAATAATCCATGTGCCGAACCATAAGCCGGTCCTGATTGGCATCGTGCATATGGTGCAATTGCCACTCGGGGTTGGCATCCAGCAGGGCGGGGCCGAATCGCTTGCCGAACTCCATGGCCGACTTAGGATCGTCGGGGTCGGTAGCAAAGTGCCGTACTGGGATCATGCTAGTCTGCGGCAACCAAGGCAAATCAAGGGCGGCGGCGAGATGGACCAGAGCGCCATTGCTCGAACCGACCATCACGGCCTGATAGGGACGTTGCGGATAGCGTGCCGCCGCCCATTCGGCGACGGCTTCGGCGCTGATGGTGTGCAACTTGGTCGGCCATTGGCCTTCGAAAGCGCCGCCCAGGGCGTAGATTTGCTCGCGGGCTGAACGGGGGAGCAAGTTTACCGAGCGTACTAAGGGCGTCAGGGCTGGTGGCTGTCCGAGTGTCGGAAAATCCTTTCCGTTCAGTATATTCGAGGTGGCTCGGAGCATTGCCGAAGCTGAGTCGAAATCGGCGAGGTAAGAAGGAGCGCTAGGCCGCATAAGGTCCTCCTGATGATTTCAAGGTTGAAGCTGCACTGGGTTACTTTCCCATGAAGTTAAATCCGTCCTGCCAAGGCGTTCGTGGTACACCCATCAGCGCCTTTCCAAGGGGTCGAAAGTGGAATGATCGTTTCGAGTCATTACCCGGCGGCCCACAAGTGCGGTCAAAGCAACTCCTGAAAGAGCCAACGCACTGTACAGTGCAGGCTTAGCGCCGCTGCTATTCCCGTGCTCCCGTTCAATCCAGCCACCACGAACGGATCCCTTGCCACTGGCCGGTTCGTTGACGGTGCCGGAGCCAAGATCCACTGGAGGCCCTTCGGCAAAGTGGTCGGTTTCCACTTGTTGCCGCATCATGCGTTCGCCCAGTGGTGGGATCAGAGTGCGTACCATTGCCATCATGCGCCCGGCGTTACCGACAATGATTTCCCGGCGAGGTGAGCGTGCATGAGCCGCGCGCACGATGGCCGCCGCCACTTGCTCGGGCGGATAAACGGGCTTCATCGCCTTGATGGGTCGGCCCGTGTAATTGCCTGCGTGTTGAAAGATGGGCGTGTCTATGGACGCGGGGGAGATAACAGTGGCGGAGATATTTGGCGCGTCTGACAATTCCATGCGCAGGCTTTCAGTCAAACCGCGAATAGCCCACTTGGACGTCACATAGGCGCTTACGTAGGGTTGGCCGGAATGACCCACCATGGAGGAGACATTAATCAAACGACCCTTACCCTGCTCGCGAAACTGACGAATGGCGGCGCGGGCGCCATTCACAATACCTAGGAGATTGGTGCGCAGCACATGCTCATAATCTTCCCGGGGTGTTTCCTCAAGTCGGCCGAACAAGGACACGGCAGCGTTGTTAACCCAGACGTCGAGCCGATCATAGGCTTCCACCGCAGCATCCGCCAGCCGGTCCACTTGCTCGGAATCACCCACATCAGTGGGCACCACGATTCCTCGGCCGCCCAACTCTTCGCATTCGTGAAGCGTTTCTCTAAGCGCTTCTTCGCGGCGCGCCGCTAATACCAGGGTTGCGCCCTCGCGGGCAAAGGCGTGAGCGGTGGCTCGGCCAATCCCGCTGGAGGCGCCCGTAATAACAACCACTAAGTCTCGAGACTTATTACTCTTCTTCATGATGTTCGCTCCTTCTCACTCGCGTGAACGGTTGTTCGTGTGAAATCTGTGTCGTGCACCAGCGCCGAAAAAAATGGCGCGCTTGCAATTTGGGCATTCAACGAGTCGGGCCTTTGCGTTGAGGCTCAGCCATAAACGCAATCGAAATAACCCAACTGTTTTTCATTCGCGCAGCGTATGATTCGGGCATCTAAGTGCGCAATGAATGCGACAGTGGGAAATTTGACAACGTGTGTTTTACCGCGTTCGTGTAGGGGCGTTCGCTTCCGCATTAACTTTTAGGGAATCCGTCTATAATGAGGTCGACGCAATCAGTGAGACATCAGTCTCAACGAGTTTTGAGTAGAGAAAATTTCCCAGCCGTTTGCGGGAGTACACTCATGTCAGAGCAATCGCGCAAAGACTATCTCTCCGGCGCGGAAACGCACGAAGTGTTTAACGTCTCCGAGCCTTTGGAAAATTACAACGCCTATCGCGAAGACGTTTTCCTACAACAGTTGACGCAAAGTATGGGCGCGAACTGGGCTGAATCTGAACTGACGTCCTGGGGCAAAAAGACCGGTTCGGCGCAGTGGATCCAATGGGGATTTTTGGCGAATGCCAATCCGCCAAGATTTCATTCTCACGACGCCTACGGTCGGCGCCTGGATTGGGTAGAGTATCACCCCGCCTATCATTCCCTTATGACCAAGGCACTGGGTCACGGTTTGCACTCAATCCCCTGGAACCAGCCGGGCGACGGTGCGCATGTGTATCGCGCCGCACTCACCTATCTGCAGACCCAAGTGGAGCAGGGGCACGGTTGTCCGGTGACCATGACGTTCTCCTGTGTGCCGACTCTGCGCCTGCAGCCGGATCTGGCTGAACAATGGTTGCCACGTATTCTTTCAACTCATTACGACCCGACGAACTGCCCAGTGGAAGAAAAACGCGGCGCGACCATCGGGATGGCCATGACGGAAAAGCAGGGTGGCTCTGATTTGCGTGCGAACACGACTCGCGCCCGGCCGCTTTATGCCCCCGGTGACGGCCAACCGTATCAACTGGTGGGGCACAAGTTTTTTATGTCGGCACCCATGTCAGATGCGTTTTTGATGTTGGCTCAAGCGGAGGCGGGCCTGTCCTGTTTTCTGGTCCCACGGTGGTGTCCGGGGGGAGAAAAGAACGGACTTATCATTCAGCGTCTCAAGGACAAAATGGGCAATGTGTCCAACGCCTCCAGCGAGGTGGAGCTGCGCGGGGCACTGGGCTGGTTGATTGGAGATGAAGGGCGGGGCGTGGCCAATATTCTGGAGATGGGCGCACTCACTCGTTTTGATTGCATGCTCGCTTCGGCCGCGGCCATGCGCCAGGCGGTGGTTCAAGCGGTGCATCACTGCTCGCAACGACGTGCCTTTGGCAAAACTTTGGTGGAGCAGCCGCTGATGCAAAATGTCTTGGCGGATTTAATTGTCGAGAGCGACGCAGCGCTCGTGCTTGCCATGCGCATGGCGCGAGCGCTCGACCATTCGCATAATCCGGACGAGCGGGCGTTGCTGCGCGTTGGGACGGCCATCGGCAAGTACTGGAACTGCAAACGCGCACCTGGCTATGCCTATGAGGCCATGGAGTGCCTGGGCGGAAGTGGCGTAATGAACGATTTCATGACCGCGCGCTTGTACCGGGAAGCACCCATTAATGCCATATGGGAAGGCAGTGGCAATATTCAATGTTTGGACGTCTTGCGTGCGTTGGAGCGCAAACCGGAGTGTGTGCAGGCATTAAAGTCTGAGCTGGCACGCACTCAGGGGTTGGATCAACGCCTCGATCGGCACATTGCCAAGCTGTTCAAGCTCCTGGAGGACCAAGATGGATTAGTTTATGGCGCGCGCACATTGGTGGAATCCATGGCCCTTGCTCTGCAGGGATCGCTGCTGTTGCGCTATGGTGATGCCCGCGTGGCGGATGCTTTTCTTGCGAGCCGAATCGCGGAACCGGCGGGTCTTTACGGCAACTTACCGCGCGGTGTTCCTGCTCGGGCACTGATTGAGCGAACACTGCCTATGTATGGTTGAGCTGATCTACGAGAGAGAGGCAGCGCCCAGCCCCATTCGTCATTCCCGCACACGCTTCGATAAAAATCGCCGAGGATGTAGCGGCTCTCATAGCCGTCATTTCAACGTGCGCGCACTGCTGTCCGGAATAATTTGAGGAAAGTAAGTGCAGCGCCACAATTTGCGCGGTACTCAAATAGTACGCTGACTGCCAGAGACTCGAAAAACGCAGTTTCAGGTGATGTGCTTCGTAAGGTAATCCAAGGCGCTTCGCAGGAGGCATTTCGAAAACGCCGTAAACCCTTCCCTGGGGGCTCTCCCACAACCGCACGCGGCCCTGCCCCCAATCATAGATTGGGGGCGTTCGGCTACGCGCAAAGCAGTGCTTTGCGTACTACGCTTGCCTCACCCCTCTTTTGAGAGTTTCGAAATGCCTCCTGCAAATCACCTTTGCAGCCCCAACTAAGGCATTCTTACGCCCCAAAACTCCTGTTATGAGGGCGGCTTACGGAAAAGAACTCGGTAGTTTGGGGCTGCCAGGGACGTGCAGGGTGAGTGTTCAGCAAGCCTCGAAAGAGGGACCTTTCGAGGCAGTCCCCAGGGAGGGGTTAACGACGTTTGCTGAATACTCACCCTGTGCGGCACGGGGGCTCGCTTACGAAGCTGGTAATCGATGACTTATTCCGGACAGCAGTCCGCATGCGCGGGGATGACGAAAGGTCCTAACGGTTATGCGGTGCGTCCAGGTTTAAGTCTGGCCCCAGGGGAACGATACGCGTGGGGTTGATGTTGTCGTGGCTGTAATAGTAGTGATGCTGAATATGATCCATATGCACCGTTTCGGATACACCGGGCCACTGGTACAGCTGCCGTAAGTAATTGGAGAGATTATCGAAATCGGCGATGCGCTGTCGGTTGCATTTGAAGTGGCCAAAATACACCGCGTCAAAACGCAGCAAAGTGGTGAAAAGTCGCCAGTCGGCCTCGGTGATTTGGTCGCCGGCAAGGAACGCTTGTCGACCGAGAATCGCCTCCACATGATCCAGGGCTTTGAATAGCTCCCGGTACGCGTGCTCGTACTTGTCCTGGCGGGTGGCAAAACCGGCTTTGTAAACACCGTTATTAATATTGTTGTACACAGTGTCATTGATATCGTCTATGGCACTGCGTAACTCCGGCGGGTAAAAATCTTGAGGGTTTTTCGCCAGCCCGGAAAATCCGTCGGCGAGCATGCGAATGATATCCGCCGACTCATTATTAACAATTTTCTCCCGCTCTTTATCCCAAAGTACGGGTACAGTCACCCGGCCCGTGTAGTTGGGGTCGTTCTTTGTGTACAGCTGGTGCATGCACTCGAGCCCATACAGTGGATCAACGTCTGTATTAAACGTTGGGTCGGCTTTGAACTCCCAACCTTTGCTCAGCATGTGTGGGTGCACAGCGGTTACGCCGATGACGTGCTCCAGCTGTAGCAAACGCCGAAAGATCAGCGTGCGGTGCGCCCAGGGGCAGGCATAGGAGACGTAGAGGTGGTAGCGGTCTTTTTCCGCCTTGAACCCATCCTCACCCGTAGGTCCTGCACGACCATCTGTTGTTACCCAATGGTGAAATTTAGAGTTCTCACGCACAAACTCGCCGCTGGTTTTTTCCGTATCGTACCATTGGTCATGCCACTGGCCTTCAATCAGCAAACCCATAACCGGCTCTCCTAGGTTGAGATAACGCTTCGTTAGTAAAAGCCTCATTATAAAGGAGTGCGCAAGTTCAGGCATGGGCGTGGCTTACCGAACTTTACAATGGTCGGAGTGCCCAGAGGGGCGGGCGATTTCGACGCGCGGTACTGTCGTTGAATCCTCTCGTCGCCGGATTTCTGTTTAGGAAAGCAAATTGACAGTTCGAGCCCAATAGCTGTATAACTAATTTACCAGCCTGGCATTAAACGCCCCCCTACGAGTCGGGCGCCACCGGTCGGTGTGGCCTGAGTCACAGATGTTGGGTGCAGGCGTTTCTAGACTGCAGATTTAAGGACATCGTGGCCCAATTTGCGCAATGTCGCTTACTGGGACAAGCAGGAAGTTTGATAGCACATGTTATTCACTTCACTACCAGATTAAAGGAGTTTGTCATGGTCGCCACAGCCTCTAAAACCACCGATACTGAAACGAAAGAAGCCCCTCTGACTGAGCGCAGTGTTGCCGCTGCTCACGAAGCGATAGATAACCTCTCGGCGCGTATTGCCAAAACCGAGAAATCCGTTCGTGACATGGTTAATGGCTCCAGCCAGAATTTTGCCGAAAAGCAGGAAGAGTTTAAAACCCGCATGGATGAGTCCGTTAACGGTGTGCGCGGCTACGTGCAGGAAAATCCTTTAATGGCCGCCGGTATAGCCTTTGCCGCTGGGGCGGTTGTTGCTGCCCTGATGCGCCGCTAAGGCTAGCGTATGCAGTCAGCACACAAGGAATCAGGCCCCGAGCTTGAGTCAGTGCCGGATCCGTCGTCCGCGCCAGCGGACGACGAGTCCCTGCTCGACGTTATAGCGGCGCTTTTAACGCTTATCCAGCAAACGCTAGCGGACCATGTGGCTCTGGCTAGGGTGGAATTACGTCTGGCACTAAAAAGCGTCGTGCTTATTTCGCTTTTGTTGAGTTGTATGGCACTCCTGGGCGTCTTGATGGGCATAACCATGTTATTTGGGTTGGGCTATTACGCGCTCACCCTCGGTGCGCATTGGGCCGCAGTCGTCATTGGCCTTTTGGTTGCCCAGGGGTTGATGATTTGGGGAATTATTTGGCAAGTGAAGAAGCTGACCAAAAACATGGGTTTCCCCGCGTCGCGCAAAGCGATAAAGGCATGGAAAGAGTCGGCCCCGGCGAACGAGGATACCCAACCTGAGCAACAGGAGGCGACGGCAAAATGATTGGTCTAATTCTAGGTCGACAGAAGCGTCGCGTAGAGACGATCAGTAAGCGGCTGCAGGTTCGCCAGCAAACGCTCAAAGCCGGGTTGCATGACTCGCAAGTGCTTTTGGGCCGGAAGCTGGGTACTCGTGTGGGTTTGGCGTGCTGTTTTGCTGCTGGTCTAGTGGCCGGTAAACTTGCGCCCACAACGTCTCAGCTAAAGCATTCGTTTCCAATGAATCGGCTTTCGATTCATAACTTATCGTCGTTAACACGGATTCTTAGAGGTGGCATCTAACAGGCTTCAATAGCCTGTCGCCTCTATTTTCGATTCTTGCGCGCGCGCTCTCGGCGCGCAGCGTCTTTCTCCGCTTTTTGTTTGGCTTTCGCGGCATCTTCCTGTTGCGCGCGCGTTTCCTCTTCCACCACCATCTCCGGCGTTTCCAGGCTGATCGGCCCTAGCAGGCCCGCTTGCAACTCGTTCACCAGTAGGGAAGACACCTTGGCCAGGTCCACACCGCCGCCTTTACGCACACAGCTGCGAGCGCGGCCGATGGCGTCCAGAAGTGCTATCTCTTCCTCGGGCACTTCTTCCAACCCATAGCGTGCTTGCAGAGCGAGTGGATAATTAGGCCCCAGATAGGCCGCTAAAAACGCTGCCACGTCTTCGTATTCGAACACCTTGTCTTTGATGGCTCCAGTCGCCGCCAGGCGGTAACCACATTCCGGCGGGTTCAGTTTGGGCCATAGAAAACCAGGGGTGTCAGTCAGTACAATGCGCTCGTCCAGTTTGATACGCTGCTGCGATTTGGTGACCCCCGCTTCATCACCGGTTTTGGCGATTTTTCTACCGGCAAGAATATTGATCAACGTGGATTTACCCACGTTGGGAATACCCATAATCATCGCTTGAATATTGCGCGCCTCAAGGTTCCGCCCAGCCGTCAGATCGCGGCAGGTTTGCAGCAATTGCCGGATCTGCCCAGGCTGCTTGGAGCTGACCGGAATGGCTTTCACTCCTTGTTCCTGTTCCATGTGTTGCACCCACAACGCGGTAGTGGCCGGGTCGGCCAAATCCGCTTTGTTCAACAGTTTTATGCACGGCGTTTCTCCGCGCAGATTCGGCACCAGTGGGTTTTCGCTGGAATAGGGTATGCGGGCATCCAACACTTCGATCACCACATCCACTTGGGACATGATGCGCGCGATGTCCTTGCGTGCCTTATGCATATGGCCGGGAAACCAGTTGATCGCCATAAAAAATCTCAGCCTGATAATAGAGAGGTGGGGATTCTCCCCTGATTTGCACGCCAACTCAAATGGTATCTGCAGCTGCAGGGAATACATTTCGTAAGAACTACATAGCTCGGGGATAGGAGGGGCGTGCAGGGGGAATGTTCAGCAAGCCTCAAAAGAGGGACCTTTCGGCCGGCGCTCCGGTGAGGCAGTCCCATGGACGACTCACAGGGAAGTGAGGAGTGTCCCGAAGCGCCGGGAGCGCGTAGGGACGAGGTTTACGACGTTTGCTGAACATTCCCCCTGCGCGACCCGAGGACTTGCTTACAGAGAAGTCGACTCAACAATTTATTTCGAACAGCGCTTTTGCGGGGATGACGAATGACTCAAGGCGTGGGGTTACAAAAGTACAAAGTTGTTCATCGAAAGAAACTCGAAAGAAAAAAAACGCAAAAAATGCCTGCTCCCCATGAACTCTGGCATCGGGACAAGGGTGTGCTGAGTTGCACGTCGTGGGTAATGAAAACGGAGTCAAAGTGGCATGGGAATCGGCTGTTAGCTGAGTCACAGTTTCGGTTCAAAGGTTGAACCTTGCAAATGGCACAATGTCCATCAGAAGCGTCATCACATTACACATTCATTTTTATTGGATGGGTCCAGTCTCTTTTGCTACCTTTTATTCTATGTATTGTATGAAACTTCAGTCATCGGGTGCAGGCGACCGGTGCGGCAATCGTTCTTCATGTCTGTCACACATCGAAAATCGTAGCTCGGAGGGCTTAGGCTCCTCCCGGTGGGTGAGGGGAATGTTTGCCCTGGCTGCCATCGCCCTGATCTGGGTAGCGTTGGCCTTGCCCGCTGCGGCGGGTAATGACTTGGTAGAACTGCCTCGTTTCCCGTCCATCAGTCCCGATGGTTCGGAAGTCGTCTTCTCCTGGGGTGGTGACTTGTGGCGGGTGTCTGCCCAGGGTGGCCAAGCGACGCGACTGACGCGGCACAATTTGGACGATATGCACTCCACCTGGAGTCCAGACGGCCAGTGGATCACCTTTACCTCCATGCGTGATGGCTACATGAACTTGTGGCGCCTCCATCGCAGCGGCTCCAGTGTCTCCCAGCTGACCTACAGCGACCGTTTCATTCGCCACCCGGCTTATGGCCTGGACGAGAATGGCCGTATGGGCATCGTCTTTTCCGGCGCGCTGGAAGCGGACGTGTTTCGCGAACAGCGCCCTTACGCCATTAGCCAGGAAGGCGGCGAGCCCCGGCGCGTACACGACGCGTTTGGTTCCGAGCCAAAAGTCTCCCCGGACGGCCGCCGCGTGGTGTTTACCCGCGGTGGTTACTATCACGACTGGGGCCGGCGCCACTACCGCGGCCCTGACGCCATGAATGTGTGGCTGTATGACCGCCAAGCGAAGAGCTTCGAAGCCCTGACCGAATGGGAAGGGGACGATGGCAGTGCCCAGTGGCAGGACGACCAAACCCTCATCTTCATGTCCGACCGCGAGCTGGACACCATTAACCTCTACCGCCTCAATGTCGATTCCGACGAGCGCGTAGCCGAGCGTCTTACCCACTTTGACGGCCGGGATATTCAGCATTTCGACGTATCTCATGACGGCCGCACCGCCGTGGTGCATGTGTGGGACACCCTATATACCCTGGATCTGACCGATCCCAACGCTGAGCCGGTGGCCCTGACCATCCGCGCCAGCGAAGATGGCCGTGACGACTACACTTTGCGCCGCATTGACCGGGATGTGACCGAAGCCGCGCTCAGCCCTGACGGCAAGGTTATGGCCTACATTGCCTATGGGCGCGTGTACGTGCGCCACCTGGATGATCACAGCCCCACCCGAGCCGTCACCCCCGACAGCCATGCCCGTCACCAACACCTGAGCTGGTCTCCGGATGGCTTGCGCCTGTTCTTTACCAATGACTCCGACGGCACTGATTCCATCTATCAGGCCCGAGTGGCGCTGACGCGGGATGAAATTCGCAGCGGCACCGAGGGGCGGCCCGCCGCTCGGCGTGTGGAAGTGGAAGTCAGTGCCGTTGCTTCAGCGACGACTGAACTGCCACTGATTGAGCTTAGCGACCCGGATGAGCCGACCCTGGTGCCCGGCGGGCGAGGCGGCGAACCTGAAGATCCCTTTGGCCCCGTAGACCCGGGCTTGCCCCACGGCCCCGTGGAGCCCGAACCAGAGCCGGAACCCGCGCCTTTCGACCCGGGTGTCACCCTGGATCTGCCCGTGGAGCCGGAAACCATCCCCGAGGAAGATTTGGACACCGAGCCCGCTGAAGACCGGCCCGCCGACAAAGACCCTAGCCGGTGGCACGATGCCGTACGCTTCACGGTAGAGCCGGTCGTCCGAACGCACCACAATGACCGCAACGCTTTAGTATCGCCAGACGGCCAGACACTGGCATTCCGCCGGGGCCTGGGTAACTTGGTACTGAAGGATTTACGCACCGGTAAAGAAAAAACCCTGGTGGAGGGCTGGGACACCGGCATCCATTGGCGCTGGTCTCCGGATAGCCAGTACATTGCCTATTCCCAAAACGACATGAACTTTAGCGCCAATATTTTCATTGTGCCCGCTGATGGTTCCCGTGATGCCGTGAATGTAACTCGTCACCCGCGCAACGACATCAACCCCCGTTGGTCGGCGGACGGGCGCATACTCACGTTCATATCCAATCGCTCTGCAGATAGCTACGACATCTATCGGATCTATCTGGACCACGAGATCGAGAACTACACCCCACGCGAGCTGACCACTTACTATAGAGACGCACGCAATGACGCCGGGAAAATCCGACCTCTGCCGGTAGCAGCGGCTAGGCTCAAACGTGGTCGCAGCAGTTCTGAGTCCGTTATCGATGGCCTGGATCTGGAAAATGCCTGGCGGCGCGTGCAGCGCGTCACCTCAGCGCCCACGCACCAGTTTGGCAATGAAATGACGCCGGGCGGGGATCGCTACGTATTCAACTCCAGCGGTGAAGGTTTGATGGTGATGAACTGGAACGGTGAAAACCGCCAGCGCCTTGGGCCCACCGTGAACATGCAGCACCTGGACATTCGGGGTGAGCGGATCGTCTACGTAGCCGGCGGCCGGGTAGGCGTGGCGAACTTGTCTGGCGGCAGCCACCGCCGCCCGGACATCACGGATCGCATTCGCATCGACCTGCGTCAGGAATCCCTGCAAAAATTCAATGAAGCGGCGCGAATGATCGGCGAGAGCTTTTACCTATCCGACATGAAAGGTTTGGATTGGCCAGCGGTGGTGAAGGATTATGAATCTCTGATTCGCCGCGCCCGCACCGCCAGTGAATTCAGCGACATCTCCAACCGCCTTATGGGTGAGCTGGCCGCATCCCATATGGGCGTGACTAACCCGGGGCCCGCCTCGGCGTTGCGTGAGCCCTCGGGCCGCCTGGGTATTGATTATGAGCATGTGTACCTCAATGGCGATCGAGCCGCCTACCGAGTGACCGCGGTGCTACCGGGCGGGCCGGCCACGCGTGGTCCGATTCGGCTGGAAGTGGGTGATCTCATCACCGAAATCGATATGCAGCCTTTTACCCGGACTGACACTCTGTTGCATCGGCTGAGAGGCCGCACCGGTCAGGAAGTCATTGTCACCTTTGAACGGGAGCATCGCGGCCGCAATATGGAAAACCACGCGCTGCTGATGCCCATTGATTACAGCGCTTTGGTACGCCTGAAGTACGACGACTTCCGTGAGCAAAGCCGCCGACGAGTGGAAGAGCTCTCCGGTGGGCGACTGGGCTACCTGCACATCCAAGCCATGAACCAGGCATCTCTGGAAGAATTCCAAGGCGACCTCTACGCGGCCGCCATGGGTAAAGAGGGCTTGATCATCGACGTGCGCAATAACGGTGGCGGTCACACCACGGACCGTATTCTTACTTCCATTACCGCACCGGAGCACGCCTACACCGTACCCGCAGGGGCCGATCCGTCCAGGACTGGTCACTACCCGCAAGATCGGTTGGATGCGCCGCGCTACACCATGGCCATCAATATGCTGAGTAATGAGAAGAGCTACTCCAACGCGGAAATACTCGCCCACGCCTTTAAATCCGTAGGGCGCGGCACACTCATTGGTCAACAGACTTATGGTGGTGTGATTTCCACGGGTAGTCACACACTACTGGACGGAGCCACCGTACGCCGTCCTTTCCGTGGCTGGTACATGCCCGACGGCACGGACATGGAACACAACGGCGCCATGCCGGACATCGTCATCCAGCAAACGCCGGAAGATGAAGTCTCCGACCGTGACCGTCAACTGGAAGCCGCCGTAAGAGATATGCTTAAGCGCATCGACGGACAACAATAAAGTGTATTGAAACCCATTAACAACCCGGTTGAAGCTTACGGCCTCAACCGGGCTTTTTTTGCGCAGTCGTTTTCTTCCACATTTTGTCGCGAAAGAATTCAAAAAAAATATTCAAGGCGTAACGCATCACACGTTTACAATTTCTAACGTTTTTTTCGACGCGTTCTCTAAGCCTTCCGCTGTATACTAAAGCCCCCTAAAAGTAATCACCGCTGAACGCCGACTGCGTTCTTTTGGAGAAGGTGCGAGGAAAGGATGATGACGACACCCGACGGTATCAGCTTGTCTGAACTGGCCAAGTTTGTGGATGCAGAAGTGACAGGAGAGGGGCAGGGTTTGATCCGAAAAGTCGCCCCGCTGAACAAAGCCACGACCGACAGCATCAGCTTTTTTTCCGATCCCCGTTATCGAAACGACTTGGCTAACACCAAAGCCGGAGCCGTTATTCTAAAAGCCGAGCACGCGGAAAATTGCCCGGTACCCGCTCTGGTGGTGGACAACCCCTATTACGCCTACGCCAAAATCGCCGATCGCCTGCATCCGCGCCACTGGGCCGAGCCGGGCATTCATCCAACGGCCGTCGTCTCGGAACAGGCCGTGCTGGGACAAAACGTCAGCATCGGAGCACATGCGGTGGTTGAAGCTGGCGCGCGCATTGGTGAAAACTCTGAAATAGGTGCGGGCGGTTTTATTGGCGCTGGGGCCCAAGTCGGGCCTCAGTGCTGGTTTGGCAACGGCGTGACCATCGAGCGGGAATGCATCGTGGGCGCCCGAGCCGTGTTACACCCCGGCGTGGTCATTGGTGCGGACGGTTTTGGATTTGCACCCGGCCCGGAAGGTTGGCGTAAAGTCCCGCAAATTGGTCGCGTGCTTGTGGGCGACGATGTGGAAATCGGCGCGAACACCACCATTGACCGGGGTACTCAGGAAGACACCGTGATTGAAAACGGCGTGAAGCTGGACAACCTGGTGCACATCGGTCACAACACGCGTATTTGTGAAGGCACCATCATCGCCGGTTGTACCGTCGTCGCGGGCAGTACCACCATTGGCAAAAACTGCACCATTGGCGGGGCCGCCGTGATTACCGGACACATTGAAATTGCCGACAACACCACCCTGATGGGTATGTCGGCGGTAACGGGGAACATTCGCGAGGCGGGGGTCTACTCATCGCCACTGCCGGTGCAACCTGTGCAACAGTGGCGCCGGAACGCGGCACGTTTTCCCAAGTTGGATGATATGTTTCGCCGCATGAAAATGCTCGAGCGTGAGATTCAGGACTTAAAAGATGGGCAGAATCAAGGCGCATCCGCCGAGCCGGTTCACCGCGGTGATGGGCGAGCTATTTCCACTGATAGCGCACGCCCACACCGATAAAGTTGGAGCCGCCACGCACACCGTCAAACAGACCAAACACGCCCGAGCGATGGTGAATACGCGCAAACGCGCTCCAGCGTTCGGCTTCAGGTAGGGTAACTTCTACTTCGAGTAATAAGTAATGCAGCAGCCGCGTCGAGTCTTCCCGCTCGGGTTCACTGCGCGGCTCAATGTACGGCACCTCCAACGCATAGGACAAACCACCGCCGTAGGCCACCCGCGTATCCAGAATGTGGTCCCACGGAAAATGCATCCAGCGCGCCACCACCAGAGCGTTCGTTTCCCAGTGGTCCTGCATCCCGTAATGCCGCACCAGTTGCCCTTCCAGTTCCCAGCGAATAAGTCGGCCCTCCGCGTAGGCGTAATTCACCGCGACGGCGTTCAAATAGGTACTGCGCAATTCTGGAATCGACGTCTGCAATATGTCCAACAACCGATCGGGTGAATTCTTTGCCCAATAAGCGGACAAGTACCACTCGCCATCGGCCACCGCGGGGGAGCCAGTACCCAAACCAAGGGCAAATAATACACACACGCCAAGTCGCCTACTGATCCAGGATCGTTTGGGTTCCGTACGTGCATCCAACAACTCAAACCTCCCTTTTGCATCCACCTCCATTACTCGTCATCCCCGCGCACGCGGGGATCCGCGTTTTACCGTCTGTCATGGATTCCCGCTTTCGCGGGAATGACGATGGTATGGTGACACGAATCCTTATCCCCGCTCTCAATCGTCATCCCAGCGCTCATTCGTCATCCCCGCGCACGCGGGGATCCATATCAGCGATTTCTCCGTCCTTCGTTTTTCTTGCCTGCGGGAATGACGTGGAGCCCCGAAACGACAGCATTAACTGTTGTCGACAACAGGCGTACGCGGAAGTTGAACTATGGCGGGAAGGGCTGGCTTTACAGCAACCACTCAATGGGAAGAATGCCCATCAAGAAAATGCCCCGGCGGCGCCAGAAGCCGGCATAGGGTTCGGTGTAAGAATGGTGGGCTTCGTCGTCTACAAACTTAACCCAGTACATACGGCCGTCTTTTTTTAATCGGACTTCATGGGCGTTGGCCCGAACGCTGGTGTCAAAAGCGGTACTGATTTGTCGTGCCAACGTAGGACTTTCAATGACCAGCCCGACCTCCGTGTTCAAATTCTCCGAGCGCGGATCAAAATTAAACGAGCCGATGTACACGCGCTTGTCGTCCACTGAAAACACTTTGGCGTGCAAGGCGGAGCTGGGTGCGGCAAAGGGTACGTAATCGTCGTCCGGCGTCACGGCGGGTATCAGGCTGCGCAGCTCGTACAGTTTTACGCCGGCTTCCAACAACTGCCGCCGTCGCCGCGCATAACCGGCATGAACGGGCGGCACGGGTGTGGCGTCGGACGAGTTGGTGAGAATCCGCACATCCACACCGCGCCGGGCCATATCACTGAACACCTTGGCACTGGCGGCAGTGGGTACGAAGTAGGGCGAAACCAAGGTTACGCTGCCTTGAGGCTCGCCCTTGATGTCTTCCAACTGATGGATCAGCAGCGCTTCTTTATCGGCTAACCCCAAAGCCTTGGCCGGGTCGTCACTGAGAATACGCGTTTTTGCCCACTCAAAGGGCAGTTGACCATAGAGCAGATCACCAATCAGTGCCGATTGTCCCACCTTGCTCATGTACTTCGCTGCCCCCGCTTCCTGTTCGATAAGAAACGAGCCGGAGGCAAAACGATTCTCCCGGTCCGGTGGTATTGGTCGTAGTACTTGCTCGGCCACGTGGGCGGATTCGCTGCTCCAGTAGCGGTCAAAATCCCGGGAGATTTCCTCCACGATGGGGCCGATAGTCAGCACGTCCAAATCTGAATAGAGCACACCCGCCGCGCCAAAGTAAGCGTCGCCAACATTACGGCCACCAACAATCGCCACTTGGTTATCCGCCGTGAAGGATTTATTGTGCATACGCCGGTTCAGGCGGGGGAAGTCCGTCAAGAGCCCGAACCATTTGGCCCGACGCATGGGGAAGGGGTTAAAAAGCCGAACCTCAAGGTTCGGATGCGCATTCAAAGCTGCCAGCTCGGCTTCCAGCCCGCGTGTGCCCACGTCATCCAATAACAGGCGTACCCGCACGCCCCGTTCCGCTGCGGCGTGTAGTGCTTCTAGTAACAGGGTGCCGGTAAGGTCATTGTTCCAATGGTAGTACTGAACATCCAGCGTTCGCTCGGCCAAGTGCGCCAATAGCCCGCGCGCCGCAAAGGCATCAATAGGGCGCTGTAAAGGGTGAATACCGCTGGTATTCGGGTGGGCATCCACCAAGGGAGAGACCACGCGCCCCAGGTGCGTGTCCCGCGCCAGGTCACTATCCAGCGCGAACGATTCTGGCCGCTCGTCCAAAGCGGGCAGGGCGCATCCCAGCAAACCGCTGCATAGACACATCAGCGCACTCAGAAACCTAAAACGCCGCATCGCGCTCTTCGCTGTTAGTAGCCACATATCTCCGCGTCAATACACCGCACTTAACGGTCAGATCTGGGTAAATATGGCACAAAAGCCTTTAAGGGCGCAAAGTTTCCATGGTCAGATGATCCTGGGCCCTAGGCGTTTTAGGTATTACCTATCGTCTGTTCCGCGCCTTCCCAAGGTACTGATACATCCCAGGAATACCGCACCCAGCAAGGATGCAAGTCCAACCACTAGCGTCAACACAAGGTCCAAACCGTTAAAATACCCATTCGCCCCAACAGTACCCAGTGTGGCGCCAAAAGCAGCCAATAGTATTGTTTTCCAATTCATCCTAACTTTCTCATTCAGGCAGTTAAGTCTCAGGAGTGTATGATTTTCCGCTTAAAAACCATGGCCAGGGCGATGGCGGCACCAGGGAAGGTTATCGCCCAAAGGGCTGCTATGTAGATTAGTTGGTTGAAGTAGATTTGGAACAGCAAAAAGGGCAGCAATAGCCCGGTCGCCAGCAAAAACCACCGGGCAGTACGGGTGTTGTCCAAACCTGCCAGTCCAAGCGCAGCAGACAAAGCCGCCAAACTCATGAAGCTGTATCCGAGCAAATCCACTGAGTACAAAAACGAGTCAAATGGAGTAAAGAGAAGAAGTTCGATATCGTCCGTCCTGCCTTGCAGCATGCGCGGCACCACAAAACTAAGTTGTACGTAGTACACGATACCGATCAGTGCCGCGTAAACTGCTGAAAACGCGATCCCAGCTAATCCCCAGACCCGGCGGCTTTCAGGGATCAAGCAGTGAACCGCTACGATCAAAACGATAAAGCTGGGTGCGAGAAGTAACGACGGTGTAAGTAAAAGTATCACGCCCAACGGCGTGCTCGCGCTTTCTGGGCCTCCCGCTGAACCTAAAAGGCCAAGCCACTCCGCCAGCTGAAGCACGATGTACAAAAGACTGAAGGCGGCGCAAAGAATGGCTGACCAATAACCCGCCTTCCAGTTAGCGTTGGATTCGGTTTTATTCATGATGCCCCCGCAACGAAAAGAATCACCGTATGGTGCTCGCTAGCGACCACGTCTTTTACTCCATTCAATTGAATCTTTATATCACGGCAGAGCCGTAACTTCACGAGCTGGAAGGCTGGCGTGTGGGATTTTAGCGAAGCAGGGTTAAAGGGGCAGATGAGGGACTGGTGCACAGAATAACTGTGCACCAGTTTAGAGGGGGTTGATCAACTTAATGAACGGTAAACCCACATTGTTCCAGGGTGACCCACTGGTTTCCTTGGTAGCAGCCAGCGCCTGTATAGGTTAAATCGCTGGTTTGGCTGCCGCCGTTGTCGTTGAACACGATATTTAGGCTGTCTAACTGTGTCTGCGGGTCGAAACATACATAATCACCCACCTGACTCATAGGCACGCCCGGCCAGCCAACACTGTCAAGACTGCCCGACGGTGCAGGGTTCCAGTAATAGATGTGCGGATTACTGAAATTTGCGGCGTTGTCGTAGCAGATATTCGACGCCGCGATTGTGGTTCCGCCAGAGAGTTTTGTGGCGGTAATGGCTTTGCTGTCATCGTTAAACGTGATCAGGTAATCGCCCGGGCCGTCTTCAATCGGGAAATCCTGAGTGGGGTAGGCTTCTTCCCAATTTTGCTCCCGTGAAATTTTGAACCTCGGGTTGTCGCTGCCAAAGGTTTGCACCGTCTCCCACAGGCCGCTGTCCGTATTGGCCGTCAAGGGCGTGGTGCCCCAGCCATTGGGCGTACCACGGAAATAGGCGTTGTCCCAAAGGAAGCCCGGATTGGTAGAGCCGCCTTCAACCATGGCGCCTTGATGGATCGCCAAAGCAGTCATACCCGGTACACTCACATTCAGCTGACCGTTGTTATCAACATACACCGTCTCGCCCGTGCACTCACCGTTACTGAAATCGCCATCAATCACATTGCAGTACTCGCCCTCGGGCATGCTGGTGCCAAACGTACGGGTCAAGTTGCCGCCTTCACGGTTGATCACCACAAAGCCTTGGTTGCCACGACCGAACGCAATTTGATTGTTTCCATTATCCCACCAGTTGGTTACCTGAGTGGCACCAGCAGTTTGTTGGCGAAACTCCACCATGTTGGCAATGGGGCGCCACCGATGCTCACACTGCCAATCGGAACCGAAGCAGTTCACACCCTGGCCACCGTGCACTGAAGAACTCGGAGGGCCGACCTCGGTATCGGTAAAGGCATAGCTGGACATCACTTTCGGGTAACCGTAGGGCCAAGCGAGCATGTACACATTCGCCAAGTCATAAAGCTGGCCGTCCTTATAGGTGAGAACGTTCTCGCCACCCGCACCATGGCCGCGTTGATTGTCATGGTTATCAGTGAACACCACGGCCGAACCACTGCCCATAAAGCCCCAGTTCTCGCCAAAGCTTTGCAGGTTTCTCAATTGGCCGTGATTAAACTGGTTCCCCAGCTCCCCGCTGTACTTAAACTCGGTGACATCACCCACCCACAAATACTCGCCAGCGCTTACGGCTTCGCCACCCAAATCAATGACTTCCTGGAAGATGTACGGATTGCCATTCAAGCGACTGATCACAGCGTGAATGTCCTCGGGCGTCATGTGCTTGGAGGCATCAATGCGAAACCCTTTTACACCTATACTGATTAAATCGTTCAGGTAGGCCGCCATGGTTGAGCGAACATACTCCGAACCGGTGGCCAAATCTGGCAAGCCCACGAGCCGGCAGTTTCTTACTGCCCAGGCGTTGGTGCCATAATCTTCGGGAGTAATTTCGCACTCGTTATGGAAATCCCAGCTGGAAAACTCTGGGTAACTGGTACCCGCCGAATAGGAGCTGCCGTTGGTGCCGACACCGCTACCAGCGGCCATGTGGTTGATCACCGCGTCCGCGTAGATGTCAACGCCCACGGCGTCGCAGCGGTTCACCATATCAATAAACTCGGCACGTGTACCGCTACGGCTATTATCGATATTCAAGCTAACCGGCTGATAGCGGGTCCACCACGTATCCCCTTGAATATGCTCTTGCGGTGGCGATACCTGCACCGCCGCAAAGCCCTTGGGCCCAAGGTGTTGTTCACACTCCGTGGCGATATCCGTCCAACGCCACTCGAACAGATGCACGAAAGTGCTTCCTGAATGGGCCTGCGCGTTCACACTGATCAAAAGAAGAAATAAAAGACTTCCGAGCCACCGAAAGAATGGCGTAACGGAATTACTTGTGATTGTATTCATAGAGTCACCCATGTGATGTCTGCGTGTTTGAGGTTATGCGCCCTGTGGGCACCGTTGTTATTGGGACCTCCTCCTCAGCATCCGTACAACATGGGAAATCGGAAGCTGGAAACACCGCAACGACTGATTATTGTTGTAGAGCGTCGCTGAACCCCCATTGGAGTACTACGCTGGTTGAGTCGCAAGATGAATACGTATGCACGAAGTGGTCAAACGCGGTGAATACGTATGCAAGCCAACCAGCCCTAAAATCTGAGTACTGGTTGGTTGACAAGCACGTTTTGTAACATCGACTGATGGTTCGCGGTAGGGCATGCTATTCTGGCCGTTAAGCCATGGTGTGTTCGGACAGGGTAGTCGGCCACTGAACTAAGTCACGTTGTAACGCAACAACACTGAGCCGGTCGGAAACTGCGTTGTGCCTATGAGGTCTAGTTCTGCTCGCTTTTTTAATCCACGATACGCTTGGGGCCCTTCAGTACCGATAAAAGGTTGAGTCAGGATATGAATTTCATTAATTAGCCCTTCATTCAGCAAACTAGTGGCGAGCCTGGGGCTGCCAAAAATTACGACGGTACCCGCCAACTTCGTTAGCTCATTTTTAAGTGGTTCAAGGTCAGGTCCGCGTACATGATTTGTGTTATTCCAGGTTAATTCAATCGGCCTGCTGGAGATCACAAGCTTGGGCACCGTATTGAGCGCATTGGCTAGGGCTGCTGTCATCTCGGGCAAATCACTTCTGGTTGCAGCGTTGGGCCAAAACTCCATAAACAGATCGAACGTGTTCCGACCTAAAACTAAAGCATCAGCGGATCGCGCCAAATCAATGGCGTATTGATGGTGGGCGTCATCGATGATGCTATCCAGGTGGTGACATAAGCCGCTCGCGGTAGTGTTTATCGAATGAATCACGTGTGCCATTATCCAGCTCCCGTTAAATTAAAGGTCAGTTTCTAATGTGGTCGATTGACTCGCTCCGTTTTCGACACATGACAACTCTCCGGTGGATGAACAGGTACACCTGACTCACCCGCGGCGTGTCAGTCCTCTGCTCAGCCACTAATGTCATTGGCTTTTGATCCGCGGGCTCGTCTATGATGGGCACTAGCGTTCATGTGGAGCAGTGCCATGACGACAAAACCCGACATCCTTTACATCTCCCACGGTGGTGGGCCTCTGCCACTGCTGGGCGACCCGGACCACCAAGAGCTGGTTGCGCACTTAACCGCCATCGCCGGGCGCCTACGGCGACCCTCGGCCATTGTGGTAATCAGCGCCCATTGGGAAGCATCCGTGCCAACGGTCACCAGTGGGGAGCAGCCATCACTGATTTATGACTATAACGGCTTTCCGCCCGAGTCCTACGAAATTCAGTACCCATGCCCGGGTTCTCCAGTACTGGCTGACCGTGTGTATCACGCCTTAACCCAAGCGGGATTGGAAGCGGCACAAGATCCCAAGCGCGGGTTTGACCACGGGTTGTTTGTGCCCCTCAAGTTGATGTATCCGGAGGCGGATATTCCCTGCGTTCAATTATCGCTGGTCAAGTCGTTGGACCCTGATGCTCATCTAGCGATGGGAAAGGCGCTGCAAGCGCTGGATTGGGACAACCTTCTGGTGATTGGCTCGGGCTTTTCCTTTCACAATATGAGCGCCTTCTTCGCGCCTGTTACACCGGAAACCGAAGCGCGCAACCACGCGTTTGAAACATGGCTAACGCACACCTGCACCGCGCCCGAACTGAGCGAGCCCGAGCGCGCCGAACGCCTGCGGCAATGGGCCAGCGCCCCCGAGGCCCGTTACTGCCACCCACGCGAAGAACACCTGCTGCCACTGCATGTGTGTTACGGGTTGGCCGAACGGCCCGCTGATTGGCATGAGTCTGTGCGGGTACTAGGCAAAAAAGCGGGTATGTTTTATTGGCAGGCTGGCGCCAATTAGCGACGCTTAAAACTCAAGCGTATAGCGCCCGCAACCAAAAGCAAAACCAAAAAAGCGCCGAATAAAAGAGCGTAAGTTGGGCGGTCAGCTTCTTGATGATAAGGGGTAGGACTCGCCTCGGGCACGTTGCTCGCAGGCATTTCGCCATTAAGACTTGTCATACGGGCTACACGATTCGGTGCACTCGAATTCTGATGCTCGGTAGCGATGGAGCTCACAGTTTCCTGGCGTACTGGCTGCTCTCCATCGTCCCTAGTGTCTAGCTGGGGCAGGGGGTCCGTAGAGCGGGCACTGTCCTGCGCTGTTTCACTATCCGCGCTTGATGCCCCCATTTCCTCGATCGCTTCGTGTATGGACCGTTTTTCCTGTTCCGCCGTTACGGGTTGGCTTCGATCCATGTTCTCGAACTTACGTTCAATATCAGCCGTAGATACGGAAGAAATGCCTCGCTCGAGCCGCGACTCGAGAATCTGAACGATAGAGTTCCAATGCTCATCACTAATAAAGGCGATCTCCTTACCATCATTGATCCACCCAGGGCCGAGGTACAACCGCTTGAAGCGGTCACTCGCCAACAGATCCACCACATACACAGGATCTTCCGGAATCGGTATAACCATTTCCACCGCCTCCGCCATATAGGGCATGATCAGCTCGTAGAATTGACGCCCGCTCGCGCGCATCATCATCGGGTCCGACGACAATGGTTTCGTCAGCCCCGAGGACTGGGTCCCGTCAGTGGTGTATACCAGTATGCGGAGAACGCTGGTGTAGTCGAAATAGTCTTGGCTGGCGGCCGTACGGTTTTCCTCTTCGGCCCAAGTGGCGATTGATATTGCACATAGGAGCGAAAAAAGAACAATTTTGATTGTTCGCACCAAGAAGTTTTCTTCTCGAGTCTGGAGGAGAGCTGTAAAAATATGCTGAGAATTTCGTGGAATAGAGTACGATAAAGCTTCCATTCTAATCTCCTAAGTCAATACTCTTTTCTTGCCCATCTTACTTGTTTATCGAATCTTGGAATTCACCCCAAATGCTAGGATACTCTGGGTTGTGAATGGTTTCGCCAGGCTCCAATTCTCTAATGGATTTTACTTCGAGCCCTAATCCGTCCTCAGTCTTAAAAAAACGGCCGCTAACTTCAACGGGTAGGCCGTCAAGAATCTCTGTTTCTATCATACGGTTGAGTGGCAGGTTGTAGTGGTCAAGTAAAATTGGCCACTACAGGTTAGATGTGCTCATTGTGCAAGCTCTTAAATGCACCCACCCATGTAGCAGTTCTGGGGTTAGTAATGCCACACTCTATTTGAGCCTCGCCTAGACGAACTAGCGCATACTCGATTTCTTTCCGTTGCTTGACTGAGCTAGAAATACCAGCCTGATCTGCGATAGAGCCGGCACCACCCCAAAGTTCGTTCGAAACGAGGAAGGCACTAAGTCCATCTTCCGATTTAGTGGAATCCTCAGCCAGATCAGCTGTGTAGGCTTCCCCCGCCGCTCTGAGCGCTTGCACGAGTACTCTGACTTGCATCCTCACCTCGACCTCCATCATCTAAACATTTTGTACACCGGCAAATAATGAGCGCGAGTGAAATATTTTTTCGAAGCCCGAGATGGGCTGGGTTCTGGCGCTTGTTGCATGGCTAGTCAGGTCGGCATAATACAGCCACTCTAACTACTTTGCCCTCTAGTACATTGACGTAATAGGGGCACCACCTCTTTTCAAAAGTGTGGGAATAGCGATGCGCAATATATGACGGTGCTCTTTCAAGAGAGTCAGTAGAAAATTCTTCACCTACACAAACATCAATTCCTATACATACACCATCCTTGTCAGACGCGCCACCGACTAGTGTCCCATCACTAAATGCGTAAATCTCAAACCGATCGTACCGGTGAACATAGTCGAACCAATCGAATGCTTCCTTCGACTCCAACGGCGCCCCTAAGACTTCGATGATTTCTGATAGATCTGAATTGACGCTTAAGCCATTGATATAAGAGTCACTCTCAGAAAACACAGAGTTTGAAATCAATATGAATACGATCAGAACTATTAGGCGCACTTTTCTGCCTTGTAATAATTAAATCTACGAAATCAGGCGATATATCCTAGGGACCACCCAACGCCTGCCCGTCTGTTTTGGCGAAGTAAATCTTTATATCACGGCATAGGCGCAGTTTCACTCATCTGGGGCGGTAGCCCCTTCTGGTCATGGGCGGCTGGTTACTTTTCTGCGGCCACTAAGGCATGTAACGGGGTATCAGAACCGGTTTGGTGTTTCGAACGTTCGTAACCCACTGATTTCCAAAGACCGGTGTAACCAAGCCCACCCATGAGTGGTCCAAAAGACTATAACCCAGCCACCCCCTCCAAGCTCCCCAAATACCCCTAAAACCACACAAAAACCGGCCCCTGGCCCCCGGTTTTTCTCTCTCCCCCCGCTTAATAAACCGCCAGTAACTTGCTAGAATGCCCACCTTTTATCCCAAGGCCACTCTCGACAGGGAAGGCCGCCCAGCACTGCCCTACAAAAACAACGGAGCTCCCAATGAAATTTGGTCACTTTGACGATGCTGCTCGTGAGTATGTAATTACCGATCCCAAGACCCCTTATCCCTGGATCAACTACCTGGGCAACGAGGATTTTTTCAGCCTGGTGTCCAATACCGCGGGTGGTTACACCTTCTATAAGGATGCCAAGTTCCGCCGTTTGACCCGCTACCGCTATAACAATGTGCCGGTGGACGATGGCGGTAAGTACTTCTACATCAATGACGGTGGCGACGTGTGGAGCCCCGGCTGGAAGCCCGTTAAAGCGGATCTGGACGAGTACAGCTGCCGTCACGGCCTGAGCTACACCCGCATTACCGGCGCCCGCAATGGCGTTGAGGCGGAAGCCCTCTACTTCATCCCCCTGGGTACCTGGGCCGAGGTTCAGAAGGTGAAGCTGAAGAACACCTCTGATCAGCCCAAGAGCCTGAAGCTGTTTTCCTACGCGGAGTGGTGTTTGTGGAACGCTGAAGACGACATGACCAACTTCCAGCGCAACTACTCCACCGGTGAGGTGGAAGTGGAAGGTTCGGCCATTTACCACAAAACCGAGTTCAAAGAGCGCCGTAACCACTACGCCTTTTACTCCGTAAACGCGCCGGTGCAGGGTTTTGATACCGATCGCGAATCCTTTGTGGGCCTGTACAACGGCTTTGACCGCCCAGACGCGGTGATGGAAGGCAAGCCGCGAAACACCATCGCGCACGGCTGGTCACCCATCGCTTCCCACTACCTGGAAGTGGATCTGGCGCCGGGCGAAGAGCGCGAGTTCATTTTTGTGCTGGGCTACATCGAAGTACCGCCGGAGCAGAAGTGGGAAAGCAAAGGCGTGATCAACAAAGACCCCGCCAAAGCCGTGATGGCCCGTTTTGATACCGCTGAGAAGGTTGAGGCGGAGCTGGCCAAGCTGAAAGATTACTGGGCCAACCTGCTGTCCACTTACCAACTCGACAGTGGTGACGAGCGCCTGGACCGGATGGTTAACATCTGGAACCAGTACCAGTGCATGGTGACCTTCAACATGAGCCGCAGTGCCTCCTTCTTTGAATCCGGCATTGGCCGGGGCATGGGCTTCCGCGACTCCAACCAGGATTTGATCGGCTTTGTGCACCAGGTGCCGGAGCGGGCCAAGCAGCGCATTCTGGATATCGCCGCCACCCAGTTTGAAGACGGTTCTGCCTACCACCAGTACCAGCCGCTGACCAAGCGCGGTAACAACGCCATTGGCGGTAACTTTAACGATGACCCCCTGTGGTTGATTCTCTCCACTACGGATTACATCAAGGAAACCGGCGATTTCTCCATCCTGGATGAGCAGGTGCCTTACGACAACGACGAGAGCAAGGCCACCAGTCACTTTGAGCACTTGAAGCGCTCCTTCTACCACACGGTCAACAACCTGGGCCCGCACAATCTGCCCTTGATTGGCCGCGCGGACTGGAATGACTGTTTGAACCTGAACTGCTTCTCTGAGGACCCGAACGAGTCCTTCCAAACCACGGGCAACAAGACCGGCAAAACCGCTGAGTCTTTGATGATTGCCGGTTTGTTTGTGCTGTACGGTAAAGAGTTCATCAAGCTGTGCCGGGAAATTGGCAACAACGATGAAGCCGACGCGGCTCAGAAGCACGTGGACAACATGATCGAAGCGGTCAAAGCCCACGGCTGGGACGGCGACTGGTACCTGCGCGCTTACGACTACTACGGCAACAAAGTGGGCAGCAAGGAGAACGAGGAAGGCAAGATCTTCATCGAATCCCAGGGCTTCTGCGGCATGGCCGGTATCGGTCAGGAAGAGGGCATGGTAGAAAAATCCATGAACTCGGTAAAAGAGTGGTTGGATTCACCTTACGGTATCGTGCTGCAGCAGCCAGCCTTTACCAAGTACTACATTGAGTACGGTGAAATCTCCACCTACCCAGCCGGTTACAAGGAAAACGCCGGTATCTTCTGCCACAACAACCCTTGGATCATGATCGCCGAGGCGCAGTTGGGCCGTGGTGACCAGGCGTTTGAATACTACCGCAAGATCTGCCCAGCGTACCTGGAAGAGATCAGTGACCTGCATCGGGTAGAGCCTTACGTATACGCGCAGATGATTGCCGGTAAGGACGCCTTTAAGCCAGGTGAAGCGAAAAACTCCTGGCTGACCGGTACCGCTGCCTGGAACTTCGCGGCCATTACTCAGTATATCCTGGGTGTTAAGCCGGACTACCAGGGCCTGTCCGTGAACCCGGCCATTCCCAGCGATTGGGACGGCTTTAAGGTTACCCGCAGCTTCCGTGGTGCACGCTACAACATTGAAGTGCGTAACCCGAATAAAGTCAGCCACGGCGTAGCCTCGGTAACCGTAAACGGTCAACCGGTGGAAGGTCATGTGCTGCCGGTTCTGGAAGCGGGTAAGACTCACGAAGTGGTCGTAACACTCGGCTAAACACCAGAGCGTTGCGGAAAAGCGCGGCACCACAGGGATGTGGGCCGCGCTTTTTTTTGTCTTTTTCTATCCTCCCGTTTTCCTTCGGCTCTGCCTCGCTTTTCCTGTTCTTTTGCGCTCTGCAGCCCTCTGATGCTTTCTGATTGCCCGTAGTGAGTACGCGTTGTAAAGATACTGTAAAGTTCGTGCACCACTGTGGCTCAATACCACGGGGTAGGTTACACTGTGAGAAAGATGAAATACGCGCCAATTATGGATGAGCCCCGTCTTGCATGGATACACTCAACCGAGGAGGCTTCCATGGTTAGCTTTACCCGCCAACTGGCACGCTGTGCTTGTCTGGTCCTTACCGCATTTGTTGCATCGCCGCTTTGGGCCCAACCTCAAGTGATTCACCTCAATCAACCGTTGGATGACAATGGGAAATACGCTTACGCCGCGTTAGAGCTGGCGCTGAGCGAAATTGACCACAATTATCAGATCGAAATACGAGCTGGCGAGCAAACCCAGGCGCGGACCATTGAAGAGGTGGCCAGCGGCGCCTTAAGTATTATGTGGGCGGCCACCAATCAGGAGATGGAGGATGCTCTGCGGCCGGTGCGTATTCCCCTGTACAAGGGGCTGTTGGGCCACCGCATTTTTATTATCCACAAAGACAGCCAGGCACGCTTTAACCGGGTTGAGACCTTTGAGGACTTAAAGCAGATCAGCTTTGGGCAGGGCACCACCTGGGCCGACACGGAAATCCTTCGTCACAACGGCCTTGAGGTGGTCACCGCCAACAAGTTCGACAGCTTGTTTTACATGGTGGATGGGGGCCGGTTTGATGCCTTCCCACGCGGGGTTCAAGAGCCCTGGTCAGAGGTGCCGGCGCGCTCGCACTTGGATCTGGCAGTAGAGCGCCGTGTGATGCTGGTGTACCGGATGCCGTTCTACTTATTTGTTAGTAAGGCGAATGAGCAACTGGCTCAGGATCTTGAGCGCGGGTTAAGCCTGGCAATTGCCAATGGTCGCTTTGATGAGTTGTTTTTTGGTAGCCCCATGGTGCAGAGCGTTTTGGAGCTGGCCAACTTGCAAGAGCGACTGACCTTTCAGCTGGAAAATCCAACCCTGCCGCCGGAAACGCCCGTTGATCGGGAAGAGTTATGGTTGGATCTGGATTCGCTGTAGTTGAAATGCAAAACGGGCGAACCGATCTACCGGTTCGCCCGCTCAAGTAAACCCACTCCCTTAATTCGCTAGGAACAGGGGCGCCCGCGCAAGGCGTCCGCTACACCCATGATGGCGGGTTTGGGCTCCAGATCTCCAGTAAACAGTAGCGGCCAGGGGTTGCCGGAACTAAAGTGGCTGAGGGCCGTCAGCCAAGTGTTGTCGTCGGATACGCCCCAGACAGTAAAGCCGCCGCGTTGTTCTTCGGGTACCACATCCATATAGGCCTCAACGATTTCACAGTAGCGCTGCTTTTGCCGGTCGGCCAGTTCCTGCGTGTACGGTTCGAAGGATTCACCGCCGTAGGGGTTATAGGCGGCGACATCCAGCTCGGTTATTTTTACCTTCAGTCCGCGTTCAACTACCTGTTCAAAAGCCTCGCGGATATTGCTAATGCTGGGCCAACCTATATAGATGTGCATCTGGAAGCCAATGCCGTCGATGGGCACGTCCCGCTCGAGAAAGTCATCCAGCATGCCCAGTACACCCGGCGTATCGTCCCCGCCTCTCAATTTCGCCCCATTGGGAACGAGGTTGAAGTCGTTGTAGTACAGGTCTGCGCTGGGTGCGCCGGCGCGGGCGCCTCTAAAGGCTGCTTCTATAAACTCAGGCCCTTCGGCATGGTAACCAAACACTGAGCCTTCTCCATTAGAGTTGCAGTTTTGGACTGGGTCACGATAGGCCCCATTGCCCTGAAACGCCTCGTTGACCACGTCCCAGCTAACAACTGTGCCGGCGTAGTTGGTCTCATAGTGGCTGGCAACGGTTTCGGCGTGCTCGTACACCCGATCTAAAAAGTCTTCTTTATCACCTTCGAAGTTTCTAGCCCAGGCCGGTACCTGATAGCAGGAGTGCCAAACCAGTGCATGGCCATGCATGGTCATATCATTCTCAGCAGCGTATTCCACGAGTCGGTCGGCATTATCGAACGTATAAACGTCCCAGTTGTTGTGCAGGTAACTCATTTTCATAATGTTACCGGCAGTCAACTGGTTAAAGTGCTTTTCAATTACGGGTCGTTCGGCTTGTGGGGGCATACCGTTTTGGCCGTCCACAGACACACCAATGGGGAAGCCTGCCAGCTCGTACAGGTGCTCAAAGTCCAGCTCGGCAGCCGGGACTGCCTCAGGTTCGGGGTCCTGATCCTGATTCGTGTCATCATCCGCCGGAGGCGTAGTAGTTGGCGGTGTAGGTGGGGGCGGCATGGGGTCGTTGCTGGAACTGCTACAGCCAGTTGTTGCCAGTAGAACAACCAGGGCAAGACTAATGAACTTGCCGGACAAGTTGAACATGGGGTGTCTCCTTATTGTTAATCAGACTACTAGGTTACGTTGGTTCCAGGTTATTTACAAACTCCCCGGCAGACCACCGAAGGCTTGCTGATTACGGAAACACCGAGATGCTAGGAAGCGTCCCAGAGGATTTCAGGCCCTACATCCGCTATGCGAGTGCTACCGGTTAGCGCCATGGCGACACGGATTTCGCGCTCGAACAAGGCAATGACTTCGCTCACGCCTCGCTCCCCACGGGCCGCCAGACCATACACCCAAGGCCGGCCAATCATGCCAGCATCCGCGCCCAATGCTAAAGCCCGCACCAGGTCCAGACCACTGCGAATGCCGCTGTCCATCAGCAAGGTCAATTCGCCTTTGACGGTGTCGGCAATGCGGGGCAGGGCGGAGATGGCGCTGGGGGCACCGTCCAACTGGCGCCCGCCGTGGTTGGACACCACCAGGCCGTCGGCGCCCAGGTTGGCGGCTTGGCGGGCGTCTTCCGGGTCGAGTATGCCCTTAATGACAAATTGCCCCGGCCATTCGGCCCGAATGGTGTCTATGTCTTGCCAAGTCACACTGGGGTCGAAGTTCTTGCCCATCCAGGTCCAGAATTCGTCCACTCCTGCGCGGTCGCCCAGCACCGGCGCTATGTTGCCCAAGTTGTGGGGACGCCCCATCAGGCCCACGTCCCAGGCCCAGCGTGGGCGGGTCAGCACCTGGCCGACTCGGCGCAATTTGCGGGCCACAGGGCTGCCCCCGGAAAGGCCGGAACGTATGTCCCGGTAGCGGGTCGCAGGGACGGGCATATCCACGGTGAATAAGAGTGTTTCCACTCCGGACTCCCGCGCGCGGGCGAGGATTTCCCGCAAAAACCCCCGGTCACGCATCATGTACAACTGGAACCAAAACGGAGCCTGAGTACCGGCCCGCACTTCGTCCAGCGCACAGGCGGAGACGGTGGATAAACAAAAAGGGACTCCGGCTTGTTCCGCCGCACGGGCGGCCTGAACTTCGCCGCGTCGGGCGTTTAGGCCGGCAATGCCCACCGGGGCCAGGATCAGCGGCAAGGACAGTTTTTGTCCGAACAAGGTGGTGCTGGTGTCCAGGTTCGAGAGGTCCCGCAATACACGCTGGCGCAGGCGGATGGTTTGCAGGTCGGCGGTATTGGCTCGCAGGGTGGCTTCGCCAAAGGCGCCGCCGTCGATGTATTCGAACAGGAACCGGGGCAGGCGCCTTTGTGCTAGCCTTCGGTAGTCCTCAATATTGGCGAGAATCATGATTGGGCCTTGGTTATGGTTGGCGTAAATGGCCAGCGGGTGCATATCTTTTATAGATAAATTACATTTTACATATAAATCAATGCTGTGGTATACAGTCGTTTGAGTTTAGGTCGATCAGGTTTGAAACGCCGGCTTCGGCCGTTTTGCTTGCACCTTCGGAGGTTAGATGAGCACCCATAATAAAAGCACGATGTTATTCCCTCTAATGTTGATCGTAAGCCTCTTTTTCCTCTGGGGTGTAGCCAACAACTTAAACGATATTCTTATCGGTCATTTCAGAAAGGCGTTTTCCCTCACCGACTTTGCCTCCGGCTTAGTGCAATCGGCTTTCTACATGGGGTATTTCTGCTTCGCCATTCCGGCGGCGCTTTATATGAAGCGCTTTGGTTACAAATCCGGGGTGATTCTGGGGCTGTTGCTCTACGGCGTCGGTGCGCTGTTGTTTTATCCGGCCGCGGAGATGCACGAATATCGCTTCTTCCTGTTTGCCCTGTTTGTGATCGCCAGCGGCCTGGCGTTTTTGGAGACGTCCGCCAACCCCTTGATTGTGGCTATGGGCAATCCGGATACCGCGGAGCGGCGGCTTAACTTGGCCCAGTCTTTTAACCCCTTGGGTGTGATTTCCGGGGTGGTGATTGGCAAACTGTTCATCCTCTCCGGCGTGGAGCCCACGGCCGCCGAACTGGCTGCTATGACCGCCACCGAGCTGGACGCCTTTTATACCTCCGAAGCGCGTGCCGTGCAGGGGCCCTACCTGGTGCTGGCGGGTGTGGTGATATTTTGGGCGGTGATGGTTTGGTTCACCAAATTTCCGCAAGTGGCTACCGAGTCCGCTGGCGTGGGTAAGGCCAAAGATTACCGCCAGTTGGTGCGCAACCGCTATTTTATGTTCGGTGTGATCACGCAGTTTTTCTACGTGGGTGCTCAGGTGTGCATCTGGAGCTATATGATTCGCTACGGTCAAATGGCCTTGCCCGGCACGGGTGAAAAAGCTCTGGCGGATTTTCTGATTTGGTCCCTGGTGGCCTTTATGATCGGGCGCTTTGTGGCCACGGCCCTGATGAGCAAATTCCGCCCGGCGGCCATTATGTTGTTGTTTGCTGGCATTAACGTAGTGCTGTGCGCGGTGGCTATGGCCTCGCCCAACCTGACTGGTATGCTGGCGCTGGCGGCTACCAGCTTCTTTATGTCGCTGATGTTCCCGACCATTTTTGCCTTGAGCCTGCGCGGCCTGGGCGAGCAGTCCAAGGCTGGTGCCTCGCTGCTGATCATGGCCATTGTCGGCGGCGCGGCCCTGACCGCTTTGATGGGGGGCGTATCCGACATTACCTCTATTAACGTGGCCGTGGTGGTGCCCCTGGTGTGCTTCCTGGTGATCGCTGCTTTTGCCAAAGCCAGTTTGAGCCGCTCCAAGTCAGTTGCCCGCGCCAATGAAGTGGCGGACGCTGCGCCGTCGGCAGCGGTGAGTTAATGAGCTTGCTCTGAATAGTCCGACTCCTGGCCGCCAGTGCGCTTGGGGTTAAGCTCATCCTCCACCCAGGTGCGCACCGTGCGCAGGTCCTGTCGGCGGATCAGCTGTTCGGTATGAATATTTTGTGGATAGACACGGGTGCCATCCTGGTGATGGAAATAAAACAGGCGCCGAGCGCCAACGGGAAATTTGGAGGGACCGTGAATCACTGCGGCTCTAATTTCCAGGCGTTCAAAGTCTTCAAGTAAGTAACCAGAGTGCTCTTCGGAGCTTTGGCGCCCGAGCACGATGTTGCGAAAGGAGCCGAGTACCAGATACCCGCCCGGCTGAAGTGGGCCCTGCCGGAGCACCTGCTGGATATCTTTTTGCGCCGGGTTTACGCGCTCGTACTCAGTGACCGTAAATGATTTGGGGGTTCCGTTGCGGGGGTAGGCAATGGCCTGAACACAAAGAACATGCACGGGTTGTTCGCCCATATTGACCAACAGGCACAGCGCATCGGGCATTTCATCCTGAGCGTGATGGATCACCAGATAGGGGCGATTGTTGCGTTTGTATTGTAGAAAAAACAGCTGAAAATAAACGACCCAAACAAGGGCCATAATGGCGCTACTGATGGGCGCAACGTATTCCATGGGCGCGTACTCCTTATTCTCGCGATAAGATCACAACGCTACCGCGTCCGAAGTCGAGGTTCAAATGGGTCGAGAGAACGTGCCTTCAGCCGCCGGAGGTCTATCGCATGACGGACATTATTGATGCCCACCAACATTGCTGGGAATTGAGCCGGCCCGAGTGCCAATGGCCGACGCCAGAGTTGGAGGCGATTTATCGCGATTTTGACGTAAGTGAGTTAGAGGCTCAGGCTCGTCCGTTGGGGGTGGTGGGTTCCGTGCTGGTGCAGTCCCAGCCCAGCGATGCGGACACGGATTACCTGTTGGCGGTGGCGGATCAGCACGAGTTTGTGCGCGGCGTTGTGGGGTGGGTGGATCTTAAGGCGCCCAATGCCGCCGAGCGCATTGAGCGATTGGCTCGTCATCCGAAGCTAAAGGGCCTGCGCCCAATGCTCCAGGCGCTGTCTGAGGACGATTGGATTGATGATCCGGCACTGGCACCCGCCGTCGATGCCATGATTGCCAACAACCTGAGCTTTGACGCCTTGGTATACACCCGTCACCTGCCGTTTCTTGGCCGTTTCGCGGCCCGCTTCCCCCGCTTGACCATTATTCTCGATCACGCCGCCAAGCCGCCTATTGCTGAAGGCACTTGGCAGCCATGGCGGGATGAGATAGCTGCGATTGCAGCAAGGCGTAATATTTACTGTAAACTCTCAGGATTGGTGACGGAGGCGGCGCCCGATCAAGGACTGACGGAATTGAAGCCCTGGGTTGAGGAGCTGTTAACGCTGTTTGGACCTTCACGTTTGTTGTGGGGGAGCGATTGGCCAGTGGTGAACCTGGAAGGCGGTTATCGCCGCTGGCTGCGTTTGACCGAGCCTTTGTTGGCTTCATTGTCGGAGCACGAACGTAGTGACATTATGCACGGCACGGCCCGACGGGTGTATCGGATAAAACCTTAAGAACAACCTTGTGTGAGAACAACCTATGGCCACAGGAAAAAATAAAACGGCAGCGACGGATACGAGCGACTCGGAAGAAAATGGCCGTAAATATCGGGCCCCTGCTTTGGAAAAGGGGTTGGACATTCTCGAGCTTCTGGCGTCCCAGGGCGGCTCGCTAACCACCTCGCAAATGGCGACCAGTTTGGGGCGTTCGGTGAGCGAGCTGTTCCGCATGGTGTTGGCTTTGGAATACCGGGGCTACATCGCTCCCGCCGAAGGGCGCGAAGGCTACGAGCTAACCAACAAATTGTTCGCTCTAGGTATGGCGCAAACGGCGAATCGTACCTTGTTGGACGCTGCGCTGCCGGTAATGAACGACCTTAGCCGCGCCATCGGTCAGTCCTGCCACTTGGTAGTGCCGACCGGCGATCAAGTGGTGGTGGTAGCCCGAATTGAAAGCCCTCGGGACTTGGGTTTTGCCGTACGGATTGGATACCGGCGTCCCATGGTGGACGCCGCGTCGGGCCTAATGCTGTTCGGTTATCAGCCGGAAACGGAGAAGGGCGTGTGGTTAGAGCGCTTGGCCTCCAGCAGCGAGCCCGAGCGCTTGGAGCGCTTTGTGGCCGAATCAAAAGCCGCCGTGGAGCAGGGTTACGTACGCACACCCAGTAAGTTCGTGGATGGCGTTACCGACCTGTGTGTGCCTGTGCTGGGTGCTCAGGGTGCCGTGGCGGCATTAATCGTACCTTTCATCATTTCCAAACCGCTACCGGCTACCGCCGAAGAAGTCATTGAAAAACTGCACGACGCCTCCGCGCGAATTGCCAGCCAGTTGAACGGCGAATAGCGCTATCCAACCTTCACCTCCGGGAGCTTTTGAGCTCCCTGGAGGGCTCTCCATCTTTTCTCATTCCACCATCACCAGCCCGCCGCTCTGCATTCGTCGGTGATCGGCGTACTATGGTTTCTGCGCTTTGCCACTTTATCGTACTAGGGTAGTGCCTCGTTCTGAATTTGGGGCCTGGTGAGCGCAGGAGTTTGATCCACCAAACAGTGAAAGTGGTTGACATAAAAGTCAAAGTCGTTTTTACTGGCGATCAGCTTTTCAATTATAAAAACGCGTCGTTGGAGCAGTCTGTGACAGGGGAAGAGAACCATAAACGTAAGCGGCAGTTCGGTCGCAGCGACGTGTTTACCAGCCTGCTGGGTTTTGGTTCTGCGCCCATTGGCAACCTGTATCGAGCGGTCACCGAGAGCACGGCCAGCCAAGCGGTCCACTGTGCTCTGGATTCCGAGCTGGACTATTTTGATACCGCACCCCATTACGGTTTTGGTCTGAGCGAAACGCGCTTGGGCGCTGCCCTAAAAGCTCGCCATGCGACTCCGGTGCTGTCCACCAAGGTAGGCCGTTTGTTGGAGCCGTTGGCTGAGCAAGAGACGGACGCTGTGCGTCACGGCTTCGCCGACGCGCCAAAACTGGAACCGGTATTTGATTACAGCTACGACGGCGTCATGCGCTCCTTTGAAGCCAGCTTGGCGCGGCTCGGGCGGGAGCATGTGGATATTCTGCTGGCGCACGATCTGGGCGAAGTCACTCACGGTGAACAACACCCACAGCGCTGGCGCGAGTTTATGGACGGCGGTTACAAGGCCATGGTTGAGCTGAGAGATTCCGGCCTGGTGGGCGCCCTCGGGTTGGGCGCCAACGAATGGCAGATTTGTGCCCAGGCTTTGGAATACGGTGAGTTTGATGGCTTTTTGTTGGCGGGGCGTTACACCTTATTGGAGCAGGGCGCCGTGGAAACTTTTTTGCCTCTGTGTGCCGAGCGCGGCGCCTCGGTCATTTTGGGGGGGCCATTTAATTCCGGCATTTTGGCCACTGGCGTTAGTGGTCCCGGCCCACACCATTACAACTACGAACCCGCCCCGGAGGAAGTCATTACCCGCGTGGCGCGCATCGAAGCCGTTTGTCGGCAATTGAATGTGCCCCTGGCAGCGGCTGCACTTCAGTTTCCCGCCGCGCATCCTCAAGTGTGTTCCGTTCTGGCCGGCCTGGCGAATGCCGAGGAAGTTACCCGAGCGGTGGAATTGATGAACTGGCCCTTGCCGGCCGAACTTTGGCAAACTTTGCGTGCGGAAGGGCTTTTACACCCATCAGCACCTACACCCGAATCCACAAACCTTGGTAGTCGTAATCATGGTTCCCACTGAAAAGCCCGATGGTAAGTCGTCCTCGGTCGCTCAGACTTTGTTGCTGCATCCAGACGACACAGTACTGGTTTGTATCAGCGCTATCGCCCCGGGCGATATTTTGATGATTGATCAGGTGGCGGTGAGCGCAACCGATGCCATCCAGGTTGGCCATAAGATCGCTCGTCAGGCGCTAAAGCCCGGCGATACAGTGCTTAAATACGGCGCTCCCATTGGTTCAATCACGCACGCGGTGCCGCCCGGCGGACACGTGCATATGCATAATATGAAAAGCGATTACATCGCCAGCCATTCGCGCGATCGTTCGCCCAACCAAGGGAAACCACAGCCATGATTAATGCCTATGTTCGTAAAGATGGCCGCAAGGGCATTCGCAATGTGGTGGTGGTGGCTTATTTGGTGGAGTGCGCGCACCATGTGAGTCGCCGCATTGTGGATGGCGCCAACGATTCAGAAGTGCACCTGATCGGCTTTCCCGGTTGTTTCCCCAACGAATACGCCTACCGCATGATGTCCGCCATTTGCACCCATCCCAATGTGGGTGCCGCCTTGTTGGTATCGCTCGGTTGCGAAAGCATGAATCGTGAACAGCTCCTGTCGGATATCCGTGCAAGCGGTCGTCCCGCCGAGTTATTGGTGATTCAGGAAGCGGGCGGTACGCTCAGTACCATGCGCGCCGGTCTGGACGCCGTGGCCCGGTTACGCGCTGAAGCGGATCAAGCGCCCCGCGCCGACATGGCGGTCAGTGAGCTGGTGGTGGGCACCATTTGTGGCGGTTCCGACGGCACCAGCGGCATTACCGCCAACCCCGCGGTGGGTCGTTGTTTTGATCATTTGGTGGCCGACGACGCCACCTGCATTTTTGAAGAAACCGGTGAGTTGATAGGCTGCGAAACCATTATGGCCGAGCGCGCCGTAACACCCGATTTGGCGGAAGAAATCCGCGCTTGCGTGGCCAAAGCTGAGAGTTATTACCGCACCATGGGCTTTGGCAGTTTTGCGCCGGGCAACGCCGAGGGCGGGCTAACCACTCTGGAAGAAAAATCCATGGGCGCTTACTCAAAATCTGGCTCGTCGCCTATCAGTGGTTTGCTAAAGCCTGGCGATCAGGCACCCGCGGGCGGTCTTTATTTGTTGGATGTAGTACCCGATGGCGAACCGCGTTTTGGTTTTCCCAATATTTCCGACAACGCGGAAATTGTTGAAATGATCGCCTGCGGTTGCCACCTGATATTGTTCACCACGGGGCGTGGTTCGGTGGTGGGATCAGCCATTTCTCCGGTCATTAAAGTGTGCGCCAACCCCGATACCTATCGTCGGCTGTCCGAAGATATGGACATCGATGCTGGTCGCATTCTCAATGGCGAAGCGACACTGGATGAAGTGGGGGAGGAAATTTACCAACGTGTTATTTCCCTCGCACAAGGCGAGCCCAGTTGCTCCGAAGCGTTGGGCCACCAGGAATTTATTCTCACTTATAAAGCCTTTGAACCGCTCGGGCCAGCGTGCTTGCCTGTGCGTCAAATAGGATAAACAACCATGGCTAGATTGCAGAATAAAACCGCTTTGATTACCGGTGCGGGGCAGGGCATAGGCCGGGCCACCGCGGAGCTATTCGCCCGCGAAGGTGCCCGAGTGATCGCCACCGACATCAACGCCGATGCGTTGGCCGATTTAACCGGTTGTGAAACCCGGGTATTGGACGTGCGAGACGCTGAAGGCATCATTCAGCTTAGCGAAGATATTGGGCCGGTGAATGTGTTGTTCAACTGCGCGGGTTTTGTACACAACGGCACTTTGTTGGACTGCAGCGAAGAGGATTGGGAATTTTCCCTGGACTTGAACGTAACCGCCATTTATCGGACCATGCGAGCGTTTTTGCCCGGTATGATTCAGCGCGGTGGCGGTTCCATTATCAACATGTCCTCGGTCGCCAGCTCCATCAAAGGCGTACCCAACCGCTTTACTTACGGCACCACCAAGGCAGCGGTGATCGGGCTTAGTAAAGCGGTCGCGGCGGACTTTGTGCAGCACGGCATTCGCTGCAACGCCATATGCCCCGGCACGGTGGAAACTCCATCCCTGGAAGAGCGCTTGCGCGCTACAGGCGATTACGACAAAGCACACGCGGCCTTTGTGGCGCGGCAACCCATGGGTCGCCTCGGCAAAGCCGAAGAAATTGCGCAGTTGGCGCTGTATCTGGCTAGTGATGAATCCGCGTTTACGACCGGGACTGTGCATGTAATCGATGGTGGCTGGAGCAACTAACAGGCTGTTAAAAAAACTACCTGCGTTGCCGCTGCGGCGTTAAAAACAGGCTCAAAATGCTCATTTATTGCACATAAACTCCGCTTTTTCGCCTGTTTTTGCCTTGCATCGCCTGTCTCGAAAACGTTTTTCAACGGCCTGTTAAACACTTACTAGGTCAGTTGCCCTTTGGGTTGGCTGAACAAATTTGAGGAACAAACATGAAATTATTACGGTACGGCGCGGATGGCCAAGAGCGTCCAGGTCTGTTGGATACTCAGGGTCAGGTACGGGATTTGTCCGGCGTGGTGCCGGATCTTGCGGGAGAAGCGTTGAGCCCCGAGAGTCTAAAGAAAATCGCTGCACTGGATGTTGAATCTTTGCCCGTTGTCAAAGAACCCGGCCGCATCGGACCCTGTGTCGGCCGAGTGGGCAAGTTTCTTTGCATCGGCTTAAACTACGCTGATCACGCCGAAGAAACGGGTGCAAAAATTCCGGACGAGCCGGTAGTATTCATGAAAGCCACCAGCGCTATCTGTGGCCCCAATGACAATGTGATTCGCCCGCGCAATTCCGAAAAGCTGGATTGGGAAGTGGAGCTGGGCATTGTGATCGGCCAGCGTGCCAGTTACGTGAGCGAGGCGGAGGCGGGCGAATACATTGCCGGTTACTGCGTGGTGCACGACGTCTCTGAGCGGAGCTTTCAGTTGGAGCGCTGCGGTCAATGGGACAAAGGCAAGGGCTGCGATACCTTCGGCCCCATCGGCCCCTGGCTGGTGACGCCCGATGAAGTCCCCGATCCACTCAACCTGTCCCTGTGGCTAAAAGTAAATGGCAAAACCTTCCAAAACGGTTCTTCCAAACAGATGGTCTACGGCCCGCATTTTCTGGTGCACTACTTGAGCCAATTTATGAGTCTGCAACCTGGCGACATCATTACCACCGGAACACCGCCCGGCGTGGGTATGGGGCAGAAGCCGCCCGTTTATTTACAGCCCGGCGATGAAGTGGAGTTGGGTGTGGAAGGTTTGGGTGTGCAGAAACAGAAAGTTGTACAAGCTGATTAGGACTACTTTTAAAACGCTGGATTCCCGCCTTCGCGGGAATGACGAGCAAAGGAGCGTCAACCCCGCATTATTTCGTCGTCCCCGCGAAAGTGGGGATCCACGGGCGCTACTCCTCCTTTTTAACGTCTGCACAAGCGGGGGCCCATAAGCCTGGATCCCCGCCTTCGCGGGGATGACGGAGGGAGGGAATGACAAAAGGGTTCGGCTGAAAAGTGGCCCATGAATCACGAAGGGGCGATAATGGAATGCCGGGCGGAATGCGCCTCTTTACCCGTCATCCCCGCGAACGCGGGGATCCAGCTTTTACGAACGTTATAGTGCCAACCTCACCATGGATTCCCGCCTTCGCGGGAATGACGTGCCCATAATTACTTCTCTAGCAACACCAGTGAACCCTGATTCAATAGCTGCGTCACCAAATCATCTGGGTCTGGTTGCGCCTTGAGTGTTTGCAAAACCGGCCCGTAAAATTCCCAGTGCGCACACAGGCATTCCGCTAATGGTAGCGGGCAGGGGTAGGCCAAGCCGTCCACGAACAACAAACTCTGGTCGTCTCCTTTTGGAAAATACGCAAAGCGCGCCGCGGGGTTCCGCTCCAAAATTGCTTGATCGTTCTGCCAGTCTGCCGCTTCGAAAGTACGCTCCGGTTGATACTCTAGCTCCGGGTATTTGGGTTCAGTCATATAACCACCAAACCAGCGCAGTAGATTCTCTGGCGTAAGGTGTTTTTGCAGAATCTCCTGCAAGTGATTAATGGCACTGGGGTCTATATAGCCGGGGTTGGCTTGAGGTTTCAGATCGGCATCGCTATAGCGCAGGGCATCACTCAACGTCTCAGCAATTTCCGGCCCGAGTTCACTCAGTACTTCTCCATGACTGGGCGCACGAAAGCCGACGGAGTAGGTGAGGCATTCACCCTCGGCTATGCCCCAGTGGGCGACGCCGGGGGGGATGTACAACATATCGCCCGGTTCCAGCAGCCATTCTTCCTGTGTTTCAAACTGCGTGACAATTTTTAAGGGTGTGTCATCCCGGCAGGGAGTGGTGTCGTCGCAGGTTTGACCAATACGCCAACGCCGTTTGCCTGCGCCTTGTAATAAAAACACATCGTAAAAGTCAAAGTGCGGACCTACGCTGCCCTGGTCCGGCGCGTAGCTGACCATTACATCGTCCAGGCGCCAATCGGGTAGAAAGCGAAAGCGTTGCAGCAGTTCGCGCACTTCCGGTACCCACTGATCAACCGCTTGAACTAATAGGGTCCAGTGTGAGGGCGGCAGTTCAGCGAACTGTTCTTCGGTAAAAGGTCCTCGCCACAATTCCCAGGGATTTTTTCCGTTTTCTAAAATTAGGCGTGATTCTACTTCCTCTTCCAGCGCTAATCCCGCTAACTCGTCGCCATCCAGTGGCCACTCAAAATCTACAAATGCACCACGAATCAACAATGGTTTTTTTTGCCAGTAGTCGCGGAGGAAATCCTGAATGGACAAATCACCGAGGTGGGTTAGGGGTGAGGACATGGCTACTCCTGGAGGCGAATTCTTGGTGGTGAAAATGTCTTTAGAGACAAATTGACTATTACGAGACGGTGAGTTTTGGTGCAGCTGGATAATACGTCAATCCAAAGTGCAGACTGACTGCTTCGTAAGCAAGTCCTCGGGGCATGTAGGGTGAGTGTTCAGCAACCGTCGTGAACCCTATCCCTACGCGCTCCCGGCGCTTCGGGACACTCCTCACTTCCCTGTGAGTCGTCCATGGGGACTGCCTCACCGGGGCGCCGGCCGAAAGGTCCCTCTTTTGAGGCTTGCTGAACACTCACCCTACACGTCCCTGGTAGTTTCAGATTCCGAGCTCTTTTCCACCCCGCATCCGCCTCAATACCAGATTCCAGCGTGGTGGTCTCGTTCATGGATTCCCGCCTACGCGGGAATGACGGAGTAGGAGTTTTTAATTCGTCATCCCCGCGAAAGCGGGGATCCATTCTTAGTTAGATTAAAGCTAACTCCGGAAATATTCTAAACGCTCTATTGGCACCAGGGGCCGGTGGGGTACGCTATTCCGGAACCCTCGCGTCATGGATGACGCGCGGGAGCCACATGGATGTGTTCACTGCGTTTCCGGAATAGCGTACCCCACCGGTCCCACTCTCAGGTCTACTCGAATCCTCGAATGGAGAGCCCAAATCAACAGTTATGGCTAAATTCCTGGATTCCCGCCTACGCGGGAATGACGAAGAATTATAGGCTTAAAACAAGCCGTTAAATCTTCTTCGCCTGTTCTTCCGCATTACCTACATAATTAGCCGGTGTCAGAGCTCGCATGGCCTGCTTGGCTTCCTCGGGAATATCCAAGCCATCGACAAAATCGTTCAGTACCTGTTGGTTGATGGTTTGACCACGAGTGAGAGCCTTGAGCTTTTCGTAAGGCTCGGCCACTTCATAACGACGCATAATCGTTTGAATCGGTTCAGCCAAAACTTCCCAAGCGTTGTCCAAATCTTCCGCCAGACGGGCGCGGTTAATTTCCAGCTTGCCGATGCCTTTCAGCGTCGATGCGTAGGCAATCTGACTGTAGCCAAAACCCACACCCATATTGCGCAGTGCTGTGGAGTCAGTCAGGTCACGCTGCCAGCGGGAGATGGGTAGCTTTTGCGCCAAGTGCGTAAAAATCGCGTTGGCCAGGCCCAGGTTGCCTTCGGAGTTTTCAAAGTCGATGGGGTTAACCTTGTGGGGCATGGTGGAAGAACCCACTTCGCCAGCGATGGTTTTTTGTTTGAAGTAACCCAAAGAGATATAGCCCCAAACATCGCGATCAAAATCAATCAAAATGGTATTGAAGCGTGCGATGGCATCGAACAGCTCGGCGATATAATCGTGTGGTTCGATCTGAGTGGTGTAGGGGTTCCACACCAGGCCCAGGCCTTCCACAAAGGTTTTAGCGTTGGCGGCCCAATCGATGTTTGGGTAGGTGGCCAGGTGGGCGTTGTAGTTGCCCACGGCACCGTTAATTTTACCCATCAGCTCCACTCGCTGAATTTGCACCAACTGACGGCGCAGGCGCGCGACCACATTGGCGATTTCCTTGCCCACGGTGGTGGGGGAGGCGGTTTGGCCGTGGGTGCGCGAGAGCATGGGGTCGGCGGCGTAGTCGTGGGCCAGCTTGGCCAGCGCATCCACAATCTCCTGGCCCTGGGCCAGCATCTGTTCGCGCCCGGCTTTTAGCATCAGCGCGTGGGACAGGTTGTTGATGTCCTCGCTGGTGCAAGCGAAGTGCACGTACTCCAGAACGGCTTCCAGCTCGGCATTGCCGGAGAATTGTTTTTTCAGGAAATATTCCACGGCTTTTACGTCGTGGTTGGTGGTGCGTTCGATGTCTTTGATTTCCTGGGCCTGGGCTTCGCTGAAGTTGTCCACCAGGGCGTTGAGCTGTTGGTGGGTTTCAGGGCTGAAGGCGGGCACTTCGGCAATCTCGTTGTGCTCGCTCAAGCGTTGCAACCAGCGCACCTCGACCGCGACGCGGCAGTGAATCAGGCCGAATTCGCTGAACACAGCGCGCAGTGAGGCGGTTTTGCTGCCGTAGCGGCCATCGATGGGGGAAACGGCGTTAAGAGCGGAAAGCTGATCAAGATTGGGAGCGGCCATGGGGGTCTCTTGCTGTCTATGGTTCGGGGACGAAAAAAGGCGGCTATTGTACCGGATAATGGCTGAGCGCGCAGGGGCTTGGCTCAGTGAAGATTCCGGGCATTCTCGGCTTTGGCTTCCTTGAGCAGGTGGTGCACGGTATTCGCCAGGCGCTTGCGCTGGAGCAGTAACTGCCAACGATTGCCGCCCACCTGCCGCCACAATGTCGCGGAGCGAATGCCCGCCAGCAGTAGGGCGCGCACCTGATTGGCAACCCGAGGCTGCTGCAAGTAGCCTTGATCCCCGGTCACCTGAATGCGGAAGCGGAAGGTGCTCAGAGTCTCTTTATACAGATCACCCAGGTTGCCGATTACGTTATCGTGGGTGGGGGTAAAGTGTTCCGCTTGGCGGGCGGCCTGCTTCAGGCGCGTGCCCAACACACCCATCATGTCTTTGCGGGCTTTGAGTTTTTTCTGTAGGTGCAAAATCCCCAAGGTATAGCGCAGGGCGTCCCGCGGCCGCTGATTACCGGGTGAGAGAGTCTCTTGCAGAATTTCCAGCCCCAGCTGCATGTCGCCCAGATTTCCGTACACCGAGAGGGTGTCGGGCGGGTCAAGGATAAACAGACTTCCAATACTGCAGCGGTAGGCGTCATTGGGCACATAGCCGGTTTTGGCCAGCTGTTCCACCAGGGCAGATGCCTGAAAGATTCCGGCCAGGGCGAGGGTGATGTCGTGCCAGTTCTTACTCACTAAAGTCGATTCCGTTTCGTTTGAAGTAGCTACTATGGTAACGCGCCTGGTCGGAGTCTGCAGCCAGGACTCAGGCCGCCGGGGTCGAGGAGCTTTCAATCACCGCGCCACCGAGACATTGATCGCCTTGATAGAACACTACCGATTGACCAGGGGTGACCGCCCGCTGGGGCTCGTCGAAAATGACGGTCAAGTGCCCCTCGTCGACTCGAATCTGACAGACCTGGTCGGCTTGCCGGTAACGAACTTTGGCGGTGCAGCGGAATTCGCTCTGTGCGGGCGTGCCGTTGATCCAGTGCGGTTGGTTGGCGGTGAGTGAGTCGCTGTACAGCAGCGGGTGGTCACCCTGGACGGCTATCAGCACATTGCGCTGCAAATCTTTACCGGCCACAAACCAGGGCGCTTCGTCGGCACCTTTAACGCCACCGATGCCCAGCCCCTGGCGCTGGCCGATGGTGTGGTACATGAGCCCGGCGTGCTCACCGATGACTTTGCCGTCCGGCGTCTCAATCTTCCCCGGCTGAGCGGGCAGGTAGGTTTGCAGGAAATCTTTAAAGCGCCGCTCGCCGATGAAGCAAATACCGGTGCTGTCTTTCTTGGCGTGAGTCGCCAGCTGGTTGGACTCGGCGATGCGGCGGACTTCCGGTTTTGCCAATTCGCCTACGGGAAAGAGTGTGCGCGCGAACTCGGCTTCACCCACAGCGTGCAGGAAATAGCTTTGGTCTTTGTTGGCGTCCAGACCTTTGAGCAGGTACGTGTGCCCGTCCCGATCCGCCCGGCGTACATAGTGGCCGGTGGCAATCAGTTCGGCACCCAGAATCTGCGCGTACTCCAAAAACACTTTGAACTTGATTTCCCGGTTGCACAGTATGTCCGGGTTCGGGGTACGGCCGGCTTGGTATTCCGCCAGGAAGTGTTCGAACACGTTATCCCAGTACTCGGCGGCAAAATTGGCGGTGTGCAGTGTGATGCCCAAGCGGGCGCAGACGCGCTCGGCATCGGCTAGGTCCGCCTTGGCGGTACAGTATTCGGTGCCGTCGTCCTCGTCCCAGTTTTTCATGAACAGACCTTCCACCTGGTAACCCTGTTGCTGCAACAGTAGGGCCGATACGGAAGAGTCGACGCCGCCGGACATGCCGACAATGACGCGAGGTTTGCTGGTATTGGTCATAACAAATGGGTACGCGTGGACTGGAGAAAGTGATGTTGGGCTGGCGCCGAATGCCGCGCCAGCGTTTCGCGGTAACTGACGCGCATTTTACAGGTAGGAGCGCAGCATCTCCAGCGGATAGCGCTGGCCAGAGAGAAACTCGTCCACCGCGTCCAATACCATGGGGCTGCGCAACTGGGCGCGGCGCTCCAGAATTTCTGCATAACTGAGCCATTCGGCGGCGAGAATACCATCGTCCAGCGTTTGCTCCGGCAAGTGGGTGACCGGCTCCGCAATGAACGTATGCCGCACGTAGGTGACGCCGTTGGCCGGTGCCAGGTACAGGCCAATACCTAAAAGGCCGGTTAACTTCACCTGCCAGCCGGTTTCTTCCAGCGTTTCCCGCAGTGCGGCTTCTTCCAACGTTTCACCTTCTTCCAGGTGTCCGGCGGGCTGGTTGTAGACCTCTCGATCATTCGGCCGCTCCCGGACCAACAAAAAACGCCCTTGCTTCTCTACAACCGTGGCTACGGTGACGTGTGGTGCCCAAGTCATATTACGCCTCACAAACTGCGTGATGAAAACAGCCAGTGTACCGGATTGCCCTTGTGCCTGTCTGCCAGCATAGCTGGACGCCAAGAGCGATCGTCACTGCGCCAATCTGGTGACGGGGAATAAGCGTGTGCACCTCAGCGGCGCTTGTCGTCCGAGCTGGTGTGCACCAAGTGCGAATAGCCCGCTCTGGAATTGAGCATTTTGTTTGCAGTGGCATGAGCTTGGTGGATGTTGCTGGGAATGTTTACGTCGCCTCGCATTTAGTCACGTTCCCTTTGTGTACCGAAGCTACCTTCAGGTGAAATCCAGAAGCCGTGCGGGTTTGATGGCCGAAGCCGACAGAAACACGGCAATTGAACTGACGTTTATTGGCCACCTTTCAGAATATTTTTTACGGCACGAGTGTTTGCTGTTATTCGAATGGCACGATTGCTGCAAAGTCCTAAGTACACAGCAAAACGTCTTGCTGCAGTAATGTATTTCGGAGTGCGTCCAACGTGGGAAACGCTCCGCACAATTAAAGGCAACGAAGCCCGCTTTACCTTTGCGTTCATCCGGCGCAGTGGTACGCGGGTTTTTTTATGAGGACGAACTATGAGTACTGATGATCGCGAGCAAGGATTTTCCCGGCGTAAGCTTCTCAAGGGCATGGCGTTGGCGGCCGGCGGAGTTACCCTCAGCGGTGCACTACCCGGTGGATTGGGCAGCGCCGCCTGGGCGGCGGCTGGTGACAAATTGGAAACCCGTTCGGCTAAGTTGGGTTTCATTGCGTTGACCGACGCCGCGCCTTTGTTTGTAGCCGATGAGAAAGGTTTTTTTAAAAAACACGGCATGACCGATGTGCAAGTCCTTAAGCAATCCTCCTGGGGAACCACACGCGACAATTTGGTGCTGGGCTCCCGCCGTGGCGGTATCGATGGTGCACACATCCTCACACCTATGCCTTATTTGATGAGCGCGGGTGCCATGAGTGAGAAAACGCCCATGCGCATTCTGGCGCGTCTGAACCTTGCGGGGCAGTGTATCTCCGTGGGACGTGAGTACAGCGATTTAAACGTGGGTGTGGATACCACTGAGTTCGCCAAAGCCTTGGCTGAAAAGCGCGCCGGTGGCGATGAAGTTCGCGCGGCCATGACCTTCCCCGGCGGTACCCACGATTTGTGGATTCGCTACTGGATGGCGGCGGGCGGCATTAATCCGGATCGGGATATCGCCACCATTACTGTGCCGCCAGCGCAAATGGTGGCCAACATGCGCGTCGGTAGCATGGATACTTTTTGTGTTTGTGAGCCTTGGAACCATCAACTGGTGAATCAGGGCATTGGTTACACCGCGAATACCACTGGCGAGCTTTGGCACAACCACCCGGAAAAAGCGTTCGGCATGCGTGCCGATTATGTGGACGCCAACCCCAACGCCGCGCGTGCGTTAGTGATGGCCATTATGGAAGCGCAAATGTTTTGCGAACAGGCCGAAAATAAGGAAGAGGTGGCTCGCATCTGTTCCCGCCGTCGCTGGATCCATGCGCCCTACGCGGACATTATTGACCGCATGCAGGGCAACTTCGACTACGGCACCGGACGTGTGGTAAACGATCACCCGGATCAAATGCGCTACTGGAAGGATCACGCTTCTTACCCATTCCAGAGTCACGATCTGTGGTTCCTAACGGAGAATCAGCGCTGGGGTAATTTGTCGCTGGATTTGGATACCAAGAGCCTGATTGCTCAGGTCAACCGCGAGGATATCTGGCGCGACGCAGCGGCCAAGCTCGGTGTGGACAGTGCTGACATTCCCGAGTCCACCTCCCGCGGGCCTGAAACTTTCTTCGATGGCAAGGTGTTCGACCCGGAGAATCCAAAAGCGTATCTGGATAGCCTAGCCATCACACGTATGGGTTAAACCGAACGCATCGGCAAGCTTTATGTATGTTTGTGCAAACCTTTAAGGAGTAGCTTATGACCGTCCAAGTCAATCCAGAAGAGAGCCGCATTGCGGCTCTAAGCCTGCCTTCGGCGGACAGAGTCGGTGCGGAGTTTAAACGCTTAGGACACTGGCTTATGAGTCGGGTATTTCCACCCATGCTGGTGCTGGGCGTACTGTTGTTGTTGTGGGAGTGGTTGTGTTCACAGCCCGGTGCCGCACTACCGGCACCATCTGTCATGTTGGCCGACACCTGGGAGTTAATAGTTAATCCCTTTTATAACTACGGCGGCAACGACGTGGGCATGGGTTGGCAGGTATTGGCAAGCTTGGAGCGAGTTGCTTACGGGTATACGTTGGCGGTGATTGCCGGAATCAGTCTGGGCGTTTTGGTGGGCAAGTCCACTTGGGCGATGCGCGGCTTGGACCCTCTGTTTCAAGTGTTGCGCACCGTGCCGCCTTTGGCTTGGCTGCCAATTTCTCTGGCGGCGTTTCAGGCCAGTCATCCGTCGGCAATCTTCGTGATTTTTATTACGGCTATTTGGCCCATCATCATCAATACCTCGGTGGGTGTGCGAAATATCCCCGAAGATTATCGCAACGTGGCGCGTGTGTTGCGCCTCAACGGCTATGAGAATTTCACCAAAATCATGTTGCCTGCGGCTGCGCCGTACATTTTTTCCGGGTTGCGCATAGGTATTGGCTTGTCCTGGTTGGCGATTGTTGCCGCCGAGATGTTGATCGGTGGTGTGGGCATCGGCTTTTTTATCTGGGATGCCTGGAATGCCTCACAGATCAGCGACATTGTGTTGGCCCTGGTGTACGTCGGTCTGGTGGGTTATGCCCTAGATGGCATAGTGGGTTTTATCGGGCGTCGTGTGACACGCGGCACCGCAGCTTAAGGGGGACATTGCCATGAATAAGCGTTATCTCAGCATAGAACAGGTCGACAAAACCTTTACCCGTAACAATACCGAAACCCATGTATTGGACAAGGTAAATCTAAGCGTGGCCCAGGGTGAGTACATAGCCATTATTGGCCACTCCGGTTGCGGCAAATCCACCTTGCTTAATATTGTCGCAGGGCTCACATCGGCCACCAGCGGCTGTGTCATTCTTGATGGTAAGGAGGTAAATGCTCCTGGGCCGGATCGCAGTCTGGTTTTTCAAAACCATTCCCTGTTGCCCTGGTTAACGGTTTACGAGAACGTAGCGCTGGCGGTGAACAAGGTATTCAAACACACCAAAACCTCCGCCGAGCGGCGCGAATGGGTGTTAAAGAATCTGGAGATGGTGGGCATGTCACACGCCTTAACCCGGCTTCCCTCGGAAATCTCCGGCGGCATGAAACAGCGGGTGGGCATCGCCCGGGCGCTGGCCATGGAGCCCAAGCTACTGCTCTTGGACGAACCGTTCGGCGCTTTGGATGCACTGACCCGCGCGCATCTTCAGGAGGAGGTGATGCGCATTCAGAATGAGCTCAACAATACGGTGCTTATGATTACCCATGATGTGGATGAAGCCGTGCTGTTATCGGACCGAATTGTGATGATGACCAACGGGCCGAATGCCAATATTGGTGAAGTGCTGGATATTAAGTTGCCCCGGCCGCGCAGCCGCATTGAGTTGGCAGAAGATCCAGAGTACAACCACTATCGGCGTGAAGTGCTGCGCTTTCTGCATGAAAAACAGAAGAAAGTAGAGACCATTGGTGCTCGTGCGGCCGTCGGCCCGACGAAAGAAGTGGCTAAGTCCGCGGCGCAGCGGTAGAAGGGCTTAGGATTTAGCATCAGGGTCCGGTATGGGGAACAAGTCGGACATAGCCAGGGTATCCTTGGCTATGTCCGCCAGGCGCCGATTCTGACTCATGGCCACCTGCCGTAGGAAGCGATACGCCTCTTCCTCGTTCACGCTCCGGTATTTCATGATCATGCCCTTCGCTTTCTCAATGGTTTTGCGTTCAGCCAAAGCAGCGCGTGCCTGCTGAAGTTCCTCGGACATCGTTTGTAACCGTTGCGATTGTGACTGCACCAAATCGAAAAGGGATCGGCCCAGTTGTGGGCTGGCGCAACCTGTGACAAAGGTTTCGGTGCCGGCTTGGTGTGGAGATGAGGCGCCATTAAAAAAAATGGCGAAAGAGGGCGCACTCGGTTGCCGGGCAAGTTCGTCAATGTGCAGCTGGTGGGAGTTAAGGTCTTCCCGGGCCGAGGCGATTTTTAGGCGGCAAGTGGCACTGAGGCTTTGCTCAAGGGCGTGTTCCAAAGCTTTGATAGCATTGATGCGTTCAGTAGTAAGCGCAAACCAAGCTTCGCTCAGTTCACGGTCGGCCTTGCCGTCCGCCGCTGAAGTGAACGCGATGCGGCGCAGTCGTTCCAGTTCGGACGTGTAGGGGTTGGAGTTGATTGCTCGCCACTGTTTTAGTGCTTCGGCATCCGCGAACTCAGTGAATATGTGAAAGCACCGTTCTTGATTGTCAATTAAGTGCCGGAGCCGTTTGGAAAAACGTTCGTCAAACAGGCCTTGGGCAAAGCCGGCGGAGCCTACCGCTCGTTCTTGGCCAGCAAATTCCTTGCCTTGCATCAGGTGAAACATGGCGACGAGAATGCGTGAAATATCCGGGTCGGCGGCCGAGTCGGCAGCTTCAAACACAATCGCCAGCAAGCTTTCGATCAGCTCACTGTAACCATCGATAATGGTTTCCGGTACGGGCTTTAGTGCTTGGATCTCGTCACGCACACCACGCAGTTCTTCCAGCCCATGAATGGAATAAGCAATCCGACTGTAAAAGCGGCTGGCGGCGGGTAGTCCGTGATTGTCTGTGTCCATCCGGTCAAGGCACTGCCTAAACGCTTCCTCCGCTTCCTCGGCGATGGCCACTTGCTTTAGTCGAATATCAGCGCACCGTTCGCCGGCCGAACCCACGTACATATTGGAGGCACCACGCTCAAGCTGTAAGGCGTGGACCAGGCTGCTGATGCCTGCCACCAGCTGGCCCATGTTTAACAGCTGTTCCAGGCTCCGAATATCACAGCGCTTCGAGGCCAATAAATACTCCGCAACGCCTCGATGTTCTGTCTGATTTTTCATTCACAAAGCCTTTGAATTCGATCCTGGAAGATGCTTTTACTGGAAGCGTTGAGTTAGCCGTAATAACGGAACTTTACAACAACGCGGGGTCATTGTCTGCCAATTAGGTCCTTCGATTTCAGCGTCCCACGGGCTCCGATTCGTGCTCTGGCACAGGGGGCATGATTTGCTCTGTGGGCTAAGGTCTGGCATGGTTTCCGGGGTACCCGCGCTGGGCCGCGGAAAAGGCTTTTCTTTTGGCTGGAAATGTGGAGAATTGCGCGCCTCAGCCCGATGCACGCACTTTCGGCCAGGGCACTTATGACGAGGTAGGTAAAGCATTGACGACATCCGATGACAAGCAGGCATGGTCTGCGCGCAAATCTGCCGAACTGTACGGCATTGACGAATGGGGAAGCGGTTACTTCGGCGTATCCCCAGAAGGTGAAGTGGTGGTTCGAGCACCTCACAACGGAGAGCCCGGCGCGGCTGTGTCCCTGATGGACATCGCCCGTGGACTCCAGCAGCGCGGCCTGGATATGCCCATTTTGTTGCGGATGGAGAACCTGGTGGACGGGCGTTTAACCGCACTGAATGAGTCCTTTGCCGATGCCATCAAAAGCGCCGGTTACCAGGGTGAATACCGGGGCGCCTTCCCCATAAAGGTCAATCAGCAAAGCCACGTAGTGGCCGAGATCGCCCGTTTCGGCGAGCGCTACAACCACGGCCTGGAAGCGGGCAGCAAGGCGGAGTTGATGATTGCCATCTCCACCTTGCAAAACCGTGAGAGCCTGATCATCTGTAATGGCTATAAGGATGCCGAGTTTATCGACCTGGGCTTACAGGCGCGCAAATTGGGCTTCAAGTGCTTCTTTGTTTTGGAGACTCCGGCGGAAGTCCCTCTGATTATCGAGCGCAGCCGCCTACTGGGCGTGGACCCGCTGATCGGCGCGCGCCTGAAGCTGTCCACCAAGGTGGAAGGCCATTGGAGCGAGGATAGCGGCGACCGCAGCCTGTTTGGTCTGACCGCCATACAGCTGGTGAGCGTGGTGGACGAGCTTCGAGAGGCCGGTTTGCTGCACTGCTTCCAGTTACTGCACTTCCATCTTGGCTCCCAAATCCCCAACATCCGCAGCATTCGTAGCGGCGTGCTAGAGGCCTGTCGGTACTACATCGACTTGGTGGCCGAGGGCGTGCCCCTGGGGTATTTGGACTTGGGCGGTGGCCTGGCCATCGACTACGACGGCACCAGCAGTAACAGTGGCCACAGCCGCAACTATTCGGTACAGGAATATTGCGTTGACGTGGTGGAAGCCATTCAGCAATCGTTGGACGCGCACGACATTCCCCATCCGGTGATCGTCACGGAATCCGGGCGGGCGACGGTCGCCCATACCGCCGTGCTGCTGTTCAACGTTCTGGATGTGGGTCACTTTGAGCCTGGCCCACTGCCGGAAGAACTGCCCGAAGGCAGCCACGACCAGTTGGTGAACCTCTGGCACGCCATTCGGGTAATCACTCCCGAATCCCTGCAGGAGTGTTACAACGACGTGATCTATTACCGGGATCAGATCCGCGATCTGTTTCACAGGGGCGATATAAACTTGCGTATGCGCGCCATGGGCGAGAATTTGTACCTGGCCGGCTTGCAAAAAATCGCCGGTCTCTTGCCGCAAATGAAGCGCATCCCGGCGGAATTGGAAACGCTTCCGCAGCAGTTAGCGGACATCTATTACGGCAACTTTAGCGTCTTCCAGTCCCTGCCGGATTCTTGGGCCATTGACCAGGTTTTTCCGGTGATGCCTATCCATCGCCTTAAAGAAGAGCCGAGCCGTCAGGCGATCATTGCCGATTTAACCTGTGACTGTGACGGTAAGCTGGACCGCTTCGCCGGCCCCGAGGGTGAGGCTCAGACGCTATCTGTGCACCCGGTTAACCACGGGGAAGAATATTATATGGGTGTGTTTTTGGTGGGCGCTTACCAGGAAACACTGGGGGACCTGCACAACCTGTTCGGCGATACGAATGTCGCCAGCGTGCGGATCAATCCGGACGGTGGCATGGACTTTGTGCACGAGTTGCACGGCGACAGTATTTCCGACGTGCTCAGTTACGTGGAGTACGACCCTCAGGCTATGTTCAAGCAGTTCCGTGCCACCGCCGAACAAGCGGTTCGCGATGGGCGTATTAGTGTGTCCGAACGCCAGGCTATGCTGGCGGCTTTTACTGAGAGCTTGCGCGGTTACACGTATTTCGAGCGTTAAACTGCCCTTCGACTTTTTTTGAACTGTGTTTAATTGGAGATAAGCATATGGCCAAAGTATTGATTATCGGTGCTGGCGGCGTAGGTGGTGTAGTGACCCACAAATGCGCCCAAGTGCCCGAAGTATTTTCTGAAATCGTCTTGGCCAGCCGCACCGAGGCAAAGTGCAAGGCGATCGCGGCCCAGATTGACCGCCCCATTAAAACCGCCCAAGTGGATGCGGACAATGTTCCCGAGCTGGTCGCATTGCTGGAGCGCGAGAAGCCTCAGTTGGTGATCAATGTGGCCTTGCCGTATCAGGATCTGACCATTATGGATGCCTGCCTGGAGGCCGGTATTCACTATTTGGATACCGCCAATTACGAGCCGCCTGGCGAGGCAAAGTTTGAATACAGCTGGCAGTGGAAGTATCAGGACAAGTTTAAGAATGCGGACTTGATGGCGCTGCTGGGCTCGGGTTTTGACCCCGGTGTGACCAACGTGTACACCGCTTACATCAAAAAGCATTATCTGGATGAAATCCACTACCTGGATATCATCGACTGTAATGCCGGCGATCACGGTTATGCATTTGCCACCAATTTCAATCCGGAAATCAATATCCGCGAAGTTACCGCCAAAGGCCGCTATTGGCAGGATGGTGACTGGCGCGAGACTGAGCCGTTGAGCGAAAAGCGCTCGTTCGATTTCCCGGCGGGCATTGGCCCCAAAAATATTTACCTGATGTATCACGAGGAACTGGAGTCCATCACCAAGCACTTCCCGGAAATTAAACGTGCCCGGTTCTGGATGACGTTTTCGGATAATTACCTCAAGCATTTGGAGGTGTTGGGCAATGTGGGCATGACGTCCATCGAGCCGGTCGAATTCGAAGGTAAAGAGATTATCCCGTTGCAGTTTTTGAAGGCGTTGCTGCCCGATCCAGCCAGTCTTGGACCGAGAACTAAAGGCAAGACATGCATTGGTTGTGTGGCCCGCGGTATTAAGGACGGCAAAGAAAAGACCGTTTACATTTACAATATTTGCGACCACGAGGAATGCTATCGGGAGGTTCAATCCCAGGCGATTTCTTACACCACGGGTGTACCGGCGATGATCGGCGCGAAGATGATGCTGGAAGGCAAGTGGATGGAAGCGGGCGTGTGGAATATGGAGCAGATGGATCCGGATCCTTTTATGGCAGACCTCAACGAATACGGTTTGCCCTGGGAAATCCATACCGTCAACGAGCCAACAGCGGTGGATGATTGACGGGAGTTTTTCTCGTCATTCCCGCGAAAGAACTTCAACCCCGACTACGATCGAGGAGAATTCGGTAAGTTTGGCATCGGAGGTTGAAACGGGTAGAGCCGCTTGTTAAGACTTGGGTTCTCCATTGGATACTCGGTAAAGCCTGAGAGAGGGGCGATTGGGTAAGCCATTCCGGAAACGCAGTAAACACGTCCGTGTGGCTCCCGCGCGTCATCCATGACGCGAGGGTTCCGGAATAGCTTCCCCAACCACCCCTGGTGCCAGTAGGGAGTCTGGTGTACGCGTATCTGGGCTTTCCGGCTCGTACGTGGATTCCCTCGTACGCGGGGATGGCGAAGCCCTAATCGGTGAGGACGAAGTCAATTTCTCGTCATTCCCGCGAAAGCGGGAATCCAGTGAACGAAACTCCCACTGCTGATCTCGGCACAAAGGCGGATGCGGGGTATGAGGTTTCGGAGCCTTCGCGCCATGGATGGCGCGCAGGAGCTACAGGGACGTATTTACCGCGTTTCCGAAACCTCATACCCCGTAGCCGCCGGTCTTTCAGGCCCTTATGAACCAGGCAGATAACCTCCACTCAAACTCCAACATAATTACAGCCCCACCCGCTAAAGGCAGAGAGAAAAACACATGCGCAGTACCTTTAACAACTTCGATCCCACTCGTGTACCGTCTCCTTGCTTTGTGGTGGACACCGCCGCCGTGGAGGAGAATCTCAAAATCCTCAACCGTGTCCAGCGCGAAAGTGGGGCCAAGGTACTGGCCGCGCTAAAAGCCTTTTCCTGCTGGAAACTGGGCGGGCTCGTAGGAAAATACCTCTCGGGCACCTGCGCCAGCGGACTGCATGAAGCCATGCTGGGGCGCGAGCACTTTGGTGGTGAAGTGCATACGTATTCTGCCGCGTATCGCGAAAGCGATCTGCGCGAAATTCTGGCCATCTCCGACCACGTCGTGTTCAACTCCTTTGATCAGTGGAAGAGATTCCGAAGCATCGCCCTCGACGCTCAAAAAGAACGGCCCCAATTGCGTTTCGGCTTGCGCATTAACCCCGAGCACTCCGAAGGCGAAGTGCCCATCTATGACCCCTGCGCCCCCTGTTCGCGCATGGGTATTCCGGTATCGCAGTTCCAGCCCGATGAACTGGAAGGCATCTCCGGATTGCACTTTCACACGCTCTGCGAACAGGACCTACCGCCACTGACCCGCACCCTGGCGGCGGTGGAAGAAAAATTTGGCGCTTGGTTGGGGCAAATGGAATGGATCAACTTTGGCGGGGGGCACCATATCAGTCGTCCCGACTACCAGGTGGATGATCTGATTGCATTGATCAAAGACTTTGCTGGCCGCTACGACGTGCAAGTGTACTTGGAGCCCGGCGAAGCGGTGGCCATTCACACCGGGGCGCTGGTGGCTGAAGTGTTGGATCTGCCTTGGAACGGCATGAATCAGGCGATTCTGGATACGTCAGCGACTTGCCATATGCCCGACGTGTTGGAAATGCCTTACCGAGCTGAAATTCTGGGTGCGGATCAACCAAATGTTCACCCGCACACTTACCGGCTGGGTGGCATGACTTGCTTGGCTGGGGACATTATTGGTGATTACAGTTTCCCCAATCCGCTCAGTGTCGGACAGCGATTGATATTTGACGATATGGCGCACTACACCATGGTCAAAGCCACCACGTTTAATGGGATTCGCTTGCCGTCAATTGCGTTGTGGAACTCGTTGACCGATAAGTTGGAGGTAATTCGAGAATTTGGCTACCAGGATTTCAAAGAGCGCCTGGCCTAGCACGCGGCGTAAGGAGAGAGGGCCTGCCCCACACGGGGCAGGCGACCTGAAAGGCAAAGCGTCGTGACTTACCGGTTGTTGTCGGTAGCGTCGTCGGCTGAGTCTTCAACGTCTTCCCAGGTTTCTTCAGCGCCTTCCCGAGTATCTTCCCAGGCATCTTCAGTCGCTTCGCCAGCGTCTTCAGCGCCTTCACGGGTGTCTTCCCAGGCGTCCTCAGCACCTTCACGGGTGTCTTCCCAAGCGTCCTCGGTGCCTTCGCGGGTATCCTCCCAAGCATCTTCCGCACCTTCTTGCGTATCTTCCCAGGTCTCACCCGCTTCGTCGCCGGCATCATCAGCGCGGTCACGAGTACGTTCCCAAGTATCACCCGCGTCGTTGCGGTTTTGCTCTCCTGGAGGCTCATCCGGGGAGCAGGCGGTGAAAAGGCCAAATACCAGTGCGAAGGAGGCAATCGTCAAAGTGGTTTTCATAACATTAAACTCCTGTTTAGTGATGGCAGAAACCACTGTGCCCACACGAACTATCAAGGCGGGCTGTGGAACTGGATGCATTCCCAACGGCATATCCTGACAGTGCCGACTCTGTGTACTCCAGCCAAATCATAACTTGCCATTTGACCCAATTAAACCTTGGCCCTGGTGTATGTAAGCTGGTATTTCTTATACAATAATCGCTTGGTGGCAAAAAGCGCCAGTAGCCGCCGGGTTTGCGCGAGCGACAGTAAAAAGCACCGCACCGTTAAGCGCATCCGTAAGGCCTGAGAGCGATACAAAGCCCAATTGTTCCGCCTGGGACGAAAATGACTGAGCTTGTTGTGTTTGGTGAAAGGAAAACTCGAAACTTAACTGATTTGAGACTATGATCCAAAAGCCCGGCCAGGAGTTGGCTCGTGGATCTTCCTCACGCTGCGCTCAGTGCCTTCGATAACTCATCCGCTATGTCCGAGAATGGCCCATGTTGCAACTCTTTAACGCCACCACCAAAGTGCAAAAAGATCGGCAAGTCATGCGCGACACTGACGCCCGAGTGGCGAAGTACAGTCGACGCGGGCTGGTACTTAACTTTTTGGTGTTTATTCTCACCCTGGCATTCTTCGGGGATTTTTACCAAAGTGAACAGCATCTGGCCATAGCTCTGGTCACGGGTTTGCTTTTGGTGACACTGCTACGCAGCTACTTCCTTTTTCGTTTCGACACACTTTACGCGCGCGCCCCCGGGCGTTGGCGCAATCAGTATTTTATCGCGTCTTTTTTGGGGGCTGCCTGGTGGAGTGTAATTCTCGTGACCCTGACGTGGGTTCACGGTATGCGCAACGAAACCTTGGTTATGTGGCTGTACTCGGTGGTTTTTTACTCCAGTGTCGCGAATGTCTTTGCTCCGTACCGGCGCTTTTTGGCGGCTTATTTGTTTATCGGTCAGATTCCCGCCGCCGTCACGGCGATTTTACTCGGTCACGCCGAGGGCTATTTGTACGGCATTATCATGCTGGTCTTTTTTAGCATGATCACCCATCAGGCTAAGGTGACCTGCAATACCTATTGGGAGCGGCTTGAGGCCAACCATGCGTTACAGGAGCGAGCCCGGGGGTTGGAGTTCGAGCAGCGCAGCTCTCAGGCCTCCATTGAACTCAAGAATGAATTCCTGGTGAATCTGGGGCAGGAGTTACGCTCTTCGTTAAACGATATTTTGGGCACGCTGGCGCTGGTGGACGACGACAAATTGTCGGAGCGGCATCGAGAGCTGCTTTTGGTGGCTAGTAAAGCGGCTGAACGCCAGCTCGATCTGGTGAATAACGTGGTGGATTTTTCCAAGATCACCACCAAAAGCTTGAATCTGGAAGAGGAAAATTTTGACTTGCGCCGGCTTTTGGAAAAGCTCGTGCAGGACTTTGCTCTGGAAGCGCACCAGTTGGGGATCGAACTCAACTATTTGCTAGACGCTGAGCTGCCAAATCGGGTTAGGGGGGATGCCACTCGGTTGGGGCAGATTCTTAGCACCTTGCTCAATCATGCTCTCAAGTACGCCAGTTTGGGACAAGTGTTTATCGAAGCGGTTTTCCACCCGGATGAAAACGAGAATGGCGAGTTACAAATCGTGATCAGCGATTCCGCCAGCGGCGCCCCCCGAGAGCCGGGGGAAGAAGAGGGCTCCCTGGCCGTGGATGAGGAGCTGCGCGGTATCGGGCTATCCATCTGTAAGGGCTTGGCCGAATGCATGGGCGGCAGCGTGCATGTGTTGGAAAAACCCCAGGGTGGCAAGCGCACCGTCATCAATATTAAATTGGAAGTGATCTCTCATGCCACCAAGGGATTTGCGGAGGAGCAAAAGCTGCGAGGGCGCGGCGTTTTGCTGGTCGACTTCCCAGAAACCGTCGCAATGGATCTGACCGATCAGTTAAGCGGCTGGGGCATGCGGGTCAATAGCAGTTATGGGCGTGAACAAACCATGGCCAAAATTCGGGAAGTGCGTCAGCGCAAACAGCCCCTGGATTTGGTGTTGATTTACAACGCGCTGAACAGTTTTAATGCCTTGCCGCTGTCGCGGGAGCTGGCCAGCGATCCCGAAACCGCTGAGCTGAAGCAGGTCATTGCCATGAGCGTTCTTCAGCGGGATACGCCGGAGCTGGAAAAACACCTCGGCTCGCACTCTCAAGTGAGCTGTATTGACAAGCCCATCATGCATCGGCGCCTTCACGATGTCATGGTTCAACGGTTAATAGAGCATGACAACCGTGAGCTGGACACGGTTCAGGCACACGCCGATATGTCTCATCACACACCTGAGCCGCGCATTTTGCTGGTTGAAGATCACCGCGTCGATCAGATGGTGATCTCGGGTATGCTGAAAAAATTGGGTTGTCGCGTACACATTGCCATTGATGGCAAAGATGCCTTGTCGGCCTTGAGTAAGGAAAAGTTTGACCTCGTACTCATGGATTGCGACATACCCGAACTGGATGCCCTGGCGGCAATCACTGAGCTTCGAGAGGATGAAAAAGCCAGTAACATAAAACGGCATCTGCCGGTCGTCGCCATGACCTCCTATGACAATCCTGAGGAAGAGACTCGATGCCTGGCCGCCGGCATGGACGACCAGGTACTCAAGCCGCTGCGGTATGAGGAGTTGCGGCATCGACTCGAGCGGTGGTTGGGCCACTCTGGGTCCACGGACGGTGATACCTAACTCTTTGTAGCCAGCCAGGCCGTTGAAGAACTGCCTTGGTTGATAGCCCCTGTTCGTTAGCTGCTGTACGGAGCTGTGGCAGGGTTAAAAAATGGCTTACGAATCTGGACCCAGCCTTCTTTGTCCGCTATCGTCCCCCCTTTTTCGCGTCAGGAGCCCGCGTGATTCGAGATTTGCTGCGCCCAGTGCCCTTGGGCATTTATTTTTTGTCGTTTGCTGTGGGCGCTGTGGCGGCATTGGTGCTGCCCACTTTCAGTATCTTCCTGGCGCAGGAGTTGGGGGTACGCCCGCTGTTGGTAGGGTTGCCTTTTGCCGGCCTGGCGCTGGCCAGTATTGTTTACAACCAGTTGATTGGCGCTTGGTCGGACAAACTTCCTGACCGTCGCCCATTGGTGGTGGGGTTTTGTTTTTTAGGCACTCTATCCTGTGCAATTTTCGCCCTGTCTCGTAACTACTGGCTGGTGTCTTTTTCCGCTGTGGTGTTGTTCAGTTTGGCCATGGTGGCCTATTCACAAATGCTCGCCTACAGTCTGGATTATGCGGACCGACGGCTGGCAGAGGATCGGGTGCCCTTATTCAATGCCATAGTGCGGGCGCAGATCGCCGTGGCTTGGGTGTCGGGGCCGCCGGCGGGTTTTTTGTTGGCGGCGTATTTTGGTTTCAGCACCATGTACTGGGTAGCTGGTGCCCTGTTCACGTTCGTCGGCTTGGTTAGCTATAAGCTGTTACCGCGCCTGGAGCAAACTGACCAGGAGTTGGCTGACCAAGAACTAACTGGCAGTGCCGATGAGCGGGCGCCAACCCCTGGCAAGGTCACGCCGCCAGCGTTAACGTCCGCGGGCAAGCGGTCATTAGTATTGTGCTTGATTGCCTTCTCGCTTATGTGGGGAGCGAACAATGCCTATTTGATCAGTCTGCCGCTGCATATGACCGAAAACCTGGGCCTAAGCGCCAAGTGGGTCGGCTGGCTGATGGGTACGGCGGCGGGGCTGGAAATCCCCATTATGCTTCTGGCCGGTTATCTCAGTACGCGAGTGCGCTTGATTACGATGGTACGGCTGGCGGGCGTAGCGGGGTTGATGCTTTATGCGGGCGTCTACTGGCTGGACTCTCTGTGGCATCTATTTATCTTGCAGCTACCGAATGCCATCTTTATCGGTGTCCTGGCGGGGCTGGGCGTGTCGGTGGTGCAGCAATTGCTGCCCGGTCGCTCGGGCAGTGCGTCGGCGCTTTATACCAATACCACTCACTTGGGTAATTTGTTCAGCAGCTTAATGGTGGCGGTGGTGGCGGACTTTTATGGCTACCAGGATGTGTTCGCGGTGAATCTGGTGGTTATCGTGTTGGCCATGGCGGCATTTTGGGGTGTGCACCTCCGACGCAGCCCTGAGCGCTAAAAACAGTGCGTCCACTAGAATTCGTTGTCACTATCCGGCTCGTCCTCAGAGCGGGCGTTCTCCAACATCTGATGCAGCTGCTCGGCGCTGAGCTCGCTCAACTTGCGGCGTAGAGTCGCTTCCGCTTCTGGCAACACACTGGCCACTACGTCTTCCACCAATTGCGTCAAGTTCGGGTTTTGCGTTGGAGCTACCGGAGTAACTGTCGGTGGCGCTTCCGGCGTCGGTTTGGGTTTGAACGCTGGGGGCACGGGCTCAAACAACGGCGGTGGCCGGTTGCCGTGCAGCCGCTCGCGAATGTGTGCAGGCAGGAACGGGTTCTCCCCACTGGCTTTGGTCACACTGGGGCGCTTTAATCCGGGCGAAGGTTCTTTTGCCGGCGCTTGATCGGCGAGCGGACTATCCATATCAAACAGCGAAGTCTGCACTTCTTCTCGCGGCGAAAGTTCTTTCGCTGGCGAATCCTCAGGTTGATATTCTTCAAGCCCTGCCTGCTCATCCTTTGCGGGTGCCTCTATGTCGTGCAGGATGGGCGGCTCTTGCTCCTCTTGCTCTTCCAGTGTGGGAACGTCATGAGACATATCCCGGGCCTGGAGCAAGTCTCTGTAAGCCAGTTGGAGTTCCGCCAGGTCATCGCCATCCAGGGTGTCTTCCGCGCCGGTTTGTTCCTCAGCGGTGTCGATGACTTCTTGCAAAAGAGGGATGTCGTCGTCTTCCAACAACAGGCCTTTGATGGATTCCAGCTCTTGAAGAATGACGGCTTTGGTTTTGCTTTTGTGCTCTTCAGCCATAGGTGGGTCTCTGTGGAAATCGGCCGCTAAATATTGCGTGATTGAATGGGATAGCCACGGCTTTTGTAAAAACTGAAATGCTCGCGGGTGCATTGAAGAACCTGAGGCTCCTGGATCACTACCTCTGACAAGCGCTGGAACCGACTGAAGTGTTCCGGCACTCGCTGGCTCAGATTCACCAGTACGTCGTGGTGATCGCCGCAATCGCCGTTGGCGGTGATCTCCACCGGTGCTGCCGGTTGGTCTTGGGCGTCGATACGGCGATGGGGAACAAAACTCTCTGGATTAAAGCTCCACAGCAATTCATCCAGATAGTCGGCCTCCGCCGCCGAATCCACAACGACCAGCACCTCGTGGCCCAGGCGTTGCGCTTTTTCGACCAACCGGCAGGCGAACTGCCAGCGCGCTTGCGCTTCACTGTCCTGGAGTATGTAAAAAGAAACTTCAGTCATGCTGGCCCTTAAAATTCTAAGCGGTTAACGCTGATTAAGCAGATATTGCACCAGCAGTGACACGGGGCGACCCGTAGCACCTTTATTGGCGCCGCTGCGCCAGGCCGTGCCGGCCACGTCCAGATGGGCCCAGGGCGTTTTCTTGACGAATCTGGATAGGAAGCAGGCCGCAGTTACGCTGCCGGCTTCGCGGCCACCTATGTTGGCTATATCGGCAAAATTACTGTCGAGCTGCTTTTGGTATTCATCCCACAGAGGCATACGCCAAGCTCGGTCATTGGCTTCCTCACCAGCATTGAGCAGGGCTTCGGCCAAACTGTCTTCGTTGCTGTACAAACCGGTGGCGTGACTGCCCAGCGCAATCACACAGGCACCGGTCAAAGTGGCGACATCGACCACGGCCTTGGGTTTAAAGCGGGCGGAGTAGGTGAGGGCGTCGCACAGTACCAGCCGGCCCTCAGCATCGGTGTTGAGAATTTCGATGGTCTGGCCGCTCATGGAGGTAACGATGTCCCCCGGTTTGGTGGCGCGGCCGTCGGGCATGTTCTCCGCGGCGGCCACAATTGCCACCACGTTGATCTTGGCTTGCAGCTCTATCAACGTTTTCATTGTACCCAGGACACTGGCAGCGCCGCACATGTCGTACTTCATCTCGTCCATGCCCTGGCCGGGTTTCAGGCTGATGCCGCCGGTATCGAAGGTAATGCCTTTGCCCACCAGTGCCACCGGAGCCGCACTTTTGGCGCCGCCCTGGTAGGTCATTACAATCAGTTTGGCGGGCTCTTCACTGCCGGCGGACACAGAGAGTAGGGAACCCATACCCAACTCTTTCATCTGTTTTTCCTCCAGCACTTTGACACTCAACTTGGTCTGGCCGCGCGCCAATTGCTTGGCCTCGTTGGCCAGATAGGTCGGGGTGCAAACGTTACCCGGCAGGTCGCCCAGCTCCCGCGCCAGGGCCACACCCTTGGCTACCGCCGCGCCCGTTTCCAGGCCGGCTTTGGCGAGATTCACCTGGGAGGTTTCCTGGCACCCAAAAACAATTTTGCTGGGAGCGAAGTTGTCGTCCGGGGATGAGGATTTGAAGCGGGTAAAACGATACTGTTGGGCGCCGAGCAGTTCCGCGACTTGCCGGGCTTGCCACTGGGCGTCGCGGTCCTTGACCGACACCTCTCCCAAACACAGGCACAAATCCTTGCAGGCGGTGTTTTTCAGCGCCAGGAGGCCTTTGTCCACGGCTTTGCGATAATCGTTTGCGCTCACCGGTGCCTTGCCCATGCCAATGACCAGCAGGCGTTCGGCGCTAATCCCGGTTGGGCTTAGCAGCAGCAGAGTTTGTCCGGCCTTGCCTTTGAAGCCCTCGCGCTTGCACAATGCCCCCAGTTGTCCGCCCGCCTCTTCGATCGCCTGGGCGGAAGGGGAGAGTTTGCCTCCTTCATAGACGGCCACGACCAGGCAATGGCTGCGCTGTTTTGGAGCGGTGACAACTTTGGCGGTAAAAGACATAAACATCCTCCGGCGGACGGGTAGTTTAAAGAACCAAGACAAAAAAGCGCGAGTGCGGGATAATGCCACACTTTTCACGGTCTTGACCCAGGTGCATTAAGGCGACTTTGCCTGGGAGCTGCCAAAAACGATTGGGACGGCGTCAAGCTGGTTTTGCGCGCCAATCCGGCGAAACGCTCTGGGATAAGGTGGCCGCGCTTGCTCGATCGTGTTCCACAAGGCTTTTCAGTTGGCTGCTAGTGTACGCCATAGGGCTTGCCGGGAAAATCGCCGCGACCACTCGCTACGACTACGGCGACCGTTGCAGGCTCAGAATTTGAAACTCAGGATGTCCGCGTGATTATTTTCCGTTACCTAAACCGCGAAGTCATGGTCACTATGGTGGCGGTGAGCAGTATCTTGCTGTTGATTATCATGAGTGGCCGCTTCGTCCGATATTTGGCCGAAGCCGCCACCGGTAATTTATCGGTGGATGTTCTGTTTACCATCATGGGTTATCGCTTGCCGGGCTTCCTGGAGCTTGTGGTGCCTCTGGGTTTCTTTATCGCCATTCTGCTCGCCTATGGGCGCTTGTATACCGACAGCGAGATGGTGGTGCTCTCGGCCTGTGGTATTAGTCAACATCAACTGCTGGGCTTTACGTTGGTGCCGGCGCTAGGCGTGGCCGTTCTGGTCGGCAGCATGAGTTTGTGGGTGAGTCCCATGGGTGTGCTCGCCACGGAGACGGTGCTGGCAGAGCAGCGCACGCGGAGCGAATTTGATTTGGTGCAGCCAGGTCGCTTCCAACCTTTGAGCGGCGGTGAATCCATTTCTTATGTGGAAGGCGTCAGTGACGACCGGCAGCGCCTGCGCGGGGTGTTCGTGGCGGAGTCGGGCACCGACGCGGGCCAACACAGCACAACGGTGGTGGTGGCCGATTACGGTGAACAAGCCGTCCACGATGAATATGGGCGACGCTACCTGAACTTGTATAACGGCCGTCGCTACGAGGGCCAGCCCGGCGAGGCGAATTTTCAAGTCACCGAATTTGATATTTACGGCCAATACTTACCACCGCCCGATACCAGCGCTGGCTTCCGAAACAAAGCGGATGCTATTCCCACAGCCGAATTGTGGAGGGCTGAGGACTTACAAAGTCGCGCTACCTTGCAGTGGCGATTGTCTCTGCCAGTATTGGTAATGGTAGTGGCATTCTTGGCGGTACCTTTGAGTAGCACCAGCCCTCGACGGGGGCGCTACGTGAAAATGCTGCCAGCCATTATTCTTTACATGGTGTACTTGGGGGCATTAAGCGGCGTCAGGGGAGCCATTGAGGCCGGTAATTGGCCGGTGGTGCCGGGCTTGTGGGTTGTCCATCCTGTGTTTATCGCTCTGGCGTTGCTGCTACTCAATGCGCAGGGTTTGCGTCTCTGGCGGCAGAAGCGCCGCGCCCAGGCGGAGGCCCGACATGCGTAAAATCAATTTTTACGTGGGCAAAACGGTGTTTCTTGCCGTGCTCATGGTGCTGTTGGTAATTTTGTCCCTGGATTTGGCGGGTACTTTTATCGACGAAATGGGCAGCTTGCGGGCGGATTACAACGTCGTTGAAGCGCTCATTTATATCCTGTTGACGCTCCCCGGTCGCGTATACCAGTACCTCCCCTACGCCAGTCTGGTGGGCTGCTTGGTAGGGCTGGGGATTCTCGCCAACGCCAGCGAGCTGGTGGTGATTCGCGCAGCGGGCGTGTCCGTAAAACGTATTACGTGGATGGTGGTAAAGCCGGTGTTGCTCTTCGTCGCCCTGGGTATCGCCTTGGGCGAGTACGTGATTCCCTATACGGATCAGCTAGCGGACAGTCGGCGCGCTGTGGCTCTGGGTGACCAACGCAGTGTGCAAACTCAGCGGGGGCTTTGGACGCGTGAAGGAAATGACTTTATTTATTTCGGCGCTGTTCAGCCCGATGGAGTTATCCACGGTGTAACCCGCTATCGGTTTGATGAGAACCGGGATTTACTTCAGGCCAGCTACACCCGTGAAGCCCGCTATCAGGGCGGCTATTGGCACGAGGAAGATATTGCCACCACTCATCTGGATCGGGAAACCACCCGGGTTGACCACCTAGAGGAGCGCCGCTGGGATACGGACCTGTCGCCAGCGCTGCTGAACATTGTTGCGCTGGAGCCCCATGCGCTGTCGATTCGCAATTTGTTTTTCTACGCCAATTATTTGCGCCAGCAGGGGCTGGATAGCGGCGAGTATCGATTGGCGTTTTGGGAAAAAACATTGCAGCCTTTGGCTACCGTAAGCCTGGTGTTGATTGCGATTTCCTTTATTTTTGGTCCGCTGCGGGAAGTGACCATGGGGCAGCGAATTTTTACCGGCGTGGTATTCGGTATTGTGTTTCGCCTCACCCAAAGCCTGCTGGGGCCCTCCAGCCTGGTGTTCGGTTTTCCCCCGGTGATCGCGGTGGTGATTCCCATCGCCGCTTGTATTGGGCTTGGGGTATACCTGTTGAATCGAACTCGGTAGCGTTGCAGCAATTTTAACCGTTCCTCCCGCGAATCGCCTCCGTCGCTGCAACTAAGCCACTGTTACCGTGGACTCCCCATTTTGTTGAAATGGAGAAGGCGGGTGAAAATTGGGGGAAGAACTCGGTAGTGTAAGACCACGAGGGGCGTGCAGGATGAGTGTTCAGCAAGCCTCAAAAGAGGGACCTTTTGAGGCAGTCCCCATGGATGGGTTCACGACGTTTGCTGAACACTCACCCTGCGCGGCCCTAAAACTTGCTTACGAAGCGGCTAGTTCGATTATCCAACCCAGCACCTGCGCGCAGGTACGTCGCTCCCGCACACTCCGTGGGATATTCAGATGTCAGTTTTTCTCTTTGGGCAATAGAATCACCCGGGTTTTGCTAAGCCGCCCATGCAGGGTGTGCCGCTGGGGATCCACCCACCGCCAAAAGTACCCCATTCCCAAGCACAGCAGCGATACCGGGGCCACGAGAGAGCGCAGCACGCACTGTTTGAGTGATGCCAACGCCCCGGAATCCCCGTCTACCAGTTTCAATCGCCAAGCTCGCATGCCCAGGGTTTGCCCGGAGCGACGCCAGAAATAACAAAAGAAGCCAGCCAACACCACCAGCAGACCCACAAACACCGGAAACCGCCAGACACCCCACTGCATTCGCTCCCCTTCTGCGGGCGCGCCTTGCAGCAGCACATTAATAAATGTCACCACCGCTCCATAGGCCAAAGCCACCGCAATCAGTAACAGACTGTCGTACACCATAGCGGCGAAGCGGCGTAGTAAGCGGGCGGAGACGTGTTGGAGATCGGTGCGAGGAGGGCTAGTGGGCATAATTTGTTTTCGTTCGCAAAACGGGCGGGCATTGTAACAGTTAGTCTGGATAATTCACTCAGTGCCAACGCTCATCGGCTTTTCCCATGCGCCACGCCAGACGTATGAGTGAAACATTCGGTTTAAAGGCTGAAATGAATCAACCAATTGTCGGCCTTTTGAGGTGGCTGCCCCAAGGATATGGTGCCGGAGCCCAACAGCGGCAAGGCTTCGCGACGCAGGTAAATTTCGGCTTGGCCGGGGCTCTGCACATAGGTGCCGTTGGTGCTGTGGTCCACCAATACGTACTTGCCGCGGCGAAAAACAATATGGCAATGATCGCGAGAGGCCAGCCCCGAATCGATTTGCAAATCGGCTTTGAGCGCGTCCCGACCCACCACGAACGGCGTTTGGTAGGGCGCGATGGTGATTTCCCTTCCGCCTAGGATGAGCGTCAGCTTCATACCGTCCAGCCGCTGGGAGATCGCATCCACGGACATCATGCGCGTGGCGCTGTGCCCATGGGTGGCACCTTCCCACTGCAGCCGATAAATAGTGGTGTGGCCCACTTCGCCTTTGATGTTTACCTGATCGAAGGTTTGGCACTGGCTGTGCAGATCGTCGTCGAGACTGGACACCACGCCTTCCGTCAAAACGATTTGATTGGCGCGGGCAATATGAGTGACGAAGGCGGCGTCGTTTACCGTGTCGCCGAAAGTGTCTTCTTTGTCGAGTAGGGTGGGGCCGTAGGCTATACCGATGCGCACGGCTAATGCTTCATTGCCACTGCGCAGGGCGCAACGCTGCTGGATGGCGGTGGCGGCTCGACAGGCGTCGCAGGCTGTATCAAAGCGGGCCATTATTTCGTCGCCGATGGTTTTTACGACGGTACCGGCATACTCCACAGTCAGCCGGGTCATAATGTCCAGTGTGTTATCCACCAGTTGCTTGGCGCCCAAATTTCCCAGGCGCTTGTATAGGGCCGAGCTGTTGGAGACGTCGGCAAACATAATGGCGAGGTCGCGGCTCTGCTGGCTCATTACCGGTGTGAATTCTCTGGGTAAACGAAGGAACGAACAGCCGCATCATAACGCGGCTGTGTTACAAAACACAGGGGGCGGACAGTGGGGATAGGAATGCAAATAGATAAAGATGGTACCAGAGGCCGGACTCGAACCGGCACACCCTCGCGGGCGGGGGATTTTGAATCCCCTGCGTCTACCAATTTCGCCACTCTGGCACAAAAACGTAACTTGAAGTTACTGTGCGGTTTGCAAGTTCTACCAGTGCTTCGCACTGGCCCTGCGGTCGCTCACGGGCTCCAGCCCATCTCTCGATGAGGGCTGGCCGCCATCGAAGAGCGCGAGATTATAGCAGTGTGCCTCACCCCGTCAACTGCTACTGACAGGAAATGTCTTTTTATAGCGGCAGGCTGAGCCGTGCGCGTAGCCAGATGAGCGCTTTTCCTATACCCTTGCCAACCTGACGAGTTCCAGAGCGCCATTCGGTGCCCTCACCACACGCCTTTGTACTTTTATTATGCAACGCCAGGATTTCTCATACGTCTTGCCCGACGAGCTCATTGCCCGTGAGCCAGCAGCGCAGCGCCGCGGCAGCCGGCTGCTGTGTTTGGATGGCCCCAGTGGCCAAGTGGCGCACCGGCACTTTCCAGACTTACTGGAATTGGTGCAGCCCGGTGACCTCATGGTCTTCAACGATACTCGCGTTATTCCCGCGCGCCTGTTCGGTCAAAAAGACACGGGCGGCCGGGTGGAGGTGTTGGTGGAACGGCTGCTCGATGAGCAGCGGGTACTCGCCCATACCCGTGCCAGCAAATCCCCGAAGATTGGTAGCTTCATCCTGTTGGAAGATGGTACTCGTCTGGCGGTAACCGGCCGTCGTGGTGATTTGTTCGAATTAAATTTCCCTGAGGGAGAGCCCGCTTTCGAAGTTTTGGAGCGGGCGGGGCATATGCCTCTGCCTCCTTATATTGACCGGGAAGACGAGGCGCTGGATCGGGAACGTTATCAAACGGTGTACGGCCGTCACTCCGGCGCGGTAGCCGCGCCCACCGCTGGGCTGCATTTTGATACTGAATTGTTGGATCAGCTGCGGTCCAAAGGGGTTGAAATTGCCTTTGTAACCCTCCATGTAGGGGCAGGAACCTTTCAGCCTGTGCGCGTGGATAACATCACCGAGCATCAGATGCACAGCGAAGTGATGGAGTTGAATGAAGAGGTCTGCGCGCGAGTGCGTGCCACCCGTGAAGCCGGTGGTCGAGTTATCGCGGTGGGAACGACCAGCGTACGCTGCCTGGAAAGCGCGGCTCGCTCTGGTGAGTTGCAGCCCTATCGGGGCGATACCGACATCTTTATTTACCCCGGCTATTCGTTTCAGGTGGTGGACGCATTGATCACCAACTTCCACCTGCCTGAGTCCACTCTGTTGATGTTGGTGTCGGCTTTTGCCGGTTATCGCCACACGCTAGGTGCTTACCGGACAGCGGTAGAAGAACGATACCGCTTCTTTAGTTATGGCGATGCCATGTTTATTACGCGCAATCCCCAGGCCGAGACCGAATCCGTGGCCGGAGATACGGACTCCAAAGAGACAGACGCTTGAAGCAATCCCCTACTATGAAGTTTGAGTTGGATACCCAGCAAGGGTTGGCCCGGCGTGGGCGCCTGATCTTCCCTCGGGGAGTGGTAGAGACGCCCGCTTTTATGCCCGTGGGCACCTACGGCACCGTCAAGGGCATGTTGCCCCGGGACATAGCCGCGACCGGTGCGCAGATTATTCTCGGTAATACCTTCCATTTAATGCTGCGACCGGGCACTGAGGTGGTAAAGGCGCACGGGGATTTGCACGACTTTATGCAGTGGCCTGGGCCCATACTCACCGACTCGGGCGGCTTTCAGGTGTTTAGCCTGGGTGACTTGCGCAAAATCACCGAGGAGGGCGTTTCCTTTCGCTCCCCCATTAATGGAAGCAAAGTCTATCTGGACCCGGAAACCGCCATGAAAGTGCAACGGGATTTGGGCTCTGACATAGTCATGATCTTCGACGAGTGCACCCCGTACCCAGCGACGGAGAAACAGGCTCGGGATTCCATGGAGCTGTCATTGCGCTGGGCCAAACGCTCACGTGTTGCTCATGACGACAATCCAGCCGCTCTGTTTGGTATTGTGCAAGGCGGCATGTACCCGCAGTTGCGCCGGGAATCTCTGGCCGGCCTGATGGATATTGGTTTTGACGGCTACGCCATCGGCGGTTTGTCAGTGGGGGAGCCCAAAGACGAAATGCTGAAGGTGTTGGATGCATTGGCACCGGACATGCCGCAAGATAAGCCCCGCTACCTGATGGGCGTGGGTAAGCCGGCGGATATTGTCGAGGCGGTGCGCCGCGGTGTGGACATGTTCGATTGTGTGATGCCTACGCGTAATGCGCGCAATGGCCACCTGTTTACTCGCGAGGGTGTGGTTAAGATTCGCAATGCCCGTCATCGTCACGATACCGGGCCTGTGGACTCACATTGTGATTGCTATTGTTGTCAAAACTTCAGTCGCAGCTATCTTCACCACTTGGAAAAATGTGGTGAGATGCTGGCCGCCCAGCTGGCAACCATCCACAACCTGACTTTTTACCAGAACTTGATGGCCCAACTTAGAGCGGCGATTGCGGCCGGAGAGCTGGATGCCATGGTAGAGGATTTTTACAGTGCCCAGGGGTTACCCGTGCCGGCATTGACTTCGGAACTGACGGATGCCTGATGGGTCGGATGGCTGTTCGTTGTTGTATGCGTTTAAATCGGTATAATCGCGCCTTTACCGACTCGACCCGGAATCCAGGGGCTGCTCCAGCTTTCGAGCCCGTCGCAATCCATCGATACCGTTAAATAAATACACGGAACCATCTATGTCAAACCGCTATCCGCTCTGGAAGTACCTTTTGGTAGCCTTCGTTGCCGTCTTGGCATACGTTTATGCGCTGCCCAACATCTACGCCCCGGATCCGGCGGTACAGATCTCCGGCGCCGCTGCCAATGTAGTGGTAGGCCGCCAGCAGGCACAAACCGTAGAGGAACATTTAACTTCTCTAGGTGTGGGCATCGTCAATACGGAAGTCACCGAAAGCGCAATTCTAGTTCGCCTGGAAGAAGAAGAGCACCAAATGCTGGCTCGTCGGGAGATCCAGCGAGTGCTGGGCAGTGACTATGTGGCTGCTTTGAACATGGCGCCCACCACGCCGCAGTGGCTACGTTCCATTGGTGGCTCCCCCATGGCCTTGGGTCTTGATCTGTCTGGTGGTGTGCACTTTTTGATGGAGGTGGATACTCATAGCGCGGTTGCCACGCGGCAGGAAATCAATTCCGATGAAATGAAAAGCATACTGCGCAACCAGCGCATTCGTTACCACGAAGTAGAAGTGGATGAGGACAATGTGATTTACGGTCGCTTCCGTACGGCGGAGTTGCGCGATCAAGCAGTAGCTGCGGTGCGTCGGGAATTTAACGATCACAGCTTCCGCAGTGTCGATACCGATGACGAGCACCGCTTTTACGCCACCCTGAGCGAAAGCGCTATTTCCGAAATTGAAAGTTACGCTCTGAATCAAAACCTGGTGACCCTGCGCAACCGGGTTAACGAACTGGGTGTTTCCGAGCCTATCGTCCAGCGCCAAGGCGCTGACCGGATTATTGTTCAGCTACCGGGCGTTCAGGATACCGCTGAAGCCAAACGGATTATCGGTCGTACCGCCAACCTGGAATTCCGCCTGGAAGCCCAGCCGGACACCATGGTTTCCATGAAAGAGGAATTCCCATTCCGCAGTCAGGAGGACCGACGCGGAGCTACGGCGGAGCTGGAGCGGCAAATCATCCTTACCGGTGATCATGTGGCCAACGCCAGCAGTGGTTTCGACCACGAAACCAACCAGCCCCAGGTGAATATCACCCTGGACAGCCTCGGCGGCACCATGATGCACCGGGCGACCCGTAGCAACATCGGTCGGCGCATGGGTGTACTCTTTATTGAGCACAGAAGCCGCACCGAGATCCAAACCGACGAAGCCGGCGAACAGGTAGAAGTCACCGAATACTACGTCGATCGGGAAATTATCAGCCTCGCTACCATCCAGGGAGCCCTGGGGGTGCAGTTCCGTATTACTGGCTTGGAGTCGCCTGCTGAAGCGTCCGAATTGGCGCTGCTGCTGCGCGCTGGCGCCCTGGCCGCCCCCATGTATTTTGTGGAAGAGCGCACCATTGGGCCATCTTTGGGTGCAGAAAACATTTCCCAGGGCATCACCTCACTCACCTGGGGGATGGCGCTGGTGTTGCTGTTCATGCTGCTGTACTACAAAACCTTCGGGTTGATTGCGAATCTCGCGCTGATCATGAACATGTTTGTTCTGGTCGCTGTTATGTCCATCATCGGCGCCACACTGACGCTACCGGGTATTGCCGGTATCGTGCTCACTGTGGGTATGGCGGTGGATGCCAATGTGCTGATCTTCTCGCGGATTCGCGAGGAGCTGCGCTCCGGAAGCTCACCACAGTCGGCCATTTATTCGGGCTATGAGCGCGCCTTCGTGAGTATTCTGGATGCCAACATCACCACATTGTTGGTGGCGGTGATCCTCTACGCCATTGGTACCGGGCCGGTCAAAGGCTTCGCGGTTACCCTGTCCATCGGCATCATGACCTCTATGTTCACCGCCATTATAGGCACCCGTGCCCTGGTGAACTTGATTTATGGCCGCCGCCGAAATCTGCAGAAGATCTGGATATAAGAGAGTCACAGCTATGGTGCACGTTGAAAAAACCATTAATTTTATGGGGATGCGCAAGACTGCGCTGACCATCTCCTTCATTCTGCTGGTAATCTCTATCGGTTCTTTGGTAACCAAAGGGCTGAATCTGGGTCTGGACTTTACGGGCGGTACTCAGTTGGAGCTGGGCTTTGAAGAGCCCGTAAACCTCAACCGGATTCGGGAGGTGCTTGGCGAAACTGGGCTTGAGAATCCAGTAGTGGTCTTGTTCGGTTCCGACACTGAAGTGCTGATCCGCACTCAAGAATCCATGGAGGACGAAGAGCAGCGGCGCATTGAGCGGCGTTTGGTTGAGCTTGACCCACAGGCATCTGTCACCGAAGTTCGCCGCGTGCCCAGTGAAATGGTGGATTTCACGCAGATCGTGCAAGTGAGTGGAGTGAGTGAAGAACAACTGAGAGAGTCGGGGTTGTTTTCCAGAGCGCTGTACGGCTCTGTGCGCTTTGACACTGTGGGTGACTCGGTTGAGGTGGCGGTAGAGCGCTCCCTGGATAACGTTTATATATCCTATCTGATGGACGCGATTGCGGAGGCCACGGACTCACGCCTGGAGCTGCGTCGGAGTGAGTTTGTGGGACCTCAAATCGGTGAGGAACTGCGCGACGAAGGTGGCCTCGGGCTCTTATTTGCGCTGTTCGTGGTCATGGCCTATGTGGCCCTTCGTTTCCAATACAAATTTGCCTTTGGTGCCGTGCTCGCCCTGATCCACGATGTGATTATTGTCGTGGGTATTTTCTCTCTCCTGGGGATGGAGTTCGATCTCACGGTGTTGGCGGCCTTGTTGGCGGTCATCGGCTATTCGTTGAACGACACCATCGTTGTCTATGACCGAATACGGGAAAACTTCCGCTTGATGCGACGTGGTACCACCGAGGAGGTGATCAACAGCTCTCTGACGCAAATGCTCGAGCGGACTCTAATCACGTCGTTGACCACTCTAATGGTTCTGTTAATTTTGTTCTTCATGGGTGGCGAACTGATTCGCGGTTTCTCGGCCGCACTGATCGCCGGTGTGGTGATCGGTACATACTCTTCTATATACATCTCCGCCAACCTATTGGTCAGCCTACAGTTGACCAAAGAAGATCTCATGCCTCCGCCCAAAGAAGGCGAAGATCAAGAGCCAATCGCGCCCTAAATTGGGGCGCCGCCGCTGCCCGAAAATATCATGGGCGGCGGCTGGTATTGGCGTAAAAACTGGTTTATGTTGTCCATCTGTATCCCATAATAACAACGGGCTCTGCCAAGGCCGGTTTGCCCAGATGCCGAAGCAATTGTATGTCCAACCGTATTACCATCAGCGATGAAGAGCTTGGCTCTATGTCCAGCGAGCAGCTGCGTGATCTGGTGGCGCGCTATCGTCGGATTTTTAACGGCAGTGGTTATGGTTTTTGGGAGTGGGATCTCACCACTCATCGCATAGATTGGTCGGGAGGCTTCTGGGAAAGTCTGGGATACGGGGCAGAGGACCAGCGTCGTGTTGCTGATGCTCATCAACTGCCGGACTTTATTCACCCGGATGACCGGGAAAATATGCTCGAAGCGGTGCGCCAGCATTTGCGCAGCGGCGAGCAACTCTACACCTCCTACCGAATTCGCACCAAAGAAGGTGGTTACGTCTGGACTCAGGTTCGGGCCAATTCCATCCGTGACCAATACGGTCGGGCGCTTTACATTTCCGGCGTCAATTTTGATATTACCGAGCTTAAAAACGTTGAAGCGGCACTACGCGAGAGTGAAGCTCGTCAAGCCCGTATTATTCAGGCCTCTAACGACGGGATTTGGGAGTGGTATGCGGACCGGGGCGGTTTTCACTTCTCCAACCGTTGTTGGGAGCATTTAGGTTACAACGAAAAAGACGATTTGGTGAACCGTGGCCAAAATCGTCTCGCGGTCTGGCGCTCTCACATTCATCCCCAGGACTTACCCAAATTCGACGATACCCTGGCCTCTCACATGCGAGGCTCCGGCCCCTTTGATATTGAGTATCGGATATTTGGTAAGGAAGGGGACGTACGCTGGATTCGCGCCCGCGGACGCGCCAGCTTTGATGCCACTGGCAAACCGGTGCGCATGTCCGGCACCAATATGGATATTACTGACGTCAAACGAGCAGAAGAGCGCGTCATGCAGGCCAAGGAGACGGCGGAAAAAGCCAATCAGGCCAAATCGGAATTTCTCTCCAGTATGAGTCACGAATTGCGTACCCCCTTGAACGCCATTATGGGTTACGCCCAGTTGTTCGAGTATGACGTGAACCTGCCTCAACGTCACATGGACAACGTGCGGGAAATCTACAAAGCTGGCCAGCATTTATTGCAATTGATCAATGATGTATTGGATCTGGCCAAGATTGAATCGGGCAAAATGACCGTCTCCCTCGAGCCGGTACTGGTCTCCCGGGTGATCGCGGATTGCTTTACGCTCGTGCAGCCCCAAGCCGACGCTCAAGGCGTAAAGCTCGATGTCAGTTTGAACGGCTTAGAAAGCAGCTATGTGGTGGCTGATAATGTGCGCTTGAAACAAGCACTCATTAATTTGATCAGCAACGCTGTGAAATACAACAAAGTGGGTGGCGAAGTCGTGGTGCGCATGACTGAGCATCAGGACAACCAGCTGCGCATTTCCGTGCGCGATACCGGGCAGGGCATTCCCGCCAACCGCCAGGATGAAGTGTTTCAACCGTTTAACCGCCTAAACGCGGAGCAGTCGGCAGTTGAAGGTTCCGGGGTCGGGTTGGTCATTACCAAGCAGCTAGTGGAAATGATGGCGGGCAAACTGTCGTTTGAAAGTGTTGAAGGTAAAGGCACCGAGTTTTGGATCGACTTGCCGCTGTCCACCGAGTGGAATCAGGATTTGTTGGCGGTGAGCGAGCCTCGTACGAACGAGTTTCAGGCGGCGGAACTCAATGTGGAGGGGCCATGCCGGGTGCTGTATGTGGAAGATAACCCTTCCAATATACGACTCCTACAGCAGTTGTTTGCCCGTTATCCCGAATTGGAGTTGGACGTGGCGGAGGAAGCATTTCTGGGGATTTATAAGGCCCGGAACGATCAGCCGGACGTCATTATTTTGGATATCAATCTGCCTGGCATGGATGGCTATGAGGCGCTGTCAGTGCTCAAGCGTGACCCGATCACCGCGCATATTCCAGTGGTCGGCCTCTCCGCCAATGCTATGCCCTACGATATAGAGCGCGGGAAGAATGCTGGATTTTATGATTACTTGACTAAACCGGTGGAGATTAACCATCTGATCCACACGCTGAACCAGCTCCTCGCCTAAGCACCCATTTCGTATTTCTTTATTATTAAAATCCTGAGCGGTCGCCCGGCAAACTTACCGGTTCGACCGCTCGGTGAGCCGGCGCGTTATTTGATGTGTCCCAAGTGTTTCTCAACTAATTGCAAAATCGGCTTGAACACTTTTGGGCTGCCGCACACGATATGGCCGGTTTCCATATACGATTTGCCGCCTTTGAAATCGCTGACCAGTCCGCCAGCTTCGTGAACCAGAAGCACGCCCGCGGCAAAGTCCCACTCGTTCAGATTCATTTCCCAAAAGGCATCAAAGCGGCCAGCGGCCACATAGGCTAGATCCAGTGCCGCCGACCCGGCGCGCCGAATACCGGCGGTTTGTCCCGCCACATCTTTAACGCAGGCTAAGTAAGGGTCGATATGATCGTAGGCGTAGCCGTCAAAAGGAATACCGGTGCCGATAAGAGCGCCTTCCAATCCCCGTCGTGAGGTCACCCGAATGCGTCGACCATTGAGTGCCGCACCTTTACCACGGCTGGCGGTAAACTCTTCGCGGCGAACCGGGTCCAGCACGACCGCGTGCTCCAATTGCCCTTTGTATTTACAGGCGATGGAAATGGAAAAGTGCGGCATGCCGTGTACAAAATTGGTGGTGCCGTCCAGCGGATCGATAATCCACTCGTAATCGGGGTTTTTGCCGGGCTGATCGCCGCCTTCCTCGCCGCGAATGCTGTGATCCGGGTAGGCCTTGCGCAACTGGCTGATGATCTCTTTTTCCGCCGCGCGATCTACCTCGGTGACGAAATCATTGGGTCGCTTGTTCTCGACCTTGACCAAATCCAGACGCTCGTAAGAGCGCTCAATCAACAGAGCTGCCTTGCGCGCCGCGCGCAGGGCGATATTTAACATGGGTTCCATAGGGCGATCAATCTGTGGCTGCGTGAAAGAACGGACGGGGGGACCCCGCGAAGGGCGCTAGTATAACTTGCACACGGCCCAGGCTCTAGGGGTATACGGCATCAGTGCGCTGATCCATTGCGAGATTGCGGCGAAAACCCGAGGTTCGTGGACGCAACGTTCGTGGTAGAATGCGCGCCTTTTCTGACCCCCGGCCCCGCCTAGGCAATGCGAGGCGCACTGTATTTGTATGAGAGCCGCCCTATGACCGCCAACGCTTTTGATAACATCCGTATCGTCCTGGTGAACACCTCCCATCCCGGCAACATCGGTGGAGCTGCCCGGGCCATGAAAAACATGGGCCTGTCGCGCCTTTACCTGGTGGCACCGAAGGATTTCCCGGCCGAGAAAGCCGTATGGCGAGCCGCTGGCGCATTGGACGTACTGGACCAGGCAGTTGTGGTGGAAACCTTGGACGAAGCCATTGCAGAGTGCGGTTTGGTGGTGGGCACGAGTGCGCGCGGACGGCGTATTCCCTGGCCCTTAGTGGACCCACGTGCGTGCGGCGAACGCTGCTGGCAAGAGGCGCAGAGGCACGAAGTGGCGCTGTTGTTCGGCCGTGAAGATCGCGGCCTGACCAACGAGGAGCTGCACAAGTGCCATTATCACGTGCACATTCCCTCTAACCCGGACTACAGCTCGTTGAACCTCGCCGCGGCTGTTCAGGTTGTCAGCTACGAAATACGTATGGCGCATCTGGCCCAGGAGCAGGGCACGCTTTTGCCGCCCGAGCCCTGGGATGTGCCCCCCGCGCCCAGCCAGGCTGTGGAGCGCTACTACGAGCACTTGCAGGAAACCCTGGAAACCCTGGGCTTTCTGACCCCGGATAATCCTCGTCAGACCATGACCCGTCTGCGCCGTCTATATAACCGGGTACGCCCGGATGAAATGGAATTGAGTATTTTGCGCGGTGTGCTTACCGCCACGCAGAACTACATCTACCACACCAACAAGCGCCTGGAGAAACTCTCGGACGATGAGGGCTAGGGCCTGTCGACGGTGGGCGGGAAAAAATCCCTTGGATACCAGTCAATAGTTGAGTAAAATAGTCGGATATAGAGGGTTCTCTCTACCACCTTCAGCCACGACTGATTCTCACTTACAGGTTCGGCAATGAGACTGACCACCAAAGGCCGCTATGCGGTCACGGCAATGTTGGATTTGGCACTGCACTGCGAGCGGGGGCCCGTCAGTCTGGCGGACATCTCCCAGCGTCAGGGGATTTCATTGTCCTACCTGGAACAACTGTTCGCCAAGTTGCGTCGCCAGCAACTGGTCAACAGCGTTCGCGGCCCAGGCGGCGGTTACCGCCTCGCCAAGACTACCGCAGAGATTTCCGTCGCACAGGTGGTGGATGCGGTCAGTGAATCCCTGGATGCCACGCGCTGTGAAGGTAAAGGGGACTGTCAGCAGGGTGAGGTGTGTTTGACCCACCACCTGTGGGAGGACTTGAGCGCACAGATTCATCGGTTTTTAAGTGACATCTCCCTCGCCGACCTGGTGTCGCGAGGTGATATTCAGGCCGTCAGCCAGCGTCAGGATCAGCGTTTGCCGCTGGACCGCGACCAACAGATAGCGTGTAGCGAAATACAGTAGTGAGTAGTACGAGATGACAGTCAGTCGCCCGTCGGGCGCGCCACAAAGGCCCATATACCTGGATTACGCGGCCACGACCCCGGTGGATGAAGCAGTGGCCGAGCAAATGGTCCAGTGCCTGACTCGGGAGGGCAACTTTGCCAATCCAGCGTCCCGCTCGCACCTCTACGGCTGGCAAGCCGAGGAAGCCGTAGAGCAGGCGCGCCTCCAGGTGGCTGAGCTAATCAATGCCGACTCCCGGGAAATCGTTTGGACCAGCGGCGCTACCGAGGCCGACAACCTGGCACTCAAGGGCGCCGCAGAAGCGCGCCGACGCGCCGGTAAAAGCGCCGGACACTTGATTGTCTCGGCTATTGAACACAAAGCCGTGCTTGACGCGGCCCAGTGGCTGGCCGAGCAGGGCGTGCAGGTCACGTACCTGATCCCGAACCGGGACGGCCGGGTCGATGTGCAAATACTGAAAGACGCGTTGCGGGAAGATACTTTCCTAGTAAGCATCATGCACATCAACAACGAGATAGGCAGTATTAATGATATTGCCCAGTTGGGGGCCGTTTGCCGCGAACACGGTTGCCTGTTTCACGTGGATGCGGCACAAAGCAGCGGGCGTGTGCCTTTGGATGTAGTGGCACAGTCGGTGGATTTGATGTCGCTGTCCGCGCACAAAATGTATGGCCCTAAAGGTGTCGGCGCACTCTATGTACGCCGCCATCCGGACGTAGTGATTGCGCCGCAAATGCACGGCGGCGGCCACGAGCGGGGCATGCGCTCCGGCACACTGGCCACGCATTTATGTGTCGGTATGGGCAGCGCAGCGCAATTGGCGAAAGACAAAATGGGCAGCGAGCCGAAGCGAATCGCAGCCCTGCGCGATCAACTCTGGCAAGGCATCGCAGACTTGCCCGGTGTGCGGCTCAACGGTCCCGTTGAAGAGCGCTCGTGCGGGCATTTAAACGTGGCCTTCGGCGGCTGCGACGGCGAAATGCTTTTATTGAGCTTACGTCAGTTGGCTGTGGCCACAGGCTCCGCCTGTACTTCCGCCACTATGGCGCCCAGCTACGTGCTTAAGGCCATAGGCTTGAGCGACGAACTGGCTCAGTCCTCCTTGCGTATTAGCTTGGGACGCTACACCACGGAAGAAGAAGTGGCGATTGCAGTGAGCCACATCCGAGAAGTAGTGGAAAAGATTCGGAAATGACCCACAGGGGTGGTGTCAAAGCCACTATGAGACGCGGGGAAAATTCCCGGCAGTTATCATCCCTGTGCGAGCGCAGCCCCAGTTGTGGGTGACGCTAAGTAGTTGATAGATTCCCGCTTACGCGGGAATGACGAGAGGGTTCACGAATGCAGGATTTCTGCGAACCTCAGCACTGGTCATTCCCGCGTAAGCGGGGATCCCGTTAGTCGGTCGGTTGGTAGGTAGCTGATGGATTCCCACCTTCGCGGGAATGACGGATTGGTTAATACGCAGGGTTTTCCTGCCGGTTTTGAAAGTACGTAAATCCAGAGCGTTGCCCTCGGGCAACCCTTCCGGCCGCCAGCCGGACAAGAGGTGAAGTAATGGCTGAAGAGCAAGTGGAAAATTTGATTCGCAAAGAGTACGCGGCCGGGTTTCATACCCTGATCGACTCGGATACTCTGCCACCGGGTTTGAATGAAGACGTGGTGCGTTTCATTTCTGCGAAGAAGCAGGAGCCCGAGTGGATGCTCGAATGGCGCTTACAGGCGTTCCGTGCCTGGCAGGAAATGACTGAACCCAGCTGGGCGCATGTTAGCTATCCGCCAGTGGACTTTCAGGCCATCTCCTATTATTCCGCTCCCAAAAGCATGGAAGATCGTCCCAAAAGTCTGGACGAAGTGGACCCCGAGTTGCTGCGCACCTACGAAAAGCTGGGCATCCCGCTGCATGAACAGGAAGTACTCGCTGGTGTGGCTATGGATGTGGTGTTTGACTCAGTCTCAGTGGTAACCACATTCCGTGAAAAGCTTTCCGAAGCCGGTGTCATTTTCTGTTCCATCAGTGAAGCGGTGCAAAAGTACCCGGAACTGATTAAAAAGTATCTGGGCTCAGTGGTTCCCCAAAAAGACAACTACTACGCGGCTCTGAATTCCGCCGTATTCTCCGACGGTTCTTTTGTGTTTATTCCCAAAGGGGTCCGGTGCCCCATGGAGCTGTCCACCTATTTCCGCATTAACGAGCAGAATACCGGCCAGTTTGAGCGCACGCTGATTGTCGCTGAGGAAGGCTCCCACGTCAGTTATCTTGAAGGCTGCACCGCGCCCATGCGCGATGAGAATCAGATGCACGCGGCGGTGGTGGAGTTGGTAGCGCTGGATAACGCGGAGATCAAATACTCGACGGTACAGAATTGGTATCCGGGCGATGAGAACGGCAAAGGTGGCATTTTTAACTTTGTGACCAAGCGCGGTGTAGCGCACACCAATGCCAAAATTTCCTGGACTCAGGTGGAAACTGGTTCGGCGATTACGTGGAAGTATCCCAGTTGTATCCTGAAAGGGGATAACAGTGTTGGGGAGTTCTATTCGGTCGCGCTAACCAATAATTTTCAGCAGGCTGATACGGGCACCAAGATGATTCATCTGGGTAAAAATACCCGTTCCACGATTATCTCGAAGGGTATTTCTGCAGGCAAAAGCTCCAACGCCTACCGCGGTCTGGTGCGTATGAACCCCGGCGCTGAGGGTGCGCGCAATTACACTCAGTGTGATTCTCTGCTGATTGGCGATCGCTGCGCGGCGCACACTTTTCCTTATATCGAAAGTAAGAATCCAAGTGCGGTGATTGAGCATGAGGCAACGACGTCGAAGGTGAGTGACGATCAGTTGTTTTTGTGTCAGCAGCGCGGTCTGGACGCTGAAAAAGCGGTATCGATGATTGTGAATGGGTTTTGTCGAGAAGTGTTTAAAGAATTGCCTATGGAGTTTGCGGTTGAGGCTGGCAAATTGCTTGAGGTAAGTCTTGAGGGAGCGGTTGGTTAAGTTTTTTCTTTTGTAGTTTGAGTTGGGTTTTCAATTGGAGCTCGGAGGGGCTCGGTAAGGGGTACAGGGGTTCGAGACACGCGGTAAATACATCCCTGTAGCTTGTTTCGGGCATCCATGCCCTCTACAGTCTCGAACCCCTGTACCCCTTACCGAGCTTGAGCTTGGGAGTTTTGGCTTTTTGCGGTTGTAAGACGAAAGGCCTGGGTTGTCCTTAGAGTTTGTACCAAGGGTCAACTGAGCGTCGCACCCGCAGTTACCGCTGAGCCGGGAGGGAAAGTTAACTTCCGGGACTGTAGAGGGCAGGACGCCCGAAACAAGCTACAGGGATGTATTTACCGCGTGTCCCGGAAGTTAACTTTCCCTTCCGGCGGAGTAGCCTTACAAAGCATCAAGCTTGGCAACGATTGAAAGAATTGAGAGTTTCAGAAAGATAAAGTTGTCTGCGTTTTGGTTTTGGATGTGGAGAGGCCCGGTAAGGGGTACAGGGGTTCGAGACACGCGGTATGCCCGATCCAAACTACATGGAAGTATTCACCGCGTGTCCCGGAAGGTAGTTTCCCCTCGCGGCGGAGCGACCTTACGAAGCACCAAGACTACATTCAAAACGATTTAGAAATACAGAAAGGTTAACGTTTCACCCAATGGGAAACCAAAGATTATGTTGAGCATTAAAGATCTTCGCGCCAGCGTCGCAGAACAGGAAATTCTTAAAGGCCTTAGCCTGGACATCAAACCGGGAGAGGTGCATGCCATTATGGGTCCCAATGGGTCCGGCAAAAGCACCCTGGGCAATGTTCTGACCGGCCGGCAAGGTTTCCAGGTTACTGGCGGTAGCGTCACCTATCAGGGTGCCGACCTGCTGGAGCTGGAAACCGAAGAGCGGGCTCGTGAAGGTCTGTTCCTGGCGTTCCAGTATCCGGTGGAAATTCCCGGCGTCAGCAACATGGAATTCCTCAAAGCGGCCGTGGACGCTACGCGCAAACATCGCGACCTGCCCGAACTGTCCTCCGTGGAATTTTTGAAGCTTGCGCGGGAAACCAGTAAAAAAGTCGACCTGGATGCATCGTTCCTAAAGCGCGGCGTCAACGAAGCCTTTTCCGGCGGCGAGAAAAAGCGCAATGAGCTGCTGCAAATGATGCTGTTGGAACCCAAGCTGTGCATTCTCGATGAAACCGACTCAGGGTTGGATATCGACGCCTTGCAGGTTGTCGCCAACGGCGTCAACGCCATGCGCAGTCCAGAGCGCAGCTTTATTGTTGTGACCCACTACCAGCGGCTGCTGGACTACATAGTGCCCGACTTTGTACACGTACTGGCGGGCGGTCGAATCGTGAAATCCGGTGATAAAGAACTGGCCAAAGAACTCGAAGCTAAAGGATATGGCTGGCTGGAACAAGAGGTAGCGTAATGACGGATAAGTCCATAACCGACTTCCAGCAGCAAGCTTTAGTGCTCGCTGGCCAGCAAACAAGCCCCGACTGGCTCGCCGGTTTGCGGGAGCAGGGCGCTGAGCTGTGGTCCAGTGCAGCCTGGCCGAGCCGCAAGACTGAGCATTGGAAGTACACCCCCTTAGCGCCTTTGCAAAAAGTGGGCTTTGGGCGCTGGGCGGATGTAGAGGCTGATTGGCAGGACCAGCAAGAGTGGCTCGACATTGACGCCACTCGGCTGGTATTTGTGAATGGCGTTTTTCATCCTGAACACTCCAGCGAGTTACCCGCCGAAGTCGTTCGCTTTGGTGCGGCGGAAGGTGCGGCCCGAGCCGTGATTGAAAAACATCTGGGCAAAGTTGTGGATGCTGAAAAGCACCTGTTTGCTGCACTGAGCAACGCTTGGACGTCCGACGGCGTGCTTCTGCATGTGCCAGCTAACCAGCGCTTGGAAAAGCCTCTGTACGTGATTCACGTTTCCACCGCTACGGCAGAGCCAGCCACCGCCAACCAGCGCTTGTTGCTGGTGTTGGAAAATGGCGCCCAGGCCGAGGTGATCGAACACTTCGTATCTGGTGCGTCTGAACAGAACGGCTTTGTGAACGGTTTGACCGAAGTGGTGGTGGGAGAAAACGCCGAACTGCACCACTACCGATTGAATCTGGAAGAAGAGAATATACTGCACGTAGGCGGCGTGCATGTGGACCTGCAGCGCTCAGCGCGCTTGCGTGCATTTACCATTGCTCAGGGTAGCCGCCTGAAGCGCATTGATTACCAGGTGAATCACCGGGGTGAGGGTGCGGAGCTGGATTTGCAGGGTTTGTATCTGCCGAGAAACAAGCAGCTGATTGATTACCACACCGAGATTCGTCACATGGTGCCGCACTGCACCAGCAAAGAAGTTTTTCACGGCATTGTGGGCGATTCTGCAAAGGCCGTATTTAATGGCCGGATTTACATTCATCCCCACGCACAAAAAACTTTGGCAGAGCTGAGCAACAAAAACCTGCTGACTTCCAACAAGGCGGAAGTGGATACCAAGCCGGAGTTGGAAATTTACGCCGACGACGTTAAGTGCGCTCACGGCGCCACGGTCAGCCAATTGAACCTGACTGCGCTGTACTATCTGCAAAGCCGGGGCATTCCTCGTGCGGAGGCGGAAGTGATGTTGAACTTCGGCTTTATCAATGAATTGCTACAGCAAGTGGCTCAGCCCGCCGTGCGCGCCTATTTGGGTCCGAGGCTGGCACAACTGTTTAGCCCTAACAGTGAGCTACTGCGGCACCTCAGTTATGAATAAGCGTGTGAACTTGTTTGATGTCGAGCGGGTCCGGGAGGATTTTCCTATCCTGCGGGAGACTGTGAACGGTCATCCGCTGGTGTATTTGGATAACGCCGCCACCACACAAAAGCCTCAGGCGGTCATTGATGCCATCGTGCATTACTACAGTCACGATAACAGCAATGTACACCGAGGTGCGCACACGTTAGCGGCTCGGGCGACGGAAAAATTCGAAGGCGCACGCACGAAAGTGGCGGAGTTTTTAAACGCGCCTTCGACCCAGCAAATTCTGTGGACGCGTGGTACCACTGAAGGGGTCAACTTAGTGGCCAGCAGTTGGGGTCGCAGCAACCTGAAAGCCGGGGACCGGGTACTGGTTTCCGCCATGGAACACCACTCCAACATTGTGCCCTGGCAGATGGCTGCCGCCGCTACCGGTGCTTCGGTGGAAGCCATTCCGGTTGATGAAACCGGCACGCTGGATATGACCGCGCTGAATATCCTTCTCGATGAGCGCGTGAAAATGGTATCGCTTGGGCATGTGTCCAATGCTCTGGGAACGGTGAATCCCATCGAGGACGTCATTGCGTTGGCCCATAAGTTCGGTGCTCGGGTTTTGATCGATGGTGCCCAGGCGGTAAGCCACTGGCCGGTGGATGTGCAGGCGCTGGGTTGCGACTTCTATGTGTTTTCCGCGCACAAATTGTTTGGCCCTACGGGTATCGGTGTGCTGTATGGTAAACGCGAGTTGCTAGAGGCCATGCCCCCCTGGCAAGGTGGTGGCGAAATGATTGAGCGGGTCAGCTTTGAGGGCACCACTTACAATCAGCTGCCGTACAAGTTCGAAGCGGGTACACCGGATATCGCCGGAGCTATTGCACTGGGCGCGGCCATCGACTATCTGAATCAAATGGATCGCACCGCGGCCGCCGCGCACGAGCAAGCGGTATTGGAATACGCGCAAGAGCAGGCCAGTGCGGAGCAAGGTATTAGATTGGTGGGCACGGCCACGCAAAAAGTCAGTGTGATGAGTTTTCTCGTGGAAGGCACGCACCCCAATGATCTGGGTTTTTTGCTGGATCAGCAGGGGGTTGCGGTGCGTACTGGCCACCATTGTGCGCAACCTATTATGGAGCAGTACTGCATTCCCGGAACGGTGCGAGCCAGTTTCAGTTTTTACAATACCATGGCCGAGGTTGATCGGCTGTTTGCCGCCTTACGCAAGGCGCGCGAATTTTTTTAGCAGGAGTCTGTAATGAGTGTAGAGTCCTTTGATCCCAGCACCGAGGTGGTTTCCGTGAGCCCAGCGGCCGTGGAGCACTTTCGTAAGCAATTGCAACAAAATCAAGAGGCGCAAGCGGTGCGCTTGAGTGTGAAAGAGAGCGGCTGTACCGGTTTTATGTACGTGGTCGATCTGGTAATTGAGCCGGAAGCTGAAGATCTGCGCTATCCGCTTGCGCAGGATTTGGAGCTTCTGATTGATCGTGCCAGCTTAAAAGTGGTCAGCGGTACCCAGATTGATTACGTCTCAGAGGGCGTTAACCGCCAGCTCAAATTTCTCAACCCTAACGCCAAAGACCATTGCGGTTGCGGCGAAAGCTTCAGTGTGAATTAAGTTATGGGCGCCAGTGAACGACAAGTGGTAGTGGCTCAAGAGGATTGCCCGGCGCGCCGGGTGCCCGACGGTACGCCCCTGACCATTCCCAAAGACACCTTCGTAACCATTACCCAGTCCCTGGGCGGCAACTACACACTGACCTATCATGGCCAGATGGTTCGCGTTGACGGTAGTGATGCGGGTGCTCTGGGCCTGGAAACACCGGATCTCAACTTTCCGCCTCCCGAGGACGATCAAATCGCCCCCGATCAAGTGTGGCAGGCGTTGGGCAGCATCTATGATCCGGAAATTCCCGTGGATTTGGTTAATCTTGGCCTGATCTACGACGTGCAGATCGATCAGGACAATAAGCAGGTCAATATCACTATGACCCTTACGGCTCCTGCTTGCGGCATGGGCCCGGTTTTGGTCGGTGATGTTGAACATCGGGTTCGCAAGGTGCCGAACGTGAAGAAAGTGGCCGTTGAGTTGGTCTTCGATCCGCCCTGGCAGCGGCACATGATGAGCGAAGAGGCGCAGCTGGAAACTGGACTGTTCTTTTAAAAAACCTGAAATACAACACAGCGAATCCTGGAAGCCCCATGTCCCAATTTGGTACAGACATTACCCCCGACGATATTATTGAAACCCTGGGTTTCTTTGACACCTGGGAAGACCGCTACAAGTACATTATTGACCTGGGCAAGGAGCTGGAACCCCTGCCTGAGGAGCATCGCACCGAAGCCAATCTGGTCCGGGGCTGTCAGAGCCAGGTGTGGCTAGTCCATGAGCAACGGGACGGCCGGCTTTTTTTCCACGCTGACAGTGACGCCTTTATTGTACGTGGCCTTCTGGGTGTGGTTTTGGCGGCCTACAATGGCAAGCCGGCCCGGGAAGTCCTGGATTTCGATATTGAAGGCTATTTTGACCAGCTTAATCTGATCAAGCATTTGAGCCCGACCCGCGGTAATGGATTGCGCGCCATGGTGCAGCGGATCCAGACCATCGCCCAAAGCGAAGCCTAGCCCGGCCTGAGCACCTCCGCAGACCCCGAAAACCGTATAAAACCGCTGCTAAACTGCGTATAATCGCCGCATTTGTCGGCTTCTGGGACGCTAATGGGGGCCGGGTCGCATTATTATCTAATGGAGTGGTATCTAATGGCCGTTGAACAGACTCTGTCGATTATCAAGCCCGACGCAGTGAGTAAGAACCACATTGGGGCGATTCTTTCGCGTTTTGAGCAGACCGGTTTGAAAATTGTGGCGCTGAAAATGCTGCAATTGAGTCGCGAACAGGCAGAAGGCTTCTATGCTGAACATCGGGAGCGGCCTTTTTTCACCGGCCTGGTGGACTTTATGACCTCCGGGCCGGTCTGTGTTCAGGTGTTGGCGGGTGAAAACGCCATCGCCTTGAATCGTCAACTGATGGGCGCCACCAATCCGGCCGACGCCGAACCAGGCACTTTGCGGGCGGATTTCGCTGAAAGCGTGGGCGAAAATGCGGTACACGGTTCCGATTCTCCTGAATCGGCGGCTCGTGAAGTGGCTTTCTTCTTCGAAGCAAACGAGATTTTGGCCCGCTAGGGCTGAGTTTTAAACAGGTATCACCATGGTAGCAACAGCGTGCAGCGGGTCCACCGCCCAGGACAGTCCCAAGGTCAATTTGTTGGGGTTGCCGGAGGCCAAACTGGTGGACTACTTCGCCTCCATCGGGGAGAAAAGCTTCCGCGCCACCCAGGTGCTCAAGTGGATCCACCAATTGGGGGCGGAAAACTTTGATGATATGACCAATATCAGCAAAGATCTGCGCGCCAAGCTGAAAGAGTGCGCCGAAATTCGCGCTCCCGAGGTGATTCAACAGCTGGATTCCACTGACGGTACTCGCAAGTTCCTGATCCGGGTCTCCGGCGGCAGCGTGGTGGAAACCGTGTTTATCCCGGAAGGGGATCGCGGCACCCTGTGTGTCTCCTCCCAGGTGGGCTGCTCACTGGACTGTAGCTTCTGTGCAACTGGGAAACAGGGCTTTGACCGAGATCTGACCGCAGCCGAGATCATTGGTCAGGTGTGGATCGCCGCCAAATCCTTCGACCAGCTCCAGCCCGGGGCGCGTCGCCGGGTGACCAATGTGGTCCTGATGGGCATGGGCGAGCCTTTGCTCAACTTCGACAATGTTGTCGATGCCATGAATTTGATGATGCACGACAATGCTTATGGCATCTCCAAGCGGCGAGTAACCTTGAGCACCTCGGGCGTGGTGCCGGCCTTGGATCGCCTCAGCCAGTACACCGATGCCTGCCTGGCCATATCTCTGCATGCGCCCAATGATGCCTTGCGCAGCGAGTTGGTGCCCATCAATAAAAAATACCCCATTGCGATGCTCCTGGATTCCGCCCAGCGTTATATTGCTGCTTGTCCGGATACCCACCGAAGAATCACCATCGAATACACCTTGATCGATCAGGTCAATGACCGCCCCTGGCACGCAAAGGAACTGGCGGAACTCCTCCGTGACGTACCAGTCAAAATCAACCTGATTCCGTTCAACCCGTTCAAGCTGTCTAATTACAAGCGCGTGAGCAACAACGCCTTGCGCCGTTTCCAGGACATTCTGATGCAGGAAGGCTTTATCACCACCGTGCGCACCACCCGCGGTGAGGATATTGAGGCCGCCTGTGGACAACTGGCCGGTACGGTTAAGGACATCACTAAGAGAAGTGAAAGGTATCGCACACGCTTTGACGCTAACGAGGCGGTGGAAACCGTCAAAATAGTCTCTGAACTATAATTGATAAGAACGTGGAGGCGCACTGATGCACAACACCCCTTTAACCCTCATCCGCCGGGGTTTGTTTTTACTCCTGGTATTGGGCTTGAGCGCCTGTGTTAGCCAGCGCTCCGGGCCGCAAGTGGATCAGGAAAAAGCCATGGAGTCTTACGTCCAACTGGCTATGGCTTATATAGAAACCGGTAACCGCGAGGCGGCCCGCCACCATTTGCGCCGGGCCTTCGATTTGGAGCGCAACTCGGTTCCTGCCAACGCCGCCATGGCGATGCTCTACCAACTGGAAGGCGAGCCGGAACTGGCTGAGGATCGCTTTCGCTGGGTATTGCGTCGTGATCCCGGCTTCAGTCAGGCGCGTAACAACTACGGGGCTTTTCTCTTCCGGCAGGAACGCTATGAAGAGGCGTTCACCCAATTCGAGCGTGTATCCCGAGACCTGGATTATGAACATCGCGACCGTGCGCTTCTGAGTTTGGGCCGTACGGCCTTGGAGCTGGATAAACCTGAGCGGGCCAAGGCGGCCTTTGAGCACGCCCACACGCTGAATCGGCGGTCGGCTCCTGTGCTTTTGGAGCTCGCGGAAATTTATTTTAATGAACAGGACTATGCTCAGGCTAAGCGCTTCTTGGATCAGTACGGGGAGCTTTCCCGGCACACAGCGCGATCACTTCTGCTGGGCATTCGAATCGAGCGCATTTTTGGCAACAAGGACCAAGAGGCCAGTTACGCGTTGGCACTTAGAAACCGCTTTCCCTATTCCAATGAGTTGCTGGAATACCGGCGGATGACGAACGACTGAGGTTCCAATGACAACTGACCCAAGTAATCCGGAAGTAGATCATCCGTACCAGTCCCCAGGGACCATACTTCGACAAGCGAGAGAAAAAGCCGGCTTGGCGTTGGATGATGTGGTTGCTGAGACGCGTATGACATTGCACAATGTCCGCGCTCTGGAAAGCGACGACTTTTCCAAAATGCACTCGGACACCTTCACGCGAGGCTACCTTCGAATCTACGCCAAGTTGCTTAACCTGGATGTGGAGTCACTTCTGGCAGCCTACGGGCGAGCTCGTCAGGAGGCCGGGTTTGCCGAAGAAGATTCAGGTAATTCGCTGCAAAACACCGTTCCTGCCGCTCCAGGCCGTCCTTTATGGCACTTTGCCGTTTGCATATTGGCGCTTCTGGCGGGCCTATGGATACTCTCGATCTGGTTCCTGGGCAACGACGGTGAAAGCGAGACTTTGACCAGTGAAAGCGTGGTAGAGGCAGAGCTGGTCGCCTCGTCAGGAGCAGCGAGTTCCACTCCAGCAGCCTTCACAGAGACGGCCGAGCTAATGGAGCCGGAAGCTGAAGTCGCTTTGCCGGAAGAAGTGAACGCCGCGCCAGTGAGCGACGTGACCTTTCTGGCCGAAACTGAAGTGTTGGAAACAGATCCGCTCGATAGTCTGCAACTCTCGTTTATTGACGAGTGTTGGTTGGTAGTCACAGACGCCCAAGGCGATGTATTGGTGACTGATTTGGTTCAGCCAGGCCGGGAATTGAGCCTGCAGGGGCGAGCGCCTTTTGAAGTAAAAATGGGTAATGCTCCCGCCGTACAACTGTCATTGAACGGCGCGGCATTCGACTTGGACGTTCCCGCCGGTACCCGGTTAATGACCGTGTCGGTGGGCCAATAACACGGGCTGTCATTTATGCATTGCGAAACGCCAATTAAGCGGCGCAAGTCCCGACAAATAATGGTCGGAAATGTGCCGGTCGGCGGAGATGCGCCCATCTCCGTGCAAAGCATGACCAATACGGAAACGACCGACGTGGCCGCGACAGTGGGCCAGATTCAGCGTCTGCAATTGGCGGGCGCGGACATAGTGCGCGTGTCGGTGCCCTCCATGGACGCCGCCGAAGCGTTTGGCGAAATTCGCCGACAGGTACAAGTGCCCCTGGTGGCCGATATTCATTTTGACTACCGCATTGCGCTGCGCGTAGCCGACTTGGGCGTAGACTGCTTGCGTATCAACCCGGGTAATATCGGCCGGGAAAAGCGCATTCGTGCCGTGGTGGACAAGGCGCGCGACTTGGGTATCCCCATCCGCATCGGTGTCAACGCCGGTTCTCTGGAAAAAGATCTACAAAAGAAATACGGCGAGCCAACTCCCGATGCTCTGGTGGAGTCAGCATTGCGTCATGTGGAAATCCTGGATCAGCTGAACTTCCAAGACTTCAAAGTCAGCGTTAAGGCCTCCGACGTCTTTATGGCCGTGGCCGCTTACCGCAAGCTGGCGACCCAAATCGAGCAGCCTTTGCACCTGGGTATTACCGAAGCGGGCGGCCTGCGGGCGGGAACTGTCAAGTCAGCGGTAGGCCTAGGGGCGCTGCTACTGGACGGTATAGGTGATACAGTGCGCATCTCATTGGCGGCTGACCCAGTAGAAGAGGTCAAAGTCGGCTGGGATTTGCTAAAAAGCCTGAAGCTGCGCAGTAAGGGGGTGAACTTTATTGCCTGCCCCAGCTGCTCCCGCCAAAACTTCGATGTGATCCAGACCATGAACGAGCTGGAGCAGCGGGTAGAGGATATTACCGTTCCTCTGGATGTGGCCGTTATCGGTTGTGTGGTTAATGGTCCCGGAGAGGCGAAAGAGGCCGATCTAGGCTTGGCGGGCGGTTCGCCGCACAATTTGCTGTATATTGACGGCGCTCCGAGCCAGAAGCTAGGCAATGCGACCTTAGTGGATGATCTGGAGCGTTTGATCCGGGAAAAAGCCGAACAGAAAAAAGCACGATTGGCGGCGGAAGAAGCCAATACGATTATTCGGGTTTGAGGGTGAGTTTTGAGAGCCCGGTGCCTCTAGGTGGAAACGGCCGGTAGGGGGTGGGTACTTTTGAAAACGCGGTGAATACATCCCTGTAGCTCCCCCGCTTCATCCATGAAGCGAGGGTTTCAAAAGTACCCACCCCCTACCGGCCGAGTGGTTGCTGGCGGTTCACGGCTTTGGTTAAACATAGACCCCACTACTCACTCACTAACTAATAGATAGCGGCTAAACGCTAGCCAGGCTGTCTTAATGGCACAGAAGGCAGTGGGGCGAATCTAGTTTTGAAACCTTCACTTCAGGGATGAAGTGCAGGAGCTACAGGGATGTATTCACCGCGTTTTCAAAACTAGATTCGCCCCACTGCCTGGGCTCTGAATAGCCGTAGACTGTTTGAACAGAGCTCATAGTCATCACCGAACCCAAAACACAAGAAAATGAGAAAAAACGAGAGAGTTCTTTGAAAAAGATTCAAGCCATCCGAGGAATGAACGATTTACTGCCAGATGAGTCTCCGTACTGGCAGTATCTGGAAAAAACCGTCACCGACATACTGCGTCGCTACGGTTATCGGGAAATCCGCTTTCCAGTACTGGAATCGACCGATCTGTTCAAACGCTCCATTGGCGAAGTGACCGATATCGTCGAAAAAGAAATGTACACCTTCGAAGATCGCAACGGAGACAGCATCACCCTGCGCCCCGAAGGTACCGCCAGCTGCGTACGCGCCTGCGAAGAGCACGGCCTGTTGTACAACCAGACACAGCGCCTGTGGTACATGGGCCCCATGTTCCGCCACGAACGGCCGCAGAAAGGCCGTTACCGGCAGTTTCACCAAATTGGTGTGGAAGTGTTTGGGCTGACCGGGCCGGACGTGGACGCGGAAATACTGTTGCTGAGCGCGCGTATTCTGCGCGACCTGGGGTTGGGCGATTGGGTGCACCTGGAGCTGAATTCGCTCGGTAGCACCGAAGCGAGAAAAACTTATCGGGAAGCCTTGGTGGCCTACCTGGAGCAGTATCGAGAACAGCTGGATGAAGACAGCCAGCGCCGTTTGGGCACCAATCCACTGCGGATTTTGGATAGCAAGAATAGCGCTACGCAAGCACTCTTGAAAGACGCTCCCGTACTGACGGATTATCTGGATCCCGAATCACGGGAACACTTTGAGCAACTGCAAGCACTGCTGGATGCCAACGGCGTAAACTACACCGTCAACCCCCGGCTCGTTCGTGGGTTGGATTATTACGGGAAGACCGCGTTTGAATGGGTGACTGATAAACTGGGTGCCCAAGGCACGGTTTGCGCTGGTGGGCGCTACGATGGCCTGGTGGAACAATTGGGTGGAAAATCCACCCCCGCCATTGGCTTCGGCATTGGCCTTGAGCGACTGGTATTGATGCTTCAAGCCGCGGAAATTTCACCGCCGGGGCTGGGGCAGCAAGCTCAGATTTATTTGGCAGCGGTTGGAGAAGTACAGTCCCAGGCACTGCAGCTCGCCGAGCAATTGCGTGACGCTCTGCCGGGAGTCAGTTTGTTGACTCACTGTGGCGGTGGCAGTTTTAAAAGCCAATTGAAAAAAGCCGACAAAAGCCAGGCTCAAGTGGCGCTGATACTGGGAGAAGACGAGGCCCGTAACGGCTCGGTAACCATTAAAATGCTGCGAGAAGACAAACCCCAGCAAACACTTTCGGCCAGTGAGGCCATCGAATATTTGCGCGCTGAATTACAGCCGTAATCAATATAATACTGACATTAACAGGAGCCCGATGTGAGCGATCATTTGACCGAAGAAGAACAACTAGAGGCGCTCAAGCGCTGGTGGAAAGAAAACGGCAAGTGGGTAGTCACGGCCGTGGTGCTGTCCGTGGGTGGCTATTTTGGCTGGAACGCTTGGCAGGACCAACGCTTGGCACAAGCACATACCGCCTCCGCCCAGTACGAAGCGCTGCTCGACAGTGTTGACGCCGGCGAACCAGCTACTGGTTTGGTCGAGGAGATCAAGCAAACCAGCCGCAACAGCCAATACGCCTTTAACGCAGCGTTTCTGCGAGCCAAAGCCGCCATTGATGAAGAAGATCTAGAGACGGCGGCCAATGAGCTGGAATGGGTCCTGACCCAAGCGTCCCGTGGTCCGGTTTCCGAGCTGGCGCGCGTTCGTCTGGCCCGTGTGCTAACCGCGCAATCGGCATACGACGAAGCATTGCGTCTGTTAGAGGAAGGCAGGCCGTCAGAAAGCATCGCCTCCAAGTACGACGAAGCGCGCGGTGACATCCTACTGCGCCAAGGCAACATTGACGGCGCACGTGCCGCATACCAACGGGCCCTGGAAGGCCTTGATCAAGCTGCGCAAAACCGCGCCGCACTGTTGGAAATGAAACTCGATAATTTAGCGACGCCCGCCACAGCCGGTTCGGCGCTCGAGGAGAACGCTTCATGAAGTATTGCACGCTCATTCTGTGTGCGCTTTTGGTGTCTGGTTGTGCCCTGTTTACCAAAGACGATGCCACCCGTCCGATGGACCTAGTGGAATTTGAACCCACGATTAATTTGGAATCTGTGTGGCGAAGAAATGTCGGCGTTGGCACCGGAAAGGGGGTTGTGCAACTGCAGCCCGCGATCGATGGCGACGTAATTTATGCGGCGGACGCTCGGGGCAGGGTACAAGCGTTCAACCGCTTTAATGGCGCGCGGCAGTGGCGCCAGAGAACTGGCTACGAAATTACCGGTGGCGTTGGCGTCAGTAACGGCCTGGTCTTATTTGGTACTCGTCAGGGTGAAGTAGTTGCTCTGTCCAGCGAAGATGGCGAAGAGCTCTGGCGTACCAACCTGACCAGCGAAGTGGTATCAGTGCCGAACACTGACGGTGCCACGGTTGTCGCGCAGACCATTGACGGCAAACTGTTCGCCATGGACGCTAAAACGGGCGAGAATCGGTGGCGCTACGAGACACCGGCTCCCATTTTGACTCTCCGAGGCAGTGGTCAGCCGCTGTTCACTGGTTCTATGGTGGTTGCTGGCTTTGCCAATGGTAAAGTGATTGCGTTCAACACTCGCAACGGTTTGATTCAGTGGGAATACCGTGTGGCTTTGCCGCAAGGTCGCTCAGAGCTGGACCGGATGGTGGATATCAGCGCGTCTCCCTTGTTGCACGAGACGGTTATTTACGCCGCGTCCTACCAAGGGCGAGTCGTGGCACTGAACCGCAGCAACGGCCGCCCCTTATGGGCGGCGGACACCTCCACGCATCAAGATTTGGCCATCGCCGGGCGTACGCTGTTTGTATCCGAGGCGAACAGTCGCGTGACCGCTTACCGTTCCACATCGGGTGAAATTTTGTGGCAAAACGACCAGATGCTACGCCGGTACATCAACGGTCCACAGGTGCTGGGTGATTATGTCGCCGTTGCTGATTTCAAAGGTTATCTGCACGTGATGAACCAAAGCGATGGCGAGTTCGTGGCCCGGCGGCGGGTAAATCGCCGTGGTGTCAGCGGCAGCATGAAGAGCGATGGAGACATTCTCTACGTGTATGGCGATAGAGGCCGCCTGCAAGCCTTCCGAATAGCGGACTAAAACTGGCTGCTAGCTTCGAGAGTCGGTTTAAGGCCAGTCATGGGATTCTTCCCGTGGCTGGCTTTTTGCGTTAATTTACTGGGAAAAATCCCATCAATCCACTATGCTGCGCCCCCGAAGCTGCACCAACTCTAGACTGATTAAAGCCTTATGATGCCAATTATCGCCCTTGTAGGGCGCCCAAATGTCGGAAAGTCCACCCTGTTTAACCAGCTCACCCGCAGCCGGGAAGCTCTGGTGGCTAATTACGCCGGCCTGACCCGTGATCGCAAATACGGCAAGGGGACCATCGAAGGGCGCTCCTTTATGGTGATTGATACTGGCGGCATCAGTGGGGAAGAAGAAGGAATTGATACGGTTATGGCCGGGCAGTCGCTGCAAGCGATTCGCGAGGCGGATACCGTGCTGTTTATACTGGACAGTCGCGAAGGCGTGACCGCCGCGGACCATATGATTGCTAAACATCTGCGTACGCAGCATAAAAAAGTCTATCTGGTGGCCAACAAAATTGATGGCATGGATCCGGATGTGGCCCTGGCGCCGTTCTACGAATTGGGGCTGGGAGAGATTTTCGCCACTACCGCCACTCACGGGCGCGGCGTTAAATCCATGATGGCCGAGGTGCTCGGCGAAGTGCCAGAAGATGAAGAGCCCGCGCCGGCTGTTGAAGCAAGGGGTATTAAAATCGCTTTGGTGGGCCGGCCCAACGTGGGCAAGTCCACCTTAGTCAATCGACTGTTGGGCGAAGACCGGGTCGTAGTCTATGACGAGCCCGGCACCACACGCGACAGTGTGTACATCAACTACGAGCGGTTCGACAAACCTTACACCTTGATCGACACCGCGGGCGTGCGTCGGCGTAAGAACGTATCCCAATCCATCGAAAAGTTTTCCATTGTCAAAACCCTGCAAGCCATCGACGACGCCAATGTGGTAATTCTGGTGATGGATGCCAGCGAAGGCGTGGTGGATCAGGACCTACATTTGATGGGGACTGTGCTTGATGCGGGCCGAGCGCTGGTGGTAGCTTTGAACAAGTGGGACGGTCTGGAAGACGGCCACAAACAGTACGTACGCAGCGAAATTGAACGGCGCTTGCGTTTCGTCGATTTTGCCGAGATCCATTTTATATCCGCTTTGCATGGCACTGGCGTCGGGCACTTGTATGAATCGATCGAAAAGGCCTACGCTTCGGCCACGGATAAGTTCTCTACCAATTTCCTGACGCGTGTCTTGCAGGACGCTGTCAAAGATCATCAACCGCCCATGATCAATGGCCGGCGCATCAAATTGCGCTATGCGCACCCCGGTGGACACAACCCGCCGATTATCGTTATTCACGGTAACCAAACCGCAGCAGTGCCCAACCATTACGTGCGTTATTTGGAGAAAACTTTTCGCCGGGTTCTGGACTTGCAGGGCACACCGGTGCGCATTGAATTTAAATCCAGCGAGAATCCTTTCTCGGGCATCAAAAAGAAATCCGACAAGCAATCGCCCAGGCGTAATCGCACCAGTCGGCCGTCGAAGAAATAGCGCGCTGCTGCCCGGAACAATTTGAGGGGAGCACCTAAATTCCAACAAATTACGCAGTCTCAGCAGCAAATTTTACCGTCAGATACTCGAAAACTTAGGTGAAGGTGGTGTACTTCGTAAGGCAATCCCGGGCAATTCGCAGGAGGCTTTTCGAAAACGCCGTAAACCCATCCCCGGGGGCTCTCCCACAAGATCCCTCTTGTGAGAGTTTCGAAAAGCCTCCTGCGAATCGCCTCCCTCGCCGCAACTAGGTCATTCTTCTCTTGGGCTCCCCACCGTCGCTGCAATGACGACAATCAGGGAAGGGTTGGGGGAAAAGAGCTCGGTACTCTGAGACTACAAGGGGCGTGCAGGGTGAGTGTTCAGCAAGCCTCAAAAGAGGGACCTTTCGGCCGGCGCTCCGGTGAGGCAGTCCCCATGGACGACTCGCAGGGAAGCGAGGAGTGTCCCGTAGCGCCGGGAGCGCGCAGGGACTGGGGCCACGACGTTTGCTGAACACTCACCCTGCGCGGCCCGAGGGCTAGCTTACGAAGCTACTTACTTGATTACATGTTCCCCACAGCGGTGCGTCTTCACAGGAATGACAGGATGTATGGTCATGTTCAGTGTGTCTAACCACCAGGAGGTGCGATGAGCAGTTTGGTGTTTATTGTAGTCTGCCTAGCGCTCGGTCTAGCCCTGCAGCGCTCACGGCAGGTGCCGGCGAACGCTGCCAGTGCGCTTAACTTCTATATCATTTACATCGCCTTACCGGCCATGGTGCTGACAGAGATTCCCAAGCTCAGCCTGGATCGGGAAGCGCTGTTGCCGGTTATCTCCACCTGGGTGGTGATGGGCGTGACGGCATTTTTGGTGTGGAGCGCCGCCACTTGGTTGCGTTGGTCGCGTTCAGTCACCGGCGCCATGATGCTCATCATTCCCCTGGGCAACACGTCCTTTGTCGGGATCCCACTGATTGAAGCGCTGCTCGGCGCCGAAGCCCTACCTTACGCCATACTCTATGATCAGTTTGGAACTGTAATTGCGCTTAATACCTACGGCGTCTTGGTGGCGGCATGGTATAGCGATCAGCACGCGGCGTGGCAGAAAGTGGCTAAAACCATAGTGACATTTCCGCCTTTCGTGGCGTTTTGCATCGCCATGCTGGCGGTGATCAGCCCCTGGCAGTTTCCTGAATGGTGGTTGACGGCGACCGGCCGTATAGCCTTGAGCCTTGCGCCTGTGGTGATGGTAGCGGTGGGGCTGCAGTGGCAGTTGCGCCTAGAACGTCATGCGCTGGTTCCTATGGCGACCGGTTTATCCTTAAAGTTGGTGCTGATACCAGCCCTAGTGTTCGGTATGTTTTGGTTGTTGGGGCTGGATACGCTGGCCGCACACACGGTGGTGTTGCAAGCGGCCATGCCCGCCATGATCTCCGCCGGTATTCTGGCGATTAGTCACGGGCTGGCACCGCGGTTGGTGTCCAGCCTGATCGGCTATGGCTTACTTCTTTCGCTGTTCACCGTGCCCATGTGGAGTCTGTTGCTGAGCGCATAAAACCGTTACTGGTGCCAAAAAGGTTGGCCAACCGTTGGTGTGCTGGGGCTGGCCGTTTGTCGCTTTTGCATCAACCCGGCCCGGAAGGCTTTGCGACCGGCGTCGATGGCATCGGCAAACGCCTCAGCCATCAAGGGTGGGTTCTGGGCTTTGGCTACCGCACTGTTGAGCAGTATGCCGTCAAAGCCCATTTCCATGGCTTCCGCCGCTTGAGAAGGAGCGCCCAGGCCTGCATCAATAATTAACGGTACGTTTTTGATTCTCTCCCGCAAGGTGTTCAGATTGTAGCGATTGAGCAACCCTTGGCCAGTGCCGATGGGTGAGCCCCACGGCATCAGCACTTCGCAGCCCACATCCAGTAAACGCTGACAGAGAATTAAATCGTCGGTGCAGTAGGGCAGAACCTTGAAGCCTTTTTTGATCAAGTTTTCGGATGCTTCCACCAACCCAAAGGGATCTGGCTGGAGGTTGTAATCGTCGCCAATGACTTCCAGTTTTACCCAGGGCGTATCGAACATTTCCCGAGACATTTCGGCCAGGGTCACCGCTTCCTTTACCGATTTACAACCAGCCGTATTGGGTAGCAGTCGACAACCACTCTCCTGAATGTACCGCCAAATGGCATCGCCATCACGGTTGCCCGGATTTTGTCGGCGCAAGCCGAGCGTGACAATTTCGCACCGGGATGCCTCGATAGACGAGCGCATAATTTCCGGAGAATTGTACAGCGCCGTGCCCAGTAAAAACCGGCTGGTAAAGCTTTCCCCGTACAGGGTTAAGTTATCATTTTGTAGATCGTTCATATCAACCTCCTCCAACCGGCTTGACCACATCGAGTTGATCGCCGTCGTGTAAGGGTTGGATGGTGTATTGTGTTCTGGGCACGAACTCACCATTGATGGCCACGGCAATTTTTGCATCGCCATAACCCCAGGCGTTCAGGGCTTCGCTTAACAGAGTGTCCGCTTCGACCTGGACGGGCTCGTTGTTCAAACTCAGATGGATCATAACTGGGATTCTCCCAACGATGGTGTCAGTAAATGGGCGAACGGTGACGGTGCGGATAAACCCAGTTCCGCCAATACCTGAGTAACGACAGCCGGCGCCAGCAAATAGCCATGGCGGAATAATCCGTTGGCGCTGATCAGTCCTTCCGTTCGGGTAATGTGTGGCTGGTTGTCCATAAAGGCCGGACGCAAGTTGACCCCTTGTTCCAGTATGCGGGCTTCCGCGAACGCCGGTGCGATTGTGTACAGCGCGCTACCCAGTTCAAGCGACGATTGCAGAGACATGGGTGAGCGATCTTCACTTTCAATTTGCGTGGCACCAATGATGAAGCGTTGCTCCGGTTTGGGCACGATGTAAAGCTGATAACGCGGGTGCATTAAGCGAACCGGTCGGTGCAGACGTACTTCGTTGGTCTGAACATGCAGCGTTTCGCCGCGCACGCCACGCAGCTCAGTAAGACGGTCTTTTGCACCAGTGCCCCGACAGTCTAACACCCAGTCAAATCGTTCTTCACCACGCGCACTGATGACGGCACCGGCGGACACCTCAACCGGGCAATGCTCAATGCAATGAGCGCCGAGACGGCGAATTTCCGATGCCAGGCGTAACAATAGAGTGCGATTATCCAGGTGAGCTTCGTCCTCCAACAGAAGGCCTTGTTGGAAGGACGAACTCAGATCCGGTTCGAGGTCATGAATTTCGGGGCCTGCCACGTGGCGGTAATTGCTGGCCTCTGGTAGGACGTACTCCAAGTCTTGAGCGAATTGCTGCAGTTCACTCAAATCCTGTGGATGGGCGACTACCAGGCTGCCACGGCCCTCATAGAGTGCGGCATCGTCTTTGCCTAACTCTTGCAACCAGCGCGGCCAGATTTGCAGGGCGTACAGACCCATTTCATACACATTTCGGTCAGACACCACCGCTTCGCTCAGTGGCGAGATCATGCCCGCCGCGGTCCAGGCTGCACAGTTTGGTGACGTTAATGCGCCCGCGTCATACAGCGTGACCTTGTGGCCCTGGCGGAGTAATTGCCAGGCGAGTAAGCGACCGAGTAGACCGGCACCGGCAATGGCGAAAGAGTTTTGCGATTCGGACTTCACCTGTTCCTCACTGTGTGGATGGACCAGGTATCGGTGGGGACAAACGAGGGGCAGGGATCGACTGCTGACCTTGTTCCCTCCGCAGGCACCAACCTGATCAGGTTCAACGGGTTCGGCCGTACCGATCTCAGCCTCCGAACAAGGTTTTTCAACCTCGCCAAGGCGCCCCGACAAGAGGTGCCAATATAACAGAGTCCCGGCGCTATGCAATGCCCCCAATCGCTGGGCGCACTGAGCCGAGGTTGGTACAATTTCACTACCCACCCTTTATAAACGCGCCCTACTTAGTGGCGCTCAAGTTGTAGAGAGAATGCCGTGTCCAATACCAAAGCTCCCCGTGTGGAAATTCACTATTGCTTACAATGCCGCTGGCTATTGCGTGCCGCTTGGCTCGCCCAGGAGTTGTTGAGTACGTTCGAAAGTGATTTGGGAGAAGTGGCCCTGGTGCCCGGTACTGGCGGTGTGTTTGATATTCTTTGCGATGAGCAGCTGATTTATTCGCGCAAGCGCGAAGGGCGTTTTCCAGAAGCCAAAGAGATCAAACAGCTGGTGCGTGATCAAGTGTCACCGGATAAGGATTTGGGGCACAGCGATCGTTAGCGATTAACAAGCCAATAAAGAGCCTGCTAATCTTCGGTGCCAGTTACCGTGCTGACAACTACCCCTTCGGCGAGCCGAGATCTCACCGTATCACCCGGTTGAACCTGCCGGCTGCTGTGTAAGACCTGCCCATTGGTATCCGTCGCAATGGCGTAACCACGCTCCAAGGTTTTGAGCGGGCTAACGCTATTCAATAACCGAGCCGCCTCTTTAAATCTCTGCTGACGCTGTTGCAGTTGCAGGTGGATCTGCCGGTTGAGCTGAGTTTCCAGTTGACTCAGCTGCCGCCGTAACTGTTGCAGGCGAGCGCCGGGCTGTAAGGCTCGTTGCCGGGCGATCAGGTTGCTCAAATGTTGATGTTTGCGCTCCAGTTGTACTTTAACGCACCGAGTGAGTCGCGCTTCCAGCCCGTCCAGTCGCTGGCTCTGTTGCTGCAAACGTTCCCCAGGGTGGCGCAACCGGCGGCGAATGTGGTCAAGCTTAGCTCGGTCGTCTGCAATCCGCCGCCGTACAATCTGCTGCAATCGGCCCAGGCAGTTGCTGAACCGGGCTTGGTATTCCAATACGTCCGGCACCACCAGTTCCGCAGCGGCGGAGGGCGTCGGCGCTCGCACGTCCGCCACGAAATCCGCAATACTAAAGTCCACTTCGTGCCCCACGGCACTGACCACCGGAACGCCGGAGGCGTAAATGGCTCTGGCCACCGATTCTTCATTAAAAGGCCATAAGTCTTCCAGCGAGCCACCGCCGCGGGTGAGGATCACCACATCGAACATGTCGGCGCGGTTGGCCAGTTCCAGCGCGCGCACAATCGCGGGCGCCGCCTCTTTGCCTTGTACGGGCACGGGAATCAGCGCCACCGGGACGCTCGGGAAACGCCGCTCCAGCACCGACAAGATGTCGCGAATCGCCGCGCCTGTGGCGGAGCTGATCACGGCAATATGTTTTGGCAGTGAGGGTAGGGGGCGCTTACGCTCCTGCTCAAACAGTCCTTCCTGGGACAGGCGCTGTTTGAGTTCCTCAAAGGCTCTCTGCAGGGCGCCAAAACCCGCTTCCTCCATGTGCTCGGCAATCAATTGGTAGTCACCGCGGCCTTCATAGAGGCTAACCCGTGCACGCAACAGCAGCTGCTGCCCTTGAGCAGGGTTAAAGCGCACCAGTTGGTTGCGATTGCGGAACATGGCGCAGCGGACCTGGGCTTGGTCGTCCTTCAGGGTGAAGTACCAGTGGCCGGAGGAGGGCCGGGACAAATTGGAAACTTCCCCTTCGACCCAGACAAGGGGAAAGTGCGTTTCCAGCAATTGCTTGGAGCGGCGATTAAGCTGACTGACCGAGAGCACGTTTCGCTCGGGGCCGCCGGAGATGAGGGGATTTGTCATGGCGCCATTCTAGCAGGCTATGTAAAAGCTATGTAAAAACTACTAACGCTTCGAGTCGCATGAGCAGGTGCCCGACACCCTTGACAAGGCGTATTTTGGTTTACCCAGGAGGCTTCAGACGGTATAATTGCCGGTTTACTTTAGACCCTGCACTTGCGTCTCAGATTGCACCGCGGGGTTAAATCAACTCAAGATAAGGTTGGATGTATGCTGCGAATCGCTGAAGAAGCCCTCACGTTCGACGATGTTTTGTTGGTACCCGGATATTCCGATGTTACCCCGAAAGACGTGTCCTTGAAAACCCGGCTCACGCGCGCGATTCAATTGAACATCCCGTTGATCTCTGCGGCTATGGATACGGTCACCGAAGCGCGCCTGGCTATTGCCATGGCTCAGGAGGGCGGTATCGGGGTCATCCATAAAAGCATGGGCATAGAGCAGCAGGCAGCCCAGGTCAGAGCGGTTAAAAAATTCGAGGCGGGTGTCGTTAAAGACCCGATTACCATTGAGGCCGATGCCTCCATCAGTGACCTTTTGGCGCTCACCAAACAGCACAATATTTCTGGAGTGCCCGTTATGGAGAAGGGCGACCTGGTTGGTATTGTGACCGGTCGTGATGTGCGCTTTGAGTCCAATCTCAGCGCTCGGGTCTCCAGCATTATGACCCCCAAAGAAAAACTGGTAACGGTTCCCGAGGGCGCCGCCAACGATGAAGTGCGTAGCTTGCTGCACAAACACCGCATTGAAAAAGTGCTGGTGGTGAACGATAAGTTTGAACTACGCGGTTTGATCACCGTAAAGGACATCAATAAGGCCGAGAAATACCCGAACGCCTGTAAAGACCCCGAGGGTCGACTGAGAGTTGGCGCCAGTGTTGGCACCAGCCAGGATACGGATGATCGGGTCGCGGCTCTGGTTGAGGCTGGTGTTGACCTGCTGGTTGTCGATACCGCCCATGGCCACTCCAAAAACGTGCTCGAGCGTGTGCGCGCCATCAAGGCCAGCCACCCGGACGTTCAGGTGGTGGGCGGTAATATCGCCACCGCCGACGCGGCATTGGCATTGATGGAAGCGGGCGCGGACGCGGTAAAAGTGGGCATAGGCCCCGGTTCCATCTGTACCACGCGCATTGTCAGTGGCGTGGGTGTGCCGCAAATTTCCGCCATCGCGAATGTCGTGGCCGCGTTGAAGGGCACGGATGTTCCGGTGATTGCCGATGGTGGTGTGCGCTTCTCCGGCGACTTGGCCAAAGCCATTGTTGCGGGCGCGGATACGGTGATGATGGGCTCCATGTTTGCCGGCACCGAAGAGGCTCCTGGCGAAGTAGAGCTGTTTCAAGGGCGGACCTATAAATCCTACCGTGGCATGGGCTCGCTGGGTGCCATGGCGCAAACCCAGGGCTCTAGCGATCGCTACTTTCAGGACGCCAGTGCCGGTGCCGAGAAATTGGTCCCCGAGGGCATCGAAGGCCGTGTACCTTACAAGGGCCCGCTTAATGTCATCGTGCATCAGATGATGGGTGGTTTGCGTGCCGCCATGGGTTACACCGGTTGTCAAAATATTGAGGAAATGCGCACGCGTCCTCAGTTTGTTCGGGTCACTTCGGCGGGCATGGGTGAAAGCCATGTTCACGATGTGCAAATTACCAAAGAAGCGCCCAACTACCCAGTCAATGGTCGCTAAGTTAACAGACAGTGATCAGCCGCGTTCGCGGCTGATCAAGTTTTCCTCCCGCATATTTTTGCTTTCGCCACTGGACCTCTCATGACCCAAGACATTCATGCCCAGCGTATTCTGATTCTGGATTTCGGCTCTCAATACACTCAGTTGATCGCACGCCGCGTGCGTGAAGTCGGCGTTTATTCGGAAGTGCGAGCTTTCGATATTACTGAGGATGAAATTCGAGATTTTGCTCCCCAGGGGATTATTTTGGCAGGCGGGCCTGAATCGGTAACCGTGGCCGGTTCTCCCAGAGCGCCGGAGCTGGTGTTCACCTTGGGCGTGCCGGTGCTGGGTATCTGCTATGGCATGCAGACCATGGCCGAACAGCTCGGGGGTTCAGTCCAGGGCTCCGCCATTCAGGAATTCGGCTACGCGCAAGTGAAAGTCTTGGGGCAGAGTACGCTATTGCACGACATTACCGACCATGTGGATCACGACGGCGGCTCCCTGCTGGATGTATGGATGAGCCACGGCGACAAGGTCATCAGTTTGCCGCCCGGCTTTGAAGTCATGGCTTCCACGCCATCTTGCCCGATCGCCGGCATGTACTGTGAAGAGAAAAAAATGTACGGCCTGCAGTTTCATCCCGAGGTGACTCACACGCTGCAGGGTAAACGAATTCTGGAGCACTTCATTTACGAACTGTGCGGTTGCGACGTGCTCTGGACGCCCGCCAACATCGTTGAAGACGCCATTCAAAAAGTGCGCGCTCAAGTGGGTACCGATAAGGTATTGCTGGGTTTGTCCGGTGGTGTAGATTCCTCAGTAGTTGCCGCCTTGCTGCATAAAGCCATCGGCGATCAACTAACGTGCGTGTTCGTGGACAACGGCCTGCTGCGTAAAAACGAAGGCGATCAAGTCATGGACATGTTCGCCAAACATATGGGCGTCAAAGTGATTCGCGTGGACGCTGAGGCTCAATTCCTGAACAAGCTGGAAGGTCTGAACGACCCGGAGCTGAAACGTAAAGCCATTGGCAATACGTTTATCGATGTCTTTGATGCCGAAGCGGTGCGCCTGACCGACGTAAAATGGTTGGCCCAGGGCACCATCTATCCAGACGTTATTGAGTCCGCTGCTGGAAAAACCGGCAAGGCCCATGTGATTAAATCCCACCACAATGTGGGCGGCCTGCCGGAAGAGATGGCCATGTCCCTGGTCGAGCCTCTGCGGGAGCTGTTCAAAGACGAGGTTCGGGCCATTGGTCTGGAACTGGGCCTGCCTTACGACATGGTCTACCGCCATCCCTTCCCGGGCCCCGGTTTGGGTGTACGCATCCTGGGCGAAGTAAAGAAAGAATACGCGGACATACTGCGCGAAGCGGACGCCATCTTTATCGAAGAGCTGCGCGCTGCCGAGTGGTACCACAAAACCAGCCAGGCGTTCGCCGTGTTCCTACCGGTAAAATCCGTTGGCGTGGTGGGCGACGGCCGACGCTACGAATGGGTCATCGCCCTGCGCGCGGTGGAAACCATCGACTTCATGACCGCCCGCTGGGCGCACCTGCCGTACGAGCTGTTGGAAAAAGTCTCCAACCGCATCATCAACGAAATCTCCGGCGTCTCCCGCGTCACCTACGACGTGTCCAGCAAACCCCCTGCAACAATTGAGTGGGAATAGAAGCGCCAATCTTTGGCACCTTAGGCTGTCTCTTGGCAGCCTAAGGTGCCCACCATCAGATCACTGTTAAAACCCATTCTTTTACCGTTTCCGTATCGAAGATATCCCCGTCATAGAGGATGTCCGGCACATAAGACTCATTATGGTCGCGGAAGCGCTTGCGCCAGACTTTCATGGGGTAGATTACTTGCCCCAAATTGCTCGGCAGTATCGCCGGGTAGTCGAGGTTGACGTCGATATACAGAGAGTCAACGCCGGTTTCTTCGCCCAGGTGTGTGGCGTTGGGGAGCAAGCGCACCATGTCCGCAAAGTCCAAACAAGCGCTGGCGCAGGAGTGGCTCGTTAGAAACACGATCTGGGTATCGGAACTCAGGCTGAAAAGTCGGCCGAAGAACCCGGCCAGGCGTCCAGCAAAACCGAAGCTGTTTTGCTCAGTATGCCAGGTTTTTCCCTGCCTACCGGACCTTGCTATAGCGTTTGCTGTTGAAGGGTTGATGCGAGCCAAGTGGTGTTTTGCATATTGAAGATTCTGGTCGCTCAGGCGAAATTCAGAATAATGATATTGACCGCCAGCTTCCAAAGAAAGATTCACCATGGACATGGAGCCGTAAAGCGACCTAAGAATGTCGAACGCCCATCGGCTACTTCCACCACCATTAAACCTGACATCCATAACCAAGGTGCGTGGTTCAGGAAGGTTTTTCAAAGCAGCCAGTATTTGCTCGAATTCGGCGACGTCATCCTCGGAATCAATTAGAAATGTGGGTAAGTAGACCCAGTAAACGCCACTTTCGATTTCTTCAATCATTGCCGAGGCCGGATAGGCTTCTCGGTGCTGCGCTCTTGCGGAATTACTGGCGCCCGACGGTGCCGCAGACCAATGCATTTGATAGGTGGTTTTCCGACCCTGGTGGGCAAAAACACACTCCTTATAGGGGGTTCGATTCCCCAATCCGCCCACACGAAACAGTTCCGGCGCATAGCGAGCTCTTGCGGCTCTGACTGAATTGTCGCGAAAGCGATAGTGGAGTACGTCTTCGTCTATCAGGGCTTCGACCTCTCGCCCGTCGCAACTGATGAGCTCCGAGCCCGGCTCCGGCAATGCCACCGGCCAGCCGCTCGGCGTCACTGTGTTTACCAGGTATTGACTGCCCAGCATGTTGATGTCCATTCCGGGCCAGAGGGGGGGCTCAAATGAAAGACCCGTAAAGCTCACATAGAAATGCTCGTCCGCAAAACCAGCCATGTAATAGCTGATGGCAGTCTGATAGTCGGCCTCGGTTTTGGCCGCTTCCGCCATTGCTCGGGCAGTTTGGTAGCCGGTTTCCATGTATTCACGGAAAGCGGGGTTTTGCTCGTCAATGGCACCCGGGTGATTGTCGCGCGCCAATTGGTAGATAAAGTCTAAGTCTTGCGTGGCCACGTTGGACCAATAATCTGGAGGCGCATAAGGTAGGGAATTATCTATCTCACCTGTGACCCATCGCAGGTTTGCCAGTTGGTAGTGGATGCCTTGCTGATTGTCCCATGTAGGGATGAAATTGACCGCACTGCTTAAGCGGCTGAGGTTGAGCCCTTTGTTGACCAACTCTTGCGCTGAAAACGCGAAGCTCTTCCAAGTGCCCACTTCATCAATGTGCAGGGGAATATGGCTTGTGCTACAGGGCCAGCCGCATTCAATGCTGATGGCGATATCAGAAGCCTTGCCCCAATCCAGCACTTTGATATCGAACTCCAGGTGACCCGAACGGAATGCTCGCATATCTGCAGGATATCCTTGCAGCTCCGAAGGGGCGGAACGGAACAGTGCGTTGGCGGGTTTATCCGAATAGCGAACGTCCAGCACGGTGTCCCGATCGCTCTGGCTATCCTGTATCAGTCGCGCCTGGATGAAATGGTGATAGTCTTCAGTGGCTAATACCTCCCGCCCGGGAGAGCCATCCAACGGCATTTCAAAGTAGCTGGGAAATCGCCAGTCGGACGAGATGCAGTCTACAAGCACTGCCCCTTGCTCTAGCTGACAGTTTGAGACCACCAAGGCAATTTCGGTAACTTGTTGATCACTTGCATTGGCGACAGAAAAGGTTGTGGAAATAAGCGCCATCAGCGTAAAGAGAGAGGTTTTCAAGCGAGGTTCCTCCTTGACTCTAGCCCAGTTCAATAGATTTCCTTGAGGAAAAGAAGACTATATCACCATTTTCATTTGAGGTATAAATGCGCCGAAGCAACGAATAACCGGTGAAGCGGGTCGCCTGACAGTGTCCTTCCGTTCAGGAATCGAGAGGAGACAGGCGTCACACTGCTGGCGTGAAGGTTGTGCTAAGCTGATTGGAGTGCCATCACCAGGGAGGCCACGCCATGCCGTATATCCACCATCAGCTCAACGGGGCCAGCATTTGTCATTATGAGCTCGCCGACAGCCTGACGATCGGGCGCAGCTCGGATAATCAGCTTGTGATCGACGATGCCACGGTTAGCGGCCACCATGCGGTGATTGAGAAAACCGCCGAGGGCTACCAGATCCGGGATCTGGACAGCACCAATGGCGTGTTTGTGAACGGTCAGCGGGTGTCGAACCGCGTCATTGGTGTGGACGATACCGTCGTTATTGGCACTCACGATCTGCAGTTTCTGGACAACTTGTCCGACGCGCTGCAAAAAACCCTTAAAATAAAGAAGAGCTGGATTCCCGGCGTTTATTACACCGCCGAGTAATTTTTGGATCAGGCTCGATCGCAATAACTACGGCCCGCCATGACAGCACTGCTCGAACGGCTCATCAGCCTATTGAATCTGCGCACTCTGGCATTACTGCTGGGGCTGTGGCTGGTTGTGGCGCCGCCTTCCTATCCAGCCCTGCAATGGCTCGACGGCACCCTGGCTTCTCTGACGGTCACCCTGGCCGACGATCCGGTTTACTTCGCCTGGAGTCAGGCTACATCCTCAGCGCCAACACTTTGGTGGACACAAGTAGGAGAGCTGCCGAAGTTTTTAGAAGCAGAATCCGCGTCGCCCAGTTGGGTGACGAGCCCCCAAACCCCCTGGTGGTTTGATCCCGCTCATTCAGTTCTGGCGCTTTTGCTGACCGCATTCGTGTGTCTTCTGATTCCGAAGTTACGGCTGAGCGTTGCACTGTTGTCGTCCTTACTGGTGTTTGTGGTGCTGATGGCAGCCCAATTAGGAGCCGCGATTGCCCGCAATTACTGGTTGCCTTTGGGGCTCAGTGCACAATACCTGTGGTTGGGGCTGCTGTTGGTCGGTTGTTGGTATTGCCAGGGTGTTTGGCAACGCCGTTATCAGTCCACCAGCCGGGAACTGGGCGCACTTAAAATGCAGCAGGGCGACTGGATAGGAGCCAGTACGGCTTTGGCGGCTTGCCCGATTTCACCGGAAGTACTGACCGATTTGTACCAGCAAGCGCGTCAGCATGAAGAGCAGCGGCGAGTCGCCGATGCGCGCCGCGTGTACGCTCTGCTTCAGCAGCGGCGCCGGCGTTACCGGGATGTGGAGCAACGGTTAGCCAGTTTGCAGAAGCCGCCCAAGGCACCGGAAGCGCGGGATATGGCGCAAACGCTGGTACTGGATATTCCCCCCACGCCAACGCGCTTGGGCCGCTACGAAATTGAGCGGGAGTTGGGAAGAGGGGCCATGGGGATCGTTTACCTGGCTCACGATCCTCACATTGCGCGCCCATTGGCCATTAAAACTTTGAATTATGCTCACTTCGATAGCGCCGAGCGCGAAGCAGTGAAGGCGCGCTTTTTCCGAGAAGCGGAAGCGGCGGGGCGCTTGCGCCACCCGGGCATCGTCGCCGTTTATGATGTGGGCGAAGAACCGGAGCTGGCCTATATCGTGATGGATTACGTTCAGGGTGAGCCCCTGAGTCAATTTGCAGCTCCAGAGAAGTTATTGCCCATCCGCAAAGTTTACGAGGTGGCTTTGCAGGTGGCCGAAGCCCTCGCTTACGCCCACAGCCAGGAGGTGGTGCACCGGGACATCAAGCCCGGCAATATTCTGTATCGGCCGGAGCAAAATCAAGTTACCGTGACTGACTTCGGTATCGCTCGAATCGCCAGCAGCGCCCGGACCCAAACGGGAGAGATTTTTGGTAGCCCCCTCTATATGTCTCCTGAGCAATTACGCGGTTTGCGAGCGGGAGAACAGAGCGATATTTTCAGTTTAGGAGTGACCTTTTATCAGCTTTTGAGTGGGGCGCTCCCGTTCCGTGGTGAGAACATCGCCGAGCTCAGCTACCAGATCGTGCAAGGGCGGCATAAAAATATTCGTGACCTGCGTCCACAACTGCCTCGCAGTGCCACTCGTATAATCAACAAAGCTCTGCAAAAGGAACCGGAGAGTCGTTACGCCAGTGCGACGGATATGGCGCGGGCGCTCAGCAAGGCAATTGAGCGCGACTTCTGAATCCAAAAAAAAGGTGAAATATGGCACAGCTAATACAATTGATCGATGACGTCGTCGCCAATAAATTCGACGTGCCTCAGGGCAGTTTGCACTTGGGCCGCCATCCGGGCAGCGATATACAACTGGATGACGGTGCGGTCAGTGCGCGCCACGCGCGTATTATTGCCGAGACCAATGCTGATTTTCCGCAGTTCCGGGAGTATTACCTGGAAGACCTGCACAGCACCAACGGGACCTTTGTGAACGGCCAGAAAATCAGTGGCCGACGGCGCCTACACCACAATGACACTCTGCGTATTGCCTGGAATGAGTTCAAATTTGTGGATCATGAAGAGCAGAACTTGGATCGCACCGTACACATGCTGGCCGATCAGTAAGTGTAGTAGTTGATAGCATACCCAGGGTGTCGACTCACGGCCATGCACTCACACACTACATCCTCCTCGTCCCTAAATCAGAACGTCCTCGTCATTCCCGCGAGTGCGGGGATCCAGCTTTTGAGGCCGATCCCAGCTATGGGGTGGGGAATTGAAAAAGAGCTCGATGGCCTGATGCAAGGGGGCCGTGCAGGGTGAGTGTTTCAGCAAGCCTCAAAAGAGGGACCTTTTGAGGCAGTCCCCAGGGAGGGGTTTACGACGTTTGCTGAAACACTCACCCTGCGCGGCCCGAGGGCTAGCTTACGAAGTTGTTAATTCGATTATTTATTCCGGACACCAGTTCGCCTGCGCGGGAATGACACCCATTAAGGCGATTGTCGCTGGGCGAGCTTTACAATGTGCTGCCATTCAGATGCTTTGACCGGTTGCACCGACAGACGCCCCTGTTTCAACAACACCATATCTTCCAATGCCGTTTCCTGCTTCAGGGCTTTGAGCGGTACTACCTGGGCAAACTTGTCCACGAACTGAACATCCACGGCGTACCAGCGAGGCTGGTCGGGGCTGGCTTTCGGATCGAAGTAATCACTCTCTGGATCAAACTGCGCTGGGTCCGGGTAGGCGTTCTTGACCACTCGCGCTATGCCGGCCACTCCCGGCACCTTGCATTGGCTGTGATATACAAAGACCTCATCACCCACCTGGACTTGGTCACGCAGAAAATTGCGAGCCTGGTAATTGCGAATACCGTCCCAGCGGCCAATGCCTTGCCGCTCCTTGCTTAGATCGTCAATCCCGTACACATCCGGCTCGGATTTAAACAGCCAATACTTGCTCACGTCTTTTCCTCTTTGTTGCGGCGCTCGGTGGCGTACTGGCGCCAGGTTTTATATACTGCCCGCCTTTACGCAGTTCCGGCCATCTGGCCGGAGATAGTCAATCAAGTGGCCTTTGGTAGGGGTCACCACTGAAACAGGATCGCTCATGCCCACGATTAGTCTTCCCGACGGTTCCAAACGCGAATTTCCCCAGCCGATTTCCATTTTTGATCTAGCCGCCGACATTGGCCCGGGCCTGGCGAAAGCCGCTGTGGCCGGCACTGTCGATGGTAAGGAAGTTGATACCAGCTACACCATAGACCGTGACGCGGAAGTGGCCATTATCACCGAAAAGTCCCCAGAAGGTCTTGAGGTGATTCGCCACTCTACCGCACACCTGTTGGCCCAGGCTGTGAAGGAGCTGTTCCCCGAAGCTCAGGTCACCATTGGCCCAGTGATTGAGGACGGTTTCTACTACGACTTCGCCTACAGCCGGCCGTTTACGCCCGAAGATCTGGAAGCGATCGAAAAGAAAATGGCCGAACTGGCCCAGGCCGACCTGCCTGTGGCCCGCCGCGTATTGCCGCGCGATGAAGCCGTTAAGTACTTTCGCGATTTGGGCGAAGAGTACAAAGCACAAATTATTGAAGACATTCCGGCTGACGAAGCCTTGTCTCTGTACCGTCAGGGCGATTTTGAAGATCTGTGCCGCGGCCCCCATGTGCCGTCTACCGGCAAACTGAAATACTTCAAGTTGATGAAAGTGGCCGGCGCTTACTGGCGCGGCGACTCTAACAATGAAATGCTTCAGCGGATTTACGGCACCGCCTGGGGTAGCAAGAAAGAGCTGAAAGCCTACTTGCACCGCCTGGAAGAGGCGGAAAAGCGTGACCACCGCAAACTGGCTAAAAAATACGACTTGTTCCATATCCAGGAAGAGGCGCCGGGCATGGTGTTTTGGCACCCCCGGGGTTGGTCTGTGTATACGGCGCTGGAAGAGTATATGCGTCAGGTGCAGCGCGCCAATGGCTACCAGGAAATCCGCACACCGCAAATCGTTGATCGCACCCTGTGGGAGCGTTCCGGCCACTGGGACAAATTCCGCGACAACATGTTTACCGTCGAGTCGGAATCCCGGGATTATGCCGTTAAACCCATGAACTGCCCGTGTCATGTACAGGTATTCAACCAGGGTTTGAAAAGCTACCGGGATCTGCCGCTGCGCCTGGCCGAATTCGGGAGCTGTCACCGTAACGAGGCCTCCGGAACTCTGCAGGGCTTGATGCGAGTACGCGGCTTTGTGCAGGACGATGCGCATATTTTCTGCGCCGAAGACAAGATTCAGGAAGAGGTGTCTCAGTTCACCGACCTGCTGTACCAGGTTTACGCGGACTTTGGTTTCGAAGATCTGATTATCCGCCTCTCCACACGCCCCGAGCAACGCGTGGGCAGTGACGAGGTCTGGGATAAGTCCGAGAAGGCGCTGGCCGAAGCGCTGGACGCCAAGGGGCTGGAGTGGACACTGCTCCCGGGAGAAGGCGCTTTCTACGGCCCGAAGATCGAATTCTCCCTGAAAGACTGCATCGGCCGCGTTTGGCAGTGCGGCACTATTCAGGTGGATTTCTCCATGCCGGGCCGGCTGGGCGCCCAATATGTGGCCGAGGATGGCTCTCGTCAGGTGCCGGTTATGTTGCACCGGGCCATACTGGGCTCATTTGAGCGTTTTATCGGTATTTTGATAGAACATTACGAAGGCGCCTTCCCCGCTTGGTTGGCGCCCGAACAGGCGGTGGTGCTCAATATTACCGACAATCAGGCCGAATATGCTCGAAAAGTTGAAAAAACCCTCACCGATAAAGGCTTTAGGGTCATTTCGGACTTGAGAAACGAGAAGATCGGCTTTAAAATCCGCGAGCATACAATTCAGCGGATCCCCTATCTCCTGGTTATTGGAGACAAGGAAATGGAATCCGACGCCCTGGCGGTGCGTACGCGCTCAGGTGAGGAATTGGGTGTCATGAGTATCGAAGCCTTTGCGGAACATCTGGCTGCTGACGTCAAACGACGGGGCCGGGTGGAGCGCTAGGGCCTCTGCTTGTATCTTTAAACAGAATGGAGAAGACAACTATCAAACGACCAACCGCTAAAGGAAAGTCCAAGAAAGCCCGGATTAACGATCAGATAGAAGCCGGAGAAGTCAGGCTGGTAGGAGCCGATGGAGAGCAAGTGGGCATAGTCCCGCTGGAAGAGGCTCTGAAGACGGCCCAGGCCGCCGACCTGGATTTGGTGGAGATATCGCCCGATAGTGACCCCATAGTCTGTAAGATCATGGACTATGGCAAGCATCTGTTTGAGATCAAGAAGACCAAAGCCGCTGCCAAGAAGAAGCAGAAGCAGCAGCAGATTAAAGAAATGAAATTTAGACCAGGGACGGAGACTGGAGATTATCAGGTCAAACTACGCAACCTGATACGTTTCCTTGAGAACGGGGACAAGGCCAAGGTATCACTGCGATTCCGCGGCCGGGAAATGGCTCACCAGGAACTGGGTATGGATGTTATGCACCGTATCGAAAAGGACCTGGAGGAGCTGGGCACTGTAGAGCAACAGCCAAAAATGGAAGGCCGGCAGCTCATTATGGTGATCGCCCCTAAAAAGCGAAAGTAGCCGGGCTTTTAGCTGCCTTGTTACTGGATTATCTATTATTAATGCGGAGTTTTTCCCATGGCAACAAAAGCTAAAGTACACAGTGGCGCCGCCAAGCGCTTCAAGAAGACTGGCGCAGGCTATAAGCACAAGCACGCCAACAAGAGCCACATCCTCACAAAAATGACCACCAAGCGTAAGCGTCAGTTGCGCGGCACCAGCGTCCTCAACGATGCGGATGTTCCGGCGGTTAAACGTATGCTTCGCCACGACTGAGTCGCGTCGAAAAATTCAATTTTTGAGAGGAGAGAAACATGGCTCGTGTAAAACGTGGAGTGCAGGCGCGTCGTCGTCATAAAAAAGTTCTTAAGGCTGCTAAAGGTTATTACGGCGCCCGTTCGCGGGTATTTCGGGTAGCCAAGCAGGCTGTTATCAAAGCCGGTCAATACGCTTATCGCGATCGTCGCAATAAGAAGCGTAATTTCCGTGCTCTGTGGATCACGCGTATTAACGCTCAATCCCGCGCTGAAGGCCTGACTTACAGTCAGCTAATCGCGGGCTTGAAGAAAGCCAACATCGTTCTGGACCGTCGCGTTCTGGCCGATCTGGCGGTTCACGACAAAAACGCATTTGCGGCCGTTGTTGCACAGGCTAAATCAGCTCTGGCTGCTTAATCGTCAATAACGGGTTAGGGGTTAGTTAAGAGCCCCCAACAAGTGCGATGAAAGGGAGGGGCTGCGAGGCCTCTCCCTTTTTAGTTTACGGCTATATGAAGCAGCTGGGAGAGGGTGCCCTGCACTTTGGGACACGCTGTACATACGTCCCTGTACGCTCCGCGTCGGCTTCCTGCCTCCGAGGGTCCCAAAATGCAGGGCACCCTCTCTTGGCTGCTCCAACTATTAGAAACCACCATTTGTGGAATAACTGATGGAAAATCTTACTGCGCTCACCGAAGAGGCGCTCAAACTCGTACAAGACGCTGAAGACCTTCAGGCACTGGATCGGGTGCGGGTGGAATACCTAGGCAAGAAAGGCAGCATCAGCGCCCAAATGAAAAGCCTGGGTAAGCTCTCGCCTGAAGAGCGACCCGCCGCTGGTGCCAAAATCAATCACGCCAAAGACCAGGTTCAGGACGCTATCAGCGCCCGCAAAACAAGCCTGGAAAAAGCCGCCATCGACGCTCGTCTGGCGGAAGAAACCATCGATGTGACTCTGCCCGGCCGGGGCGAACGTCAAAGCGGCGGCCTGCACCCCGTTACCCGCACTTTGGAGCGCATAGAATCCATATTCGCGGCCGCAGGATACCGAGTGGAAGTGGGCCCGGAAGTGGAGGATGACTACCACAACTTTGAAGCGCTCAATATCCCGGCTCACCATCCCGCCCGAGCCATGCACGATACCTTTTACGTGAATGACAGCGCCTTTGCCAAGGGCGATCAAGCGTTCGTATTGCGTACCCACACGTCACCAGTGCAAGTGCGGGTGATGGAAAATACTCAACCACCCATTCGCATTATCTGTCCCGGGCGCGTGTACCGCTGTGATTCGGATTTGACCCACACACCCATGTTCCATCAGATCGAAGGGTTGGTGGTGGATAAAGGCATTAGCTTCGCCGATCTCAAAGGCACGGTGGATGAATTTCTGAAGTCGTTCTTTGAGGCGGACGTTCCCGTGCGCTTTCGGCCATCTTACTTCCCGTTTACCGAACCTTCGGCGGAAGTGGACATCGGCTGCACCCACTGCGGCGGCAAAGGTTGCCGAGTGTGCAAGCACACCGGTTGGCTGGAAATCATGGGCTGCGGCATGGTGCACCCCAATGTACTGGAAGCCAGCGGCGTAGACAGCGAGATCTACACCGGCTTTGCTTTTGGGTTGGGAGTAGAGCGCATGGCCATGCTGCGCTATGGCGTGAACGATCTGCGGTTGTTTTTTGAAAACGACTTGCGGTTCCTGCAGCAATTCTAAGTCTCTCCGGCGCTTGCGTTTTTGCACGGCGGCGGAGACCGGTATCGATAAGACAAATATTCTAGCGATTTCTAGAGACTGACTATGAAACTAAGTGAAGCCTGGTTGCGCGAATGGGTGAAGCCCAACCTAAGCACGGATGAACTGGTCGCCCAGATCACCATGGCCGGCCTGGAAGTGGATGCCGTCGAAGCGGTTGCGGGCAATTTTAACGGTGTGGTCGTGGGTGAAATTCTCTCCGTCGAGCCGCACCCAGATGCCGACAAGCTGCGCGTTTGCCAGGTAGCTGGTGATTCCGAAGGCGTGCGCCAGGTAGTTTGCGGTGCACCCAACGCACGTGCGGGTATCAAAATTCCGTTCGCCCTGGTGGGCGCACAGTTGCCGGGCGACTTCAAGATTAAAAAAGCCAAACTGCGCGGAGTGGAATCGCTCGGTATGCTGTGCGCTCAGACAGAGCTGCAGGCGGGAGACGATGACGACGGCCTTTGGGAGTTGCCCGCCGACGCGCCTGTGGGAACGGATTTGCGGGATTACCTGCAGCTGAATGATCAGATTATCGAAGTGGACTTGACGCCCAATCGCAGCGATTGCCTGAGCATCAAGGGGTTGGCCCGAGAAGTGGCAGTACTGAACCGCTGCGAAGTCACACCCCCGGCCATAGCGCCAGTGCCCGTAACGGCCGCGGAAAGTTTGCCGGTGGTGTTGAATGCTCCTGAAGCGTGCAGCCGCTATGTGGGCCGGGTCATTCGTAACATCGATATCAGCCGTCCAAGCCCGCTCTGGTTGCAGGAAAAACTGCGCCGCTCGGGTTTGCGGCCCATTGATGCCGTAGTGGATGTCACCAACTACGTACTCCTGGAGTTGGGCCAGCCCATGCATGCTTTCGACTTGGCAAAGCTGGAAGGCGGTATTGACGTTCGCATGGCGGAACAGGGTGAACAGGTGGTTCTGCTGGACGGTCAGGAGCTGACCCTCAACGCCGACACCCTGGTAATCGCCGATGCCAAACAGGCGCTGGCCGTGGCCGGTATCATGGGCGGCAAACACAGCGCCGTTACCGGTGCTACCCAAAACATTTTGCTGGAGAGTGCCTTCTTCCATCCGCTCGCCATTGCGGGGCGCGCACGGAGCTATGGGCTGCACACGGACTCCTCTCACCGGTTCGAGCGTGGTGTGGATTACCAACTGCAGCTGGATGCCATGGAGCGCGCCACGGTGCTGCTGCTGGAGATCGTCGGCGGCGAGGCCGGTCCCTTGGTAGAAGCCAAGAATGACGAGCACTTGCCGCAAGCACGGCAGGTGACACTGCGCCGGGGACGTATTAGCGCGGCGCTCGGCTTAGAGATCGCCGATGAAGACATAGAAGCCATGTTGCTGGGCTTGGGTCTTACGCTCGAAGAGCGCCGCCCGGACGCCTGGGTATTTGGTGTGCCCAGCTACCGCTTCGATCTCGCTTTGGAAGTGGATCTACTGGAAGAGCTGGCCCGCATTTACGGCTACAACCGCCTGCCCACGCGCAGCTTGGCCGCGCCGCTGCCGGTACCGGCTCACGCTGAACGTCAACTAGGTCTGCCCGCTCTGCGCCGCCAACTGGTCGCTCGGGGCTACCAGGAAGCGGTGACCTACAGCTTTATCGAGCCGGAACTCAATCGTCAGTTTGATCCCGATAACGACCCCGTAACCCTGAAGAACCCCATCAGCGCGGATATGGGGGCGATGCGTACCAGTTTGCTGCCGGGGCTGGTTAAGACGCTCCAGCACAACCTCAATCGCCAGCAGGAGCGGGTGCGGTTGTTTGAGTCTGGACTGCGCTTTATCTTGCGCGGAGACGAACTGGAGCAGGAGCCCATGCTGGCCGGTTTGATTTACGGCAACCGGCAACCCGAGGAGTGGGCCAACTCTCAAGATCCGGCGGATTTTTACGATATCAAAGGCGATTTGGAAGCCCTGCTGGCTATGACGGGGGCCGAGGGCGAGTTCCGTTTCCAAGCTGCAAGCCACCCGGCTCTGCATCCAGGCCAGTGCGCCGCGGTGTACCGGGGCGATCGTTTGGCCGGTTTTGTGGGTGCGGTGCATCCGCAGCTCCAGCAAGCGCTGGATATCCCCCGACCGGTGTACGTGTTCGAGGTGGCTCAGTGGGCGCTCCTGGAAGCGCGTTTGCCCGCGTTCAAGCCCCTGTCCCGATTCCCGGCCATCAGGCGGGATTTGGCACTCCTGTTGGCGCGGGAAACTGCTGCCGATCAGGTACTGAAATGCGTCGAAAAACACGCCGGTGAGCACCTTATAGACTTAAAGGTGTTTGACCTATACATGGGCAAAGGTATTGATCCACATAGAAAAAGTGTCGCGCTGGGCTTGACCTTTCAACATCCATCGCGCACTCTTACCGAGGATGAAATCAACGCTGCTGTGGACTTGGTGGTTCAACATCTACAGTCAGACTTTGATGCCACCCTCAGATAGGGAACGAATAATATGTCGGGCGGGGCACTTACAAAAGCGGATTTAGCCGAAAAGCTCTACGAAGAGCTTGGTTTGAATAAACGGGAAGCCAAGGAATTGGTCGAGCTGTTTTTTGAGGAAATTCGGCGCTCGCTGGAAAATAACGAACAGGTAAAGTTATCCGGTTTCGGCAACTTTGATCTGCGCGATAAAAGCCAGCGGCCGGGGCGTAACCCCAAAACCGGGGAGGAAATCCCCATCAGCGCACGCCGTGTGGTGACCTTCCGTCCAGGACAAAAACTAAAGGCCAAAGTAGAAGCCCATGCTGGAACCAAGCCATAACGACGAATTGCCGGTCATTCCCGGCAAGCGGTATTTCACCATAGGCGAAGTGAGTGAACTTTGCGCGGTGAAACCCCATGTGCTGCGCTACTGGGAGCAGGAGTTTCCCCAGTTGAAGCCGGTCAAAAGACGGGGCAACCGGCGCTACTATCAGCGTCAGGATGTACTGACCATCCGCCAGATTCGAGCCCTACTGTACGATCAGGGGTTTACTATCGGCGGCGCTCGCCAGCAGATGGAGGGCGAGGGCGCCCAGCAAGACGCCAGCCAATTTGGGCAATTGGTGAGTCAAATGATTGCCGAGTTGGAGCAGGTGCTTGAGGTCCTGAAAGTTCGCTAATGCGAGCCCCCGTGCGGCCCTTGCAATCCTGAAAATTTGAGGTATTATGCCCATCCCTGTGACCGGAGCCCTCCCCAAGGCCCCATGCGATAAGGCGAGTCACAGCATCAAAATCGGAGCGTAGCGCAGTTTGGTAGCGCACCACACTGGGGGTGTGGGGGTCACAGGTTCAAATCCTGTCGTTCCGACCATTTTCTCTTTTCCCTGCACGACACCACCCGTTTGAGGTGCCCATACAGTGGCGCCTTTGATCTTACCTGTATTTTTTCTTCATTTTGAAATAGGACATGTCTTTTAGGCAGGCTGGTTTACGCCTGTGTACTGGTGAAGGCCCTAAAGAAGATGCTAGTATCCGCACTTTGCTTAGCTCGGGGCCAGAGTCGCCCGCTAATAACAATGAGGTAAACTCGTGTCAAAACAACTTCTGATTTACAACGAAATTCTGCCGCTCTCCAGTGAGACACACCGCAACTGGAGTGTTGAAATCAAAGATCACAGTTTCGTGAGCGAAATCAATTCCGTGCCCCTGGTCTCCAGCGAGATCGTGCAAGTGGCTCGTGAACTCCCGGTGATTTTCGCTAAAACCGCACAAGATGGCGATTTCGTACCTCTGGCAGTGGTCGGGCTAAAAAGAGGCGAGAACCTGATGCTGGACGAGAACAAGCGTATGGCACTGAAATTTGTGCCGGGTTTCGTCCGTCGTTATCCCTTCGTATTCGCCAACGCCGGTCAAAACGAAAATCTGACTCTGTGCATTGACGACACCTATGAGGGTTGGAGTAAGGACGGCACTGAAGGTCGTCGTCTGTTTAACGATCAGGGCGAGCAGACCGAAGAGCTGAAGCAGACTATGGAATTCCTCAGGGATTACCAGCACCGCGCTGAGCTTACCAGCGTGTTCTGCAAGAAGCTGGCAGACCTCAACCTTCTCGATCCTATGGAAGCCAACATCAAGGCCAAAGAGGGCAGTGACGAGGAAGGTTTCAGCCTTACTGGCTTCTACGTGGTCAACCGCGAGCGCTTGAAAGCGTTGAAAGACGAAGATGTATTGGACTTGTTCAAGAAGGACGGTCTGGAGCTCATTTTTAGCCACCTCCAGTCCTTGCCGAATCTGAATATGCTGGTAGACAAGTACGCCAAAAAAGGTGCTTCTGCGAGTGCTTAATGGCTAGCGCGACGCCGGTGTAGAAGGAAGTTAAAAGTCAGTAACAAAAAGGCCCGAACGTTGATGCGTTCGGGCCTTTTTTGTGTCTGGGGCTTATCCTGAGATGCGAACCGTCAATACATCGCAGTTAGCGTGGTGGGCAATACTACTGGCGGTGGAGCCGAGCAGGCGCCGAATCCCTCGTTCACCGTGGCTGCCCGTCACAATAACGTCGGCCCCCAGCTTCTCCGCCAGCAAGTTGACCTCGTCGGCGGGATCGCCAAAAGCAATATGCAGTTGATCGGTGGTCAGATCTTCTCCCAGCGCTTTTAGACGCGGAAATATTTGCTGGCGCACTTGGAGTTCGCTAACCCGATGGTTCTTGCCGGTCATGTTGCCGTAACCGGTCACCGGATGTTCGGCCACGTGGACCAGGTGCAGCCCGCTGAAGTCCTCAGCGCAGAGCCTGCGTGCGTGACGCAATACGGTTTCTGATTCCTCCGTCAAATCCAGCGCGACCAAGACTGTGCCATAACCGGGCATAGGTACTCCTCATCTGTTTGTGGCATAGTAAGTGTAGCACTTCGGATTTGCTGGTTCCCTAGCAACGGAGTTAAATGGAGTCAACGTAAGGAGATTCTCATGGCTGGGCTCGTTAGCAATCCCCGCATACTGGTGACGGGTGCCACGGGTTTTATTGGTACGCCACTGTGTGCACGACTGCAGGAGCTGGGCCACCCACTCACCGCCTTGACACGCGATCCCTCCAAAGCCAGAAAACGCCTAGGCGAACAGGTTGAACTCGTGACCAAGCTCGATGACCTGGGGGACGCCACGTTTGGTGGCGTGATCAATTTAGCCGGAGAACCGCTGGCCGCCCGGCGCTGGAACGAGCGCCTCAAGGCGGAGATACGGCGCAGCCGAATTGGCACCACCGAGGCACTTTTTGAATACTTTCAGCGCGTGGGTGACTTCCCTGAAGTGCTGGTTAATGGCAGTGGCATCGGCGTGTATGGAAACCAGGGAGACAGGCCGATTACCGAAGGCAGCAATTTGAGTGACGATAGCTTTTCATCCCATCTGTGCCGCGACTGGGAGGCGGCCGCTGAGCGTTTTACCGATCGAGGTACCCGTGTGTGCCGGATCCGCACGGGTGTGGTGCTGGGGCCTGATGGCGGCGCACTCCAAGCCATGCTGCCGGCCTTCAAGTTTGGCGTGGGGGGGCGCTTGGGTGACGGTCGCCAGTGGATGTCATGGATTCATCGGCGCGATCTCATTGGAATCATCCTGTTGTGTTTATCCAACTCGTCCTTGGTAGGCCCCGTCAATGGCACCGCGCCCAATCCAGTGACCAATCGCGTTTTTACTCGAACCCTGGCCAAGACCCTTCATCGCCCGTCGCTTTTACCAGTACCAGGTTTTGGCTTGCGTCTGTTGATGGGCGAGCTGGCCGACGAGCTGTTGCTGGCCGGGCAAAGAGTGCTGCCGGAAGTGGCACCCGCTCACGGCTATGAATATGAATTCCCGGAGCTGGGGCCGGCCCTGGAGGACGTTCTGCACACGTCTCGGCGCACTTCCCGATAAATTTTTCTCGCTCACGCTTGAAATAGTTTTCCTCGCCCCTACTTAAGTGTTGTACCCGCTCTTTGGAGGGGTACGCGCCGCAGCGGGGTGGCGCCAATGCTTGGCACTTCCCCTGCGGTGAGAAACCACTAACGACCCGATCATTGTGATGGGTCACCAATATATTGCTCAAGCAAGAGGATATAGCGATGCGTAATTTTGACTTTTCTCCACTGTACCGTTCAGCCATTGGCTTTGACCGTATGGCGTCGATGCTCGACAGCCTGAGCCGCGCCGATCAGAATCAGCCCAGCTACCCGCCCTACAATATTGAATTAACCGGGGAAGATCAGTACCGGATTTCCATGGCCGTAGCGGGTTTCGATCGTTCAGAATTGAACATTGAGGTCAACCAAAACAATTTAACCGTGTCCGCCAACAAGCGAGCCGACGACGAGCGGCGCACCTACTTGCACCAAGGGATAGCTGCGCGCAACTTCGAGCGGCATTTCCAACTGGCGGACTATGTAAAAGTCCAGGGTGCCACCTTTGAAAATGGCCTTTTGCATGTGGACCTGGTGCGTGAAATTCCAGAGGCCATGAAGCCCCGGACTATTGAAATTCAAGATTCTCTGGAGCACGAAGGCTCCAAAAAATCAGCGGATATCAAACAAGTCCCGCGCGCTGATAAGGACACGGCAGCCGCGTAACAGACCTCTGGCGAGCCGCCCGCTCGGGTGGGCTCGCCCCTCCTATTTTTAGCGTTCTTTAGCGTTGGCTCCTAACCCCGGCCAGCGCATTTTTTTGTCCGCTTTGTTTATTCACTCTGCACTGAATAGTTTGGCTCGCACGGTGGCCCGGTACTCCGCCGGTGTGGTGGCCAATAGTTTTTTGAACAGGGCGTTAAAATACCCGGTGTCTTGATAGCCCACCTTATCCGCAATTTCGTTAATGGAAAGATTACTGGTTTTTAACAAACCGCGCGCGTTGGTAATGCGCGTTTCCTGCAAATACTGAATAGGGGTTTGGCCAGTCGCGGCTTTAAAACGTCGGTTCAGCGTGCGCACACTCAGGCCGAAGCGTTCCGCCACCTGGCTCAGGACAACGTCTCTCGGGTAGTTGTCCTGCAGCCATATTTGCACTTGAATAATGTCCTCATCCGGGTGCCGGCTGCGTGCCTGCTCGAAGTAACCGGTGCTTTCATAGGAGCGTCGTATTTCATGAGAGAAGTGTCGCTCCACATGGCTGGCGATGGTTTTGTCGTAAAGACGCTGGATAAAGTGCACCGTTAAATCCGCCAGGGAGTTAACGCTGGCGGCGCAGTAAAGATTGCCGGCTTGAGTAATAAAGTATTGGCGCTTTAGCTGTACCAGAGGGTAGTCCTTGTGGAACTGGTCAAAGTAGTGCCAATGGGTGGTGGCCGCCTTGCCGTCCAGAAGGCCAGCCTCGGCCAGGTAACATACGCCCGTGCCCACAGCACTGATCAGAGCACCATTCTCATGCTGCTTCCGTAACCAATGCAGCACCTCCGGGTGGCGCCGTACCACAGGCCTCGGATTGCGCCACAAGCCTGGGATATACACAATATCGCTGGATTCGGTTTCTTCCAGAGTCAGTTCCGGCGTCCAGGTCAATCCTGCACGGGTGTTGACCGGCGCCCCTTCAATGCCGGCGGTACGCAATTCAATACGGGTTTTATGCGCACTTTTTCGATTGACGATGCCTCCCGCACTCTCTGCGGTGAGCAACATTTCCATGGGCAAGGTGGCGCTCGTGGCGAGCATGTTGTCGCTCAACAAAAAAGTGATTCGAACCTTGGTGGGCAGGGCCTGGTTCACGATCTTTGTCTCCAATTCGTAAGGGGCGAAGCATGTGGCCAAAATACCATATTTTTTGGCCAAATTGTCCATGACAAGGTTCGGCCTTGGCCATAAACTCTACGACGTCCTATTCGGCGATTTTACATCTGGAGTTACCTATGTCCGCATTACCGGTGATCGTGGGCTTTGGCGGTTTCAACGCTGCTGGCCGTGCGTCTGGCCACCACGCTTACAGGCGCATGGTGCTGGAAAGCCTGCCCGACGCTGAGCGGCAGGAGACCCTGGCGGGCCTAGCGGTGATGATGGGCTTAGTGACCTATACCGAAGGCGCCTATCGGGACAGTGACGACCAAGCGTGTAGCCTCGTCGATATAGAAGCTCGTTTTGGTCAACAGGTGCTCGACGGGACTTTGATACGCCGCATTGAAGCCGGTTTTTTTGATGTGGATGCGGTGCCCTGGCAAAAGTCCGCCGTGCTGGCCGGAGATGCGGAGCCACTTCGATTTGAAATGGATGAGCGGGAAGTGCCCGAGCCGCTGCCCGCGGATTGGAAGGTAGTGGAACTGGATAATCGACGGGTGCAAGTAACCGTTGCCGGTCCATTGGCGGTAAAGCTGGATAGTTACCGCGATTTGGCGGTGAAATCCGCTGGTCAATTGCCCGCCGGTTTCGACCCCGGCGCTCTGTACAACTCTCGTTTTCATCCTCGCGCTCTGCAGTTGGCGGTTATCGGCGCGTCCGACGCCGTGCAATCTGTGGGTATTCCCTGGGCGGAGATTGCCAGTTCAATCCGCCCTGATCAGGTGAGCGTGTACGCCAGTAATGTCATGAGTCAAATGGACGAGGCGGGTTTTGGCGGTTTGCTGCAGTCGCGTCTAAAAGGCAGTAGGGTTTCCACCAAACAGTGTCCTCTGGGCTTGAACAGCATGCCGGCGGATTTTGTTAACGCCTATATCATTGGCAGCGTGGGTCATACCGGCGCTATTGCCGGTGCTTGCGCCTCTTTCCTCTATAACTTGAGTGCGGCCGTGGAGGACATAGTCAATGGCCGCTGTCGGGTGGCTATTGTGGGCAACGCGGAAGCGCCGATAACCTCCGAAATTATTGATGGCTACGCCACCATGGGTGCGCTGGCCCAGGAAGATAAGCTGAAGAAAATCGATGGTGGCGACACTACCGACCTGCGTCGCTCCAGCCGGCCTTTCGGGGAAAACTGTGGGTTTACCATCGCGGAAGCCAGCACCTATGTGGTGCTAATGGATGATGCTCTGGCCTTGGAACTGGGTGCGGATATTCACGGCGCAGTGAACGATGTTTTCATTAATGCTGATGGTTTCAAAAAATCCATCTCCGCACCGGGGCCGGGTAACTACATCACTATGGCCAAAGCGGTCGCCTCGGCTCGGGCCATTGTGGGCGATGAAGGCATACGTGAACGCTCCATGGTGCAGGCGCATGGCTCCAGTACGCCTCAGAACCGAGTCAGCGAATCGGAAATATTCGACCGGGTGGCGCGGGTGTTCGGCATTGAAAACTGGCCTGTTTCCGCCGTAAAAGCCTTTGTGGGGCACTCTCTGTCTCCAGCCAGTGGTGAACAACTGATCACCTCGCTCGGGGTATTCAAGCATGGTTGGATACCGGGTATTAAGACCATTGATCGGGTTGCGGATGATGTGTTGGGTGAGCGACTGCAAATTCCGCTCGCTGACCTGGATCGCCGAGACAATCCTCTGGATGTGGTTTTTCTCAATTCCAAGGGTTTTGGCGGCAATAACGCCACCGCCAGCGTGCTGGCGCCCAGAGTAGTGGATCGAATGATGCGCAAGCGTCACGGCGAGAGCGCCGTCAATTCGTATGTCGAGCGGCGGGAGTCGGTACGCGCGCGCGCGGCCGCTTACGACGCTGGCGCGCTCCAGGGTCGCTTTGACACCATTTATCAGTTTGGCGAAGGCTTGATTGACGAGGCGGACCTCACATTGAGCGACAAGTCGATCAATGTGCCCGGCTTTGAGCAGGAGATTAGCCTGGAACTGCCCAACCGCTTTGCGGATATGACCTAACGCGCCCTGGCTCAGAGTCAGGAAAGGCTATACAAAGCTCACTCTATCCCTTAAAATACTGCGCCTTTCGCGCCCTATGTGGGTGTGGATTTAAAATTTCATGGGTGCCGGCCAATTCCGTCGGTGCCAAACTGGGAAAATACAGGAAAGTCCTCAATGGTAACTATTCGTTTGGCTCGTGGCGGCTCCAAGAAGCGTCCGTTTTACCACCTGTCCGTCACCGACAGCCGCAGTGCTCGCAATGGTCGTTTTATCGAGCGCGTGGGCTTCTACAACCCCATCGCCCGTGGCCAGGAAGAGCGTCTGCGCTTGGATCTGGACCGCATTGACTACTGGGTTGGTCAAGGTGCGCAGCTGAGTGAGCGTGTTGCTGACCTGGTCAAAACTGGCCGCAAAGAGCAGTCACCGGAAGGCAAAGCAGCTTAAGGCCGCTTTTAACATGCCGGGCAGTGACTCCAAACTGATAGATGTTGGGCGTATTGCCGGCGTGTACGGGATAAAAGGCTGGCTCAAAGTCCAGTCTTTTACCCAACCCGCTGACAACCTGTTTGCCTATCACCCCTGGTGGCTAAAAACGCCCCACGGCGTAAAACAGGTAGAGATTGACGCCTCCCGCCCCCAGGGCAAGGGATACGTTATCCATCTGAAGGGCGTTGATGACCGAGATTTGGCCGCCCATTATACGGGCCAAGTCATTGCCGTAGAGCGGGCGCAATTGCCGGCTCTCGACGCCGGTGACTACTACTGGCATCAACTGCAAGGGCTGCGAGTCATCAGTCGATACCAGGGGCAGAGTCAGGACTTGGGGTGTGTTTCCAAGCTGATGGAAACCGGCGCCAACGACGTACTCGTAGTGGCGCCCGATGCGCAGAGTGTTGACGAGCGGGAACGGTTGATTCCCTACGTGCCGGAGCACTATGTGCTAAGGGTGGATCTGGCAGAGGGCATGATAGAGGTGGACTGGGATCCGGAGTTTTGATTTCGGCCCAGCGAATGAACAAGATTGGAAGGGGGCGGCGGCGTGGATCAGCCACAGGCAGCCGATAAGCAGCCGCTGAGATTGGCGGTGGTCAGCCTCTTTCCCGAGATGTTTCGTGCGGTAACTGATTATGGCGTTACCGGACGCGCGGTGAGTCAGGGCCTGGTTGCCCTGCAATGCTGGAATCCGCGCGATTTTACGCGCGATAAGCACCGCACCGTGGATGATCGGCCCTACGGTGGTGGGCCCGGCATGTTGATGAAGGTCGAGCCTTTGCGCGATGCCATTGCGGCGGCCAAGGCTTGGGCTGGCGAGGAAGCCACGGTGGTTTACCTGTCGCCGCAGGGGCGGCCCCTGACTCAGGAAGGGGTAAGCCAACTGAGTACCTACTCCAATATGGTGCTGGTGGCGGGGCGTTACGAAGGTATTGATGAACGGCTGCTGGAGACCGTGATCGACCAGGAATGGTCCATCGGAGATTACGTGCTCAGTGGTGGTGAACTACCCGCGATGGTAATGATCGACGCGGTAGTCCGGCAGATTCCTGGTGCACTGGGGCACGCTCAGTCAGCGGAGCAAGATTCTTTTGCCGAGGGCTTGCTGGATTGCCCGCACTATACCCGCCCCGAAGTATTCGAGGGCAGGCCGGTCCCGGACGTGCTGTTGTCTGGAGACCATGAACGAATTCGGCGCTGGCGCCTACAACAGGCGTTAGGGCGGACCTGGCTGAAACGGCCAGATTTACTGCAAGCAAAATCTTTAACCAAGGAGCAGCAGGTGCTGCTGACGGACTTTCGTCGGGACCTTGATCATGACCAGAAACCGTTAACTTCTTTCGAGGCGCGGATCGGTCCAACGACTAACTCTAGCTGTGAAGCTACAGACTCTCAGGAGAATGACCATGACCAATAAAATCATTCAGGAGCTGGAAAACGAGCAACTGAAACAAGACGTCCCCGACTTTGCCCCTGGCGACACCGTTGTCGTACAGGTAAAAGTAACCGAGGGCAATCGCGAGCGCCTGCAGGCCTATGAGGGTGTTGTTATCGCCCGCCGCAACCGCGGTTTGCACTCTGCCTTTACCGTGCGCAAGATCTCCCACGGTGTCGGCGTTGAGCGGACTTTCCAGACTCACAGTCGTCAAGTGGACAGCATCCAGATCAAGCGTCGCGGCGACGTGCGTCAGGCCAAGCTGTACTACTTGCGCGATCTGACTGGTCGAGCTGCTCGTATTAAAGAAAAATTGGGCTAAGCGTTACTGCAGATTGTTAGCTGCACTGAAGGAAAGGATGCCCTGCGCGCGGGGCATCCTTTCCAGACTAGCGTACAGTTCAGTAAAAAAGCCGGGGCGGGAAACTGCTCCGGCTTTTTTGTAGGTGGTGACCTGTGGCACTTCGTCCAACGCTGGAAGTCTATAAACTCGGTCTTTTAGAGCGCCATTCGCGCTATACTGAGCGCCATGACTGCCGCCACCTTGCCACCCGAAGAATCCCTTATCCTGGAGCGTTATCTGGACGCCGCCTGGATGGAGAAAGGCTTGAGCGAAAACACGCTCAGTTCATACCGGCGGGATCTGGAAGCCTATGCCAATTGGTTGGTGGGGCAGGGGAGCGGACTCATTCAAGTTTCCCATGGCCAGTTTCTGGGGTATCTGGCGCATCGCTATGAGAAGAATTTTTCGAGCCGATCCACGGCACGGTTTTTATCCTGTGCGCGAGGCTTCTATAGGTTCCAGCTGCGCGAAGGGGTGCTGACGGAAAATCCCATCGCTTCGGTGGATAACCCAAAGCTGCCTCGGGCACTGCCGAAATCGCTTACCGAAGCGGACGTCGAAAAATTGCTGGCAGCGCCTGAGTTGGATGACCCGCTGGGCCTTAGGGATAGAACCATGCTGGAAGTCCTTTATGCCTGCGGCTTACGAGTGTCAGAATTGGTGGGATTGACGCTTTCGCAACTCAACCTGCGACAGGGTGTCATTCGTGTGATGGGTAAGGGCAGCAAGGAGCGGTTGATCCCCTTGGGGCAGGAGGCCAGCGATTGGCTGGAGCGGTATTTACGTGAGGCCAGGCCGGTACTGCTGAACAATAGACCGGAAGAGGTTCTGTTCCCCAGCTTGCGTGCTCAGCCCATGACTCGGCAAACATTCTGGTATCGGATCAAACACTGGGCTCAGGTGGCGGGCATTGATAAACCACTGTCGCCGCACACGCTGCGTCACGCCTTCGCTACCCACCTGCTAAATCACGGGGCCGATTTACGTGTGGTACAGTTACTGCTTGGGCACAGCGACCTATCCACCACCCAGATTTACACCCACGTGGCGCGCGCTCGAATGAAAGAACAGCACGCTCAGCATCATCCGCGGGGCTAGCAAAATTGAAAGGCAGGAAAAGGATAGTTGGCGTTTCGCTGGGTATCCTTTCCCAGATCCGTAATCCGTTCTGAAACTAGTTGGTGAAATTGTATGTTGAATAAATCGATCATCGCGCTGCTGGGATTGCTGATGTTGAATGTGGCCTGTGCAGAGCAAAAATCCGAGGGGCAGCAAAACTCTGGTCAGGCGCCGGAAGTGATTCGCGAGCGCCTATTGGAGGCGCGGCCAGATTTGAACCTCGGCGAGGTCAGGCCTTCTCCCATTGAAGGGTTGTATCAAGTGCAGGTGGTCGGCGGCCCGATACTGTATGTCACTCCCAAAGGTGACATGATGATCGCGGGCGATCTGCTGGCCATTGGTCCCGGTGGCTTCAGCCGGGTCGAAGATCCCTATCTGGTAGAGAAGCGCCAAGAGGCACTGGCCGCGCTTGATCCTTCGGAATCCATTGACTTTAAACCAGAAGGTGAGACCAAAGCGGTGGTCTATGTATTCACCGACGTGGATTGTGGTTACTGCCGCCGGTTGCACCAACAAATTGAAGCCTACCGTGACGGAGGCCGGGAGCTACCCGGTTATCGGGACCTGGGCATCGAAATTCGTTACCTGGCTTACCCCCGTGCCGGGGTCAACAGCAGTTCTGGCGAAAAGCTGGTTACCGCCTGGTGTGCCGACGATCAGCAAGGCACCATGGATCGTTTAAAGCATATGCAGCCCGTTCCTGGGAAGTCCTGCGACGATCACCCGGTGGCCAAACACTTCCGGCTGGGAGCAGATCTTGGCGTTTCCGGTACTCCGGCGTTGTTGATGCCCGATGGTCGTCTAGTGGCGGGCTATCTGCCCCCCGCTGATTTAGCCCGCATGTTGGAATTGGACTGATTTTGGCGCTTATTGACACTCTCAGGTTGGCTCAGTAAGGTTGCCGTCTTTTGCGTCGCCGCACTCCCGCTTGGGTTGCGGCGACAGCATGACACACTCACATTGGAGATTGACGTTTGAAACCGGTAAAAATTGGTATATGCGGACTCGGCACCGTAGGTAGCGGCACCGTAAATGTGTTGACCCGCAACAGCCGCGTGATTAACGCCCGGGCCGGAAGCGAAATGGTTATCGCCCAGGTGGCCACACGGCGCAACGACGTCAATTGCAGTCTGGATGGTCTGAACGTCACCAACGACATTTTTGAGGTGGCGGACAACCCCGAAATCGATATTCTGGTGGAGCTGATCGGCGGTATTGATTCGGCCCGCGAGCTAATTCTCAGGGCCATCGCCAATGGCAAACACGTGGTCACTGCCAACAAGGCACTGATTGCTGAGCATGGCAATGAAATCTTTGCGGCCGCCAATGAAAAAGGTGTGACCGTAGCGTTTGAGGCGGCCGTGGCCGGCGGCATCCCCATTATTAAGGCAATCCGCGAAGGCTTATCCGCCAACAATATCGAATGGCTGGCCGGCATCATCAATGGCACCGGTAATTTCATTCTGACGGAAATGCGCGATAAGGGCCGTGGCTTCTCGGAAGTTTTGGAAGAAGCTCAGGAGCTGGGCTATGCCGAAGCGGATCCCACGTTTGACGTTGAAGGCATAGACGCGGCGCACAAACTGGTGATTCTCGCTTCTATCGCGTTCGGCATTCCGCTGCAATTCGACAAAGTCTTTACCGAAGGTATCAGCCGGATATCGCCTCAGGATGTGGTTTACGCTCAGGAGCTGGGCTACGGAATTAAACACCTGGGTATCGCCCGGCGTGGGCCCGAAGGTATTGAATTGCGCGTTCACCCGACGCTGATTCCCAAAAGCCGTCTGTTGGCGAACGTCGATGGCGTTATGAATGCCATCCTGGTGAAGGGCGACGCGGTTGGCCCCACGCTTTACTACGGCGCTGGCGCCGGTGCTGAGCCGACCGCTTCAGCGGTATTGGCGGACATCATTGATGTGGCTCGGACTTTGACTGCCAGTCCAGAACACCGGGTTCCCTATTTGGGTTTTCAGCAGGAAAACCTGCGCGACAAAGCGATCCTCGCTATTGAAGACGTGGAAACGGCTTACTACTTGCGCATGTCCGCTTTGGACAAACCAGGCGTTCTGTCTCAAGTTGCTCAGATTCTTAGCGACTCCGGCATCAGTATTGAAGCCTTGATTCAAAAAGAGGCCAAAGACGAGCAGGAGATTGTGCCACTGATTCTCTTGACCAATCGCGCCGTGGAAAAACAGTTGGTGGAAGCGATCATTAAGATTGAATCACTGAGTTCTATTACCGGTCCCATCACCCGTATTCGTGTGGAACCGCTCAAGTAAGTGTACCGATTAACCTTTACAAACAGGTAAGCGCGTGAAATACATCAGCACCCGTGGACAAGCGCCAGCACTGTCCTTTGAAGACGTGGTTCTTACTGGGCTGGCACCCGACGGCGGTCTTTATGTGCCGGAAACTCTGCCGCACTTCAGTCAGGAAGAAATCGCTTCCTGGAGTGCACTGTCCTATGAAGAACTGGCGTTTAAAATTATGGCGCCGTTCGTGGATGGGGCTGTGCCCGATGCAGAACTGAAAACGATTATCGCCGAGTCGTACAGCAAATTCCGCCATCAAGCCATTGCACCACTGGTGCAAACTGGGCACAACGAGTGGGTGTTGGAATTGTTTCAAGGGCCCACCCTGGCCTTTAAAGATTTCGCGCTACAGTTCCTGGGGCACTTGCTGGATCACCTGCTGGAAAAGCGCAATCAAAAAGTGGTGGTGATGGGCGCGACTTCTGGCGATACCGGCTCAGCCGCCATTGAAGGCTGCCGCAATTGCGACAACATAGACACGTTTATTTTGCACCCGCACAACCGAGTATCCGACGTGCAACGCCGGCAAATGACGACGGTGATCGCGGACAATGTGCACAATATTGCGCTGGAAGGTAATTTCGACGATTGCCAGAACATGGTTAAAGCCAGTTTTGGTGATCAATCCTTCCTGCCCGAAGGCCGTCAGTTGGTTGCGGTGAACTCCATCAACTGGGCCCGCATTATGGCTCAGATCGTTTACTACTTTTACGCCGGTTTGGCCCTGGGTTCGCCAGCGCGGCCGGTGTCGTTCTCTGTGCCTACGGGGAATTTTGGGGACATATTCGCCGGTTATCTGGCCAAGCGCATGGGTCTGCCCATCGATCAACTGGTGATTGGTACTAATAGCAACGATATTCTGCATCGCTGCCTAAGTGACAATGATCACAGCAAACATCAATTGGTGCATACCTTGTCGCCCAGTATGGACATCATGGTGTCCAGCAACTTTGAGCGTATGTTGTTTGATTTGTACGATCGCGATGGCGACGCCATTCGCAACTTGATGGAAGACTTCAAGTCGGGCTCTATGAATCTTGACGAGAGCGCCTTGAGTAAAGCGCGAGAATTGTTCAGCAGCTACAAGCTGGACGATGACGAAACCCTGGCTACCATCAATGAACTGTTCGAAACCTGCGAGTATCTGGTGGATCCTCACACGGCGATCGGAATTCGTGCTGCGCGTGCGACTCGCCGCCGGCAGGATATTCCTATGATTTGTCTGGCCACGGCACATCCGGCGAAATTCCCGGAAGCGGTACGCAAAGCCGGCCAGGAAACCGATCCGCAGTTGCCTCACCATATGAACGATTTGTTTGAGCGTGAGGAACGGTTTGAGGTGTTGCCTCAGGACCTGAGCGCGGTACAGTCCTTCATGCAGCAGCGTATTCGCTCTTAACTCAAGATAGGGCTTAAAAGCTCGTTGGGTGACACTAAGCTGGCCTGGCGAAGCCTGCTGCGGGACCGTCGGAGGCAGGATGCCGACGTCGAGCTTACAGGGATGTATTCACAGCGTGTCCCGCAGTAGGATTCGCCAGGCCAGCGTCCCGTTATCTGAAGCGATTAGAGTGGAAGGGCGCGGGAACTTGAATCCCGCGTTGTTTCAGGTGCTGAGAGTATCGTTCTAGCCTTTGGCGGCCAATGCTAATTGGTCTGCTTTCAATTGTTTTCTTGTGAAAGTTTCCCTGCCATGCAAAAAACTATTCGTCGCCGCGAATCTATCGCTTCTGAACCTCTGAGCGCTGATCTTCCCCCACTGCTGGAGCGTATTTACCGCTGTCGAGGTGTCGGGCGAGCGGAGGAGCTGGAGCACCGTCTGGCACACCTGCACAAACCCGAATTAAAGGGGCTCGCGGCGGCTGTGGAATTGTTGGCGGATGCGGTTGAGGCCGGTGCGAATATTTTGATTCTGGGCGACTTTGATGCCGACGGCGCGACCAGTTGCGCCTTGGCGGTTTCCGCTTTGCGGGCCATGGGACTGCAGTCGGTGGATTTTTTGGTGCCCAACCGTTTCGAATACGGTTATGGCCTCACACCGGAGATCGTGCAAGTGGCCTCCGCCATGGCGCCGGATGTGATTGTTACCGTCGATAATGGCATATCAAGTATTGAAGGCGTCAGGGCGGCGAAAGCGTTGGGCATAGCCGTGGTGGTGACCGATCACCACCTGCCTGCAGAGCAGTTGCCCGAAGCCGATGCCATTGTTAATCCCAATCAGCCCGGCTGTGAATTTCCCAGTAAAAATCTCGCGGGTGTGGGCGTCATTTTTTACGTGATGAACGCTCTGCGTGCGGAGCTGCGTGCGCGGGATTGGTTTGGGCCGCACTTGCCTGAACCAAAAATGGCCAACTTTCTGGATTTGGTTGCCTTGGGTACCGTCGCTGATGTGGTGCCTCTGGATTACAACAACCGAATACTCGTCGCTCAAGGATTAAAGCGCATCCGCGCAGGCATGGCCCGGCCGGGTATTCTGGCGATGCTGGAAATCGCCGGGCGAAAACCCTATCGCATCGTCGCTTCGGATCTGGGGTTTGCACTGGGACCACGGTTGAATGCCGCCGGTCGTCTGGATGATATGTCCCTGGGTATTCAATGCCTGCTCTGCGACAGCGAGTCACTGGCCAGAGAAATGGCTCTGGCGTTGGACGATCTGAATCAGGATCGAAAATCCATTGAGAGTGGCATGCAGCAGGAAGCTTTAACCATGCTGGAAAAACTCGACGTGGGGGAGGGCGACGAACTACCCTGGGGCCTTTGCCTTTACGATCCTGGATGGCATCAAGGTGTCATTGGCATACTCGCCTCTCGTATTAAAGACCGCCTGCATCGCCCGGTGATTGTGTTTGCCGATGCGGGCAATGGGCAAGTTAAAGGCTCCGCCCGTTCCATTGCTGGCTTACATATCCGTGATGCATTGGATGCAGTCGCGGCGCGTCATCCCGACTTGTTGCAAAAGTTTGGCGGTCACGCCATGGCTGCCGGCATGAGTCTGGACAGTCATCGCCTAGACGATTTCAAGCAAGCCTTTGATGCGGAAGTGCGCCGGCAACTCAAGATCGACGACCTAGAAGCTGTTTTGGTCACTGACGGTGGCCTTGCTCCCAATGAACTCTGCCTGCCCGTCGCAGAACAGTTGCGTGATGGGGGGCCCTGGGGTCAACACTTTCCAGAACCCATGTTCGATGGCGAGTTTTTCGTGCTACAGCAAAAGCTCGTGGGCGAAAAACATCTAAAAATGACCCTGTCCCAAGATCCCAAAGGCCAGCAAGTGGTGGACGCCATCGCCTTCAACGTCGATCTCACCCAATGGCCTAATCCCCAAGCACAAAGGGTTCGACTGGCTTACCGTCTCGACGTGAACGAATTTCGTGGCCGGGCCAGTGTGCAGTTGATCGTGGAATATTTGGAATGTTTCTCCCCCAACGCTGCATAGTTGTAACCCTCCACGCTTGATCACTTCAAAAATTACAGCCAATAGTTGCGCCATGATAGCGCGATCACTGTCTTAATATCCGTTCGAATTCTTAAATGTTTTAATCAATTCTGGTAGTCAATTTTATTTTGTAAGTGGGGAAAACCTCTGTCGCCCAAACAAATAACAACCATGGTAGCGCGAACATTTTGTTAGTTTAATTTGGTGAAAATGGGCCTTTGGAATCTTGGTCCCGGTGGTCCTGTTTGCACTGACTTTGAGTTGCTCCAGATTGAGTACTTCGTGCTAACTCTTCCGAGGCAAGGGGGAGGTACGTTGAAAATTTTGTATGTGAACTGGTTCACATTTTTGGAATGGCGCTAATTTCGCTCTGTACAAAACTTTACAATTGGTTTTTAATTGCCGCCGCTGGCACCTGGTTCGACGGTACTTGTGCTTGCTGCGGATACCCAATCCGCGTTCCACATAAAAATAACGACAACCGTTACAACAGCGAACACATGGATTAGTAAAACTATGGATACGATTTTCCCTTCTTCCTGCACCTATTTAAATGTCTGGTTGGATCGCCCTCCGCCTTTCTAATATTTTTCTTGGTTTACTCGATTTCCATTCTTAGCTCCTATTGAACATGTTAAGTGGAGTTAACCAGAATCCTGTATTCCAAATCCGATAATGTTGCTCATATAACTCAAGAATTTTGATAAAAATTCTGATGGGTTTTCTGTGCCTTTTTTTTAGAAAAAAAATAAATTTTGTTTTTATCTTGCTAATAAAATGGCAAAAAATTTTACCTTGTCGTTTGTATTTGCCGTTGCTAATATCGCCGCCGGACCGCTATCCCGCCTAGCTGTTTCATTCGTAAAACGGGTTGTATAGATGGGGAAGACGGACAATTCTGAAAAGAAAAATGGAGAACTTGCTATGCGCTTATCCAGTCTTGCTAGTGTGCGCGGATTTCGCCGCTCACTGTTGAGCACGTCAATAATCGCCGTTACATTTGGTCTTAGTGGTTGTTTGGTGGAAGGGGATGAATCAACGTCAACCTCTACATCAAACTCCAATGCCCAGACAGTAACCAATCCCGTTCACGAAGTGGAATCCGAGCGCCAGATTACCGGTGTAATTCAGGGTGTTTTGCGTGACCGCGTTACCGGAAATCCCATTGAAGGTGCTGTGATCAGCATCGGTTTGCGTTCAACAGAAACCAACGAGCACGGTCAGTACGTTATTGAAGACGTTCCTGTAACCACGCCTACGTCTGATGGTGGTGGCAACGAGGTTTACCAGGTAAGTATTGACCTCCGTGAGGCCAGTTCCGGTTCCGACTACCCTTATCCAGATTTTTACTACGATACCGCTGAAGTTACTTTCGGCCGTTTCACGCCCATTGAAGCTCAGGAAATGGCGGGCGAGAATTTCCAGCAGGGTACCTTTCATCAGGTGATTTCCGGCTTGGTATCCGCGCACGATATGCAGGTGGGTAAACTGTCCACTCGTGTTTCGGGTCGCGTGGTTGGTGCCTTGAATCAACTCAATCTTGAGCCTCACGCCCCCGTTGCCGGCGTTACGGTGTATCTTGAGCAAACTGCCAGCACCGCGCGCAGTAACCGCGTCGTGGCCGAAACACAAACCGACGAAAACGGTAACTTCTCCTTTGCAAACATTGAAGCTGGGGTGGGTCTCACTTTGCGGGCGTTCTATGAGGACGACTACGGCGATGAGTACTACAGCTCAAGCAGTTTTAGCGCTCCGCAGAGAGATGGCCAGGAGCTTCGCTTCACTTTGCTGGATGGGCATTCAGCAGGCGGTCTTCGTTCGAACGCACTGCAGTTAGAGTTGCTGGAGAACCAAGGTCCGATTCTCCGCAGTGTGACGCCGGAAAACTACAGTGACCTGTCTCTGTCTGACGGCACCGTAGAGGTTCGCTACACATTCAATCGCCCAGTTCGTGCCAACAACTACGCCACTGCACTTGATCCTTCCAGCTCCGCTATTCAAGGGCTGTACGCGGATGTTGAAGTGACTTACGACGGCACCAAACTTGATCACGGCGCTCTGCGTCCAAGTGATGATGAGCCCGGCCCCAACTACACGCTGCACTGGGAAAGTGACTACACCGTTCTGGTTGTGAGCTTGAGAAACTTGGCTGACGCCGCACGCTACACGGTAGATATCAGCGGCGCCGAGGGCGCAAACAAGCTGGTTGACAGTGCCAATCGTCAGGCTCGGCTAAACAACTGGGGTAGTAACAATACCATCGCCAACCCGCGCGTTGAGTTCACCACACGTGGTGATGGAAGCCCTGAAGTTCCTGAGCCCGCTTTGGTGTATTCGGCGGTGGACAGTGTGGACGAAATCGTTCTTCAATGGGCGCCGGTAGACCATGCTCGAGCCTATCGCGTGTACACCCAGCGCGTAGAATTGAATCCGGACGTGACCAGTTATCTGCCCGGCTACTGGGAAGAGGATGAGATCACCACGGCGCGCTACAGCACCGCGGCGGAGCTGAACTCCAGCAACGGTAACCCCATGGCCGTTTACTTCAAGGTAACTGCTGTTAATGCTGACGGCATTGAAAGTGATTACAGCGAAGTGGTAGGTCCTGTTACCGACACTGTCAGCCCGCGTTTTATTGTTTCCTCAAACGATGACCAAGTGGATGTGTCCGGTACAGAGTTTGTGCTGGATGTGAGCGAACAGATTCGTGAGTTGGCCGACGAAAGTGGCGCAAGTATTTCAGTATTGTTGCCCAATGGAGACGACGAAGCGATTGACGTCGTGGAAGTAGTAGCTGCCGCTGGCGATACGTTCATTGAAGTTGAGCTGAGCAGCGCCATTGCCATTCCCTCATTTGATGATCTTGCCAATGAAACCCTGGGCAGAATTCGCACGGGTTGGAATGGCATTACTATTGACGGAATCGATCAAGCGCTGGATGACGCTGACTACGTAGAATACGAGCAGGTGAATATTCTGCCGCCTTTGAGTACCGGCCTGTGTATGACTGTGGCCAACGACGCGGGCAATCTTTTCAGCCTGAACTCTGATCATTACGAGGACGGTATTCCCTTGGCTCTGAGCGTCAACACTATTGACTTGGGTGATGACGAAGTGGTGTTTGATGATGACACCGACACGCACTACGTCTTTACCGGCCCAAGCGGTGTTTGTCACAGCATCACAGCTTTGCTGAACTTTTATCACGACGAAGGCAATAACAGTAGTGCCAGCAACGCACCGTGGATTGATGCCGCCGATGCTGATGGTGTTAACGTGGATGACCACGCTTATGGAGCTGCAGCGCAGTGGGCATTGAGTGGAGTGAGTCCGGCACTGTTGGGCAGCGTCACACTCAATGTGGATCATCGTCATTTCAGAATTTCACACCGAGTGGAGTCTTTGACGCAGTTGGCCATTAATGGTGTGGATGAGTTCTGGACTGAACCAACCGATCTGTCCGCTTCTACTCTGAGTCAGCTGACCCAAAACGACGACCGATCTCGTCCGGGTTCGGCCAGAGTTCTGCCCGCTTACTCTCACTACTTGTTGCCAGGAGATGCACCGAATGACCCGCGTCCTGTCGTTCTTTACACTGGCGAGGATCTGGAGCAAGCGCATTTTGCATGGCGTGGTACGCCCGTAGGGCCCAGAACCACCACGGTAGTGTATGAGTTCCGCGAAGGTGCAGGCACCGACTTCGACGAACTGCAGAGTTCGTTGGAATCCGAAGGTATGCGCGTACTGCCCTACAGCCTGGACGAGTACGAGCGTTCCGTGGAAATTCTGCGTGTTGCACCTGGCGCGGTTCATGACATCGCCGGTAATGCGAACAGCGGCTACACTCTGGTGCGTACCTACGTTCGTAGTGACGATCTGTCCGAGACTGAGGTTACTGATCACTATCGGCAGGACTAAACCGCCTAGGGGTTCGCGCAATGCAAACCCCGAACGGTTAAAAAAAGCGGCACTTCGGTGCCGCTTTTTTTATGTCTGGCGTTTGTGGGTGGGCACGGTTTGGATCCCAAACGCGTCAATTGAGTCGGGCGGGGAGATCCAGCCTGCCGAGCGCTGTCCAAGTGCACGGGCATCCGAGTGCACGCCAAGTCGCGAGCGCTGTGCGATGAATGTACTTGTTCCACAGGTGTCGAAAGGGAGGTGATCATGCAACTTCACGAGTTTCTCAATCAGGTTCAGCACAGTGGTAATTTATCGTCTCAGGATGCCGTCCTTAATGCGACAAGGGCGACCCTGGTGACGCTGGCGGAGCGTTTGAGAGGCAATGAGCCGAACCACTTGGCAGCCCAGTTGCCGCAGGGATTGGAAGAGTTTTTACAAGGTGAAAGTGCGGGCAAGGGAGAGCGCTTTGGCTTCGATGAATTTATGCGCCGCGTCTGTGATCGAGAAGGTGTGGACTTGGATACAGCGACCGTCCACGCGCGCGCGGTATTGGGTACCATAGCAGAAGCGATTGACTCTGGTGAGTTGGAAGATGCCAGGCAACAGTTGCCAAAGGACATTAAACAGCTTCTGAATGAAGCGGCGGGCCAGCAATAAGTAAACTAGAAGCCGTGGCAATGTGACTTTGGGTGCCGGCCAATCACCCTGTGTAAACCCTGGCGTCTCGGGTAGGTGTGCATGGCAGAGTAGGGTACACTGCTCGAAATGACTATTTTTCAGCAGCGATAGGGACTTATGAGCAGGATTTTACCAAAACTGTGCCTGTTGGCCGGGTTTATCGCAACCTCCGCCATGGGGCAGACGCTCAGTACTACATCGATTTCCCTGGGGCATCCGGCTAACGGAGATGTCGAACGGGTAGGGGAGTATCTTGCAGTTTCTGGCCACTCGGCTGAAAACCGCTGGTTATCGTTAATTGGTTTGGATGACTTTTCGCATTTGTCCGTTGAGATCCCTTCGGATGCGCAGTTTTTCGGTCGGATGAAACTCGCGGACGAAGCAAACGAGCAACTGGTCTTTCTCACTCAGGAGGGGCTTCGAGCCTTTTCGCCGCAACACGAACAACATCGCGCACTGGTCGAATTCAGTTCCATATACCCGTTAGCTGACCGGCAACGCTTGCGGTTTAAAGACTTTGCACGGGATGTTACCGGCTCCGGACTAAGTGATCTTCTTATTCCTGACTTTAAGTTCTATCACCTCATTATTCAACAGGCAAACGGAGAGTTTGAATCTTTTCGTCTGAATGTTGATGCCCAGGTCAGAACTACGGATACCAATGCACAGTTTACACCGCGACGACCCTATCTGGTGGATATGAGTTTGAATGGTAAAACAGATGTGGTCTTTGTGCGGGACGGAAAGCTGTTGGCGTTTTTTCAGCGAGAGGACGGCACCTTCTCTGAGGATCCAATGGTCATTGACCCGGGGGTTGGCATCTCGCCAGATCACGAGGCTAATATCCGCGCGGGAGACGGCCGCGATTTCGCAGGCCTACGAATCTACCGCATGCACGAGTTTCAGGATCTGGATGGCGACGGTTTGGCCGATCTGGTGGTTCGGGAAGAATCCTTTGCGTCGGCCGTTGAGCAGGATTATACCTATCGTATTCATTACGGGAGGGAAGGAGAGGCTGGGCTTGAATTTGCCGCTGAGCCGGATACACGAATTGCGACATCAGGCATTCAATTCGAGCCGGTGTTCGAAGACATTAACGGCAATGGCCGCAAAGATTTCTATACGCCCAGCGCTCAGTTTGGTGTGGGTACTATTATTCGCGCGTTGTTACGCGGCAGTGCTCGTCTCGACATTGAATTTTATATGATGGATGAGTCGCGAAATTTCCCTAGAGAGCCGACTTACCGACATCGGGCCAGTGCGGACGTTAGTATTGGTTCAGGACGAGTCGATTTGCCATTGGTAAAAGTGGCGCGCTTCGACAATAGCGGCCGAAAAAGTCTATTGGTTGGTGAGGGGCGCAGTGAGCTCGCTGTTTATGCTCCTGTTCAGGATGGGCTCTTCGAACGCAGGCCCACGACGTTCTCAATGTCATTACCGCGGGATGGCGCGCGCGCTAGAGTAATGGATCTTGACCACGCTGGCATCGAAGAGTTGGTATTGCCGTTCGATGCGCAGGACGAAGAAGGGCGCCGCAATCGGGTTGTTTTTCTTATGGTTGTGGACGAAGATTAACGACGCTGCCTAATTGCGCGGTTTCCTGCAGCAGGGGCAGCAAATCTGGCCAGACGTTTTCCAAAATTCGCGGTTGAGCCTCGGCTTTTGGGTGAATGCCGTCGCGCTGCATCAGGTTTAGATCTGTGGCTACGCCTTCAAGTAGAAACCCTACCAACGGAATTTCGTGTTGCTCAGCCAGGGCGGGATAGACTTCAGCGAACTGGTCCGCGTAGCGGCGGCCGTAACTGGGCGGAATTTGCATGCCCACCAAAAGAACTTGGGCACCCGCATCCTGACTTAATTTAATCATTTCGTTGAGGTTGTTGCGCAATGCACTGATAGGGTGGCCGCGCAAGCCATCGTTGCCGCCCAACTCCAAAATAACCAAGCTGGGTTGGTGTCGCTCCAGCAAGGTTGGCAGCCGTGCCAAACCGCCCGTAGTGGTTTCACCACTGACGCTGGCATTGACAACTCTATGCCGGTAATTGTGGTCATCGAGCCTGGCTTGTAACAGGCTGACCCAGCCCTCATCCAAGTCTATCCCGTAGCCGGCGCTCAAGCTGTCCCCCATCACGAGGATGACTGGCCGATCATTCTCCGAAGCCCACGTATTGAATGCCAGTACTAATGAAAAACACAGGAACAGACAACGTTTCAGGGGTTCCACAGCAGCGTCTCCATTAACGAGAGGGCGAAAGGCTTCAGCGCCAGAGGAAAAGTTTAGCATAGTGAGCCCCATCACCGGCAGGTTAGGGCGGTGGCACGGAGAGTAAAGAATTGTCAAAAAAAAAGGGGGCCAAAAAGGCCCCCAAGGTTAACCGCGTCCATCAGCAGTCATTCCGCACAACGGCTGACCATCATGGTGCCCTCTTCGAGACTGTCCTCGATCACAAAGCTGTAGACGTAGTCGCCGGCCTCGGGAAGGCTAATTGAGGATTCGGTGCCCGGCCCTGCGGCGATGGCCATAGGCTGCTCGGTGCCTAGGATGACCGGCGCGCTGCCCGCCACGGCGTACTCTTGGCTCCAGGTACTGCTGGCAAACTTAAAGGAAAAGCTGCCTTCGGCTTCGTCAACAACGACCTGATACAGGTTGTCTCCTTTGTAGCTGAATGCTCGGTATCCCGGTGTCGCATCAAAGCCGTTACCGCCAGGGTAAGTCCCGCGAATATACAGAGTCTGATCCAGTGGACCACTACCTTCGGCATCGGGGAGGTCACAGGCAGCCAATGGACCTTCGCCCACAATGCTGCCCGAGTCACAGCCAGGGTTGCGCTCCGTGGGGGCCTCGATATTCAGGAAGCGACCACTGAGAGGAGGGATCTGAATCGTGTAGCTCTCGTCATCGGCGTCGACGGTCTCATCACTCATCAGGTCCGCAAGAGCGCCATTGCTGCCAATTGCACAAGCGTCAAAGGTTACCTCCAAGGGTTCGTCGCTGACATTGAGCAGGTAGAGTACGGCTGAATCTTCATCGGCTTTGTGTGCGGCATACAAGTCACTGGAGGCGCCGGCAGGTACAGCCACTTGAGTGCGCTCCCCTCGATAGAGAGCCGGGTTGTTGGCCCGCATGTGCATCAGGTCGCGCAGGTAGTCGCGCAAATCAGCTTGTTGCTCATTGGCGGTAAACACGTCGTGCTCTACGCCGCTGGGCAAACCTTCGATTTTGCCGCTGTTGCGTGCCACATGATCATCACACAGGCCCTGGGCGGCACAGTTGTCGGTAACCTGCTCGGCAAATCCTGGCACCTCATCGCCGATCTCTTCCCCATAGTAGAGTGTAATCGGACCAGTGTAGGAGGCTAGGAAGCTGAAGGCGGCCTTATGGCGCTGCCAATAGTCCGCATCTTCAGGTTCAGCAATGTTGCCCCGCTGAAGTAAGTCGCCAAAGCGTACCAGGTCGTGGTTGCCGATAAAGCCATTAGGAATTGCGTGGCTTGGGTATTGGCCATGGGCGCTGACGATGCCGGCGTTGAGGTTAGTGGCGGTAGCGTTGCTTTGGCCACTTTCCTCAACCGCAAGGGTTTGTACCAGCGAGTAGCGCACAGGGAAGTCGAACGCTGAGCACAGGGCCGGATCGTCTTCCGGGCCATAGGCGTCAGAGGCAATTTCATCAGCGCCGCTCCAGATTTCGGCGACCATGTAACCCAGCGGGTTGACGGCTTCTCCATCGGCGTTGGTGTAGGAAACTGACGCGGACGCTTCCTCAACCGCTGCGCGAATAGCTCGCCAGCCGTCTAGCGGTACTTCGTAGGCTTGGTCGAGACGCCAACCGTCGATCTTCAGCTCCTTGATCCAGTAGGTGGCGACTTCCTTAAAGAACTCCAAGTCGTCCGGGTAAATGGCTTGGCGGCCAACACCGGAGCGCAGCTCTCCCTCCGTACTCACGATCAGATCGTTAATGGAGGGGTATTCATGGGCGTTTTGTTTGAAGTGACCAAAGACACCGTCAAAAAACACGTACAGTCCCAGCTCGTGCGCTTTCTCTACCATTTCCCGCGCCTCATCCAAAGTGCCGAAGCGGGGGTCAATCGCGAAGTAGTTACTGGCGTAATAACCGGTGGCATCCAGGCGGTCGGCCCAGATGTCCTGTCCGGGAATTGGCACAGCGTCGAAGATCGGGGTCATCCAGATGGCGTTAAACCCCATATCGGCAATGTATTCAAGGCTGTCGGAAATGCCTTGAATGTCGCCCATATGGTGGCTGGTGCCGTAGCCTTCGCCGTGTCCAATGGAGGGGTTGCCATTAATAAAGGCTTCGGTCATCACCTGATAAATACGCAGGCTTTTGGCGGTTTCATAGGTGGGGGTATCGCAACTCAGCACGGCAACGGGGTCATGGCCATTACTATCGCCATTCCCAATATTGTCGTCGCCATTCCCATTCCCGTCTGTGGGAGCGCGGCCTGGCGAGCTGCTTCCGCAGCCCACCAGTGCGCCCAGCACAACCGGTAGTAACAGTTTGTGCAAGGTCTTCATGTTTACTGCCTCCGTTGCTGTTGACGGTTAACCATTAGTGCGCCAAACATCATGAGCAGCATCAGCACGCCAAATCCGGAGATGCTACCGCTTCGGCGGCTGGGGGTTGCTGGGTCACTATCGCCGTTACCATCGGCGTCGCCGTTGCCATTGTCTTCGGCAGGGCCGGTGCTGACGAACACCGCGGTAGTGCGAGCCGGTACGTTGAAGCTGCCATCAAAGTGGACGTCTTCCAGTGCGCTGTCGCCCGAGGCGGCTTGAATCGGGTGCAGTTCGAAGGCGTTATCGTTGGCAGTCCACTCAAAGCTTTGGGTTTCGGTGGCTGCGTTGAAAACTACAACGATTTCCTCGTAATTGGCATCAATCTCAAGCACGTCGGTCAGACTCATGACGATCAGGCCGGGAACTTGCTCGGCACCTGTGTTGTTGAAGTTGACCACGTCCATCACTTGTTCAGCCGTTTCCAGGCTGAACAGCGGCGAGGAGGCGCGGATGCGTAGCAGAGCGGTGGTAGCGTCAAAGGCGTGGGTAATTTCAGCGCTGCTGACTGCCAAGTCCGAGTCTTCCAGGCGTGGACGAATGACGTCCCAGCTGGCTTCATTTTCGTTGGCTACCGGGAGGCCGCGTCCCCAGCCATTGGTTTCATAGGTGAAGTCGAGCACGTTGAACCAATCACCCGAGTTGTAGGTGTTACGATCCATGGATTTGGAGCGCAGCAACTCCTGGCCTGCCTGCATAAAGGGTGTGCCCTGAGCCATTAATACCAGACTGTTGGCGACAACTTGCACCCGCGCGCGATCTTCAATACTGGTTTCTAGGGGGAGCTTGTACTGATTGATGTCGAACAGGGTTTCGTTGTCGTGCTTGCCAGCGTAGTTGATTACGTCGAGCGGGGAGTGGGCGTAACCGGCCTGGCCGTGGTGGAAGACGTTGCGGCCTTCTGTGGTGTTGCCCTCGTGATCCATAATGGTGAAGTCGCGCAGAGAACCCGCCAAACCTATTCGCAGAGAGTCTTTATTGCGCAGCAGCTGTTGTAAGGTTGCGTCACCTGTTTCATGGTTGGGCGCCAAGTACAAACCGTTGACAAAAACCTGGTTGCGCACATGGTTGACGCCGCTGTCAAACGGGCTGCCACCTCGGATGGCGTCGCGGAACCGATCATTAAAGGTCGCGGCAATATCTTCACCGGCCATGTTGTTCTGAGTGGCCTGGATAAAGCGGGCGTTATCAGCGACTTCACCAAAGTTCCAGCCTTCTCCGTAGAGCAGCACTTTCGCGCCGTCAATGCCGTGATCTTCTTCGGTCATGCCGTCGAGTGCTTCACGAACTTTGCGCATATTGTCGAGCGAGTGGTGACCCATCAGATCAAAGCGGAAACCGTCAACTTTGTACGCCTCAGCCCATAGAGCGATGGAGTCGATCATAAACTTCTCCATCATGCTGTGTTCTGTCGCGGTGCCAGGGCAGCAAGTACTCATGGCAACACCGCCAGAGCCTTCGAGGCGGTGATAGTAGCCGGGAACGATTTTATCGAAGACGGATTTCTCGCCGAGGCCGGCGCTATTAGTGTGGTTATACACTACGTCAACCACTACGCGCAGCCCTAACGCATTCAGGGCCTGAACCATCTGGCGGAACTCGATGATGCGAGCTACACCGTCTGGATCGGAAGAGTAGCTACCTTCGGGCAGATTGAAGTGATGTGGGTCGTAGCACCAGTTGAAAGCGTTTTGGTCGCGGATTTCCCAGATAATCGCCTGTTGTTGCTCACTGGCCGGACCGTAGGTATCCAAACCGAGTTCGCGCTCGTCAACACGATCTTCCGGGTCTTCGGGAATAGTCGCACAGTCGTTTACGGGTAGCAGGTGTATGTGGGTCATGCCCGCATCGACCAATTTTTTCAAATGCTCAACACCGTGGGTGCCATCGAGGGTAAAAGCGGTGAACTTACCGCGATGCTCTTCTGGAACCTCGGGATCGTGAACGCTGAAGTCGCGTACGTGGATTTCGTAGATGATGGCATCGGCAATGCGTTCCAGACTCGGCTTCTCTAGCTCGTCCCAGCCTTCAGGTTTGAGGTCGGCGTCTGCCAGATTGACAAACTGGCTGCGTTTGCCGTCAGTTGCGGCACTCACCGTGTAGGGGTCTGTGCTGATGGTGGTTTCAATACGCTGGGTCAGTGGCACATAGACTTCCACTTCGTACAAGTAATACATACGGTCCCAACCCTCACCGCCGGATACGGACCAGACGCCCGTGTCGTCATCGCGGGTCATAGCGTGGGCCACCGGGTTGGTTTCCGGGTGGCCGTCGGCAAAGACCTGCAGATTGACCGAGCGTGCCGTTGGCGCCCAGACTTTGGCGTGAATGCCTGCGTCGTTGTACACCGGACCCAGCTCGCCATCGTAGCCAAAGACATCATCGAGCACGCCGGGAATTTGCAAGCCGGTGGCATCGACTACTTGATCTTCGTCGTTGGTGGCCACCAGAACAATTTGCTGTCTCAACAGTGAAGGAATCTGCTCGTGAACAGCTTCCGGCAGCGTAAATGTGGGCAGGTTCGATAGGTGAGGGAAGCGTTCAGCCAGTTCGCCGCTTACCGTATCGCCTGTGAGTGCCAATGAAATGGATTCGCTGCCATCGACGGTATTCTCGGGTGTGATGGAAATGCCGGCGTCGTCAGCGTAATGCAAGGATACGTCGGCCTCGGCTGGGGCATCCCAGGCGAAGGTGTCGGCGCTGATCCAATGAGCAGTAGCGGCGGTCAAATCGCCGGCACTCATCTCGCCGATGTACAAACGGTGGTTGCCGTGGTCGTAGTAAAAATCGATTACCTGATCTTCTTCGACGTCAAGAGGTATGTTCGGGCCGTCTTGTGCGCCGCCGGCCCCGTAGTTCTCGTTCCAACTGCCGTTAATGGCAATCTTAATTTCGTACTCTCCGGCCGGTACGTCAAAGCTACCAAACCAGATGTCGCCCTCGGTGTTTTCCAGAAGAGTGTCACTGCACTCAGGTTGCCAATCGCCGGGACAACCCAGCGCCTCTTGAACGCTGCCAACTAGGGCGACGGTTTCGGGTTCATTCGTATGGCTGGCGCTAACGTGAATACTGAGCATGCTCGCTAAACTAGCGATACCTATATTGCGTAACAGAGTCTTCATTATTATTGCTCCTTTGGGGTGGTTTTCTCTTGTAAGGGATGCAGTTTTGGAATAGTTGCGTTCTTGGGATAAAAAAAGGGCGCAGTAAACTGCGCCTAAAAAATCCTCCTGACAGAGGAGTCCCAACACATACACACGGAGAGTTGTAGATAGGTTACTGGTTTTGGCGCGGCCTCAAGTCGTCGCCAGTGGACTTAATTGTCCGGAATTCGATACGTTTTATGCTTGCGATAAAGGACCATGGGAGTACCTTTTTTACGTCGCCATTTTTATTCAACGTTGAGTTCATACTAGGGTGATGACGCTGAACTAACAATAGCTTGCATACGTATGCATGCGATGCATACGTATGCATCGGGAAGAGAGAAAATTCCTGTTCGGTAGGCGGTCTGAAGAGCGAACTAAAATAGACTATAAACCTGTTTCGTTAGGTTCATTTGCACTAACCAACACCTATAGATTGAGAGCAATGATTATCGCCTGACGAGCGGGCGCAATTACATGCGAGGCGGAAAATAAATGGTTTCCGGACAGTAGGACTGTGCTCGAATCAGATTCTACCAGGCCTGGTAGAATCGCTGTATATCGAGATCTACTCGACTTCAATTTGTTCAGGATTACCCTGACCTAAAGGCAGGATAAGGTGTTTAGATCTCATAAGTCGGTTTTTGCGTGTTGGTTAAGGTAAGAATCGTGGTCGGTGATTTGGGCCGTAGTGCGTTCAAAGGTGGTTCCTAGGTTTTGGAGAAACTCCTTAAGCTGAGAGGTCGACAGTTCGTTGGCGAGAGGATGGTAGTCGTTAGGTATTAGGCCTTGGCCAATAAATACTTGTTGCCAAGCGGATTCGCTAAACAGCTCGTCTTGTTCCCGGAACACGAGACCACTGGTGCGAAAAAGTTCGATCCGGCGTAGCAGTGAATCCGGTTTCTTTGTTGCGCGGCACTCTTGCCAAAAGGGGCTATCGTCTTTTTGATTCAGGTGGTAGTGAAGGATGATGAAATCACGAATTTTTTCAAATTCCTCTTGTGACTGACGGTTGTACTCGTCGATGGCTGCTGTTTGTAAACCGCAATGCGGGAAGTGTTTTATCAAGCGTACGATGCCTGACTGCACTAAGTGCAGGCTGGTAGACTCCAGCGGTTCAAGAAAGCCACTTGATAAGCCCAGAGCGATGACATTTTTGCACCATTGCTGTTGTCGTCGGCCGGTGGTAAAACGGATCGGCGTAGGCTGTCCCAGTTCTGGGGTATCCAAGTTATCAAGCAGTAATGCACTGGCCTGATCGTCCGATAGGTGATTGCTGCAATAAACGAGTCCATTTCCGTTGCGGTGCTGTAAAGGAATACGCCACTGCCAGCCGCCCTCATGGGCAATGGCTCGGGTATAGGGGGTGGTTTTGACGGCGGTTTCGCTGGGGACTGCCAGGGCCCGGTTGCAAGGTAGCCAATGAGACCAGTTTTCGAAGTCGACGTTTAGTGTTTCGTTGATCAGTAGCCCGCGAAAGCCTGAGCAGTCAATAAATAGCTCTGCTTCTAGGAGTTTTTCATTCTCTAGCGTAACTCCGGTAATGGCTCCTGTGTCTGGGTGCTGATGAACTTGTTGAATGGTCCCGTCAATGCGCTTCACTCCTCGGACTTCACTGTACTCGCGCAAAAGTTGAGCATAGAGTCCGGCATCAAAATGATAGGCGTGCACCAGACCACAGAGCGGCGTGTTCGGGATAGTGTCGAGTGGTTGAAAACGATAATCCTTGGCCGCACGATAGTTTAATGAGTAATGCCAGTAATCTTCGTCAATGCCGTGTTCTTTTCCACGCAACCAGTAGTGGTGGAAACTGGTAAACCCCAGATTGCGGCCAATATCTCCAAAGGCGTGCATGTAGCGGTCGCCATACTGGCCCCAGTTTTCGAATTCAATACCAAGTTTAATCGTGCCACCAGTGCGTCGCAGAAAGTCGTTTTCGTCAATGCCGAGGACATTGTTAAACGTGCGTATTGGTGGGATGGTCGCTTCACCTACCCCGACAGTGCCGATAGCACTGGACTCAATCAGAGTAATATCCAGTTGCTGACCGAGAAAGCGGCAGAGCATTGCGGCCGCCATCCAGCCGGACGAACCACCACCGACAATTATGACTTTCCTAATGGGTTGTTGGGTGTTCATGGGTTTGCTCCTGGCGAAAACCGATTAATTGCTCCTGCATTCGGCATATATGCCATCGTTGGCAAGCGCCGACAAGTTGCTCTTGCATTGTCTGCATATATGCCATCCCTGGCAAACGCCGACAAGTTGCTCCTGCATTGTCGGCATATATGCCATCCCTGGCAAAAAAAAGCCCCTGCTACAGGGTTACCATAGCAGGGGCTTCCTAGAGCCTAGGTTTAGAACCGGTAGTTCACACCCAGCATGTAGTTTGCACCAAAGCTTTGGTAGGTGTTAACCCGGCGGGAATCTTCTTCTGACGCAGAGATGGTGCTCTCGTTGGTCAGGTTCTGAGCCTGCAGGGTTACACTTAAGCCGTCCAAGCGAGTATGGCCAGCTGCTCCGAAGTCGTATCCAATTTGAGCATCCCAGATCTCCGCACCTTGATCGGTCGTCGGAGTGAGGGCCATACTCAAGCCGTAGAATTCGGTGGCATATTTGTCGCGATAGCGACCGCTGATCCGTGCCTCAAAGCCGTTTTTCTCGTAGTACAGAGTTGCTTGATAGATACGCTCAGAAAGCCCCGGGATATCCGCGGTCACTGTTTCTCCAGCTTCGTCTACGTCAGTGATCTCTCCATCCAGGAAGGTGGCGCTGGCGGTAAAGCCAAAACCATCGAGGATGTCGCTGAACAGGTAGAAGGGTACGCTTGCTTGTAGCTCAAGACCTTTCACGCTGCCAGAGCCAGCTTCGGCCATGTGGCTAGTGAAGCCCTGAGTGGAGCGCAGCTCGTCGATGCCGTTGTCGTGATAGCCTTCGATGATGTACTCACTGAAGTCAGTCAACTCCTGGCGGGTGAAGTGCCAGTTACGTAGGTCTTTGTAGAAGACGCCTGCGGCGAGTACGCCCTCATCAGCAAAGTACCACTCGTAACCCAGGTCGGCTTGGTACGCGCGCAGGGGACGCAGTTCAGGGCTACCGGACGTACCGCTCCAGGCACTGCGCTCGGGATCAGTTGACTGGCGCACAGAGTCGTCAAAGTCAAAGCCGATTGTAGTGTTAGGCCGCATATCGTCCAGGCGCGCGCGAGACATGGTTTGTGAAGCAGCAAAGCGAACGTACTGATTGTCAGTCACAGCGAAGGTCATGTTTAAGCTGGGCAGGAAGTTCCAGAAATCGTCTCCACCTTCGGTTGGGGTTGCTACTACTGTGGCTACACCATCAACTCGCTCGGTTTGAGTGTCGAAACCGCTGGCCCACTGGTCAGAGTGAATCGCTTGCAAACCGATGTTACCGCTAATGAAGCCGTGTTCGAAGTCAAGCATACCGTAGAGAGTGGTAATTTTTTCGTCCACAGTCCAAGTATCGCCCAGTCGATCGGCTTCGTACCGAGTCGCATCGATTTCGCGATAAAAACCGCTTTGATAAAGGCTGACACTATCGTAGGCCAGCATTTCACCCAATCCGACAAAGCTCAAATCAGTGTTGCCCACTCGGAACTCCTCCGGAACCGTTACGTCGGTTTGGGATTCGGGAGGCTGGTTGTCGGTAAAGCCCGGGCCTACCAGATAGGCACCATAATTGACCTTAGACTTACTGCGGTCAGAGTAGTTAATGCCTACTTCAGCACGGTTAAAGATGCCCAGGTTAATGTCACCGTCGGCACTCAAGCGCAAAGTCGTTAAATCTTCATCAAACATTGGCTGGTTAATAAACCCGTCCTGGGCGTTGTCGGTTCCAACCAAATCCGCAATAGCTCCGCCCCAGTTTTGTGGACCGGCTAAGCGAATGACATTGGGATCGGTGTAATCGGGCATGGAAACGCTGTTATGGGGGCCGAACATAATTCCGGCATCGCCGGTGTGAGTCCAGGAACGAGCAGCGGGATCCCCCTGAGTTGGTGTGCGTGCGCGACCGACACCCGAGTAGCTTTCCATGTTGATAAAGCTCTTGGTAGATTCGCTGCGCGCGGCATCTAAGGTCAGCGTCCAATCGTTATTGAGAAGATACTCGGCGTTAAAGCCTACCGCTGTCAGGTCACCGGTTTTTTCTTCCGCGTCGTTGCGGATTACGCTGTGGAAGCCATCAAACTGGCCACTGGTTACCAGACCATCTTCTACGGAGAAAACTTCAAAATTGGTGCCGCCCCATACTGGCCCACCTTCTTCAAGACCGCGGAAGACCTTTTCTTCTTTAAAGTCGATATAGAGCAGGTCAGCTGTCATGGTCAGTCGGTCGTTTGGTGCCCACTGAAAGATGGAGGACAGGGTGTCGCGCTGCATGGAGCCGGAACGCACGTAAGTGTCGTGGCCGCCCATGATATATTCAGCATCTGGATGCGCATCGAACTGGGGGCCGCCCAGTTCGGCCCAGTCTCCAGCTTCGTCACCGTCTGGAAAGCCCCACATGCGTACCTGCTGCTCTTGGCTCGGAGAATCCATTGTGGCCAGAGTAACGGCAAAACCCATGGTGCCATCGTTAAACGTGTCAGAGAACGTGAACGCTAAGCGGTGTCCGCGATCGCTGAAGTCCGGGTTAGCGGAGCTCATGCCGTTCTGTTCGATATTGGCGTTGATGGCGATAATACGCTCGTTGTCGAGCGGGCGTAGGGTACGCAGGTCGACGATGCCACCCAGGCCCTGATTAATCAGACTGGCGTCGGGTGACTTGTAAACCAGTGCGCTGGTAACAATTTCGGAAGGGTAAAGGTCGTATTCAACACCCCGGTTATCACCAATACCCAACAGCTCGCGGCCATTCATGGTGGTGGCAACATAGTCTTCGTTAAAGCCGCGTACAGAAACACCGCTGGTACGGCCATTGACCCGCTCGCCGGCCAGGCCGGGTAGGCGCGCCAAGGACTCGGCAATACTGGTGTCAGGCAGCTTGCCAATGTCTTCCGCGGATACCGCTTCAACGACTGAGCTGGACTCCTGTTTGATGTTCAGTGAGTTCATTAGGCTGCGGCGAATACCGGTAACAACCACTTCTTCCATGGTCGTTAGCCCGTCGTCTTGGGCAACAGCCGGTACACTCATAGCGCCGGCCATAATGCAGCCAATGGCTGATGGCAGTAACAATCGTTTGCTTTTAATCATGATAAGCTTTCCTCGTCGGTTATTATAACTTTCGTTTTGGGTTAACGTGAGTGGAGCAGGGCAAATGCTGCACCGTATCCGGGAAGCGTGACGGTCTTTCCATCCCACTGTCCCGGTACCAGGCCATGACCGTCCAGCAACTGCTTAATTGGCTGATCGTTCGTGTCATATGCCCCGGGTTCTTGACTAAAATTAAACGCAACCAATAATTTCTGGTGCTCGGTTGTGCGCGTAAACACAAGAATGTTGTTATCCGCGTGCACAAAATCTATGTCACCAAAAATCAGTCCGGGTTGTTGTTTGCGCCATCGAACAAAGCACCGGTAGTGATTCAGTATTGAATCATGTTTTTCAGCTTGCTGGTCAACGGCCAGTGCTCTATGTGTCGCTGGTATCGGCAGCCAAGTGTGAACTGCTTCGCTAAATCCAGCTTGTGGCGCAGATTTTTTCCACGGCATTGGAGTTCGGCAACCGTCCCGGCCTTTAAACCGCGGCCAAAAGGCAATGCCGTAAGGATCTTGAAGTTGATCTTGAAGAATTTCGGCCTCGGTCAAACCAAGTTCTTCACCTTGGTAGGTGCATACACTACCGCGCAGTGAAAGTTGTAGCGCATTGAGCATTTTTGCCTGTTCGGGGTTATAGGGCGTGTTACCCCAACGACTCATCACTCGAACCACATCGTGGTTTCCGATTGCCCAGCAGGGCCAACCCTCACCGAGACCTGATTCAAGAGTCGAGACCGTGTTGCGCACGTACTGCGGGCAGAGATCTTCTGCCAATAACTCAAAACTGTAAGCCATGTGCAGGCGTTCGTTGCCAGCGGTGTAATCGGCCATGGTTTTGAGAGAATCTTCAGAGGATATTTCGCCCAGAGTTACCACCCCTGGGTGCTTATCAATCAGCTGGCGCAAGCGTTTCAGGAAGCTGAGGTTTTCCGGCCGGGTATTGTCATAAAGGTGGCGTTGGTAGGCGTAAGGGTTGTCAGTAGTAAAACCCCGACCCTTGCGCTCAGCTTCTGGTTTTGAGGGGTTGTTGCGCAACTGTTGATCGTGAAAACAAAAGTTGATTGCGTCCAAGCGGAAACCGTCCACGCCTCTTTTGAGCCAAAATTCAACCTCGGACAGGATTTCGTTTTGAACTTCTGGGTTATGGAAGTTAAGGTCAGGCTGACTCTTTAAGAAATTGTGCAAATAATATTGGCAACGACGCGGCTCCCACTCCCAGGCAACACCGCCGAAGATGGAAAGCCAGTTATTGGGTGGGGTGCCGTCCTCCGCCGGATCGGCCCAGACATACCAATCTGCTTTGTCATTCTTGCGACACTGACGGCTCTGTTCAAACCAGGGATGCTGGTCCGAGGTATGGCTTAATACCTGGTCTATAATAATTCGAATATCGCGATCGTGTGCTTCAGCGATCAGGCGATCAAAGTCGTCAAGCGTGCCGAAAATCGGATCGATGTCGCGATAGTCGCTGATGTCGTATCCAAAGTCTTTCATCGGAGACTTGAAAAACGGTGAGATCCATACGGCATCAACACCCAGGCTGGCGATGTAGTCTAGCTTGCTGATAATGCCCGGCAAGTCACCGATGCCATCGCCGTTGCTGTCCATCAGACTGCGGGGATAGACCTGATAGATAACGGCGCCGCGCCACCAAGGGTTAGTTTGCATAGTACTGAAAACCTATTGTGATTGTTTGTTGTTCAGGCTGCCTCGTCCCTGGGTATACCGAAGCCTGTATAAATTAACTGTTGATCTAACATACGCCTGGCACTTCTCTCATCGCAATAGACTGCATACGTATGCATTGCCAAAACGCCGATGCATACGTATGCATCAGGCTGAGCGGGAGAAAAAATGTCTGAATACGTATGCAATGCCTTGTGCGACGGGGGCTGGACTACTATTGTTAGTCGTTAATAATCATTACATCCGCTGAACAGGCAGTACCTGACCATGATAAAAAAACCCCAGCTCAGCTTCTGGCAAATCTGGAACATGAGTTTTGGCTTTCTCGGCATCCAGTTTGGCTTCGCCTTGCAGAACTCGAATGTCAGCCGAATATTTCAAACCCTCGGCGCAGATGTGGATACACTTCCCATCCTGTGGTTAGCGGCCCCAATGACGGGACTGATCGTCCAACCGATTATTGGCTACTTTAGCGATCGAACCTGGACTGGCCTGGGCCGTCGCCGGCCTTATTTTCTGTACGGCGCTATTGCAGCCAGCCTGGCGTTGATCGTTATGCCGCATTCGCCTTACCTGTGGGTTGCGGCGGGGATGCTCTGGATTCTCGATGCGTCCATTAATGTGTCAATGGAGCCATTTCGGGCGTTTGTCGGCGACATGCTGCCGGAGAAGCAGCGCACAGCAGGCTTCGCCATGCAAAGCTTCTTTATTGGTATCGGTTCGGTGGTGGCTTCAGCTTTGCCGTGGATGCTGACTAACTGGTTTGATGTCGCCAATACGGCGGCGGCGGGGGTGATTCCGCCTTCGGTCATGTATGCGTTCTATGTGGGCGCTGGGGTGTTCTTTTTCGCTGTGCTCTGGACGGTAATGACCACAAAAGAATACAGCCCTGAGCAGATTCAGGCATTCGCCGCTTACGACGATAGTCTGAAGAAAAGCCGCACCGTAGAAATTCTCGCGGAGAATCGAACCCATAGCCAGTACGCTCGCGGTGGCAAGCTTTGGTTTGCCGTCGGTGTGGTTATGGTGGCGGTTATTGCAGGCTTTGAGTTGGACTGGCGGCTACAGATTATTGCCGGCGGCGTGTGCGTGTTCGGCATCTTGCAGTTGATCAGCGCTTACATGCTAGGCAACGGCAAGGTAAACAATGGTTTTTATCATTTTACGCATGACTTTTTTCACATGCCCAAGACCATGAAGCAGCTGGCGGTGGTACAGTTTTTCTCGTGGTTTGGTCTGTTTTGCCTATGGATATACGCCACTCCGGCGATCACGAGTTACCATTACGGCACCAGCGATACGGCCTCTTTGGCTTATAACGAAGGTGCTGACTGGGTAGGCGTACTCTTTGCGTCCTACAACATCTTCGCCGCGATGGCCGCCTTCCTAATCCCGGTGGTTGCTAAACTGATCTCCCGTAAACACACCCACATGGTCAATTTGACTATGGGTGGCTTGGGTATGATCTCGCTTTTACTGATCCGTGACCCCGCTTGGCTCATGCTGTCGATGGTCGGTGTTGGTATTGCCTGGGCCTCTATCCTGTCGATGCCTTACGCCATCCTTTCCTGCTCTCTGCCGGCCCACAAGTTGGGTATATTTATGGGGATATTTAACTTTTTTATCGTGATTCCGCAGATTCTGGCCGTGAGTATTCTGGGGATGCTGGTGCGCGATCTTTTTGGTGGCCAGGCCATATACGTGCTGGTGCTCGCGGGAGTGTGTTTCTTTCTTGCAGCGGCTGCTACCCAATTTGTCGAAGACGAGGGTGCGGAAGCTTCTATTGAAGATGAAGGTACATTAGGTTTAGCAGACGGCGAAGGGCGCAGCAGCGTTCCTGTGAGGTAAGCGATTATGAATCTTTGGAAAAGTATTGCGTTGTTGCCACTGACAGCGGTGATGGTTACCGGCTGCGCCAACGAACGCAGCACAGAGTCTGCAGCGGTTAGCCCTGATGCGGAGTATTACGGTACGCGCGAGCCGTGGGCTCGCGAAGCGATCTATTTCGTAATGACTGACCGTTTCGTGGATGGGGATTCGAGTAACAATTTTGAGGATCAGGGCGGAGCTTACCCCAGTTGGGAAGGGCGCCTTGAGGGACCGGACGGTAAAGAGGCCTTTATAGGCTACATGGGGGGCGATTTTAAAGGCCTGCTTAATAACGCCCAGTACATTCGTGATTTGGGTTTTACGTCGGTTTGGGTCACGCCCATCGTCGATAACCCCAATGCAGCCTTCAGTGGTGGTGACAAAGTCACCTATGGTGGCAGTGGTGATGGCGGGAAAACCGGGTATCACGGCTACTGGGGCGTTAACTTTTATAAGGTCGATCAGCACCTGGAATCAGATGATCTGACATTCGCCGATCTTACCCAAGCCTTGGACGAGGATTATGGCTTGAAACTGGTGCTCGATATTGTTGCCAACCACGGTTCTCCCGCGTGGGGCATGCCCGAGCCGCACGGCAACTTTGGTCAGATATACGGCCCCGATGGGGAGCTGTTGGCTGATCACGGCAATGTTCACCCCCATGATCTGGACCCAGACAATAACCCTTTGCAGCGTTGGTTCCTGCCCGAGCAAGATATTGCCGAGCTGGCCAACCTAGACCCGGATAACCCCGAAGTAATGGACTACTTTGTCAATGCCTACTTGCAGTGGATCGACCAGGGCGCGGCAGCGTTTCGCATCGACACCATCAAGCATCAACCGCATCACTTCTGGAAAGAGTTTGTCGGGCGTATTCGCGCTGAGCATCCAGACTTCTTTATGTTTGGAGAGAGTTGGAGTTTTGAGGCGGCCGAAATTGCTGAACACACTTACCCGGAAAACGGCGGTGTGAGTGTGATCGACTTTCCCGGTCGCCAGCACATGACCCAGGTCTTTGAAAACCCAGGCAGCGATTTCTCCGAGATTTTGGGTTATCTGCACCTGGAAAACAGCCCTTACCGAAACCCATACGAATTGGCGATTTTTTACGATAACCACGATATGAGTCGTTTGAACGCCGATACGGGTGGTTACATGAGCGCCAATAACTGGCTCTTTACCTCTCGCGGTATTCCCGTCGTGTATTACGGTTCTGAAATTGGCTTTCAGTCAGGCTTAGCCGAACATTACGGTAATAGAAACTATTACGGGGAAGAGAACATTGCGCGTGCGGACGGGCATCCCATTGCGGAGGCGCTGCGCCATATCGCCCACATTCGCCAGCAGTCCATTGCCTTGCAAAAAGGTTTACAGGTGAATTTAGAGTTTGCCGGTGATACGGCGTCGTTTTTGCGCGTCTATCAGGTCGATGGCGTTACCGAGACTGCGTTGGTGTTGCTGAATAAGGGCGACCAACCTACTGAGGTGAGAGCTGAAGAACTCATTAGCAGTGGGCGCTGGGAAGAATTAGGAGGCAATGCTGTGGTCAACGTTGATCGCGCCGACCCCACTGTTGTACTTGAAGTGCCGGCCCACGGTGTACGCGTATTAACCTTTGATAGCCCGGTTAACAACCCTGAGCTGGCCGAACGACTGGAAGCATTGCGAATTCCCGCTAGCCCTCGTTAACTGCGATTAAGCGGCGGGGTTCTGCTTGCGGCCGCCTTTTTTGGCGCCGCAAGAGCCGCGCACGATCAGCTCGGCAGGCAATAGTTTTGACTCAATCACTTCCCCGGAGACCAGTTGCAACAGGTTCTCTACCAGCAGTTCTCCAGCTTTGTTTGTGTCCTGGCGTACGGTGGATAAGGGCGGGTGGGTATAGGCAGACATGGGAATGTCGTCGAAGCCCATCACGGCAATGTCGTCTGGAATGATATAGCCAAATTCCTCCAATGCCATCATGCAGCCGATAGCAATCAAATCACTCGCACCAAACACCGCGTCATACTCAACTCCGCGCTCCTGCAGAATTTTTATCGCCTGATAACCCGAGTCTTCAAAAGTTTCTGCGGTTACCTGTAACTGCGGGTTAACGTCGATGCCTGCAGCCCTAAGTGCCTTGCAGTAGCCTTCGTAGCGAGCACTGAATTCCGGGCTGTGCTCCGAGATGTCTCCGATAAAGGCGATGTTGCTATAGCCCAACTTAATCAAGTGTTTGGTGGCTTTGCAGGCGCTGTTGAAATTGTCGCAGCCGATTGAAAAGCCCGGTTGTCCAGGAAGCACCGGCCCCCAGGTAATGTATTGAGCGCCAGCGTCAGTCAGCCGGTTGAGCTTTTCAACGTAGGTTACGTAGTCGCCATACCCGAGAAAAATGATGCCGTCCGCTCGGTTGGCATCAACATAGTCGGAGTTCCAGTCTTCACTTGCTTGTTGAAACGAGACCAGGAGGTCGTAACCCTGATTGGCACAAGCACGGGTGATGCTGCCTAGCATTGACAGAAAAAACGGATTAATGACTGAATTGGCAGTGCCGTGATCTTCGCACAATAGAAGCGCGATAGTGCAGGTGCTCCGCGCGCGCAGGTTGCGGGCATTTTTGTCGACTTTGTAGTTCAGTTCCAGCGCGATCTCCTGGATCTTGCAACGAGTCTCCTCGCTGACCAGTGGGCTGTTGCGTAGTGCTCGGGACACAGTCGATTGCGAAACGCCTGCTCGATAGGCAATATCGAACGAGGTGGGTCTGCTCTCTTTCATGCTGAAACCTCTTGGGCCAAGTGACTTGGCTCTATTGTTATCTGTGTACCACGTGCCTCCTGCGATGGACGTAATGCCAGCCAATTATTAAGCGGGTATAAATCGATGTCAATTATAGACCGTTATTCCCTTTGGCGCTCATTTCCTTGCCGCAAACAGGTTTTTGCCTGCCTTTGGGATACAATCCGTGCCCAGCGCTCGGATAACTGATGCGATGGTTATAAGAATTTTCCGAATGTGGACACAGTAAAGAATTGTCAATGCTTTTGACAGCATTTCCCTTTCCCCTGAGGATGCCAGTGCATCTTGAATTCAAAGGAGTCACACATGTCACAAGCCGTGGTCGAGGCCCGTGCTGTCCGCAAGGACGTTGCCAGCGCCGAGGGAACCCTATCTATTTTGCACGAGGTGTCCCTCAGTGTTAGTTCTGGCGACAGTTTAGCGATCACCGGCCCGTCGGGTTCTGGTAAATCCACTTTGCTGGGAATCCTTGCCGGGTTGGATCTGCCCAGTTCTGGGGAGGTGATTCTAGCCGGGCACAAGCTCACCGCGATGGATGAAGAAGGGCGGGCTAAGGTGCGCGCTGATCATGTCGGCTTTGTGTTTCAATCTTTTCAGTTACTGCCCGGACTCACCGCGCTTGAAAACGTAATGCTGCCCCTGGAGTTGCACGGCGCTGGAGATGCTCGACAAAAAGCCAGCGATTTTCTGGCACGTGTGGGGCTGAGCGAGCGTTTGAGCCATTACCCGCAACAATTGTCTGGTGGGGAGCAGCAACGAGTGGCTATTGCCCGCGCCTTTGCCAGCGAACCCCGAGTTCTGTTCGCGGACGAGCCCACCGGCAATCTCGATATGCATACCGGCGCCCATGTAATTGATTTACTGTTTGAATTAAACCGTGAGCAGGGCACAACCCTGGTGCTGATTACTCACGAAGAGCGCCTGGCGCTACGCTGCCAGCGCCGAGTGGAGCTGGTTGCCGGAGCCCTGGCGGAACCCGAAGCCGAGCTGTCTCCGGCGCTATGAGGTAAATGGATTCAATGTTGGCACTGAGATTGTTGTGGCGCAATTGGCGCAGTGGGGAAGTTAAGTTACTGGCGGTAGCACTGGTTCTGGCGGTGGCGGTGGTCAGCGGTATCGCGATTTTCGCGGATCGGCTCGATACCACCCTGGTTCAGCAAAGCAATGCCTTTTTGGGCGCTGATCTAATTGTCAGCGGCACCCAGCCTCATAGACAAGCCTGGAGTGAAGAAGCCGAGAACCGGGGAATAGAGCAAACCCGGGTGGTGGAGTTCTCCTCCATGGTGTTCTCCGGCGATGAGCTTCATCTGGCATCCATCCGCGCGGTGGCTGAAGGCTATCCACTGAGAGGTTACGTGGAGACCAGCCACGAAGCCTATTCCCAGCAACCGCCTGTTCGGGCGGATTCCATACCACCCGCAGGAGAGGTTTGGGTGGACGGCCGACTTTTGCCCCTATTAAACATCGAGTTAGGGGACGACATCGAAGTCGGGGAGCATACCCTGACCACAACCCGGATTTTAGTGCGTCAGCCGGGGGAGAGTGGTTTTGCCATGACCGGTGCCCGGGTGTTGATGAATTTGGCCGACCTGGAGCAAACCCAGGTGGTGCAGCCTGGCAGCCGGATCGATTACCAGTGGTTGGTGGCCTCGGACGACTCCGGCAACTTGGCAGCCTTTCGCGAATGGCTTCAGGAGCGGCTCACGGACCATGATCGCATCCGCGATATCGATTCCTCTCAGCGCCAGTTGGCGCAAACGCTGGAAACCGGTGAACGGTTTTTATTGTTGGCGGCGGTAGTGGGTGTCCTGCTGGCTGGTGTCGCCATTGGCTTGGCCGCGCGCCAATTCGCCGCCCGCCACGTGGATCAGGTCGCGTTGATGAAAAGCTTGGGTGCAGGGGCAGGGCGCATTCGCCAGCTCTACGCCGGGCAGTTGCTGATCCTGGCCACACTCGCCTCCCTGGTGGGGCTGGTACTCGGCGAAGGTATTCAGCGCGGCGTGGCCAGCAGCCTGCAATCTTTCTTTAACGTCGCCTTGGCTGCACCGGCCATTTACGCCTACGTATTGAGCTTTTTTAGCGGGCTGGTGTGCCTGATGTTCTTTGCCTTGCCCGCCCTGTGGTTTCTGCCTCAGGTGCCGCCGTTAAAAATCCTGCGGCGTGAGTTGGCCGTGAACCAAACTCAACTGTGGATTCAGGTGGTCCTGGCCCTCGCGGCCATCTTTTTGCTGGTATCGCTCTTTAGCCGTCAGCTTGGGTTGTCCTTGAGCGTTATGGCAGCGCTGACCGGTATTCTGGTCATGTCGGCAGGCATCGGCTTTGTACTGCTCAAGTTCAGTCGGCGCCTGAGCACTAACGCCGGCAGCATCTGGCGCCTAGCGGTCGCCAACTTACAGCGTCAACGCGGCCAGAGTTTGGTGCAAATGGTGATTTTCTCTATCGCCATCATGTTGCTGTTGACGCTGACGGCGGTGCGTACCTCGCTTATCGAAGACTGGCGTATGCAGCTGCCAGAGAACGCGCCCAATCACTTCCTGGTCAATATTGCTCCGCAGAACGTGGAAGCCGTGCAGAGTTTCCTGGATCAGGAGGGTGTGGATCGGGAGCCTCTGTACCCAATGGTACTCGGGCGACTGACGCACATTAATGGCGAGGAGCGGGACCGCAGCCTGGGTATGAACCGGGAAGCCAACCTGACCTGGACGGACACCCTGGGCGACGACAATGAGATTCAGGCCGGGGCCTGGTGGGATGAGTGGTCCTCCGAGACAGGGCTGCCTGGGGTTTCGGTGGAAGAGGGTTTGGCTGAACAGCTGGGGCTTTCCGTCGGTACCCGACTGGAGTTCTCGCTGGGTGGTTTGCCCATTGAGGTGGAAGTGGCCAGCCTGCGAAGCCTTGATTGGCAGTCCATGAATCCCAATTTCTTTTTTATCTTCGAGCCGGGTGCTCTGGATGATTTTTCCGCGACTTACATCACCAGTGCCTATTTACCCAACGACAAGAAACCCCTCATTAACGAGTTGCTGCGGGCTTACCCCAATATTCTGGTGATTGAGCTGGATCGCGTTTTCGAGCAAATCCGCTCCATCGTGGATCAGGTCAGCCAGGGTGTGCAATTGGTGCTCTGGTTGACGCTGTTGGGCGGCGGTTTAGTGCTGTTTGCGGCCGTGACCAGCAGCATTGATGGGCGCAAACGAGAAGCGGGATTACTGCGCGCTCTGGGCAGCCCCCGCCGTTTGGTTATAGGCAGCATCTGGGCCGAGTTTTCCATACTTGGCTTTCTGGCAGGGCTGGTCGGCGTTATTGGGGCGGAAATCCTGCTGTGGAATCTGCAGTATTGGGTGCTGGATATTCCAGTGCGTGCGCACCCGACGTTCTGGGTGCTCGGGCCGATTTTGGGCGCTGTGTGCGTGGGGACACTGGGTGCGATCAGTTGCCGTGGAGTCGTCACCACACCGCCGGCGGTGGTGTTGCGAGAAGCCGGTTAGGCGTCTTCGGCGCTGACCGTCACTGGCTCGCTTTGGTAGGTCCAGAGCTTGTGGGCCAGGAAGTTCCACATCAGGATCACCAGAGTTGCGCTTAGCTGCACCGCTAAATAGTGCAGCTGCAGAACTTCAGTACCCAAGTACATGATGCCGCCGTTGGCACTGAGGCCAACACCGACCACAGCAAGAAACCGCACCATGGCGACCCGGTGATCGGCGCTGCTGCTAAACGTGAAATAGTAATTAAGCAGGTAGTTGATCAGCGCCGCTGTCATGTACCCGGTGAGCGAGGCCGCCACGGGCGCCAGTAACGACAACTCCACCAGACTTATCAATAGCGTGTATTGAATGCTGGTGGCTAGGCCGCCAACCAGCAGAAAGCATACAGCCTCTGGGGGGCGCTTTTGTACGAAAGCGACACGTCGCGAAAACTCCATGCCTCACTCCTTGGATCTGCGTTTGGCCAGCGGTTTATTGTTCGTGTAATGCGCAGCCAAGAAAACGGCGCATTTTCGCCGTGGTTTCCTTGCAGTGCTATGCTTTAGGTCAGGGTGCCCTTAAGATAACAGCAATTCATGATTCATCCGAGTAACAGGCGAGGTTTTTCATATGCCACAAGAAAAAATACAGAATCTAATTTCCGAGTTGCACGATATTTATGGGGACGATCAGGTCAGCCCACAGCAGGCGCAGCTGCTTGCCGACCTGGAGCGGCATGTACATCCAGCCGGATCAGAGGATGAGCCGGACCCCGTACCGCTGGAAACGTTGGAGAGATTGGTGGAAGAGATGGCGGTGGATCATCCCAAAACCGCTATCGTGATGCGGCAACTGGTGGAAACCCTCAAAAATATGGGTATTTAACCCATCCTCCGGCGGGCTCCTGAGCCCGCCAGCAGCTTACCTCAAGCCCAGGCGACGCAGGCCCAGGCTCGCTCTATATAGGCGTATTCGGCTTTTTCCGTGCCGGGATGGCAGGCGTGGCGGAAGTGGTGGTGGTCAGTCGTTGAGCCCATATACTCCCAAGCGTGACCGGCGTAGGCGCACACGGCGTCTCCCTGGTTACGCTTGTCTTTGGCGAGCTCGTCCCACATGGTTTGCCACTGCGGGTGGGTCATCGTCAGATATTCCATGTCACGGTCCCTAGCTTTTGCTGTTCAGCTTATCTTTTGCGCTTGTGTGCCGCTTTCGCGCCGTTCTTATTACGACTTTTCAGGCAATGGTTCGCTATGGCCCGCAACAGGGGGTAGGGCGTTGCCTGTTAGTTATTGTGTATTATTAATTACGTTTGTCAAGTAGATCTTTTAACTATATGATAAATATACTAAAAAGAAGTTTTGTTCGTGTTGTGGGCCAATCTATATTTCGATGGTTTGGACGCCGTTTGTAGGGTTTATCTCCCCTTGACCTTACAGTTACTGTAAGCTTTAACGTTAAATAGAGTTGCCATTTTAGGAGCCAGGTCATGAACATCGGACAGGCGTCCGCACTGAGCGGGCTTCCCAGCAAAACCATTCGATACTATGAGTCGGTTGATCTGATTGTTCCCAAGCGACAGCAGGATAACGACTACCGTGACTACAGCGACGTAGATGTGGGCCAGTTGCGATTTTTGCGCCGCGCCCGCCAAGTGGGGTTTAGTCTGGCGCAGTGCCGTGAGTTGCTGGATTTGTACCGGGATCCGAGCCGTCAGAGCGCCCAGGTAAAAGCGCTGGTCATGTCCCACGTGGAGCAGCTGGAAGAGCAACTGCAAAACCTGACCAGCATGCGTGACACCTTGCTGGACATGGCTCAGCGTTGCCCGGGAGATCAGCAGTCCGAATGCGCCATTATCGATGACTTGGCACAGGCCGCTGCACCGGGCATGAGCTTCACTCTGGTGGACACCAAACCCTGAGCGGATCGGTTCCCGCTCAGGGTGCTTCTGAGGTAGAATGCGCGCCTTCGTAAATTGTCTGGCCCGCTCGGGCCAAGGGTGAGTATGGAAATTAATCCGCTGTTGAATAGCCTCAAAGATTTAGCCGAGCGTACTCAGGTGCTCAGGGGGTATCTTTGACTACGTTCAGAAGAAAGAGCGTCTGACCGAAGTCGAACTGGAGCTGGGTGAACCCTCCGTCTGGGAAGACCCCGAACGCGCCCAAGCCCTGGGCCGTGAACGCGCCTCCTTGGAAATGGTGGTAAATACCATCGATGAGCTGGAAAGCGGCGTTAGCGACTGCCGCGAATTGCTCGACATGGCCAACGAAGAGGGCGATGAGGAAAGCGTGGCGGATGTGGCCACGGAAATCGAACGCCTGGACGGTCAACTGCAAACCCTCGAATTCCGCCGCATGTTCTCCGGCGAAATGGACCCCAACAACGCTTTTCTGGATATCCAATCCGGCTCCGGCGGCACCGAAGCCCAGGACTGGGCGGAGATGGTTCTGCGCATGTACCTGCGCTGGGGTGAAAGTAAGGGGTTTAAAACCACCCTTGAAGAGGCCTCCCCAGGCGACGTTGCTGGTATCAAAAGCGCGACCATTCGCTTTGAGGGCGAATACGCCTTTGGCTGGTTGCGCACGGAAACTGGCGTACACCGATTGGTGCGTAAATCTCCGTTTGACTCCGGTAATCGCCGTCACACCTCTTTCTGCTCAGTCTTTGTGGCTCCCGAAGTGGACGAAAACATCGACATCGACATCAACCCTGGCGATCTGCGCACCGACACCTACCGCGCCAGCGGCGCCGGCGGTCAGCACGTCAACAAGACCGACTCGGCCGTGCGGATTACCCACGTGCCCACCGGGATTGTGGTGAGCTGTCAGAGTGAACGCTCCCAACACCAGAACCGCGACCGCGCCATGAACATGCTGCGCGCCAAGATGTATGAGCAGGAAATGCTCAAACGCAACGCCGAAAAACAGGCCATGGAAGACAACAAAGCCGACATCGGCTGGGGCAGTCAGATTCGCTCTTATGTGCTGGACGACCAACGCATCAAGGACCTGCGCACCGGCGTGCAAACCAGCAATTGCCAGCCAGTGCTGGATGGCGCCTTGGACCCTTTCATTGTCGCCAGCCTGAAAGCGGGGCTGTAACGCCGCTTAATTTACAGTAGTTTTCCACACCCTGACCCGGTAACCGAGATCATGAGCAACGACCAGAACGCCCAGCAGGACGAGAACAAACTCATTGCCGAACGTCGCGGCAAGTTGACCGCCATTCGCGAAAACGGCAATGCCTTCCCCAACGATTTTCGCCGCGAGCACAGTTGCGAGGTGTTGCAAAAAGATCACGGTGAAAAAACCAAGGAAGAGCTGGAAGCGCTGGATCACAAAGTCAGCGTGGCCGGTCGAATCATGGCCAAGCGAGGCCCGTTTATGGTGTTGCAGGATGTCAGCGGCACCGTTCAACTGTACGCCGATAAAGACACCCAAAAAATTATTAAAGACACCTGGGGGCAGTGGGACGTAGGTGATATCGTCGGTGCCAAAGGAGCTCTGCATAAATCCGGTCGTGGTGACCTGTACGTAAAAATGGAGCACTACCAGTTGCTCACCAAATCCTTGCGCCCGCTGCCAGAAAAATACCACGGCTTGAATGATCAAGAGCAACGCTACCGCCAGCGCTATGTGGATTTGATTGTAAATCCTGAGGTACGCGATACCTTTCGCCTGCGCTCGCGCTGCATCGACTTTATTCGTCAGTATTTAAACAACCGCGACTTCATGGAAGTGGAAACACCCATGCTGCAGGTGATTCCCGGCGGCGCCACGGCGCGCCCGTTTGTGACCCACCACAACGCCCTGGACATCGACATGTACCTGCGCATAGCGCCGGAGCTGTACCTCAAGCGCCTGGTAGTCGGCGGCTTTGAGCGGGTCTACGAAATCAACCGCAACTTCCGCAATGAAGGCCTCTCCACTCGGCATAACCCCGAGTTCACCATGCTGGAGTGGTACCAGGCCTATGCTGATTACCAGGACCTGATGAACCTGACCGAAGGCATGCTGCGCGACTTGTGCCAAACCGTAAAAGGCACCACGACGATTCAATACCAGGGTGCCGAATTCGACTTCGGCGCGCCTTTCCGTCGCCTGTCCGTGTTCGACGCAATTCTGGAATACAACCCGGAGTTGAGTGCGGGTGAGATCAGCGATCTGGCATCCATACGCAAAGTGGCGGAGAAAATGAACATTCCCGTCAAAGAATCTTGGGGCGTCGGTAAAATACAGATCGAACTGTTTGAAGCCACGGTGGAAGCGCGCCTGGAACAGCCTACGTTCATTACCGAATACCCAACAGAGGTCTCGCCCCTGGCGCGTCGCAGCGACAGCAACCCGGAAGTGACCGAACGCTTCGAGTTTTTCGTCGGCGGCCGCGAAATCGCCAATGGCTTTTCCGAGCTCAACGATGCGGAAGACCAAGCAGAGCGCTTCCGTGAACAAGTGGCGGAAAAAGAAGCCGGCGACAACGAAGCCATGCATTATGATGCAGACTACATACGCGCACTGGAATACGGCTTGCCGCCCACAGCGGGAGAGGGCATTGGCATCGACCGGCTAGTGATGCTGTTGGCCGATGCGCCTTCCATTCGTGACGTGCTACTGTTCCCGCACATGCGGCCGGAAGTACAGTAAGTAGGGGTCCACATAAGGCCCTCAAGACTCGTCATCCCCGCGAAGGCGGGGCCCGAACTCAGAACGTAGTTGTAGGTGATGAACTTCGTAAGGTCCATCCCAGGCGCTTCGCAGGAGGCTTTTCGAAAACGCCGTAAACCAGGTCCCTACGCGCTCCCGGCGCTTCGGGACACTCCTCGCTTCCCTGCGAGTCGTCCATGGGGGCTCTCCCACCGGAGCGCCGGCCGCAAGATCCCTCTTGTGAGAGTTTCGAAAAGCCTCCTGCGAATCACCTCGGTTGCCGCAACTAAGGCATTCTTACCTTGGATTCCCGCTTTCGCGGGAATGACGACACTGGGTGGGTGGTTGAAGGAAAAGAACTCCGTAGCGTGATTCTAAGGCGGGGGGTGCAGGGTGAGTGTTCAGCAAGCCTCAAAAGAGGGACCTTTTGAGGCAGTCCCCATGGATGGGTTTACGACGTTTGCTGAACACTTACCCTGCGCGGCCCGAGGGCTTGCTTACGAAGAGGGCAGCTCGATTATTGTTTTCCATACAGCAGTAAGCATTCGCGGGAATGACGGGGTAGAATGATTAGTAATGCGGGTAACGCCAGCACGTTCTATCAAGGTGGGAGCGACGGTCAGGCGGGAACGAATTACTCACAACGGCAACGAGGAGAACTTGCCCATGCACAGCGTTGATGTCACTTTGGACAACGCCCAGCAAATGATTATCGACGAATCCTTCCAGCGCTTAGTAGTGGTGGATTTCTGGGCTGACTGGTGTGGCCCCTGTAAAACGCTCATGCCCATTTTGGAAAAACTGGCAGCGGAGTTTCAGGGTCAATTTTTACTCGCGCGTATCAACGCCGACGAACAGCAGCCACTAGCAGGCCAATTTGGCGTGCGCAGCCTGCCCACCGTCATGCTGATAAAAGACGGCCAACCTCTGGACGGCTTTACCGGCGCACAACCAGAGCCGCAAATCCGTCAACTATTGGAAAAATACCTACCGAAAGCTTGGGAACAAACCCTTGCCCAGGCGCAGGCTCTGATGGCGGAACAAGACTTTGCCGGCGCCTTGCCGCTATTGCGTCAGGCTTACGAGGAGTCCGCGCAAACTCCCGCAATTGGCTGTCTACTGGCTCAGGCTCTGATAGAACTCAATCGTGTGGAAGAGGCTGAGCCAATACTGGGCGCCATCAAACTCGCGGATCAGGACGCGCTGTACCAGCAAGTACTGGCGCAACTGGAACTGAAAAAACAAGCCGCCAAAACCCCAGAAATTGAAGCCCTCGAAAAACAACTGGAGCAGGATCCGGACAATTTGGAACTGGCCCACAAACTGGCATTGCAACTGAACCAGGAAGGCTATCATCGCCAAGCGTTAGAGCTGTTGATGGGTATACTGCAGAAAGACCTGAACCACGCCGAGGGACAAAGCAAAAAAGCCTTGATGGACATAGTGGCCAGCCTCGGCAAAGGGGATCCTTTGGCGGCGGAATATCAGCGTAAATTATTCACACTGCTGTATTGAGCATACGCCAATACCTATGAACATTCCTCAGACCCCGCTTATTGTTCTGATGACGGTAACGTGCCTAGTGGCATGTGCACCCCAGGGGGAAAAACAGAAACCGCTCCAACAGGAAAGCACCACCATGTCCATTCAATCCGACGGAAATCAGTATCGGCTTCGCCACGGTCATCTGGACTTAGAGATTGTGCCGGAGGTGGGTGGGCGTATTGGATCGGTTCAGTACCGGGGCCAGGAAGTGTTGCTGGAAACCGATCGTAACGAAGGGCTTAATTGGGGCAACGTTCTGTGGCCTAGCCCACAAAGCGATTGGGGCTGGCCGCCCGAGCCGGTGCTTGATCACAAACCGTATGAAGTGGAGTTAAGTGGCGATGCACTGACTCTCATCAGTGGGGTGGCACCGGAGACGGGTTACCAGTTTGTTAAAACCTACGGTTTTGATACCCATGCCGATGCCTTGGTAATCGACTACCAGATCCATAATCGCAGCCGCGAGAAGCGCACAGTGGCGGCCTGGGAAATCACCCGCGTTCCGCCTAGTGGCCTAGCGCTATTCCCTACCGGTGACACCAAGGCGATCAGCGGCCAATTTAAACCCTTACCGACGCAAAGCTCCCACGGTATTACTTGGTATCTTTATGAGCCCGAGCGAATCGACGGCGACCACAAGCTGATGACCGACGGGGCCGAAGGGTGGCTTGCCTACATCAACGAGGGCGTCGCCCTGATCAAGCAATTTCCCGATGTGCCCGCCGAGCTGAACGCGCCGGGAGAAGGGGAGATTGAGATATACACCAACGCGGCCAAAACCTACATTGAAATTGAACAGCAGGGGCCGCTAACGCAACTGGCTCCGGGAGAAGTGTTGGATTGGCAAGTACGCTGGTATGTGCGCTCGGTGCCTGAAAACATCAGCGCCGAGGTCGGTGATGAAGCGCTGGTGGCCTGGATTCGCGAGTTGTTGGGAATAACCCCTTAACGGTTGGGAGTGCGTCGGTGGGCAAAGCAACCATTGATCATGTGGCGGAACGGGCAGGCGTGTCCATAAAAACCGTGTCACGGGTGGTCAACAACGAGCCCAATGTTCGCCCCTCCACGCGCGATAAAGTACTGCGCGCCGTGGCGGAACTGGATTACCGTCCCAACCTTTCCGCCCGCAGCTTAGCGGGCAACCGCTCCTACGTTATTGGGCTTTTGTACGATAACCCCAGCGCCAACTACGTTATTGATGTTCAGGATGGTGTGCTCGCGGCCAGTCGTGCGCAAGGTTATGACCTGCTGATTCACCCCTGCAATCATCGCGACCCGGATGTGGCTGAGGAAGTCGCTGATCTGCTTCGACAGCCTCGGGTTGATGGTTTGATTCTGACTCCACCTTTGTCCGACATGGCTGCCGTGTTGGAGGTGCTCAGCGCCAGCGGGACGCCTTTTGTACGTCTGGCTCCTACGGTCGATAAACACCTGTCTCCCTACGTAGAAACCAACGACCGAAACGCCGCTTACCAAATGACCCAGCAACTGCTCTCTTTGGGCCACAGCCGCATAGGGTTTATCAGCGGGCACCCGGATCACCGGGCGGTTGCCTGCCGCTATGAAGGTTATGGTGACGCTCTGCGGGACCAAGGGCTTGAGGTTGTAGAGGACTTGGTGGAGCAAGGTTACAACTCTTTCGAATCCGGAGAGCTGGCGGCTCAAAAACTGCTCGCCTTGACGCCGCGCCCCACCGCCATTTTTGCCGCTAACGATGATATGGCGGCGGGGGCCATGATGGTCGCCCACCGCATGGGGTTGAATGTTCCCGCCGAAGTGTCCGTGGCCGGTTTTGACGATACGCCCGTGGCACATCAAATTTGGCCTTCACTTTCCACCGTGCGCCAGCCGATCCAGGCTATGGCCAAGATGGCTGCTGAGCTGCTTCTCACCCAAGTGCAGGGCAAGCAGGTGCAAGCTCAGTCCAATCTCGATTCGAGCTTAATTCTTCGTGACTCCACAGGGCCGGCGCCGAAATAAAGGGGCAGCATTTTAAGAAGGTCAAAAAAAGCGCCTCAAGGGCGCTTTTTTTATGCGACTAAAAACTCTGAGTTAGTCTGCCAGAGCGGGAACCGTGTCCAACAACCAAGCCGCTGTTCCTACCAGTGCGGCCGTGTCCTTGATGATCGCATTCAAAGGAATCCCCTGCACATAACCGGTCATGGGCCCTTTGTTTGTGTAGCGCTGCAAAAATGTGGTTTGCGGAATGTAATTCACCAACCGGGGCACAATGCCGCCGCCCACATAAACCCCGCCACGCGCGCCGGTAGACAGGGCTTTATCGCCGGCCACGCTACCCAGAATCCCACAAAAGGTATCCAGCGCCGAGCGGCACAAGGGGTCCGTGCCTGCCTGGCCGTGCTGGTTTACATCGGCCGGGCTGTAGTCTTCGGCCTTTTGGCCGGAAACGCCCGCCAGTGCTTTGTACAAAGTGACCAAGCCATTGCCCGAAATCAGGTTTTCCACGGACACATGGGGCTGACGCTCCAGCAGGTATTTCAGAATCTCGACTTCCTCGAGAGTGCCGGGCGCAAAGTTGGTGTGGCCGCCCTCGGTGGCAACGATTTTCCAGCGCCCGGCGCAGGGTACCAGACCGGCCATGCCAAACCCGGTGCCGGGCCCTAAGGCCAGCTTGGGCGCTTCCGGGTCCGCCTCAGCGGCGTGAAACTGATGCAGCTCAGTGCCGGTCAAGTGCGGCATAGCGTAGGCCAGGGCGGCGAAATCGTTGATGACATCCAGCGCATCCATCCCCAGTTCTTTTTGCAACTCGGCAATGCCAAATTCCCATTGGAGGTTGGTCATGCGTACGCGGCCTTTTTGGATGGGGCCAGCAATCGCCAGGCAGGCGAACGCGGGTAGGGGAGTGCCGATCTCTTCACCGTAAGCCCGAATCATTTGGGCGATGGTGGGGTAGTTGGCGCACCGCAGCGTTATTTGTGACTGTGCTGTGTAGTCGGGGTTGGGCTGTTTGGTCCCGGCAATATCCACCAAACCAAAGCGCGCGTTTGTACCGCCAATGTCCGCAACCAATATAGAGCTCATGGGAATCCTTGTGTCGTTTAAGTGAGGAGAGCTTCGCGCCCCTAAATCTTGAGGTTGGAGTTTAAAATCTATTGACAGCGCTGTCAATAAACCTTACTATTTCAGCTTTGTGGGGTAGTTTAGTGCTCCTGGAATGATCTCTCACCCTCGATGTCTGGTTGATGCATCGAGGTCTCCCTCTTGCCCTTCACTGTGTGAAGGGCTTTTTTCGTTTCTTCGGTTGGTTTCGGCATACAGCTCGTGCTTGGAAGCGCACTGCTAGTGGTTCGAAGCCATTACTGGCATAATCTGCCCGCGATTAAACCACCGGCATACGGTATCCAGGCGTACGCCCCTAACGTCTCCAAAAGCAGAGGAATCCATGCAACCACAGGTCAAACCCCGTAATCCAAATTTCTCCTCCGGTCCCTGCAGCAAGCGCCCCGGTTACGATCTGGGCCAGCTGGATATTGCCACCCTGGGGCGCTCTCACCGCTCCGCTGTGGGCAAAGACGCACTTGGGCGCGCCTGTTCCGAGACCGCGCGCCTGCTCAAGCTGCCGGAAGGTTACCGCGTTGGTGTCGTGCCTGGTTCGGATACCGGCGCCGTGGAAATGGCCCTATGGTCCATGCTGGGCCAGCGCCCGGTGGACATACTGCAATGGGAGTCCTTCGGTAAAGGCTGGCTGACCGATGTGACCAAGCAGCTCAAATTGAAAGACGTCACCGCTCTGGAAGCGGACTACGGCCTGCTGCCGGATCTGAGCAAAGTTAATTTTGACCACGACGTGGTGTTTACCTGGAACGGCACCACCTCCGGCGTAAAAGTCCCCAACGGTGACTGGATAGCCGATGACCGCACCGGTTTGACCATTTGCGACGCCACCTCCGCGGTGTTTGCCATGGAGCTGCCCTGGGAAAAGCTGGATGTGGTTACGTTCAGCTGGCAGAAAGTCCTGGGCGGTGAAGGTGCCCACGGCATGCTGATCCTGGGCCCGCGCGCGGTAGAGCGCCTGGAATCCTACACGCCGCCTTGGCCGCTTCCGAAGCTGTTCCGTATGACCAAGGGCGGCGAGCTAATTGAAGGCATTTTCCGTGGTGAAACCATTAATACTCCGTCCATGTTGTGTGTGGCGGACTATCTGGACGCCCTGCAGTGGATCGACTCCATTGGCGGTGTGGATGCCGCTATCGCACGCTCCGAAGCCAATCTGGCGGTACTGGAGAAATTCGTCGACGAAAACGACTGGATCGAATTTTTGCCTCAGACCGCCGAGACCCGCTCCAACACCAGCGTGTGCTTTACCCTAAAGGCGAGCCCGGATCAGGTGAAGGCCATGGTCAAGTTGCTGGATAAAGAAGGCGTAGCCTACGATATCGGCGCCTATCGGGACGCACCGCCGGGCCTGCGCATTTGGTGCGGTGCCACCGTTGAGGCGGCCGATCTGGAAGCCCTTGTGCCCTGGCTGACCTGGGCCTATGAGCAAACCGCTGAGTGATGAATGAATAGCTCGCCTTCACTGAAGGCGGGCTGGCGCAACGAACGCAAGGACTCCAAGATGTTTAAAGTAAAAACCTACAATCAAATTTCTGTGAAAGGCCTGAACCGCTTCGGCCGTGATAAGTACGAAGTCGCCAGCGACATCAATCAACCGGACGCCTACATTCTGCGTAGCCACAAGCTGCACGGCGAGCCGCTGCCGGAATCGGTATGCGTCGTAGCCCGTGCCGGTGCCGGTGTAAACAACGTACCTGTAGACGAGTACACCAAAAAAGGCGTGGTCGTGTTTAACGCTCCCGGCGCCAACGCCAATGCGGTGAAAGAGCTGGTGCTGGCCGGCATGCTGCTGGGTAGCCGGGGCATTTTGCCGGGCATGGAGTATGTACAGACTCTAACGGACATGGACGACGCCGACGCCATGGGTAAACTGCTGGAGAAACAAAAGTCCAAATTCGCCGGCAGCGAACTTCAGGGTAAAACCCTGGGCGTAGTAGGGCTGGGGGCTATCGGCTCACTGGTGGCGGAAATGGCTCTGTCACTGGGTATGAACGTGGTCGGGTTTGACCCAGCGCTGTCTGTTGAAGCGGCCTGGCGCTTGCCCAGCCAAGTGGGCCGCATGGAAAACCTGCAGGCTTTGCTGGCACGCGCGGACTACATCAGCATTCACGTTCCGGCCATTGAACCCACTCGCCATATGATCAACAGCGACTCGCTCAAAGGCGTAAAAACCGGTGCTGTGCTGCTTAACTTTGCTCGTGAGTCCATCGTGGACGCTCACGCCGTGGTGGAGAGTCTGGACAAGGGCCAACTGGGCCGCTACATCTGCGACTTTCCCGAGCCTTGCTTGCTCAACCGATCGGATGTGTACGCCATGCCGCACATCGGTGCCAGCACTCTGGAGGCGGAAGAGAACTGCGCGGTGATGGTCGCCGACCAGTTGATGGACTACCTGGAAAACGGCAACGTGAAGAACTCGGTCAACTTTCCGGCCGTCAGCATGGAGCGCAACGGCAACCGGGGAGCGCGCATCACCTTCTGCAACGATAACGTCTCCGGCGTTTTGGGCCATGTACTCTCGGTTCTGGCCGATCAAAAAGTGAACGTTATTGATATGGTCAATAAAAGCCGCGGTGAAATTGCCTACAACATCATTGATGTAGAGGTTCCGCCCTCGGAGGCGGTTCTGTCAGCGATCCAGTCTGTCGAGCATGTAATCTCAGTACGGGTAGTTTAAGAGCAAAGGGAGACGGGAAGGGCGCTTGCCGCGGCCCTTCTCCCTTTCTATTTGCCTTGCCATCGTAGCGGTAAACCCTTGCCGCTTTGCCTTCCAGCTTCCGCTTTTATCCCCTCCTCAAACGCCTCTTTTCCTTCTCTAAGTTAAAGAAATTCCTTTTAAATCAGTCGCCTGCAGCAATTTTCCACTTCTGGCACAGCGCTTGCTTTGATGTCTACAACACCGTTAAACCGGAATGGACGTAAAGCAAATGGCAATCTCTTTTGAATCAGCGTTGGGTATTCACGAATCGGCTCTGAAGCTGCGCGGCAAGCGTGCCGAGGTACTGGCCAACAACCTGGCCAACGCCGATACCCCAAACTTTAAGGCCCGTGACCTGGACTTTAGGCAAGTACTGGCCAATGAGTCTGGGGCCAATAGCTCGTTCACCATGCGTGCCACCAATGCCCGCCACCTCTCACTGGGCGCTTCCGGCCAGACAGGTCCGGAAGTTCTGTACCGGACGCCGCACCAGCCTTCCATCGACGGTAACACCGTGGAAGAGCAGGTGGAGCACAGCGAATACATGAAAAACGCTCTGCAACTGCAAGCGAGTTTCACCTTCTTGAACAGCCGTTTTAAAGGGCTGATGAGCGCCCTGCGCGGTGAATAACCCCAACTTACGTGACCCGGAGTAGACATCATGGCCCTTGGAAATATTTTTGACGTTGCCGGTTCTGCCATGAACGCCCAGAGCGTTCGGCTTAATACTACCGCTAGTAATCTCGCCAACGCTCAGACTGCCAGCTCCAGTGCGGATCAAGTCTATCGCGGTCGCCACGCCGTCTTCGCCAGCATTCAGCAGCGGGCCATGGCGCTGGGTATGGAAGGGCGGCAGGCCGGGCATATGGGCGCGGGTTTTGATACCGGTTTCGACAACGGCAGTAGTGCCGGCGTCCGGGTAATGGGTATTGTTGAAAGCGATGCGCCTTTACAGCCGCGTTACGAGCCCAATCATCCCCAGGCCAATGAAGAAGGTTATGTGTTTTACCCCAACGTTAACCCGGTGGAAGAAATGACCAATATGATTTCCGCCTCACGCTCCTTTCAAATGAACGTCGAGGTCATGAATTCCGCCAAACAAATGGTTCAGCGCGTGCTGACCCTGGGCCAATAAAAAGGAGCTGAGCCGTGAGTCAGGTTGATAATGACAAACCCGTGAGCAGTATACTCAGTCATCTGAATATCACTCAAAAGAACCAAAAGGAAAAGACTGATAACAGCTTGGGGCAAACCGCTTTTCTGGAGCTGATGATCGCGCAAATGAATCACCAGGATCCTCTGTCACCCCAAGATAACACCGAGTTTGTCGCCCAGTTGGCGCAGTTCAGTTCCGTGGAAGGTTTGGAGCGGCTGAATAAAAACTTCGAAGGTTTTACCAACAATTTTATGTCCAATCAGGCATTGCAGGCTTCGTCTTTGGTGGGTACTTCGGTTTCAGTGGAAACGGACACCACCAAGCTGATGGAAGGCGGCATTGTCTCCGGCAGCGCTCTACTTGAGAGCTCTACAGGCGGGGTGGCGATCAATATCTACAACGACAAAGGTTCGTTGGTCGCTCAGGTGCCCGCAGGCGACCAACCCAGGGGAGAGATGGTTTTCCGTTGGGACGGACAAAATATGGAAGTCAATGGAAAACTTCTGAAGTGGCGGGCGGAGCAACCAATGCCAGCAGGCGATTACCGGTTTGAAGTGATGGGCAACCAAAACGGTGAACAACAGCAAATGCAAACCGCGCTCAGTGCCAACGTCAACAGTGTGACCATGGGGGCCGATGGTAAGTTGACCCTGAATTTGGCAGGCATCGGTGCCGTTAATATCGCCGACGTAAAACAATTTAACTGATTTTATTTGTTGTGGCACACCTCGTGCCGTAACTGACCAGCGAGGATAGGGTTATGCCTTTCAATACTGCACTTAGCGGCATACGCGCCGCGAATACCGACCTGCAAGTGACCGGTAATAACATTGCCAATGCCAGCACCACGGGTTTCAAATCCTCGCGGGCGGAATTTGGTGATGTATACGCGGGTTCCATTTTGGGTAGCGGTAGCAACAGTCCCGGTAGCGGCGTCAACTTGCAAACCATTCGTCAGCAATTCAGTCAGGGCAACCGCAATTTCACCTCCAATGACTTGGACTTAGCGGTGAATGGCCAAGGTTTCTTTGTCCTTAGCGATGCAGGTGATCGCCTCTATACGCGTGCTGGTGCTTTTGGCCTTGACAACGAAGGTTTCGTTGTCAGTAATACCGGCGCCAATCTGCAGGGGTTTTCCGCCGATGCCAATGGCAACCTTGGCGGTACTCTGAGCAACCTGCGGGTGGATGTCAGCACTCAGGCGCCTCGGCAAACCACTCTGACTCAAGGCAGCTTTAATCTCAATGCCAACGAAGCGGTGTTGGAGACGGTGGGGGCCAGTTTTGAGACCGATGGTGCCGCTATCGGCGTTCCACAATTCGGTTTGCGGGAGGCTACCACCACCACAATGAACGTCGGCGCAGTCACTACGCCCATCAATTTCGGCACTAATCCCACCAGTTTCGATATCACTCTGTCAGGTTCCTCGCCCGCTTCTGGCAACGGTACGGTTAACGTGGTGCTGGACAGTTCCACTGCCAACTCCATGCAAGATATTGCAAACTTAATCAACAGTGCGATCTTCGGCGCGGCGGCTCCAATTAATGCTCAGGCCGTTGTGAATGCTGGTAATCTGGAGTTTCGAGACCTAACCACGGGTGTTAGCTCCAATATTGATCTAAGTAATGTTACGGGTACCAACAACTTATCCAATGCACTCTCCGGAGCGCCTGCCTCCGTGGCGGGTATCCGAGCAGTGGATAACGGCTATCTGGCGCAAACCATTGAATTCGAAGGTCCCGACGGCAGTACTTCCACGTTTACCAGTGAACGCGGTGCTTCTGCGGCTCAGTCCGCCTCGGAGCTAAACGCGCTCGGGGGTATCACCGCTTCTGCACGCACTGAGGCGCGCATCATGGCCGGATCCTTCGATAACAGTAACGGCAACTTGACGCTTAACGGTGTGACCTTGAGCGCGACTACCTTGGACGGCATCGCCAATGAGATTAACAATCTCAGTACTTCTTCTCTGGCAAGCATAACCGCTGAAGTGAATACAACAGGCGACCTGGAGATTGTATCCCGTGTCGGCACGGACCTTCGTTTTGGGTTCAGTGGCAGCCAACCAGCCGGTAACATTGAGGTGGCGGGGCGCTCCGGCACGGGTACTCAGACCGTCAATAGCCGGAACGATGCCGCCGTTGTCGGTGGTAATATTTCTCTGGTGATGGCTGAAGGGTACAGTGTTGCCAGCGCCTCGCCGGAGGTGGGTAACTTGTTTGCGCCCTTGACTGATGCCAGCTTTACACCCATGCCCATCAACGCGTTTGACCCTAATGATCAGGGCACTTACAACCACGCTACTACGTCTACGGTTTTCGATAGCCTGGGTAATGCGCACACACTGGAGCAGTATTTTGTTCGCCAGCCGTACGATCCGAGCGATGCTTCCACTTCACCGAATCACTGGGTGATGTACGTGCAAGTTGATGGTCAGAACGTGGGTGATCCGGATCCGACGCTACCCTCTCCGCAAAACATTGAGCCGACTATGGCGTCGTACAATGTACACTTTAATCGGGATGGTAGTTTGAACACGGTATTGACCGATTCTATGCTGGTATCCAATTGGAGGCCGCGCAGTGAGGATGGTACGGCCGCCGGTGCTTTAGGCCCATTGAATGTATTGCAAGGTGGGCAGATACCCGTTCAGGATCCGCCCACCAGTTCAAACTTTGAAATTGACTTGAGTTCCACTACTCAGTTCGGCGCTCAGTTCGGTGTCGAGTCACAAAGTCAGAATGGTTATACCACGGGTCGCTTGTCAGGCCTGGATATCGCTGAAGACGGGATCATTTTTGCCCGCTTTACCAATGGCGAGGCTCAGGTGCTTGGGCAAGTGGCGCTGGCAAACTTCAATAACGTGGAAGGTTTACGTCCGGTGGGTAATACCATGTGGGCGCAGACCGCCGCCACCGGTGAAGCGGTGATCGGTGGTCCTGGCACGGCGTCTCTGGGCAGCATCACCGCGGGTGCTCTTGAGGAGTCCAACGTGGATTTGTCGGAGCAGTTGGTGAACCTGATCATTGCCCAGCGCAACTTCCAGGCCAGCTCAAAAACCATCGAGACGGCTAACCAGACTACTCAAACTATTATTAACCTTCGCTAGTTAAATCACTGATCCGGGGCGGTAAGCCCCGGATCAGTGGTTCTTCGCGTTATTGACTTCACTGACACTTCAAAGCTTTGTTTTTAGTCGTGGCAAGCTTGGAGCTTTGTAAGGTTACTCCGCCGGAAGGGGAATCTAACTTCCGAGACACGCGGTAAATACATCCCTGTAGCTTGTTTCGGGCGTCCTGCCCTCTACAGTCCCGGAAGTTAGATTCCCCTCCCGGCTCAGCGGTAACTGCGAGTGCGGCGCTCAGTTTGAGCTTGGCTACATCCTCAAACAAAAGTACAACCCAAGTCCATCGTCATACGAACTCAAAATCAGCATCCCAAGCTCAAGCTCGGTGAGGGGTACAGGGGTTCGGGACTGTAGAGGGCATGGATGCCCGAAACAAGCTACAGGGATGTATTTACCGCGTGTCTCGAACCCCTGTACCCCTTACCGAGCCCCTCCATGACTCGCTCGGAACTACAGCCAACCTGTCTCAACCCGCAAGATATCCTTTCCCGACACTTTCAAATTACTCCCATCCCCCCAGCTACCCAATACCTCTGAACCCCATTATTTTGTTCTTGGCATCCCTCTTGCAGTACACCTGTTAAGCGGCAACTTTATGCCCACTTGACCACGCGGAGTAGCCCATGGACAAAGCACTTTACATTGCCATGACTGGAGCCAAGCACAACATGATGGCCCAGACCAACCACGCCAATAATATGGCGAACCTGAGCACTGACGGCTTTCGGGCTGACTTCGCTCAGGCGCGCAGCATGCCCGTCTACTACGGCGATGGTCATCCCACGCGGGCCTTTGCTCTGACCGAATCACCGGCCACCGACTTTAGCCCCGGGCCCATGAAGCAGACGGGTAGGGACCTCGACATTGCCATTCAGGGCGATGGATTTATTGCCGTACAGGCCCCCGATGGTACCGAGGCCTACACCCGCGCCGGCAGCTTGTCGATAGACCCCAACGGCATCCTGCGCAACAGCGCTGGTTTGGCGGTAATGGGCAACGATGGTCCCATTGCCTTGCCGGCGCTACAAAAAATGGAAATCGGCATCGACGGCACTCTGTCCATAGTCGCGCAAGGCCAGGGGCCGGAAGCGATGGTGGAGATTGATCGAATCAAACTGGTCAATCCCGATTTGCAGAACATGACCAAAGGCGAGGACGGTTTATTTCGTCAGATCGTCGGCGGAGACGCCTTTCCCGACGCGGCGGTGACTGTTGTGTCTGGATCCCTGGAAGGCAGTAACGTGAATGCGATTCACGAGTTTACCCAGATTCTCAGTCTGTCTCGGCAATACGAGATGCAACTGAAATTAATGAGCACGGTAAAAGAAAATTCAGAGCATTCGGCACGGCTCTTGCAAATATCGTAGGTAGTCATAGTAGCCCAGCGGAAAGCGGCTAAAGTCCGTCAATAAAGGCGAAACAGCAGCGAATACCGCCAACTTTAAAAGACCGAAGCGGACAACCCTTGCCGCTACGACCTAACAAGAACACAGGATAGCAGAGGTTACCCACATGCACGCAGCACTCTACGTCAGCAAAACCGGGCTCAGTGCGCAGGACAAACAACTGACCACGATTTCCAATAACTTGGCCAACGTGGGCACTGTCGGTTTCAAGCGCGATAGCGCACAGTTTGAAGACCTGCTGTATCAGATTCAGCGCCAGCCCGGTGGTCAAACCACTCAGGACACTGAGCTGCCTTCTGGTTTGCAGTTAGGTACCGGTGTACGTGTGGTGTCTACTCAAAAGCAATTTACCGAAGGCAGTTTGCAAATCACCGATCAGCCATTGGACGTAGCGATCAACGGCCGTGGCTTTTTGCAGGTGCTGCAGCCGGACGGCACCATCGGCTACACCCGTAACGGCCAATTGCAGATTAACGGCCAAGGGGAGTTGGTGACCAGCAACGGCCTACTGATTGAGCCGGGCATTGTTATTCCCGAGGACGCCAATCAGGTCACCATCAGTCAGGACGGCGTAGTGAACGCCCATTTTGCCGGCGATCCTCAACCGCAGCAGTTGGGCGATATCATTCTGGCGGACTTTGTTAACCCATCCGGTCTACAAGCCATAGGCGGCAACTTGTTCGTGGAAACTGTGGCCAGTGGCAACCCCGTAGTAGGTGCGCCAGCGCAACAGGGGATGGGTAAATTGCTGCAGGGTGCCCTGGAAAATTCCAACGTGGATATTGTGGAAGAGATGGTCAACATGATCTCCACTCAGCGCGCGTACGAGCTGAACTCCAAAGTGGTTTCCACGGCGGATCAAATGCTGCAGTACATCAGCCAAACCCTATAACACAGTGAGGTGACCGGCATGCAACTTTCACGGCTTTTTGGCTCAAAACTCAGACTCGGAATACTGGTGTTTTTGGCGGCCAGCATGCAGGCCTGCGTCACCTACGAACGCCCCAAGCCGGGCGATCCATACTACGCTCCGACAATTTCGCCTGCGGCCTCTTTGCCACAAAACACACCCGGATCTCTCTATCAGGGTAGTTACGGCATGGCACTGTTTAACGACCGAAAAGCTCACAACGTTGGGGATATTATTACGGTAACCCTGAGTGAACGCACTGTGTCCAGTAAGAGTTCCGGAGTGTCGGTTCAGAAAGACAGCAGCCTGGAATTCGGTGCTGGCCCCTTGTTAGGCAGTGTGCCCACCTTTCGCGGTAATACCTTGGAAACCAACCTGTCCCAAAGTCGCGATTTCAGTGGTGATGCAGGCGCCGATCAGAGCAACCGATTGGAAGGCAATATCACCGTCACTGTGGCCGAAGTGCTACCCAACGGCGCCCTGGTGGTGCGGGGGGAAAAGTGGATGACGCTTAACCGCGGTGACGAATTTATTCGCATCAGCGGCATAGTGCGACCGGACGACATCTCCCAAAGCAACACCGTGCCGTCCACGCGTTTGGCCAATGCACAGATCTCTTACAGCGGTACCGGCACGCTCGCGGACTCCCAGTCCATGGGTTGGATGTCCCGCTTCTTTAACAGCGCTTACTGGCCTTTTTAATCGGGGAACCGACTATGTTCGCACATCGTTTAATCTTGGCCTTTTTCCTCGTTGTAGCCTCGGGGCTCGCGCAGGCGGAACGCATCAAAGACATCGCCACAGTCGCGGGTGTACGCTCAAATGCACTGGTGGGCTACGGCCTGGTGGTGGGGCTGGATGGCACGGGTGATCAGACCAACCAATCACCGTTTACCACTCAGTCTTTCAATAACATGCTTAAACAGTTTGGTATCACCGTACCCGAAGGCACACGCATGCAAATGCGTAACGTGGCCGCCGTTATGGTTCAGGCGGAACTGCCGGCTTTTGCCAAACCGGGTCAAACCATCGACATCACGGTTTCGTCTGTGAGCAATGCTACGAGCCTCCGCGGAGGCAGCCTGTTAATGGCACCTCTCAAAGGGCCGGACGGTCAGGTTTACGCCTTGGCTCAAGGTAACCTGATCGTCGGTGGCTTTGGTGCCCAAGGCCGTGATGGATCGCGCATTACCGTAAATGTTCCCAGCGTTGGCCGCATTCCCAATGGTGCTACCGTGGAGCGTGAAGTGCCAAACAACTTTGCCGCGGGCGCACCGATTGTACTCAATCTTAACCGGGCGGATTTCACGACCGCCAATCGCGTGGCACAAGCCATTAATGAAATGCTCGGCTCCGGCGTCGCTCGTGCTCAAGACTCCGTTTCCATCGCCGTGGACGCACCTCAGGATCCTTCCCACCGGGTCGACTTCATTTCCTTGTTGGAAAACATCGAAGTTGAACCTGGCGAGGAAGCGGCCAAAGTGGTTATCAATTCCCGCACCGGTACCATCGTAGTGGGGCAGCATGTGCGTGTCTCTCCTGTTGCCGTGACGCACGGCAGTTTGACCGTGACCATTTCTGAAGACTACGCCGCCGTCCAGCCTCAGCCCTTTGGCGAAGGTCAGACAGCCATACTCCCAGGTTCGGAAGTGGAAATCGTTGAAGAAACCAACCCCATGTTTAAGTTTGCGCCCGGCTCGACTCTGGAAGACATCGTACGCTCAGTGAATAACGTGGGTGCGTCTCCGGGGGATCTAATGGCCATTCTTGAAGCATTGCAGCAATCCGGCGCCCTCAAAGCTCAGCTAATGGTGATCTGATGAAATCGATTGATAACTCACAGGCTGTCCAACACCTGCGCGATACCCACTTGAACGGGCAGGGCATGGAATCCATTCGCGCCATGGGGCGGGATCGCGATCCGGAAGCGCTGCGGGAAGTTGCGCGTCAGTTTGAATCCATGTTCATCCATCAAATGCTGAAGAACATGCGCGCGGCCAATGAAGTGTTTGGGCAAGACAATTTCCTGAACAGCAGTGAAACCCAGTTTCATCAGGAGATGTTCGATCAGCAACTCTCTTTGGAAATGACCGCCGGCCGTGGCCTGGGTTTGGCTGACGCCTTGTATCAGCAGATGCTGCAAGCCTACGGCCACCACCTTGATGCGCCTGAGTCTGAGTCTCAAGCCCAAGCTCCTGCGGGTAACCCCTTCCAGCGAGATTGGGTCGGCCCAGCTGCCGCCACCGGTGGTAAAACCCGGATGGCTAAATCCCCGGAAGAGTTTGTTACCGCCTTGAAGCCCTACGCTGAAGAAGCGGCGGCAGCGCTGAATGTCAACGCCGATGTGTTGTTGGCGCAAGCCGCACTGGAAACCGGTTGGGGACGTCACGTTATCCATACCGGTGATGGGCAGAGCAGCCACAACTTGTTCAACATCAAAGCGGATCGTCGCTGGGATGGAGACAGCGTTAACGTCTCCACTCTGGAATACCGCGATGGTTTGGCAGCACCGGAGCGGGCGGATTTTCGTCGCTACGAAAGCTACGCTGAAAGCTTTGCCGACTATATAGTCTTCCTGCAAAACAATCCCCGTTACCAACGCGCGCTGGAAATGGGCGGAGATTCAGCCGCTTACGCGGAAGAGTTGCAGAAGGCGGGTTATGCCACGGACCCGGAATACGCCAATAAGATTAAGCGTCTGCTAAACAGCGACGCCATACGTATGGCCTCCGACGCTAGCGCGGATGACCTTAACAACGAAGCCTGATTTATTAAGCCCAGTAGGTACACAGTATGTCCGGGTTACTTTCCAACGCCATCTCCGGTTTGCAGGCCAGTCAAAACGCCCTGCGCACCACGGGCCACAATATCTCCAACGCCAACACGCCGGGGTACAGCCGCCAGCGGGTGGAGGACGTTGCCAGGCCCGCGAATAATATTGGGCCGGGGTATATTGGCTCCGGGGTAACCACACGCTCGATTGAGCGCATTGTCGATGAGTTTGTGAATCGGCAATTGGTGATGGACACGTCCGCTTTCCACCAACTGGACGCCTTCAATACCAATATTGGAAAACTGGATCGGCTGTTAGCCGATGAAAATACCGGTCTGTCCGCTGGTATGCAGCGCTTTTTCGCGGCACTGCAAAACGCCGCCGACGATCCCTCTTCAACACCGGCTCGACAATTGGTGCTGAGCGAGGCGGAAAGTTTAAGCGTACGCTTTAATGAACTGTACAGCCGCTTTACCGCCATCGAAAACGGCGTGGACACAGAGCTTAGGACCGTTTCCTCTAGCGTCAATCGTTTGGCTGGAGACATTGCCAAACTTAACCAAGCCATAGTGCAGAGCGCTGGCACTCACGGCAATCCCAATGACCTTCTCGATCAGCGTGATCAAGCCATTCGAGAGCTGGCTGAACTGGTGGGCATCGAAACCGTCAAGCAGGGCGATGGCAGTGTCAGCATCTTCCTGGGTAAAGGCCATTCACTGGTGCTTGGCAACACCGCCAACCGGGTAGAAGTGCGCGAGCAGGGCGAGTTGTACTTGACGTCCGGCAGTCGCACGCGAAATATTTCTGACGATGTCAGTGGTGGCAAGCTGGGCGGTTTGATGAACTTCAAACAGGATGTCATAGCGCCGGCGTTAAACGATATCGGCCGCTTGGCGCTGGTATTGGCGGATCAAATGAACTTGGCCCAACAACAGGGCCTGGATCTCAACGGTGAATACGGCGCCCTGATGTTTCGGGACATTAACACGCCCGCCGCTATGAGCCAGCGCGTGGTCCACGGCCAAAACGCCGGCCCGGATGACCGGGAACTGGCCTTGGAAATTACTGACACAGCACGTCTGACCACCAGCGATTACCAATTTCAGATTGTTCCAGGCACCAGCAATTACCGCATCACTCGCCTAGGCGACGATCAGGTGATTCAGGAAGGTGTTATTGCGGGAACTTATCCTGCCACCATCGAGTTCGATGGGCTGACTCTGCATATGCAAAGTGGCAGCTTCCAGGGTGGCGACAGCTTTATTCTGCGCCCCACAGTCAATGGTGCGCAAAACATCCAGGCGCAACTAACCCGAACCGAAGATCTGGCGCTGGCGGCACCGCTGCGTACCGGCACCACATCCAGTAACTTGGGAACCGGTGCGGTGAGTCAGGGGCAGGTACTCAGCCTCACCGACGCGAACGGAAATTTCTTGCCGGCCTTTGCCGAGGCGGGTCAGCTATCGCCGCCGGTTATTGTGCGTTTTACCTCACCCACCACCTACGAGGTTTTGGACAACTCTGATCCCAGCAATCCGCGTCCGTTGGACCCGCCCATTCGTGAGCAAATTTTTATTCCGGGGCGGGACAACGCCATTTTTGCCTCCGATCCGGGAGAGCGGCGTGTGGCTGGCAATGGTCCGCTGATGGGCTTGCCTGATGGAAGAATTTCACAAACTGTTGCCGTGGGCGGGCCGGCTCAAAGTAATGGGTACCCGGCCGAGCAAATGAGTTTTTCCTGGCAAAACCCCCATACCGGGGAGCGGGCTACTCAGGCGGTCAATACCAGCGCGGGCGCATCGGCTGCCCATATCGCCCAGCAGTTGACCAATGTACCGGGCGTTTCCGCCACGGCGTTTACCAGTGCGACTCTGTCCAACATTCGTGCTGAAGATTTTTCCAGCCCGTTTCAGATCACCATTAACGGTGAAGATTTACTCGAGTACCAAAATGGCGTGCTCAGCAACAGCGTACCTAATCCGCAAACCGACCCGGCAGCGTTTAACGACTATCTGGTACAGCGAATCAGTGAAAACGAAAACCTGAATGCGCTGGGCCTGCGAGCGGTCAGCGCTGGCAGTGAAGTTAGCGGCGCGCCCGAGCTGCAACTGGTGGCGTCTTCCGGGGTAAATCTGGATATTCGCCTGCAGGCTAACAACGCCTCCAATTCCATGGATGTCAACGACAGCAGCGGCAACCCGAATGTACGCCTCGAGGGTGCGGGCGCTGGCAACCAGTCTACCGTGACCGTGGGCGGACGAGTGGATGTCACTTTAGCGGACGGCGTGAACATGACCACTGCGCCGGAAAGCAGCCAGTTGTTTGGCGACTCCAGTGCGGTAGGGTTTGCGCAGGCCTCCTACTTGGGCTACCAAATCGCTATTAAAGGTCAGCCGCAAGCGGGCGATACCTTTACCGTGGATTTCAACCTGGATGCCAGCAACGATAACCGCAACGCACTGAATATGGCGGCCCTTGAAACCGCCAAAGTGATGGGCGGTAAACTGAGCTTCGGGGATGACTATGGCCGGCTGGTGGAAGAAGTGGGCACCCAAAGCGGCTCCGCGCGCAAAAATACCCAGGCCGCCAAAAGTCTGATGGAGCAAACCCAAAGTTTGCGCGACAGTGTGTCCGGCGTGAACCTGGATGAAGAAGCGGCCAACATGATCAAGTACGAACAGATTTACAATGCTAACTCGCGCATGATCTCCGTGGCGCGGGATTTGTTCGACACGCTCTTGAATGCGGTTTAAACAGAGGCCAAACCATGCGCGTTTCCACCTCACAAATTTATAACCTCGCTAACATTAGCATGACCAATGCTCAGTCGGCGGTGAACAGAACCAACGAGCAGATCAGCACCGGCAAACGTGTGTTGTCGCCTGCCGACGATCCCGTGGCAGCTACAAAGATCCTGCGGTTGAACCAGGAATTGGCGCGCGCAGATCAATTTGATAAAAACATCAGTGCTGCCGAACACGCACTCAACCAGGAAGAAGTGGCCCTTGACGGTATCGTCAACCTGCTGCAACGTATGAAGGAGCTTTCGGTTCAAGCGGGTAACACAGGTGTGCTGACCAGGAATGACTACCAGGCACTGGCCGCCGAGGTGGACAGCCGACTTGAGGAGCTGCTTAACCTACAAAATACTCGCAACAGCTCCGGCCAGTATATTTTTGCGGGTCACCAGGGCAGTACCCGACCGTTTGTGGCTGATGGTGGAGGCAACTATTCGTATCACGGCGATGAAGGTCAGTTGCGCCTTCAGGCCTCTGAGAATGTCACAGTGCCGGTCAGTGATTCCGGTAAGCGTCTGTTTGTGGATATTAAAAGCAGCCACAACACCTTTGATACCTTTCCCAGTAGCAGCAATCGGGCGAATCCACCGGCCGGTATCAGTGTTGGGCAGGTGATCGATCAGGAAGCGTTTGACCAGTTTTATCCGCGGGACCTAAAAATCACCTTTAATGCTGACGAAGCTCTGGATCCGCCCCAGGCCAACTTCACCATTACCGAACGCGCCAGCGGCAAAGTGCTGATGGCCAATGAGCCATACAGCCACGGTGACACCATTGAATTGCACGGCATGCAATTTGATATCACTGGCCAGCCCATGCCGGGCGTGGCCGCTCAGCCTGCCACTATTGATTTTGGTGTTGTGGGAACGGTTGATTTTACGGCAGCGCCCGCCACCGTCCGAGTTCGGGTGGGTGGTGTAACGGAAACGCTGGTGCTGGATCGCAACGTCACCAACGCCACAGAGCTTGCTGCGGCGCTGAATAGTAGTGTGGAAACGGTCCCAGGAAGCGGTGCCGCCGCCAACAGCGCCAAGCTGGCCAACCTCGGTGTGAGCGTCAGCGAACTCGGCTTTAGCTCCGATCGGGGTCTGGATATCAGCGTCACCAGCGGCACAGCAGATACAGATACTGCTTTTGGTTTTGCCACGCAGAACGAAGGCACCACTGCCACCAACGGCCAACGAGCCCAGCCCGGTGACGTGTTTCATGTTCAAACCACGGACAAACAAGGCTTGCTGACCACTTTGTCACGGCTGAGTCATGCCATGCGCAATGTGGAAGACAACCCAGAAAGTAAGAACGCTTTAAGCGAGGTGGTAGCGAAAACGCTGTCCAACCTGGACAATGCCTTAACCAATGTGATTTCGGTACAAGGCGAGGTGGGCGCGCGGCTTAATACACTGGAAAGTTCGCGTGAACTCAATGCGGATGCCAAACTCCATAATGAGAAGGTGCTAGCGGACATACAGGATCTGGATTACGCCGAAGCGTCCACGCGCTTGGCCATGGAGAGTTTTGTGCTCAGTGCCGCTCAGCAAAGTTTTATGAAAGTCAGCAGTATGTCACTGTTCAACTATATGTAATCGCGGTCCAGCAGGCTGTTGTAAGAATACGTTATTCAACAGCCTGCTAGCCATTTGGTGAACCGCACAACCCGATAAGGTGTACTCACATGCCCGATGACGTGGAGGCATTACTGGCCCCGCTGCACGAGTTTCACAAGCGCTCCGTTGAGCTCTTGGCTCTGGCTCACGCGGGTGACTGGGCCACTTTCGAGGAGCGTCTGGCCGAGCGTGAAGCGGGCTTGTCAGTGCTGACCGAGAGCCAGTTTCTGATCGCCGTGGCCAAAGCCGACTGCGCTGACGAGCTGCGCCAGGGCATTGCCGATATACAAGAGCTGAATGATCAAATCGTTGAGCTGGCGGAACAGAGCAAAGCCCAGATCAGTGCGGATCTCAAGGAAAGCCAATTGGCAGAGAAGGGCATTCAGGCTTATGAGGCGGGTAAGGCAGGGCGTTGAGTAAGGCCTTGATTGTTGTTAACTTTGATCACCGGCACGGAACGGATACCCGGTGGTTTGAGACACGCTGCACATAAGGCCCCTACGCGCTCCCGGCGCTTCGGGGCACCTCGCTTCCCTGCGAGTCGTCCATGTACGCTCCGCGTCGGCTTCCTGCCTCTGAGGGTCTCAAGCCTCAGGCTATCCTTTCCTTCGGCTCTGCTAAACGACACTCTAGGCGAAAAGAACTCGGTAGTCTGAGACTACCAGGGGCGTGCAGGGTGAGTGTTCAGCAAGCCTCAAAAGAGGGACCTTTTGAGGCAGTCCCCAGGGAGGGGTTCACGACGTTTGCTGAACACTCACCCTGCGCGGCCCGAGGGCCAGCTTACGAAGCTGCTAATTCGATTATTTATTTCGGACCGCAGTGCGGGAATCCAGAGACTCTCTAACCTACTGATTTATAAGAAATATCCCCCAAGTTCCCCTCCTAAGCAACTTTTTTTCTAAAGCCCACCCGTTTTCTGTCGATAAGCTTTACAGAAGACCTGGCACTCATGCTTTCCCAGGCTTCAGTGTCCGACTTGTCCCACGGCTGCTAAGGCCTGTGAACAGGAACAAAAATTAGGAGAAACATTATGTCTCTAGTAATCAATACCAACGTTGCCTCCCTGAATTCACAGCGTCAGCTGATGCAATCAGGTAACGCCCTGGACCAGGCCACTGAGCGTCTGTCTTCGGGTAACCGCATCAACTCAGCAAAAGACGACGCCGCCGGCCTCGCCATTGCCAACCGTATGACCTCACAGACCCGTGGCTTGGATCAAGCGATCCGTAACGCCAACGACGGCGTGTCCATGATTCAAACCGCCGAAGGTGCTCTGCAGGAAACCACCAACATCCTCCAGCGTATGCGCGAACTGGCCATTCAGTCCGCTAACGGCATCTACTCAGACGGCGACCGCGCCACTCTGAATGCCGAGGTGGCTCAGCTGGTTGCAGAGATGGACCGCATCTCTACCTCAACCTCCTTCAACGGTCAAAAACTGCTGGACGGAACTCTGGGTCAGGTCAACCTGCAAGTGGGCTCTGAGTCCAACCAGGTGATCAGCGTAGAAGTGGGTGCGATGGACTCCAAGACTCTTGGTGGCATGACCACTGGTGATGTGATTGGTGCGGCTGCTACCGATGGGCTGGCGGCTGCGCTTAATCTCATAACTGGGCAACCAGAAGTGGGTGAAGACGGGGTTATTATGACCATCAACGGACAGTCTGTCGGTGACCTTAGCGGTGCAGACAACCTGGCCGAAGCCCTGTCCATCATCAACAGTAATATCGCTGGCGTGGAGGCTAGTGCCTTTACAGAAATGACGGCTGGTGCGGAAGGTGACGGCGTGCTGCGCGGGTCCGATGTGGTGACCTTGACACTGAATGATCCAGATGGCCAGGCGCAAACTTTCGAAATCGGTAATACCGGTAGCATGAGTGAGCTGGTTGACAAAATCAATGCCAAAACCGGCGGCCAGATCAAAGCAGAAATTAACGACAGTGGCCGTTTGGTTCTGAGCAACGCCGAAGGCGGTAGCATTAACGTGACAGGTGACGCCGCGTTGAGTGCGCTTGGAATCGACGGAAGCGTAATACTAGTAGACGGAGACGGTGACCCAATACTTGACGCCGATAATAACGAGCAAGTAATTGGTACAACACAAGAAGCCCAACTCGTATTCACCATCACCGACAGCAACATTAAGAATGTCGATATTGCGTTCGAAGGGGTGAATGACGGCGATGACGTGGCCGCAGCACAGGCGATTGGTGTTAATGCTCGAAGCGGCGGCGATATCAGTGGCTTTATGATCAACGACGGCCCCGACACGGCTGGTGATGGAACCACGAGTACTCTCGCGGGCTTCGCCGAAGGCGACCTGGTGATCAACGGGGTCAGTATTGGCGCTGTCGCTGATACAACGGCTACGCAAGACGGGACCGATCCGGGAGATGTGACGCAAGCAAGTGGTGCCGACCATGCCGCTAAAATTGCCGAAGCCATTAACAAGCTCTCATCCGAGACTGGTGTTGTTGCTTCCGTAGGTGACAATAACAACCTGGTTCTTAACTCAGTTGACGGCAAAGAAATGTCAATCTCTTTGAGTGGAGCAGCGACCACTGAAAATACCGGTCTTCTGGTCACCAACGACGCCGCCACCTTGGGCAACTCCATCGCCGATCTGGATATCTCCACTCAAGCCGGTGCTCAGCGCGCTATCGACACCATCGACCGTGCATTGACCGCCATCAACGACACTCGAGCTGACCTGGGTGCGATCAACAACCGCCTGGATTTCACCGTCTCTAACTTGGCTAACATCAGCGAGAAGACGTCTGCCGCTAAGTCGCGGATCATGGACGCCGACTTTGCTGCTGAAACGGCTGCCTTGAGCCGGTCACAAGTACTGCAACAAGCGGCTTCGGCCATGCTGGCTCAGGCTAACGCCCGTCCCCAGCAAGTACTGCAGTTGCTGCAGTAATAACGGAGCGGAACTCCGCCGGGGGCAACCCCGGCGGAATCTCCATTGAGAGGATTAGGTTATGAGTGACGTGTCTAGCATCAGTGCAGCGATCAACACCGCGAGCACCCAGGCTTCACCCTCATCTGCCAAATCCGGGGCCGGCGCAAGCGGCAAATCTTTGCCGCCGGTACCAGCTCCAGCTAAGCCCAGTACGGCAGTTCAGAATAAGGAGGCTCTGGAGAACATCCGCGAAAGCCTTCGTTCTGCGGTAGCGCAAATGAACGAATATGTTCAGTCTACCCAGCGGGACCTGCAGTTTAGCTACGATGAAGAACTGAGCAGCACTGTTGTTCGTGTTTTGGATCGACAAACCAAGGAGGTCATTCGGCAGATACCTGACGAAATCTTCCTGAAGTTGGCTCGAAACTTGAATGTGAATGAACCGGTGCAGCTTTTTAGTAGCCAGGCTTAGTTTGGCAGTTAAAGGCAACCAGCACGCTGGCTTGCCGAACCTCTTGAAAGGGTGCCCAGTGGGCACCCTTTTTTTTGTGGTGCTCGGTCGGCGGCTCTGAGGGAGCCTACTCCTGGATCCCCGCGTACGCGGGGAAGACAAGGGTTGAGTAGTGCCTGGACGGCATACACTTGCTGATCGTCATTCCCGCGCAAGCGGGAATCCATGGTTTGAAAAGTGTGCCTAAAGTTTATACAGAAACTGCCGCTAGCTCAGTAGCAGGCAAACCCAGCATTGGAGTCCGTCATGGTCGATAGCGTCGGAAATATACTTAACCAGATTGGTGGCAATTCCTCCGGCATCAACACCCGCCAGTTGGTGGATGATCTGGTGAAGCTGGAGCGAGCTCCCCAGGACCAGCGCCTCGACGCACGAGAAGAGCGGCTGGAAGCGCAGATTTCCGGTATTGGCATGCTGCGCAGCGCCATGGACGAGCTGCAGACCGCTCTAGGCCCACTGGCCGACCCGGAGACGTTTGACGCCAAGCAGGCGGCTATCCCTAACACCAACCTTATGGCCATTTCCAAGCTGGGGGCAGATTCAGTACCCGGCAACTACCGGTTGCGTATCGAGCAAGTGGCTCAATCCCATTCAGTGAGTTCGGGAGCATTTGAAAGCCTGAACGCCCCTATCGGTGAGGGCAGCCTCACACTGCGTTTAGGCGGCTGGGAAAACGAAAGTTTTACGGTCGATCCGAGCAAAACCGGTGCGACCATCAATATTGATTCAAGTAACAACACCCTGGCGGGTCTGCGGGATGCTATCAACAAATCCGGCATCGGCGTACAGGCCAGTATCGTGGGTAAGGAAGGCAGTTACCAGTTGTTGCTCACTAGCCCCACTGGCGCCACCAATGAGCTGGAAATCACCGCCGAGGAAACACCGGGTGAGCCCGGTCTAGCCGCTTTTAACTTCAATACTGACAGTCAAAACCTGACCCAACATCAGCAAGGGTTGGACGCCATTATGACTCTGAACGGGTTTCAAGTAACCCGTGACAGCAATACCATTACCGACGTGATCGATGGGGTTGAGTTTGACATTTTCAACAGCAATCCCAACGAAGAAATCAATATCAACATCACCGCCGACCGAAGCACGGCGGAAGAAGCCATTCGTAATTTTGTGGAAGCGTACAACATCTTTCAAAAAGAGATGAGCAAGCTCACGGGGTTTAACTCAGAAGAGGGGACCGAGGGTGCTTTGCGCAACGACTCTTTGGCGCGAAACCTAATGCAAACCGTTCGGGGCATGATGGGTAGCGCCGTGCCGGGCATTGAAGATGGCTTTAATACATTGGCTAGCCTGGGCATTCGCACCAAACTTAACGGTAGCTTGGAGATCGTAGAGAACGGTAGCAATACAGATTTTCGTGCGGCTATGGACAACAACTTCGATATGGTCCGCAGGTTGTTTGTACCCACCACATCGTCGGACAATTCTAGGGTAGAAGTCACCGGCCATAGTCGGCGGACTCAGCCAGGTAATTACGAAGTTGAAATTACCCAGCAGGCCACACGGGGCGCCCTGCAAGCCAACCCAGTGACGGCTGGGTTCCCGTTGGACACTACAGGAAAAGATTACAGTTTTACGATTCGTGTGAATGGAAAGGATGCTGAAATTTCGATTCCAGAAGGCCGAGTGTTCGACAATGGTGAGGAGTTGGCAGCGGAGTTGCAGACGCTGATTAATTTGGACAGCAATCTGAAAAGCGCTAATGCGGCCGTGAATGTTGTTTTTGATCAAGATACTCAGCAGTTGACCTTTGAATCGAGAATGTACGGCCGAGAAAGCCGTGTGTCATTCAGGGCGGTGGGCGCCGATGCGGCCGAATTGGGTATTGAAGTTGGCAACGGTGTCGTAGGTAAGGATGTTCAAGGCACGATTAATGGCAAAGATGCGTTCGGCTTCGGAAATGTCTTGCGCGGCGCGGTGGGAACACCGGCCGAAGGTTTGAGTATGCTGATCGCGCCGGGCGCCACCACAGCCACAGTGAACTTTTCTGGCGGCTTCGGCAGTAATATGGCGACCATGATGGACACCTATCTGCGGAATTCTGGGCTGCTCAGCGAGCGTGAAAGTAATATTCGGGATAGCTTGAAGGAAGTTGACGAAGATAGGGAAAAGGTAGACCGACGCAGCGAAGCCTTCCGAGCCCGCCAGGAAGCTCAGTTCCGTGCCATGGAACAAATTATCCGCAGCCTGAACAGCACGGGTGATTTCTTGAAAGACATCAATGATCGCCTACCGTTTACGGCGCCTAAGCGGTAATCTGTTTGTTCA
>NZ_JAVDDU010000006.1 GCF_030848505.1 Marinimicrobium hydrolyticum
CTCCAATGTCCTCTATTGTTCCGAATGTGCCGGGGGGGAATACTAAGCCTTGGGCATTCGGCCTGTATCTCCGCTTTGATCAGAAAGCTGCGGAACGCCGTTTTCGTCCGGCAACATTTTATGAACAAACGCGCCTCCACGTTTAGCATGATCCTTCATGCGCTGAATGCTGTTTGAGCCCATGCCGTTAATACCGGGCGCATCCAAAATGTAGAATTCCCCGTCTTTTAGTTCAGCCATATTTGTCACCGTACTGTCATTACAAATGAGTTTGTCTTATCTGGCATTTACCAATCCTCAAACACGTTGCTTTCAACCTTGAAGGTCTATACTATATGGACCTTGCACAAAGGTCAATATGATATATACCCTATGTCGAAAACAGTTTTCACAAACCAAGAGATCGTTGATCAGCTCAAAATCCTGCTTGGGCACGAGACCAATGCGTCCTTGATGCGCGAACTTGAGGTGTCCAAGCAGTCGCTCCATCAGTTTTCTCAGCAGACCGGGATTACTATTAACAACAAAATTGCTACCGCACTGATTCGTGAAATTAAGTCCTTGAAGTAGCGTTTACCTACTACCCTTTTGCTTGTTCGGCGCGGCGGAGCCGACCATCAGAGTACCCATCCTGATAAGCTTCTCTTCCTTCTTGATTCGGGCGATATCCTCGCAGGCCGTGCTCCAATCCCTTTTGGTAGAGCCTGTCTTCGTCCTTCATGCCATTTACGACACGCCGCTCACGTCGTTCGTGAAGTGCTACCGTCACAAAGATGCCCGCAAAGCCGACGACGAAGATCAGTAGGAATGTTAGTAAAACGTACGTCTTTTCATCTGTTGTATATTCAATCATAGTATTCAAGGCCTCACTGGTGCTCTATTGTGGGTTTCGCCAGCATACGGATAAATCCTCGTGGCATCTTGTAAAAGCCACCAGGCTTTCTGCGAAGCTTGATTACCCAACTGGTTCGCCAGTTCCCTTCACTCTTCGCCGAGGTCGCGAAAAGCCCGACGGCTACGTCGTTTGGGACCTGGCGTTTTATGCCTTTAAGCTGAATGGTGATTGCCATAATCCAATGACTCTCATTTATTTCAATTTATTGTATTTCTTGTTAGGCGCCGGCGAATCACATCCTAGAGATATCATTGGCGGATCGGTATCGAGAGAGACTTTCGTTTGAAGTGGAGCGTGCTGGTCAACAATCGTCTCGAAAGACATATTCAGTTCGTTGGTTGATATTCCGCTATGAAAATCAATACCTCCCAAAAGTAGGTGATCTGGAACTACAATAGCGTAGACGATCATGTCTTCTTGCGTGGCGACCCACAGACGTAACCCCTTTACAATTTTCTCAATACTATTCACTTCGGGTATGGTGATTACAAATCCCTGAAGATCCATATACATACAATGGTCATCAGCGATTTCGATAAAGATCCCGTAAATGGATTTACCGCTGGTGAGAACAATCTTGCAGGCTTGGCCAGTCAGCGGGCGCAGGCTCAGACGGTGGAATTTCGAACAGCTTATACTTGGGCTGATAGTTATGTTCACTTCTGTCATATTCCTATTTCCTTGCTTGACTCGAAACGGTGGTTACGATGTAGCGAGTTCCCCATGAAGAGGTTGCTCATTTTTGAGCCAGTCAACGAATGTAGAGTCATAAATATCGTCGGTAGAAATGCCATTGGCCCATCTATTATCGGCGGTATAAACCCGGTAACGACGAGCGCCGTCCTTTACAATGTAATACTTCTTACCGTTAAGTGCGCAAGTAAAATATAGCTTCCAATTTGGACCAAAACGAGACCAGAACAGCAAATGATGGATTGCAAAGGCAAATACCATAGCTAGCCCGGCTGGAGCAGCAGCAAAGATGACTCCCAGTAGATCCCCATTCATATAGAAGACCATCGCAGACGAAACTGCATAAACCACGATAAATATTGTTAGAGGCGATATGGCAGCTGAATAGAAGCGATCCTGTTCCGCTATAGCCTTGATATCTTTTTCATTTTTAACGGTAATACCAGTGGTATCTATTTTCATAGCCCAATCCTTTATGCCGCCTGGACGGTCATTGTAAGTGTGTGGTCTTTGTACTCTGGCTTAAAGCGGTAGCCGAGCCGATAAAGACAGGTCATCAACAGATCAATCGAAAACCTATCAATTTTTCCATTGAGCAAATCGCTGACTCTCGGTTGCGTAAGCCCGAGCTTTTCCGCCGCCTCTGCTTGCTTCCAGCCCTTGTCAATGACGATATCTCTGATAGCAATCATCAAGTCAGCGCGAGTTTGCAGCTCGCTAGATTCGTCCTTGCTACCAGCGACAGCATCAAAGATGTTTTCAAACTTCACGGAAGACATGGTAGGCACCTCATATTTATACCAGTCCTGGTATATTATCATCCTGAGCCGATTATACAAGTGCTGATATATTATTTATTAATCTCAGAAAGCATCGCTTTATACCGTTTTTTCGCTGTATCCATCGCCCTTCGGTCAACCCCATTTGTCGTCTTGGTGAACGAGTGCAGGATATAGACCGCTTCCTCAAACTTAGCTACATAGATTGTCCGGTATGCTGGGCGGCCATTCTCAATCAATTCAATCGCCCCAATGCCAACACTCTCCGTTAGGTACTTGAACTTTGAGAATGGCTCTTTACCCTGGCATACGGCGTGCAGATCGAGTGCAAACCGGCGCTGAGTGTGATCAGGCAGACCCTTAAACTCTTTTAAGGCTTGCTTGCTGATAAATCGGTATTCCTTCACGATTTCAGTGCCTCCGGCATTTTTACACCGCTCATAAGCGCTTTACACGCTTCCTCTATTCTCTTTAAGGAGGGATCAATATATTCAATGGTCATTTCTGGATCTTCATGGTTCAGGATATAGCGAATCAGCTCCAGGTCGCACCCTTTACGGTCGAGCCAGGTGGCCAGCGTGCGCCGTCCACTATGGCTGGAACCGCCTTGTATCCCTGAGCCTTTAAGAATATCGCGCATCATGTTTTCGAGAGAGCTGCAGACCAGTATCTCTTTGATGCCCTCACTCGTTTTGTAACGCTTTGTGTTGAATGCGAACTTGCGCCATGTGCCTTTCTTTGAGAGAAACAGGGGGCTTTCACCATTTAAGCCGCCGTAGGCCCCATCGTCGGATAGCATAGCGCGCTCTGCAACCCTTTGTGCCGTCCAGCTTGCAATCGCCTGGCGGTGCTGTGGGGCAACAATATAAGCCACTCGCGATTTGTTCGTTTTGGTGTACGTAGCCGGGATAACAAAGGTCTTTTTCATTTCGCCACCGGGACGGTAAACGTCCTTGACCTTTAGTTGCGCCACTTCATTTATTCTCATCCCGGAACCAAAGAGCATCCAGGTTATAGCGACGTTCCTGCGGCCTAATTCACCCCTAGACGCTCTCCATAGCACGTCAGTAAGTTGGCTCGGACGCTCTATGACCTGAGCTTTTCCTTCACCGGGGCTGTATACATCACTTAGCCGCTTAACCGGCCGGCTTTTCGATACCATGGGGACAAAACTCGCTCAAAAGGTGCCAAATTCCAACATTGTCACATGAATCCTGGTAAATCAAGAAAGGAACCGCCTTCTGGGCCTTCATTGGAATCTTCCTGCTGGCGCAGAGTTGAGGTTATGGCGGTGCTTGACCCTGTAGCCGCGAGGCCTATAATAACCGTATGACCACTTAGGAGTTCCCATATGGCAATCGTAGACAAGCCTATTGCCACCCCCAAGAAGGGCAGCGCCGCTGGACGAGGGGCGAAGCACGAGACCGTGGCCGCGCTCAACAAGGCCAGAATTTCCACAAATTTCGTATCTCCCAAGATCGGCGTGGCACAGCAAGTTGTTGGCGTACGTTCTGGTGACCGGCGAATAATGATCAAGATGATCCGCCGGGGCGTGAAGTTCGGCTCCATTGAGCAGCTGAGCAAGGCGTTGGGCGCTTCACAGAAGGAGATCTCCCAGCTGCTATCGATACCCACTTCGACGCTCAACCGTAGGAGAGGAGAGGGGCGGCTTCATACCGATGAGTCTGATCGAGTGGTGCGTTTTGCGTCCTTGAAAGACAACGCCTTGCTTTTAATGCAAGGCGATGAGGGTGCGGCGTTGGCTTGGCTTCGCACCCCGCTGGCGATACTGGGAGATGAGACACCCTTGGAGCACGCCACCACAGAGTGGGGCGCTCGGGAGGTTGAGGATCTGATTGGGCGCTTGCGCCACGGAGTCTTTAGCTGATGCCCTCTGGCTGGCGAGTAGCGGCCCCAGATTTTGCCACCAGCGTCGAGGAAATGCTCTCAGGCGAGGGCTCGCTTTTGTACGGCGGTCGCTGGAACAGCAAAGGTGTGAGAGTGGTGTACCTCGGAACGAGCTTGGCACAAGCGTCAATGGAATTGCTGGTGCACCTCAGCCGGGCAAACGTGCTGAAGGGCTATGTAAAAATGGAAGTCACCTTTGGCGAGGAACATCTACAACACATTGCTATCGACGACCTACCCGATGACTGGGCTGACGACACAATGGCTTCCTCTGTGCAAGCGGTCGGGGATGCCTGGGTGGAAGACCAAAGCTCACTCATTTTGCAGGTTCCGAGCGCCGCTATCAACGGCGAATATAACTACCTCCTCAATCCCAGCCACCCTGATATCGACCAGGTGACGGTCAGCGACATCATGCCTCACAGTTTCGACCCACGAGTGCTGAAATAGCACGCACGTCTGCGCGCCCACCATTTGATTGGGCTGAGCTTCTTTCGAGTGGGCCCTTGGTAAAGGCGCCTGTTGACAAACTCGCTCTGGACGTTCTATATCGTTTACTGTTCATGTATAGTGAACACATGAACAACTTCAGGACACTTTTTCATGGAGCTTAAACCTCAAGACATTGTGGTGGCGATTGACTTGGCAACCGCTGAGGCACCCCCACCGTTTGCGTCCCTAAAGGACGGCAATCTCTCTGCCCGCGCCATTTCGGCGAGGCTCGGGCTTTCCCTGGGCGCTGTGTCACAGTCGTACAAACGGCTGCGCACGCTCGGCTGGGTTAGGACAAAGAACACTTCCAATAGAGCGAATACCAGTGCCATGCGAGAGTTCTTCATCCATGGCGTGAAGTACTACAGTCAACCGGAGGTCGTGGGCGTCGGCCCAGGCATGGCGAGCGGCTGGTCCGCAAAACCCTTAAAGGGAAAGTCCAGTATGGTTGCCCCAGAAACCCCCTACGTGTGGGCGGGCTCCTCCGGTGGTGCCCGTGGCGAGCAAATCACCCCCATACACCCGTGTGCCATAAGGCTAGCGCTAGCGAATAGGCATGCGTACATGATCCTGGCGCTGCTGGATGTCATGAGGCTTGGTAGTTTCCGGGAGCAGGGCGAGGCAAAAGATATGCTCACCAGCCTACTGGTCTTGGCTGATGATAAGGGGGACTTAGGGTGAGCGTGAAAAGTATTCCAACCGGTTCCGCCACGCCCCATTACACTCATCCTGGCCTGTTGACATAGCCGTCCTAAGAAGGCATTAGTACGAACATCGGCCAGGGGACGCCCTAGCGCACAATTAGAACGCCTGAGTAAAGACCATGAACCGCACAACCGACTTGGAACACGGTATCGTAAGCGCCGACACCACGGACTCGCGCTCCGGAACCGTCAAGACAAACCGCCAAATGGAGCTGTTCGGTGTCCTGGATGCCAGCCGCCGAGAGGAAGATCGTTACAGTAATACGATTGAAATCTACGATGCCCTGCCAAAATACGTCTGGAAGCAAGCTGATTACTCAGACATGCGATCGCTGACGCGCGAGTGCAAAATTCGCGGCCAGACTATCAGTATGCGAATGCAACCGGCGATCGTTGAGCGAAACGGCAAGGAGGTTCAGCTTTACCCCGGAGCTCGGGAGGAATTGGTAGAAGATGCCCTGAGACGGCTTGCGGTCGGCGGTAACGGAGTATTCATTGGCGGTGGAGCTGGAGTAGCGTTCACGCTTTACGAGCTGAGAAAAGAGCTGTCGAGGATGGGGCATACCTTCAGCCTGAACGAAATTAAAGAAGCCATTGAGGTGTCCACCGCCACACACATTAAATGCTCCACCCACGACGGAAAGGGCGTGGTCAATTCAACCCTGTTCGGCTTCTCTACGTTGTCCACCCGTGAGGATCTAGCCCAAAATGGCCGTGGCGCGAAGTGCTACGTGCAGTTCAATCCTCTGGTTACCGAATCCATCCTCAATATGACGTACCGCCAGTACAACTACCAATTGGGCATGGAGATACGCTCCTCGCTGGCTCGGTTTTTCTTTAAGCGACTTGCCCAATACTGGCTCCAAGCTGACGAAACCTCGCCCTACACGTTTGGTTTGATGTCTTTTCTAAGCCAAAGCCCTAAAGAAATTTCACCGCTAATGAAGAACAACCTAAAAGCGATGCGCCGCGCACTCGATGTGCTGGTAAAACATGAGGTGCTATCCCGTTACGACGAGAACAAAGTCATGGAAGGCAAACAGAAGGTCATCGACGCTAAGTATGATATTTGGGCTCACCCTAACTTTGTAAAAGACGTGATCAAGTCGAACAAGAGAGCAAAGAACCAGCTCGAATTGCTGGAGCTAAAGCACGAGAAAACCATAACCTAGCTGTCGCTCCACTCTATATTCGTTCCTCTCATCCGGCTCCAGCGCCCGGTAGGTTTGTGGAGCCAGTTCACCAGTCACTATCGTTCCCTTTTCGCGAATCTGTAGGATATTGGAGCCGATCTCCAAAAGAATCTGTCCCCGGTGCGCCGTCCCCCAGAAAAATAGGTAGGTTTATGGAGCCGGTTTCCGGAGAGAATGCTCCCACAGGCTTATGGAGCCGGGGGTCTGATCGCACCTGGAGCCAAATGCCGGTAGGTTTGTGGAGCCGGTTTCCGATTGTCGGTAGGTTTGTGGAGCCAGTAACCACGCTCTGATAGGTAGGTTTATGGAGCCGGCTGATGAAAGCGGTAGGTTTATGGAGCCAGTTAGCGCCGCTGACAAAGGTAGACAGGCGTTGACAGTACAATCTGTCGCCATAACGATCATTTTTACACCAAATCGAGGCCTGATTCATGGGTAGGTTTGTGGAGCCAGTTGTCAGTAGGACTGCGGAGCCAGCTCCACCTACCGGTAGGTTTTTGGAGCCGGTTACCCCTCCGGTATAGGTAGGTTTATGGAGCCGGTTGCTTCCTCGGTAGGATTTTGGGGCCAGTGCGGGCGGTTGATAGACCTAAACAGGCGGTCACAGAGCAATTCGGGCTCGAATCGATCAATTTTATGGCGATTTCAAGGGCGGCCCTAGGTAGGTTTGTGGAGCCAGTTTCGGTAGGTTCTTGGAGCTGGCTAAAATATGTTCGCGATTTCGGTAGGTTTTTGGAGCCAGGTTGTGAACAAGTGCTCCTCGACCGGTAGGTTTGTGGAGCCAGGTTGTGCAAAACATGCAGCGATCTGTCATAATCTCGTGACGAACAGGCGCGAACTGTTAACAACCTGTACGCATCCTGTTGTTAACCTGTGCGCCAATCTTCCCCCTAGGTAGGTTTGTGGAGCCAGTTTCGGTAGGTGTGAGGAGCTGGTTTCGGTAGGTCTGAGGAGCCGGTTGGCGCCAATAAGATGAACTACAACAAGCGGTTACACGGGTTTTCGTCGCCCTATCCCTTTCTTATCCCTTTTCTACCCTATATCCCTTATGTATCCATAATAATACTAACAATAAGCAAGCTGTCATAACTGCATACGGAATGTGTAATTGGCACCCAATGACCGGCGCGCATCCTAACTTCGACACCCCCAACAACCCACCTGGCTGTGGCCAATCGCTTGGTCTGGCCCCATCGGTCCTGTAGAGTACAGAAAAATTATGCGCCCAATGGCCCCATTCGTATGTACACCGAAGTTCCCGATAGCTTAGAAACCAAACCCCAGTCATTGGTTGACCCAGAAGCGGTCGAGCAATTCATTCATCGCTGGCACGGCGCCGGCGGCACCGAGCGGGCCAATTACCAACTCTTTCTAACGGGACTGTGTGAGCTGCTGGGCCTGCCGCTTCCCGATCCGGCCACCGAGAACAACGCCGACAATGGGTACGTCTTTGAGCGCCGCGTGACCATACGGCACCCCGACGGAAGCGAGAACCGGGGCTACATTGATCTCTACCGCCGCGGCTCCTTTGTACTTGAGGCGAAGCAGACCGGCCGGGGCCTGGATACAAGCGGCTGGGACAAGGCAATGCTTGCCGCTCAGAACCAAGCGGATCAGTACGTTCGAGCGTTGCCTGGCAATGAAGGCCGCCCGCCCTTTATCGTTGTTACGGATGTGGGGCGTAGCCTAGAACTGTACTCCGAATTCACCCGCTCTGGTGGCACCTATGTGCCGTACCCGGATCCGTCTTGTCACCGCATACGCCTGGAAGAGCTACGTGAACCTGAGATCCAATACCGCCTGCGCCAGCTGTGGCTGGATCCGGATAAGCTCGATACCAGCAAATACGCTGCCCGGGTTACCCAGGCGGTCAGCGCGCAGCTGGCCGAACTCGCAAAGTCCTTAGAAGGCGACTACGCGGTCGAGCGTGTGGCCCACTTCCTCAAGCGCTGCCTTTTCACCATGTTCGCTGAAGACGTGGAGCTGCTGGACAAGGGAAGCTTCACCCAGTTGCTTGAACGCCTGCAGGCTTCCCCCCAGCATTTCCCGGATGCGATGCGTTCGCTATGGGAGACGATGAACACGGGCGGGTATGAAGGCCAGCTCATGCAGAGAATCCAGTGCTTCAATGGCGGTCTGTTCAAAGACATCGATCCTATCCCTCTGAATGCCGATCAGATTGGTTTGCTCATAAACGCTGCCAAGGCCGACTGGCGTTATGTTGAGCCCGCCATATTTGGCACTTTGTTGGAGCGCGCCCTGGATCCACGCGAGCGCCACAAGCTGGGTGCGCATTACACTCCGCGCGCTTACGTAGAACGGCTCGTGATGCCCACGGTCATCGAGCCATTGCGCTCCGAATGGAGTACGGTTCAAGTGGCCACCGAGGCTTGGCTACAGCAGGGCAAGGAAAAGAAGGCGCGCGAAGAGGTGCAGCGATTCCACCACCGCCTGTGCCAAATCCGGGTGCTGGATCCCGCCTGCGGTTCAGCCAATTTTTTGTATGTGGCGTTAGAGCATTTCAAGCGGTTGGAGGGGGAGGTACAAAACGTACTGCGTGATCTCTCGGATGGCCAGAGCAGCCTTGATACGGCCGGGCTAACCGTCGATCCGCACCAGTTCTTGGGCTTGGAGCTAAACCCTCGTGCGGCCGCGATCGCGGAAATGGTGCTGTGGATCGGCTACCTGCAGTGGCACCACCGTATCAACAACACGCTCGATTTGCCTGAGCCCATATTGCGCAACTTCAACAACATTGAAAACCGAGACGCTTTGATCGAATTCGACGATCGTGAGCCCGTGCAGGACGAGCAGGGCAACGATGTTACGATTTGGGATGGCATCAGCTATAAAAATAGCCCAATCACAGGTGAGCTGATCCCGGACGAAACCCAGCGCATACCCGTGTACCGTTACTCGAACCCACGCCAGGCGACGTGGCCAGAGGCAGAGTTCATTGTCGGTAACCCGCCGTTTATCGGCGCCTCCACAATGCGGCGCTCCCTCGGCGATGGCTACGTTGATGCCGTACGCGCCGTGTTTAAAGGTGTGGTGCCCGATTCAGCGGATTTTGTCATGTATTGGTGGCATATCGCCGCCGAGAAGGCTCGCCAGGGCGAGGCCCGACAGTTTGGCTTTATTACCACGAACAGTATTCGGCAGACCTTTAATCGCCGAGTCCTTGAGCCACACCTCAGTGACAAGAAAAAACCTCTGTCACTGCTATTCGCCATCCCTGATCACCCCTGGGTGGAGGCCAACGATGGCGCGTCCGTAAGAATCGCGATGACGGTAGGGGGCGCGGGTGAGCAGTCCGGCGTGCTGCGCCAGGTGACGGCGGAGCAGGGGGTTAGTGAGGATGCTAAGGCCGTTCAACTTAGCCTGCGCCACGGCAAGGTATATGCTGACTTATCGGTTGGAGCGAATGTGGCAGAGGCGAATCCACTGAAGTCGAATTCTGACATCAGCAACCGGGGGGTATGCTTATTTGGTAGTGGTTTCATTGTGTCTCAATCAGAGGCTAAATCCCTAGGCTTGGGGGTGTGCCCTGGGTTAGAGCAACATATCCGTCATTACAGAAATGGCAGGGATCTAACTCAGTCCTCCCGGGACGTTATGGTTGTTGATCTGTACGGACTGGGCGTGGATGAGGTAAAGGGTAAATACCCAGCCGTCTATCAATGGGTATTGGAAAGAGTTAAGCCAGAGCGCGACAATAATAAACGCGCTGTTCGCAGAAAGAACTGGTGGCTCTTTGGGGAAACCAACCCGAAGCTACGACATCAACTACGAAGCCTTAGACGGTACGTTACGACGGTAGAAACAGCCAAGCATCGAGCATTTCAATTCTTGGATGCTTCAATTTTGCCAGACAACAAGCTTATCAATGTCGCGCTCGAAGCTGGCGATACTTTGGGGATATTGAGTAGTCGGTTGCACATAGTTTGGTCTATGCGATGCGGCAGCTGGTTGGGGGTGGGGAATGACTCGGTATACGCGAAATCGCGCTGCTTTGAGACGTTTCCATTCCCAGTGTTGGCCCCGAAGGTTTCAGAGCGCTTATCCCTTCTGGCAGAAAAACTGGATTCGCACAGAAAACACCAACTACAAAGCCATTCAGACCTTACGCTCACAGGTATGTACAACGTGCTGGAAAAGCTTCGCGCCGGTGAACAGCTCAGTACGAAAGAGCAAGGGATAAACCAGAAGGGCTTGATCTCGGTATTAAAAGAGCTGCACGACGACCTCGATCGGGCCGTATTCGAGGCCTACGGCTGGGGCGATCTGGCTGATATACTCGTTGGCCGCCCCGGGGCCACCACACCACTGCCTGACAAGCCTGCCGATCAAGCTGAAGCTGAAGAGGAGCTGCTGACCCGCCTAGTGGCTCTAAACGCCGAGCGTGCCGGCGAGGAGGCCCTGGGCAACGTCCGGTGGCTTCGCCCTGAGTATCAGGCTCCCGAGGCCAGTCAGGCCTCTGTGAATCTTACCCATGACCTGGTTGTTGCCAGCACTACCGAACCACAAAAGCTCCCACCTTGGCCCAAGTCCATGCCCGAGCAAGTACAGGCCGTCTGTGATGCGTTGGCCGTTGGTCCACAATCAGAGGAAAATATCGTGGCTCGATTTAAACGTAAGCCCGAGAAGGGGGTTTCGCAGGTACTTGCCGCTCTTGAGGCTATGGGGCTGGCACGGCAAACAGACGGGCTATGGAGTAAAGTCTGATTCGGCGGTTGCAAAGCGTCCCGTTTGACGGCTAATATCTCGACTGGCCTCCCGCGCCAGCTACAGTGCCCCGTCTTTGACGGGATGGTAAAGTCGGTCTGCTTCACCCTCTCTGAGTTTCCATTTTTCGCTATAACGTAGGTAACGCACTGGACCTTCAATTTCGCTATAGCTGGAATTTGGAGCCATTTCATGTCTAACAAAATCTACTGCGTCGGCATCTTCCGCCTCGTTAAAAAGGCCACACAACTTGGCGTTACCCTCCCCCATGATATCTGGAGCTTAGACCGGGTACTGCCGGGCGAGCTTGTTTACCAACACGCTAGGATCTACAAGACAAAGCTCGCTCATGCTGTTATGGACCATATTGAGGACCAGAACATCCGGTACGTGTTTAGGTTGTTCGACCGGCGGATAAACCCTCCTCAATGGCACTGCATTCAATACCCCCTCGACTGCATCTTGGATCGAGTGGATGACCTGGAAGCCTTGCGCTCAAAGGAAGCGGCAACTGCTCACGTCCTGGGGCTCATTGCCGAACAGGGGATAGTTGATTTCTCTACAACAGTTAATGACAGTGGTATTGTCTACACGACTGACGACGGAGAAATTCTTGCGACGATATCGGAAATGGAATTCGCCACGCCTCCCGATACCGGCATGAAAAAAGCACAGCAGCTGTTGCGAAACGCTTCATCGGGCAAATCTGAGAAAGAGTTGTTTGAGCTGTTCGCCGCATTCTTCGGGGTCACAGCCAATTATGACCTTGATGACCCAGGGGCACCGATGCATTCTTACGACTACGCGGTGTGTACCTCGCTGGGCAGTTTGGCCCGATCCATCAAAAAGGCGTTTCGCGTTCTAAGTATCGAAATATCCATGGGCCACGCGCAAGAGTTAACTGCCGCCTTCTTTAACTTCGACAGCTGGAATCGGTTGATTGCGTTGGAGAGAACTTCTAGTACAGGATCCATACATCCTATGGCCGTATCGGTATACCGGTTTGAAGATCAGCCGGAACATCTCTTTTTCGCCTCTCCGAGCGAAGCGCTGTGTCACTTTCGTACCATGATTAGCCCGGAGAAGCGCTTCGAAATAAATGTATGCGAAATCTATGGGACGATCGATCTCTACCAGCCCCCACGGATTTTTGAACACTGGATTTTTGAGGTGCCCGTGGCTCTGAAGCTGCGATGCTACTCAATCCCCCAAATCGATCGTTACGACATTGATGAGTCCACACCGATAGGCCGGCTGTAATCGACGGGAACAGGCCGCTATGGGACCGGGCCTATTCAGTAACGTCCGGCAGGGGGGCCGGTTTCAGCATTTGAGCAACTGACCGTCCGATACGTTTGGCTCTTGCGGCTTTGTCTTGGTCAGTCTTTTCCTGCAGCTCCAGCGCTTCTTCTTCACTGATCCGCACGATGGTCATGGAGGCGGATAGTTGCTCATTGAGCCCGGCCATAACTTGTTCGCACTCGGGCGCCGTGACGTACCGTTCGGCGCGAATCTTTCCCTCACCGAGCTTGGCTTTACCCTGGATTTTCCCGCAGTAATACAGGAACTGCTTTTCGCCGGAGGCAACGCCAATCAAGTATGTAGCAATGGGGGTGGTTACCGACAATCGCCTTCTTAGCGCAGGCCACACCTCGCTATCGCTGATCATATCCACCGCCTTGATCGACGCCTCCGCCATCCACCGCTTTTGCCATCCACCGGCGATCTCTTCAATGATCTCGAACTCTGCCTCCGCCCAGCGCGATTTGAGCCGGGGCTCCCAATAGGCCAAAAAAGCCTCGGCCAGTTCGCGGGAGTTGAGCCACGCCGCCGTTGAGCGATTGGTGGCCGCTCGACCGCTCACCGAGAGCCGTACATCAACGCTCTCCATTGCGTCTCTGAGCTGGCGACAGTTTCCATGGATATGCTTTTGCGAAAGCCCTCGAACTTGAATGGAATACACCATGGGCATAAAACTCCTCCCTCCTGGATTTTACTGGATTCTAGGCTGCGAGGGGCTTTTGCGCAGCTCTCCAACACTCCCCTTCTGAGAGGGGTAGAGAACCGCATTTTACGCTGCATTTATACCGCACTGTCCCGTTTATTCGCTCCTACGGTTGTATTTATACACCATTATGCGCATCAAGTCTTTAGATTCCATTGTATTTGCCGTATATTTACATCATTATCAGCTGTATCAGCCTTATTGCTGCAATATTGCCCCGGAGACAACCATGGCTACGATCAGGTATGCAATGACCGACGATGCGATTGCCCAAGAACTCGGGCAACGGCTTGCGCAGCTGCGGATCAATGCCAACATCACCCAGGATGAGTTGGCCGACGCCATGGAGGTGGACCGCGGTCGTATCGGTCGGCTGGAGCACTCTGGCGCCGGCAAACTATCGACCGTCATTGCCGTACTTCGCCATTTAAACCAGCTGGAGTTGTTGGAACAGTGGTTACCAGAAGGCCAGCTGATAAGCCCACTTCAGCAGATGAAGCAAACGGCAATACGGCCCCCCCGGCGGGCGAGAAAGCGTGTAACACCCAAAGGCTCCACCCCCACTAAATCTGCGGACGAGAAACTGGAATGGTAGCAACGATCGCTGAGGTCACTATGTGGGGGCAGCGGGTTGGGGCGCTCGCCGCCCAACCCGATGAGACAATTGCTTTTGAGTATGAACCTGACTGGATCAGTACAGGGACGGAGATATCCCCCCTCAAGCTGCCGTCCCAGCCAGGGATTCACCGCTTCACGAATCTGAGCCCGGACACCTTTAAGGGCTTGCCGGGAGCGTTTGCGGACACCTTGCCCGATGATTTCGGTAACGCCGTGATCAACGCCTGGCTGGCTCGGCAGGGCATCCCGGTTGAGGATTTCGGGACGCTGGACCGGCTTCTGTACACCGGCAACAGGGGTATGGGGGCCTTGGAGTATCACCCCGCACGCAAACTGCCTGATGGCGCTTCCATGGACATCCAGGTCGAGTCCTTACTTCAAACCGCCCAACAGATCTTGGATCAGCGGGCGAACCTCGATGTGGACCTCAATGACAATGGGGCGCTGCAAAGCATTCTTCAGGTGGGCACCTCCGCTGGCGGCGCAAGGCCAAAGGCGGTTGTGGCAGTCAATGCCGATCGCACTCAGATCCGTTCGGGGCAAGTGAGCGCCCCGGCGGGGTTCACCCATTATCTGCTCAAGTTCGACGGTGTGGTGGAGCACCGCACAGACAAGCAAACCTTTGGTGATCCGCAAGGCTTTGGTCGCATGGAGTACGCCTACTACCGAATGGCCGTAGAAGCTGGCATAACCATGGAGCCCAGCGAGCTGCTGGAAGAGGGCGGCCGCGCGCATTTTCTAACCCGTCGGTTCGATCGAGACGGGAACCACAAGCGTCACTACCAATCTCTGTGCGCGATCGATCACGCAGACTACAAAAAGCCCGGGCACTATAGTTACGAAGAGTTGTTCACCACCGCCCGACGCTTACGCTTAACCCGCAAAGAGGCGATAGAGCTGTACCGGCGCATGGTCTTTAATGTGGTAGCGCGCAATCACGATGATCACACCAAAAATTTTGGGTTTTTGCTCGATAACGCTGAGGCGAAATGGCGACTGGCGCCGGCGTTTGACGTTGCATACAGCTACCGGCCGGACTCCTCCTGGGTCAACAATCACCAGCTATCGCTTAATGGGAAGCGTGACGAGTTTACGCGGGCGGATCTATTGGCGGTGGCTCGGCAGATCAGTGAGTTTGAAACAGGGGCGAAACAGATAATTGACCAGGTGTGCGATGCTGTTGCGATGTGGCCGACGTTTGCGCGGAATGTCGGTGTCCCCAGTGGCCTTGAGAGCGAAATACAGCGTAACCTGCGACTTTCCCTACGCTAACGCCGCTTTCGCTTAGAATTCGTCGGCGAAACTGACCGAGATTCCCTCCGGCGTTTTGTATAAATCCGTTTGGTCGAAAATAGCTTTCCATGCAACCATGCGGTCGGTGTCTTCCTGGTGCTGGTTCAGATGGCAATCTATCAGCGCGGTTAGCGTGGAGCGCGCCTCCAAAACGCTGTTTACGAGATCACCGACATAAACCCAGCGGTAATCGTTATGCACCTTCAGTGTGGCCGTGAGCTGATACTCTCCCTCCTCACTGCTGTAAACCGCGAGGGCATGGACCTGGCTAATGGTCTGGCTCGCCAACAGAAGATCGAAATAATTGCTATTCATGGGCATGCCCGCTTTTACTATTGCATCGTGGCACCAGTATATATGTGCTATATTTTTCTTACCATTATGGATATGGTGTTTATGTATGAACACCAAAGAATTGATTCATGTAATGGCCCAGATTGAATTACACTCTGATATATCGTCATTATATTTCCGGTATTCAACGCTGCCTGGCCATCCCGGGAAGTTGCCAGTGGCAACATATAGCGCGACGAACATCATCGTTTTGTGGGTATAGCGTTTTTCTCTTTGTATTGAAAGTTTACGAGGCAATTCATGAGCAACATCGTTGTTAAGGTTTCCTACTCGAATAAAGAAGATTATCGGATAATGCACGCCAAGGCACTGGAACGTGGACGAGCCATAAAAACTTGTACCTTTTCCGTTGGTAAAAAGCGAAATGAAGAGGAGGCTTATGAAGCCGCTGTTGAAGCTGCTCGCGAACTTGGCGAAACCTATGAGGTAACGCCTGAGATCCCAAGCCTCCAGGCACTGAAAGATCATCTTCAAAAACGTACTGGTTCTACTGGCTCCGATACCGATAAGCCCCAGCTAGATCACCCGTTGATTGAAAAATTCAACAATTTGGGCCGCTTTAGAGCAATGATCAAATTAGCGGTAAAGCAGCACGGGCTGGAAAAAGTTAAAGATGCGCTGACCACCGGCCTTGAGTACGTTGCAGAAGCCGAGGAGGAGGTGGCCCGAGAGCAGCGGGTAGTCTCTGAAGCGAACCGCAAGATCGCTGAAGCCATTTTGTCTGCGCGTAAATCCGGTGTTTCAATGAAAGCCCCCAACGAAGAGGTGGAGTCGTGGATAGAGCGCCTGTCGAGAACCACAACCACCGCGGCGAAGGGCGAGGTGCCCTCCGGTGTTTATGAGTACAACGGGGAGCAGTGGCAAGGGGATGGGCATATGCCGGCCAGTTTTACTCGGTATTTAAAGGAATCTGACAGTCATAGCTTGGAAGATCTTCGGGTAGTCTGACGGGTGCCCTTGCGGAGGAATATAAAGTGAAGTGGATTCTCTTATTTGTGGTGATCACGCTGGGGGTCACTGCTGGCAACCTGGCAAGCTCCTATATCCAGTTACGCATTGCCGCGCACGCGCTCAATGCGGAAGCAACAAGGATGAGCCAGCAAAGCGCGGCAAGCCTGGAAAAAGCCCGAAGGGAGCAAGAAGCTCGTAGGGCGGCGACGGAGGAGCGCCGTAGGCAGCAACGACAACAAGCAAACAAGGACCGTAGCGCACAGGACCAGCTCAGAAGTACGTGCCACTACTGGATCGCTGAATACCGCCGAACTGGGAACGAACTTGATATGATCCACCGCGACAAATCCTGCCGTGAGGCTGGCATAAGGGCTCAGTAAATTTACCCAACCTTTATTGCGTTGCGTAACGCGATACTATCGCCAACCCCAATCTTCTGTGCTATTATTGCGTTACGCAACGCGATAAGGGTATTGCACGATGAGGAACGCTAACGACAAGCCAACCGCCAACGCATCCAAACGTGCTCGTGGCCGCCCTCGTACCTCCAACGCTGAAAAGCGTCGCTCAGATACCGCCGAGCGTGCTCGCCGCTTCCGCGCCCGGCAAAAACTGAAAAGGCTGGCTATGGAAAAGGCTGCTCTGGCGTCGAGCTATGAAGCGGTTTTATGGCTCGATTTTTTCCGCCACTTATCTGGAGACAAAACGACATCGCAGTACGTCACCATTTCCTACTGCGACGGCAAGGCGAACATGCGCGGGGATATGACCTGGCCGCAAGTAGAAGCACTGTTTACCGATCCGGCCGTAACGTCTATCGAGCTTGACTGATCAAAAGCGGCGCATCGGAAACCTACTCTGCGCCGTCATAGATCCTCCGGGTAAACGGGGATCGAGTATTGTTCCAGAAATTGCTTTACCTCTGGCTTGCTGATCCATGTCTGAAACAGCGCTTCTACCTCCTTAACCCGGTAGCGACGCCTTTCCACCGCATACCGTGTTTTTACAGCGTAGTGGTACGCTTTCTGGGCACTCAGCATCCTCATCGGGTAGTGCGCAAGAAGCTCCCCACAGGAAAACGCCATCAGCTGAGGGTTAACGCTTGTTGATGGAAGATCTCGCACCCCTCGGGAAAAGACCACACCAGTCACGCCAACAGTGGATGGGTTTCGGGGACGCTTGACTCTCTTTCCGTTCACCTGGTGGCGAAAATAGGCCTTGAACTCTGGGGTCTTGAGCTGACGCTCTCGATCTGCCTTTGCAGACTGTAAGGCCGCCGTTTTCGTACCGTGTTTTCTAACACTGTAGTATTTTTGGAAGAAAGGATCACTTTCGTTGTTTCGGTTCCCAAGTGCGAGCCGATAGGTTTTGGCGCTTTCGATCCAGGAGATGCCGAAGCGGCTATCAGTCACCTTATAATTGTTACCCACTTCTCCTCCCGCTTACTACTGCCACCTCTTTGCCATCCGCGTCTACGTTGTTTTTTACAGATCCGCCGGATAAATCGGGATCGAGTATTGTTCCAGAAATTGCTTTACCTCTGGCTTGCTGATCCATGTCTGAAACAGCGCCTCCGCTTCCTTAACCCGGTATCGACGGCCATCCTGCGCGAACCGTGTTTTAACGGCACAGTGATACGCCCTTTGCGCGCTCAATGACTTCAACGCGAAGGGCTCAACGACCTCGCCACCAGCGTACACGATCAGTGTAGGGCTTACGGTGATTGTGCCTCGATCTCGCACCCCTTTCGAAAAGATGACCCCAGACACGCCGGCAGAGGCTGATTGCCGGGGGCGTTTTACTCGCCTTCCGTTCACCTGGTGCCGGAAGTAGGCCTTAAACTCCGGTTTTTTCAGTTGGCGATCGCGCTCTGCCTTTGCCGCGAGCAACGCGGCTTCCTTTGACCCATGCTTTTTGACACCGAAGTGGCTGCGAAAAAAGGGGTCATCCTCATTCGGTTCGTTTCCAAGCAATACCCGGTAGGTTTTCGATCTCTCAATCCAAGTAATGCCGAACAACTCATCTGTAATCTTTGGATAGGCTCTCACGTTTTCTTCTACCCTCTACGATTGCGATACCTTTTCTCTCATTCTGCCTTTGAACTTAGTCACACTAAAAGTTTAGTACCCATTTGGTAATCTCTCTTTCAAGCTTATCCGCTAAGCGATGCCTCAGCTTTTTCGCCAGCCTGTGGTTTCCATCGGACGCGGGTTCGTGATGACGTAACGCCTCTATGGCCACGTTGTATGCCTCAATCTTTTCCTCCACATACTCTTCCGTTAGCATCGGTCTTCACCTCTTTTTGCGGTTGTGGTTTAAACATGGATCTCGTACATCTACCGAAATATATCGACCTTCTCACCGATGGCCATCATTCGCTTTTGACGACTTAAATCATAAAGCCGGGTCGTATCAATACTGGTGTGACCCAACGCCTCCTGCACGGAGCTTATATCAACCTCATCATCGAGCAGGGTTGTCGCAAAGGTTTTACGAAAATCGTGGGGCGTGGTTTTCTCGAAGATCCCAGCCTTGAGCGCCAGACTCTCAACCATTTTACCAATGGCGCTAGTACTCAAAGAACGCAGGTTTCCTTCGTCATCCCTACGCAAACGGCCGCTTTTGATCACTCCGCAGAATAGGGCGCCGGGCTCCAATCCTCTGTGCCTCAGCCACACGTTCAAATAGTCTTTCACCAGGGCCGCCAGAGGCAGCTCTCGCTGCTTATTGCCTTTGCCTATCACCCGGATTGTAGCGGCATCAGGCGCGTAGTCCTTCAGGGTTAGCAACAGCACCTCGTTACGTCGGGGGCCAGCGCCGCGCATTAGGGCGATCATAGCCGCGTCTCGGACGCCTTTCGGGCCAGTGTTGGTTAGCGCGGCCTGGATGAGGCGCCGAATCTCATCACCGGTGATAACACGACCTTTGGGTATACGAGTCATCTTTGGGCTCTTGATGTCTTTGATTCGAGCGTATTCCCCATCGCCAATCAGGCGAGACAACCATGCCTCTCTCGCGATGCCTTTCAGGGTGGATAAGTAGCCCCGTAGGCTATGGGCGCTCAGGCCATCCTCCCGGGCGGCCGCCAGGATCGCAAATACATGCTCCCGGCGCAGAGCCGTCCAATTGCAGGTATACATATCCGGCGCCTTGAGATACGCCACAATTCGATTGATGTTCGATCGCCTGACCTGCTTGGTGGCCTGACTCTCACTGGACATTAAGTAGAGCAGGGCGGGGTTGCGCACGCCGGTCTGTTGCTCGGAGACTGAGCCCAGAGTTTTTACGGTGTCGTTTACAATCAGATCTCTGCTCACAATTTCAGCCTGTGTCAATTCGTGTGGTTCCCGTCTTTTTTGGTGTTCAGGGTGTACCAGACCCGAACCATTATCATGCTGCCAGCGAGCGCAAGGTAGACCCATATAAGCAGGTGATGTAGTTCAATACCGAATAGCCCGATCCGGAATGCAACGACATTGCCGACGTGAAAGGCCATGGCGGTTTTTGCCCAGAATTTCTGCGGACCGTTCAGCACCTCGTTTATTAGCCACAGAAAACAAACTAGAGCAATTAATTCAATTGTCATGGCGCGTACCTCCTCATGCTTGGCGTTGCCAGAATCCGGTTTATGTTCGATCTCCTGACCTGCTCCCGTATTACTGCTACAAAAGGCTGTCATTCCCCTGTGGGCGGTCTATGGTTTCGTGTCCGGAGAAAGTGCTGTAACCGTAGCGCCAGCATGCACAGCACGATCGCTAGGCCGGCCATTGATAACCAATTTGCGAACGACTGCCCGATCAGACCTATGTTAAAGGTCAGGGCGTTCATACCCAGAACAATTATGGCCGCTCGCGCAAAAAGCTTTTGCTGGCCGGACATCGCCTCTTTTACCAAATACACGTAGAATAAAATTACTGCGGTATTAAATATCATGATTCGCTCCTTGCCTACTGGCCTTTCGTTGCCAGATGTATTGAATGAACTGGCTCTTGTACGGGACGGCCGACACCAGTGTCCATCCTGCGCCTGCAGGCTGAGGAATTGGGGCCGGTTTCGGAAGACCAACAAGGCTTTCCGGTCGCTCCGGATCGTCGATTATTTCCCCGCAATTTCCGAGGGTCATTACCTGCTCATACTCGATCGTCTTCTCTTCAGAGGGATCAGCGCCCGCCGATTCTCGCTCATCCAGAATCGCCAAGATGTGATGCATAAAACGTGACGACGCCATTGGGTTGGCTTCGATCTTATGCAGCGACTGCTGGGAGAATGTGCGTCCGCTAAGACGTGCAACCTCCTCGGCGAGCGCGGCCTGGGTTATGCGCAGCCGCTCTCGACGCTCCTTTATATTCGCTGGCTTCATTCAATCATCCTGTTTGGGTCGGGTACCAGTGCCAACCAGGGGGCAAAGGGCAATTGATTAGCGGGCCTTGCTTCGGCTACCGCTCGACTCGCCCACAAAGCGCTCTCTGGATCGCTGACGTAACTCTGTATTGATGAGTTCGAGGATCGCGGCGGCCTCAATGTACCTGGGAATACGCCGCTGTTTTTTAAGCTCCTCCACGGCCACTTCTGCTTCAGGAATACCCTTTGCCTCCTCCAACTTGTCGAGAAGTTCACTTTCAACAACGATTTTCAGTTCTTGAGCTTGTACCGCGAACTTGCTTCCTTGTTTACACAAAACAAAGTTCAGCAATAGTAGCGGTAGTACAGAAAGGACCACGAACGAAGAAAGTTGCGGGGTAAGGCCGAACATGACTAAAGGAATTAGAATCCCAATGACTGGTAAAGGAAGAAGACAGATAGTCACATTTGCCCGTCTCGCTGAGCGACGCCTTGCGCTCTCTGCTTCCTCATCACTCTCGAACAGCTCTATACCAGAAATAGTCTTCATGTTTTCACCTTTATTTTTCGCAGCAGTTGATGTTACTTTAAGGGGCCTTTGGCGCTAACTGTCTCCATTGGCTGGGCGGGCACCTGGTTTGCCAAGAAAGCGTGCCTTGGCTTTCGCTAGATCCGTATTTTTGTTGGCCTCAAGAATGGCTTTGGCTTCGCTGTACCTCGGAAGACGATTCTGCCGTTTAATTTCCCGAAGAGCTTCTTCAGCGTCTGCCGTCCCTTCAGACAAAGCCAGTCTATCCAGAAGGTAGGCATCATCGACCCGGGAGGCCGCATGGTCACTATTACGTAGGCTTTCTCCATAAATAAACAGGCCAGCCCAGGTCGACAGAAGTAGTGCTGCAACAGCCCAAGCTACAACGTCAGTGTTGTCCCCCCAGGCCGCCGGTTCCTCGGTAGCGAACATTGCTATAAATGCGGCGCCAAGCATTGCTAAAAATGTAACCCACAGGAGGAGGCTTACTATAAAGGCCTTTCGTGTCGCGCGGGCCTTTTCGCTTTCTGCCTCAGCTTCGCTTTCGTAGATGGTGATATCACCGAAATTTTTCATTGTGTCCCTGCTCCAGCCAGAGTGCAGTTCGACTTAATATCGATACATAATGTGGAGTTTTACTTCAGGTGCGTGGATCTCATATTCCCATTCACCCGTGCTTTCTGCGAATATTGGGCCGGCCACTTCGGAGATAAAATGACTTCCGTCCTCCGAAATTCTGAGCTGACTCATGGCTTCCCGATGTTTAGCGTTCTCAGCCCCCTCACGCCGGTTGACCACACGATTAGCGTACGGTACCCATCCAGTAAAGGTAGTTACACCGCCTCCCGGCATCACCTCTATAGACCCCAGTGGGTGGCCACTCGACGACGGGCCTCTAAGATCTACAATATGTCGGGATATCGCGTTAAGCTGCCTGCTCAAAACCTCCTTCTCGTCTTGGCTCATTTTGTCCGTAATCTCTGACGTTGAAATACTTTGTACTCTCGGCCCACTTTGCATTTCCGACGGCTCTAGCGAGGTGTGCTCCACAGCACTTCTGGGTGCGCTGCTCATGTTGACAGCCTCCATAGTCCCAAAGGACACGACGGCTACGATCGGTAAAACCAGCAGCGTCCTTTCCACCCATCGTTTTGGGCGGCTAATGTCCTCTTCGGCTCTTTGCGAGAAGGGCATAGCGCCCAAGCCCACCCATAGGGCTATTGTTGCCATGGCGCCCACCGCATACACGAAACCTGTCGGTGCGCCTGAGCTAAGCGGGACCATGAAGGCGAGGGTAGTCATTAGCGCTACGGTTAGAAACAGCCGACAGTCCAAACCTCGCGTAGAGGGTATAGCGCCAAGGCCTAGCCAACAGCATACGACCGCTGCAAGTTTCGCCGCATATACAACGCTGGCCGAAGCACTTGTGTTAAGTAGCACCATAAAGGTAAGTATGTTCACCAAAGCCAGGGCTAGAAACGTCCTTCCGCTAAGCAGGAGTACGCTTGGTGTGTGAATATTGGGATCGGTCTGTGCGTCTTTCATGCCTCGTTTCCTTGTGTCTAATTATGATTCAGGGGAGGGTGATCGCGATTCTCCCGGATCAATCGTCCCACGCCGCTCTGTTTTGAGCCATTGCATTCAAGCGCTTTATGGCACTGTCGGACAGGACTTCTTCAAGCGCATTTACGTAAGTCTCCGGTGCCATATCTCTTGCGTGCCCGTCGTCAACAATTTTAATGGACCACCGATCATCGTCTCGATATACGTTGATCTGAAGAAGCTTGGCGATATTTAGACTATTTGGGCGTTTAAGGCTGGAGTGGGTCTTGAATAGATGCCCGTTTTCAGGGAAAACGCGTATCTCGGCGGTGTGTCCATGATGGCCCGCCGAGAGGAACCGAACCTCGACCGCCGGCGCCGTTGTGTCGCTTCGGGTTTGCGGTTTCAGCGCATCCAGACGATCAATCAGCTCCTCGGTAACTATGGTGTTTGGCAGCTCCAGATACGGCTGGGGGTGAGTGTCCAGGTACCCCCGCCCCACCATAGCTACGGCAAGGACCGTGAAAACTGTCAGCGACAAAACAATGGTGACAACCCAGACCGGAGTGCCGCCCTCCGTCAATTCCGCTATTACCTTCTTCTTGTCTATCATTGTATGGTTCCTTTTGGTGATGGCAGTTATAGCTACAGAACAGCTCTATATTCGGGCCAGTGCGTTTTAAGTGTCGCGTCATTTTCGTCTGGCTGCACAATGGGGCACTTTAGCACTCAAACCCACATTCAGCCTCTACCCCTAGAATTTCATCTATGATTTCGTTCGCTGCCTTAATTCCCTCCAGTCGCCGCCTCAGCGAGGGAGTGGGGCTCGGTGCTACCTGGCTCAAGCGCCAGACAATCAACTGCGCGGCCCAATCGACGCCACAGCACCGATGGTCTGGCTGAAGGTCGGGATCGCGCGCTCTAATTCTTGCCCACCGATATGCAGCGCGCCATTGTTCACGGTTGGCGTTGTAACGGCCCAATCCAGGTTTTCGAGCAAAGCACATGCGGTCTTTTCCCGTTGGTGCATTTAATATGTATTAAATATACCAATATAATACGCCTAATGCAACATCATTATGGTACAGTACAGTACGGTACAGAAATGACGCGACGCGTGGTTTTCCCCGGCACAGCCTTGTGCGCGCCTTGTGGCCAATCTATGGTGTCATAGTGAGCGCGCGTAACCGACGTGCGCACAGCGATAACGTAACGTATTGAGGAGAGAAGCCACCGATGAGTGACCCCGTGCTCGCCCTTGTTCTTGGCGAAATTCGCAATGAAACCGCCTCAGTGTTTGAGTTTCACAATGGCTGCTGGCTCTCGCTGCCGGCTGTAGATGGAATGTATTGGGGAAGCACCCCTTACGGGATAGATTGGGGCTGTAATGCTGGCTCCGGCGCACCCCAGGCCATCTGCACTTGGGTGCAATTTTGGAATGACAATAGAGATGAGGCCGGCCGCCTCATCAGTGAATAGGTCGTTATTTTCGAAAGGGTTACAATGTGGCTATAACAAAATACGGTGTCTACACCGCCAGTTTTCGTCTTCTTAAAGAGCTCCAAAGGAAACCGACTCGAAGCGAAGTACACGAAGCGCTTGGGGGTGGGGGTTCGCGCGGTACTATCCAAAAGTTTATGAAGGCTTGGGAGGAAGAGCACGCCTCAACCATTGCCGCAACAGGATCTGAAGCGGGGGCCGGTTCACCTCTGCCGGATCCGTTAATGGCACTGGTCTTATCGATACATGAGCGCGCTTGCGCCGGTGCAGCGGAAATAGCAGCGGAGGGCGTGGCGGCCGGCGAAAAGCGCGCGGTGGAGGCCGAAAGCGCTGTGATCCAGGCCCAAGCTCAATTGGCCGACGCCCGGGCTCAGGCGGCCCAGGAAGTTGAGGTCATCCAAGCCAAACTGGAGGCGGCCACCGAGGAGCGGACCCGACTGTTCGGGCGCTTCGCTTCTCTCGAAGATGATGTTGCAACCTGGAAAGACCAGGCCAAGTCACACCATGACCAGGCTACGAACTTGGCCGCAGAGAACCGGACACTGCATGGAAAAATAACGGCCCTCGGGGAGGAGCTATCCCGCGCCGTGCAGGACCGCTCCGCTGCTGAGGTCTCGCGGCAGTCTTCGATCGATGAGGCGCGTCGGCACGAGCAGGAGGCTATCGCTATGACGGCCGAGCTGGATGCCTTGCGAAAAGGAAACGCCACTGTGGAGCGCAAACACCAGGCGGAAATCTCTGCCTTGAGGGAAGAAGTAACCGCCCTGCTTCGCCGCAACCAGCAACTCTCTGCTCATGCTGAGGCGCTTGAACTGCACATTTCAGACTCTTGTTAGTTTTGGATAGCCTTGGTAACGCCGCCAGTAAATTTCCAAAACGCCGCGTTACCGTAGCCTTTAGGTCTATGTTGGGTTTACCAGGTAAACGTGTAACCCGCTGTGAGCGTATAGCCTGCCTGATAGTCCTCTGCACGAATTTCAATTTTGTGCTTAGTCTGAAACCATGTGGCAAAGCCGAATCGGATGGTACTATCCGTCTCAGCTATGTTGTAGTCTGTGTAGCGAACATTAAATTCGAAGAAATTCAGGAAATCGGACAGGACGCCGCTAGGAATCCACGTTCTGGCTTCGACCCCGTAGACAGCCCCTTTGGCATCTCCCTTTACGCACTCATCATCAACGCAGAATTCGTTGTCGAACCGGGCAAACCCAGCAAACGGCACCAGGTCTATACGACGGCTGACCCCCAACGGCATTTCAGCCGTGAGCGAGATCTGTTGGTGTTTCGCGGTCTGGTGTTCTTCTGTACGATCGCTGCCCCGGTCCACACTTCCGGATAGGCGAAAAGCTAGATTGTCTGTAGCTTGGATGCTACCGAATGCACGATAGCTTGAACCACTATCAATGAGCAGGGTTTCTGCCTCATTGTCCAGGCTGTAGGCGCCGGCCTGTACACCGGCTTCGGTGTAGCTGAAGTTGCTGGCAGCGACGGTGTGGCATGCACACAAGAGAGCGCTGGCAAGAATGCTTTGTGTTTTATTCATAAAAAGGGATCTCTCTAATTGTTTGTGGGGCTCGTTATACTTCTTCCAACCTATGGGCTCTAACCATATCGACTCGCAATCCTTCCGAGCCTGTACAGGCGTTCTGGCCCATGTAGACATTTATAGAGGAGCTGCCTGCAGAGGTTCTAGGTGTAGAGTAGTAAACCGAAAATGGGTGTGATAAGTGTCCAGAGCCCTGCATCTGTAGAATAACCATTCTGTCCGTGTTCACACCGAACTGCTTGGGCGTATTAATCGCTACGCGGTGCCCAGAGTTATGATGGCAGTGGACGACAAAGTCCACTTTATATGTTCCTGCGGGCAATGTCGGTGTGGTCCCCAGAGCCGACCATGATGAGCCTCCAGGCCTGTTAATGGGTCGTCCGCCAACTCTCGTGGTCCGATGTTGATATTCCGCGCTTACTTTTCTCCAGCGCCCGCTTCGGCATTGCACCAGCTCATCCGAATTCGTTCGATTTATCGATCCACGATGGTCGCAGGACGACCCTTCGCTAACACTTCCTAGTATTCTGTAATAGGGAGCTGCCATCGTTTCTTGGGCGCGCAGATGTCCATGCACTTCGGTGTAGCCATAAATATCTGTTCTCCCGTCAATGCGGGTCCTACCGCGGAGCTGGTTCTGAACGCTAGTAGAGGACGTGTCTCCAAAAGTGTCGAATCTACCAAGAACACCCAGCCTGCCATCAATTTGGGTGCGACCTCTCAGGCGGTTTTGAATATTAGAGGAGCTTTCGTCACCGTACGTGTTAAATGTCCCATGCACGTTAACCCTACCCCGAAAGTCACTTGTACCGTTGGGCCTTATCACTCCAGCGGTGCCACTGGACGGTCGCCCTATGAGGGCGTTTGCGTACGCGTCTCCCGCCACCTCCAGATCCGTCCGCGAGGTGACCCGGTTATTGGTAATGTTAAAGCCACCCTGGTTGCCAGCACTTCTTATCTCATCGGTGCGGAGACGCCCGGCGCGGACTTCCTGATCTATGACTGCACTACGGAGTCTTGAGGAGCCGCTTGGGTTTACGGAATAGTTACTGTCGCTACGGGATACCAACCGGTCAGCCTGCACGTCACCGACGTTGGTAATGTCGTGCCCATCTGCGTTCATATTCCCTTCCAGAGGGGTTGACCCATCCAGTCGGTAATATGAATCCAGAACGGCCTGCAAGCTTGCCTCAAATCCAGGGCGATCAACCTGGTACCGAACCTCAGTCCCGAAACGCTGGCCGTTGGGAAGGACCCCTGCGAGCCGTCGAGCATACCTCTCATCGCCAGTTTGGTACCGAACGATGATCCAGTTGCCACCAATGTTTGTCAGTGTGAACTGATCAGCGTATCGAGGCATATTGGCATCAGGATGCTCTCTCAAAAACCCACCACTGACTAGCTCGGCAATGCTGCTGGGCCAATCATTGGTTTCTTGGCGAAAGTATTTGACCGCTTCGGAAACACGCATGGCTCGTTCACCCAATGCGTCAACCTGTCGAGTCACTACCTGCGTTTGCATGGTATTCGAGGCTATAACTGTTATAACAGACATGATTGCTAGCACAACCATTATCTCCATTAACGTCATACCTGCTGAGGTCTTTCGTCTCATCGGCATACCTCGGTATCGTCCTCATAATGTAAGCGTAAGTGCCCTATTAGCGATGCCCCTCCCGGACGACTAAATACTTCCGGCGATGCCTCCCATATTGCCCGGTGGGTTGCTGAGATCCTGTCGGAGCCAAGCACTCGATAGAGGTAATGGACAGAATACTGGCTGTCCATAGGCGCCAACACCCGTACCCTTGTTCTTTCACTCGCGTTTCCCCAGATAATGCTTACCCACATATCGTCACCCCAGGGATTATTTGCGGCATTCGCATTGGGCAAAAATCCTTCGTTGACCAGCCTGTTAATACTCGGGCTAGGCCGCGCTGACACAGGAATGACCTGGCAGTACGCCTCATAAAATCCTTGCCCTGCTGTTAGCAGGATTTTTACGTTGTTTTTTATCTGTTCCGCCTGACTGTTCCGCATTAGTGCACTCACCGCGTTCGCGGTGAGTGCCACCATGACTGCTCCGATAGCCAATGCGACCAACGTTTCAGTCAACGCAATGCCTTTTTGTCGGCGTTTATGCATGGCATTTAGCCTCGGAAGTGCACTGTCAGCGTACCACCTGAACAGGCTGCCCCCATGGCGTTAGGTTCAAACGAGCGTGCAACACGATTACAAAGCGACTCCCCCAGACCCGTAGCGGTCGCTGTAATATTGCTGTTGTTCGAGCTGTGGGGCCCGATCGTATAGTTCCCGCCCAGCGGATTTACGCCCGAGCAGTTTGCCCACGGAAACTCTACGTAGTCGTCTGAAACAAGCGCTTCACAGGTCAAACCAGTATAGTTCGGTCGGTTCCCTCTAAAGTTATTCGCCGCAACGCGAAGCTCCCCAATCTCATTCAAGAGTCGAGTTTCGCTCGATGCTGCATTTGTTCGGCTGATCTGATTCCAGACAGCTAAACCCAATACCGCCAGGACCCCGAGTGCAACAAGTAGTTCGGCAAGTGCAAGTCCTTTCTGATTCTTAAACTTAGTTCGCTTAGTCATTTTCAATTTCTCCTAGATTAAATTTGGTGTCTCCCTATCTGAAAACACCGTTTGTAAATTCTTCAGGGTCGAGCTCCCATTACTACCGATACAACCGCAATGACGTTATACAATACCCAGCCCCACAGAAAGAATGTTCCGATCATTGCGATCTTTGAAAGCCTAGCCATTACCCGTTCGCCGATATCCTCAGCGGCTTGTTCAAGCGCTTCAATGATATAGGCATCATCCGCTTCAGCGTATAGTTTCACCAACGACACGTATTCATCGTCTAGCAAGCCGATATCCAGCGCATTAACGATCCCCTTGGTTCCTTCTTGCGTCTCCTTGCCTACACCGCGTAGTGCTTCTTTCATATTGTAGACATGGCTTTGCTGGTATGGACTTCCCGTGTCTCCCAGCAAACGGATGATGTGAAACGGTTTCATGTCGAATCGCTTCAAGAGCGCGAATGTCGCTACGACATTGGCGCCAATCGAAAGTCGGTAGCCTGAAAATAGGGGTATGTGATCGAACGTGTCTCTGATGGGGCCTACGTGATTGGCAAGCCACCAGCGAGCATAGAACAACCCAGCCACTAAGAGTACAACGATCCACGGAAACCAATACTTATAGAAGTTTGCGACGCTGACAAAGTGCTGTGCACCTTCGGGTATTTGGCCTTGGTTCATCGCGACTAGCGTTGGAAGAAGAAACCCGCTAAGCCAGAAAATCATGAATGATGATGCCAGTACGAACACCCCAGGATACGCCCACTTGCTCAAAACAGCGCTTTTAGCTTTGCTCGACTTGAGCATGTTCTTTGAGAGATACTCGATCGCCTCGACAAATGTATTCGGGCCAGCATGCTCAGCAGCACGTAACGCCGATAATGTTACATCGTCATACCAGCCCTCAAGGGCATCGACTATCCCGCGCCCAGAGCGCAGATTGTCTAGGATGTCTCCGGCGATTATTTTTTCCTGCTTGCTCCCAAACTGCGCTAGATGCCGTGCGACCTCTACAGGGGGGCGCCCTACCCGCAGAGGCTTAGTCATGGTGCCAAGCAGTTGTGCTTGCTGCTTTTTGTTGAAAGAGAGGCGTCGTACCGTACTTTGATACAGTTGTGCAATATTCGTCTGTAGGTTTTCGAAAGTGTTCTCAAGCATCCTATGCGCCCTCTCTCGACAACCGCGCCTGTGCCGCCCGAGTCATCTCCAACCGGGCCTTCTGCAGCTTCTCAACCTTGCTTTTGAATTCTCCGTAGTCAAAAGCATCGGATCTAATACCGTAAGGGGATTCGAGAACGCGCTCGACGGACACTGGGCAGAGTTCCCCGCGCAAAACTCTGCGTGTTGCCTTGTCAGACATACTTTCCCAGCCTTGGCCCTTGAGGTATTTGATCCACCCTTCTAGGTCTCGTTCCTTGATAAAATGCCGTCCGCGCTCGTCCAAAAGGATGATTTCAGCAATGGGCAGGCGGCCTTTCTCTCCAGATCCCCCGCAGTGAGTACATTGATTGTTGGCACTTCGATTGATGGTTTTGATTGATGCAAAGCTCTCTGGGTGCATCTCCTCAAAGTGATCCTTAACCCGTACTAAGTCTTCATTGCTCCAACCGCTCGTGCCAATGGTGTGCAGCGGTACCGCGCAGTGCTGGCAAAGCTTCCGTACGAGTCTTTGTGCGGTTATGGCTCGCACCAAGGAAGGTCCGCCAAGCTCATTCCACTCAAAGCCTAGGTCGGCCAGTCTCGGTATAGCCTCCGGCGCACTGTTGGTGTGCAACGTCGAAATCACAAGGTGCCCTGTGTTCGCTTGGTGACCCGAGTATTCCGCCACTTCAGTATCTCGTATCTCACCGTATATGATCACATCAGGATCCTGCCGTAGAGCCGTACGGGCGTAACCTGCGAAGCTCGTTTCCTTTTGTGAGCCGACCTGGACCTGAACCACGTTTGGCAGGTTCACTTCCACTGGATCCTCGTAGGAAAGTATCTTGAGCGTGCTGGGCAGCGTTATGATGCCCGCGGCCATGGCAGATGATTTACCCGAGCCTGTTGGGCCCGTGAACAGTACAACCCCATGTGGGAAGCGAAAAGCACGCTGCAGCAGTGCAATTTCGTCTCTCTCGTATCCAAGATCTTCGAAACCGGGGATTTTGCCCTCACCATCACCCGTGACCAGACGCATAACAATGCTCAGCCCGCGCGGAGAGGATTGTGGCTGATGGGAGTAACGTAGCTTTGTCGTAAGCCCATCAACCGTCACCTCAAAGGAGCCATCATTCGGTTTGTTCTCGTCAAAGGACTCTTTCGCGGTTCCCGATCCCATCTGGGCCTCATGATCGATGATCATGGCGCCCATCTCCCGCGCCTCAGTCTCCTTCCAGATAAGAAACCCGCTCTGTTGAACAATAAGATCGCCATCGTTTCGGAACTTGATTACAGCCCTATTAGATTCTTTGTCGGTCTCAATGTGTATATCCGTGACTCCCTTCTCGCGAGCGGCGGCCACTAATGTGTCCAGGCGCCGTTGCACAGGGCTCCGAGTATCCTCGCCTTTAACCTCTAGGTTAGCGGTACGTTTGCGCCGGCGCCGGTCGGTTGACTCATTGCTTTGGAGTTCCCCGCTTAGGAACTCGATCACACTAACGGCCGCTGGGCGCAATCTGGCCGGCTTGCCGTTTAGCGCCTTTTTTAACTGGGGTAGAAGTTTCATCAAGGCGTTGTATGCGGCCGCCTTACTTTCATTGTTAAAGAGAATGTCGCCATTGCTCAGCGGAACAATCCATCCAAACTTTAAGTCGCTGATGTATTGCATCAGCGCTTTGTTATCGATCCGTTCTGCTTCTACATCTGTGATAGTTTGGACCGCAGTGGTCTTCAGGCCCTTCGCCTGCTCGGCCAAGATTGCGGCGTCCTCCACACTTTTGTATGCACTGTTCATGGCGTCACCTTGTTTAGAGTTCTCCTTGGAGTCGCTAGTCTTCTGAGTCGGCGTAGGGGTCGTAGGTTATATCGGTGCTGCTCTGCAGAGAGCCACCTCCACCTTGCTGGTTTCCGATAGGCTGAACGACCCCAAACCTTCGGCTGGTATTGTCATTTATCGCCAAGCTGGCTCGCTCTCCGGAGGCGACGCCCTGTAGGACGGCAGCGCCTTGGTCGGCATCTGTGCTGACTAGCCTTACGCCGCCGGCTGCTTGTCCGACAGTTAGGCGACGCATGCTGCCATCTACAGTAACAAGCGCTGTCTGACCATTGACCTGGTGTAACGTGGCGGACTGCTCTGGTTTTGGTGTGGCTTGACGCAAGCGGCGCTCGATTTCAGCATCTAGCTGATCGATTCGAGCATTCACAGCGGAGCCGCCATCACCGGCCGAGGCTTCTTGGAAAACATGCACAGGCTCAGGCGTGCTTCGGCTTTCCCGGGCCTGATGCTCCTGGATCTGCGTCAAGCGATTTTCTCGCTCAACGCGCGCCCGCAGTTCTTCGATTTCAGCCCTACCCCGCTCAGCTTCGATAACGGCTTGCTCTTTTTGCCGCTCGAAGGTCGCTATATCCGCTTCAATCTGGGCAACCGTGCGGCGGTGGTACAAGTTTTCGAGTACGCTGCGTGAATGAGGGTCTACGAGTTCCGGATCTTCTGTTGCCTCGCGAAATTCGGGCAAGGTTGCTTCTCGCGGGGCGGGTATAAAGTCCTCTCTTTGTTGCTGCTCTTGCAAACCTAACTGGTTTGTTGGTGCGCCATAGCCGTCATCGTAGAGTACGAATTCATAGAAGGCGTAGCCGCCCACCACCAATGCCCCAAAAACATAGAGAATTACCTTTCGCCGATCCATTGTTTTGCTCATACAAATGCTCTCTTATCGTGCTCCGAAAACGGAGATAACCGCTTCAATGTCGTATTCACCGTTATTCCAGTCCATCCTCGCAGAGGTGAGGTGGGCCGGAAAACGGCGGGTGGCCGTGCTCATCTGGAGCAATGTGTGCAACCCGGTTTCTGGGTATTGCAGCATGATCGCTTGACGGCTCCAATTGTCTGAAACCGCGGGCGACTGAATCGAAATACTGGTGGGGTGCGATGCTACGTTTAGCCGGTCTCTTACGGCTGTTACCGCGCTTTGGCGATTGGTGATTATGTAGTCGCCCTGACGCGGCTGGGTATTGAGGTGGATAGTGGCTATCGCCGCGTTTTCTATCAGCGTGGTGCTAACCTCTCGCCCAATGATCTTGGGCAGCAGTTCGAGGGACGACGCCCTTGCTCCCGGTCGGCTGGAGAGTTCACATAGAAGCTGATTCCCACCGTCATATTCGCAGCCCTCGAACAGCCACTGATCGCTCGATTGGGCCGCTTGCATTACAACAAATAGCTCCTCCAGTATGCTGCTAGCCGTTGGTTGTGACAAATGGGACCGGTAGCTGGAGTAGCGGTCGATGACTCTCACCACTGTTTCTTCCCCCTTGAACACAAAGAACAAACTAGCGAGCAACGCGATAACTACCGCAACACCCACCAACTTAGTCGGAAGTCCCGGACCTTTGCTGGTGGTGAGTGATCGCAAGCTGTCCGAGAAGGGTGTCAGTCGGTACCGCTTGTCAGGCCGAATCTTGGGAAGCAGTTTCTCGTCAAGTTCATCGAGAACACAATTGATCTCTTGGCCGTACAGCATCGCCAGGATGTTCGCTGGTGCGTCTCCGTAGTGAGACATTACCAGCTCTTCGTTCGCGCCAACCTCCTCCCCAGCGGCCATCAATGCGACCTTCAACTGAAGCGGCAGCTCTTCCTCATCATTCTGAATTAAGCAGTCGGTGACGACCTCTTCAGAATTCATGACGACAACTAGGGTTTGGTTCTCATCAACCGGCTCTATCCACAACCGCTGCCCTTTAGGCTTGAAGTGGTCTCTGGCGTGCTCTCCCAGTGCATACCCTTGCGCATTAGCGAAGATGTAATGGGACTGTGCCCCTGCGCTGTAACCTGCCAGGCATATCGTTTCGTGAGTATCCCGCAAGGTGGTGACGCGCGAGATCTTGGAGCGTTTTGGCAGAGCCGCTGGGAGTGATTCGCGTATAGCCCCCACGACAAACTGCCGACCGTCGTCTCGAACGATCACTGAGGAAGCATCCTGCCCCGCTTCTGCAGACTCGCTCAATGCCGGCTCTTCTGGCTCCATACCCTCTTCAGGCGAATCCTGCTCATACTCGCTCATGGTTAAAGATCCCGAATTATCCGCGGAGTGATTAGAACGTAAATGTCCATGACCTTATGGTCCGAGCCACGATAGCTTGGCAGAAAGCGGGAGCTCACCGGCGAGTTGGAGCGAGACGTAGTTTCTTCGCGCCGCACCGCTGCTGCCACCACAGTCGTTCCGTCGCGCACGATCTGATGCACGTTTAAGCGGTTGCTCTGCATGTTCGGAAGCTGAATAAAGTTGTCTTCGCTTCCTACTTGTTCAAACGGCGCTAGATCCGATGATCGACTAGACACGACCATCGCGACGCGATCACCAAAGATTTTGTTGTAGGTGTACAGGGTATAGCCGCTTTGGATGATCCCAGGCACCAGCTCCTGAGTCGATCCTATGTCGGTTGTGTGGGTGACGCTGCTACGGGCGAGATAGCCTTGAATATCCGCAAGCTCAAGCTCCGCCAACTTACCGCTTCGCGTTAATACGCGCTGGTCTGTCACAAAGGAAACATCGCCCTGCTCTTCAAGCGCTCTAACCAATGCATCTATCGATCCCGAACCGGTTTGCCTTGTGCCTGCGAACGCAATAGGCACCCCGCCGGTAAACATGCTGCCGGGAGCCTCACCTAGAAACTGCAACTGAGAGCGTGTTCGCTCCCTAACCGCTGACCAGTTCACCCCCACATCGGCTCCAGAGGTTGTAGTCACCTGAACAACCCGCACCTCCAACAAAACCTGACTCAGCAGTTCGATGAGCACGTTGTCCATGTACGCCTCGACGTTGCGCATACGATCGGGCGTGGTGCGCACCATGATTGTGCTGGAGGATCGCGAGGGAACGACGACTCCATAGTTGCCCACCATTTGTAGGACTGCCTGTTCAGCGTCAGTGAAGTAATTTAAAGCCTCGGCCTGTGTATTCGAGTACTGCTGCAGATCGACATCAAACGCGCTTGTGTCCAGAGTGTTTTGCATTCCAGCTCCACCGCCACCCCCACCCAGGTTTCCTCCGGCACCGCCCCCTGTGTCGGCTTTACCGATCATGTAGGAGTAATCTCCACCGGCGATGGGCAGCGTCCAGGTTCTGGTCATGTAGGCTCGCCAATCTATGGTGTGAACCTTCGATTCATAGCCGTAGTTGGTTCTAGCCGCGAGCTTTTCCAGCGCGCCTTTGATCGTACCGCTGTGGTTGAGTGAAACCCGGAGGCCTGGATCAATGTCGTGATCGAACCTTGCCACTATGCCTGTGCCCGCCAACACTTCCTCAACAGCCATATCGAAGGGCATGTCTGCGAATCGGACCTGCACGTTTTCGTGGGTCCACTCTGGCCCTTCGGGTGGCCGAACGGGCTCAAGATTAGCGGGGGGCTGGGTAGTGTATACGGCTGCCTCACGTTGCCAGTCCGGCGCCGACTGAATTTGCTCCTGCGCCGCTTCCCTTCCCTCTCGGCTGCGGTCGTAGGCGCCCATTGTGCAACCGGCCACAGCCAGAGCGCACAATACGGCAATAGTAGATCGAAAAGTCATGCGCTTATCCTTCTTATGGCCGCAGTCTCGGCACTACGGTAATGGTTCGGGTGTTGGGGTTGAGCTGGGCTTGGGCCGGGTAACGACTCATCAGGCTTGTAATGGCTTGGCGGGGATTGTCAGGCTCGATAACCACCGGGTAGCCGCTTGAAATTTTGAAATCATCGGTGGTCCATAGGTGATCTGGCATAGACCATCCGAGGCTGCGAGCAAGCCCGGCCACATTATCTTTTAACAGCCCCGGCTGAACATCGTGAATGACCAGTCTTGACCAGCGGGGATAGCCTTTATCGCTGATCACCAAGGCGTGTCCATCCCCGTCTTGGGCCGCAAACAACTGCAACCCCGGGAATTGGTCAACATACGTCGCGGCTATCTCTCCGAACAACGTGGGCCCACCGATGGTGGCGACTCGCATGCGGGCCTGAACCATGTCAGGGCTCGGCGCCTCATCTGAAAGGTCGTAAATCAATCGGGTGAAGCTGGCCATGTTCATGACCCGGTTGGCCACAGACAGCAAGGTCTCACGCTCGCGGATGGTCAGTGCGGTAAACGTCTGCCCACCCCCACCGACGAAGGCGGGATGATTGTTAGGGCCGTCCATAAATTCGGTGCCGCCCGTATACTGACGGGTACGATCCAGCTCGCTCTGTGCCCGGATGAAATTCACCGCCTCTTCTGAGTTCACCGTTCTGGCGGGCGCCATGACTTCGTAGCGCTGGGCTGTGCGCTCGCTATTTGGCCCCCTGGGGCCGTCTTGACTCTGAGGCTGCGATTGGCAACCACTGATCAGCAGTGCGGCTACCGCTAGGGCTGGAACGGCGTATTTAAAGGGCTTCATTGGGTCACCTGATCAAGCTTGATGGTTTTGGGGCTATAGTCCCCAGCGGCCATAATTATTTTAAGATCATAGTATAATCCTAAACCTTTTGGCGGTGAACCCCCCATGGCACCTTCAGTGGCTGATTGAGGCCCTTTGCCTAAAACCCGCGCTATATCAGCCACTTCTAAGCCTTCGAGCTTCGCCCAGCGCTCTGCTTGCTCAATAGCGGCCGATTCACTTTGTGCCTCAATCCTTATCAGTAGGGACTCAGCTCTCTCTTCGAGTACTTGTACGTCGTCATCGGACATAGTGTTTCTCCTAGTTAGTTCGTCAGCTCGGCCAATATTGATCGGCCCCGCTCGATGGTTTCGTCAATCATGCCCTGCAAAATACTGTTGGTTTGGACCCCGGCGGTACGCTGTTCAAGCCCGGTATCGTTACCGAAGCCCTGCGCCATCTGTACCCGCAAGCGCTCGTATTCAGATTCCGCCTCCCCTTTTGGGAACAACCGGGCGAGTACTTCAATCCCGTTTTGGTACCCAAAGGCTTTAATCACCTCTTCGCGAATCGTTGTGGAGGTGCTTTTGGTCGAAAGGCCCCACAATTTGCGTATACCCACCACCAGGTTGCAGACCTGCGAGTAATAGCCATCTTCCGCCTCCAGCTGGATGAGGAAGTGGGAGCCGTCGCGATTGGGTTTGCGGATGTGCCGGCTGAGCAGCCAGGCCTCGTCATCATTGAGCTTCATATCGTCAACGACGCTTTGAATTGACGACCTCTCAAAACCCACGTAAACCCGCATCTTGGAAAGCTCTCTCATGAGCGGCGTGAAGTGTCGGGGTAGCTGAGTGGCGAGCATCACGCCGATGCCGCGCTTACGCCCCAGCGCCGCGATGTTGTCGGGGATCCGGTTCGCAATGTCGATGCCCGTAAAGTAGTGCTGTTCATCGGCGAAGTAGAGGTTTTTGGTGCGCGAGACCTCATCCAGGCGAAGCTGGTGGTACTCCCGGTATTTCACGGGCATATCCTGCACCCGCGTCTTATCCCAGAAAAAGGGCTCTACCTGCAGCCCTGACGTTAGACCGAAGAACAGGCCACCACGGCGCTTGGCGCTGAAGGTGTTGCTGTTCTGCACTACTGCTTCAAGATCAAAGGAACTGACCCGCACGTCGCTTAGATCGAACTGGGTGACGCGATGGGTAACCAGAAGCTCATTGCGTAGCGACACTAAGCGCTGATGCGCGTAGTCGGCCAGCGTATAGCCGGGCGAGAGTTCCTGAGCATGGGCGTCGCGTATCTCTCTGGCGTTGCACGCGCTAATCATATCCTCCAGCAATGGCACCGCAAATCGCTGAACAAGCCCGGCCGCGTGGGTCTCGCCGAGATCAAACAGTTTATCGACCAGGCGCCAGTAGACCGAATCGCGGGTCAGCGTCAGGTTATGCCGCTCCAGTACCGGCGCGATATGCTGGCGCCACAGCGGATCGAACTCATTGGCTTCATCGTGGCGCTTAGGCTCAGCCTTGGGGCCTTCGTCGGCTGCGCGATCGAACGACAGCGTTATGATGTCCGAGATGAGGGTGTCTATGCCGTTCTGTAGTTTGCCGGTTTGGCTGTCAGCCAGCCCGAGCGTTAACCACTGAATCATGCCGTCCAAGTCATCCGCGATCGGTATGCGCACACCGAGCGGGGTATCGAATCGATTGATCGACATCTCTTCGCTGTTTCGCATGGCACAGTAGGTGACCATGTGCTTCTTTTGGACCGGAAGGATGGACTGTAGGTAACGGATCGTACCGAGCGAACTCACCCCCACATCAGTCATCGCGATATAGGGCAGTACATCATGGGTTTCGGCAATGGCGATCATAAAGATCGCGCACCACAGTGACTTACCGAACCCAGGCTCACCACACACGAGTATCACCTGGTGGCTCAAAACATCCGATAGTGGCTGGATGGGCATGAGCTTGCCGGTCACACTGCGCACCAACATCCCACCCTCTTTCCAGGGCAGTGCCGGTCGGGTGAGTGGAGCGCGCCCCAAGACCTCTTCGGCTGGCCCTACGGCCGCCGGGGCCGGACACCTTGAACGATACGGCGGCATCGAGGCTACGAGTCCGAGCAGACTGTCATCGCGCATCAGTTGGCCGTGAGCGTTACCCCAGGCACCAATGGCCTTTATCGCCTGCTCTATTCGATTATCCAGCAGCGTTTTGTCATCTTTCGGTGCCCAGACCGTTAGCATCATCTGCATGCTAATGACGGCATTGTTTGCCCGATTGAACGCCTTTATTTGTGAAGTCGCTTTAGCGAGCAAATTGTTGTTGCTATGGCCCGGTAGCTTCTTGAGCATCGATGCCATACCAAATTTCACTGATATGACCCTGGCGCTGTTGCCGCGGTTGTACATCGCGAACCGAAACGGCACACGGTCACGCTTGAGCGTGGAGATCAGCTTCTCCAAAGCCACTTCTTTATCCGGTCCCATGGTAATCATGATACTGGCATAGGACCGACGGCCAACTGTCACCGAGCGTGGTGCGTATTCGGGCTGTTGGCGCCACAACTGGAAGCCCACCTTCGGTGGAAAGATAATGCTGTAGTCCTTACCCTTCAGACCCTTATTGAGATTTTCCGGCGTACTCACATGGAAGATTGTTCGCTGGGAGCCGGGTTCGTTTTCATGCTTCCCTTTTTTTATGTCTCCAAGCAACTTGGGGGTGAACGTGGCGTTGGCCTCCGGATCAATCCCGATCGCCAGCATCTCTCCGACTTCACTGTTGAGTAACCGGCGTACATGCATGCCCATTTCTTTGATGGTTTCTTCGATCCGCGATATCTTCGCTTGATGCGAGGCCAGTAGCCGTTCAGCGGTAATGAGTTTCTGAGTGTCCTGATGTCCTGGCGCTTTCAGAATTGGAATGTCGGATTTAGCTCTTGCACCTTCTTTAGATAAGGTCCAGATACACAGGTAGCTAGACTCGTTCTGGATCCTGGGTGTCATCACGTCGATCGTCTCGTTAATGAACACCTCATTCTCGTAGCCCTGCATACGCGACACCGAGCGCACGGACGCCAGCGCCTTTTCCAGGGCTCGTCGGTTCGCCTCCGGCTCGTCTAGGTGGTTATGAAGCCACGCAAAATCCGTCGTGCCGCTCATGATGAAAGGCTCAAGATCACCGACCAGTGTCTCGACCCGATCGCGGTGACCGTCGAGCATGACGTACTCCCGGCTACCGGCTAACTCTAATACGGTCAACATCGAGCCCTGATCTGTCATACAGTAGGCGCTGTTACCCAGCGGTGTATTCAGATCGCACAGCGCGCCTGGGTGATCGAACTCGGCCCGGCGCTGTGCCCATGCCTCACTGATGCCAAAGAGCGTGCTAGTCAGTTTTGCAAACATTACAGGATGCCCCCTTTTTGTAGAGCACGATCGTCAATGGTGTGGACATCGGTGTAGCGGGCGTTTAGCAACACCCCGAATAAAATCTCAAATGCCGATTCATCGCCAACGTGGTGGGCGATGGATTCAGGCGCTGGCGCTAGCGGCAACAATCGCTGCTGGCGCGCTGTGCGTAGTACTTCACTTAACACGCTCGAATCGATGGTGAAGTACACCCGGCCGAGGCCATGCCCGACGGGTGTGGCTGGTGGTAGCAGGTTCAGCACTGGACCCATACGCTCGGCCATCATCGCTCTTACGGCGCCGGCCACGGCCAGCCCGCGCAAGGTGGGCTTGGCGCTCCAGGCGCCGGTTATGCCTGCAAGCCGGCCAAGATGGGCGGCCCCCACGCTTACCGACAACTCTTCCCAGGGTGAGGCGACGTAGCGGTTAACCAACGGCGCTGGTTGGGCTTGTCGGCTGTAGGCCACCGAGGAAACGGCCTCGGCCGGCAGATCCATTAATGCTCTTTCATTGGCTGATAGCCACGCCTGACCGTGAACATCGGCGCGGACATGCAAACCGTGGGCGCGTTGCTCAGCGCTGCTCACGCTGTGCGCGTCCACGCGATAAAACAAAGGCTCCACGTTCTTCGGAGCGCTTTGCGCGATTTGCAGCGTTCCGACCATTGACGGCAACGCATTGGCACGACGCAGCAGCTCCACCGGCGGTATTTCAAAGCCCAGGTGTATCCCGTGTTGAGAGGATGCCTCTGAGCCGGCGATATACGCCTCGGGTACTACGGGCGTTACGATGCTTTTGACTAACGCCGCTTTGTGCTTCAAGGGGCTTTGGTCGTTCGGCTCCCAGCAATGCAGTCTTCCCAGTGTCTCTTTCCAATAATGGCCGTAGGCAAGGTACACGCGGTTGTACCAAGCGCTTTTCTGATCGGGGTCGGTGAGGCCGAAGCGCGCTGAGGCACATCGGATATCCTCACCAAAATAGGTGGCCGGTTTGACACGGCCTATGCCGGGGTACTGCGTGAGTACTTGTGTCGCATCAAGCGGCGCTAACGACAAGGCGCCGTTGTGAATAGGGAGCATATTCATGGCACTCATGATTCGCTCACCTCTTCCAACGGTTCGTAACCGGCATCTCGGTATTCTGCATTAAGCAGTTGAGTTTCTATGGTGGGTGACCAGAAGGTGATCGCCTCTTTGAACGGCTCTGGTCGCCACAGAAAACGCAGTCGGTCGATGTACAGTGGCTTGTCCGCTTTACCCTCGATATAGCCTGTATGCCCCTTGACGGCATCCATCACTCGCTCGACTGAACCGTCGAAGTGAAATTCACCCCAGCTGCTGGGGGTGCGAGCCAACTCCTGAAGCACACTGTTTGAGGCCAGATATATCCGACTTTTTCGCACGTTCGCATCCGTACTGGCCTGCGCACAGTAAAAAAATCTTAGCAAGTTGGTCAGCTGTCCCTGGGAGAGCCAGGGCAGCTCGACAAACTGGCCGCAGCCTTTGAGTTTTTCCAGATTATTAAACCTGACGCATACGGGGCAGAGCGGGACAAGATTTGCCAGCTCCGGCGACAATCCATCTTCTATGGGGCACGCCTGCAGACCCGCAAACGGCTGATTGGCCGTTTGCGGCATGCGCACGCCGCAGAAACCACAGCAACAGTCAAAACGCTTGACCGTCTGTGCAATGACTTCCCGATAGCGAGTGGCCGATAACGGCTCTCCCCATCCCCCGATAAGCGCCATGGTCATTAGGCTTGTTCGCCTTGGTCGATCACGAACAGTACCGGGGCCGCATTCGCGTAAATGGGAGCGTCATATTCAACCGCGCCCTGTTGTAGCCGTTGCCAACCATCGCCACCGTCTGTTCCGGTAGCGGTACCAGCGCCGGTATCCACTAACCAAGGCAACGACACCAGAAAGCCGCCTACTACAAACGCCCCAATCGGTCCTTTCCAACCGATTTGCTGAATCTGCTGGGGGCCTTTTTCATTCAATAAGTAGTAGGTCATCAAGGCACAAACGCCTATGAGAAGCACGCCGACGAAGGCCATAAGCAAAATAAAGAACCTGAACCCCGCTGATACTTCTTCGCTTGCGTGGCCATCCAAATGCGTACTCAATCGATTACCGCCTTGCTGGGCAAGTGCCACATCGGCCACAACAAGCAGCAATATCCCCGCAGCGGGGGCCAGTGATTTTATTTTTGTACTGAGGTTTTTCATGGTATGACTCCTGTGTCACATAGTTACTTACGTTAAAAAGGGGATGCTCCCCTGGATTGCTGTGGGTGCCCACGTTATGGCCAGGTACTTATCACCTGCACCGCCAAAAAAGTTTAGGAAAGTTACCGGGTCAATAAACGCCGCGCCGAGTACCAACCGTATTACCCCGCCCATGAGTTTTTGTTCAGCGTTGGGGGTCATGGACATCATGCAGATAATCGCTCCCCATAAACCGATCAATAAGCCGAACACTCGGCTGGTCATAATGAAAAACTCTTTCATCGCACGAGCCTGATCCACGCCCTCTCGCACGCGCCATTCATCGGATCCTTCAACGGCTGTCAAAATATAGCCGCCGTAATTAAATGCACTGTTACCCACGATATCGAGCGTCCACGCAATGGATAAGGTCAGCGAGCTGAACACCATCAGACCGATAAACTTACCCAAGCCGAACTGACGCCGATCGAGCATCTGTGAGACTTCGACTTTGTAGAGCAGTATGATCGCCGTCGCCGTCCCGACCGCGCCGATAAACGCCGCAATCAGCATCGTAAACCGAACGATGGCCGGATAATTCGAGCTGAACTGCACTACAAAGTCGGTTGCGTCCACGAACTACCCTTTAGCGGCAAACAATGCCGTTCTCAAACATCACGAAACGCGGTTGGTGGCGTGCTTGTATGTGGATAACCGCTCCCAGTTCCGGTACATAGCTATCGCGCACGATTCGTTGGGTGGCTCCCCACTGGTTTGCGATCAGTGCGTTGTGCTCGGTAATCGCCAGATAGCGATAGCCTTCCACGGCGTTGTCACATGCGGCGCCCGAGACGTGTGTTCGTGTTTGCTCCTGACGGGGCTGGGTTTGGGGTAGCGCTGCAAATACGCGCTCCTGCTCTACCGGGGCGCCCGCTTGTTGGGTTGCCGGTAATGCGGCCATGGTGCGCTGGTTAGCCGGTTGTGCCTGTGCGGTGCGTCTTTGCTCAACCTGTCTTTGTTCTACAGCCGGTACTGACGCGATGCGGGTGGTCGGCACGTCAGCGCGCGCTGGAGTCAGTTGCGGTTGTGCTGGCGCTCTCGTACTGGCGGTACGGCGAGCCTCGGCGTATATGGCCTCACACGCACGGGGATTGCTGAAGGCACCGGTTGCTGCCTCGGCTTCACACATCCGGTTGTTCATCCAGCCAAAATTGGCGGTTAAACGGCTTGCCTCTGAATCGACAGATTCGACGCTGGTCTGCATCTGCGCAAGCTGCGACTGCACGCTTTGCTCAAGTGACGAAATGGCCTCGCGCATTTCAGTGAACGCGCCGTTTTGAGCCTCGGCCGTACGCTGAGCAAGATCCACGGTCTCGGTCATCCGCTCGCTCAGCGCCGCCATTCTCTGCTCCAGTGACGCGAGCTGTTCGGTCAGTGCTGCCGACGGTGGCGCTTCCGCTTGAGCGCTGGGCGATGGTGCCGCAGCGGTGTTAAAAGAGTTCTGTCCGTTTTCGGACAATGGCGCGATGGGGGTGGCTTGCACGGTGGCTTGGACCTGGGCAGGCAAAGCGGCGATGGCCTCTCTGGCGGCATCGATGTCACTGAGAATTACCGCCTGGTCGCGAGAACCGAGCCCTAACGATTGCATATACCCCTGGGCCGCTCGTAAGGCCACTTCACGCTGGCGGCTATCGCTCATACCCATGACTTCAGCGCGGGCCTTAGCTTGAGCTTCCACTACAGCGACTTCCACGATCTGCCCTGAGTAACCGACATCTCTCATCTGCGCTTCGGTTAACACTTTAGCCAGATGGGCTACTCGTGCCATCTCGCTCATACCCTGGCTGTCCGCTTCGTTGCGAGCTTCGGAGAGCACTTGTGCATAACGATCGGGGCTCTCGGTTTCACTACCCGTCGTAACGGTACCGGCGTATGCCGATGTGCGGGCAATCATTTCTTGCGTGGTGCTTTCACCGAACCCGGCCGAGCGAATGACTTCCTGCAGCGCCTCATCCCCCGCCGCTGCGGCTTGGGAATCGCTTAGGCTAGTGCTGCCAGCGATGACCGCTGCGCGCTCCCCCAGAGCCATGATTTCCAACTCACTCAGGCCAGTCTCTTGTGCCTGAACCATGGCGGCAATCCGGGCGCGTTCGGCATTGATATCTAGCGTCGATACGTTGCGTCGATTCGCTTCGTAGCTAATAGCCGCGTTGGCTAGCTCGATCTGGCGCTGCTCGTTTGCGCCCTCGCTTCTCGCCGCTCCGGCCACCGAGGCGGCGACGTAGCCAATCATTTCAACAGGGTCGCCCTGATTCGGCGCAACGCTGGCGTTCAGCACAATGTGCGCAGCCAACGCAGCGGCCACATCGGCGCCAAGACTGCGCTCAGCGACCAGAGTATCCAGTGCTTGCTTGTGCCCGGTGCTTTGCACCACAAACAGCACTGTTTGGTAATCGTCCAGTCCTGCCTGGTTCGCGCGCACTCTCGCCGCCGCTACATCGACATGGATCCGCTTAGCCTGCTCGTTCATGCCGAGCGCTTGCGCCTGGTGCGATGCCTGAAGAGCAGCGGCCGTCACCTCCCGAGTGGACGCATTCAGCCCCGCCGCCTGCGCCGCAAAATTTAACCAACCACCTTTTTCATCCAAAGAAACCGGCGCTTGGCGCCCGGCGGCTATTTGCTCGAACGCTTGCACCAAACCGCGTTCGGGGGCTTCGTGACCCTGTGCTTGTTCGATTGCATTCGATAACAGATTCAACTCATCATTTCGCTGATTGGCGACTCTCTCAGCGACACCCACTTCTACGCCGATCTGCAGAGCGGTTTCCTTCGCTATCGCTTCTATTTCGATGGCCGAAAGAATGGTGCCCAAGGCAAACCCGGTATCAATGGACGCGTCCAAGACCGTGTTGATTCTTTCATCACCCGGAGCCGCACTTCTTTGCAACTGGGCCACCACTGAGCCAATGCTGCGCTCTACCGACTGCTTCAGATGGATGTAGTCTTCTATCTGTGCAGACCCAAGACCAAGCTGTTGGCCGGAGCGCTCTATCACGGAGGTTAATATAGACCCTTGTAGTCTCGGATCACCGAGAATAAGCCGCTCTACCTGTTGGCTATGCACCACATACCCAATTTGCTCCAGCGGGGACAGATTGCCGAGCCGTCGCACCTCAGAGACGGCATCCATCATGGCGGGCGATTGGCTCGACTCGGTGGCAGGGGCGCGATCGGCTCGCGGCGCACTCGCGCCTTCACTGACCCGATCCATCATGTTTGTCGCAAACCCGGGCAGCTCTCTGTCCTGGCTCGAAAAAAAGTAGGTCGATCCGAGCACCACTACCACCGCGAGCGCGGTAATACTGCCGCCGGCAATCCAGGCGGTTCGCCGTAAACGGTGCGCACTTGCCGGTGGTGAACTCGCGCTTTTCTGTGTGCTGGATGGCTCCGAGGCTTCCACTGCTTTCGCGGGCTCTTGCTCAGTGTCGTCAATCGGCCAGGACATATCCTCGCCGGCTGGCTCCGCCTTGGGCTCAGGCTTTGGCTCAGTGGGGCGTTGCTCCAGACCAAGATCAGACTCGGTATCCTCTATCGATTCCTCTTCAGCACTGGTGCGGTCGAGCAGGTATATGTTTCGCTTTTCCATATCGATAATCCGTCAGTTCGGTTCTGGGTAGTAAAGTGTGTTAATGGCCAGCAATCGCATCGTTTCGTTATACGCATCGATGGTGATCGGTCGGGCTTTATACCTCTCGCCCTCTTCGCCGAGCACCCCCAGCGCTTCGGACAGGCCCAATCGGCGCGCTTCGCTGCTATCAAGCGGCGATATCGTCGTGCCTACTGGGGTTCCTTCCTGGTTGGTAATTTGCTGGACGTTGCGACGCGCTTCCATAGCGGCGGTGCCACCGGCGGCGACCGCTCGCATCGAGACGCCGACAAAACGCTGCAACCAGTGACGGTTAACCTCGGTGGCAAAGCCGGGCAAACCGCTATCGGGGTGGAAGGCCACCAGATCAACGCCGTCGATTTCCTGCCCACGCCAAATCATGCGGTTAAAGCGCAAGCCGATCGTCTCGGCCCAATCGCTGTTTCGTTGCCAGCGACCAATAATTTCCGCGCCGTCAAACGGGCCGCCAATTAGTGTCGCCACGACTTCGTTTGGGGCGTTATCCGTATTGACGCGAGTGACCATGACCCCGAACAAAAACTTTCCCGCCGGGATGGCGAGCCTGCTCGGGTCTGGATTGTCGCCCTCTTCGTTGGCAGCAACTTCCTGATCCACTGCACCGCCCTGCCCTGGCGCAGCTCCTCCATTATTCTGGGGTTCGCCGACAGGCCAAACGGTCGTTGTGGCAACAGCGCGCAGTCGCTCTGGCGGGATTTCTGCTCGACCCGGTTCCTGCTGAAGTTCCTCGGCCACCATTGCGGCAACGTAGTTAACATCCGCTCGATTAAATCCTTCGGTTGCTCGGGATGGCTCTGGGGTAGAGGCCGTGTCGGCCATCGGTGCAATAGCACCGGTAGCCGATCGCGCCGCATCTTCGACCTGCGCCATAACGCGGTTCATTTCGTCCCGGCCCAGCCGTTCAAGCCGGCCCACCGTTTCAGCCGCACTGATCGCGGCCGCTACCTGTTGCTCGGCGGAACGACCGGCCTCCGCTGCCGCTTCTTGCGCAGCTCTGGCCGCGTTGATGGCCGCCAACTCTCGTGGCATCCCGCCTTCTCGGGCTACTTCATACGCCGCTTTGGCAGCGGCCATGGCTTGTTGCTCAGCGTTCCATCGAGCGTAGGCGGCGGCGGCTCTAGCGGCCATTGCCGCCAAGTCGATGGCGTCTTGTTCTGACAGACCGGCCAGACGAGCGGCGTTTGCCGCGGCTTCAGCGGCTAGGTCAACCACCTCTTCACTGGAAAGCCCCGCCCGTCTCGCCGCTTCGGCGGCGGCCTCGGCGGCGGCCATCGCTTGGCGCTTAGCATCCCAGTCAAGATTGGCTGCGGCTTGTTGGGCGGCCTGAGCCGCCGCTCGGGCTTGATCCTGGGCAGAGAGACCCTGGGCCCGCGCGGCTTGACGCGCGGCTTCGGCGGCCGCTTGAACCTGGCGCTCTTCGCTCCACTCCAGTTCTTGCGCCGCTTTTTGCGCCGCTTGTGCCGCATGCGCCCTTTGTTGAGCCGCGCTCATACCGAGATCTTCGGCCGCTTGCCGGGCGGCAGCGGCGGCCGCTTGGACCTGGCGCTCCTCACTCCAACCCAGTTCGGCGGCGGCTTGTTGGGCGGCGGCAGCGGCAGCGGCAATTTGTTCGGCTTCGGACAACCCGGCGTCAGCCGCAGCGGCGCGCGCCGCACGAGCGGCTGCATCGACGATTTTTGCATCATCCCAACCCAGTGACTCCCCAGCTTCCCGGGCGGCTCTAGCGGCTAACGCTATTTGCTCTTCTTTGGACAGGCCGGCGGCCTCGGCGGCCGCTCGGGCCGCTCGGGCGGCGGCCTCCACTTGTTCTTCTTCACTCATACCAGCCGCTGCAGCGGCTTGTCGGGCGGCGGCAGCAGCGGCCATGGCTTGCTCTTCAGCGCTCCAGCCCAAATCGGCGGCCGCTTGCTGTGCGGCTCGGGCGGCGGCCTCTACTTGCGCCTGAGCCGATAGACCAGCATCGGCAGCGGCTTGTCGGGCGGCAGCGGCGGCCGCTTGCACCTGCCGCTCTTCACTCCAGCCGAGGTTCTGCGCCGCTTGTTGGGCAGCAGCGGCGGCCGCCGCAATTTGTTCTTCCGCCGATAGCCCCGCATCGGCCGCCGCTTGACGGGCAGCGGCGGCGGCCGCTTGCACTTGACGCTCTTCGCTCCAGTCTAAGGATCGGGCCGCGTCTTGGGCGGCTTCGGCGGCTAACCGTATCTGCGCCTGTTCATCCAGCCCCATATCGGCGGCCATTTGTTGGGCGGCGGCGGCGGCGAGTCGAACTTGATCTTCCTCGCTCATTCCGAGGGCGGCGGCCGCCGCGCGTGCATTCTCTCCGGCCAAACGGGCCAGCTGCTCCGCATCCAGCCCCAGCTCCATGCCCGCAAATTGAGTGCAGTACTGCACCATGCGCAGCACTTCCTCGTCTTCCATTCCCCGCGCCATTGCAATCTCGCGGGTAGCTTCGGCGGCGAAACGAACGACATCCTCCGGCTCCATTCCGCTGTTGAGACCTTCTTCGATCGCGGCGCTGCACGCGTTAACCGCCTGACGCTCGGCACTGAGCGCCGCATCGGGTTCGAGGAAGTTCACGATGGCGAGTCGGTTGGGGGTGAAGTTCTGCTGACGACTGCGAGCCTGTAAGCGTCGCTGTTCGTTCTCGCTGATAATTTGCGCTTCTTGCTCGCGCGTAACGCGGCCTTCTTCCGGTACACCGAAATCACCGGCCCAGCGGTCATCGATGTTCAGTCGCTCAGTGGTATCGGTTGAGCGGTTGAGTGTGAGCAAGCCAATCGCAATAATCACAGCCGCGACAAGCAGAAGCGCACGGAACTGTGTTTTCTGGCCCGGATCGACCAATGGGTCAACCAATCCGCCCCAAAGACGCTTATGCAAAGGCGGCTTCGGGGGGATTACCGGATCGTAGTCAGGAAGCTCGAAAGACTCCTCTGGGGTGTTTTCGGGCTCTACGTTTTCGTTTTCGTTATCGTTATCGTTATCGTTATCGTCATCGGCCATCGCGGCGATACTCCCTGTAACCAAGCACGTTCTCAGGTGCTTTCAATTCAATCTTTACGATTTGCCCGTGCCGATTGAACCCACTAACGAATCTCGGGCGCCCATTAAACCGGTAAACCACTTGATTCATTGGGCCAGGGGTAATGGCTTCGGCCCCTGGGTTTGGCAACGTAATGTCCGTGCGCAAGTAGGTTTTTCCGTTGACGTAAATGGCAGCGTACTGCCCTGTGGGTAGGCGTTGGCGCGTGCGGGTGCGCACCTCCACTTGTAAATCCACGCCATCGCCTAAGCGCGTGGCGGGCACGCCGTCGATCAACGCCCGCGCCACGTAATCGTCGGTCTCGGGGATCGTGAGGCGCGTATCCTGAAGTTGAGCCGGACTTGGCGCATCGGGGTTGGTTACCGGCAGCATGACAATCACCTCGTCGTGGTAGCTGCCTTTTCGACCAACCAGGGGAATTTGTACAGCCCGGTCCAGCCCCCGGAAAAACACTCTCAGGTTTGATCGTCCCGCTAAACGCGTTGTGCCGACGGTGAGAATGTGGGCAATATCCAGATCCTCTTCGCCGGCCTGGCAGTTATCGCTGATCCCGGTACAGACCACGAACGTGGTGTTATCCCCGACGCGGGAAATCCTTGTCGGGTAGGGGTTACCATTGGCATCCAGAAACGTCAGCGTGGTGATGTAGCCCTGTGAGACTTCCAGCTCAAAAGGCAGGGTCAACTCATTGCGCGTTAGCGTCACGGATTCCGACTTACGTTGTATCTTGGGGTCGTACTGACGGTAACGATCGTATTCTCTATTTGCTTCATAGGTTTGACGAAACAAGTCCGGACCGCCGCCACGCTGGCGCTCTACCCCCTCTCGGACTTCGGGCCGTGGGGTTGGATCGAAGTCCTCCGGACTGGTCCTTTGCTCAGCACTGGCAGTGCCAGCCAAGGCAAACGTAAACACGACGATGCTCCACCGGATCCACATACTTATCGCTCCCGGTAGTTTTCGTCGATGCGGATGCACTGCAGGCCTCTCGGGCTCACAGATAAAGGCACTTGCTCGACATCGATGACGACATCGTATTCTCGGTTGACGGGTCGGCTTGTGCCGAGGATTTTCTCGCTGATCACCGCGTTGATTCGCCAACCTTTGCGACCAGTAGAATCCAGCACCCACTCATTATCTACTCGGGAGTGAACCAGCGCACCTTCATAGCGTTGGTTAAAGTTCAGCGCCGCGTTGAAGACGCCGCCTTGGCGCAGAGTTTCGTAGTAGTTGTTAATCACGCTCGGCTGGCACACGCTCATCAAATCAGTGAACACGTCCATATAATTGTTGTATGTCCATGTGTGCATCTGCACTGCGATATCCCGCGCAAAGTTATTAACGGCGGCGGTTGTGTGTGTGGGGTATTCCAGGCCGTGTGTTTCGTAGACGTGCCCTTCTTGATTGATATAGAAGTAGCGAAATTGCACGTCTCGCGCCCAACCGGCCCACGCCGCCACAACGGTAATAACCAGAAATAGGAACGTGACCAGAAATTTCTGGTTATTGGACTCAGCGAGTTTTCGCAGTGTCTCGTTTTCCGTCAAAATCCCCCGAAACGCGATCAGTGGGTCATCCCTGAGCAGCTGCTGTAACTCCCGGGCGGCCTCCTCTGCGCTCACGCCTTCATCGTGACCTTCGGTGGTTTTTTTGGAATTTTTAGGTGTTTTTTGCGTCATTAGGGGGCGCCTACTGGTCGCTATAACGTCCACTGGGGGTTTCAAAGGTTAGGATTATGCTATCATTATAAACAATTTTCCACCCTTATAAGCCTCGGAGCACCTAATAATATGCGCCTTCAAACCCTCACTCTTGCGACTGCCCTGGCAGTAATATCCACTTTGACGCACGCGGCGGTGCCTGAGCACGTAGTGAATAGGGCGACGGAGCTGGCCGTTTATGCCGGTGGGGAAAACTCCGAAATCGTGGCTATAGACCGCGTGGAGGACGTTCCCGGGCTGTCTAAAGCCACCCGTGTGCGCTACTTGGATACCCTGGGTCGGCCGCAGACGTTGCTGATGCTACCCGACGGCAAGCACTTTATCGCCGGACCTTTGGCCCAGCATCGCAATGACGATAATTCCGCCCAACGAAAGAGCGGTGACTTTCCTCAATCGCAACCAGCCCAAACTCAACGCTCGCAAAACGCGCCTCGCCCGGCGTCCTACCGGCCAGACGGGTATCTCCGGCCCGCTTCATTCAGCACCGTCGCCGTCTCATTGTTTGAGGAAGTTGAGGATGCGCCCAAGGTGTACTTTCAGTTACTTCGGGATGCGCCTGCGGTCATTGAGGGCAGTCATCCCGATAACATTGTCTACGTGATGTTCGATCCGGCCTGTCCGCACTGTATGCGTAGCTACCACGGGCTTCGCTCTAAGATCACCTCTGGGCAATTGACGGTTCATTGGGTTCCGGTGGCGGCCGTTTCCGCCTCCCCCTACACGGCCCTGCTGGCGATGGCGGACCCTGGAGCGTCCAACGAGGTGCGGCTCGAACGGATGAAAGAGATAACCTCTAATCGTGGGGCGTACAGAGGGGAAATAGTTGATCGTTCCGGTGCTGAAAGCATTCTTCAGAGCACTACCGGTTTACTGGCGATGATTCGGGGCTTGCAGTCCCCGGATGTTCCAGGCGGTACCCCGCAAACCTTTTATGTTGACGCCGAGGGTAGATATCGACACCATTTTGGCTATCACCCCGACCATATCCCTCAATTAACTGAAGCGCTTAATTTGGAGTAGATTCAAATGAGCAATATTGAATGCATTGAGGATGTCGAGCGAGAGCGAGGATCCCCCGTACTGGTTCTCGCGCCTTCTGATCTCGTGGGTGCTGACCAGCGGCTCGTTGACGCTATCGCACATGAGTATCGGGTATATCTGGATTCTGACGCTGCTGGCGGGTGTATAGTTTATGCCCGGTATGACCGGGGGTGGGTTGTTAATCCAAGCGCTCGATGGCCGATAGCAGAACTGATACGAATACTTACAGAAGTGCGCCAGTTAATCGCACCGTTTGTCGATGCGTTTGAAGCGGTGCGGGAGTGTCATAAACCGGCGATCGATCGCGAGCGGCCCGCTGACATGCAAAGCTTCCTTGATCGGAATGAGTGCGTTCCCGCTGGTACCACGGTTGGGGACTGGCGCAAGCTTGCGGACTTAGCCAAAACATTTCCTCTTAAACATAGAGAGCATGAACCATGTTGAACTCAGTGAACGCCAACTTTCATTTTTGAGGCCTCTGTAAGATTCTTGGATAGATCCTATGGCGCACTGTGGAAAAACGCCGTACTTATTCGTTCATGGAAGATTGCGACAAGGATGCCCGAAACAGCGATCGCGAGGCCGAACGCTTCAATCAGGCTCACTCCCCGTGACGGCATCATGACGTACTGTACGACGAGCGCAATGGCCATGATCGCGGTCATCGCACTAAGGGCCAGTAGAGGATAAGACAGGTAAAGAGAACCCCTGCCGTAAAACAGGATGTAGGCTACGCTGGCCAGATACCCGGCCGGCAACGAGAATGCCGCTATCACCGACGCTCGGTACAGTGAGAGTCCTTGTGGATCCGTCGCCGCGTGCACCCCCAGCAAGTTGGGAACCTGGACACAAATAGAGGCCACGATCAAGGCAATCAGGATCACAATCACAGACTAATCCTCTTTTGCTCCTGCTCTGCGATAGCGCGTATTGGCTCCAATGCATTACTAGGCTGATCACCTCCAAGCAGCTCTTTGAGCGTCGCTTCATCAGCTCTGATTTGCTGTTCAATTTGCTGTACTTCTACCGTGTGATCACCTGAATCCTTGACAGCCTGAGCATACGCGTAGCGGATATAATTTTGACGCAAACGCTCAATTGCTGATTTCATCAGGGCCGCGCGCAGCTGTCTGGCCACTCCGTCATTTTTGCTTATGCGCTCCCTCATTCGGTGCTCTAATACCAACACTGCTCCTAGCAGTGCCAGCAGCACGATTATACTGACTTTAAACATCATACTTAGCGTGTAGCCCTCGGGTTCCAGGCGACTTGCCCGTTTGTTTGGTCTGCTCTTTCCCGTTCGCGCAGGGACTCGGCAATGCCGTCGAAATTAAGCGTATCTAGTGGGGTCGGTGTCGCTGGGCGGGCCTGTTCAGAAACAGACCGGTAAGTATCATTTAGGTCGATACTGTTGGGGTCGAAATTACCGCTGTTTTGGGTGGCGCTTTTAACTTGCGCTGGCTCAAAAGCCACATACTCTTTGCATCCGTCGGGATAGGTGGCCACTACGCCGTCATAGCCCAAGCTCTGTAGCTCGTTAAGCAGCTCAGGGCCGAAGTGGAGGCTTTCATTGTCTTTAGCGTGATCAAGTAGTTTCCGCCCGTTGGGTAGCGCAAGTACGGCCTCTATGCCGGGGTGGTCGTGGTCCTCGGTGAATGCACCAGGCGAGTCGTGATCTGCGTCTATTACCCAAGGGTTTTGCAGGTTCAAATACGCTGCGTACACCTTCTCGCCGTACGCTGTCGCATCCTGTGCTTGATCGACGAAATAAATGCCCGGCCCAAAGGTGCCTTCTTCACTGGGGGTGAATGCGCTAATCGCGCTATCGGACCCGTGGTAGGCCATGAGAGGCTGGCCGGCGTCATCGACGACTTGGCTATCGCCGAACCAGCTGACGAAGTTCTCCCATACAGGCTTTTGGTTCGGCGCCACCCGAACACCAAAGTGGTCTTTGGCCCAAGCGGTAGTGGCAATACTCATACTTCGCGTGTAGCTCCCTTTGCCTCGCTCGGCGCAGGATCGATCTGCTGGCTCTCAGTCATACCGCCCAGGGTGTTGCTCGTCTGTTCGGCCTGCTCACCTATCAAGTCAATATACCGCTCCACACGGGCGGCCGTTGTCGGCTCAAGCTCACTGAGTGCTGCAACTAAGTTGTCAGCATTGCCTTTAACGGAGGAGCACCAGCGCTTCATCTGCGCCGAGGCCTCTTCATTCATATTTGGCGCCACTAACTTTAAGTTATCTTTGATCACAGTCATGTGATAACTGGCTAGTTGACATTGTGTTTCAAACGCCGGGGTGTCTCGAAAGTACCGACTCAACAACGCCTGGGCCATCATCTTATGCTCACCCGAACTGTTCCTGGCTGAATTCATAACTTGCTTTAGATTTAAGCCTTGCGTGACGGGGGTTTCCAGCATTAGTGTCCGCGCTACTTCGCGCATCCTTACCCCAAGCTCTCTTTGCACATCCAGCCCCTTCAGGTCCGGAGTGCTCTGCGCTCGGTGCGGCCCCAGCTCGGGCATGGACCAGTTAACGCGCACATCCGCCTTCCCTACTCCGATTTTGTTGGCGATAAACTCTCTCACCTCCTGCTCAAGTGCTGGTAGGTCTACGCCGTGGCAATGCCCTTCTTGCATCTCAAAACTAAACGGCATGTATTCGGTGGGTTTGATGGCGGTGACGCTCTCCAAGCGCTTGAGTACGTGTGACTTAGTAACGCTTGGGGGCATCTGATCGAGCATTACCTTGGCATTACTGAACATCTGTCCCCTGCCCTCGCTGGTATCCAACGACACCACTCCATCTTGGGCGGTTCTCAAAATCAGATCACTTGCTGGGATTGTCGATAGCTTGAGGTGCTGCGTGTAGGCCTCCACCCCCTGCTCTCGAATCATTGAGTCGGGATCGGCGCCCTCGGGTAACAACACGAAGCTCGCCCGGCGTTTGTCATCCAACAACGGCAGGACGGCGTGAAGCGCTCGAACGGCGGCGGTTCTACCGGCCTTGTCTCCATCGAAGCAGAAAACCAGATTCTCCGTGCGCTTGAAGAGCCGCTTCGCCAGATCCACGTTAATCGCCACCCCCATGGTCGCAACGTGGTTCGTCAGGCCGTTCTGGTGGGAAGTCACCACATCCATGTATCCCTCAGTGACAACCAGCTGAGAGGGGCTTCTGTCGGCCTGCAATGCCTCATAAAGGCCGTAGGCCACAGCCGACTTTTTAAAAACGCTGGTTTCCGGCCCATTGATGTACTTTGGGGGTGCTTTGGCTCCCTCTGCAGGCCCATCCTCCAGGCGCCGGCGCGCGAACGACACGGTGCGACCGCGTTCGTCTCGTATCGGAAATATCAGGGCATCACGAAACCGGTCGTAGAACCGGCCTTTCTCTTCGCTAGTCTTGGGTTTGTAGATCGCCAACCCACTATCGACCAAGGCTTTAAAGTGTTTGTCAGAGCCAATGTGGTCTATGACTCCTCGCCAGCCCTTCCCCGCCGCCCCCAAGCCGAATCGGTTGACGGTCTCAGCGGTGACTCCCCGTTGGAGCAACAGCGCCTGGACATCCGTGTGGCCGGTAAGCTGAGTTTGGAAATATTCTTCGGCCTGTGACAAGGTATCGTATAGGCCGGTCGACGAATCCTGGGACTTGCTGCGTCCGTTTTCATTCTCTAGTGGAATGCCCGCCTTTTCGGCCAGCATCGCCACGGCCTCTGGAAATTCCACGTTGTGCTGTTGCATTGTGAATTTAAAGATATCCCCCCCGTCTCCGCAGGCGCCATGGCAGAAATACAGCTGTTTGCTGGCATCAATGGAGAACGATGGGGTTTTTTCTTCATGGAAGGGGCAGCACGCGAAGTGGTTCTTACCCTGCTTTTTCAGATCCACAACCAGCCCAATTTCGTCGACAATATCTACGGCATTGCGTACTCGTTGGATAAAGTCATCTGAAAAGGCCATCTGTCAAATTCCGAGCTTATGGTTTAGGATGATAGTATCATTGTAACTATACCATTACGCTGTAAGTTATTGCCATGCTTAAATCATCCTCTGGAATTAGAAAAGCCACTGTCATCCCAGTGCCCAACCCTATTGATACCCGCAAACTCATGGACGCGGCCGAGAAGCTGCGCTTTCGGGACTGTAAGGTCTCTGAGGGGGAAAGCTGGGGGTTCATCACGCCGGATTACACCGACAACTGGCCCCTGGTGCCTATGATCCAGCACTCGTTACTGTTTACATTGCGTCGGGATCGCCGGGTACCGAACAAGCGGAGGTTGTCGCGCGAATGGAACGAGGCGATCCGGGAGAAAGAGAAGGCGGAGGATCGCAAGCTGACCAAAGAGGAGCGGGCCGAACTGCGAAAGACGTGCGAAACCAAGCTGATCGCCCAGACGCCTCCCCAAGAATCTGAATTCCAGGCCATCTACGATGGCGAGCGTCGACTTTTGGTTGTTTTGGAGTCCACCGGCTCCCGTGTGCAGTTTGTTGTGGAGAAGTTCAACCGCCTGATAGATCCGCAAGGTGTGAGCGTTGAGTGGGAGGCGAGTAGACAAGAAGCTATCTTGGAGGGCACCCTGACCGCCTGGGCGTATCGGCCCGAACTCATTCCAGAGGATTTACGTTTTACCCTGGGCACCGACTATCGGCTTACCTCGGCCGACTCCACGGCGGTACTGGCCAACCACTCTCCGGGTGAAGAGATCAATATTCACCTGATGAATCAGAAGCTTGTCGAGAAAGTGGAGCTTTACTGGGGTGAGACCGTTTCGTTCTGTTTGAGCGCGAAGAAAGTTATCAGCCAGATTGACTTCAAATCGTATTGTTCGGAAAGCATAAAAAGCGTGCGAGAAAATGAGAACATCGATGATATCCGGGTCTATCAGGAGGGCTTATTTCTGGTGTTCTATGACGCGTTTCTTGAGTTGTGGGATGCGGTTTGCAAAATCCCTGAAACGCCTTCAGGCGGGCTTTAATTAACCCTCCCGCTCAATCGGCTGCGTCCCCAAGTTTCCCGTCTGGTGACGCACCGAACTGACGGATTCAGCTACGCCGATTCCTGGCCATACATATCGATCAATTGCTGCTGGGCGAGTGCAGCCCGGATGATACCCGATTTAATCCCCTTCCCTGCCAGCCGTGTCCGAGCGGATTCTACCCGCTTGATGGCCACCTCCAGGTGCTCATTGGTTTCGTCTCGGATCTCAATCACGCACGGAGCGAGCAGACGGCTGCGGGTCCGGTACTCCACCCCCAACTCCACAGAGTCTAGCCACGGCTGCCCATCCTCCGATGGGCTATGGTAGCCGGCCATCGACCAGTCTTCATCCACGTAGCATTCCCAGGAAAGAAACTTCGTCAGCGCCTCTTCGATCAGCCTTGAGCGCTCTTGCAGCGGCTTATCAGCGATCGCCTTTTGGTTTGCCAACAGCTTTACGCTGGTTCTTGTCTTACCCACGTTACATCTCCTGCGATAATTGCGCCAAGAGGCTGGCCAGTCTCTCGGCCTCACTATTCCCGACGGCGTGTTGAGTGATGCCCGGCTGCGCTTTTTCAAGCAGCTCGAACAACTTCCCTATGGCCACACCATGACTGGCTTCACTGAGCTTGAGTTCGGTTATCCGTGGCGCCTTGGGGGTGCTCGCAGCGCGCCCCTCATCTGTGGGCACTTGAGGACGTGCCGAGGGCTTAGCGCCCTGCTCCGGCGGAAAGTGCTCACTACCGGGTTCGTCGGGTTCGGTAGTGATGGTTTTAGTGGCTGGTGGCGCGTCAAAGTGTGTCAGTGACACACTTTGGTCGTCTGCGGGCGCTTGCGGTGCCACCGGAGCCTCTGCAGGCTTTTTGCTGCCCATGTACTTGGATCGAAAAGCGGTTGGACCTGATTTGGCCAACTCTCGGATCAGCGTATCCCACTGCTCTTGCGGCGCCTTAAAGACAACGCTAAGGGCCACGACATCTTCGATCTGCGCGGTATGGATAGCCAGTAACCGCTCCTGATCATCCGCCGCTCCCGCTTTGACCATATCCACCAAGCGCGATAGGCGCGTTCTCTCCAGGCCCGTTGCGCGGGCGAGTTTCGCCTTATTGATTGATTCGCCACGAGCGGTCAACATATTAACCACCAGCCTGACTTCCATTAGCTCTTCGGCCAGAGTGTTATTCACCCTGGAGGTATTTTCAGTGATTCGGCCGATGGTCCGATACAGGTCATCGTCTGCCTGGTTCGATTTATCCAGGATCACATCTATCTCACTGATGCCAGTGATTGGCTCAGCCAGGCAATACGCGATGTACCGCCGGTGCCCCGTCTTAGTTTCATGAACCCCTTGGGCATCGACTGGGAGTACTTTGGGTGGCGAATCGGCGTAGCCGCCGTTGGGGATGTACGTGTTCGCCAGGTTAGCGCAGGTCTCGTATAAGCTGCGCGCCGCCGGGCTTAGCGTTATGCCCAGATCGGCATAGCTTGGGACCGTCTCAGCGCCCTGCTCTTTAATCTTTTGGGTGATCTTAGGCAGCGCGTTTACCAGCTCACCTTGGCCGAGACGACCATTGTCAGGGTCTGGCCGGATCTTTGAGAGCTTCGCGGTTACGATGGTGTCCCGATGAACCGTAGAGCTTAGCACCTGTTCCAGGTTGCTAAACATGCTATCCGATTCACGGTCTCGCGCCTCTAGCATTTGCTTTCTCGACGGCTTAGCGTTACCCATGTTTTGTCTCCTTTTTCCTGAAAGTGTGGCAGTGACACACTTTTTTATTATTTGAGCCCCAGCTCAACCAGCATGCGCTCACCCAGTTGTTTCCATTCCTTCCGAGCTTCCGGGTAGGCTTTGGGCACCTCATACGGGTAATCCTTGGCAACCATGTCCACTTCTTGGTAGCTCGGGCGGCGCTTGACCACGATATCGAGCGCCAAGCGGCCCAGGTTCTTGTTCAGCCGTTTCAGATTATCCTTATTAATTCGCATGCGCGAATCGTAGATGGTGGGGAGGACACCGATAATTTTAGCCACTTCCTCCGAGCGCAAGGGTTCATTAACCGCATGAATGAACTGTAGCACCCCCATTAGGCCTTCAAACGGCTTCTTTTCCATGGTGCAGGGCACCAGTATGTGGGTGGCGAGCGTGATGGCCGCTTCAGAGTAAAGATTCTTCGCAGGCGGGGTATCGATAATCACCAAATCAAACGCCTTGCGGAATTCGGGATCCAAAAAGGCTTTCTTGGCCATTTCAATGGCGTTTGGCTTGTAATCCATCTGGAACATGCTGCCGGAGGCCGGCAGTACAAATAAGTTTGGCGTCGCTGTGGGATAGGGGAGCCACGGATCGTTGGTAAATAACGCCCGGGAAATGTGTACCCCGCCCTCAGGGTGCTCTGGGGGGACCGTGGAGATTCGCCCATCGGGCGACTGCCCCATCGTCAGAAAGGTCGCGCTGGCGTTACATTGTGGATCCAATTCGACAATGAGCGTCTTCTTGCCCGCCTGGGCCGCGTAGGCCCCGACCTGGATGGCTGTGGTTGTCTTTGCGACACCGCCTTTTTGATTCGTGACGGCTAAAACCGTCAAGGGGATTTGGGCCATAGTCTTCGTCCTACTGTTAATATTGTTGTATCATCCTAACACTTTGGTTACTACTCGTAATATGTTTTGCGTTATATATTACACAAAACGTATGTCATGCAAAAGGTCTTTTTATGGATGTATCTCGAATCGCCCATGGCGTCTACCTGGCCGTACACCCCACCACTATGAATGAGCGGCTTTTAGGGGGTAAATTGTCCACGGTTTATGCCACCATGAAGGAGGAAGGGATATCGGAGTATCGCCTGTTTTATCTGGTTGAGACTGAGGCAGGTTCCCCTGAGTGGGAGCCAGTAGATCTGAAGCACCACCGTCACTATCATGGTGAGCAACGCAAGAGGATCTTGCATTGGTTCCATGTCTGCAATGCCCAACTATCACTCAATGGCATGCACTTCATGGCGAAAGTGCTCGGTGTTAACCCCAACCGCCTTCGGAACGCATTACGCCCCCCCGACACCGCGCACTATCAGCCATTCTCCTCAGAAGCCATGGTGTATCTGAAATACAGGTTTGATCAATCGTCAAAGAATCGCTCGTCCTCTGCCGCCTAGGGAAAAGTGTGTCACTGACACGCTTTCCTTCCAAGTGGACGGGTTGGCAATGAGGCACTTTTGTTGGTGACTTTCATTTAGCGACTAGCCGCACGCTGTGTTCCCAACCACCTTTGGCGCAACCTACTCCCGGATTCCTAGACCCATATGCGAGGCCGAAGTGTGTCACTGACACACTCTTGGGTGGGGTTATGGGATCATCGCCGTGAACAGTTGAGCTATGGTGTGCCATTCAACTGCGGAATAGGGTGGTGGGGTGGTGGTCTTGTGTGGAGTGAAAGTGTGTCACTGACACGCTTTTGGTGAGGGTTGGTCCGAAGAGGCCGCTACCTACTAATTCGTTTCGAGTAGGACTAAAGCGTGTCAGTGACACACTTTAGTCACCCTCTTGCAGGTGGTTTCGTGTTAAATGGTCAAACTCCTCCAGCGACTCAAAACTCAATGTGAATCGTCCTTTCACTTGCGCTCTGGAGGTAAATCCACGCCGGACCTGAGAAAGAGCGTCGATCATCCCTTGTCGATCAAAGAAATGGCAGCTGAGTTCGCCCTTATGCTCCCCCTCGGCGGAAGGCTGGATGTCAATCGGGTACCCTACTCTCTCACTCAAATCATTTTCGAGCCTTTTCACATCCACCGACTTCTGTGCTCGGGGGTGAATTTCCACCGGATACCCTACTTGCTCGCTCACGACGCTTTCGAGCCTTTCAATGTCCATCGACTTGTGTATTTCGCCAGGGGCGGCTCCGCCTCCTTTTCCGCCCGGCTTGGGGCGCGCTCCAAAGTTATTGAGAAAGGCCAGCCGCATAATGGCTTTGTTATCCAGCCCCTTTTCTTTGGCGGCTGCTACCAATTCCTGCTGTCGGGACATCGCCAGGGTTATCAGCTCTCTGCAATCACTGTAGGTCAAGCGCTCCCGCTCAGCCATGGCAAAGAATTCAGGGTGCAGCTTGTGGAGGATATTCACGTAACGGGAAACCGTTGTTCTACCCAAAAGCGTGTCACTGCCACACTTTTCGTTGGATAGCCCATAGCTTTTTTTCGCCCTCACAAGCGCTGATGCAACTGAGGTCCATGGAAGCCCCAGGACTTCGGCCTGCTTGACGATTCCCCAGTGCAGACGGTTATGAATCGTATCATCGACAAGAATCGCTGGTACCGCGGCTAGCCCAGCCTCCTTATGGGTTAATACAATATCCCAACCATAGACCACCTCGAAGCCGCCCTTATCTTTGGGTCTCATGACCATTGGGCGTTCCAAAAGTCGACCTACGCTTTGGAGTTCGGAGAGCGTTTGTAGTCGCTCTGCGGTAGAGTAGGGCACCACCACGTCTTCACTTAACCAGCACGCCGCAACAGCGACCTCGACCGCCTCCCCGTTGTGCTTCTTTGTGCCCTTGGCACGCTTACGCATCGGTTTCACCTCTATATGTAGAGTCGAACAGCTATATGTATGCCATAATGGCGTTTCATTTGCCCCTCAATGGCCCCCTACCGTGCCACTGGCACGACCACTATATATTCACGGTTAGATTTGGGCAAGTCTTGCACGCGCTTCGTGCTTCAGCGGTCGTTACAGCGCTCCCTCCAAAACGTGTGTCACTGACACAGTTTAGATTGGCCCACGAACACACTGAACGCTACGGACCAATACAAGAGCTTGCGAGGCGATTGGCCGTTCAGCATCGGAATAGGGGAGGGCGATCTCAGGGCGTTAAAAGCGTGTCAGTGACACACTTTCTGATGAATGGCGTTGAGCGGAGGAAAGGTGTCCCTGTTTGATGGAGGATCAGATGGCTGCTCACAAACTGTGTTCCGAGCACTCTTCAGGGACAATCCGACTCGTTGGAGCCCAAACCCCCAAAGCCCTTGTGTTGGGCAGATGTGTGTCACTGACACGGTTTTCATGGCTGGGGAGGTACAGGCTGCTACCTTTCGAGTCGTTAGGGACAGGGTGGAAGTGTGGCAGTGACACACTTTTGTTTAACAGCGGAGTAGGGCGATCTTCGATCTAAATGGAGATTCAATGTGTGTCACTGACACACTCCTGCAAAACAGCTCCTAAGCAAGCGCTTGGCGGCAGGGCTTCTAGGGTGGCGCGCAACCGATTAGGCAAAAAAAAGTGTGGCAGTGCCACACTTTCTGAGGAGGGTAGGGCAAGAATGTGTTTAACGGCTCATGCTGATGCCTTTGGTTCGCTTCTCGCGCTCACGCTCTTCGCTTCCCATTGAGGCCAAATACGCCTGTACATGCGCCCGGCTGGCCATCGATTTTCGTACAATATTCACTTCTTTTGGGGTTAGCCCCTCATCGAGCATTTTCTCCTCCCAATCCTTGGTCGCGGCCAACACATCCTGTGCTATCTCTTCCGCCTCCTCCTCACCTATCCCCATGGCTTCAGCGCACGAGGCAATAGCCTTCGGATTCTGGTGCCCACCGAACGGCCCGACGCTTATCGCCTGCGGACTGCCCTCTATGCCAACGGTGGGCAATACATCGTAAGCCGGGGTCAGCTGCATCTGCTTTTTCCCTGGTGGCTTACTAAAGGAATGATTCTTCGGGTGATCATCGACGTTGCCCACGGCAATGTTAAACAGCATTCGCCGGAACAGCTCTCTGGTTTCCTGTTCGGATGACTCTGATACCTGCCCGATTATTCGGCCAATGTTCGGGTAGCTCTCAAGCTCAGCGCGGGCACCGGCATTCTCAGGCATTGGGCCAATCAACGACTTAGCAGAAACCACATGGTGCCGCTCGCCATCAGTCTCTACATCGAACCGTTTAACCAGAAGCACTGGGCCCCGAGCGGTCTCCATGATCTTAGTATCTACCACGTCGCAGCCTGCCTCTTTCGCCATTTTCATGGTCGCATGCTCCAACAGGCAATGGTCAACCAGGTCCGTTTTTCGAGGAAACTTAACGATCCAGCGATCCACTCGCTTCTCACCCAGCTCCTTGTTGTACTGCACTTCATCGACGAACGTCTTGGGGCGAACGCCCCCAAGCCCCGAGCCGTATTCAAAAAACATGGCCTTTTCTTTCTCCACTGGCAGGCCTTCATCGAGACGAATCGCTGTCTCCATGATGTCTTCGAGGCTTTGAAACTCCTTCGGTAGCATTTTCACCGGGACTTCTTGCATTGCGCAGCCGCCGCGCGACTCTGTAAAGAAGATCGTACCAGTACCGTTTCCTGAACCAGAGAGCAAGAACTCCAAGTCATTTGATGGTGGCGGATCTAGCAGAGCCATTAGCACCCGGCGGCCCCAGTCATCTGGGCCAGCATCGAGCAGGGCGCCAGCAACGCCTAGGTTGTCTCTCGTGATGGGGGTTTCGTAAATAGCTCCCTCCACCAGTGGGAGGTTAATCGGATCTAAAGGATAAGCCCTCTCGTCCCGGCAATACCCGCGAGCATATTTAAACGCTCCGGTTCGCCGTACTCGATCGACAATGAGCTGGCCCGCGACCATCGTCTCACCACCGCCAACATCGACGTGAATGTAGAGTTTACTCAGTAGTGGATTGTTATTAGAGGTCATCGTCAAAAGTCACCTTTTTTGTTATCCCTGATTCAGCCGCACCAGGCCCCAGAAAATGGTCCTTACAGATCAAACATAGTCCATCCAGCTCCGTGACCATGCCAAAGGCCTGCAGAACAGCGACATAAAAACCGAAGCCGATCGCAGGGTCTCCACGCTCTATCCCCTTGATCGTCGTCGTAGAGACCTTGGCAAATTCGGCACATCTCTCATACGACCAGCCCCGGCGCTGCCTCGCAGCCCGCAAGCGACCCCCTAAGTGGTTCATCTTAACGCGCGTAACGTCGGTCAGATTGTCAATGGCTAGAGTTCTTGATCTTTGCATAGTCGCTATAGTATCCATTTTTGCGCAAATTAGACACTATAGCGACCAATTTTGCCTGCAACCCGGTAGTGAGCACTTTCTTCCTTTTTGTCGTGATCTCTCCGGCCTCCTCGCCTCAACCCGGTAGTGTCGACTTTGTTATCCACACATTTTGAGCGTTCGCGTAACTCCCCAGGTAGTCATCGGCCTAATTCCCTCAATCTCTACGAATGAAAACCCGGTAGTGTTGACTTTGAGGTTAATTTTTATTCAAATAAAAGTCTTCACTACCGGGTAAACACCACATCTGGTAGTAACCTGTTATTTATCTGTGGCTATCGTGTGTTTAACCGTGCCAACCCGGTAGTGATGACTTTCCTTACCCAGTAGTGAGCACTTTTAACCCGGTAGTGGAGACTTAGTTATCCTCGGTAGTGAGCACTTAAATAGCCGTAGTGAGGACTTTCAACCCGGTAGCGAGCACTTATAACCCGGTAGTGAGCACTTTTAAAACGGCTGTAAGCCTCTGTTTTTGCGGGTTTTTTTTATTGGCGTATTTAAAACTTAATCTACTAATATCTATCTATACCCTCAATATATAAAAGAGAGCAGAAAATTCATTAAGAACAATAACAATGAACCTAGCCCTATTTATCATTAATACGCTCCCGCGAAGGTGTTAAGTGTCTTTTAGACAGTTAATCATCGGTAGCCTCGCCGCTGTACTGTTCTCCGCTGCCCAATCTGAACCTCCGGCTAATTTTGACCAGGCGAAAAGAACCGCTCGCGCCATCTATGCTGATCGACCCATCACATTCTACTGCGCTTGCCCAATAACATGGTCAACAGGTGTTGGGGGTGCGGTTGATTTGGAAGCCTGTGGCTACCAAGTTAGGCACAGAACCGATACGGCCGCTCGGCGTGTCGAATGGGAGCATGTGGTACCCGCTTCCGTATTAGGTGCCGAGCTATCTTGTTGGTCTCAAGGGGGACGTTCTAATTGCAGGAGCACAGACCCAATCTACCGCGCCATGGCAGCCGACTTACACAATCTCACCCCCGCTATCGGTGAAATCAACCGGGATCGCTCCAATTACGCGTTTGGCCTTCTGCCTGACGATCCTTACCAGCACGGCGAATGCGCCTTTCGCGTTAGCTTTTCATCCAGATTGGCACAACCTCGCGAGGAGATACGCGGCAAGATTGCTCGGATTTATTTCTATATGCACGATTACTACGGCCTGACGCTACCCCCGGAGCAGGAGGAGCTGTTTATTCAGTGGGACAGGGAGCACCCGGTCACGCCCTGGGAGCTGGAAAGGGACGCTCGGATCGCGGCCGTTATGGGGCGCCACAATCCTTACGTTATCGGACAGAGGAGATGGGTGGCCGGTTATACGCCGCGAGCAGAGGCATTAGCAGATTTGTCCCGTATAACCGCCTCAGTAGAGAACCAACCGCTTGAACTTGAAGAGCAGCAAACAGCGCCTATTATCGGAAACCGTCGCTCAAGAATCTTTCATCGTCCGAATTGTCCTAGCTATTCCCGTGTAGGAGAAGTTAACCGGGTCGTTTTTGCCAGTGAGGAGGAAGCTGTCTCAAAGGGCTACCGTGTAGCTGGAAACTGCCCGTAGCCTTCTACGTTGCGCTTGAGGAAAGTAACCGCTATTCTTTCTCTCTGACAACGTCCGGACAATAATATATAGCGCTATGGACATACCCGAGTTTACCTATACCAGTCCCATATTCTGTGTGCCAGAAAATGCTGACGACCAGTTGCGGACCTATATGAAGCTTTTGCAAAAGGCGAATGACCGGGAGTTTGTGCTCTCCGTGATAACGGCCGCGCTTGAGTACGGTGTAGTGCTACCTCATTCTGACCCGATTGATCGCCACCTCTACCTGGATTATGACCAACTGAAGGTAGCGGTTGAGAAAAGCGGCACCAAATTGGCTCTTGGCTTGACCTCACTGCGGACTCGATTAGCTCGCCTGTGCGATATGGAACTGTTCTCTGCTGAACGGCTTAACACGCCACAATTGCGAGGGTACCGTAACGCCTTTACTCTCCAATCTCCTACGGCATTGGTTCGCTCCGGTTTGATTCAGGTCGATTCGGATGAGCCACAATTTGAGCCGTCGAATAAGCGCGACAAGACCTATTACGCGGCAACGAGAAAAGCGCGCCAAAGTTTAACGAGTCAAGAGGTGCAAGTCCTCGAATCTCCCAAAGAGCTGAAACGCGCCCACTCCGAACGCCTTCTGAATAACGTGTTTTTTGGTTGCGGGCGACTATCCTCTCGTGATCCTCGCCGAAGAAAGATCGTCACACTTTACCCCTTTAAAGGCGAGACGGTAGAAATAACCGCTACCGCTGGGGGTGAGTCTGATTTGTTTAGCCTGGAGGATCAAAATACCGTATTAGCCATCATTACTTTGGTGATTAACACGCACTACTCCAAAACAACCCACAACATACCGTTATCATCTATCCCGAATGAGTACTTCCTGGATATTTGTGCATTGGCGGAGGTCTGTGGGCTGGATCCCAACGGGGCCAATAGGAACACATTGCGTAAGTCGTTGGACCGGTTGTACCACTCTAACTTGCATGTTCAGTGCAGCAAGGATTCTGTGTTTGCTCAGCACTTCGGCTTGTACTCCAGCATGGGCGATGGTCGAGAGTTTCATCCCGATGATCTGAACTTCCGTTTTCTCAGCGCACTGGACGCTGTTAGCGAGTCAGATCCGGATATTGCGGGTTCCCGGCGACCTCGCTACTACCGTATCTCTTTGCACTCGATGATTCACAAACAGCTGCTGGATAAGGATGTGTGGAGCACGTTCGTCGTAGACCCAGAGCTGGTTCGTAACCGGCTGCGCTTGATAACGCACCTTTACTTTTTTGCCGCGAGGATGATTCATCGTGACCGAGAACTGGTGCGATCCTATCCGATAGAGACTGTACAGAGCTTAACAATGCCGGCCCACACTCGGTTCGATAACTGGCGACGCTCGCTGTTTAATGAGTTAAAGAAGTTTGCAATCGGGCAGGGAACAGTCTTCGATGAGAAGAAGATTAATGTGCTGGAGCTGTTTGGGTACTTTGTGAAAATTGCCCCCGATCATAAATTCGGCTTTACCTTCACCTTTTGGTTTAATCCCAACCACCCAGTGTTGGGGTGCTCAATCCTGGAGGAGAAGAGCCTTTCTCAGCGGACTCTGGACCTAAGACCGCCCAATAAATAAAGTATCATATTAGATACTTTTTAATAGCTTGTGCGCTTTGTATGGTGTATGATAAGACTATAATCTCAACATACCGAGCGAGAGCAATGGACTTACATGATCTAGTAGAGCGGGCCGAGAAGGTGTATGTCGGCCAGGGCAGTGAAGCCGGGCTAGAGGCTATTGAGGCGTTCGCAAAGGGCGAGATCCCAGGATTGCCCGAACTAGCTCAGGCTATAGAGGCTATAGAGACGAAGGAGCGGGGAGCGGCATAATGGATTATCCGACAGCACTACCTTTAATGTTACGGTTTGTGGACGATGTGAATAACCGTATGGCTGGCCCGATGTGGCGGTTTAGCTACCCCGTGAGACAGGAAGAGTTCGTTATTCATTGTGGGCGCATACTTGAGCGTACCCGTCCTTGTTGGGCGCCCGATATGTCAGTGTCAGGTGATGCTGTTCCCAGGAATAAAGGTGCCGCTTTGTATTGGCTGTGGAGGGAGACGCTTTCCGTATACCTGCGCCGTAGTGATGAGTCGCTAGATCGCCTAGTAAGCGCTATCGATCCCGAGCTTCGACCGCAGAAGCATCCTGTTCGTGATCTTGGGGACATGGTAACGGCAATCCTAGATGCTGCTTTTAGCAAGGACCCGATTTTACCCCCCTTAATCTCATTGAGTCGTGCTTTAGGGGAAACCCCTGAGTCAATTACCTATGGGCTTTTCGTGAGAACGACTCTTACCGCTTTTCGCCAAACAATGGTAAATCGCCCACTTTCGCCTACCTTTACTTATCGAACGTCGGATGAACGTCTCGGGTGGGATGATGTGCACGTAGCCTGGTCGGCGGCTCAGAGGCTCAATATCACTAACGACGATTTCTTTCAGGTGTTGTACAACTCGTTGGAGCGCGCTTGGGTGACCTTATCTACCCAATCCGTTGCCTCACCGGGTCGGTGTCATTAGTTTTTTAGCTGGTCAATGGACCATTTTTATAAAGAGGGAAGTAACGATGAAGATAATTAAAGTAGTCGGATTGTGTTTGGCAACTGTACTGCTCACTGCTTGCGGCAGTTCAAGCTCTAAGGAAGACCCGGCAGTAAATAATCCGGGTGTTGATCCTACGGATCCCACGAATATTGGTACAAGTGAACCGGGAGAGGATTCGTTAAGTGAGGAAGTGACATTGCCAGATGGCACTGTTATCGAGCGTCCTCGCTTAGAGGATATTGACCCAGATAACGTCCCGGTAGAGATGGAGGAAGAGTATGATAATTGGGTGTTCGACACTTACAATCTTCGCGATCCACGAGGTAATGTCTACGAGTTTGTATTGATCGACGAGGATGGGGTAGAGTCTCGTCAGTACTTGGTATTTAACTTCGCAAACGATTCGTACGACAGCGAAGTTACAGGTTTCGCTTTGACAGATTCTGGAGAGTGCTACTCTCGGCCTACCGCAGACAGTCTAAATGGTCCTCTTCATGGCGCGGTACTGTCACCGCAGGAGGATAATCCTGACGCGTTTGAGATGCGACTAAATTTGCTAGACACATATCTAGCTGATGAGGATGGAGACAAAAACTGGCAGTTGCAGTGGATTCCAGGGAACAACGGCCTCATACATGAAATAAAGCTGATCGACAATGATGGAAATGTAGTTGCTGAAGTTACGAATGAAGAGCCAGCCTTGGTGCATTCTCTGGAAGATGCCGGTGTAGAGAGCACCATTCGGGTACCGTTTGAGCCGGCAGAGGATATTTACGCAGAGGATGTGGTTAACAACCTCTGCCCATCGGAGGTTGTTTCACCGGTGGTCTTCGGCGGTTTTGATGTTGAGTATGAAGGTCATGAAGAAGGTGAGGTTGAAAGCCTTTCATTCGATTATGCTGCGTTTATGGATTTGTCGATAATGGCGAATGTTTTCTTCCATTCCCCTATTGATGCTGAAGTTGATGATTCTTACGCTTTTGTAGGTTTCGTAGAGTATGAGGACGAGGATGGAGTGTGCGTTTCTCCTGAGTTTGTCATTGAATTGACTCACGACTACCGTTCGGGTGGGGTTTTCGGAGAAAATAGCTGGAGCGGATCTCTCAATACTAGAGCGCCTATTGTCTTTACTCTTGATGATGATGGTGCGATATCCGAGTCTTCGGACCCGCAGGTAGTTCTTTCGTCCACCGATGTGACATTCGATGAGTTGACCGAGCTTTTGTGCGACTAAAGTCTGATAACACAGAACCATGTAGATAGGGCGCTACGGCGCCCTAATCTTTAACTAAGCGACCGACAGACTTACCATTAAATCGCCCCCGAATTTAGGGGCACCGCAGCGGCGGAACCGCGATTATTAGGATACATAGCTATGTTTAATGTCTTTTTTCGTCTCAGCACACTTGTCTTTGCACTCTTCGCTTCCACCATTGCTGGAGCAGCGGATCAGCCGCTACCGGTTCGATCAACCGGTGTTGTGACATGGGTTGCCGATGGGGACACCTTTCGTTTTAAAGCTGATGACCCTGCCGCTTTTGAGGCTTTACGCGTTGTGGCCAGGCAGAAAGACCGGCAGACAGCACGAGATTTAAGGGTTAACGATCGTTTTTGGAGTGACAACAGCTTTCTTGTCCGAGTGGCCAATATTGACACTGAAGAGAGCCAGCACCCGGATTCCTCGCGCAACACCCAGGCTGGCCGGGAGGCCGGGGAGTACGTTAAGGGGCTTTTGCAAGGCGTAGCCGCCACCGTAGAGTGCTACGATATCGGTTACTGGGGACGCCCGATATGCTCCCTATGGACAGAATCGTTCGAGCTGGGTACCCATTTGATAGAACAAGGCTACGCGGATTACGAGACCGGCTTCGGCCGGCACCCCACGATGGACACTCACTACCGCCGGGCAATGCAGTCACGCTAAAGAACAACTATCGGTCAGATTGGCCACCGACCCGGCGGAACCGGGAATATCTTAGGAACTCGACCTATGCAACTTTTTAACGCTTCCGCTAAAATCACTTCATTTTTCTCAAACTGTGCCCGCAACAGGGGCAGATCATTGGAGACAGTTATGTCAGATCAACACATCGAAGAGGAACTTAACGAGCCCATGTCCAAGATTCGGCTGGACTTGGATGTACGCCGGTCGGTGAAGGGGCGGATCCTGGAGGCCTCAAAGCGTACCCCAAATGTGAAATTCAACTCCTGGGCCTTAAATACCCTTATCTCAGCGTCTCAAACGGCTCTGGACGGAGAGGGTTTCTATCTATCGACAAAAGGCGGCCAGCTGGTTGTAAAAGGTAACGAGTTTTCCATCCCGCTGCAGACTGACGAGGCCACGGCGAGGGAATTTGTGGATTTCTTGAACGTCGCTATTGGCCAGGCCAACAGCGCCAGGGTAGCGGGTAATACCTAGTTTGGGCTCAGTTTTGTGGATAGTCTCGGGTTATTCGTGCTTTACTCGCTTTCAGTGTGTTACTATAGGTATAGTTCGGCCATAGAGCCACCGATCCGGCGGAACCGGAATGTAGGAATAGGAGGATGCATGCCATGCACTCTATTGGATATGTCAATTTTGCTGAGGTGAATACAGACTCAGCGTTTGATCAGCAAAGCACTGAGGATCCGGAAATGGCTACCCAAAAGCAGCCTAGCAAAACTAAGGTTCGGTCAACACGACTGTCCGCTGGGTTAACCGTGGCTGAATCAGCATCGATTATCGATAAGGCACCTCGCACCTGGCGCGCCATCGAAACCGGCACCTTTAAGATGCAGGCAGACGATTGGGCTACCTTTTGCAGTGAGATAGAGAGACGAGCAGAAAGCGGCGAGCTGATTGTTGCCAATAACGACTGGGTGCCGGTCAGTGAGGCGGCCCGGTTTCTTGGTCGATCCCGCATGTACGTCGCCCGCCTGGTCGATCAGGAAAAGGTGCGGCGGAAGATGAAGAACCCCCAGTTGGCGCTGTATAACAAGTCGGATCTGCGCAAGGTTAAAAAGGCGTTGTCGTCTAAAGACAAGGCTGTGGTTAAGGCCGAGTCAAAGCACTATAGTCGCGACGAAACCATTGCTTTGGTTGGTAGCCTTTCTCGCCTGGAGGCGTTAAGGGACGCCGGGCATTTGGCGCCCGTCAAGGATGCCCCAGGAGTGTACTTCAGCCGCAGTGATGTGGACTCTTTGGTCGAGCGTATTGAGAAAGAGGAGGCGCTGCTAACCACCAGTGAAGTGGCCACCGAGCTTGGTATAACTCGCCAGGGGGTGTCAGCAATGCTAAAGCGTATGGAGGAGCGGGGGGAAACCGACGTAACTCCGGTGGTTACTGTGTTTGGTCGCCAGCGATTTACTGAGGAAATGGTCTCGATTTTGGCTGACAGAAAAGCCACTTCCGCAACGTAGTCATTAAGACCAGCAGAGAGGAAAGTCACCGCTAAAACCCCCTCATACACAACGTCAATTTTGGGTTAGCGGAATTGTTTGACGATCAAGAACCGCAAATTGCTTATGTGTTTTTAATGGTGTAACATAGGCATATAGGCTGAACGCGCAGCCACCGATCCGGCGGAACCGGGATAGTTTGAGGTGAGTATCAATGCCTTTCAGTAAAGACCAGTTTTCAACTTTAGTCTCGGCATCCAAGCGGAAGCAGTTCAGTAAGACGTGCTCAGTACCCGCTTTGTTTAGCCCTAGCGCTTTCGGGGAGACTTGGACGCCAGAAACTGTTGAGTGTCGCATCCAGGAGCTTAGAGACAGTGAGCCGGCTTCGAAGTCTTTAGAACACGGCCCCCTAGAATCCTATTTGCTGGGTGGTGTCGTGGGAGAGGACGTGTATGAGCCGGGCGACCTAATCGTTCGTAATGATAATATGTCGGCGGGGCTATGCGTCTATGGGCGCTGGGCTTCGCATACAGGATACCGGAGCTTGCTAGGCAATACCGCTGAAACACCTGAACAGTTGTACCAGCGAGCACAAGCCGCGCCTTTTTTGGTTGGTCCTGCAGATGCAGAGTGCTGGCCGGTACTGAGAGATAGCTGGGTGTATAAAGGTGCCCTTAGTATTCGTCTTTCTGACTGGCACTCGGGAGAAGTGGCGTTTGTGCTGCATGAGCTAGCTGGCTTGGTGCTGGAGTGTCCGATTAACAATTTCTGGGCATTCGACAAGTCAGTCGAAAAGGCTCAGATTAGGCGTTTAATAGCGCCCATAGTGACGAAGGGGACTCGTCTAGCGGATGAGGCCAAATTGGCCGAACAGATCCGGCGCAGTGATGTGGCAGATGAGCTGTTGGGTAGCCGCCTCCAGGCTTCACTGATTTAAAGGCCTATCATTGCTTTGTTTGTCATAGGTGTGCTATTATAGGCACTCTGGCTGAGTGATCAGCCACCGCCCCGGCGGAACCGGGACTAGAAAGGAAAACACTATGTCTAATTTGTCCACACCTGCAGTTACCCCGGCATCAGCCGAGCCAACCATTTATCAGCGTCAAGGCTACGCTAACCGTCGCGAATACCTTGAGTGTTTGGCTGAGGAATACGGTCACTCAAAGGACGACGTTTTTGCGCTGGCGTCGGCGCTGGGGCCAAGCGAAGATTTTGACGGTCTTGTGACTACCCTAGAAGAAGGGTTTTAAGTAGCCACGTTCAATCTGCCGCCTTTTGGGGCGGCGGATACTCTAAACAATAACCGACCCGGCGGAACCGGGAAAGATCGAGGATATGACCATGGGCAAAGCCACATACAATCACGCGTTTTTACTTCAGTTTTCTGTTAGCGGCTCTCTGGATAGTGAAGCAAAGGATGTTACTCCCGCAATGCTTTCCAAGGGGCTTTTAAATCGCATGAGCGATATGCACGTTAACAACGAGTGGAAGTTAGGGTGCGAAAACGTGCAAGATTCCTACGAGGAGGACGGCTCCTGTTTACCTTCCCACTACACCGTTATTGGATTCCATGAGGATTCTGGCCAGATTGTGGCTCATCATGTCGAAGCGCTGAGCGAACTTTCAGCGTTTACCGCCGCTGCCCACCTAGCTCCGGGTATGACAATGATTGTCGCTTTACCCGGCCACCATAGTGAGGAAACGTGCCTGATTTTTCCCGGTGAATCCGGGGTTGAAGCTGAAACGGTTCTGGAGCAGCCGGAGGTGTTCGATGAAGACTAGTCGCGGGGAGGGGCGTCATGTCGTAGTGATGCGCCGCCCACTGGATAACGGCGTCGGTTCAGTGTTTATCGCTGAATCCGACAAGGGTCCGCTGGGGCACTGCAATGTGTTTCATGGCTATGGTTGCGGAGTCTACTCCACGGACCTGATCTTACGCCTGCAGGCTGAGGGTCGAAGGGTTCGCCAGGAGCACTGTGTCTTTGAGATTGAAATGGATTGCTTGGCGACGGGCGTCGCTTTAATGGCGCAGGTGATCGAGCATGCGCAAAGCGCTGGCGGCGATCTGGTGACGGTCGGGCTCTACCGCGAAGCTTACGAGGAATTCTTTCCTGAAAAGCCGACCACCACTTGGTTAAAGCAGATCGTGCAAAGCGCGGGGTTTGAGGCCGCGCCCGGTACCGAGGGCAGCGCAATGATGTTAGTGCTTGAGGCGCCGGATATGCCTGAAGTGGAAGATGTGGAAGAGCCGGAATCACCAACGGCTCTACCTGGTCGGCTTATCCGTAATCCGGGCAACCCTAAGCGCTTTGCGGAAGTTATGGCCGCGACCGCCGATAACATAGAGGCGCTGCTGGCCAAAGGCGCACAAGCGTTGGCTAAAGAAGGGTATGCACCGAGCGATATTTCTCAGCTTGAGCAAGAATCGTTCACGGCGCGCTTGTGGGCAGAGCAGTACACCCATGGTCGAGTGCATTAAGTGTGGGTGTTTTCCCAGGGGGGAATGCTGTTGTGTTTACTTGTTTAAGTGTGTTACGATAGGCATATAGGCTGAACACGCAGCCACCGATCCGGCGGAACCGGGACATGAAAGGAGCAAGGTATGACAATCGTTGATTCTGCAATTCTGACTGCGTTGAATTTGGCCTCTGCCTATCAGATCGATGGTGGGCCGCTGTTGGGAGAGTTCGACCTTGATGAAGACGAGCGAACCGTCACATTTACGTGGTTGGAGAACGACGGAGAGTTTTCGGAGACAGTATCTTTATCCGCTTTGGAGCAGAGCATTGTGGATGCCACCACCGGTAGCATCACGACTACCAATGTTGATGGTGAGCCGGTCACGATCGTTTTGCATTCGTTTTCAGTACCGGCAGCACTGGCCAACTTGGCCGAAGTGAAGCCGCAACCGAGCGCCGCGCCTCGACCCATATTGTGCGAGTGTCGCTGTGCCGACACTTTTGCGGAGCTTACCCCTACCCACGTAGTACTTGTCTTAACCGAGGAGCTTCAAGCGCGTATCCACCAGCTCAGAGAGGCCCGTCAGAACCTTGAATGTGGCTCCATAGTGGAGTTCGTAGACGAAGCTGATTGGCTGGACTTGGAGGAGTTGGAGCTGACAGAGAAGGACGTACACCCCCAATATTTGGTCGATTCTCTACCCACCTGGCAAGGCAATGACCGCCTAGCGACCGCTCCTACGAGTATGTACGTCACTCACACCGGCATCATCTTTGTGTCTCGTCGAAAACACGACGAGGACAATGCTCGGGTGAGCACAGCAAAGATTCCATTCTCGGCCCTGGCCAGTGATCGGTGCTATTTCCCGCTTCAACGCTGATTCCTTGGGGGTGGATTACCCCCATAATCATTAATATGGCCGTGTTACCGGCCCCGACCCGGCGGAACCGGTAATAATGAGAGGTGTTGGAATGCGTTTTCGTACATTAGTGATGCTCGCTTTGGTGGTTTTGACGGTTATTGAAATTGGCTACTTGTTGCACTTGCACGATCGCGGGTATGAGTTCGAGATTTTGGATTTTGGGTGGCTGGGTGCCCTGTTGCTTGTGTCAGTGTTGTTGTTGGCCCTATTGGGGCGATCGCTTCGCCTGTATCCCTATGGCTGCGGTAGAGCGGAGCGGATCGTGGCGGACTTCCCTGGTACAAAAAAAGGCCTCGCACGGGCGTGTGAGCGGATGCGTAGAGACCCGTCCCTGGGCCTTCTGGAAGCCTCGGGTGGCCGTATAAGGCTTACCGACAGTCCAGAAAGGGAACAAAGGTAGGCTCGCCTCGCTCGTGACAGTGCCGCCTTGGCAGGCTATTATTGCTGGGCTGTCAGTTACGAGCGAGCATGCGCGCTTGGAGTCAACTCGTTATTGACAACGTAGGAGCTAGTCATGCTCAAGAAGCATATATTTACCGTTATGACCGCCGCAGCCTTGGTTGGGTGTGGAGGAGGAAGTGGTGGGGGTGATGTTGCAGAAGACTTAGGCAAAGATCGAACCGGTCAGTTCTCACACGATGTTGAGGGGTTGCGCTACACCAGCGTTGCGCCCAACGGCGTGTTGTTCGAGGGCCGAACGGGCCGATGGGGTGTGTACCGTTACGCTCAAGGCGACACGGTGACGTTTTTTGCCGGGGACTTCCCGATCGGCAGTATCGAGGCGCGCCCTTATGTTAGTCCCGCACACTTTGATCTGGCAGTCGTGGCCTTAGATTATAGTTTGCCGGAGGTGTTGGACCTTAGCGATATAGAATGTCCCCAAGAGGGGCAGCAGAACGAAGAACCCGCACCAGAACCGACCCCAGTCCCGATTCAATGCGAGCCCTGGTACCCGGAAGAGGGCCTTGAAGAGCGGACGATGCAGGTACTCGCGTTTTTGGACCTAGCGAATATCGATACGCTGAGCACACCGGATAAGCGGATCATCATTGGCCGACGCGACGAAGCCGTAATTGCCGAAGACCTGTTATCTGGCCAGGGAAACCTGCCGGGAAATATGGATATGCTGCGGTTTTTGTCCGAATTGAGTCTGGCCCCGCGCGCGGGAACTTACCCCCAGGCGGCGCTCCCGCAGGACGATTCCTGCCCAGTGAATGGGGAGGTCTCGATCAATGTTGGGTATGCAAGCGGTGGGCAAGATCGCTCCGGTAGCTTATACATAAAAAGCATTGACGTGTGGCGAGAGGATCTTGGCACAGTTGTGAAGATGCTACCTTCCCAGATGAATCAAAGCCGCCATCTATACCCGAGTTTTAACACTGAATTCGCTACACAGAACTATACCGGGCAATTGTCGCTGGCTGTGGCCCTCACAGATCAATCGCAGTTTGAAGGCAGTTTTACCTGGACCGACTCGAACGAGAATTGTAGTGGCGCCATCGGTGTAATCGTCGAGTAAGTCGGACACCGTTCACCAAGCATCCAAGCATCCAAGCATCCAAGCATCCAAGGGGCCTCGGCCCCTTTCGCGCCTGCGGTATTAATTGCCCCTGCTGTGTTTAATGTGCTAGTATAGGCACATATACAAGCAATATAGCGAGGGCCGCATGAAAAACAAAAACACCATAGGCGCGATTTTTTCCGATGCCTTACTCTTTGCAGGATTCGTCCTAGTCATTATTTCCGCAACCCTACTCGTTGCCAGCATTCTATTGGGCTGGAACATCGCTCCGTTCGCCCTGCTCATGTTCGTTACAGTGTTGGGTATGATTGGGCGCGCTATGCACCAGCGCGATAAAATTCATAGCGGTAATGATGCGTTAAGTGTTGACGACCTGAAGGCGAACGCACGGGGCGTATTTAAAGCAGTGTCTGGATTTCTAAAGCATTGACAAGCGCTGGGACTGGCTTCCTACCCGGCGCATCCGGGTAGGTTTACACGTAGTTTTGAGGATTTACCGATATGCAAGAGAGCTATGGTTAACCTAACAGCTTGTGGAGAGCGCTTATGATGATGACTAGACTGATGCAGTGGATAGAGAGCCTGGGAACACCAAGAAGGCTTGTGTGCGCCGTTGGGGCTACAGTGATTGCATTTTTATTAATGCGTGCAACCGTAGAATACGGCGTCTCAATTGCTTTGTCGTCCCCGTCGATCGGTTTAATGGGGGTTTATGTAATCGGCCTATTGATTACCTTTTCGGTGCTGCTCTTTGGTATATTTTGCCTTTCGCGCTTTATACGAACACACCTTAAAGGTAGCAGTGTTAGGACGATGCTCGTTGTTCTTGTCGCCTCGGTCGGAATCGGTGCGTATATCAGTTCGGACTCTGTTCGCGCTATAGCTGAATCCAATCAGCGTTCTGAGGCATTTATCTCTTTATTGGAGACGCTGCAACATTACTCCCTTCAACCAAAGGCAACCATGAAGCCCGTTCATGTCGAACGGGTGAAAGCGGTAGTAGAGCAATGGGAAAACGCTGGTTGTTCAGTAGCGTCTACCCAGCCCACTGGGACTGTTGAATGGGCTAAGGATATTCGTGAAACGATTGTAGCCAAGTGTTGGCAGTAGCATCGAAGTCGCGCTCGGCTGTTCAGAAGAGATAAAACCTGCCTTCAACAATGATGGGGGTGGGATTACAAACGCTACAACCCGACCCGGCGGAACCGGGACAAGTGGGGCTAAGTCTCATCCAGGAGGGAGCGAAATTATGTCTCAGCGTATCGAAAGCGTTACGAACGAAACTAACCGAAACCAACAATTGAGTTTTGCTGAGCGTAAAGCGAGGCGGCGCGAAGAGGCTGCTTTGGTGGCAAAGGGATGGAAGACCCAATGGGTAGTATCCGCAGGCCATTTTGCGCTGCCCAAAGAGTATGAATTGGGTGATTTTCCAGAGAAGTCGGGGGCGGAGGAATTTGCGTTTGCACAAATTGGCCCTTACGCTGGCCATACCGCAGCACAAGTAGCGTTTGCGCGGGTTTTTGAAACCGCGCTCGGTCACAAAGTCCATGTGCCGCAAGCACAAATACGCATCGTAAAATACCTTTGTAGACCCCAGGAAACGCCTGATGAATGATCGCAAATCCGTTAATCGACCCGTCGATCACCTAAACGAGTTGTCTCGCGATCGCCCTGGTGCGTGGGCTAATGTTGATATGTTTCGCGCAGACCGAGGCAAAGGGCTACCTCAGTGGCCCGACTGGTGCTTTATGCCAATGGCCGCTTGGCTTGCGATCGCCTCTGGTGGCCAGACACCTGGTTTAAACGACCTGTTTAACGCATCGCGTTTAGCGGCGATCGGCGCTTGGCGATACAGCCAGGGCATTTACCGTTTTGATGAAGACGCACTGCAGGCGATTGCCGACACCGTTCCAAGTGGAGAAATGCCCTCCGAAGTGCTTTATCGATTGCCGGAATGGAGCGTTTATATCGAGACCCCTGGCCTTCAGTACTTGGGGGAAGACTTACACGGGTTTTGGGCGCACCTGGAGTGGGATGTGAATACCGAGCGGCACGAGTTGCGCCTGCTGCTGGATACGCAGACGTTCTTAGTGCCGGTACCGATGCATCTTGGCAAGTGGACCGTTACCGAGGCGGTCGATCGAGCCTATGCCGAGTCCCGAAAACAGTGGCACCTGACGGGATTGTCCGACTCGATCCTCAAAGCCGAGCCCGACGCCGAAGCGGCAGCGCGGGAATTGTACGGGCTGGTGTCCCTACTGCTCTACGTTTGCTGCGAAGAGCCGGAGATCGACGATAAGCGCGAGCCGGGAGCCTTCCCAGCTCAATCGCGGCCAAAGCGGACCAAAAAAGGGTGGCGCCTGTTCCCGGCAAAGCGGCCCAGGGTGTGGACCGTGGGCGAGACGTTGGGAGAGCGTTTGCGCTCTGGGCCCGGCGAGCTAACAGGGCGGGGCGTCGACGCGCATCTACGAAAAGCGCATTGGCACGGATTCTGGAGAGGCCCGCGCGATGGTCAGAGGCATTTCTCCTATAAGTGGCTCCCGCCAATACCGGTATCGTCGAAATAACCCCTCCACGCTACAGCCAGCTATAGCATATATGCTTTATCTACCGCTATTGCTATTGTTTATGCCTTTTCCTATACTGTTTGCTATAACAGGCGTTAGCATTTGCTAACACCACCACGATATTGAATCTTTAGGTGCATCACCATGACGTTGAGTTCCCAACTAAGCGCGCTAGCCGAGCGCGCCCAGGCCATAGAGGCGGAGCTGGCCGAGGTTCGCCGCCAGTACAGCGCCCCGCTGCAACCGATAGAGGACTTGGCTGAAACGGTGAAGCAGGCCCGCAAGCGCCAGAAGTTATCCCAGCGCGCACTGGCCGATCTGTCCGGAGTTAGCCAGGCAACCATTGTGGGCCTGGAAACCCAGGGGCGCACACCTCATCTCGATAGCGTGTTGCGAGTACTCGAAGCGCTGGGATTGACGTTGTACGTCGGTGGGCAGCGATGAGTGCCGCAAAGAAAGGCCACCGGCGCGGCCGCGTGTACCTTGCCGGAGTGTACGCGGGCGATCTGGAGGAGATCGATACTGGCTATCGGTTCACTTACGCCGACACCTACCGGAAAACTGGCACCCCCATCGGGTACCTGTTTCCCACCGACCGGGTGAGTTTTGAGTTTACGCGTTTCCCGCCGTTGTTTGATAACTTGGTTTCCGAGGGCTGGATGCGGCACACGCATTCCGTAACACAGAAAATCAGTGAAACCGACCGGTTCGGCCTGCTCTTGAACAACGGCGCCGACTTAACCGGCGCCATTACCGTTGAAAAAGCGAAAGACGATGAATAAGCGCTGCAAGATTACCCTTCGGCCCCTGGACGGCAGTGAGCGCACAACCGGGTATAGCCCCCAGGGTTTGCGCGAGCTGTTCGGTACCGTTCAGGTGAACCCGCGTTTGACGTACACCTCCGCTGAGTTCTTTCGCCATGGCGCCCAGGCAACCCGAGGCATGTCCATTTCCGGTGTGCAGGCGAAGCTGTCCCTGGCGCTGGAGCAGGGCGAGTTGGTGCCCGTGGCACGGGGCGGACGCTACATACTCAAGCCCAGCCCCCAGGGATACGCCCACGCCGCCGAGAACGAGCATGCCGCCATGCTGGCGAGTCGCGCGTGTGGCATCAAAACGGCCCGCTGTGGCCTAGTGGTGTTCAGTGACGGGGAGCTGGCGTACCTCACTCGCCGATTCGATCGCGACGAGGCCGGTCGCGCACTGGTGCAAGAAGAGCTGGCCTCTGTGGCCGGTTTGGGCGCCGAGGCGAAATATGAGACCAGTTATGAAGCGCTGGGGAAAACGATCCTGGAGGCGAGCGCCGGTAAGCGCGCCTTGGTGCTGGATTTTTTCACTCGCGTTATGCTCGCTTATGTCATGGGCAATGATGATCTGCACGCAAAAAATATCAGCTTGACGCGCACACTGGATAACACCACCCGCTACTTTGACGCGCTGGCACCGAACTACGATGTGCTGTTTGTTAGCAGCTTCGAGGAAGGCGGTAGTGAGCACTTTCTTGCCTTGGATTTACTGGACGATGGAGAAACACCAGAGTTCGGTGTTTATGGGTACCCCACGGGGCATTCCTTCGCCGAGTTGGGTAAACGCTTGTCGTTACCGCCGCAGGCGATCCAGCGCGCCTACGCGAGTCTTTACAAGGCGATGCCGAAGGTCGAGACCATTGTAAGGAACAGCTTTATGCCAGTGATGATGCAGAATAAAGCGCTCACCGTCCTCCGCGAGCGGTTGGGGGGGGTGGGAAAAGGGCTTGTACAATAACGTGACAGTAATAAGGAACCGTAAAAAATGATTAGCTCCTCCACGCTCGCCTTTATGATCACCGGAGCCGTTCTTGCGGGGGGTATCTCTGTTTTCTCCCTGGTGGTGGGCGCTTCGCACGTAAAGGCCATGCTCAGTAACGCCCAGCCCGGCGAGCAAGTCATCCAGCTTTCTATCAGCCGTCGTTTTTTGTCGCTGGCAATAGCCTTGTGGTGGGCGCTCGTCTTTGGGTTTGTGTGCATGTTTGCGGCCCAAAGGGCGGTAGAGCAGTCGTTCTTGGCGGCGAGCGATGCGGATAGAGCGGGAATGATGGGAAGCAGTTTTCTTTTAAGGCTGGTCGCGGCCGATGATAGGGGAGGGTGTTCGCACGTCTCAAGGCTCGATAACAAACCACTGACCATTCACATCGACTCAGCGTTGGAGCCCAGCGTACTTTGCGGTTTAAGTCACCAGTCGGCCAACATCGACAGGATGAGTGCTTTCGTCAAAGTCGGTGAAGAGTATCGGGTTTTAGCCGGTCGCTGGCCGTTTCATTACACGTTGTCAGTGGATCCGATCGATGATGTGTTGGGAGCCGTTCAAGAACCTGAATAAAACGCCACATTAGACGCTCACCCGGTTGCTTTATAATATTTTACTGTGCTACTATAGGCACTGTTTGGGCATAGAGCCACCGATCCGGCGGAACCGGAAACCCAGCAAGAGGGATTCAACGTGAGAACGACCCATCAAGTAAAACCGTTTCGTATCGTGGAGCTGTACCAGGCGCTTTCCAGTACTCGTACTACTACGCATTCTCTGGTTGCAGCGGCGCGTGACGCTCTGGAGCAAGCCAGTTTCTATCCCGCCCTGGCCGCGAGCATTCAGAGCGTGATCGAGCAAGGTGAAGTCGATGATCCATTGCGCTCTTCACTGTGCTCGCTGATCGAGAACTGCGAGCCGGTGTACCGCTATCGAGCCTCTGGCGATGTCTGGACCGTGTATCGATTCGAGTTATCGACCGGCGAGGAGCACTGGTGTGCGACCGTTGAGACTGAAGTCTGGGCCGAGCGTGTGGCGGCCATGGGGAACGAGTTAATTGCACCGAACGTAAACGGTTAATTCGGAGAACGGGCATGGGCGTGACAGTGTACGTTGAGGGTTGGCATCAGCAGGCATACCGAGAAGAGAAGGTATACCAGTGTGACAGGTACCCGAATTTGACCGAGGCGGACTTTGCCAGCTCAGGCTACCCCGTGGATGACGACGGTCGGCACTACGTGAACGAGCGGGTTTACGACGAACCGTTTCCCTGTATGGAATTCGGTTGCATCCAATGGGGAGCTTTTTCCGAGTCGCTAGGCCTTGCGTCCAGCGACGGTACGGGTAGCTTGGAGGCGGGCGCGCTCCGAGCCGTGCTTGCGCGTGCCTTGCGCCTTCTCAACAGCTCACAGCGTCAAGCAAAGGCGTCTACTCCCGCCACTAAAAGCGGAAACATGATCACCTTTGGCAGCACTGCTGAAAGCGTTGCCCGGCGAGCTGAAGAGTTTGTGCGATTGCTAAAATTCGCGATTGACCGGAATCGCGGAATTTACTGGGGTTAGCTTATTGCTCTTAGAAGGGAGAGCAGGAGACAGCTAAAGCTTTTTGAAAAATAGCGCTGGTGATATACCAAACCGTTGACTTAGCGCAGCAATATGCTTGCTTGTAAGCTGCCTTCCACCGGTCTGGTTTAGAATTTTGCTGACGTTGGCTTTTGCACCTAGCTCTGGCAGATCTGCAACGCCCAGGTTGTGTTGTGCCATAAGCGTTCGCAATACGGCGATTCCGCTATCAAGCTTAGCTAATCCCGCATTGAAATCAGCGAATTCATCCGATTGTTCTTCCCAGCGCTCAATGCTTAAAGAGAGGATATCGACCAACGCCTTATTGGCGTCGTAATCCTCGATCAATTCGTCCATCATTGCCAGGGCTTTCTCATAGTCATCCTGGTTGCTGATGTTGGTAAGAATCGGCACTTGACTCAGCGCGTCGCGAATTTTAAGGCATGGTTCTGGCAACATAGCTATGTCCCCCGGGATTTGCGGTATTTGTCCGTCAGTTTGTCATAGTCAGCGTGGCTAACAATATGTTTGACATACATTCGGTTATCGCGAAATTCTATAAATGCGATCAGTCTTAGATTATTCCCTCCTATATCGAGAACCCACCACTTATCTCTGTGCTTAAAGTTGTCCAGCGAAGGGAATATTCGCCGCAACTCCTCTGGGGTGTTAAATCTCCCCGAGCGCAGGGTAATGTACGTTTGCCTCAGTGCATCCTTGTCATTGGGGTATTTTCGCTCCGCGTCGTTGAATGGCTTTCTTGAGATAACGTGCACAAGGACTCCATAGTTTCCATATAGGCAACTATAGCATGCAGTTTCCTATATGGAAACCCGGAGACAGCAGAGTGTTAGGCAGTAGGAGGCTTCCTTTCATGGGTGTTAGTGTGTTACTATAGGTACATCGGCTGAGCGATCAGCCACCGACCCGGCGGAACCGGGAAGAAGAGAGGATTACCAGCGTGACTACCATCATTAACCGCAAAATCGGAATTCACAGAGGCCGCCGTCGCATATACCTCGACGGCCGTAAACTGGGCCGCCAAGGGTTGCGCCCCGGCCAGCGCTACAATGTTGTCTCTAAAGACGAGGCGCTGTGCCTGGAGATAGCCGAGCAAGGCAAGTACACCGTCTCTCGGCGCACCGTTGGGGGTGATCTGGTGCCGGTAATCGATTGCTGCGCGGCGGAGATTGCCGAGCTGTTCGAGGGTGTCGAAATGGTGCGCGTGGCCGTTAAGGCAAAAACGATTGTCATTACAGCGCACCAGCATTCGACCAACGCCGCCGCCCGCGAACGCCGTTTGGCCACCAAGCTGGCCTTGGGCCGCCCGCTGGATATTTGCTCGTTATTCCACGGAGGGGGGGTCATGGATAAATCGCTCCATGCCGGTCTCAAGCGCGCCCACATAAAATCCCGTGTAGCCGTGGCGGTAGAGCTGGAGTCTCAGTATCTCGAAAGCAGCCTGCGCAATAATCCCGAGCTATGGGATGATCGATCTCAAGTGTTTGAATCACCTGTTCAGGATGTGGATCTGCTCGATATTGACCGTGAGGTTGATGTGTTGGTGGCGGGCATCCCCTGCACAGGCGCGTCCAAGTCCGGTCGGGCAAAGAACAAGCTGCAATTCGCTGAGTCGCACAGCGCGGCAGGCGCCATGTTTTTCTCTTTCCTACAATTCGCCCAGAGCTTGAACCCGTCCATTATCATCATAGAAAACGTCACACCTTACGCGTTCACGGCCAGCATGGAGGTCATACGCTCTGTGCTTGATTCACTCGGTTACCGATTGCAGGAGCGTGTTTTAGAGGGTAATGCGTTTGGAGCTTTGGAGGTGCGCAAGCGCTTGGCCGTGGTCGCGGTATCCAAGGGTATACCCATCGGCAGCGTGGAGGACATCATGCCCGTGCGCGAGAAGGAAGCCCGCTTGAGTGATGTGCTTGAACCGATCGCGCTGGATGATGAACGCTGGAAGCCTTTTACTTACTTGGCCGAAAAGGAAGCCCGAGACGTAGCGGCTGGAAAGAACTTCACCCGGCGGTTGCTTACCGGCGAGGAGAGTTTTTGTGGCACGAGTGGTCGCGGATATTCCAAGGCCCGCTCGACCGAGCCGTTCATTCGCCACCCCACCAATCCGGCTCTATCGCGATTGTTCACCAAAACGGAAAACGCTGCAGTTAAAACCGTTCCCCCCGAGGTGGTCAACGGTCTGTCGGATACCGTAGCGCACCAAGTGCTAGGGCAGGGCGTTATCTTTGCCGCTTTTGAGGCGCTTGGCCTGTGGTTAGGGACTCAACTGAGGTTCTGGGCACGCGCAGCCGTTTCCCGGCGACGTGAGTCTGCAGGAGCGTATGCCGCCTAGCGCGGAGGGCGGTGGTGGCTACGGCCACCACCTTTTGTTCAGGACTCGGTAGGTAGCGTTAATGAGAATTTCCCGAGAAGAGGCGATAAAGCGCGGTTGGGTATCGCCCGAGGATGTCCCACCAGCGCCTAAGACAAAAAAGGCGTTGCCCCTCAAGCGTGGGGAGATCGAGGGCGAGGAGCAGGCTTGTCTCGTCGAGCGCTTTCGGTATGACTTTCCCGACGTGGGTGAGTTGCTGATTCACATTCCCAATGGTGGATCGCGTAAGAACGCGTTCGAGGGCTGGCGGCTCAAGCGCCAGGGGGTACGCTCCGGTGTCAGCGATTTGTTGTTACCTGTGGCACGAGGTGGCTATTTTGGCTTGTGGATCGAATACAAAGCGCAGCCGCCGTTTAACGCCGCTGTGACCGACTCGCAAAAACAATGGGTAGCGCTGATGCAAGCCCAGGGATACCGGGCGAGCGTACAAATGGGGATTGAGGCCGCCGTGGATGAATTGAAGCGCTATATGAGCATGGCGCCGACGCAGGTTTTGAGAGGGTAGTTTTACGAGGAGCTGTGCTCCACGGTATTGCTGATGGTCCACTATTGGGGGTGAGGCATAGCTTTCGGAAATAGTTTGCCTGTAAAGTTTTAGGTGTGCTAATATAGGCATATTGGACTGGAGCCAATACCGATCCGGCGGAACCGGAGCTACTGATAGGACAACTTGCTTATGAGCCTTTCCTTTTTGCTACAAAACGCCAATACGTCCGCTCTTGCAGAGACACTGAATAACATCTGCGATTCATTAGGGCAAATCGTCAGCAGTCCATTAGCGTCTACGGAAGACGAAGCAAAAGACTGCCTTGATTTCTTTAACAATTACAACTGGGTTAAGAAGCCCAACGCCGACGAGAAGCAATTCCAATCGCTGTTGGAGAAAGGGAATGCCGGGGAAATGTCCGAAGAAGAACTCGACGACTTTATGGAAATGGTGTCCGATGACGGGGATTGGCACGTCTATTACGCCCTATTCAATGGACAAAAGGCATTGGCCGAACTGGCAACGCTGATGCAAACCCATGGCGTCAGTGAAGGGTAGGTGCAGAATGAACTTAACCCAAACAGCAGTTACCCCAGCACCGTTAGCGTTTCGTTTGAGCCGATGCAAAGGCGGGTCTGATAAGTATGGTGCGTGTGAGGTGTGCGGCGAGCAAGCGGATACCATGTATATACTGACACCTATGCTCAGATACGTTCGCCCGTGCGGCACAGAAAGTGTGTGCTTCCCCTATGCGGGTAAATTTGGCCACAAAAAGTGTTTAGCATCCCATACCGAGCAAATGCAGGCGCTAGCAGTTTGAACCAACGTCCAAGCAGTATGAAATATAGTCACGCTTTTGGCCCCGTTATAGGGGCTTTTTTTCGGCGAAATCGTTTATGTATTTCACTTTAATCTACAGGTATAGCGTGGTAGTATAGGCATATAGGCCGAGCGATCGACCACCGACCCGGCGGAACCGGGAGGAACGTAGAGGAGTCACGTCCATGAATAAGCTTGTAAAGCGCATTTTCGCACCACTTCAGCGTGTTACCCCGGACTATAATTCTGACCGACCGCACTCGGTGGTATTTGAGCTTACTTCCGAGAATATTAATACTTTACGCACGTTGGCGGCGGCGGTGGTGGAGTTGTCAGCGAACGAAATCACCCAGTTCTTTTCTGCCAAGCTTTGGAGCGGCGCCATTGTCGATGGCGATTCGCTAGAGGACTTGGGTATGAGTGGCGAGGAGCTGGAGCAGCTTTTTGCTGAGAATCCATGGCGCATGGTTGTGACAGAGGTGGTAGTGAGCGCAAATGCGTTCAGTCTTACAGGTGTCCCCAAAAACTGCGGCGATGAATCTAAAGTCTTTACCCCGCAAATACCTTTCGTCGATCTTGGGGGTGATGAGGTGAATATTGTGGTTTCGGATCGCTAGGGGCTTTTATGACCAGAACCAAGGGTCCGCGAATCCATAAGCGTACAATGACCGGAATCACCGTCAAAGCGTATAACGATAGCGGCGCGGACTGGGTGGTCTGGTCAGACGAATCCAGTTTAATGCCGGTACGGCTACCACAACGCACGTTCACAATGTCCAGAGCGATGGAGTTCTTTATTGGTGCTGTGTTAGCGGAACAATCGCTGCAAGAGTGCGCCGAAAATCCAGAGGTAGCTGAACCAACGGCCAAACTGAGTTAACAGAGATTGCCTATGTCTGCACTTTAAAATGGACCGCAAAGTGTGGTACTATAGGCACATAGGCCAAGCGATCGGCCACCGACCCGGCGGAACCGGAGGTTAGTGAGGACGTGTAAAAATGGATACGACATTCAAAGCAAAGGCAACGGCGATTCTTTCTCCCATCCTAAGCATTCTCATTGTTGTGGCGATTGGTATTTACGCATCGGTACGAGCGGAAAAGCTTAATTCGGCTTTCCCTTTTTCCTGTATTGGCGACGCCTCGCCCTGTATGACTTTTTCAGCAGAAGCAGGGCTTTTCTATGTGGCTGTGTTGATTCTTGCCTTGGTGGTGATTGTGCAGATCAAGTCGCAGGTACGGCGTCAGCTTGAGACAGAGGAGCTTCTGGAGGAAACCCGAGCGCTGGTGCGCACCGCACCCCCAAAGCAGTTGCTGCGCTTCGTAAATTTTCGGTATGTGCAGGTTCAGGACACTCTTGCGTGGCTCGAAGCTAAGGAAGATGTGGACGATCAAGACCTGACGTTTGCCATTCGCGCCATTCTTAACAATATGCTGCGAATCGCCCAGTACTGGGACACACACCTAGAGGACGGGTCTGAAGCGACTTACCGGGCTACCGTCATGCTGGTGGTACAAGCGTCTAACTTTGAATCACCCAAGGCCAGACAGGCGCTTTTGCGGGAGATTCGCTTTGCTGATCGCAATGCCTTGGCCCAAGAGCAGGGATTTAAACATTTTCCATGGTATGCGCGCACCGCCGTGGCTCTGAATACGTCTACGACCGTTAAACCGCGCTCCATTGATCGGACCATCCAGCCTCTAATTCTCGGGGTGACCCCGAAGCTTGAAAACATGCCCAATCCCCAGCGCATCATGCCGGGAGCGCCTAGCTGCCTGTACGATGGTCTACCGCAGTACATCGCCAATACCTCCGCCATGGTTAATATGCTCAATGGTGCCTATTTTGGCCCTTTGCACTCTGAAATAGAGGATTACTATGACCGGGACGGACTTGCTAGATCATTACTATCTATGCCTCTACTGGTGGGACGTGGTGCTAAAGCCAAGCCTTGGACCGAGACGAGCTGCCCGTATATTGGTGTGGTGAACATCTTTTGTGACGAGAGCGGAATGTTTGGGTCAACGGAGGCGAGTGAGCAGTACAGTCATTTGGTAGCGCCTTTTCGGGACGAGTTGGGCATTTTACTGGCCAGCGGCCTTGAAAATGATGTGGATTTTAACTCATACTAAGGGGGCGCCCTGATGGGCACCACCACGGAGGCAACCATGAAGACAGCCAAACATACGCCGAACCGCTGGGGCTATACCGGCCGCTTGCTGAAGGTCAGGAAGACCGAGAGTAAGGTTATCAGTCCGGGATTGATTGAGGCGAGCGAGCGCGCCAACAAGCGCCTTTCCGATGTACGGAACCAGCCCCAAATTATCGCTTGGTAATTACAGGTGGCGGCTTTACGAGCCGCTACCGCTCCCCCCGCAACACCCCCAATCGTTTCCTTCCCCTTCCGATCGCGCTCAGGCGAACCGGATTTTCCTGCTAACAATTTACCGACTCCACAAACCCACGCGGCGATAATTGTGCTCGAACCATCGGGCGCTCAATGGCGCCCTAATGTTTTTTTGCCCGATGGCGTGCATAATCGTCTTTTTAGGATGAACGGTGTCTATCTGGAGGGCATTGGTGATTACGATGGAGAACGAAGGGCAGCTAATTGTCCGAACGAATTATTGGGATTCTGATCTGGCGCAGGCCGGGTTTTTCTTTTTGAGCTGGAACGCTAGGGCTGGCCGTTTGCTGATACCGCAGGCGCACGAGTCGTCACTCAACGATATGCTCAGTGCGCAATGCGTGATTATTTCGCGCGGCCCTTGGAGGGACAGGGAAGGGCTGGAGCTATTGTTTGAAGATAATACGGATAATCCCTACGCTATACGCTTGGGGGTGGAGCAGTGCGATCGCCTCATTCCTGACTCAGAGCAGGGCGGTGGCTTTGTGGTAGCGCTGTGGACCCGAGACGGATTAAAAGCCTGGCTTCCAGGCAAGTACCGAACCGTGAAGCAGTTGCCGTGCCTGGAGCCTTGGATCAGTAATTAGTTGTAGTGGTGTGTAGGGTTTGCTGTGCATATTATTGGTGTGGTACAATAGGCATATTGGAGAGAAGCCAATGCCGACCCGGCGGAACCGGGACTCAGAAGAAAGAGCGAGACTTTTATGACCACAGCTAAAACTAAGCACCAGTTCATCGACACCTGGACAAATCACGTCACAACCATGAATCACCTTTGGGGCTCCCTGCCGAGTGCAGAGATTGCCAAGCTGGAGGCACACATTGCCGAAGGTAAGCGCCTGGTGCAAGCAGCTGGCGATCACTGTTTCAAAGATGACACCCGAGCCACTGTTGTCGTGATCTATGACTCGAAGCGCGAGGCAATCCATTTCACCGGCACCCACTTGCAGGGGAGCGATCACTGGTTCCCGTTCGATCCAGCTACTCAAGAGCTGTTCCCGAGAATAGAAAACCTGTTGGTGGATAACGGTATCGCCAATAATGTCACTCGAATAACTAAGCAGCGCGAGTGTGGAGATTCTGAGGACTTGGAGGTGGTTTACAACGCCATCTAACTTATGTGTGCCCTTGGGGGTGGTTCTCCCCCAAGGGCTCAGCCACCGCCCCGGCGGAACCGGGACAAATCGAGGAGCGACCCAGTGAGCAACAAAACCCTAGCCGTGACCACCAAAGAAAAAGCGTACGCCATTTTGCGATCCATCCCGGGCGCCTGCCGACTCCCTTACTGCACAGGTAGGTACACCTGGCGCGGGTCTGAACAAGCGTTTGTTGGTCAGGCCATTGAGAGCGTGAGTGAGGCGGTTAAGGCGATTTACGTCGAACATCGCTCTGATGATGGTGGGCCATACGCTGAAATGATGTGCATTACTGTCAACAAATCCCAGCAAACTCTTCAAGTGACCACCAGATCAAACGCTTCCGCTATTTTACGTCAAACTCCAGGCGCTCGCCGGTTTCCCTATTGCACAGGGAAATACAGTTGGAGCGGGACTGCGAAAGACTACATTGGCCAGCCCATTGAAAATGTGGGTGACAATGTAAAGGCGATTTACGTCGAGCGGCGTACCGACGCGCACGGCCCTTATGCCAAAATGATGTGCATTACCGTCTAGCAACGTGCCGCCCCCGTGGCGGCTTCGCTCAGTCAAACACTTCAAATAAAACATATCTAAAACATAAGGATCATCCCCATGGACATACGAAACGTAATCGCACAGATTCCCGAAGACGCTACTGATGAAGCTCTAGCGTCAATTCAATCGATCACAGTTATTCCAATGCACAATTGCGCGCGACTAATTTGTCATCTGGCCCATAAATTCCGCTTAACCATTGCTGCCGTGCGCGATGGCTGTATCGAAATTCGTGCCGAGGGACGGGCTGTCGCCACAGTGAATGAATCCACTCTGTTACCAGCACTTAAACGCGAGATTTACGAGATAGATGAGCAGATGGCTGCGGGTCGGTATGAGCAGAGCCCGGTCAAGCCAATGATTATTACAGATGATAGGCCACCTATCCCCGACCATTTTGACATTCCCGCCTGGGACTCCACTGCTAAAGTATGGTATGACGCGGAATACTAACGAGGATATGACGTGGGCATTACAGAGACTGTGCGCCAGCTTACCGAATCCTGGCTGGTCGATGATGATGTTCGTTCGGTCCAGGATATCAATAACGGCTTGTGCGCCGATTTTGCAAACGCTCTGGCCGACTTAATCCCGTTTTCAGAAATACATGGCATCTACGATGAACGCGATATTTCCGAAGTGCCGGGAGAGTTTTCTAAGGAATTCAGGGAAGCTGTTAGCGCTGGAATGATTGGCCATACAGCCATTTTTATTGACGGTCTGTTTTATGACTCAGAGGCCCCCAACGGCGTCCCTTGTTTTGAGCAGCTACCGTTGTGCCAGAGGGCTTTTCCCTAATCGCCTTTAGTGTGTTACAATAGGCATATTGGAGAGAAGCCAATGCCGACCCGGCGGAACCGGAAACGACGAGAGGAACACTACCCATGAGTAATCCCACTTCCACAGTTAGCGTTACTGATGTGAGCTGCGTTAAATCTGGCAAGGACTACTACGCGACCGTCAACGGTCAGCGCGCGCGCTTGATGGTGTGCGAGGATGGCATTCATGTACTGATTAGCAAAGTGACTGAAGACGGCCCCGTGCGGCTGGGTGGCTGGCATTTGGATCGATTCTCAGGCTCGCTATCGCCCCAATCAATTCGCGCCTTCTACGCCAATGGTGGCGCCGTCCCAAAGAACAATGAATCGGTAAATCCGGTCGAGAGCCGAAACCAAACGCATGATATTCATGCTGAGATCGCCGATATGTATACGCGCCGGCTGGCCCAGGGCAAAGAACCACGGATTGCTCAGTGGTTGGAGTCTGGCGCCAAGGGCGCGCTCCGGGTTGAGAAAGTGCCTTCTCGTCAGCTTGGTGCAGGACGCGTGGGCTTTTGGGTGGTCACTGAAGAAGGTACGGTTTTGGACCAGGCGCCGGTATACGATTCAGGAAAAGGTGCAACGGCGGCGGCGCGACTGGAGGCCGAAGAGCGTTTGGGCGCTTTAGAGGTATTGCGTGGCAATCGCGCGCGGATTGCGGCGTAACCGTTTATCGAAGATGAATAACAGAGGGGCTTTTGGCCCCTTTTTTGTGCCAGAAGGTGGAGAATATGGGGGTGAAGCCGATAGCTGCGCTTGCTGTAAGGTTTTTAGGTGTGCTAATATAGGCATAGCTTAACTTTAAAGCCACCGATCCGGCGGAACCGGAGCCAAGAGAGAGGATCACCCCCGTGAATGCGACTACAGAAACGAGAGAATCAATCTACAAAGCGGTACGAAACGGTAAAACTGACGAAGCCCGGAAGTTGCTTTCTAAGGTGGTGCAGTATCAAAGCTGTTCGAGCAGAAATGAAGCCGTTCTCACCCGCAGTGAAATCGAATTAATTGAGCGCGCCGTTAATCAAGCGGGCGAGTCGAGCAACGATCCTTACCGTGGTGAGGCCAAGCTTGAAAAACTGAAGAAACGTATCGGGCAGCAAGGCGCCCTGAGCGAGCGGATCGAGTTTCTGGTGACCGTGTATGGATGTGGCTTGCTTGGGGATCTTCGCTTTGGTGAACTGACAAACATTACGGAGCGCGACTTTGATACCTGTGTTGAAATGGGGGATGGTGGGGAGGTGATTCACGGCTTGATCAAAAGGGCGCTGGATGATGATGACCTTCTGGAGCGAATCATTGAAGGCGAAGGGCTCGATGTGTGGAAGGCTTGGCACGCACAGTACGAGGAGATCGAGCGGCAGATCACGAGCCCGTTGTTTTAATGGGTGCACCACACACTGATTCGTACCAAGGGGCTTTTGGCCCCTTTTTTGTGCCAGAAGGTGGAGAATATGGGGGTGAAACCGACCCAACCACCAATATAACTGCTTTACTGCTCAAAAACGCCTATAATGACCGGTATACCAGTTGCTAAAGGTGATCTATGGCCACCGCTAATTTTGTGGACGCACTCAGTGCCGACGCGCTCGATCAGTTGGAGATCCTTGGGGAGAATATTCGCTTGGCCCGCCGGGCTCGGGGATGGTCTCGCAAGGAGGCGGCGAGTCGCTTCCTGATGAGCGTATCGACTCTGCAGAGCGTTGAGGCTGGAGACCCGAAAACGAGCATAGGAGCGTATTTGAGCGCCCTGGATGTTATGGGTATCGCGCAGGGAGTCTCCAGTGTCGGCGCCTCACACCATGATCCGATTGTGCGGCGCCACTTGTAGCCGTAGGAGAAAAATCGTGCCTAAACCCCATCGCTCCGCCTACGTTTTTGCCATGCTTCCCTCCGGCAGTCCCGTGCTGGCCGGGAAAATTAATGTTGGTCGGGTAAGAGGCACGTTCGTCTATGCGCAAAGCTGGCTATCGCATCCAGCGCGCTACTCGCTCGATCCGGTCAACCTGCCCCTGAAGGCCACCAAGTTTCAATGTGACCACAACCAAGGGGTATTCCCGGTATTCTCCGATGCGGCGCCCGATGCGTGGGGTACCCGTATTCTGTTGATGCGCCACAAGGCCCAACCGAACAGCGAAGTCGAACGATTGCTGCTCACCAGTGGCCGAGGGGTGGGCTCGCTACAGTTCTCGCTCTCTCAGAGCCGCCCAAAGGCTGTTTCACAATCGCAGGATATCAGCCTACTGACACGCCTTTATCGGGCCGCAGAGGCCTTGGACGGCCAGGGAGTGGCGGATGAGGAGGCGCTTCGCTTGATGGAACCCGGTTCATCCATGGGTGGGGCGCGTCCGAAAGCGTCTATCGAGGATAATGGGCAGCACTACCTGGCGAAGTTCTCCAAACAAACCGACCTGGTTGATGTGCCCAGGGTGGAGTTCGCCACCATGCGCCTGTTGGCGCGCACAGAACTAGACGTGCCCTTGGTTCGAGTGGAGCCGGTAGGGCGGGGCCGTAGCGCTTATTTGATAGAGCGCTTCGATATGGCCGGAGACCGAAAAAGCCACCACTATGTATCCGCCCATGCTTTATTTAACATCGCCCGGCATCGAGAGTTGCCCGACGGGCGAAAAGACCCGGCAGGTTATGTGGCGCTCGCCAAACATATTCGCTCGCACAGCCATGAATCGGCCAAGGATACCCGCCAGTTGTTTTTGCGCGCCTTTACCAATATCGCGCTCGGGAATACGGATGACCATGCCCGCAATTTTGGGCTTCGCTACGACTTGTGCAATCGCCACTGGTCGCTAGCGCCCGTGTTTGATGTACTGCCTATCGTCGGCGCGACAGGGCAGAAGCAGGCCTTATCCCTCGGCACGCACGGCCGCGAACCAAGCTGGGAGAATCTACTGAGTTGCCACCGATCATTCGGGCTCAGTGATCGCGAGGCGCATGCGGCGGGCAGGGCGCAGCTATCGGTGCTGGCGAACTGGTCTACCGTGTTTGCCGATCACGGTGTTTCGCATACGAACGTGGCATTGCTGCGAACGGTGATTGAGCCACGGCTGGAAGGCCTGGATAAGGCCATGACGGCAACGGCCAGCGTTGATTGCGGGCTATCCGGTTACCGCCTGGACGATGTAGGAGTAGCGCCCAATCCGGCACCTAAACGCAGCTCTACGCGCTAGCTCCCTGACACAGAACTAGCTTTCCCGACTTTCGGTGTGCTACAATAGGCATATTGGAGAAAAGCCAATGCCGACCCGGCGGAACCGGGATTGAGAGCGAGGAATCACCCCCATGATTAGCACCCCAATCAGCACAGCTAATGCCCTTCGTACACTGGAGAATTGTGAGTTTCATCGCAGCGCAAAGATGCCGCTGCCAGAGCATTTCACTCCAGGGGAAACCTACGTAAAGGTGCATTACCGCATGGACACGGCAAGTTATCGCCATAACGGCTACCCCGGCTTTCAGTCAGGTGAAGACGGGCTCCTGTTTCGCGACCGTATCCACGCAGCCCTGGCTAAGTACGCCGGTTTTCGTGAGAGCGACGAAACGTGTTATGCCATTCGTGGTAACAGTCCGCAGGAGCGCCTGTACTTGCACCCTGATGATCTGAGCGGGTTTGTTGCGCTGGAGAGCATTCAAGCAGTGCTACGGGCGATTGAGGGCGCTGAAGGCTCATCCCTTCGCTGGATGGACGTGTACCAACTACCTGAGACGCTGGACGACGAGGAGATTGAGCGCCGATTAACGTACTATGAGCCTCAGATCGTTGAACAGTTGTTGGCCACAGCCAGAACACAGCGCCGAAACCGGTTTGTGATGTTGTCACCACATCACGCCATGTCTATCGCGCAGCGTTTGCCAGGATTGCATTTTGTAGCTGGAAACGGCTCATTTGAGGCTCTTCACTCGGTTGCGGAGTCCTACCTGAATAAACTGATATCTCGTCTGGTGGAGCAGGGGCTTTTGGTGCGAATGATTCAGGATGGTCATATCTATCACCGTACCGCAATGAAAGGCGAGATTAAGTCGATTAAGCGCGCCGAGCGCAGCGACTACTGGGATCTAGCCGACCAGATACTTTCAGCTGCGTAACACTATCGATCGATCAACGATAAGCACTTGCCAGCGATGGGGGTGCTTTTCTGTTTCCGTCGTGCTACAATAGGCATATTGGAAAGAAGCCAATGCCGACCCGGCGGAACCGGGATTGAGAAAGAGGAACACCCCCATGAGCACTCAAGCAGAATCCTGGGAAGTCGTAGAAAACGCCTATCTTTACAACCAACACACAGTTGCCACACGCCCATCGTTCGACGATGCTCGCCTTTACGTGCAGGTGAATTACAAAACGGAAGAAATTGACGAGTTAAATATTGATATCACCCGCAACGGATCAACGGAGCATTGATTATGTCAGCGGCCTACCCCAACCCTCAAAGAATACTGCGCTGCGCCGAGCTGGCCAAACGGGCCATGCTGCGCTGTAAGTACAACCTCGCGCACCGCTTGGTGGCTGAAGTCCCTGGACAGATAGGTGTCCAGATGAAGATGCTTATCATCGAGCACGAATGCGGTCCCGACAGAGCAGTGAACTCGGCTGAGTGATCAGCCACCGATCCGGCGGAACCGGAAACGCAAAAACGGAGCGACACAAATGGCTCAGACAATCCCCCAGCATGAAATTAACCGCAAGTTTCTGGACACCATAACGGCCGAGGCGAAAGAGCTTATTTTAAATTCCATCGCCAAGCACTACGCAATTACTCAGCAGGCGGTGTTAGACGAAGTTACCGGCGAAGGTGCTGAACATCTTTTGGAGTACATGGTGGAGCCGGAGCGCTCGGGCGCCAGCGCACTGATGCAAAGGCAATCCTCCATGATGGCATTCCAACGGCGACTAACGCGTCCAGCTGGCTAACAACTCCAGCAACGTACCTCACCAAGGGGCGTCGGCCCCTTTTTTTGTGCGCGCTTCTCTTTTGCTTCTTAACTGTGCTACAATAGGCATATTGGAGAGCAGCCAATACCGATCCGGCGGAACCGGAGCTAAGAAAGAGGATCACCCTGATGTCAGCCAATAATCCCACTACGTTCGGCACCCTAATTGCTCTGACCAAACGCATTGAAGCGCTCGAAGCGCAGGACCAGTCACCCGCCGATTTTCTGGACGAGCTGGCGCAGCTGAGCCGAGCGTGCCAGGAGCTGTTCAAAGAAGCCAAGCCCGGCGAGGATATCTATTTGGTACAGGGCCGCACGAGTGGTGATGATACCGATTCGGTGGATCTGTTGTTCGCACCTAATGGTGGTGCGGCCATTAACAGCTTTGTCGAGAACACACTTTTCGAAGATCCAGCCCACTTGAGGATCATCAATGACCCGCGAATTCATATAGATATGAGTGTGTCTGCAAGTTTTATGCTTACCCCGAGTAACGGCTAAGAGGAGCACCCCCATGAGTGCAGTTCGCAAGCGCAAAGCCCCAGCCTTTCCAAGTTCGATGTCAGAATGGGTTGCTCAAGGCGGCCTGGATACGCCATTTCGCCCGTTTCGCCCGGTACCGGGCAAGGAAACCGAAAAAGCCTTTCTGGTACAGGGCCGCAAAACGAATCAGGCAGGGTATGATTACGAGGCGACCGTTTATCTGCCTAAAAGTCAGTGCAAGCTGATTACCGACGACTTTTACAACGACACCCGGGGCCAGGAGTTTTGGCTTGTTCCCGGTTGGTTGATTGAGGCGAAGAACCGGGAAGGGGTTTTGCTGGAACCGTTTTGATCAAGTGATGGACTTGGCGCTCTGCAGACGCGGAGCGTCTAGTCCCGATGACCGGCCTGGGGCATGAGTTGGGTTATCGAGCGGCCTTTAATTTTCCCAACCCAGATTCCTTGTTTAAAGGGTTTTACTGTGAGGGGGACTGATGTCGCTGAGCGAGATAACAGGGATTGCTGAACCATTTCATATTCGAGGAAATGATTCTTGCTGCACTGGACTTCCTTCATTCGCTTCAGCGGGCTGTGCCGTCACGTTAATGCCAGCAACGCTCCACCCGGTAAGATCCGCAATTCTTTCCAGATCCTTAGCCAACACTCCCCTTGATGAGGGTGTCACCGTATGACCAGCATCCATTAGATCATGGAACGCCAGCGGAACTTCAGAAGTGCCGCCTATTACAATAACATCGGGATTCCCTATGGCTATCGCGCTCGCTGCCTTTGCCAGATTGTCGCTCTCAGAAGGCCGGTGCAACACCCAGTATCCCGTTTTTTTCCCGGAATTTTTTAACGCCTCACCACACCAATGAACGGCGGCTTCTCTCGAATCAAATTCTTTGCCTGCCCACAGTATTGGAGGCAGGTGCGCCATTAAAGTAACAAACCATTTACCACTATTTTCTTCAAGACGGTAGGTTGTATCGATCACTCTTTCTGTCATTTTTATGCCTCGCATGATACCAAGGTGAAATACTCGGGGCCAAAGCCCCGAGCCGTCCAACCTTCTGTGCGCCAGAGCCCAGAAGGTTGGACGGCTTTTCATTTGTTTTAGGCGATACTCCAGCTCGCCCCGAGACCAGGATCCTTGCCAGTTGGCCCGGCGGCCAAAACGGCGGTGCAGGAACTGTATTTGAGGCAGATTATCACCGCTGATGTCTAATTTTTCAACAAGGGCTTCGGCCCTTTTTTGTGCCTGGAAGGATTGCCCCGGTCATGGGGGTGAGGTGCCTATCTCAAAATGGGCAAAAAGACGCTATCCTTGTTTAAACGGTTTTACTGCGAGGGTGACTGATGCCGCTGAGCGAGATATTAGCGATTGCAGAAGAGTACTGGTTGATTGCGGCTGGGGCAATGGTGCTCTTCGTGTTTGTGTCGCACTATCTCGGCGGCAGGAAAAGACGAAGGTCCAAGGCTATAAGACGCGCACGTCATGCCCGCAAACGCTTGGCCGCAAAACGTCGGCTTCTAAAATTGCGAAAGCTCGAAACCCCGGCTCGACAGTTCGGCTATCTGCGCAAGGTGAACCATTTCATTTTCGAGGAAATGATTCTCGCTGCACTGGAAGAGGCAGGCTTTGCCATCACCCACAATCAACGCTACACCGGCGATGGCGGCATTGACGGCCGCTTTCAGTTGGCTGGCCAAGAGGTGTTAATCCAGGCCAAACGCTACCGACACCATATCCGCGCTGCCGATGTAAAAGAGTTCGCCGAGGTGTGTCACCGACACCAACTTAAAGGCATATTTGTCCATACGGGGCGAACCGGGAAGCTGGCAAACGAAATTGGTAGATCAGTGCCAAGCGTTGATATCGTCAGTGGCCAGAGAATGCTAAACCTACTCACCGGGTCTGAGTTCTACCCAATGGGCACCAAAGGAAATAATGTAGCCGCCCTAAAGGCTAGTTGACTTCGTCTTTGCTTCCGCGCCCCTAAAAGTGTTACAATAGGCATATTGGAAAGAAGCCAATACCGACCCGGCGGAACCGGGACAGAGAAAGAGGAACACCCCCATGCGTGATTGGATTCTTTGGTCGCCTGAACAGCAAGCGTTTCTAATTCTTGGCGGATTCGCTACGGATCGCAACCTCGCCCGTATTTTTACTGCTGTACAGGTGCGCGAGCTTTGCAGTAGCGCTGGCCGGAACCTTGTTCCCATGCCTGTTGCTGATTCCCCGGTTTTAGAAAGCCTTACAGCCTGGGTTGAGGCGAAAATGGCCAAGACGCTAAAGCATCTTAAATGCGCCCACACGTCAGAACCGGCGTCCCCCAATGACTATTTTGCGCGAATCGTCCACAGCGGCCTAGCTCCCTGGCTGGAGCAATTACGTGGTTCGGAGTTTGACGAGCGCGATGCGCAATGTATCGCAGAGATTTACTTTGTCTATGCCGAGCGCTACGCGTCAGAACTGCCGTCTATCCTTGCCAGCCTGGAGCGGCATTATGATATCTCAGTGCCGGTTGTGGAGGGGATATTGTCCATGTCGTACTGGAAGCAGTACTTCACTGATACAGTCAGCCAAGCCGCTTAGAGACCCTTGCAGCCTTGGTGGGGGTGGTTCCCACCGAGGCTACTCAAGCGCTTCGCGCCGGTGTAGCTTCGCCGCTTCGGAATTGCTTTGTATCTGTTTTCCGTGGTACTATAGGCACGTTGGTTAAAGGCCAGCGCCGACCCGGCGGAACCGGGGCAGATAGAGGAATACCCACATGATAGCAGTCCCGTTTTTCCTGGATACGATAACCCTGTCCGTGCATAGCGCTGATGCTGCGGTGGCCAATCTGGCAGGCAAAACCGTTACCCTTCGCAAGTTTATCGAAACCGTGGGCCAGGCTCCGATTTGTCTTTACGAGCTGAGCAACGGCGACTACCGCGCCCAGGTGGCGAACAATCCCCTTAGCCCGGCTGTGCCAGTGTTTATCGAGGGCACTCCATTACCAGCCTAATCCCAGTCAACGTCAATACCCGGCAGCACTATGAGGCGGCCACTGCGGGAGATAGAATAATGTCCAGTAAAATACACAGCAGGAAACGCGAGGAACGGCGCATGATCGTTAAACCCATTGAACTAGGCCCGGTTTACAATCAGGAGCAGCAGAAGGCCGTTGAGGAGGCCGTCGCTAGTCGTAAAAACACCTTAAATGGATTTTTGTACTTCGCATGGTCTGACCGAATCGTGGAGCGCGGAAGCCAACAGTTCGCGATTTTTGGCAGTATGGCCCGAGAACTTCTCCCCTTTGCAGAGGTGAATGATGAGAAGGGTCGGGGGGAATACATTCCTTTGGTGGTTGAAGGCCGTATGCTAATTCGCGAGCCAGACGAGGGACAATCCGGTGTCGCGTACCTGTATCGGGACACCCCCATCGGCGGAGAACCCTCACAGTGGCAAGCCATCTGGCCGTCTCTTGGCTGGCTATGGACGAGCGAGTTAGAGATGGGAAATCAAGAGATTTCTGAAAGGATCGCCGAGGAGATCGACCAAGGCGCTTGCCATATCACTGGAGGCAGGCACGGGTTGTAGAGATCATTGTGTGAGTTTTCTACCAGAGGCTTCTATTCGCGGAGAGCCTATTGTGACCACGACATTAAAAGAAAGGGCTATATCAATGACTGACGAATCTATGCGAGAGGTTTTTGAGCAGCAAAATTCGAAACCAGAGCACGTGTCTTGGAATGAGTCGGCGGAGAAGTATGACGCCTTACCGAAATACAGCTCTATAGCAGGCCGGTATCATCAAGACTGGTTGATCTGGCGTAAGGCAATTCAATGGCAATCGCTGCAGGCGCTGGGTGAGATCGAGCGAGTACATGGAATATACCAGCACGTACTCAGGAATCTAGTCAAAGATATTCGCGACGATGTAGAGCGTGGCGGGATGGCGCCCTCATGGGAAGGTGTCGCCAAAACCATAGATATCTACATCGACAGTCCAGAAGCAGCCGAAACCCAGCAGGCACAGGAAGGCGATGCGCAACTATGGTTTGACCACCTCGATATCGAGGATGGAGCCCAGAAAATACTCCTCGATAAAGTGATAGACGTAGCTCCAGGTGAAGCAGAACAAAAACAACTAGAAGGTAGTGATATCCTGGTGACGGAAACCCAGTACAACGGGGCACCAGCAAAAGCTGAAAACGATAAATTCAGTTGGTTTCATGGACGGAGCGATTACCTGACATGTAAGGCATCGGGCAGAGCTATCTCCAGGCGCAGTAACACGCTTCGGGGGCCAAAATACCAGATGGCGTACAATATTGACGAATCAACCATTGTTGCAGTCCGTAGGTTCTGGAGCGATCTGGAGCTGATGGAGAAATACGTCGAGAAGACTTGCGATAACTAGCAAATTGCGAACCCGACCCGGCGGAACCGGGAACGATAAAGGGGTATAACGCTATGGCCGTTAAAATCAGTGGTTTCGGTACCGCACCAGATAGGAAGGCAGAGGGTTACGAGGGCAAGGGCATTCGGATCAACCTTCGCGAGTCTGAAATAGAAAGTCACTTTCACCCAGACGATGATATCTGCCTAGTAGAGAGTCCAAAGGCGATTGGCACCGACTTGCAAGAATACTACGTAATGATTCGCGACTAGCAAAATCTCTGGTAGGCTTTATCTTCATTGCGACGGACACACTCAGGACTATAACTATGGTGAATGCAGCAAATGACGGGCTATTGGATCGCGAAGAGCTTGAGCGGCGAGCGAAGACGTGTTGCCCAACCGAGCTATGGTATGACCTCAGCGATACACTTGATGAAACCCCAGATGCGGATTTAAGAACACTCATCGATGAACATGAGGGATCAACCCCAGGTGAAGGTTTAGGCGCGCTGAATCTGAGTGATCTGCCCCTGGACACCACAAACACCAAGACCAAGGGACCGAGCCGGTAACCGTAACCAGTTTTGCAGTGAATCTGTTCAGCAGGGGCCAATGGCCCCTTTTTTGTGGGTAACCCCTTTGCGCCGAGTAGAAGAGCGTGAGGCGATTTTGTGCTAGGTTTATGTAATCACTCTCAGCAAGGAGTAAAAGCGAAGTGCCAGGATGGTTGTGCTTGCGGCGAGGTGTTGGGGGTGATCGAAAAGCATTGAAATTTTAACAAACTTGCTTAAATACTGTTCAGTGTGGTAGTATAGGCATACCAACTAAGGAAAACCGACCCGGCGGAACCGGGAGACAAAGACGAACGAACGAGGTGATTTATGTTGAGCTGGGATGATTACGAAGAAGACAATGCGCCGGAAGAGAAAGCCGAGCAGCACCCCCAACCCAAACAGCCAGAGCAGCCCGTAGCACCGGCTCAACCAGAAGTCAGTGCTCCAGCCCCAAGCCAAGCAACCCCAGTGGAGCCTTCAGAGGCCGTTAAAGCCGCCCGTGAGTCGCTGGAAGGCTTAGACCCTACACCTGGTCTGGAAGAGCTTGAAATGGGCGCAGCGCGCATTGAGGTGGACGATAAGCGCATGATCAACTGCCGGGCAGACCTGAACCAGCTGGTGCCCTTCAAATACGATTGGGCTTGGCAGAAGTACCTGGACGGGTGTGCGAACCACTGGATGCCGCAAGAGGTGAACATGACCGCGGATATCGCTATGTGGAAAAGCGCCGATGGTCTCAGTGAAGACGAGCGCCGAATTGTAAAACGCAGCCTGGGTTACTTCTCTACCGCCGACTCTCTGGTGGCCAATAACCTGGTGCTGGCGATTTATCGATTGATTACCAACCCTGAGTGCCGTCAATACATTCTGCGTCAAGCCTTTGAAGAGGCTATTCATACCCATGCGTACCAGTACTGTATTGAATCCCTGGGCATGGATGAGACAGAAGTATTCAATATGTACCGGGAGCTACCGAGCGTGGCCAACAAAGCCGCCTGGAGCATTAAGCACACCAAGACCCTGGAAGACCCCACCTTTACCACGGGCACCCCTGAGACGGATCAGGAGCTACTGCGCAATCTGATTGCCTTCTATGCGGTAACCGAGGGGATATTCTTTTACTGCGGCTTCAGTCAGATTCTGTCCATGGGACGCCGTAACAAGATGACCGGTGTGGCTGAGCAGTTCCAATACATTTTGCGCGATGAGTCGATGCACCTGAATTTTGGGATCGATGTCATTAATCAGATCAAGCTGGAGAACCCACACTTGTGGACGCCTGAGTTCCAGCAGGAAGTGACCCAAATGATTGTTGAGGGAGCAGAGCTGGAGATAGCGTACGCTCGCGATAGTATGCCGCGCGGTGTGCTGGGCATGAATGCCAAGATGATGGAAGAGTACTTGCAGTTCATTGCCAATCGTCGCTTGTCGCAGCTAGGCTTGGCTCAGGTGTACGAGGGAGCACAAAACCCGTTCCCCTGGATGAGTGAGATTATGGACTTGCGCAAGGAAAAGAACTTCTTTGAAACCCGCGTGATCGAATACCAGTCAGGGGGGGCTCTTAGCTGGGAGTAGAACAGGGGACATAGTGCCGAAGTAGGATATTTGTTGCAAACTAAGATATATATTCGATAGAGCCCCCGTAATACAACACCTTCCTTGAAAGTTAGACCTTCCATATTCTGCAGCAGTTTTGTTGCAGAATATGGAAGGTCTAATAATTTCCTTTCCGAACATTTCGTGTTGCACTTTTACCCAAAAGATCTAGTATAGAGGCATAATATTATCTCTATAACTTCTTGGTGTTGCAGTAATGTCAGATAAATTTCGGGTCGTTGAGACCGAGTTTTCGTGGCTGAACAGCTACAATTTCCCGTTGATCGTTATCAACGATGAAGTTGATATGATCAGTGCGCCATACTTGATAGGTTTGCTCAATAAAAACTTATCTCTTGGCACGATTCGACTGAAGGCATTTGGAATTGTGATGTTCTACCGTTTCTGCGAAGCAGAGAAAATCGACTTTCCGAAAATGATGATGAGCCTGACCAACTTTAAAATCGGTCAAATTGAAGCGTTGTCTGCATACTTAAAAGCCAAACAAGATACTGGTGAGCTCGTCGAGGAGCAGACATACAAAGCCAGAATCATCGCCATCAAAGCCTTCATCTTTTACTGGTGGGATACTTACCAAAGTAGAGCATCCAATGACGCTAATAAATTAAGGCACGCCAAAGATAAGCGTGAGGTCATGGTAAATTCATTTGCACTAGAGTTGAATGTGCCTTGGCACTCAGCAAGTAAGACACACATTGGCTTAGAGCCAGAATTACGCGCGCTCTTCTGGGAGATCATTAACCCGTACAGCACACTAAATCCTTTTAAGTATGAGCCTACGAAGTGGCGAAATTATGTGGTGTTTATAACGCTTGGATTAGGTGGAAACCGTCGCGGAGAATCGACCTTATTACGCATCCAAGACGTTCAGACTACCGGCAGAGAGAAATTCTTTGAAGTCGTTAAAGACCCAAAAAAAGTTGCTGCGAAGACTGGCCATAAAATTAACCCTTCCGTAAAAACAAAGGGGCGAAAAGTTGCCCTATCAGAAGATATAGCTGACATATTCAGACACTACATCACGAAAGAGAGGAAGAAATTTAAAGGGCATCTCAAGAGTGACTTCCTGTTTCTATCGACCAGAGGAGGAAAGCCTTTATCCCTTCAAGCTGTAAACAGAATGACTGAGAAGATCATAGAGGCTTATCCAGCGTTTAAGGACGCACTCTCCCCTCACAGATTGCGTAATACCTACCATGATCTATTATATGACTCATTGGATAACTCACCGGAGCAGGCCGATTTATCTCCCATGATGAAACAAGCAATGAAGAAACGCTTACAAGAATATGCAGGTGGTTGGTCACCGGGCAGCAAGATGACAGATCAATACCCTGCAGGATCAATTGAGAGAAAGGTATGGGATCGCACTGTTGCTTTACAGAAGGACGCGTTAGGTGAGCTAGAAAATGGAGAATAACGTAGCGGGCATCCACCAAAATGACGAGCTAATTGTTAATGAAAGTGGCCAAGTAACACCCGTTACTCCCGAACACGACCGTTATATCATTAATCGCTTAGGCTACAAGATCGAGGTCAAAAATGAGCGTGGCGAATGGCTAGATCGAATCACTATTGTTGACGACAACGGGTCAGCGACACACATTCATGGGCTAGCTGATCTAGCCACAAAAGACGAGGACCTAAACTATGTGTTGACCTCGATGATCAATCGAGCCTTATTTGTCTATTTGCCAACGACTGTAAAAGACTACTTGTTGGCTCTGAATATCTTTGTTAAAGAATTTAACAATGCCGATGAAAGCGTTGATAAGACAATCGAAAACGTACTTACGAAGGCAGCCTCTGGCCATTACGCGAACCAACTGACTATCCGCCGTTCGGTCACTGTCATGAAGCACCTTGTCGGCTACCTTGTAGCTTATGAGCACCCAAACTTGGAAATTGACCGCGCACAAGAATTAGCCGGAGCTAGGGTTGGGGACCCTCAAAACAACTACGCAAAACTATTCTTAATGGATGATTCCTACGGTCCATTTACCCGCGAGGAGATGGGTGTTATCCAAGCAGCCTTGGATGACGATGATTTAGCCATGCCTCTAGAATGTCGCGTCATAAGTCAGTTGTGTTTTGAGTGGGGCCTTCGACCTATTCAAATCAGCTTACTCAAGGAAGACGACTTTCATTACAATCCTCAGAGCGACATCTATTGGTTGAATGTACCACGAGTCAAACAGAAGCATCGAAACCGAAGAAGTCAGTTTAAAAAGCGGCTACTCAGCAATCGTCTCGGGCAGTTAATTCAACAGATGATCGACGGGAACGCTTGGATTAAAACTTATTACGGCGTAAACGACATGCCATTGTTTCAACGTCGATTTTCCCGCTACCTTAACGAAGACAATGGATTAATCAAGGTAAATGACACAAATGTTTTAAATCCACACCGACCTAAATACGGTACAGAAAAAGACAGCTTTAGCTTTCATGTCAACACGTTCACCGTCAATCGTCGAATGCATGAGCTAGAAGCGTATCTTCCACTTTCACCTCGCACAGGCAATCCCTTCAACATTACCGCCTACCGTTTCCGCTATACGCTCGGAACGGCGTCTGTGACTCAAGGCATGACTGCTGAGGAAGTGGCAGAGCGTCTCGATCACTCAGGAACGACGACAGTCAAACACTACTTCAAAAACACTGAAGAACTGTGGGAAGTAATTCAGGAAGCCACCACCTCACGGATGGAGCAAGGTCACTTCGTGGCGAAATTTATGACCAAAGAACCGGAAGGTAAAAATATCTACAGTGTGGATATTACAGAGCGAACCACATTCACTTCAGTCGGCAAGTGCCACAAGGGGTCTGCCTGTCATTTAGAGCCTGCTGTTGCATGTTATAGCTGCTCGGAGTTCAAACCAAATGAAAACTTAGAAGGTCACAAAAGAGCTAAAAGCGTGATTATAGAGGCGCGCTCACGCTCACAATCTCAATCATCAGTAGGCGAGATTCAGCATATCTTTGATGACGCACTGGTTGGCGTAGAGGCAGCAATTATTCATGTAGAAAAGGCAGGGGATGTCGTAGGTATCTATGACTGTAAACCTAAGGACATAAAAATTGGTTCAATTATTCCAACCTTAGAGCTGGGGCACTCTGATGAATGAGCTAATCCAATTCCCAAAAGCCCGAGAGCTCGCAGCAGGATCGAGAGTTGAGGAGTACATCTATCATGCGATTGATCGGTTTGAAGAACTAAAGAAATTCAAGTTATTTCGCAACGATACTGAATGGGAGGATGAAAGCTGGTACTACCAAGCGAACGGAGGTGCAAGTATCGCTCTATGCAAGTCAGATAAGGAACGTGATGCCCCTGAATTGATCAGTTCATTGAAAACGTACCTCACTTACTACATTTTTGATCGTCGCCTTAAAGGCTCGCTACCAACAATATCAAACCATGCTTATGGTTTCAGGGTAATAATTCAGCGAACAGGAATTAAAACACTCAATGACTTAAATCAGGATGTATACAACGCCTTTTTGAGCAGCATGGATCACATCGCAACGCGCTCGCAGGCTGGAGCTATAACAAGTGCTAACGCAGTTATCCGCTGGCTTCAAGAGCGCGATCTACTTACAACGCTTATAGATCTAGCACGACCACCATCGCTATCACAATTGCCTGCGATCAGGGAAAAAATGCCTTCACGCGACTTGGTGCAAGCCATCCTAGATGCTAAATGGAAGGTAGCAGAAACGGAAAATGATTCCATGTTTTGGGAGTACGACATGATTTCCGTGTTGGCACAGTCGCTTCAATACGGTTTAGGATTGCGCATTGGTGAGGTGTTACGCCTACCCTCCGATCCAATTAAATACGCTGACGGAAAGATGTACTTTGTCGCCTGGACCGAGAAGGGCACCGCACCTCTCGCACGATACGTTCCCACTGAGTGGCGTGAAGTATTTGAACACACGATCAGCGAGATTAAGCGCATTACAGAACCATACCGAAAACGTGCAAAAGAACTTGAGGATTTCGGTCGATTATCTGAGGTGGAGAAACGTCTCAAGGATTTTCATGATGAAAAGCAGAGGGACAAAGAACGTAAATTGGCCAAACTTGAAGAGCTCCTTACTGAAAAGCGACGACAAGCGGAGGTTGATTGGTCAACGAACATGCGCGACGTAATCGATCCAGATCGATACTATTCAGTTAGCGAAACAAGAGACCTGATGCCTATCCAGGTAACGTCGGATTCTTACGCCAACCGATTAGCAAAGCGTTGTTTTGAATCAGCCGGTTTGACCTTTCAAGAAGACCCTACCGACACCTCGCGATGGACAAGATACCGAATAAAAGGATCCGCAATTCAGGATTGTATAACTCAGCATATAGCCTTTCGATCAACAAACCTAATCGACCTGGAGATGTTAGAAATTATCCACGAGCGCAAATTCACCTGGGAGTCAAAAGAAAATTCAGAACTTTCTAAGCGGCTTATAAAGGGGTCCTCAGGAGGGAGCTTCAGAACCTTTACAATGAGAGGGGCAACCAACTTTAATAAAAGGGGATGTAATCGCGCAACATTAACAAAGAAAAGCGCCATCGAAATCATTGAACTTACTTGCGGCGGCGGATTTGACACATCTAAATGGATAGACATCCCAACCTTCGCTCGAATGTTTGATGACGATTTTTATACAGCTGGATCTTTGGCCATCATGGCGGGGCCAAACAACAGAGGCCGAATTCCAGAAGGCTTGGTTATTACAGATCGAAAGGTGGATTACTGGTCGAAAACAAGCAAAGACAGGTCCGGAATCTGGCGCTACATGAAATGTAGAGGTTATTTGATCGAACAAGAATCCATTCACAATTTTATCCTTGCTCGCTTCAAAAGAATTAACCTTAATATCGAGCAAGAAATCCATTCGGAACCTTTGGATCTTGATGAATCGCGCAACGCTGAGCTTGCAGTTGTTATTGACTCAGAAAGCTTTCGTATCAAACAGAAGGTTTCTGATTACTTAATGCTGGCAGGCCTAAAGAACAATAACGGTGGGCAAAAACTTATTCCTAGCATCATTTCTTACAGTAGCATCCACTACTCATTCAAGGGCGGAGGAAGATCAAATATAGATGGTTTATTCCAGCGCTATGACGTTTCCAATGATGTGTCCCTAACTAAAGAATTCCAGACACATAAAGGTCGTCACTGGAAAACAACTAGCTTATTCCGATCAGGAGCTTCGGGTGAAGTAGTTAATCTGTGGATGGGCCGCGACCCTTCTCAAGGATCGCAATATGATCACAACACAGATCATGATAGAGCGAAGAAAATCAAAGAAGCAATGAAAAATGACTCACATCGATTTGTAGGTCACATCGCTTCCAAGTTGCGACAACTGGAAGAGCATGATGCGCAAGAAGATCTAATTGATGACTACCTAGATTCCGAGATTCATGTTGTTCAACACAGTCCAACTGGCATGTGCACACGCGAACTTGCCATTAAGCCTTGCGACATCACAATGCGCTGCTTAAACGGAAAAGATGGAAAAGGCTGCAAGAACTTCATGTTTGATCTTGCAGATATTGGTCAGGTAGAGCGTCTGACAGCATGGCTTGATCAAGAGCAACGTGAAGTAACCCGCCTAGAGAGCTTAAGAGAAAAAGGTTATGCAGGCGCACAGATGCATTTAGACGCTAAAGTACCAGCACTTAAGAATGCCAAAATTGTGTTGCAGGCACATAAAGTAAAGAGTGAAATGCTGGAAACCGAGATCCGTCCCTTCCGAATTGATGGAAGCGACCCGAGTGACTGCCCTTTTGAGTGTGGTGAGTAACTATGGCAATGAGAAAAGACCAGAAAGAATTCGCTTTAACAATCCTGCGCCGCTTTAAGACAAAAGACCTTCCACCGAAGGATTTTGGCTGGAACTATATCGCTAACGAAGTGGGCGTTAACCGCACCACCCTTTATCGAAATGACAGCATCAGGGAAACCTATGCGCTTGTTAGAACCATAGTGTCCAAGCACAAGAAAGAAGCGCGCGGATTGAACCAGGAGCGTATCGAAAAGGGTGAGCTAGAGCACAAGATAGATACACTAAACGAGACGATCAATGATCTTGAGAAACAACTGAATCGAGAGCGTGAACGTTTAGTTTATGCGACTCTGGTCGCCCGCAAGAAAGACATAGATCCTTTGGAGTTTTTGGACAAGACGCCTCTGAGTTCCGCTATTACAATGAAGTTTGTCTCTTGATTTGTTCGGTTCTCTTCAAGCCGACTCATGGGTCACCTTCTGGCCAGTGGAGCGGCCAACCCGGGCATAGGCTTGTACCGCAGAAGCAGGCATCCGGTTTTCGGTACTAGGCGCCGTGTCGGTATCGGCTTCTCGCCCCCGATCCCGAGCCTGCTGCCAGGCCTCCAAGTGGCGTTGCACCGCACTGGCGGTCAAGTGGGTTTGTCGGCTCAAGGGCTCCAGCACTTCCCCACCGGCCGGGCCGCACCCACTAGATCACGCTGGCCCACCAGCTGATCCTTGCAGATTCTTATGGAGGTGAGCTTGAGCAGAGCGCAACGCTCGGGGTTACGATATTGCTCTGAACGTGTGTTCCGAGCAACACTTTTTCTGACCGCTTACTGCCACTGGGTGCACGAGCCTCAATAGCGTAGGTAACGAAGTCCCCACTATTGGGTTTTAGTGTGCACGAACCTCAACAATGTGGATAGCAAAGTACTCACTACCGGGTTTTTGGGTGCACATACCTCAACTACGTGGATAACAAAGTGTTCACTACTGGGTTTTAGGGTGCAAGTTCGACCTTTCGTCCTGACCAGATAAAGTTTGAGGGAATTTAGCGGTGACTTTCTAGACCGAGGGGCGGTGCGCAAAGCGTTCACTGCCGGGTCGCGCGTTGGCATCTGGGCGGATTCCAGACGAGAATGAGAAGACTAAGCCGGTTATCATCCATAGAACCATGCGCAAGCCTCAATAATGTCGAAACAAAGTGCTCACTACTGGGTTAAGGGTCATTGCGATCTGGCAGTTCGCCCTCCACTTCGTTCATTGACCTGGGTCAGTATGACCGCCCAAAAAACGGCCTCGTAAGGGAAGAAGGTGCCCAGCGTGTCATCCAGCCAATGCACCACCATCATCAGGCGATCAAATACCGGAAATATCAGCCATAAGAAGGCGACTGACACGGCAATGACCACCGGGCCAACAGCCCAGTAGGGGAAGGTGTTTTCAAGCCAAATTCTCCAGCGATAGATTAGGGGCATGCGATCACTCGGTCACCAGTTTGACTCGCTCGACAACTTTCAGGAAGCGAGCCCGAGGCGGAATATCAGCATACTCGGGCTGCTGCACCAAATGCTCATCTATAGCCACAGCCAGTTCCCATCTGGCCGGATCGTTTTGTTGCCACTCGTAAAGCTCAGGGATTGATTCAATGACCTTTTGCATTTCGGCTTGCGTGGGCTCGCCGGGAGTTTCGGCACGGGGCTCTCGCTCAGCCCACGAAGCCTGCGCTATCGTTAGCAGATTCTGTCCGTCTGGCACCCAAAACATTTCCCATCCGGCCGCTTGCATACAGCTTTCGTAAACTCGGTCTTTGGCTGCCCGAGCCTCATTTGTGGCCGTATAGTCGCAGCTGGGGGCGGGGGTGTAGCCTTGGCATAGGCCCAGGGCAAAGCCGCTCATCTGAGAGCAATCATTTCTGGGAGGCTGAACGCAAGATGGAGAGGGGACCGGGATTTTTTGAGACTCAATGGTGCAGTGGGCGTTTACTTGCTGATATTCGGCTGACGCTTGGTATCGCTCAATTTCCCCAGCATTAAGGCGCTCCATGGTGTCTCTGCTGAGAAAACCCCAAGACCCGCCTGGGTCAGCTGGGCTGGCCGTCCTCTTGTGCGCGCAGCCAGAGGCGATAAGGGCGACACATAGCAGGAGCAGAGCGTTTTTAATAGTCATCATTGGAACATCCCTTTGGTTTGAGTAAAAATCCGCTGCCGCCATTATAGGCCAGCGGAGGTTGAGGGTGCCAACCTGGATGGTGCCGGCGTGGCGATGCGGGCTGGGCAAGTTCATCCGCATGGACTCTCCGGCATCAATGCCGGTGAGCACGTCTGCTTCCGAGAGTGGTAGTTTGACCCCACAGGCAGCACTTTCAGAGGACTCGATTACGATTTTTCCGTCTTGATCTGCTAACAGGACATCACGCCTTTTTCTGGGGAGCCGGAAAGTCGCTTTCTGGCCTTCTTATTGGCTTCAATCAGATCCGGGCTAATGATTTTGCTCTCGGTCTTTTTAACCTTTAACGGACCCCCGGAATAAGCCCAGCGGAAGATGAATATGACCGTATCTACGCTTAGCAGGGGCGGCCCAAAAGCCATAAACAGCAAATACTCTTTTTCGTTCATAGCGTCCCCCTTAGTGTCTATTTGACCCTTATTCTACGCCGACAACCGCCTTCAGACAAACTTTTTGTCCTAAAGACACAAAATAGCCTTGACACCTTTGCGTCCTTAGGACATTATTCGGCAGGTAAGTGACCTAAAGACACTATCGCAAGGGGAAATGGTATGTTCGGTTTTCGATACTACAAAGCGGATTCGGCAACTTATGTGATCAAGACGGCGGGCGGGAAGACTCGCAAAAGGGGCAAAGGCCTGAGCTTTTTCTATATGCAGGCAACCAGCTCTATTGCAGCCATCCCGGTGAGCGTTCAGGAGGCTCCCTTTATCTTTAACCTACAAACGGCTGATTACCAGGCGGTCCGAATTCAGGGGCAAATCAGCTTTCGCATCGTCGACCCTGAGAAAATCGCCGACGTCTTGAACTTTAACCTAAAGGCGGATGGCCAATCTTACGCCTCTGAAGACCCTCTGAAGTTGACCGATCGCGTGGTCAGAGCCGCACAGTCCATAGTGCAAAATAAGGTGCAATCTGTAACCTTGAGGGATTCATTGGCATTGAGCCAACCGCTGGTTCATTTGATCAAAACGGAACTTGCCGCGCAGCCGGTGTTAGAGGAGCTGGGTATAGCCTTGGTGGATACATCGGTTGCAGCGATTACGCCCTCCCCCGAGGCCAGCAAAGCTCTGGAAGCGCCGGCTCGGGAATCCATATTGAAAGAGGCGGATGATGCGATCTACGCTCGTCGTAAATCGGCGGTAGAACAAGAGCGCACCATCAAGGATGCCGAGCTTCAAACTGAACTGGCCATTCAGCAGAAGGAGCAAGAAATCGCCGAGTCTCGCATTAACAACGAGCGAGCCATCATGCGGGGTAACGCCCAAACCGAACAAGAGCGGATCAAGACCGAGATTGAAGCCGAGAATCAGCGGAAGGACTTGGTATTGCTCAATGTAGAAAACAACAAACAAGAAGCAGACTCTGAGGCTTACGCGATCGCGGCCCGGATGAAAGCATTCAGCGAATTGCCCGTCGAGAACCTCAAAGCAATGGCCTTGGCCAATATGCAGCCTGAGCAAATGATGGCGATGGCCTTAGAGACAATGGCGCAAAACGCGGGCAAAATCGGTGAGTTGAATATTGGCCCGGAAATGTTTTCCAGCATGATGAAAAAGGCGGTGCGCTAATGAGCCAGCGCAGCCAACAACGGTTTGTCGTAGTCCACCGCAAGTCGCGTATGCAAGAGCTGGTACAGCGATTCAACACCTGGCCCCAGGCGAGGTTCTACCTGGAGCACAATCACGTGGACGTGCAGGACTATCTCGACGAGCACGACGTTTACCAGCAGCGACTTTCAGAGGTTGAGCGGTGTCTAAAGGAACGAGGGCGCTTCCAGTGGCTAGAGAGAGGCTTGTTGCCTAACTACCAGTTCAGCCCCGACGACATCGTTGTGGTGATTGGACAGGATGGACTGGTGGCCAATACCTTAAAATACCTCAAGGGACAGCGCGTTATTGCCATTAACCCGGATCCTGCCAGGTGGGATGGACAATTACTGCCTTTCAAAGTGGGTGATCTGGAAGAGATTTTGGCTCAAGTTGAAGCGAATAGAGCCAGGATAAAATCCGTGACCTTTGCGGAAGCCTCCACGAACGATGGCCAGACTATGCTAGCGGTTAATGACCTGTTTATTGGCCCCAAAAGCCATACCTCCGCTCGGTACCGTCTGAGTTGGAACGGACAAACTGAAAATCATTCCTCATCGGGCATTATTGTGTCGACAGGCATGGGGTCGAGCGGATGGTTTCAGTCGATACTGGCTGGCGCCATGGGGGTCACCGGCGAAGCGTCCCATCCCTTGAAAAAGGGATTCGCTTGGGATGACCGCTGGTTGCAGTTTGCGGTTCGAGAACCTTTCCCAAGCCAAAACACGGGCACGTCACTGGTGTTTGGGGAAGTTACCGAGAGTAAGCCACTTACGCTTGAGTCCTTGATGCCCGAAAATGGCGTCGTATTCTCAGATGGAGTAGAACAGGACTACATATCGTTTAATTCTGGCTGTATATTGACGATAGGGATATCCCAGAACCAAGGTTCTCTGGTATCACCATAACAAGCTATCGCCGCTCCGAACTATTAGGTGAAATGTGTGCAAGCAATAAGAGCCAAAAAACGTTTATTGGTACTTGATGTAGACAATACTCTTCTGCATGTTCCAGTGTATGATCCCCTGCTGTACCTGCTGGCTGATCTCAATATCTCCGAGGAGGAGTTTTATCGGAATCTGCCGGACGGGGGAGACTCCATCGATGGCGACCCTCACCTGAAAGTCTATCCTAGGCCTCATCTCACCGAGTTTCTAGACAAGGCTGAAAGCCTGGGATACGACCTTGCATTATGCACAACCGCTACAAAGCAATACATTGACACAGTATTGCCTCTTTGTGGCGTAAGCCTAGAAAGGTTTGTATCCGTAGTGTGCCGGGAGGAATTAAGTAGGCGGGGATTGCAGAAAGTTAAAGATGTGCGCCCGCTTGTATCAGCTGGATATAAGCAGGAGGATATTGTAGTTATCGATGATCGTGACGATATACACCTTCAAGCAAGTCATGTGATAAAAATTCCTTCTTTTGAAGTTAGAGACGACTCTTTTCTCAGAGATGATGAGCTACTGATCATGATCGATCGGCTTGAGTATCTTGGCAACAAATCATTGCCGGAGATGCGGCGGTTGCAGAGGATGGAGCGAGAAAGGGAGGATCTCGTTCTTAGATTGGCCACCGAAGCGTTCGACAGCAACAAGTATAGGGATCTTCCCTTCGATCCAGAGTTTTTCTTGAGGCGATCTGGTGATATTGAGCAACACCCAGCTTGCGAAGAGGTAGAAGAGCTATCGCTGGACAGGTTTTTGATCTACAAAGATTTCGGCCTGGTTGGTGCTGTAGAGAAGAATGATGACAGCTTTTTAATCAACAACTATTGCCCGGAGATTTGGACCGATGTCCCCGGAGGTGTTAGCCGAACTGGACGAAATGTAGGTGAGATCAGTGAGCTGTTTTGGTTTTTAAGCAGTTCTGACCTCTTGGCTAAGTGCAAGGCCATGGGCTACAACGTCTCTAGGGATGATTTCCTGACATTGGCTGCCGTTACACTACAGTCAACCCATTTTGGAGGGATGCACATCCTGGCCTTAAGTGACAGATTTATAGAAGACAATCCAATGTCGTATGACTAGAGCATAGGTTTCCAACGCTAGTTTGCACCCCTAAAGACTTGGTGTCGCTGTGGGAACTCAAGATTGAAGACAATAGGGATTAGGTCTATTAGCGGTGGTTGTTTACTAGTCCAGCCTACTGTCTCGCAGCCTCCGACGCTATATGCCCGGCCAGCTCACTGACAAAGGTTCGCAACCCAGTCATATCCGATAGCTCCTCATACACCCCGGTATCCACCGCATCACGCGGAGACGCAATGACTGAGGCAACCGTATAGAGTTGCTCTTGCATAAGTTTACGGCAAAGAATGTTATACCGGTCAACATAGCTCGCATTCTTGAATTCTTTAAAAACGTCAAAATGCGGTGATTGATCTTTGACTGGGGACCGGGATTTCGGCGCATCCTCAACCAGCATCAGCCAACCCACAAACGGCCTAGTTTGCTCTCCGAAAGCGCCTTCTCGGTATCCTGTCCATAAGTCATGAGCGGTCCCGATGGCCTCTTCCGTCCGGTTGTTAAAGTTGTTACCGAAAGATGGTCCCACCTGGCTTTTGAATTCGAGAGCCGCTATTAGCCGGCCCTTGTTCATGACCAGGAGATCCCATAGTTTCGTCGGACGGAAATATCCCGGCAGAGTGAGAGCACGCCGCTCAAGATGAATATCAGCATGTTCCAGACCGTTCGCATGGACGATATCTTTAACCAAAGCCACAAACCCGTCCATGTTCTTACCGGCGGTTACTCCGGCGCGCTCGCCCTGATCGGCCTTTCCCGACTCAATCTGCTTTTTCCGCGCCTCGTGACGGTTTCCCCAGAATGCCTTAACGGCCTCTTTTGCCTTTGTATCGTAATTCGCTAAATCAATTGCCACAGGTTATCCTTTAATTTTGTAAACCGTTGCCACCGAGCGCCGCTCGCTCATCTTTATTCAAGTCGTATAGCTGATAAACAGCTTCATTCCCCATTGTGGTATCACCGTTTATAGCTGCGTCCCGCAGTTGTTCGCGCAGGTCGACAGGTACATCATTCCAGTACGGTACTCTAATCCGGCGAAGATACTGCGCCTGGAACCGTAGGTAACCGCCGCGCATCTTTGTGGAATAGATCGATACAAACAGACGGGCAATTCCGGACATTAAAACCGTCTGCAAGGCCCGCAAATCCCACTCTTTTGCAGTGATATAATAGAGGTTGTGATGAGGATATAGCTCTCCTGACTCGTAGACGATGTGAGCATCGCCCTTGATGTCGGGAATCAGAAGCTTTTCCTGAGCAGCCAGTTCAGGATAAATTCGGTCGATAGTTCGATACCATCGTGCCGGAGATTTTTTGGCGACATACCTGCCCGCTATTAAGTCTCGGCGATCTTCAAGATAAGCTTTGAGCTTCGGGTACTGCTCAAGATCGACCAGCCCACCGCTTTTCGCGAAGGGATTGATGATTCCGTCCCCCCGCCATTCAACCTGACCGCCGAGGATGTCGTATGTTCGAGCCAGAGGAAGTTTCCGGTCGGGCTCAACATCTAAACTTTCAAAAGGGCCAATGAATGCTTTATCCGCGCCTGTAGCCACGCCGATACCGACCTTACAGCCTGCATCCTCCAGTAGAGGGAGGGTGCTCTCAAGGCGGCGCATAATCGCAAGTTGATCGGTTGATTCCAATATCCAGGGATCAGCCCCCGAGGCGACCCCTGCAATTTCCTTAATTCGAGTCTCAGATACGGGCAGCTTTTTGGATGTCAGTCCCTTAGAAAGGACGGCCAGTGCTTCCCGTTTAATTTCAGGCTTGTGAGCAATTCGTGTCTTCCCACCCTTTTTGCGGGAGATGATGGTAATGGCCGGATAAGCGATCACCTCTGAGTGGAAAGCATCGGTATCGACCATGTCCACATAGGCTTTAAGATGAAAATTTTGAGCGACCATGGCTCTGAGCGGACCGCCGTATTTGTTTTTCATCCAACGGTCAGAACAGATAAACCCAAGCGAGCCCGCCTTTGCCAGGGAATTCAGAGAATGTTCTATAAAGGGGATATAGAGGTCGGCCCGGTCAAAGAGCGTGGTGAAGCGACGCCGGTATTCAGCTACCAGAATGTCGGGGATCCGTTCCTGCCGCACATAGGGCGGGTTACCGACCACGCAATCGAACTGGTGCGGGAGATCGAAGAGCAAAAAATCTCCCTGAATTAACCATTGGTCTAGAAGTTTCCGGGCCGTCGCAGCTTGAATCTTGTGCTTTCGTAAAAGCAAGAGAACTTTCTCAGATGTGGCCTCGAACGTATCCTTATGGAGCTCTACGGCGCGCACACTGCTCGACAATCCTGACAGGACATCTTCGCCTTTGCCAGCCTGCTTCCAACTTTCTAGAAGGCGCTCGATGGCAGGCAAAAGGAAATCCCCTTCCCCAAAAGAAGGCTCCAGCAATCGGAATTTATATAAAGGGCGATCACTTGTGTATCCGGCAAGATCAAGGATAAAGTCAACGACCTCACGACGGGTATAGATTGCTCCGCGCTCTTCTGCACCAGAACCCGACATCGCGGATACCGCTTCGGTGATCGGACAGAGTGTTGGTAAAGAGCGTTGAGTCGGTAGGGCATCAATAGGCATCAGCGCTCCTCCTTGGCCAGAGGAATTTCAAGGCAGTCATTGCCCGCATGCCGTTCCAGAAATTCTCTCATGGATCGCCTAATCAGCCACGAAGCGCTGACATTACTCCGCCGCGCCAGTGCGTCGATCTCGCTATAATCGTCAGGATCGACCGTCAGGGTCACACGCTTCATGAGCTTACCGGTTCTGTGCTTAGACATAGGAGTAATACATGTGATGCATAGAATGCATAACTGTAGCACATACGGAACTCTGTATATAGCAAATCCTTTGAAACGCCTAAACCACCTCCCCATCTTCTACAGTTTGGCTCCCCTTGCCGGGCTCGAACCAGCAGCCGCCCAATGATTAACAGTCGATACCCCTCCTAGCAAAATCAGCCATCGCTTTGTTTTCTCCAATAGCGGCCTTCCGTACGTTATTGATTTTAAAGGGGTCTAGATCGTCTATAGGGCCTCTAAGGGGCTTCTTGAGCTATTTTTGAACCATTTCCGTAGACAAAATCCTCAAATTCCAGTATATAAATATATGTGATCCAGGTTGACTGTATTAACCTTGTAGGTTAATATTACTTCTGAAGTCCTATAAAAACTATTCTATGGCTCTAACTAGATAACTGAGGTGGTAGGTATGTTGACTAAGTTTGGAAAGTTGGTTCGTAAATATCGAATTGACGCCCATATGAAGCTTGGTGAAATGGCGTTGTCGGTCGGGGTCAGCCCCGCGTTTCTTTCCTCTGCAGAGAACGGGAAGAAGAATCCCTCGGCGGAGCTGGTCGACAAGATTGCGGACGTGCTGGGTCTCAATGGCGAGGCAGCTGAGGAGCTTCACCTAGCATCAGCTGCTTCGCGATCTGAGTACAGGATCAATGTGGCAGAAAAGGATGAATTTGCCAAGGAGACGGCAGCGATGTTCGCAAGGAGCATTGAGTCGTCAAATTTGAGTAGAGAACAGGCGGAAAAGATCATGAAAATCCTAAATAGCAAATAAGAGAGGTCGGGTATGTTGCGCAAGCGGGGTCATAGGGTTCGCCCATTGTCTGTAGAAAAGATCAGAGCTATAGCCAGCCAAATGAGGGAGCTGCTTTCGGTTGTTGGGGCCCCTATTAATGGGGCGATCGATGTTGTAGAGGTTACTGATCTCTATCTCCCGAAGCTCATGGACGATTTTCGCCTTGACATTGTCCCCGACGGATCAATGGGGAGTGACCATGCCCGCACCTACCCGGACAAAAACCTGATCCAGGTGCAGGAATCAGTCTATGAGGGGGCCTGTCGTGGTCAGGGTCGCGACCGGTTCACCTTGGCCCATGAGCTGGGTCACCTACGTCTTCACCGTGGCGTTACGGCTTATGCTCGCGCCGCAGCCTCATCTAATCATAAGCCTTATGAAGATTCTGAGTGGCAGGCAGACGCCTTCGCTGCTGAGCTTTTGATGCCGTATAAAGAGGTTCTTCAGTGTTCGTCAGCCATGGCGGTCGCCTATCTTTATGGTGTTTCGTCTAAGGCGGCAGAAGTGCGGTTCAAGAAGGTGAAAGGGATTCAGTAAAAAAGGGTAGTTACGAGCGCCAACTCATAACCACCCTTTTCTTTTTTCGGAAGGTGTTTGGCTAAACGGGCAAGCCAAACGCCACCTGGTAAACAGGTCCTTCCTGTAGCGTGGAAACTTCAGGATAACAGGTTTACTAGGTTGTAACAATTGCCCCCTGATGATAGGAGGTATGTCATGTACATATCTAGTAGACCTAAGGTGGTGCCGGTGCGTGAGTACCAGCGTTTCCGTTTTGGTCGCTGGGAGAGTGTCGTAAAACACTTTCGTAGCATGCCAAGCGTGTAACTACCGGGAAGGGCCCTTTGAGGCCCTTTTTGTCAATAAACTCAATGAATTGGCTTTACCCGCTTAGGCAGTCGCTTGTAGCGCCGGCTCGCCTCGGCACGTTTGTCTCTGAACAGAAACTCCCTCCTATATTCCCAGCTCAATGGCTTTATTCATCAGCGCGTCCAGGCGAAGTGAATGCCATCTGCAGGGTGTTGTTATTATGAGAGGCCGGTAGGTATTAGGAGCCGGTTGATGAAATCGGTAGGTTTGGAAGCCGGTTGGCGCCGTTGACAAAGATGGAGAACAATCTTTCGACAAACCAAATCGAGGCCCGATTCATGTGTAGGTTTGTGGAGCCAGTTGTGTTGGATTACTGAACCAGCTCCACCTACCGGTAGGTTTATGGAGCCAGTTACCACTCTGATAGGTAGGCGTCCTCAGTTCCCGTTAACCCAATTCTCAAGACGTAAACCTGGGACTCGCTCAAATTCCCGCTCATTGTTTGTGACAAGCACCAGTCCGCGTGATCGAGCGTGGCCCGCTATCATCTGGTCATACGGACCTATGGGTTGGCCGGATTTCGCAAGCTCGGCGCGAAGCTGACCGGAATGAGCTGCGGCTTCACTGTCGTAATCCAGCACGTCAAGGCGCGCGGCAAAGCCTTCAACGTCCAGCACGTTGCGCCCTGGTGCTGACGACTTTTCCGCCCCGCACATCAACTCCATCAATGTGACCGTAGATATACACATTTGGCCGTAATGGGCTTGAAACTCCTCTTTAACAGCCGTGGGACGGTGTTTTATTGTGTAAATCACAATGTTGGTATCCAGCATGTATTTCAGCATTAGAGGGGGTCGCGCTCCTGATCCTGGGGCTGTTCGCGTTCCGGCATAAAATCGGCATTAACGCCATCGGCCTCAAACCAACTCTCCCACGCTTCACCAGCCGGCGCTATCAGGCGCGACCGTCCTAGCGCAATAATGTCCACTTTCTTAACTGTCGCCGGAAGCGCAACCGGCTTTGGCAAGCGTACCGCTTGACTTTGGTTACTTTTAAACAGTTTTGATTGTTCCATTTCTAAGAACCTCTCGGGGATATACGTCACGTATATCCATCGTAGCAAGCAGCTGGGTTATGTCAATGGTATATCCCAGCAAGGCGCTTGACATCCTGCCTTGGTGCGCTGGGCTCTGGCACGGTTTTCATCACGGACTCATTGAAGTTCGCACTCAGGGTCTGGGCTGTGATATTCCTTCCAACCTTGAAAACACTCGCCAATCCCTCTCTTCGCATGCGTTTGCATTAATACAGATTGGACTCTAGCTCAGGGGTGAATGCCATCTGCAGGGTGTTGTTATTATGAGAGGCCGGTAGGTATTAGGAGCCGGTTGATGAAATCGTTAGGGAGCCGGTTGGCGAGGCCCGATTCATGTGTAGGTTTGTACGGAACCAGCTCCATTAACCTACCGGTAGGTTAATGGAGCCAGTTACCATTGATAGGCTGGTATTTGATGCCGGTCGTGGATAGGTAGTCACGGCCCAGGGTTCGCCCTGATGGTGATAAGTTTCCGGGGCGAAAATCGGCGGCCCCTATGGCTACGCATTGGCTAGTTACAGTTGACAGTTCCATCAAGAGGCGTTCTAAGGTGTTCACTGTTCATGCATCCTGAACACCGCGCGTGCGCAGTACCAACCAGTAGGCTTCCGATCACATGATCTGACCGCCCCTTAGCGCTCTTGCGATGAGGTAAAATTCATTTGTAGTGGGCTTCAAGTTGGTGAAGGCTAGCCACGAGCACATCAATCGAAAACGTGTGCATCTTTCCGTCAAGCAAGTCACAGATTCTCCGTTGATTAAAACCCAGCTTCTTTGCTGCTTCAGCCTGGCTCCAGGCATTGTCATTCACAATATTCCTAATTGCGATCATCAGTTGGGCGCGATTGTGTAGTTCGCTGGCTTCTTCTTGACTGTCTGTGACCGCGCAGAAAATGTTGTCGTACCTGATACAGGTCATAGCCTATTACTCCACATGTCATACCAACATATCGTGTTGTTGATACCCTGGATTGCCCGTTTTGACCAATTTATGGCTTGTTGGTGCACTAGTGTGGCCTCTAATGCATAGTCACGTTCGCCTCATTCGATGGGATATTGAGCCGGTACCCCCCATTTCAGTGTTAGAGGGATGAGCGCGCTCGTCTGCGTGTGCGCCATGGGCGTCGAGCCCCTTGAGCAGGTCTTGTTCTGAGAAGGGAAGGCGAACCCCGGGCGCTTTAACGGCGGCCTCAATCACGATTTTACCAGCCTTCACATCAATGTTGATTGGACTGGAAACGTCCAGCTCGGCTTGAGCTAAAATCTTGCTGGAAAGGCGTACTGCGGCGCTACTGCCCCAACGCTTGATTTTACTTCGCATATCGGCCTCTCTTTGCCTTGTGTGGAGGGTTGCATACCGCTCCATCTCATCGGACTGCCGGGCGACGAACGGGTTAATTGAGCAATGCGCTATTTCAGAAGATGCGGACCCCGCGAGCGCACCCTCTTGCCCAGAGGAGGATTTTTAGCGTAGTGCTCTCGTGCAGGACTCGGACCCGGACGCTGCTTCCGCGCTGGAATCGTCTACCAAGCCATCACTTGGGGCCCATGAATATCTGAAAGCCGCTTTCTAGCCTTCCTGTTTGCTTCAATCAAATCAGGGCTAATAACCTTGCTCTCGGTATTCCTGATTTTCATCAGACGTCCGGTGCGAACCGAGCGACGCCGAGGTGTGGTGACAACCGGTTTCATGATTTCCTCCGTTATGGGTAATACCCATAGGCGTTTAATTGCCCAGTTCAGCTTTAGAAGCTTGGCACCGTTACCAAGCCACCACACGGGGCCCCTTGTCATCCGAAAGCCGCTTGTCTGAACGGTTACTAGCTTCAATCAACCCAGGACTGATGACTTTACTGTCGGTCTTAATAACGTTCAGCAAGCGTCCGCTATACCCCCAGCGGCTTCGTGATTCGATTTCGACGTTGTTCACGGCGGCCTCCGTGTTGGGGCCATCCGAAAGCCGCCTATCTGAACGTTCACTGGCTTCAATCAACCCAGGACTGATGACTTTACTATCGGTCTTAACAACGTTCAGCAAGCGTCCGTTATACCCCCAGCGGTTCCGACGTGCGTTATCGACTGTTTTCATCATTGCCTCCGTGATGGGTAATACGTGGCAGGTGTATGTTTCATTAGACAATAATCCGCCCATGCGGCGTTGGGCGTCGACCTCCTGGATAGCCTAGGGTGACGCGATGTCCAAAGTCTGTGCAATTGCCTCAAGTCGCTCCTTGGTACTCCCCATGGGAGTGAAGCCTACCCTGAGTCCAAATGGACGGAAAGCACGACCGAATACCGCCACGGTAGGGTTTGAGCCATCATTCTCCAGCTGGGTGAGCGAGCGTCGGCTGATACCTGCCAAGCTTGCAAACTCCGCTTGAGTCATTCCGGTCAGTTCAATCCGTAACTGGCGCAACATGTCACCATAGGTGATCCGCCCTTGAATCTGCTCCGCTAACAGGCTGTTCACCAACGCTTCACGCTCGGCTCCGGTTCTGGACTTGATCGCAGTGGCTCTGGATTTCATCAGATCAGCTCCCATTCTCTCAGTCTCCCATCGAGCCCATTCAGTCCCAGTGTGGGTCAGTAAGCGGTTAGGCATCTTTGTAGGGTCAATTGCATAGCTGAACCGTTAAGGCCTAATGGGCATTATAATGCGCATTGAAGCAGATTATTTGCACTTTTTGCGCATTATGGTGCGCATTAATGTGATTGCGAAGTTGGTTGTGCGCCTTATTGTACGCAACTCCTTCAGGCGATCCATTCGGAATTCGATGGACTGCATCCCTCTGTCGGACTTCTATGCCTTCCTAGTTCCGATATTTCCACTTAGACCGTTCTTAAAGTTTCCTAAATGGAAATCATGGCGCCCCGAGCACGGAATCTCAAGAAAGCCATTCAGCAACGCTGAATGCATCCCAACGACAGGGATGCACCGAGACAAACGTACATTACCCTGCGCTTCGGGAGATTTAATAGTACCCCAGAGGAGTTCCGGCGAATCGTTCCTTCTTTGGACAATTTAAAGCACAGAGACAAATGGCGGGTGCTTGATATAGAGGTGAGCAATTTAACGCTGATTGTCTCTTTATAGAATCTGAACTGTACGTCAAACATATTGAAACACACGCAGACTATGACAAACTGCCGGACAAATACCGAAAATCCGGGGGGACATAGCTATGTTGCCAGAACCATGCCTTAAAATTCGCGACGCACTGAGTCAAGTACCGATTCTGACTAATATCAGCAATCAGGGTGACTACGAGCAGGCCTTGGCGCTGATGGATGAATTGATGGAGGATTACGACACCAATAAGGCGTTGGTCGATATCCTCTCATTGAGCATTGAGCGCTGGGAAGAGCGATCGGATGAATTCACTGGTTTCAATGCAGCGTTGGCTGAACTGGATAGCGGAATCGCCGTGTTGCGAACGCTAATGTCACAACACAATCTGGGCGTCGCGGATCTGCCAGAGCTGGGCTCAAAGGCCAACGTCAGCAAGCTCCTCAATCAGACCGGCGGAAAACAGCTTACAAGAAAGCATATTGCTTCGCTAAGTCAACGGTTCGGTATATCGCCAGCGCTTTTTTTCAAAAAGCTTTGATTGTTAGCTCAGCGAGTGCTAAGCCCCAAAAGGGGCCGAAGGTGATATTCCGATGACGATCTGCCCAGTGAAAAGGAGGCTGTAGCGTCGAAATCATGCCACTTTCGCCTGTGAGGCTATTACAGCACGAAGCCATCGCCCCAAGACAACTCTGATTGTGCCCGAGCGCACGCTGCCGATTTTCCAGAGGATTCTATGTCACTTTCAACCAGCTTAGACAAGTTGCGATTCATAATTGAAGAGATGGAGATCGGGCTATTTCTCGCCCGACATGCACCGGACGACTTCATCGCCCGCTGTCTGGCCCGGCATGTGATCATCCGGACCGAAAATTTGATAGAGCATTTACGCAGGTTGCGTCGGCCGTTGCGCCAAGCGGGTTACCAAGACCGGCAGTTTAACCAACATAAGGAGGCATTGGCCAACGAGTTCGGAGTACATCAAGGGACGGCAAGGCACAAGTTTAGCGCCCATGTACAGGATCTGGAGTTGGCTCATGCTATAGCGGTGTGGAATAACATTGAGGTCATAACCTTAAACAACTTTGTCCAAATGGCCAAACGGATCTATGAGCATGACTTGTACGAGATGGATATCCCTGGGTATATGATCTATACAACCCCGGGGGTAGTGAGTTCGGAGGCCGTCAAAGTGGCTCTCGAGAAGTACACAGCCGAAGTCAATGCCCGCCCCCACGGCGAATTCTGCTCAGATTGGCTTTCGCTCACTCGCCCAAATACAACATCAATACTGGGCGGGCACCCGATTCACACCAGGGCCAGCCAGTTGAGCGTTATCCGTCGGTGGGTGAAAGAGCAGCGCCAACTTCTAAAGTTTCTGGGGGGCCACCTGCTGATACGCCGGATCCTTAAAGCTCGCATAGTGACTGACGTGGTGAGCTTCAGCGACTGCTTAATCACCCGACCAATTGCGGTAGATGCGCCTCAGCGACTAGGTGGACTTGACCAACTACTTCAACGCGAAGAAGGTCTAGATGCCAATGTTATCAACGATTATCTGGCAGCTTCGAATCATGGCCCTCTGCTTGAGCAGCTTAGGGATCTCAGAAATAGAATAGGTGCACATGTTAGCAACAACTCTAGTGAGCCCTTGCACGATATATTGAGAAGCCTCGAAGAGCTTGGTGGCGAACAGACGTTCAATTTCTACGAACTGCTCCTCAACGTCTTTACCAAAACCTGTAAAAACCAGTGTTCGCCGCTGCTGATGCCATACGTCGGCGACGGATATAGTCCGCCAGGGACTGAATTTCGTCCAGCCGCGCCACATACCCCTTTCGACGAAGCCGTACAAAGACGGCCGTCGCAAATAGCGGTTGATCGAGCAGACGTCAATTCCATAGCCGAATACCACAAGTATTTCAAAATGTGGTCGACGGGGGACGACTATGCTCGCGAAATCGCCAGGCGCTTCTTCACTGAAGCTTCGTTACATTCTAAGGTTGTGAAACAACTTAGGGAGACTGAAAGTCTCGGCGGCAGCGCACGGTATCACCGCAAGTCATTTCGCGAGGCACATGTGTACTTGCAAGATCGGTTGCAGGGAGCGGATCTTGCCGCCGTAAAACAGGCTCTACTGCTCATAGAGGCGATCAAGCGTGGTGATCCTTACCCTCTCGCTGAGGTTCTCGTAAATTACGCCGACAGCCAAGCGTTGCTCCACAACAAGACTGTAGCCGCCAGGTACTTAGGACTAGTGGCGGGATGGCCTCACACGAGAACTTTTGAATTCCTTCGTAGTCTGGCGGACGTGAATTATCCGTCGACGAGGGTTATCGCCATCATCGCTTTGTTTCAAATTTATGTGCGCTCAGAGGGCCTAGCTAATCTCAATTACAGGACGCAGGTAACACCATTCGCTGATGTGATCGAGCCGCTAGTGGAAAGCCTAGAGCAGCCACATAAACTGCTTTGCACTCTTGCATTGGCAAGCCAATTTTGTGTGGAGGAGCAAGCGGTTTTTGAAAAGGCATATTCTGGTGTCAATGAATTACTCCAGAATAATGTCCTGTCACAGGTTCAAAGACTATGCGGTCTCAGTCTCCAAGATGTTGGATATGGAAATTTGAAACACTTGGTGGCGACTCGCGATTATCCTGGGGTGTGCCTTTTAGTTTGCACGGAATTGATGTTGCCAGACAGCGACCGTTCTTCAGAAATATTGCTTGGGGGCGTGCGGGATCACCTTATAGTCCCGGCGGGTCATTCCGGTTCCATTAGACATGCTATTTGTTGCCTATTTGCGCTGAAATTTTATCAGCTGGCCGCTATCGCGGCCCATCGGCTAGCAAAAGAACACCCTGATGATCTCGACTTACAGATGTTTTATGTGATGACGCTGGCGCACGTTAGCGGTGCGAGAGGTCAAGTCGAACGGGAGGTGGCGCGGATTCGACAGCAATATGTATTGGATCCAGAGAGCAAACGGTCGTTAACGGAGATATGTACTCTCATCGCCATATGATTTCGATGTTTCGAATGCGTTCGTCTATTGCCCAGAAATACGGGACAGGAAAATCGGTTATCACCGCGGTTGTGCATCGGAATTTCAGGCCTTGCTGAACTATTTTGAACCGTAAGCCCTAACTTCACCGCACTGCCACCAGCTTTCAGTCGGCAGACGCATCTACCGCCTTATAAGCTTCGCCGTCTTACTTTACTCTATTTCGATTTAAAGCGTTCCTCAGGAGTCTCCCACTTTCTAACAGTGTCCAGCAGAGAGCGCGCTTTGTAGAGCTTCCGGATAGCGCCCAGCTTCTCAGAAAGATGGTCGCGGTCTGCACCATGGGGTAATCTACCGATTTCAACTTCGCATTCGTCTAAAAATTCAACCCTCGCCTTCACTGAGTACCATTGTTCGAATGCAGCTTCAATCTCCTCTTTAGCCTCTTTCTTAGCACTTTCACGGGCAGCTCTAATCCTCTCTTCCTCCCATTTACGCTGCATCTCCCTCCATTCCCGATCCCGCTTTACCCTCATCTCGTCACGCTCTCGGACTAGCAACGGGATTTCTTCGAGCGCTGTATTTACCGCGTCGATAACCAGGCGGCGAGAGTCGTCAGTCTCCATGTCTAAGGACGATAGTATCTTTCGCCAACTCGTCTCAGAATAAGGGGAATAGATCGCCAGGTTAAATCTACCTGTTGGCCAAGATTTTGTGGTAGTCCAACTTGACGATCCGACTATTTTACGCCTCTTGGAAGATGTGGGCTTCACAGGTTGGTAGTAATTGTTAACCAGCTCAACTTTCCGTTGTTCGAAGGCTTCGTATATGCACAATCCGATAGCCAGGCCATTCATATGCACTACTGTCTCCTTGCCCGGCGCCCAGATCGAGCGATACCCATCATCGTAGAAATCGTCAGCCTTATCGAGGTGAATTAGATGGAGATGAACATTTGTAGAATTAAGTGATACACGCAGATCGCATGCTTCAAACAATAAATAAACCGCATTCGCAAATGACATTGCTGAGTTCAGGTGCTTTCTTGTTGCTCTGATATCCGGCAGGTTGCGTTTTCGAGGGCACAGAAGAACGTTGTCTTCCCTTAGCCCCCTTTCTGGCGTCCAATTCTTGCGTGTTTCCAGGAACAGTGGTTTCGCGCCATTGAGGATATGATGGGTTCGTGACACAAAAGGAAGCATCGGCGAGTATGTCAAACGCAGAGTATCAGATGTGTGAGTAGGTTTCGTCTCTGGAGAAATATATGACGGGTCCCTGATCCATTGGCTGGACTGGTCAGGCGAAATCTCAGGCAGCGCAGCTTTACGTACAGCTTTTCCGGCAGCCACTTTAGCCCAATACCCCGGAGGCGGCGTAGGGATGATCAAATTTCGGCAAACTCGTGCCAGGTAGCTGGAAGAAACTCCATACCGGGCGCTTACTTTGACCATGGGTTCGAACCAGACCTCCTTGTACAAGTCTTCGCGGTCGACAAAGGGTGGTAAGTTTTCGTTTTCGCTCATCGAAACGCCCTGTTGCACGATCTTTACCATTTTCCAATTATTCCTCTGGCTAAGGCGATTCTTATTTGTCTTTCAGGTAGATTGCAACATCCGCCTTTTTTGCTGCGTTCAGTAGTTTTTTGTCCAGTGTTGCCAGCGGCATGCCTTTGCGAATGGCCAACTCGAAGTAGGCAGCGTCATAGCTACTGAGCTTGTAGGCCCTAGATAGAGCCAGCATCCGGCTGAATGCCTGGTTAGCCGTTAGCCGATCTACAGGATCGGTAGATTCTCTAGCTGAGCTATGAAGCGTTCTACTTCGCCAGTAGTCGTATCACCACGCCTTTCAGCGCCATCCAGGAGGTTTGTGGCCTCTAGCCAAAGACTAGGCACTAGCGTATCTGCATCAACTAAGCTAGTTAACACCGCTTCCGCGTAACTCTGATCGGCAGCCTTTTCGCTTTCCAGGTGCCAGCGCATAGCCACGGAGTTATCCAATACAAAATCCGTCATTTACGGCCACTATTCTTGAGTTCGTCACGCTCAGCATCAGAGAGCTTGTGTCTTTTAGCTTTGAGGATATTTGCGATAGCCGCCTCGGCTTTCAGCCGCTCGCTGGTGCGGCTGGGTATCACGTCAGCGATGGGCTTTCCCCGGTTGGTAATGGTGAAGGCCTCGCCAGCCTCGACCCGTCGTAGTATTTCTGGCAACTTTGTCTTGGCTTCATAAGACCCGATTTCATCAGGCATGGCTGTGCTCCTTTAAGGATGTAGACCTGCATACAAGTCTGCCGGAGAAGCGCAAGCAGTATAGACTGGGTATCTGATCTACTCACTGGGTATCTGATCTACTCACGTAGTACTGGCAAAATCCAATAATCCAGGCTAACAAGTTGAATTCGATGGGTTCTTCATAAGTAATATTGTCGAGAGGCCGTCGCAGCTAACGTTCAATCCCACGTGGCAGCTGAGCAGGGCCGAGTGTATAGCGTAATGTCCTTTAAGTTCACTAGATACATTCACTCACTCTCTTTCCGTTGACATATAGAGCTTCGGTATTAGTCCCACCCACAACATTCTACAGCGACGTGCTAGCTCTAATCCGGCTCGAACTTTGCGTAGAGGTGAGTATTGCAAGTGGGGCAGTCTCGGTCTTTGCCACTCTTCCCCCTCCAGCTTTCGCCGCACATGACGCAAGTGAAGCCCCCCGTTACCTCTGATCGATACGCCTCATTCATGGGCCGCGACGCAGGTTCAGTGAGTCGTTCACCGCGCTTAACTCCAACTTGAGATAGTGGCGGTTCGCAAACTGTTTCGCCCTTAGTTCTTCTCTGGCGCAGCTCAGTTCTTGCGCGCTCTTGTGAGGGATGCTGGAGCCATTCTTTGTAATCCGTACTCTTCTCGATAAGCTCTTTTATAAGGCGATGTAATAATCCGGACTCACTCTTTAGCGAGTAGTATTGCAGCCTAATTACCCCAAGATCTATCTTCAAGACGCCTGAATCTACCCCCGCGAGGTCTGGGACACGCCTACCCGGGTAGTCGAAATGGATGTAGAGCTCTCTGCCAGCTACTGTACTGGCTAAATCGAAGTGCCTGTCGGCGTGAAACACAACGCCCTCCAAGACTCGGGCCCGGGTCACAGTTGCCGAGATGGGATGACCTCCCGCATCCCAGTCATGAAGCACCCAACCTGGTGTCTGAAGTTTAGTAATAGCGCCGGCGATTATCATATTCATAGCGAACTGCCGACAACAGCTATCAAACGAGATATCGCATTCCTTCAGAGGTTTATCTTCAGCACTGGAATCGTGTGCGAAGTGCCAAACATTCACCTCCCCGTGCCGCGCCACAACGCTTTGGCTACAGCTTGGACACAGACACCTACATGTCCGACCTCTCGGCACATCCCCCACTTCCACCAACTCTCCGGTTTCTCGGCGTACTGCAAATGGTATTTTCACATCCATATCTGGTTCTACTCAACCGTATTTAACATCCAACAGAATAGCCGAACGCGACTTCGATTGATGCGATGCGCCAACCTAAAATTAGCTTTTGTCTTAACCATTGAGAGCATGTTCCAGAGAAATAGCGCTCTGTTACTTCTTGCTAATACGATCCAGCGCGCACACAATTCATGTACTGTGGATAGATTGCTGCAATCTGGAGCTATTGATGGAGCTTAAACCTCAAGACATTGTGGTCGCCATTGACCTGGCAACGACCGACGCTGCACCAGTGCTAGGATCACCCAGTAATTCAGCTCTTTCTGTCCGGGAAATCGCCGCCCGACTCGGGTTATCCCTAGGAGCCATTTCTCAATCGTATTGTCGGCTTCGGAAGCTCGGTCTAATCGTTAGCGCCACGCGAACTGGAAACAGTCCATATTCAAATAAGGCCAACAACACAGGTTTACGCGAGTTCCTTGTCCATGGTGTCAAGTATTACAGTTACCCCGAGGTGGTAGGCGTAGGCCGTGGCGTGGCAACCGGATGGTCAGCCCCACCGCTCGCAGGGAAATCTCCCATGGTTCTACCAGAAACTCCTTATGTCTGGGCGAATGCTGGCGGCTTAGACCGAGGAGAGCAAATCACCCCCTTGCATAACAGTGCCGTCAATCTCGCCAAAGCCAATAAGCGAGCCTATCGACTCCTAGCCTTAGTAGATGTGATGAGACTTGGGAAATATCGGGAGCAAGAGTTAGCTAAAATGCTCCTCTCCGAGCTACTGGAATAATGATTTCAGCGAGTGAATCCGAACTCCTAGTCGTCCCGCCCAATGTCAAGATGACGTAGATCGCCGAATCCGCCTTGTAGTATCGGAAACCAAACATACCGCTTCTCCTCCGACAGTGTCTATTGGTCACTTACTGATACGATAGCATCCTATAGTCACTATAGATGTTAAGCGCTTTTGTGTCTTTCAGACAAATAGTTTGTCGGTCCGAGGGTGCCGGTGTAGAATAAGTGTCAAATCGACACTAAAGGGGCCCCCATGAACGAAGAAGAGTATCTGCGGACATATGACCCCAAGGGCTTTGAATCACCCCTGTTAAGCGTGGACGCGGTCTTGTTCACCTACCATGAAGGTCAGTTGAAGGTGCTTCTGGTTGAGCGCTCCAATCACCCGGACAAGGCGAAGTGGGGGCTTCCCGGAGGGTTTGTCGATTTAGGTGCCGATACATGCCTGGAAGATACGGTAATTCGTAAGCTCAAGGAAAAAACCGGTGTAATACCTCCTTACATTGAACAGCTGTCCACCATTGGAAACAATCAACGGGACAAGAGGGGCTGGTCTGTAACGGTGTGTTATACCGCACTTATCGCACGTCAAGAGTGCGAAACACACATCGACTCTGTATCTGATACTCAGTGGGTGAGCCTGGAACAGCTGCCTTCACTGGATTTGGCATTCGACCATGCGAGCATTGTCCAGGCTGGCCGTGAGCGGCTAAAGCAGAAGGCTCTTTACTCGATTATTCCAGCCTACTCTCTTCCTGAAAGGTTCACGCTTTCCGATTTACAACATGTGCATGAAGTCCTGCTGGGAAAGCCAATCCAAAAAAAATCCTTCCGTCGCCGTATCGAGCAGGCGGATTTGCTGGTCGATACTGGCGAGAAGCGATCCGAAACAGGTCGTCCGGCCACACTATACAAGTTAAAGTCCCTGGCGGGGCAGCATACCTTTATTCGTAACCTGGAACTCTAGCGGGCATATTCATGCGTTTCAAAGATAAGAAAATCGTCTACATCGATATGGATCACGTGCTATGCGACTATGACGCGGGCTTCAAAGCCCATCAGTCCAAGTATCCTGATTTGGCATTTCCGCAAAGCAAGCCAGGGCTTTACCAAAGCCTAAGGCCGATGCAGGGCGCGATAGAAGCGTTTAAGTGGCTGTGTGCGCAACCTGACCTGGAAATATTCATTCTTACCGCACCATCTGAAAAGAATCCACATTGCTACAGCGAAAAACGAATCTGGGTAGAGGAGCATTTGGGGTTTGCAGCTGTTAACCGGCTCATTATCAGTCCTCATAAGGACCTATATCGCGGTGACTACTTGATTGATGACTGTGCAACCGGCAAGGGGCAGGATCACTTTGAGGGCACACTGATCCTTTTTGGATCTCATGAGTTTCCTGGATGGTCCTCAGTCTTAAAGCACTTTGCCTAACTACCTCACTTCCACGTTCTTAGAGCCCATTTAGGGCTTCAACTGGACTCAATCATGTCATGTGCTCATGACACTATGGTTGGCCAATAGATGTCAGCGCTCACCTATTGACGTTGACTGGCTATGAGACACTGGCTGGGCTAGCGTTTGGCACAAACTTTGGCTATCTGTAGCTAACAATCATCCCAGCCCCCTTCGAGTGCCAAAGCTACGGATGCTTCTCTGCACGGGAAGTGGCTATGCTGGTCAGTCCGATTGCCCCGCCCCACGCTAACACGCGGCTGCAAGGTTGACAGGACCAAAAAAGATTTACAAATCTATTTTTGGTTGACAAAACATGATTATAGCGGATACAATAATTGTCACACTCTCCCAGGATAGCGACGCATGATCAAGAACCCATCAGAGGTACACGCCTGCCTCACCAATGACCGGATTGATCATATCGGTCAGATCATAGCTCGTGTAAGAGCGGAAAATCTGGATGCAATTGAAGACCGAGACAATGGTTGGAGTATCGGCTGTAGGGCTCATGCGTGGGTTTGCAGCGAAATTTTGCAGCAGGAAGAAAGTATTCCTTGGTTAAGTGTAGTTGATTCATCACTCCGCTTTATTTCAAAAATTGGTGATGTAGAGTTCAGCTTTTACAAAGGCATGGCGGAGAAGCCTAAGAAGAATATTTTTACTCGGGCTCAATCGTATCCGGAATTACGTCAAACATCATTGTTTGATCTACCAGTTCCTAAGAGGCTTGTATGGGCATATGCGGTAGAAACTGACCTGGAGGGCGTTACAACTAACATCGAATTTTTTGGAATGAGTGAGTCAGGCGAAGTGATAGCATCTCGCACAGTGCCGATCTTCAATGTATCCAATAACTTGATAGCGATCAGCAACAGCGAAAGCGAAGCGGTAGAGCTTCCACCCGCATCTCCATCTCTTCCAAAAATCAAAAAAGGCAAAGTATCGGGTTCAGTAGAGCGCGACGAATGACGGATAAAGTTAAATTTAACGGTGACAACTTAAGAATTGCCCGGCTTATGTCGGGCATTTCTTTGAATGAACTAGGCGAGCGTGTAGGCAACACTCGGCAGTATATTCATCAGCTTGAAACCAGCGATAAAAAGGTGCCGACAAGAGAGTTGGTGGAAGCGCTCGCATATGAGCTAGGCGTCGATTCGCGTTTTTTCTGTTATTCATTAGGAAACCAAGTCAAAGAGGAGGAGTGTCACTTTAGGAAACTCAAGACGACTCTGGTCTCATCAAGAAGGGAAAGCGCCGCCCGCGCTACCCTAATGAACAAGCTTGTTGAGAGGCTGGAAGAATACCTTGAGCTGCCGCCCGTGAACTTCCCTCAAATTGAAGTTTCCACGCTGTCTGACTCTGAGCTTGCGAGCGTTGAAGCCAGGAAATATTGGAAGCTTGGCGACGGACCAATTAAAAACATGATCCGTGTGGCGGAAAATGCAGGAGCCATTGTTTCTACATTCGGGAGCATTTCGGAAAAGATTGACGCACTCTCGTTAAACAGAGGGCGACCTATCATAATTCTTAATACAACGAAGAGTTCGGCTCGAATCAGAATGGATATTGGGCACGAAATGCTACACATAATTGGTCATAATGGCATCGAAACAGGCGACAGAGATACGGAGTCACAGGCGGACCAGTTTGCTAGTCATTTCCTGCTTCCTCGCGCCGCACTAATCCGTGAATACACGAGTAGAAGCAAAACAAGGATAGACTGGAACGCTATCTATTCGATGAAGGTTAAATGGGGGATTAGCGCCAGAGCGATCGTTTATAGACTTAATCAGCATGGCTTAATCACACCATCACAATATCGGACGGCCAATATCCATTTTAGCAAGACAGGCCAAACTAAAGAGGAGTTTCATGACGATAAAGTCTCACTCGACTTGCCCGAATTGTTACCCTCCAGCTTAGCTCTGTTATTAGAAACCTACGGTAAAACGTTTGGTGGCCTATTAAGTGAGCTAGGGGTGAAAACTGAATTTCTCACAAACCTTACTCAAACGGAAAATTCATTGCTCCCCCTTTTTGAAGAAATAAATCTTCCCGGAAATATAACTAGCATTACAGCATATAAGCACGCTAAATAACCGGCCTAAGACAGGTCAATTATGTTTTTCTTGTCAGCCCCTATCGAAAACGTAAGTTACAGTACTAATTACTTTCAAATCGCTAGATTGGCCCGAACCTATGAATACGGTTGGGGGACGTCACTAACTGACGGGCATCAAGCTTGGCTTTAGGGCACTTTTAATTTTACTTACGGCGAGGTTGAGCTCTGTGTTGAAGAAGTCATTATCATTCTCGTCGGATAATCTTCTTATCGCTCGCGATTCCCGGAGGAAGCCTTGGATCCGTCCCCCGTCACCCAAGATCTTATCTTCAGACACGAGTTTTGCGTACTCAATTTCACTTTTTAGTTCATTTTGTAGATAGTTCAATTCCGAAACTGCCGGGGTCAAATTGTCGCCCCATATAATTTCCGCCTCAGCCATTGCTTCATTGAGTTTAAGTCGCTTTTCCTCAATGCGATATACCCATTCGTGACATCTTTCGAATAACAGTTTGGCAATGTTGTCGTTTCTTATTTCGTTAAAGAAATCCTTAGCCGGAATTAGCATCGTATAGGCGAGTAACCAAGCTCTAAAAGCTTTAATTTCGTCGCGTAGCTCTAGCGTAGCGACGGCTACCCTCCTCGCGACTTCGTGGTGATAGCTTCCGTAAAGCTGAGACCTCCATGCTCCTAGTCCCCTCCACGCAATGTATGTGGCGAAGACCGCCACCAACCCCACGACCAACTCTTTGATGAGCAACATGTAATTCTGGACCTCGTCCAAATCAATTTCCTCAATTTGCCAAATGAATCATTGTTTTTGAAGCATTGCTGAGATAGAAATGTAGGTGTGGCCTCGCCTGATCGCACTTTCGCCAATTCCTTAAATGTATCAGCCTTCGTCATTCATTTCGCTCTTAGAGCGACGTAGCTTTGGCATAAGCTTTTTCCTCAGCTCACCAATCGCTTGCAATAACTTTGCTATCAAGGCCACGAATTCGCTCCTTTGGTCGCCGGGCGCTCACTAGCTCTCGCCGTTTATGGCAGCGTCTCTTTACGCCCTCCATCCACTACTTTCCGCAACTGTTCATTCCTGAACGTGGGATCTAGCGCGAACCAAAAAACAGGATTCGGAGTGACTGTTCCGTCTTGGTTATAAGTAGGCCCATTCAAGACCGAGTTAAAATTCCATCTATGAAATGAGTTTTGAGCCCGAAAGCCAGGGGACGAATAGTATTCTTGGGCTTCCTTGAGCAGCAAATCTTCACTGAAATCGAGTTGCTTGGACATGACTGCCCAGCCATTTTGGCTTAGAAGCGTCGCATATCGTTCCATTGCTGCTAATACCGCCGAAGGTGCTATCTGAATCCCATTGCAAACTCTGAAAAAAATTTCCATCGAAAGTGGACTTTTACCAGTCTCAATTTTTGTCCAAGCACTCGGCGTTTTGTCGCACATATCTGCCACTTGCGCCTGATGTATCCCCCTTTCTAAACGCAGTTCTTTTAGCAAAATTAAAGATATGCTTGAAAAGGTAGTTACCTTGCTGTCATTGCCTACCATTAGAAAACCTCCACGCGAGCCAATAGAGAGATTTTTACACAAACATTCCTTAGCATCAACCACACATTCCTGCGAGGAACACGAAGGGGCTAACTGAAGCTGCTCATAACCGAGGCTGTAGAAAAACGTTTTATCAGGAACGCCACTTACAAGCCCCCCTCCCTGTCAGCCTAGTTGTCATTTGAGCGTCGCTGCCAACGTTTAATGATGCTGTAAGGCTAGTAGCCGACGTGTGCCGTGCCGCCATAAACAGGTTCAAACCGACGCGCCCCAACGCTCGCTCGCCATGAGCTTGCCGCTTAAATTGATACCGTCAGTATTCGTCTTGCCGGGCACGCCGGGAACTTAGGCGCCTGATTACGAGGTGGTCTGTGGCACAAAGACGTACTATGGCCCAACGGAACAGAAGGTCGCCCTCGGGAAAAACATGACTGAGCCGATCTGACGCAATGACCGTTTCTAAGGCCACAATGCGTCGGCCATGGATGAAGCAAAAACGAAAGCTGAGGGCTGCTCCTAGCCTGCCACTGCCATTTCAATGTGTTGGTATCCGAGATTAACTCTAATTTCGTTGCATTTCGCCGACCGAGAGCCATGTATATCGTTGTTGCATTGCCCACCAGAATTGGCAGGAAGAGGTATACAAACTACATTTTTTGCAACATATATTTGTATAAATGGAATATTTAACTCACGTATCCCTTTATAAATAAGCTTTAGCGCACATTGCAACAATTATGTTAGCAACATAATCCCGCGATACTTCCGAAGTGAAATATATGTTGCAGAAGATTTTACCATGAAACCGAGGAGAGACCGCTATGTTAAGTTGGGATGATTACGAAGACGATGCAAAAACCGATGAAACCAAGGAAGACGAGATTCTTGGGGGTGTGAAAGCCCCCAAGGAGGTGCCAAAGGCTTGTAGCATAGATGAGCCTGATTGCGACGCTTGCCAGTGAGCCAGTTCTAGTTACCTTGGCAAAACCGAATACTTTGGTAGAGCTAACCTATGAAACAGAAAGGGAATTCTGTTTTCACAGGCGGATACATACAGGATGCTGGGATGGATGATAAGACGGTACAGAGAAAGCTAAACCAGCTGGTGAAAATCGCCAACGAACTCGACCAGGAAGCGACACGTCGCTATGGAAGAGACGCAAAGCTCTTCTATGAAGCAGAAGGGCAGTTCCACTTGATGGCTGGAGATGACTCGCCTAGCCAGGGCTCTTCTATAAGCTCCAGGCAGCAGCATGTTGCCTTCAGCTCTGACGGAGTGTGCAACATGGACTGCGGCGCGTGGTGAACCAACATTATCTTAATGCGTCCCCCTTAATTGCTTTTAAATTGTGCGATATGTTACTATAGGCATATAGGCTGAACAAACAGCCACCGACCCGGCGGAACCGGGGCAGAGCAAGAGCGATCCGATTATGTCTACCGCCATTCCCACGTATTTTTTCCACATGGCCCGCGCTTTCAGAATTGTGGCCGAGTTCCCCGATACCGAAGAGGGCACCCGGGCTGCAAATCGCTACATGACCGATCATACTACGGCCGCTGTGCTCTGCGTCTCTAATGGGCGCGTGATACTCAGCGATACCCAGGATCTGGGGCAACCACTGGGAACGCCGCTACCGGTCCTAAAGTGTAAGCGATGCACCTGTTGTGGTGCGCCGACCCGTGGCCGCCAGTGGCACAATCTGGATACCGGTTTTGGCCTGTGTACCGGATGTATTGATTTCACCGCCCGCTCAATGGATGCGCACGAGCATACGCGCATCTATGGATACCGTGGCATTCACTACGACCTGGCCAGCGCTTGAGCGCTGGCATACGCAAGAGAGACACGCATGATGAGTATTGAAGCCAAGTTAATCGATCTAGGCGGAGAGCCTTGGGAGCGCGGCTCTCGCCGTCGAATCCACTTGAATAACTGGTTGGAGATCGCGGGCTACCGAATCACCCGGTACCGCTCAGGCGCTATCAGCTCAGCCCACACCCCCAGCGGGGACAAAATTAGCAACGTCAAAGCCACGGAGCTAAGTGTTGTTACGGTTTTTTGGGACTGCAACGAGGAGAAGCTGGTTCTCCAGGGCTGGGCCAGGATGCTCAACGAGGCGCGGGTAGCACTGATCGAAGCTCTGGGCCTGGAGGAGGACGCAAACACATGAGCGATCCAATGTGCGCTTTATCCATAGGGGCTTCGGCCCCTTTTTTTGTGCTGGATGATGAAGTCGCCCCAAAAGGGCCGTTTCGCAGTCGAGCCCGCCAATCGCTCTCGATACGATAGCCCTTTATCACTGAATTGAGGCGTTCCTGATGGATGGGCTTTTCTCTGTACGCTCGATTGTGGCGATCCTGTTTGTGGTCGGTGTTTGGGGATTGTATTCATCAACTGATGAGCACCAGCGCCGGGAGTTTGCCAGGGAGTTGTTTTCCTCGCCGAGGTAGGACGTTCATTAACTGAACGCTTGGATAGCTTGAGGCGTTGGGGGTGAGGTGCCCGGAAAGAGGTGCGCCCTTGTTTATAAGAGTGGCATTGTGCTACAATAGGCATATTGGATAAGCAGCTGCTACCGACCCGGCGGAACCGGGGCAGAACGAGGAAAACAGTATGTACACTTTTGCCAAATCCCCCAAAATCACTTCACGTACCACCGATGCGCTCCTGGAAGCACTCGACGCCCGGGAGACCCACAGCATCCGTACTAACAGTGGTACTAAATTTTGGTTGGCCTCAGAGTCTCGTTACGGCACCCGCCGTGAGTACGCCACCGCTCTGCTAGCGCTGGTCAACGCGGGCCTTGCTGTATCAACCGATCCGTTGGATCACGCGCACCAGGCATCCTGGGTTGATAGCAAATTATTCGTAAAGGTGGATTAGCGAACACGATAGGCTGAGTAGTCAGCCACCGACCCGGCGGAACCGGGAGTAAGAAGAGGATTGAGTTATGCGCACTACGGATTCCATTGTAAACCGGTACGGCACTGTGCTCCGTCTGTACGACAACGGCGGGGAGACGAAGGACCGCTTCACCCTGATTCCGCCACGCTGGGCTAAACAGTACAAGGAGCGCCAGCCCGGTGTTTGGCTGGCCGTGGCCAGCGGTGTTGATCCAATAGGCATGAGCGGTCATTGCGCGGCCGTACCTGGCCACCACCTGGGGCGGCGCGTTCATTGGAATGACCTGCCTGCGCCCGTGCAGCAGCTTGCGTGCCAGGCGTTCCCGGAGTTTGCACCAGAGCAACGTGCGGCCTAAACGGCAAAAGGGATTCAGCAGGGGCTTCGGCCCCTTTTTTATGCTTGGGAGGATTGCCCTGTGCATGGGGGTGAGGTGCCCGGAAAGAGGCGCGACGTTGTTTATACGAGTGGCGTTGTGCTACAATAGGCATACTGGAGAGAAGCCAATGCCGACCCGGCGGAACCGGGACGCGATCAGGAGAAGATTATGACCAGTAAAGCAGACGTATCCCAGATGTTGGAGATTGCCCAGCAGCTTGATTCCGAGTTTGTTGAACACGCGGCCAGCGCCGTTGAATCCGCGGCAGTGGACCTGGCTAGTGCGATTGCCAGAGAGCTGGGTGTTATAAGCCATGGTTTCGACGTTCAGGAAACTGTGTGGGGTGGGGCCCTGGCAAGCTTTGGACCGGCAGAGCCCGGCGCCCCGTGGCCGGAGCTGCTGCGTGAGGCTGACCCGTCTGCGGACTGGGACTGATTAGGACGCGATTCACCCGGGGAGCTCGCGCTCCCCAGCTTTCACCCAAGCAGATTTAGAGGCTGGAGCACCAGCCACCGACCCGGCGGAACCGGGACTAGAAAGAGGAACACCCCCATGCAAATAAATGATTCGATTCCCGTTATTCTTGCAGCCCTGAGACACTGGCAGCGCAGCATAGAGCAGGGACATGATCTGTCCGCCTATGCGGATATCGTTGACCCTGGCGCCTTGTCCGTCGATGAGATCGATTCGTTGTGTGAAAGCATAAACACACAGTCACAAAGCCAGCCTAGAGACGTGTACCAAGTCGTCACACTCAGCAAGGCTCACCTCAGCTTTGACGATATCGCTGTGCTTGAGTGGTCGGCCGGGCAGAACATGATTATGGAGAGTGAAACAGGATTTTTTGTCAAACTGTACGAGGACGATTCTAACGGGGCCGGAAGCGCCAATTACCGAGACGGATATAGCGATACGCTAAAGGGCATCATCCGCTGGGCCCACGATTCTGGCTACCGCATGATTGAGTTCGATAGCGATGGTATGAAGCTGGAGCGGTTTCCTAGCTACGAGTAGTACCGCAAGCGGGCCAATGGCCCGCGCAATCATTATGGGGGTGCGTTGTGTGTGGACGACTGAATGTAACCGACGACCCCTTGTGCCGCTGGGTCAGTGAAGAGCTGGGATTGGAATTCGCGGTACCGGATAACCAAGACCTTCGCCCTACACAGGCCGTGGGAACGATTGCTCAGCGCGAGAGCGGTCTTGCCCAGGTGGATACTCACTGGGGCATCAAGCCCGATTGGGCCAAGCGCATCATAATCAACGCTACCGTTGAGCGAGTGGCCACAGCCTGGACGTTCAAGTCCGCCTTTACCCATTCTCGATGCGTGGTCCCGTGCACGGGCTTTTATGAGTGGAAGCGGATCGATACCCAATCGACTCGCAAGCAAAAATATTTGTTCTCGCGTGTCGATGGCCGTCCTCTGTACATGGCCGGTCTACTGTTGGGGGTGGAGTCAACGCATCTGGTTACCCTGACGATGCCAGCCCCGGATCGGTTCGCTGACATACACGACCGGTTTCCACTGTTTGTCGAGCCCCACCAGGTGGGGCAGTGGGTCAGTGGTACGCCGGAGGCGGCAGGCGCTCTTATGGGGGTGAAGGATAGGGAAGACATTGTGCCCAGCCCGAGCGCTTGAGCTGCTGGGCTGAGGCGGGCGCGTTAACAGTTCTTCGAATACGAGACATATTGGTTACGATGGCATTCGTGGCCAGTGATGATTGCTACCAAAATATTTTGCGTCCAGTTTTCACCGTCAACTGTTTGTCTTGTTACCAGGATTGATACGGGTCCGGTCTGGGGGTGTCCAGTCTTTAGCCACAACCCGAACACGCGCTACTTCCTCTTCAGACACTTCCGCGTACACACGTCCGGCTTTGCCAAATTGTTTTCGTCCGTAGTGATCACCGCAAGTGCGGTCAGTGGCATGGCCATGCATTGCGGCGATGACGGCGCGGGGCAGTCCGGAGGCTTTGCCGTTGGCCATGGATTGATGGCGTGTGCTGTAGAGGGTGATACGGCGCTTCTTACGAGGCCAGAGCTTGCGGGCGGCGTACTGCATCTTCTTGCCAGCGTCGCGCTGGAAGAGAGGGAAGGAGCCATCGGCCACCTTGCGCTCAGTGTACCTCCAGTGGTTGATTAAAGCCTGGATCTCTTGGGGGGTAAGTCGGGAGCTGGTAAAGCGAAGGGTACGGGTCTCGCCGTGTGCGCGACCGTTTGTTGCCTTAGCATTCTGGATCACAATAATTATTTCGTCAACCGTTTGTGTTTTCGGGTCCGTAATAATTTCAACTTGACAACGGCTCCATTCAACGGGGCGCATTCCGGTGATAAGGCATGCCACAAAAAAATAATACGTCGCGACATTAATCTCACTTGCGCCGGGGGAGAGTAGGTATTTAGTCAGCGCTCCCAACTCCTCGTCAGTAACGGACTTTTTTTTGTGCGCGGAGGTGTGTTGTGCCTTGGAGCAGCCCTGTGTGCCCACGGCGCGTACGGATCCGCTCAGCTCAGCCTGACCCAGTTCATCCAGGTACCAGCCTAACGCGGCTCTCGTGCGCCTCCAGTACGCCGGAGAAACGCCATCCCGAAAGCCGTGGAGCCACTGGAGGAGGGCATGGGGGTGTAGATCCCAGTCTTTGCCCGTCTCCCGGGTGTATCGTTCCAGCAGATTCATGGCCCTTTGCCGGTAATCGGTCTCAGTTTCTGTGGTGCGCGTGAAATTTGAGGTATCAAACATTTTCCAGGTCCGCTATTTGTATTGTTCACTTTGCATTATGTATCCCCACGTTTCTTGAAGTAAACCCCAAGCGTTTCTTGAAGTGCAAAAGGGCCATTTACGAGAGTACCCGCCTCACCTGAAAGGAAGCGCTTCAAGCCCGCCTTCAGGTTGCCTTTGTGCGACTTATAAGCACCGCGCCACCCGTGCCCTGTAGAGACCCCTTACGGCGATTGGATGGGAGCCGGCATCGAGTTTCGCCTCTTTTGAGACGCTTTGCTTGCAATCTGTTTGGAGGTTACTTCGAAGCGCCGCAGCACACGCGACTTACAGCGATTAGCGGGAAAAACCGCGCGCTGTAGCGCCATTACAGTTCAGTGTTACTGCGATCCTGGATGGGACTGGCTTGGAAGCTTCGCTATTGGCGGGGCTTGCGGGGGCTGTGGCACATTTACCATTGGGTTATAATAGTGCTATCATCCTAACATCAAAAATAACCACTGATTCGGACCCTTAGCCCTGTGAAAACCACCATTGCTCGCATCGCTGTAGTTTCCTGCGCCCTGTCTTTGGCCGCCTGTGCCACAAAGAAAGAGGCGGTGTTGATTGACGACGCTAATGACGCCCTGTTGGAGGAGTTGGTACACGCCACTCGGGACATGCAGCGTCAGTGGGGCGTAACGAGCCGGCTGACCAGCCTGAGTTTCGCCGAAGAGAAACAAACACTGGATGTCTCTCGACTGGAGCAGTCGATGCGCCGGGTCTATGCGTTTCCTGGAGGTTACCAGGGGAGCCTTGAAAACCTCATCTTCGAAGTGGCGCGATTGAGCGGCTATGACTATCTGGCACCGGCTGGGCGTAAACCAGTACGCGCCATACCCATCCGATTCACAGAGGAATACCGATACCTCGCCGAATATGTCTACGACGCCGGCATACAGGCCGGCAGTCGCGCCACGGTGGTCCTGGACATGAAGAACCACACCCTGCAAGTGATCTACCAGGGATTTTAGCCGTGTTTGTAGATTCTCTGGTTAATCTCGATCTGAGCGGGGGCATTCAGTGAGACTCCCTACGATCTTTCTGAGTCTGCTCATGGTCGGGTGCACCTCGTTTGAGACTAAGCGCACGGGCGATGATCAAGGGCGAATCGTCGAGCTGGAACAGCTGCTGGATATGAGCATTCGTTCCCTGGATGACGAGCTTGAGCGCGAGCGCGTGGAAAGCGGCAAGATAAACGCCGTGCGCCAGGTGGGCATGGCTGCCGGTATCCATAGGGGCCGCAAGTGGCGCCAAGAGCAAATCAACGATTGGCTGGAAGATCTGAACGAAGTGCTGGCCGTGACCTGGAACTTCGAGCAGGTGCTCATTGACGGCATTTACCTACCACCGAGAGTCGATACGATAGAGGGCCACGTCGAGCAGATGGATGATGGCGGTCTTCGCTTTATTCGGCAGGGATTCCGTTTGGCGTCTCGGCCCCACCTGGTGGCAACCCCGCCGTCCTATCTCAATTACCTGTATCAGGTACCCGATCCCATCGAGCCGGTAAACCGACTCGGACTGCCCGAGCGCGACACGCCAGAAATAGCCGCGTGGCGCGAGGCGGTCATCGAGGGATGGAAAATTGGTATGGAGCAAGCCGATCAGGAGTTTAGGGCTGACCTGGCGCTGCTGCGCCGCGACTTTGGCGGCATGTTGCGCTACATAGATCTGGTGGCCAGAGGGCTGATTACCATGCCCAGGCTCAGTAGTGAGGACTTTGGGATCATTATCTCGGCCGACGGCCAGGTGCTGAATATTGGCGATGAGGTCATCCGTATTGAGCTGCCGCCGTCTTTCCAGCACCACGAGCTGTGGCAGATGCGCGAGGATGATCTTCGATGAATACGCATGACGATATCCCTCTGATCAACATACCGCCCAACGCGAAGCTGAGTGATTTCGACAAACTGTTATTTATCGGTCTGCACTCGAAAGTCAGTGACATTTTTATGCAGCCCGACCGTCCAGTCACGGTGCGTTACCGTCAGAGACTCATTCGCGCGTCGAAAAACCCTGTGTCCATGGAAACCATGAAGGCACTTATTAACGCCATGGTCTCGACCACCCAAGCAGCGGCGATTGATGCTGGAGAGCCCCAAAGCTGGAGTCACAACATCCAGATTGATGGGGAGAAGGGGTTGGGGGAGCACACCAAAAGTTTACGGTTCCGTTGCAACAGCAAGAGCGTGCAAACGTACCGCAGTGCCGAGAACCGGGCGATTGTCATGCGCCCAACGCCGCAGCTGCCCATGAAGCTGGAGTCATTGAACCTGCCGCCGGGGCTCACTGAGGCCTTGTTCCCAGAGTCGGGCATTGTGCTTTTCAGCGGTCCAACGGGATCGGGTAAAACGACAACGCTGGCCGCCACGTTGCGCGAGCAGTGCTACGACCCTGACGGCAAAGTGATTGTGACGGTCGAAGAACCGGTGGAGTACAACCTGCACGCGCTCCCTGATGTGACGGCGTTTATCACCCACTGCGAGGTCGGGCGCAATGTCGCCGACTTCAATCTCGCCATGCGCGCCGCGCTGCGGGAAAACCCCGACGTGATTATGACCGGTGAGATGCGCGATGAAGAATCCATGCTCATGGCCATTGAGGCCTCGCAGACCGGTCATACCGTCTACTCGACACTCCACACCAACTCAGTGACCAGTGTATTCGTCCGGGTTTCTCAGAAGATGCCACCGGATCGGGCCGAATCGGTGGTGGCCACCTTCATTGAAGCGAGTCGGACTTTTGTCTACCAGCGTCTATTCCCAAGCAATAAAGGGGGAGTCGTGGCTGTGGTTGAGTGGGTAAGCCTGAGTGTGATGGATCGGATCGCGCTGCTAACGGCGCTATCGGATGGCGGTATATCGGCTGTAACCCGAAAAATGAACGAGATTATGGATCACAGCGGCCTTTGGTATAAGGATTCGGCGCGAGCCGCGTACGAGAGCGGCCACCTGTCCTCGACGGCCTACGAGTCCATAGTCCGTACCCACGAACTTGAAACTAAGTTGGAGCACGCGGATGGCTGATGAAGCGGATGACTTTCTTAAATCGCATTGGCCCAGCGGCATGGTCTGGCATTACACCATAATGTATCCCACATTCTTTGGGGTTAATGCGGAGATCCTGTTTTTGTACATGTCGCTGATGTACATCAAGAGCTGGACGTATTTTAAGGTGCTGCTGGTGTTTACGGCGCTACTGCTCATCGCCAAGTTTTTTGGTTACTCCTTGGCGGGGTTGTTTCGTCGGTGGAACCGGTGGCGAGTGGGGGGGCATCGAGCAATCTACTCGCACTCGGCCACCCGAGCACGGTTTTTTAGAGGCGTATAACACCATGACCGATTTTCTGACCTTGTACGCCCACGGGCAAAATCCGGAGATGGACATGCAGATTCCGGAGCCCCAAACGTGGGCGCTTTGGCCCAGCCGGGGGGTAATCGTTGTTGGTGGTGAGAGTCTGCTGGGTGATGCACAGCTGGCGTATCTGGCGGCAAACCACCGCGGCCAAGACCTACTGGGGATCGATAACAACTTGGTGCTGCATCGGTTGGTCAATGGACGCGCCTCTCCCCTAGTGGCCTGTGAAAATTTGATGGAGCTCGCCGAGTGTTTGGCGGTGCTGGAGCCAAATGCCGTTTTTATCCCGGCGCCTGCGCTGCGAGGCTCGATGGTGAGCCTGATCAAGGCGTTGATGCCGCTGCCTTTTGCGCTGTATCTCGGCGTGGACTCCCGTTCTATGGCTGAGTGGATCGGCCAGTATGGATCGGATTTGACGGCGGACGTGTTGGCCGAATTGAGCGTTGTGGCTCACCAGATTTACATGCACAGAAACACCACTCTGGCAGAGCCTAGGGTAGAGCGCATTTCGGAGTTTTTGCCGGTTCACGGAGATACGCAAGAGCGGCTAAGCACCTGTATTCACCGCATGAGCCCGTTGGCTCGCGAGGCGGCCATTGAGCGGCTGCTCACTGAGCGCGGCCAGACGTATGAGAAATCCGCAGTGCCCCTGGCTAGAAATGGGGTGGTTGATGTAAGCGCGTTGCGCAGGAAGGTTCAGGCCTTCTCCTTGTCCGAGCCTAGCCAGTCGGCTGGGGTAATGAATTTCTAACCCGAGGTTTACTACTATGAGTTATTTCAAACAAATCGAGATGTCCCGCTACCTGGCCGATCTTTCCAAGCAATTTGGCTCCGAACTGCCGCTACCACTGGTGGCCAACGACGATGGCTACGATCAGCAAAATTTGGCGTACTGGATGATCAAAGATGGTGAGCTGACCATCGGTGAAGACAAAATTAAAAGTCGCGCGAAACGCGGCCGTCAGGCCTCGGCCTTGGATATGGGCGCGAGCGGTCTTTTCTCCAGTGAAGGTGTTGATTACACGGTCAGTGAAAGCCTGGACTACGAAGACACTCGCAGCGACGAGTACCCCAAGACCATTCTCAATCGCATTCTGGTCCATGCCGGGCTGAACAGCATCGGTTTGTCTGACGCGACACCTGTCGCCGTAGTCACGGGCCTACCGTTGAAGGAATACGCACCGCGCATGGGCGAGATCAACACAAGCCTGATCGACGACAAAGCTAAAAACATGATGCAGCCCGTCACCGTCGGCTCTGCGCGCCAACCGAGCGCGCGGGTCTGCTTCCATGGCACCTACCCGGAAGCCATTGCGGGTATTGCGGACTATCTGATTGATAACAAAGGCCAGCTGCGCGAAGGCTTGGATCCAGCGGCCGTGCGTATGGCTTTGGATATCGGCGGTAAAACAACCGATATGGCGGTCATCATCAATGGGCGGGATGGTATGCAAATCGCCGCGATGCAGACCATCGATATGGGCGTGAGTAACATCCGCGATATTCTTTCCGGTCTCGTGGAAGACCGCGTGGGATTCCGTCTCGATCAGATCCTGCGCGACCAGGCGCTGAATGAGCGAATTGTAGAGGCGTTCGATGAGAGTCACGATGTGGCCGACCTCTGGGAGCAGGCGGTCACCGAAGTGTTCAGCCAAATCTTTGCCGAGGCTGACAAAATGCGTCGTAAACACCCATCCATCAAAGAGTTGGTGTGCTTTGGTGGTGGTGCGGCTCTGGGCGAGGAAGTGATTCGAGCGAAATTCCCAAGCGTTAAAATGGTGGAAAACCCCGATGGGGCAAATGCGCGCGGGTTCTTAAAATTCGCCACCACGACTGAACTCGAACAGATCCTGGCCAAAGTGCTCGCGTATTTTGAAGAGCACAACCTGGCAGCGCCGAAAGCCGTCGAAGTGTCGGGCACTGAGGATGCGCCCGCTCAAGAGGCAGAGGCCTAAGCACAGTCACATACGTCTGAGGAAAAGCGCATGTCGTCTTATCTTTACTTGGGGCAGGTCAAGCGAGGCATCGATCGTGGTGTCTTGCTCAACCAGGCACTGAGCCGGGTGCATGAGGCACCGAATAAGGACCGCAAGGGCAAGGTGCTTGAGGGTCTGGAAGTGGCGGAGGTGGTGACCATCATGGGGCTGACCGATGCGGTGAAGAGTTTGTTTTTGCTCAATCGTGAACTCTACGAGCAAGACACGGAACAAGGTAAGGCGGCGATTCGTCGCGGACTGTACGAGCTTCTGAGCCAGCAACTGCAAAGGGCAGGGCACACGGTGGCAGCGACAGCCCCAATCGCACCACAAGCGCCTGTGGAGCGATCAGTGCCGCCAAGTGAGCCCTTGGCCCGGCCGGTAGCGCCATCGCCGCAGCCACCGCCGGAGGCGGCACCGGCGTCGCCTGCTCGGGCGGCACCCGCGCCTACACCCGAAAAAGCGCCGACAGGTGGTAAATCGCCACTGAGTGGATTGATGACACTGCGATAAATTCTTAACTGGACGATCGGACACCTCACAATGAAAGTACAAGTAATTGCAGGCTTATTGGCCGTAGCGGGCGCGCTGCCCGCCCATGGTGCGATCCAGGTGGTCTACGGTGACAACCCACAAGACGAGCTGGATACAGAGAATGTTGTTGAGTTACGCAACGTCTATGAAGACTCCCTGGCGGAGCTGGAGGCGCTGCGCCGCCAGCGCGAGGCGGAGATGGTGGCCGCACATCACGAAAAGCTCGAACAGGAACGTGCCCGAGCCGCTGAGGCACTGGCACAGAAGCAAGCCGCACTCGAAGAGCTGCAGCGCGAACAGCGCGAGCGCGAGGAAGCTGAGGAGCGGGAGCGGCGGAGCCGGGACGACCGCCAGCGCTTGAGCGAAGAGTACAACTTGGCCGTAGACCATACGGTGAAAGTGGTTAACCACCAGGGCACGATGCCCGAATTGTTACCCGCTATCGCCTCAGAAGGCTTCGATGCACCACTGGTGGCCGCGTTTGATGCGATCGTACCGCTCGACTGGCAAGTCTATGTGCACCAGGACTTAAACGATCAGCGTGAGGTCAGCTGGCAATCCGACGATCAAAACTGGGTCACCACCTTGTACCAAATCGGCGTGCGCTACGACTACTCCTATGACGTTAACTGGGAAGAGCAGTGGGTTTTGGTCAATCGCAGCGATCTGCGCCTGGGCTTGAGCGAATCAGATCGGCCGATCATTGAGGTCATGGGCCACGAGGTGGCACCGGGCACTGAAGGTTACATGCTGATTGATGGCAAGATCATCCAGGTTCGCAGCACCAACCGTTAACACCCCCAAAGATTACATAGTCCGACCGACCCTTTGGCGCTCTTCGGAGCGCCTTTTTTTTATTGTTTTTCAGCGCCGCCCGAACGAAAGGGCGTTTTTGAACGGAATTCGGCGGTGCCGGTAGTGCTTGCCGGGTCCGGGTTCGACCTTCCATTGACGCCACTTCGTACTTTCTTTGATGTTGCTTATAAGCTCCGCGTGGCGCCTATCTCTGGCCGTGCTATACTGTTCTCGCGTTATCGCACTTACATGGAGCTTTTCGCATGAATATTGTCCTCATTTGCCGGTCGGCGCGCGCCCCGAAACGCCTTCCCGAGCCGTTTCGGAATTTTTGGAAAGAAGCCACGGCCACCTACCGCCTTGGTCAAGATGCCGTACCCGCACGGGATCTGGTTCGCCACCTTGGCGCCGGTGACACGCTGGTTTTTGAATCCATGCGGGTGATGATGGATTTCGGTACACGCAGTCGGCCGAACTGGTGGCGAGCCTGGGAACAGTTATCGCCCATGGTAGCAAAGGGCACGCACATTGTTTGGTTACGTGAGCAGCTGATACTGGATGCTGGGCCGAGTGATATTAAAGCCATCCTGGATGCGGGCGCAAAAGCCGATGCCGAGTACCGCGCCGAGGTGGCGCGAGCAAGACAAGTCATTAACAATCCTAAAGCGGGGGGGAGCCGCCGCGTTCGCGGCTGGGTGAAGCCCGGACGGGCTATGCTGCAACGAATACAAACGAAAGTGGGTGAAGTGGGGGTGAGCAAAGCCTGCAGCGAGGAAGGAATTTCCAGAACGACGTACTACGAGTGGAAGAAAAAAGGATTGTTCGTGTAAGTGCGTTAAGGGGTTTACATGGGGTAATAATTCCTGTATAGTTAAGGTGTACAGTGAGGATAGGTCTGCAGAGGAAATAGAGACATGGCTAAGCGAGTTGCAAAAATAGGTTGTATGCCGATTCTGGTAGTGATTGGTCTACTGGTGTCTGCTTCGATTTATATTGAGGAGAGCGCGGGTACTTGGTGGAAGAACCTGACTTCTTCCGACGAGTTTCGTGTGGAGGAGATGGAGTATTGGCCAACACACCCTGAAGCGCATCCTGACTATGTAGTGCTGCGGGAGCGGGCTTTCGAGCTTATACCGCGTGTGCTTTATAACTATGGGATTACGGAGATAGACGGTATCCCTATTTCGGCTGAGGGTATGGTTGTTACTACCCCGCTTGTGCCGGGTGCTTGGGGTCAAGGCCGGGAGACGTATAACCAGTGGGAGTTGATTACCGATAAGAAGCTGCCGATTTATGCGGTTACCGAGCAGGTTAGGGGGGCGAATGTGGTTAAAAATCGGATTCCGCAAGACTGGTATCGGCATTTCCTTAATACGAGTACTCTTAGGGATCCAGCTTGGCTCGGTTATGGGGTTATGATTGCTGACCCGCAGAGTTGGTCTGAAGAATGGCTGGCTAGGACTCAAGGCCCCTATGCCCCGCTGCATGTGACTGTGACGTTTGCGCTAGAAGTACAGCCAGCGGCAGATGATCCTGATCGGCTGGAAATAACCAGGATTGTACTTCGAGGCCGAGCAGATAGTGCTCAAGCGTCCCGAGCTTCGTTTTGGCGTGACTTCCTTGGACGAATCAATACGCCCTACGACGTACCGGTTGTCAATGACGAGGTTTTTCACGGCATTAGCCGAGGTGATTGGGCTCCCGGTTCATGTGAGCGCCGCCGGGTGAAAGCGTTTTGTGAGACTCTGGTAAAGAACACTCGCAGCTTCCCCATCCCAGGGCGGGAGGTTAAGGATTCCTTCTAAGGACGGGTTGTAGAGGCTGGACGAAATTTGTCTGGCCTCTATCTGGCCCCGAAGCCCGCCCTGGCTTGGGCGGCTTTGCCTAGTACACCGCGCCGACCCATTCTGGGTCGGTGGTTTCCACCGGCTCCACCCATCAGCGACGAAGTGCCTTGAGTTTGGTGGAACATCAGCCCAGCCACCCCTTGAGACTGTCCTTTCGCTTCACCCTCACCAAAGCTCGCCGCCGCCCCGCCGAGAATAGGTCCTATATCGTCGGGTATCTTGTAGGTCCAATTGAGGATCATGTGCGCGACAATCACTAGAAAGGCCGAGAACACAACAAAGCTGCCCATCGTCACAAATAATCCAGACCTGTAGTCAGCATGTACATTGGGGATGAATACGGTATAGAAGTGTGCCAAAAGCCCGGTGACAGCCTCTAGTGCTACCATGGCAAAGTGCATCGATAACACCATTACGGGGGGGCGGGCGAGCACGCTAGCGGTGAGGATATACCCCTGACGCCCAACGCCATTAATTAAACCATCTCCGTCCGGTATAAAGTGGCCAAGCATCCAAATTGGAAGCACGATAATCAAGGAAATGAGCTTTTCCAGCCAGCCGATGATGCCAAACGTCCAGATCATGGCGGGGAGCAGTGGTAAATAGACAGCGTACAGAATGCCCACCGCGAGGCATATAAAAGCCAAAAACATCAGCGCCTTGGCGATGCCCTCAAATACCGCTCCAAGCATGGCTCCTTTCGTCTCGGATGCGCCCCCGGTGACAGTTCTCGCTAGCCAGCCGCCACCAGTTTCGGAGCCCGCAGATAAGATTTTCATGGTGCTGCTTATAGTAAGAACGGTGCCGGACAGAGTGAGGAGCCGATGGCCGCCGCGCTGTAGGCTCATAAGAGCATCCCCTCTCTCAAGATCGGAGAATGCCGCTCTGAACAATGCACCGGAAAACCAGTTCATGTACTTCTTGCGAGTAGATCCTCTAGCTTCTTGGTAATCCATGCCGGACGCTTGTTGCTTTGCGCTCTCTACGTCCTCCGCGCTGAACTTATCCCCCTGATAGCCTCTTAGGGTGACTGCTTTAGTGTACTTTCTATCTAGTTCAGATAGCGTCTCCTGTAGATTCGCGGGGTGGTAGTGGATGCGGTCTCGAAACGTATTCGAAACAGGCCTGTGCGCGGCCAACGCTTCGGTGTTCGCTGTAGCGCGCGACACGTCCCACCACTTAAAGCCGCTGTAGAGCCAGCCGTGACGTGTGTTTTCAAGCAAGTGAATCAAGCTGTCATCAGCCAACCCTTGGTATTCTTCAGGTAATTGGTTGAGCTCTGAACCCACCTCAATATCGGCCAAATAGTTTGCCGTACTGCCGCTGGATTGGCGGCGCTGAATCTCTAAAATCAGTTCATCAAAAACGTCCGCTTGCTCTGCGGTTATTCGATTGTAAGCTTGCCGGACGGTATTCATGTATTCGGCCGTTTTTCGATCCACAAGCTCGTCCAACGCTTGTATCGATGTTCCCGCGAGGGTTTCAAGCAGACCGGCCAACGCGAGGAAGCGCTCATCCTCCTTTAGCGCATCTAACTCTTCACGGCGAAGCTGTTTAAGGCGGGGGTCGATAGCATCATTGACGGCCCAGACCGCCGCCGCCACCGTTTGAACTTCGCGGCTGATTTCCTGAGTTAAGTTGTTTACAGCTTCATCGTGTGCGTTGAAGTAGGCGTCCAGTGTTCTCCTGTTCGGAGTGGTTGTCACCCCCTTCGTAAAACCAATGTAGTCAACCTCGATTGACCCACAAGCACCTTCCCCGGCCTTCTCGCTACTCCAATGATAATTAGAATAGAGCCTATCAACCTGAATCGCAGAAGCTTGCTCTTCCGCAAGTGCCGGTGTTTGCTGCATTCTGGGTGGTGGCGGCGGTTGATACATCTTGTGTTTGCGCGCTTCTAGGCTCACCCGGTACGGGTCATTTCCGCCCGCTGTGTCCGTGGACCGTAAAGCCCGCGTCATCGTATCGATGGCGTCCGTTAGATTTTCGCTGACGCTAAGATTGGGATTGGCCCTTCGGCGCATTAGCGTTTCCATGACCGAAGAGTACCGCTCTCTTTCTAGTTCGTAGTACCGGTTGACGGTCGCGGCGCAAACTTCGTTTAGGTAAGCCGCTTCCACCACCCGCCGGAAATGGTACTGATCCATATTGATCGAACCCACCGTTCCGCGCGCGAAAACCCATCGGTTGCTGAACGTGTGCATCTCATTGGCAACGGAGTTAACCGAAAAGGTGGCGTGGAGGATGGCGTACTGCCCAATGGACCATCCACCTGCCGCTGGCAAGATGGCAAACACGGCGTACAAGGTCCGGATAATCGCCCATTCGTTGTAGCGCTGGGTTAGAAGCTTCCCTTCTATTGATGCCTGAATTGACATCAGGACCAGCAAAACGACCAGCAGGACGCCGGCAATCACCATTGTGAAACTTAAATAGATCAGCATGAGCCCGGAAAGCACGGAATCCGTGTCCATCGGGCCGGTTTCACCGTCCTCCGATCGGAGCACCAGGTCAGTCAGGGTCATCTGCCCGGAGGCGGCACGGGCGACATCACCGAATATTTGTATCAGTAGGTTTTGGTCAGCCGCTTGCGCGTGGGTTTGCAGGTGGTGGGGTAGTTGCCGTGGAGGCTCTTCGTTACCGGTTTCTTGCGCATTTACCGTCGCACCCGCCATCGCCAGGACAATAATCCCGGCGAGAATAAGGAGTATAGGGGTGCGCTTGGTCATATTAGCTCAGAGATTGGCGGCTATTAAATGTTGGGATAGTAGTGCTATTATAACCCTCAAGCAAACTTTTTAAACGATTAAGGCGCCTGGCACCTCTTTCAGTAAAGGGGATAATGCGCCATCTTCGCACCGGCGGACCCTCTATGACGCAACATGCCACCTACGAGGCCTTTTGGCGCTCTCTAAGCCACGAGCACCAGGAAGTCATACGGCAAATGGATGTCCACGAGAACCTTGGCCACGAGGAGACAGCGGAAATCTCCGAGGCCATGCTGGAAGTGCTGGCCAAAATGTGGACGAACATCGGCCAGCTGGCCGAAGGCCTGGGCAAGACTGAGCAAGAGCAAGATCACCACGCCGAAACCATCATGCTGATTCTTTCGTTCGCCCCGAACGGTGGCTCGCTGTGGTTTATCAAGGAGCTGATTCAGGAACAGCCGGAGCTGTACGATCACCTCTATAGCAAAGTCATTACCCAGACCCCCCTGCAAATGTACGGAAAGCTGTTGCGAGAACGCCTACTTTTCCATATCACTCGCGAACAAATCATTAACCGGGTGTACTCACCTGAAGTTCGACTGGCTGCCATTACCGCGCTGGAGGCGCTTGTCCGTGAACCGTAACACACTGATTGCATTGCCTTTTATTCTGTTATCGCCCTCGATCGCGGTGGCCGACGGGATTCTTAACCCCGGCGATACCGGCTGTGAAGAGCTGCTGGAGACGGCCGCAAACCGGGCGACGGCCGCACGCGCCGTGGCTCGCCAAGCGGCCGATATGATCGACGCGGGGGAGTCGCTAGAAGAACGATCGTGCTTTGCGGGATTTAGGGAGTTTGAGTTCGACCCCTTCGGTCGATTGCCAAGCAATCCGTTTAATGCCGCTTTGGATCAGCTTTATGAGCGGGCCAAAGACCGGCTGATGAGCGCCGTGTGTGATGCGAGCGACATGGCGATGGATTCGGCTAACAAATTGCTCACCTGTACCGCGGCCGTCGGGGTTCGCTTTGATGCGAACGCCGGTTTTGATGACATTAATGTCGAGGAGTGCGCCGGGTTGGGCCTGGATATGAACGTGGATGGTGGTTCGCACAACGTCGGCGGACGAGGCACAAGTGTTGGCACTTCGACGAACACCACGAGAGGTGTCGGTGGTAGCGGTAGCCTAGGAGGCGAGGAGCCGGATCGCGGCGATAACCGGAACAATCGCGACTGGGAGAGCTGGCGGTGAGGGGTATTCGCAAAACATTTCTCGGCGCCGCGATCGCGGCTACCGTCTTTTCCACCAGTGGCGCCAATGCGTGTAGCACCTGCAGCTCGGCGGGCTCGCTCAATAGCGATATCGGAACTTACAGCACGGATGTGCAGGGCGGTTTTCGATCAGCAGCGCAAACCACCGCCGATACGATTGAAACCGTTACCGTGGGATTTACCAGCTCAGCCAACCAAATAGCCAGCAATGGGCAAGATATCGTCGCCGCCATTCAGGCCAATGCTCGCGTGTTGGGGATGGAGCTAACCATGTCCCGCGAAGCTCAGCTTCGCCTGCTTGATGGCCTCAAAGAAAGTATGGAAGCGCTTGAACGCTCGGCGATGATGGCCGACTCCGCCCAGGAGATTGCCGAAACCTATGGCCCGGAGAATGTGCCCACGGCGCTGTGTAATGCCTGGAGTCGCATCGATGCTCGACAACAAGCAGAGGAAGCCGCCGCTCGAATTATGGCCGATCACCGGGAAAAGCAAATCGAAGACCGGGCGGACGAGTTTCGGGTCTCGCTTGGCGATGCCTTTACGGCGGATCTTGTGTCGGTCAACAGCCAGGACTTCTCTGAGGTTGAAGCGGAGATAGCCTTGGAGCAGATTTCCATTATCACCGGGGAGAGATCCTTTCCGGTTTCTCCCGATATTATTGCACTCCAAGCCCTCGATCCTGGTTCTGCCACACCGCAAACTCAGCAGGTTATGGCGGCTTGGTTACGCACCGCGAATGCCAGCTCCGATGTGGCCGGCCAAGTGGCAAAGCGGGTAAAACCGGACGTGCAAGATGAGAACGGCCTGCGCGTGGGCGATGTCAGCATTATGAGTGATCTGTGGAGCGCTGTTAGTGAAGGGGTTTCAGGTGAGGGCAACATCGAAGATGGCAGTGCCTCACGAGCCACATTGCTGCGCAGTATCGCGCACAGGGGAGGTGTTTCAAATCGCATTCGTATGGAGCAGTTAGAGGCAACTTTGGCGCGGGTGCGTTTAGGGTCGAGTCAGTTGGGTTACATGAACGAGAACGCGATGCGCCATCTGGATGAATTTTTTGCGCGGGAGCGGGCCAGTGCATCGAGCCGTGGAGGACGCCGTGAGTAAGCTCAGAGTCTTCGTGGGGGCTTCGGTCATTGCGGGAGCGGCATCGGTGCTCACATTGTCCGCGCCTCAAAGAGCTGAGGCCTTTACGTGCCCTTGCGCCCCAGCCTGTCAGATCTGCCTCATGTGTACCGATGCGGCGCTCAGTGCGGGTCGATCTTTGCTCGGCGCGGCGCGCTCCTCTTTGAATGCGTTAACGCAGTCTCTGTCGATGATTCAGGATCGACTCGATGATGCAATAGATCTGGGTTTTGAGACCCAGGAAACAGCAATGGATTTAGTAACACAGCAAACTGTAGCGGCACACCAGGCGCACGCCCAGACGGTCTCCATGGAGATGACCGCCAACCGGGAAGTGGAGCTTCGATTGCACGAGGGGCTGAAGGATTCAATGGAGGCCTTAGCTCAGAGCAGAATGATTGCCAATGAGACCTACCGAATCGCGAATGACTACGGGCCGGAGAATGTTAGCCGCACCAGTCGCGATGTTGCCGGCATGCAAGCGGTTACGCTGTCGCGTCATTCCCGAGTGGACGGTGCGGAAACTGAAGAGCCACGCGATCCGATCGCTGTGACCAGCGACTTCATGGTGCAAACAGTGCAAAACCGGGCGAGCGAGTTTTTGCGAGAGATTTTGCGCGAACAGGAAACGCCCGAGGATGCCTTTCAGCTAATTGCCACCTTTATGTCCAACATTGAGGCTGGCTTCGCCGACCGGGTGATTCGGGAGGACATGTGGGATGAAGCCATTGCGATACGTCGGGCCATGGCGGTACCACCTGGTGTGTATCGCGGCTTGAGGGATCAGGATTTATTCGGTCACGATCCTGCCGGGTACCGACGAGTGAGCGCAAGGGCTCGTACGGCAGCAGAGTTCTTAGCGTGGGAAATGGCACTGCGCAGCGAGATTGAAACGGAGGCGGGCGCAACGTCTTTACTAAACTTTATCAGGTCGAACGTGGAACAGGCGTATAGTACGGCTGAGTCACTAACGGCCGACGTGAACAGCGGTGAACGGACGTTGCTTAACACCATCGCCGCGCAAGAGGCCATGGGCAATCTAATTGATATGCTGATTCTTGAGGCGGAGAGCTACGGCAACACGATCGAGGCCGCAAAAATCGGTGTTTACAACGATGAAGTATTTAACCCTCACTACGGCTACAACCAAGTACGCCAATAACAACTAACAACTGGAGGTGATGAGAGAATGACCGGTCCTGTAAGTAGCGACGGCGAAGCACAACAAGATGATGCGGTCTTAGCATCGTTTTCCGAAGGCGAGACCAGCATCCCGCCGGCGGACGAGTTTCTGGATCAAATGCTGGAAACGAAAGAGGGTGCCGCCCTCGCCGACAACGATCAAGAGTAATTAGGAGCGCTTAATGGCCACTATCAATAATCTGGACGCATTGGAGCTCAGCGAGGAAGAGCAGACGCGTCTGGAGCAGATGCTACTGGATGCCCTTGCTGAAGACAGCCAGGACGTGGAGCTTAAAAGTTACCTGATGGGATTTGTTGATAACCCCAATGGCGATATCACACTCGATGCGCAAGAGCTTTGGCAGGCTGAGGTCATCAAGGAGCGTTTTGAGGAATACAGCGCGAGCTTAGCGCCAGAGGCTCAAGATGATCTGCTGTCGGCCTTTGGGGATTTTGGCGAGGACATGAACGCCCATCCCTCACCGGAGGAGTTGGAAGGCGCGCCTGATCTATCGGCGTGGGATGAGCCACTGCCGGAGAGTAATCTGGAAGTGCCCCCGGCGTTTGATCAGCCCGAGGTGGCGAACGAGGCAGTGGGTAATCAATCTGTTGAACAGCATGAGCCTAGCGCCGAGGAGGCGCCCGCGCCGGAGCTGGAGCAAGAGACGACAGCTTCCGCCGATGAACTCCAAGAACCTGCCCAGCTGGAGGCGGAAGCCGCCCAGGCGGCACAAACACCAGAGAACGAAGATGAACGTCTGTTAAAGCTCATCGATGCGTTAGGGCCAGCCCTGTCAGCCCGTGCCGAGGGCGGTGGAGGTCCGTCTGAAGATTCAGGCGGCAGCTTCTTGAACACGATTAAAAATGTCGCTGCCACAACCCTCGGTGCCGCGGCCGGCACCGGCGGCGCCGTCGCCGGAGCCGCTGCAGGTGCTGCCGCCGGCACAGCTGCAGCAGCCAGCTCGGCGGTGGCCAGCAGACTGCGAGGTGCTGTGAGTGGGGAGGGTGAACCAATCCGAGCTGATGACATGAGCCAGCTTCGCGGTGAGCCGGTGCCGGATAATGTCGTCGATATTCGTGACCGCCTGGGTAAATCCATAGGCTCTATGGATAAGGAGAGTGTGCAGAATCGCGTGGCCCTGATGGGCGACCAGCATCTGATGGCTAGATCGAATGCGTTACTCTCGACGATAGAGGAGATCGACAAGGGCGCTCCAGATGGTCGCTACTCCCAGATGGACCTTGGCGATGGCATGAAGCTCGGCAGTGTTTTGGAACTGACCGAAAGCGACGATCCGGCCGTAGCGACTATGGCCAAAGCTTTTAGCGCGCGATCCGACTTCGATGCAGCCGGTGAAATGGAGTTTTTGTCGTGTGAGTACCAGGAGGTGGCGGAGGCATTGGAGTCCACCGTAGAGCATGCACGCAAGCAAGGTTGGTCAGACGAGGAAATCGCTGAACAGTTCGGTGCGCCAGTTGATGAATGGCTTGAGAAGCGCACCCAAGAGGATGCGAACCTAGCGAAGCTGGCTGATCTGCAGGACAACGATTTGAGCCCAGAGGAAGTGGCTGAACGTCAAGACGCCATGGAAAAAATGGCTGAAAAACTCAAAGAATTGCTCGACAAGCTCCTTGGTCGGAGCAAGGAAAACGAGCAAACCCAGGGCGCCTCTATGAGCCGCTAACTCGAAGCACCTTCCTATGGATATTGAAAGCTTACCGTATGTGTTGTGCCCGGATATCCCTGACCAGGAGATCCGGGTAACGCCGTTTTGGTTCCGACCTAAAGGCGGCGGCGCTGAGTGTCCCGTGGTGCATCTTGAGAATGTACCGGTAGGGTTTCACAGCGTGCTTGATGCCAGCGGCTTCGTTCAGCGCCCCGAAGGCTGGTTTATCGATGCCCACGATAAAACCGAGCGTTGGTGGCGAGCCATCTTCGGGCCAATCAATTTTGTTCAGCGCAAGCCCGTCAAAATTTACGAACCCGAACGAATTATATTTGCGCCGCCGCCGGCGAGCGTGAAAGTCATACTCACCCAGTACGGCGATGAGCATGTCGAATACCTGACCAAAGGCGCTAATATTTTCGGACGGGACGCTCAGCGAGCGGCCAAAAACGATGCGCTGCGCGGCGCGGTGAATTGCCGCGGTGCTTGGGCCATTATCAAAGCGGCGTGCATGGACCGCCTTGAGCGTAACCCGGAGGATGCCCAGACGTTCGAATATGTGTGGGGCACCGCCAAGACCTATAGCCTCGACACGCAAGACATTCCCTCTGAGATATCCCACACGCTGTTGCTGGACAAGATTGTTGATCGACGCCGCTTAACGGCACAGATGGAGCGGGTTGTCCCGGTAAGCTATGTGTCGTCCGGAGCTGTATCCACACTGTGTTGGGCCGATTGGCCTCGCCGCTGCGCATACATTGGTGCCAGCCATGGGGGACCGGTCGATATCCGGGAGTTTTCCGATGTCGACGGCCTCGCGCAGTTTTTGCTCGACGGTAAATTTCAACCCTTAGCGGATCCGGCCAGACTGGCCGAATGGGCTGAACGTGTCTCCCAGTGCCAGGCCGAGGAAGCCGAACCGGATTGGACGCAGACGCTTGGCGATATGGAGTTGCCCGAGCAGGAGGGCGATGAGAACGCGGCCGACGAGACAACTCCTGTGGAGGGCAGCAACACGGCAACCATTCACAATACGACCAGCTCACGCTCGCTGCCCTGGAGTGAAGTGGTGGCCCGGCTAGTCACTCTGGCGGTGGAGGTCGAGCGACGCGTACCGTACGCGCGCGTATTGTGCCGTCATTTGTTCGATACCGTCCTGACACAGCGTGAAACCCCCTTAGCGCAGCCTGCTTATTTGTCCAATTTCGAAGCTCTCATACAGCACTTTGCCGGCGTTCTAAACCGAGACAGCTTGACCAAGCACATGAACCGACACCAGGAGCCCTTGCGCGATCTCGGTCATGCTCTGGCGCCGGCACACCAGGGCCGCTATCAACTGATGCGAGTGCTGAACAGCCCTTCGTCCGCCCACGAGTTCGTCAACGCCCGGTTGGATGCCGGCGCTGAAGAAGGGCACAGTTGGTGGTGGACCGGTTTTACCTGTGGGCAAATTCCCGGCTCGGACAACTGGCAGCTGTACCGTGTAACCAACAAGGGCGATTGCGTTCCCGTGGGTACCGGACTGTACCGTACGGCCCGGGATGCGAACGATGCGCTCTATAACATGGCTCGCGAGACTCGCTTGCGCGTCTTTCGGGTGGAGTTGCGTGGAAAGCGGTGTTTCCATGGCTATGCAACCACCACCGGACATATTGTTCGGTTGAGCGATGATTTCGAGGACGAAGAATCGGCCCGGGCGGCCCTCGCGCAATCGCGCATGACGTACCTGTCACAGTACCGCGAGCCGATTTTGTGGGAGCGCAAACCGCTCGCCTGGAACGCGGCGGAGGCTCGGAGACTCTTGCTTGAAGCCTTCAATGCGCTGCAATGGCCTACGTCGATGGTGGATATGTTTGGTGAGTTAACCATTACGGACAATGGTGATGCGGTGGTTTTGGGTGTCGAAGGGGGCTTTCGCTCCACCGTTTACCCGGGAACACTATTACTGCACTGGGCAAAAGGCTTGTACCACTGGGCCAGTGAGCACCATGAGGCGCTTTTTACCGAGATGGCCGAGCCGCTGCTGGGCAGCTGGCAGTACGCGCAGCTCGATATCTCTATCGAGGATGACCTGTACGACGATCTGGCCGAGTATCAGCGTGAGGTAGAGATGCGTTTGGGTACGGCGGCATTGTCGATACTTCGCCAGGCCATCGGCGCTCCCTCGCGAGAGGCTGAGAGCCAAATTGCCGGGTTTGTTGGGGCCGTTCAAAGCGAGGCCAGCGCACCTCTGATGTCGCTGCTTCGAGGCATTGCGCTGGTGAGCGCACAACATGCCCCTTATCGTAGGCTCACCCCCGCTTACCGGGAGGCTCTGAGTTACGGACTGGACTCACGGGTGATGCCTTTCGTCTACGCCGTGGCGCGGTACACTTGGTACCGGCTCCATTGGGCCGATGCCTATGAGCCCCGACTTTGCGCTTCGGGAGCGCCGGGCGATGATGTGGCGGCCGAATTGGCGCCAGTCGGTGCGGCGTTGTGGGAGTTTGGTCAGCACTTGGAGCGCTTAATGGTTAGCGCCGCGGCAGAACATGAGCGTGAGCCAAACCAGGCGGCGCACTCCATGAGCCGTTAAGAGACGCCGACCTTTATTTTTGCCAGCCCTGCCAGCCTTTGCTTAAAAGCTTGTTCAGCTTAATGTCGTTTGCCTCCGCTTCCTCCAGCAGAATCTCCTGAATCAGATCTACCTCCGGATCAGCGATATTGCCCCCCTTGGTGCTTTTGGGAGCGCTGCCTCGCAGCGGCGAGTGTTCAAACCGGGAAAGGACGATATCGACCCATCGGTGCCCCGACTGGGTGAAGGAGCGGCCGTCATTGAGATAGGTTCGGGTGGTGGTGTAGTTGCGGGCGAGCAGGACGCTCATGTTTCCTAGTTTGTTCAAATTAAGGCGTTGTCCACCGATCTCAATACCGTAAGGGTGTTCTTCGTACACCGCTCGTAGCTCTTCGATCAGATGCAGACCCGTTTCGGTGTTTTTCTTGGCCCGTAGGGCCATACCCCCGGCCGTGGCCGCCAAGCGGCCGGTCGCGGGAAAGGTCTTGGCGATATACCGCACCAAGATGGCTCGCGCGAAGTCAACGGGCTTGTCTGGCTGAATTTGCATACGGTGAACGCTAGCGCTGAACATTCCGAGAAAATAGGACCAGTCCATGGTTTCAATATCCAGCGCCTCGGCCACTTCGAGGATGACTCCCCCAGTGATGATTCTATTTTTAAGATCCATTTGACTCCTGGCGTATTCACGTTAGGGCGCTACCCGTGGGAGTCATAGAATATCCTTACACTCCCTCCAGTAGCGCGTTCACCCTAGCCTCCAGGCTCTTAATTTTGTCCATATCCAATGATCGGGGCTTTGGTGGGGCCAGATAGTAACAATGCCGCTCTAAATTATCTAGCGTCTGTTGTGCCGTTTTTTCGCAAAGGGGCGCGGAATAGCCCATAAGTGCAGCGATCTGGGTCATATCGTTGCGGACATTGGCCGCTTCTTCCTTGCTGAGAATATGCGCGCCACCAGGCGCATCCGGAGCGTCGATAATGGCTTTTTTCGCGGCTAAGGTCGCGGCGTGAAGGTCCAGTTCGCCGTTCTCGGGTGCGTTTTTGGTTGCTTGGGGCGCTACAGGAGCTTGTGCCGGCGCCGCCATTGGCGTTTGGGCAGGCGTCGGCTCGGCTTGTGCGGCTTCGCTTTCAGGAGAGCGAGTATTCACGGCTGTTTCTGGTGCTGATTCAGGCTCAGTCTGTTGAGGAGCAGCGCTGGTGGTTGGGGAGTCCGACGGCGGTAAATCACCCGGATCGAACGCGGCCAGGCTTCCCAAGTTGGGCTCTGTCTCTGGACCGGCGCTTGGTGGCGCGGTGGATTCAGTGTGAGGTGCTGTAGCCTCAGTGTCGGTAGGGGTTTCGGTATCGGTCTTTGGTTTGGGCCTGGTCAGTCGTTGATTGAGTTTAACCCCCAGTTTGAGCGCATTGCGCTCAATGTATTCATTCAACACCGCAATATAATCACGCGCCTCAAGCGGCCCCTCGGCCCTACGGGCACTGAGAGCCTGCTTGAGAGGCTTAATCATTCCGATCGGAGAGAACAAAGTGCCCGGTGAATACATGATTTCCTGATACCGCTCTTCTTGCTCAATACGCTCCATCTCTAAATCGGTAGGAGGGTACACTCGGCATAAACGGTTAATCTTGAACGTGTGCCCGGGAGCGGCCGACTGCTCCATACCCTCGATATTGGTGTGGAAAAATTGAATCGGGCTCAAGCGGCCACGGGTGAACATCATAAATTGACCTTCCACCTGCTGCTGCAAATCTTTAATTTCAACAGGAGCGCGACGGGTGATTTCGGTTTTTTCCCGATCGATGATCTGCCGTCCGCCAAAAAGGCCGGGAATGTATTTGTAGTTGGAGTTGACGGCCACCAGAAACTCGCCCATCAGATCGCGGATTCGAGTCCAGGATTTACCAGCCTCTTCGAGCGCGCCGAAGAATTTATACCGTGTGTTGGCGAACACCTGCTCGGCGTCTTTTTCACCCGCACCTTCGGTACCGGCGTAGTCCTGAGCGGCAAAGATGCCGCAGTATTTAATGCCCCGTACCTGTGCCGGTATCAGGGCGATGTCCTTAATGGCATAGAACGCCCATTCGTCGTATGTCAGCGCGTACGGTACAGACCAGCTGCTGGACAGGCGCAATAAGGTTTCTTCCTTGGTGCCTTCCAAGATATCCCCGAGGTCGGTGGAGATGGCATTTTTCTGGGTGGTCATGACAATGTTGCCGAGGTTCTTCAGCTCCCCGCCGGATTTCTCCAAGGACGGCAGTGTGCCTATCAACAGCCGCCGATTGCCCAGGATATCCTTCATATTGATATCCCCCTGATCCACCACGTAAATATTGCCGTACTGAATGGAAAGAGAGGAGATTGCTTTGGAGAAGTGCGTAACGAACTGGCCGTACATTTTTATCACTTCAGAATTTTGCTTCTTACCCTGCTTGGCCGCCTCAAAGTCAAAGCCAAGGGTTTCCAGGTAGTGCCTGATATAGGTTTGATTCTTGGGAGAAACCTGCGGATGTACGGTGAGCTTATAGATCCGATCAATCGGCAGGTAGGCACCGATGGTTTGGATGTCCAGACTGATAATGCCTTTGTCGCGCAGCTCCGTAAGAGCCGGAAACACACTTTCAATGATAACGGAGGCGTTGTCTTCGAAAAACTGGTTTTGTCCCGCATCGCCAGAAAGAGACAGTGACGCTAATTGCTCTTTAAGTTGTGCAGCGGTGCCATGCGTATAGGGATTTAACGTATTGGTCATGCGCTTTTGCGCATGCTCGGCGCTGGGACTGACGTAGTTGATGATAAACAGTTGATCTTCCATGCCGAAGCGCCGGGCTAGAATGCGACCGTTTTGCACCAGCGCCAACGTGCCCTTGCCGTCGATAAAGGACCATCCCGAACCGGCACACAGGAAGTTACACAATATGGCCCAAATGGCCTCGGTCTTACCACCACCGGTGGCCGCCAGCATGTACAAGTGGGTCAGAAGATCATCGAACGAGCCCCACGCTTCCTTTCCGGTTCCGCGGTGCCAACCGAAATACACTTGGCCACGGCCTTTGCGAAAACCTTTCCCGCCCGGACCAAGATCAGATTTATCCAGCTTTCCGGATTCGGCCGGCACCCGCCCTGGAAACGTGGACTTATCCCGGGCTAGCCACATCCAAATCAGCAGAAAGATCAGCCCGAATAACGCCTTTGGGAAGATAATGCCGGTTACGGCTACGAACAGGTAAATGCTGCCCTTGACGTTTGGCATCGCCAGCACCAACTGTATTTGTTGGCGGCCGGTTAGAATATCTGTCCGGTACTTCTCTTCGCTGACCGGGTTTTCGATGATAGACATGGTGTATTCCGTAAGAGGGTTTCAACCGTTCTAGGATCGGATAGTGATTACCAGGCGAACTCGTACTCGGTACGTTCGGTGGGCTCTGTGGCTTCTTGAGATTGTGGCCCACGCATCGCCTGCAATTGCTGGTTAAGGGCCTTTAAGTCCTCCATGCCCCGACTCTCCGGCGCAATCGCGGCGGCGCTCAAGCCTTCCTGATTAGGCGTAAACGCGCCTTCAAAGGCGGTCGCTCCGAAGCCGCACTGTTGAGCTGCGCCGGGCTGATTTCCGGAAAGCTGCCCCACGCTGGCTAATCCCACAAGCCCCAACAGACCAATCGCCGCGATCAACGCGTAATTGTTGCCACCGGGGCGCCGATTGTCGCCGCCGGTTCGGTGAATCGCTTTGACGACTTCGCGCTGCACTTTGGGGCCAAGCGCGGCGAAGGTGGCATTGTCAGCCATCGTTGCTGGATCGTTAATGACGAACGTCAATGCTGGGTCGTCGTCGATCGATACCCAAAAACTCGTGCCATCGACCCGTGTGGCGATAACTTTGGTGCGAGAGCTAAATGGATTACGCACTGCAGACTCCTTATGTGTGATGCGCTTAGGCCGGTTCGGCTTCTGGCGCGTTTGGTTCGGTTGATGTCTCCACGGTAGAGGTGCTTTTCCACCGTGCTTGCATAAACGTCGGACTTTCAGCGTCCTCGTCGATATCCGTTAACTCAATTGCCAGCCAGCCATCGAATTGGAGCTCATAAATTGTGTTGAGCACGGCGCTTTCGACCTGGGGAGCCAGTATGCGCATACCTCGACCGTAGCGACGTTTCCGTTCGGCCAGGTAGTGGGATTTGATGGCGGCGGCTTCAAAGCGCACACGATCCATACCCACCGAATCCAGCGCTAAAAAAAGCAGGCGATTGGTCACGCGCAACCAGTGAAAATCAGTGCACTTGATGGTGCCGTAGAACTTCTTTGCGGTGACGTACAGATCAAAAAAAGCGGTGTAGTAATAGGCGTGGCTTCGCGAGATGCGCGCGAGCTGACTCCTCACCTTTGGACTCTTTATGGCGAGAGCATAGATTTCGTCCACACCGGTCAGATCGATGGAGTCCTGAAACGCGTTAAACGGGCCTTCCTCAAAGCTCGCCGACAGCTGATCGAGCATGGTCTCTACGCGTTTTCGTAAGTCTTTGTTCTGTGAGATGCACGCCATAAACAACACCCAGAGCGTACGCTCGTAAGGCGGCAGGGGGCGGATATCGATGAACTTCCCGCCGTACTGGCAGCGTGGCCCCAATGTGGCGGTGTAGTGCTCTTTGAGCCGATCAACGTCAAAGTGCAATAAGCCGTGGTACAGATCAATATTATCGTAGAGCGTTTTCAGCGGGTCGCTTTCAGGTTGTGCGTTAGCCGTGGGCCAGAGCAATTCGGCGTATTCGCGCGCGGACACGCCCTGGATAACCTTTGTGTACTCGGTCGGATCTTTAAGTCCGGCCATCGCTATGTCTTGCAGCTTATCCCCGAAAACCTCGCGTAGCTCTCCCTCCGGGATGTTCTCTGGATCTTCTAAGCGCATGAACCCGCGTTGAATGGCCATCTCTATGGGGTTCTGAGCCGAAGCCCAGTTGCCGAACCGGGGGTCTTTATGCAGCAGATTCTGATTGGTTGCAGGACGGATTCTCGGGAAGAATTTGCGTTGCACCTCAATGAGTTGATCAACGCCCATTTGCCGAACAAACATGAGTTTGTCGTGCCGTGATATGAGATAAATCCCGAACGGAATAAAGATCACCGCCAGGTGCATCGCCACGTTACGCATCGCGATTTGCGCAAACACAGGCAAAAACTCATCGTCGTAGTTGGTCCCAATGTACTCGTTGTACAAGTTCGGCAGATTCCAAAGCACCGTCTTGTAGGTCTCAGTCATTACTGGGGAGAAGGGCAGTTGGATGTACCGTAGGTAGTAGGCGGTCCATAAGAAAATATCTTTGACCGTTGAATCGTAGTTGCTCCAAAACCAACGGAAGCCAAAATACGCGCCCGCGAGCAGCACGAGCAGAATGATGAGCATACCGATCGGGTCGAAATTCTTTTCTCTGAGGTCGGAATCGCTCACCGTTGCACCTCAGCGTTGAACGGTTCGTTTTCAGCCGCGTGAAGCTGAGGATAAAAATGGATCACTGAACCCAGCAATGCCAAAGGCCCCATGCTGGCCATCGCGGTCAGTAGCGCCATGACACCGCCATTGCTGGCCACCCATAAGGCTGCGCCGAAGAGTATCAGCGCGCACAAGCGGACAGCGCCAATGGGCAAGGGGTTGAGAGGTTGATTATCCGGCGGAGCCGGCAGGCGGCACGATCCTGCGAGAAATACGTTTAGAAACCCCGCCTCGCTTTTTGTCCTCGCCGTTTCCAGTCCACTAATGGTAGAGGTGCTGCGTAGAATATTCACGCCGAAGGCGACCATGTAGATGAATAGGGCGATACGCGAAACGGCGGCAAAACCCATCGTGAAATTGTTATCCCCAAGCCAGACCAAGAGCGCATCCCCCACGGCGGCAACCAGCAATGTTGCCGCCACAAAGCCCATGATCCGCAGTACGTGATTATTGGCCGTGACATACCCTTCGACCAAGGGTTGGGCGCCCTTGGCCAATACGGCGTTGATGTCCTTTTGTGCCCGAAGGCCACTGACCACCAAAATGGCCACTAGGAAAAAATAGGTCAGAGCGACAATCGCCGGAAAGTTGACTCCGCTGTGCAGCCCTTGCCACTGACGAATGCCAGCTACGTTACTGGGAGTGAGGAACAGGCATAGCGCGAAGGTGGCGGATATGAAAAACATATTGCGCCAGGTGGTGAAGCGAAAGAGCAGCACCGCGAGGGCGTTGTCATCGATCTGCAGTTTATCCTGCTCTGGCTGAAACAGCTTTTGCTCTGCCGTGTAGCCGGGCTCTTGCTCCAAGCCGCGTCGGCGCAGCTCCATTAAGTTCGCGATGTGCCGGCGAAGTTTGAGCCCCAGCATGATCGTCATAACGATGAGGATGACACCCACGAAAGAGAGCGTTGAGCGTTCGGCGTTCTCGTCACTCAACCATACAAACGCCCACGCGCACGCGGCAAGCCCCATGACACTGGCTACGATTGCAGCAATGTTATTGACGCGTGCCTCCCCTAGGTTTTCCACGGGAGTCTCTGGGGTGAGCGCGTGTGCGCTAACTTGTCGTTGGTAGACGCCTCGCAGGACACCGTACGGTGTCAACCAGGTTCCCAGAGCACGGCCTGTGGCGCGTACGAAGCGAAAGCGCTTGGGCTTTTGATCGCTGCTTTGGGATGTTTTCGGGTTACTCACCAATATTCTCCTTCTTAGCCCAGGTCGGGCCTGACATCTCTTAGCGCGAAATTCCTGACTGCAACGTCTGCTGTTGCTCAGGCTCGATCAATTGTTTCAACAGTTCCGCCTGTTCCTGGAAGCGGGTCTGCACTCCGGTTAGCGGAATGCCGTCCGGGTAGAGGCGGGCCGAGCTTGGGGAATCCTCCAGCATGCCTTGCCATTGTCGGGCTTCAGCGTAGTAGGCACCGATAAAGAGCTTGCGGTGTACATTGAGCTGGTTCTGATAGGCGGGGCCGGTTTCATCGTGTGGGGCAATCTTCTTGGCCATTTGATAGGCGTGCGGATCAATTTGCGTGTGGGCCCAGCTGGCCACATCGGCCGGCGCGCGCAGGAAGCTGAAGGTATTGCTTAGATTGATCAGCTCCGCATGGTGGTTCGCCAGAGTCATCCCCATACTCGTGCTGGCCGTGGTCGGATAGCTGATAATTCTAACCATGGCGGGCAATTGTTTCAGAGTTTGCGCGTAGTCATCCAACCACTGGCCATTGAGTGTGCCGTGTTCGCGCACCTCGCGCGTGACAGGGCGGATAAGTGCCTGCATCGCGGTATTGTGCAAACGCTGATCGTCCGGATCACAGTCGAGCTTGACCAACAATTGTTTGGCAAGATCGCGATAAGTATCGCCGAGCTGAGCAAGGTCGCCACCTTGTTCCCGACACTCACTCAACGCCCCAATGAGGGCGCCTTGCCATTTGGCGTTGGCGAGCTTGACCAGGGGCGCGTTGTGGTTAGCCACATCGGCCCCGACGGCGAATTGGTCCAGCAAATCGGGCAGATCGGACTCTTCCATTAGGCTGCTACCGATATGTGGCCAATATCGATAATGATCTCAGCGGGCATAACCGAGCCAGTAGGATCTGTCTTGCGCATCCTCTCGATGGCCTCCTTTGCCGCACCGATCAGTAGCAAGGTGTATTCAGTAGGCTGACATCCGGCATCATTGAGCGTGATATAAAAGGGCAGCAAAGTGGTCCCGGCCTCATCCGCACTTTCATCAGTGGGCTTTAAACTCAGCAGGGGGGTTTGATTGATGATCCGTCCGTATTCTTCGGCAGCGGCCACAAACAGGGGGAATAAATGCGTCGGCTGTACGGCTTCCTCGACCGGGATTGGGTGCCCGTGGAAGGAGATCGTGGTGATTTTTTCAGCTTTTAGCATTTCACGTAATTGGGATGCCTGCACGCACACCAGCTTCCACACGGGAATTGATACCGAGTAGTCACAGTGCTTCCATACGCCTTCACGAGCCGCGCGATCACACGCCGCCCCGCACCGGGGGCACATCGGGGGCTCGTATAAGGTTTTAAGGTGCCGTGTATCCATTTGGTCAACAAGCTCCCTCGCCTGTTGCTGTATATCCATAGCCATTGTTAGTCCTCATTGTGTTTACACTCGCGGTTAGAGCAGCCTAAAAAGCGGGCGCGGTCTTTGCGACGCATTTTTGTGCGCAAAGCGCTTTCGCATTTGGGGCAGGGTTCGCCATCCTTGGGGTGAAGCTCCAGCGGTTTGCCGCCCAGATCGGGGGTGGTGGTGCGGCATTCCTCATTACTGCATTGCCAGTAAAACTGTGTCGGCTCGCCCCGCCTTGGGCGGCGAATCATTGCGCTGCTACAGCGCTCGCAGGCGTTAATAGTTGGAGACGGGGGGAAGCTCAAAGCCTTAACCTGTTCAACTTGGGTGCGCACCCAGTCAGCGACGGCACCAACGAACTCTTGACGTGTTTTTTGTCCTTTACGGATCGCCCGGAAATGCATCTCCCAGAGGCTGCTCAGATCCGGAGAGGAAAGCGTGTCTGGCAACAGCCGCGCCAACTCGATCCCCCGACGGGTGGGGACAACGTACTTTTTGTCCTCTACGACCGCCACGCGTTGAGCAACCAATTCCTTCAGATAGGTTTTCTGCGTTGCGCCGGTGCCTAGCTGGCCCCGGGCCGAGCCCATACGCTGACGTACCGGTTCGGACAGCAGGTGTGTGCAGTCCTCCAGCATGGCCTGAAAAGCGCTAACGGTCAGACGCGAAGGCGCTTTGGTTTTTCGCTCCTGCAACTGCAGTTCCCGAAGTGGGCATTGATCGCCCTGATTCAAAGCCGGCAGGTGGGTTTTTTCTTTATCCTCCGTGGGGACAAGTGATGTCCACCCGGGCTGAACGATGCCGCTGCTCTCGGCCATGAAGCGGTGATTGCCGATCAGCAAAATAACTTTATCGTTACTGGTGATATGGTTGGGGTAGAACTGCGCCAGAAGCCGGTTCGCTACCGCCAGGTAGACGGCCTTTTGGTGGGCGCTTAGCGCCGATATATTGGGGGCTGTCGGCGACGGGAATATCGCGCCGTGGGCATCGACGCCCTCATCCACGAACACCGGCTGGGGGTGCTCGATGTTGGCCAGGCTCACGGCCTGAGTGAACTCAGGGGATAAACCGGCGAGCATCTGAAAGATACTGGGCACTTTGAGCAACACAGAGGTTTCGTAGGCTTTGCTCTCTACCCTAGGGTAGGACAGATACCCTTGCTCGTAGAGCTTCTGGGCGGCAGCTTCTGTCTCATCCGGCATCATAGAATGGTGCTGCGCGCAGTACTGCGAGAGTGTATTTTGATTGAAAGGCAGCGGCGGCTTGTGTTCTTGTTGCGAGCGGGTGACTGACTCGACGATCCCGTGCGTCTCCTGGCTCAAGGAAGCCTGAATACGCCGGATCGGCTCGGGATCAAAGCAATGCTCCCCATCTTCGAGCAAAGACGAGGGCAGAATAAGCCTGGCCTGAAAGGATTCGGATTCGCGCTGCAGATTGGCGCGCAGATTGTAGTAGGCGCGGGCGCTGTGGGCGTCTACCTTCGCCTGGTGGTCAACCACGTACTTAGTACATGGGGAGCGAACTCGGCCCGAATTGGCCATAAAGCTGTATCCCGCTTGCTCCGCTTTCAGCGTCAGCAAACGAGTAAAATTAATGCCGATCATCTGGTCACAAATAATACGGCTGAGCCCGGCCTCATACATTCCCCGAAACTCTCGGTTATCGCGCAGCTTACCCAGTGCTTCTCGAAGCCCCTGAACCTCCCACAAATCGCTCCAAAGGCGCTTGACGGGGCCAGTCCAGCCGGTCTGCTCCAAAAACACTTGGCCGATCACCTGACCTTCTTGGTCGGCGTCGGTGGCAAGAATCACCTCGTCAGCCTGTGCGTAGAGCCCCTGAATATGCTCGATTTGCTCTTCTATTTCGTGTTTTGGGGGGAAATTGGGAGAATCATCGACTTTCCACACTGGCTCAGTGTGTAAGATGGGGAGTGTACTCATGCTCCAGCGCTTGAGCGCCGGGTCGTAATCGTGCGGCTCGTACAACCGATGGAAGTACCCACTAAGCCACGTCACGCACCAACCGTTACCGGCCTTATGACCGCCAAACTTGGTTCCGTTTGATGACCGAACATGTCGGCACTCGCCAAGCGCGTCAATTAATTGTCGCGCCGCGCTTGGTTTTTCCGTTATATACAGGCGCATTTTTGGGCATCCATAACCAATGCCATTGTGGGTGGCATTTTTTTTTATGATTGTATAAGATGGCGTCAAATTAATCAACCAGCTTTACCACAAAAGGTAAAGCTGAATGCGTGAATGCTTCCATATGGATATTTTGGGGTACTGCAGCACTACCAATCGGGTGGTGCTCCCTGTATTTTCAAAGACGGATATCAAAACCGTCCGACAGCTGTTAAACCCCAATCGTCTCGCCATGCTTGCTCTAATACACCAGAGGCGATCGCTCACCGTCGCCGAGCTTATGGACGCGTTCGGGCTCAGCCAAAAGCCTACAGAGACTGGTCTGGATACACTGGAAACCTTGGGGCTTGTCAGCGTGTCGAAGGAATCAAACCCCGGACACGGGCTCCGTAGAGTGATCACGTCTTTACTGCCTCCCGATAGAGAGTTCATCGATATACGCCTGGCTCTTGGGTCGCCCCAAGAGCCGCTAGGCGAGTCTCCTACACCAACGTCAGATTCGGTCCCTGATCCTCTTTCTCCTGATTAGGCTCATCTTCATGCTCAGCCGCCAACGCTTCCTGGATCTGCTCATAGTTGAGCGCACCCATGGACTCCTCTTGTGAGACATCTTCACCGTTGAGCTTTTTCAGCAAAATCTCGAACGGGTGCATCCATCCTTCCTGCTTAACCTCTGGCTTGTTCTCTGATTCCCATTTAGAAAACTCCGTGTTCAGCTCTTTCTGCCGTACGAGCAGTTTGTCCAATTCCTCCTGGTGTGGGTAAGGCGCCTCCGACAACTGTTTGAGGTGATCGATTTGTTGGTTCACGCTATCAATGCGCTCCTGGAACAGATCGGCCGAGGCGCAGCGTTCCTTGATTTTCTCCACCAAATTCTTGGGGAACCCAGATAGGCTTTCGGTGACCCTGACTGCTATGTTTTTGTCTTTACCGGGAGTCTCCGCCACAAGGAAGGCCCCATAGTCTTTGTCAGTGATTAACTTGATCGGCAAGCCGTGAAAATCCCCCAGTTCCTTCTCGTTCTGATACGCGCTCATTCTGTTCCAAGCCCTATGTGTTTCGGCCCCTACGTGAGCGTACTTGGTCAGCGTTTCGCCGTTGATGGTCATTTCGAACTCCTCCGGTACATCGCCGACGGTGGCTTTCAGAATTTCGACGCCCTCCAACTGTTCGTGCAGATACACCATTTCACTGTGTTCCAGATGCGCCAGCTTGGACCGGGCGTTGAAGGTCGAATGTTCGTGGCCGCGTCGCTTGCGTTGCAGCTCCTCGACACGCGTATCGGTTTCGATTTTCTCCTTAATGATCGGATTGTTCGTGGTCAACGCCATCAGCTCTTCGTAGGACGGGTCACAGTCGTCATCGAAGCTGCGTAGCATGTTCTCAAAGTCACACTCCATGACCTGGCGTACCATTTTCTCTTTACGATCGAGCATCTGCAGCGAAACTAAGTCACCAGATCCACGGGTCACCGGGAAGTGGAGATTGACCTCATCGTGGGTATTGCCCTGGCGAACTGCCCGTTTGTTGCGCTGCTCCATGTCGGTCGAGCGCATCGGCAGAGAGACGTGGTATAGATCCTTGAGGCGAGTTTGGACATTCGTCCCCACACCCATTTTCTCTGTAGAGGCTAACGTAAGGCGTACCTTGCCACTGCGCATACGCTCAAACAGTTGCTCTTTATCCTCGTCAGTCTTTGCATCGTGAATAAACGCAATTTCCTTGGCGGGAACACCCTTGGCTACGAGTTTGTTCTTGATATCCTTATAAAGGTGAAGGTTCTCCACCGTTTTGAACTTTGGACGACCGTCGGGGGTGGTCCCTGTTTTCACTTTTGTGCTTTGTCGTAGGAAGTCCAAAAAGACAAGTTGTGTATCGAGGTTATCGCTTCCGTCTTTCCAGCGCTGATAAAAGGTCTCCACAAGTTCGTTAATCTTGGACTTGGGGTGATCGTCGAGCTTGTGGTGGATCAGGCGCATATCCACGCCACTTTTGCGAAGGTCTGTGTAAATATTCAGCATGTTGTCTTCGGTAGGTTTGACAACCTTGTTCTTAATCCCTCTGGCTCGGTGGCCAAGCCAATCCATGAAGAGCTGCTGCTGTGGTGTTAGCTCGGTAACGTGTGTTACCCGGTTTTCGTTGGGGCGCTTTATATTGAGCTGATCGCCCATTTTGATGTCAGCGACCTGGGTGAAAAGCCGCATAAGCTCCGGAATATTTCGGAACCCACTTAGCCGCTCTTTGGTTTGGTAGCTGCTACCGTCGGCCGTAAGCTCAAGGTGAGTTTGAATGTGCCCGTAGTTGGCAATGAACTGGTCAAGATTGTGGATACCAGCTCGCTCCAGTAGCTCGGGAGCCAGGTAGCGCATCATCACCATGATTTCACCCACGGTGTTGCTAAGGGGGGTGCCGGTGGCGAGCAACACCCCTTTGCCGTCGCCACGAGTCTCGCGGATCCAGTCGAATTTCATCAGCGAGTCACGGGAACGTACCGCATCGCGGGAATTGATGCCGGGCAGTCCACGGTTCTTGGTAGGAAGATCCATGTTCTTGAGGTAATGACCCTCGTCGTAACCGACAAAATCAACACCTAATTCGGTGAAATCCACATCATCGCTGCCCGCTTCAATCTTCGCATTGATCTCCTTTAACTTCTCGTTGAGGGTTTTCTTCTTGCGTTCCAGCTCCTTGGTGGTAATGCGATCATCGGATTCAATCAGCATGGTTTCCAGCTCGTCCAACTGACGGTCGATGTCGCGCTGGACGTACTCCGGCGGCATCGACATGCGTTGGTACTGACTATGAGTACAGATCACCAGATCCCAGTCGTTGAGGCGGCATTTTTGTGCAAACAGCGCCCGCCCTTGTTTGGTTAGATCATCGGGCGTCACCGTCAGAATCCGGGCGTTGGGATACAGATCCAGAGCCTCTTTGGTGTACTGCACCAGCATGTGGTTAGGAACGGCGATCATGGGTTTTTTTGCCAGGCCCAACTGCTTGTGTTTGATCGCAATGGCGGTGGTGGAAATTGTCTTACCACCACCGGCCTCATGCGCAAGCAACGTACCGTAGGGAGAGGTCAGCGCCCGCTCAATCACCCCCAACTGGTGACTATCAAACGCAAACGGACGGCCTTTTAGCTCCTCGGTCACACCGGGGAAGGTCAGGTAACGACCGTCGGGTTCGGGTCGAACGAACCGATTCAGTCGGTAGTTGTAGGCATCCTGAATCTTGCGGGCACGGGTGTTGTCTTCCAGTACCCAGGAACGGAAACGCTCTTCGAGCTCGACCTGCTTGTCACAGGCTTGTTGGGTACGCTCCTGTGATACGACACGGTTGCCATCGATATCCTCGACGTACACCCGGGGGCGGGTCTGGGTCAATGAGTGCAGCAGCAGCTTGTGGAACGGTACATCTTCAGTGCCGTGCTCAATGGTAAATTCAGTGGAGCGATCTCGGCGCAGCGCATCGGTCGCTTTCACTTGCCATTCTTTGAGCAGATCGTTGAAGTTAACCGTCAATCGTTCGTTGTGAGGGTATGCCTTGGCATTGACCAAGGTGCGGGCAAAGTCCTGCACCAAATCTTCTGGTAGCCATGTAGCCCCCAGTTTTACATGGATGTCCGTGACCGGAATGGTTTTCGGCTGCGCGGCTTTTAGTGCTTCGATGTTCCGCTCAAGCGCGGGATTGTCGATCAGCGCTCGCTCGGCCACTTCACGCTTGTGTATCACGTCCCCGGACAGATAAACCGATGGGGTGGTGTACTTGCCGCTTTCTGGGTCGAGGAATATTGCCTCGCCCAGCTCAGCTTCGACTTCGTCCCAAGGACGACTCAGTGCTTGCTCAACAAATTCCGGATCAACATGCCCGTACGTGCTCATTGACGCGTACAGCGCATCTTCGGGAGTGAGGATGGCGGCGGTGATCTCAGGACGAATAACGCGATGCTTGAGAATATCCGCCTTCTCGGCCTGGTCGAGTTCCTTGTCGTAGTTCTCCAATGCGGCGACAAAGTACGCATCCGGATCGGCCTGTAGTAGGCGCAGAGTGACTTTACGGTTCACCGGCCCGTGCGCCTGGACGAAGCGGTCGTAGCTCTCATTGACCTGCTCGCGCAGTCGCACCAGTTCATCATCCGGAACGCGCCCTTCGGGTGCCGATTCCGCCTCGACCAGTGACTTCGCCAGATCACGAAGACCGATGTAGTCCTTGGCGATGACCGCTTGCTTCGAGTTGAGCTTAACGGCCTCGCTGAAGTACTTCGCTTGCGAGCCATCGTATTGGATCAGCCGTACCTCATCACTGTCATCGAGATACCAGCTGCCGATACGGTGTTGTTCCATCAGCTCTTCGCCGACTTCCTCAGCGGTGTCGGTGGCAATGCCCGCATCGACCCGGGCGGTGAGGCTGCGTTGTGGGTTAAATACGCCTTCGGGTAGATTCGAGAGCTGGTCGCTCAGCGCCCGTGATAAATCGCCGTTGTAGCTGCAGCTCAAACTAGGCCCGAAACGCCCGGAGACCGCCTTGAGTTCACCGATCACATTTTGTGGGTTATCCACAAAGTATTGGTTTACGGGTAGCTCAACGGTCTCATCCTTCAGGGTGAATTCGCGACTGGTGGTGTTGACCCAGTTTTTCGCCTGGGGCCGCTCCTGGGGCAGGCGCTTGCGAAAGAACAGGATGTCGGTCATCACCTCAGTGCCGGCTTCGTTAAAAGCACTGGTGGGCAAGCGCACCGCATGAACCAGGTCGGCGTGGGAGGCCACATATGCCCGCATCTCGTCGTTGGCTTTATCCATGGTGCCGCTGCTGGTTACGAAGGCGACGATGCCACCGGGGCGGGTGGCTTTTATGGATTCGCGCAAAAACAGATCATGGATGACCTCGCGCTTGCCCGAGGCGGGGTTGTACGTGCGCACATCGGAGTAGGGCGGGTTACCTATGAACACATCCTTGCTGTTGGCCGGGAACTGTACATCCTGGAACGGTTTGTTGATGATTTGCGCTTCGGGATAAAGGTGCTGGGCGATTTCGGCGGTAACCGGATCGATCTCGATGGCCTGTATCCGCGCGCCGTTGCGCACAAAATCCGGCGCATCGCCCAGAAAGTGCCCGGTACCGGCGGCCGGCTCAACCAGATCGAGACGCTTGAGCTGGTCATTCACCCCCAACCGCTCAAGGCCTTGCCACATAAACTGACGAATGTCGGCGGGCGTGTAAAACGCGGTCAAAACGGTCGATTGCAGTGAATTACGCTCAGAGTCGAGAAAACGCTTCATGCACCCGGCAATGCGATCGTTCAAAGATTCGTAGCGATTGTTCCAGCGGCCGACAAATACACCATCATTTTTTCCGTTGAACTGCTTCGCCCCAAGGCCCACAAAACGGGCCAATGCTTGGCGTTCTTCGGGGGTCGGGGAGCGTTTGTGCTCTCGCAGTGTTAACAGCGTATCCAGGGCGGCGAGTGTGTACTCGCCCCGGGCGTTATCGTCTAATTGACCGTCTGGCTGGGATCCTCGGAAATCAAACAGTTCACGAGGCTCGGCGTCTCGGAGAGTTCGGCCATCGTCTCGTTGCGCGCTTCGCGGCACAGTGTCTGCAGCTGCTGGTGATCCATGATCGTCAACGGTGCGCTCTTGCTGTCCCGAAACCGGGCGTCCGCTCGGTCGGCTGCCTGCTCGATCAGCTCCTCGGCCTTGACCAGCCACATCTGCAGGAACATCGGCTCCTGCGCCTGAGTCCATTCGGGGTTGGCGTTGACCAGCACCTGCAGCATTTCCAGCTGCTGGAATCCCTGCGGTTCGATCGGCAGGTCGATCATTCGTTTGTGCATTGCTTGTCTCCTTGGGCGTATCGGTCGCCGCTTGGTTAACAGTGTTGTTCTCTTGGGCAGGGGCTTGGGGGGCGGCCTCTGCATCGCCACGGTGTTCTACGGCCTGTTCACGTTGCGCATTGGCTTGTGCAAACAGTTTATCTAGTCGCTCCGGCTCCAGGATCGGTGTCAGGGTACCGGTACGAGCTTGAGACAGCGAAGAGCTGCTGGTGACAATCAACGCGGCGTCCGGACCTAATGCCTCTGGATATGCACGCGTTACGAAATGATTATCATTCCCATTGGTTCCCACTCGCAGTATATACCCATTTTCCTGAGTCTGCACGGCCTCTTGGCTGGTTACTTGCCCAGCCAGAGCAGCACCCAAACGCAGCACAGGATTTTCCCGGAAAACCCAGATGGCTTTTCCGCGCTCGGGGCTGTAGTACTTACCGCCGAGGTTGTACAGGGTGTGGCGACGCGCGAAGGTGTCGCCGGAAATCACCCACATATTCGGGTCGCTGCGTTGCTCGATGTTCATGCCAGCGGCGAGCACCATGGCACAGGCTTTTTCTCCACTGATGGTGGAAATGGTCGGTGCCAGAGCCGGCGCAATCACTTTGCCTTTGGTGGCCGGTAGCAGCTCGGCATTGAGCTTATCGGTGATCTCGGCGGCGGTGATTTGCGCGGGAAGGGCGGAGAGGAACGCCTCGCGTCGGAAATTAGGGCCGGCAAACTTCACCTGTGCATCGACCGTCGTGCCATCGACGCCGCGGTAGAACTCTACGCGAACCGAAACATCGTCTTCGGCCAGTATCACCCAGGCATGGGCCTGCTCAGTCTGTATGTACCCGGCGGTGTGCAGCTCCTGAATCTGCCAGGGCTCAAGGTTGGCATTGGCCACCTGAGTGTTGTACTGCGGCTCGTCGAGTGTTTCGGTTTGGATGCGGTATTCGAGCGCGTTTTGCTCCACGAATTTTTCCAGCGAGTCTAGGTCGCTAAAGATCAGCTCCCGGTCTACTTCCAAACCGCCGCTCAGGCGCGCCGCGTTTACCAGCACTTGGGCGAGGTTCGCATCCAGATCGCCGGTATCGATCAGGTAAATCGGTTCAGAGCCGCTGTTGCGGTAGCGCTCGATTACCTGAAGCTCGCCAATGTTCTCGGGCAGGGCCAGGTCCGCGCGTGGCGCAATGCCTTTGGCCGTCACTTCGTGAGTGCTGTCCATGGACGTCGCTTCGAGCCATTGCTGGCGAAGCTGCTGGCTGTCCAGTGAACCGTCTTGCTCCTCTACGATGCGCTGCTCGTTGTACGCCCGGCGCACCAGCTGGTATTGGCTCACCGACTGGGCAATGTGTTGGGGCGCCAGCTCAAGGGTTGCTGCGGGGTGGTTTCTGAGAAAGGCGTGTATTTCTACCGCGTAACAACCTTCCCGTTGGACCTCCAGGCCGTCGCGCATCCCCACCAATTCCTGGATAGCAGGATCCTGAAAATCGCCCTGGCGGATCTGTTCATTCAACTGCTCAATGCGCTCGGTCAACTCAGCGGCGAGCTTCGACGCCTTAGACTGATCGATGTCGGGCATCTCGTGGTCGGCGGTCGCGGCAATGGGCACCTGGTTGTACAACGCTTCGGCGCACGCATCCAGCATCGATGGAGCTAGATCATTGATGGTGGTAAGAAAGGCCCCTGCGGCCTTTTCGGGGCCGGTGTACAGCTCGTTCTCGGCCGAAGTCGGCAGACTGATCCGCTTACCGTCGGGCAGGGCGATATCGGCACCGAAGACGTAGTGCCCGCTGGCCAGCTGCGCCAGCTCGATCTGGGTAGAGTCGTTGCGCTCGCTCGCGGGAATTAAGGTGATGGTGCGACGACTGAGGATATCGCTGTCACTGGGGGTGGCGCCCTGCTCGGTCACCAGTTGTTCATAATGGCGTATCAGGGCAACACCGCCTTTGCGGGCGATCGCGCGCAACTGATCGTCCAGCAGCTGCGCCTGGTACTGACCGTCATTCTCCTCAATGTGTTTCTCCAGGTAGGTCAACACACTGATTGCATCGCACATGCCGGGCGCCTGATTGTGGCGGTAGGCGTGCTTGGCGTGATCTTCATAGCGCTTGGCCACACCGGCCAGGGCTTGCTCGTAACTGGCAAAGCCAGAACCTTCGATGATGACACCCTTATGGTCACCCGCGACGGTACTGGTAGCCAGTACCGCGTCCCACAGACCGTCCTCACCCCGCTTGGCGCCGACAAAATGCGCCCCAAAGGTGGTGACGCTCGGGATAGGTGTCGGATCCATGTTGGCACTGACCACCGCCTGGAACAGCTCATCGTGGATGCGCTGCGCCTGCACCGCCTCGGGATATTGCGCTTGTATTTGTTGCCCGTCGGTGGTGGTTTCAATCGTGCGCCGTTGCTTGCTACGAACGCTGTAACGGTCATCGGCGACGGCGCGCAGTAAAGTGCGGGCATCATCGGTCAGTGAGAGCACATCCCAGCCCGGGGCATCTGTGTCGATAGTGGCTATGGGTGTGGGTCCGTTCACCACCGTGGCGATACCTGGATCAATCCGCAGCTCAAGTGCCGGCAGGCTGGAAAACTTAGGCGCTAATTCGAACTGTGCTGAATGTCGAGCCTCGATGCTCTCAGTGATTTCGAGCGCTTCAATCGCCTCGCGGACCAACGACAAATCGTTGTCTTCAGCCTCGCTTGCCGTAACTGGTGATTCTTCCTCTGGTTGTTCGGCCGCTTCAATTTCGGCTCGATAGAAGGGCTTCCCTAGTTGCTGGTAGGCGCCACGAAGGCGATTGACGGCCAGGACAAACATCGGGTCAAGCCCTTCAACGTCAACGCCACGACCCAAGTGATCGGAAAAGCCGTTGCCGTTTTCGCTGGGATCTTGCGGATCGAGCGTCAGGGGTGTTTCGCGCCCCTCCAGATACACAAAGCCCATGTCGTGCAATCGGTGCAGGTCTTTGAATACATCGGGTGCTAACAGTGGGTATACGCGGTTTTTTAGCTCAAGAGACTCAGGGATTTGCGCCGCCTGGATCTCTGCCTGGGCTTGCTGGGTGAGGTCATAACTGATGCTTATGTGGCCGCTGTACAAACGGTTGTGAATATCCACCATGATATCGGATTTATCGGAGTTGTAAGCGTTCGTGTAGCGCTTTACAGCTTCCACCAGGGCCATGGCCTCGTGAGTGTATCGGCTCGGCTGATTGAAATGATCGTGTGGATTTTCGGCAATGTACGCCACGTAGTCGGGGTTGATGATCGGAAAACCCTCGGGCACGGCGGTAATTTGCGGGCTCAGGTTGTTCGCTTTGCTGACGCTGACTTTCAGACCTTTGGGCAGCACCCCGGCATTGATCGCCTCTTTGAGGTCTGTGCGTACCCGCTTGGCGCACTCGGTAAGAGAATAGGTGTCCCCCTCGGCCAATGAATCACGTTTAGCGCCAAATTCTGGGGCTTTGTTGATGTCGATTGAGGCAACTTGGTAGCGCATGAGCAGCGCAGCCGTATCCCGGGCCAGAGTCTCGGCGCTGGGCAGGGTGGCGTACTCTTGTAGCTCATTAACGTCGTAATCGCGATGTCCGGACGTGTAGCTGAAATAAACGGAGTACCCCTCGCGATCTTCGTTGCGCGTTGGAAAGCCCACTGTGACGTGGCCCGCTCCCCAAGGGATTCGGTGACTGCTGCGTCCGGTTTCTATGCTGGTCTGCACCACCAAGTCGTCGGATACGCCGGGCAGTGCTCGAAGCGCATCGGGCATATCCTGCCCGACGGCGACTTCCTCAGTGGCCATGTACGCCCGACGTGCATCCAGGGATATGGCTTCGGAGACACGCTCGTTGAAGAGGTAGGCCGCCTCGACCGACATGCCGTGGCGTTCAGCGGCCGCCTGCGCGGCATCCTCCGACGAATAGTGCGAGCGGTACGTGGTCTTGTCTTCATCATCTATCGGCACGGCATCGACATCGAACTGCGCTTGAGCCAAACGGGCGCGTAGCTCTCTCACTTCTTTTTCGGCAATTGTGCGCGGGATTGGCGAATTATCGTCGCGAGTGGTCTCGATGAATTCAGACAGCTCCCGAATACGATCGGGCAGCTCTACCAGTGCCCGATGCTTGGCGTACTTCTGCTCGAAGTGTTCTGAAAATACCTCGCGGGCCTCTTCATCTTGACTATCGACCACTTCCAGCATCGCCTCAATTTCGGTCTCATCCCCGTACGCTTTGGCAATCATGAGTGAGCGGTACGGCTGCGGCATTTTTTTCAGTCGCTCGTACAGCCACGACGGCGCCAGGGCTTGGGCCTGTTCGCGAGTGATGTGTTTCACATCGCTGCTGGTCAGCCCGGGAAGCTCGCTGATGGACTTAACCGTGGCCACCTCAACGATCGCCTCCACCGCGGAGGAGACTTTTTCGTGCATCTCGTCGAGTCGGTTGCGAAAGTACTCGAACACCTGGGGCTTTGGCTGATAGCCGGCCGCCCGCATGTGCCCGGCCATGGTGTGTTCAACTTTGTTCAGCTCTTGCTGCAACCGACGGAAGGTAAAGTCCTTGCTTAAATCCTCCTGCGGATGCTCGGCGGCGTAGTCCTTCACGGCAACGTAAGCCTGAAGGTGCATTTTCGCGAATTCTCTGTCGTAGCCGATTTGCTGCAATATGTTGGAGGCCTGCTCGCGCACCTCGTCGCTGATCGGTTCGGCTTCGGGTTCCTCGCTTGCGAACAACGGCACGATGTTATCGCCTGCCTGAGAGGCGTCGTTGACAAGTTCGCTCGCCAACATGAAGTGCTCGTCTCGCTCTTGCGGTGGCAGTGCCTGGGCGTTTGCCCCGAGTACGGCCGTCTCTTCGCGCAGATTCCCGGATGAATCCAGGCTGTAGCGCAACCCGTCCTTATCGGCGTAGATGCTTACCCCGTCGGTGTTTTTACCCAACGGGCTCACAGCCTTACCGCGCAAGGTGCGCATGCGCTCTTGGTGCTCGCGCGGCGCTTCACCGGCCGCGTCATTGACCAGCTCAGCGGGGGCTTGATCGCCTGCTATGACGCGCAACGCCGGCGCGTCACGCTCGGACTCTTGGGGCTCCTCACTGGGGGTGACGGGCTCTACAGTGGCCACCGGTTCGATGGTTGGCTCAGACTGCTCGGTCTGAAGCGCCAGGGAGAGTTCGCGCTCCAGCTGCTCGGCATTGGTAACAGTGACTTTCTCGGCAAGCTCCAAACCCGAGATGTCGGTGTCTATTCTTATAATGTCGCTTCCATCATTAAGAGCACCGTATTCGAGCCGAACTGTACCAAGTACAGAGCTGAACTCCAGCTTCTTGATTACCTTGCCGCTAGGAAGTCTGGCGCCTTCGCTCAGCTCAAAGGGCGTGCGGATTCGCTCGTCCAGTTGCAACTGAGCGTTTTCCATTTTTTCTTTGAGCCACCAGCGAACCGAGTTTTCCTCTTTGGCATTGAACCGGTAGCCCGCGTATTTTTTCACATAACGTCCGCCGCGCGCTTCCAGCTCCTCTCTGATACCGGGCTGTACCAGCGCGCTACCGGAGACGATAAATTGTTTCTCGTTCGCGCCGGGCTCAATGACTAACGTATTGCCAGCAGTGGCCGGTTGTTCGTTCTGGGGCTCAGCGGCCGGCTCGGCGGCCGGAGCGCTGAACAGATCGTCCATCGGCGGCAGTGGGGCGGGCGCGACGTTGGACGGCTCAGCCTCGGAGACGGTCGTCTCGTTTTCTTCACCGACCAGCTCAGCTACCGGTTCGGGTTCCTCGGAAGGCGCGGGTACCAGACCCTCTTGCACCCGACGATTGAATTGCTCGCGTGTAATCAGCTCCTGGCGCTGATCATCGAAACCAAACAAGAGATAGCCCGGATCGGAACGACGCGGGCGACCGCTCGGTTCAACTTCGGTCACACTGATCGGCTTGCCGTTTTCTCTTCGCACCCCCACATAAAAGCTGTCGCCCGTCATACGGAAGAACGTCAGCTGTTTTCCTTGCATAGCGTCGGTTTGCGCCAGCGCGAGACTTTCTTTTAGCGTGCCAAGTTGCGCGGGCGTAAGATCGATTTCACGACCATTGATACCGTCAACCATCACGGGCAATTCATCGGATTCCGGCTCGTCGGTGTTCTCGGCCGCCGGTACCGAAGCGGGAGCTTCGCCCGCTTGGGCGTCCTCGGTTTGCGCTTCGTCGTGGTTGCTCGGCGCTTTTTCGTCAACGCCGGGCATATCCGCCAAGCGTTTCGCCGCCAGGGGGAACAGCTCTTTGTACGGCTCGAACACGCTGGGGTCGCGCTGCTCAAAGGCGGCAACCATGGCCTCTTCGGCCTCAAAAATACTCTGGCGTAGGGCGCGCAACGTGCGCTCTACGGGGCGTGTGTCTTCGCCCGCTTTCTTTAAACGCTGGAAGCGCCGCTTGGTGCTTTCCAGATCCAGTGCGCCTAGCTCCTGTAGCCTGATGCCGCCCAGCGCTTGTTCCTGCTCAGCGTATTGTTGCTGTTGTTGTGCCAGTTCGTCGGTGCGCTGAGCAATGTTTTCTTGCTGTTGCGCTTGGTGCGCTTGAACAAGTTCGTGTTCAAGCTGCGGAGCTTCTTGCATCGCCTCAATCAGCGAACGGATGTCCTCACGCTCAACCTTTACCTCTGGGGGTCCGTGACGATCCGTTACACCAGGATATCCTGACACCACCAGACCCTCTGGCGTTGTCCAGACATCGTACAGGTGAGCCTTTGCTTGCGAGTCTCTGACGAGCAAAACACCGGTATTGTGCTGGCGCACCAGCCACTGGCTACCCCTTTTAACCAGGTGGCTGTAGCGTTCTGGCTCAGTGGCCAGCACTTGAGCTGCTTCCTTCCGGGACTTGCAGTTAACGTCCCCCGGAAGCTCAGCGGGGCTGTTGATATCAAACCCTGGGTGAATCCGTGGACGAACCACGGCACCCTCATCGGTTTCCAGCGCTTGATGGGAGTCCTGCAGCGCGTTGTTTTCAATGTGGTTTCTTGCCGAGCGGATGCTGCCAAAGGGAATGAAGCCGTCGGTCTCGCGCTCGTTAAGGCTTGTGGCCTCCGCCTTAGCCTCAGCCACAGCATCGGCGTCATCGCTCACAGGCTGGCTGCGCAGCCGCTCGACGATTTCCCGGCGCGCTTGCAGGGCATGCTCGCCCATTTGCTCCGGGCTCAGCTCAGCGAAGCGTTCTTCAAATCGTGTACGGATTTTACCTGGCAGATCGCCACGATCGATCATCTCAAACGGATCAATGCCCGAGATTAAGGTGCTCTCGAAAACTTCAATGGTATCGAGCCATTGGTTCTTACGAGCGTGGTACGCATCGAGCGTGCCCTGATCGGCGTTTGTCGGCTTCACCAGGCTGTCCAATGAAGCCTGGGCGAGATCGATCGCCTCCGTGGCTAAGGCGAACACCGGCACCTGTTCGTTCGCCTGGGCAATCAGGCGGTTTTCAGTCGCGCTAACGGAGGCTTCCGGCGGATTGGTCGATTCGGCTTGTTCGGCCTGTTCTGTTTCCGCTTCGGTTTCAGTTTCAACGACGGTTTCGGCCGCCGGTGCGTTGCGAAAGTGGGGTAGGTATTGCCACATTTCAGAAGCGCTTTCTACCGCCTCGGAACGAGAGTGACCACCACCGCGGGGATCGCCCCCTTTGGTGACCGTTGCCCCTTCGCTGCGAGTCTTAATCACCCAGCCGAAGGAGGAGGGGCGCACATACACTTCCTCGCCATACACGTCGATGATATCGCCGCGCAGAAGCGCTTCTTGTGCCGGCTCAATGCCGTCGAAGTGCTCAATGCTGTACGACTCTGGGTTTTTGGGCCAGGTGCTGTCGAAAACGGCGTTCTCCTCACCCTCAAGCGCGGTATCAGCCTGGGCTTGCTCCATCGCAGCGGCGGTATCGCGAATACTTTCGGCCAGCTCGTCAACGGTGAGCTCCAAGTCATCGAAAAAAGTGGTCTCGCCCACAACCCATTCGACACCGGTGAGCAGCTTGTCAGTGCCGGCGGATCCTGTTTGGGTGTTGACGGTAATGGCTATGCCCTGGCCATCGGTGGCTTCGTTGATATTGCTGTAGCCGGCTTTGCCCAGCAGCTGGATAACATCGTCAATGCGCCCGGCGTAGGCCTCATCGATCACCTGGCGAAGCGCCAAAGGCAGATCGTCGCGCTCGCGGTATTGTTGGATAAGCGTCGGGGTTGGGTCGGTCGGGTGTGCCCGGTGAGTCAGAATGCCCGTGATGATCGAGCTGCGCTGGAACCGTTGCGCGTGCCCGACAAGGTTTGTGCCGCCGCGCGTGTAGTAGACATCCAGGCCCTTGCCGCCGGCGGAAGTCTCCAAGCTGATACCAGCCTCGTCATAGGCCGCGCTTTGGCTAAGCTCAATCAGCGCGTCTTCACCGAGAACACTTTCGGTGGCCGGTGCGCTGATGGCGTCGGGTTTATCTTCGGTCGCCTCCAGAGCCGCCCGGTTGGCCTGATCGGCCGAGAGCGTATCCAGCTCCAAAGACACGTCCTCATCCAGCACCGTGTCCATGACTTCTGTCAGTACGGGATCCTCCAGCACCACCAGATCCGGAATACGCCCATTGAGAAGTGCATCGGGGGATTCGCCCATCTCGCGCAAGGCGGTACTGAGGTGACGAATCTCCTGCAGAGCCTGAATCATCTGGCCCCGGTGCTCGCTCAGGTACGCGGCGCGATCTTCGGGGGTTTTTACAATGGCGGTCTCGGCGTGTAAGCGCACGGTCTGCAGGTGGCGTTCGATATCCTGGGTCGCGCTTTCGGCTGTCAGGCTCGCCGTAGGTGCGCTAGTCGTTTCGCCTTCGGCAAAATCGGCGCCCGCTTGGTAAAGCCAGCCAGAGACTTCGGATTTTTTAAGCTGTGTTACCGGCTCGGTGCGATCGCGAATGTCGATGATATCGAAACGACGCGAGTTCACTCGGCCCGTCGCTGGCACGGCAACGAAAGGCTCCTCGCCAATACGCATGACCTGAACGCCTTCGAAGTCTTGCCAGGTGGGCTGGCGAGCTTCTATGGCTTCGAGACGCTGCTCAGAATCTTTGTGCCACTCTTCGCGCTGTTGGCGCTCTCGCTCTTCGCGCTGGTTGGCGCCTTGCGCCATCCTACGAACACGCTCCGGATCCAGCGCGGGATCAGTTACAGCTGGTGTGGTTTCGGGTGCTTCGGCGGGAATTTCGGAGCTGCTGGGCTCAGAAGCGAAGGCTTCATCCAGAGCCGCGTTAATCTCTTCTTCGTTCGGCGCTTGGAAAGGCTGGTTGTGCGGCAGAGACAAAGCGGCAACGGCTTGCTCCAGCGAGTTAAACCAGACGTTGCCGTTTTCACTGACCGCTTCACCGGTTTGATCAAACACCAGGCGAATGGTCCCCTCGCGTTGACCTTGGCCGTACTCGATCGTGTAACCATCGGGGACACGGTTTTGGTTCACCAGGGCGACCTGGCGCTGAATCTGAACCTCTGTACGGGGCAGGGCGCGCACGTAAAGCGCCACCGAATCGCTGGAGACGTACGTCGAGGCGGGCAGCTCGGCGCTCAGAGGCTCTTCCCGGTAGTACGCCACGGCCGTAAAGCCTCGGTTCTCAGCGCTAACCATTAACCCAGGCAGCTCGGACAGCACGGACGCATTGATTCGCGCGTTGGGCGAGGAGGCCGGGTTGTTCTCGGACTCGGGTAGGGTGATCCAACCGCTACGAGGCAGATCGATCAACAAGGCGTTGGTTTCATCACCGCCCATAATCTCCGTTAAATGGCGCACGGACAGACCGGTATCGTACGGCGCATCCGCCAGCGCCAGCGTGCTGGTGGTTGGGAACTGCGCGCTCAGCAGTTGCCCTTCAAGCGCTTCGGCATCGTTGATCGAGCGCTGGGCAAGCGCGGTACCCAATCGATGATCGGGAACGAAAACAGCGGGCTTATTGCCATTGACCGCCGCGCCATAAAAACCCTCGACGGCCTGCAGTTCGGCCGAAACAATATCCGAGAGCCGAAACAGCTCCGGCGCTTGGCTGGAGGTCTGCAGATCCGGCAGCAGCTCGACGCTGGGCGCGCCGTGGAAAATCACCCGCTCGACATCGCTTAAAAGACGCTGGCGGCGCTGCACAATGAACGCCTGATCGCGGTACGCGCCGCGGTAGTGAATTTGCCCGTTCGGTTGTTTGGCGGCCTGCGCGTTGTTGTCCAGGTAGTCCCACAGACTGACCGCCACGGCCGAGGGCATGGGGCCGGCGTAGCGATTCAATCCCTCAGTCTCGGTAGCCTGTTGGTTGTTCAGCAGATACTCCATGCCGGGGTTGCGCTCCGCCGGCGCGACAATCGGTTGGGGGTTTAAGAACTGCTCGGTCATATCGATCTGCGCGAAATCCACTTGGCGCATCTGCAACCCGGGAAACACTTGGGATTGGAGCTGGCGCATATTCAGGTTTGAGGCCTGAATAACAAAACTGCCGTCGCGGGTCAGTGTGAATCCAATCGCCTGCAGCGACGCTTCATAGGAGGGCTCGACACCCTTGATGACGACCAGGCGGCCCGCTTGGGGGTGGTTGACCGAAAACGCGCGAACATTTTCCTGTGTGCGTGCGTTGTGGGCGGTGAAATCAATCCAGGGCAGTGTTGCCATTGTGTTGCTCTCCAATTAGCGAACCATTGCAGGACTGTGCTCAGTCGGCTGCTGTTGGTATTGGGCGGAATGCTGGCGAGCCTCACGGCTCAAATCGTAGTTGTTCAGATCCGGGTCGTGCGGGCGAGAGGCGCCGGGATCGGTGGCCATGGCTCGGCGGGTCATTGCCCGCAGATCAAAGCTGTCCCAGTCAAAATGCACATCGCTCGCCATCTGCTCATCGGTGGCGCGCTCAATGCGCAGATTCATCCGATCAAACACCCGGTCCACGGTGGGGTATTCAGGGTCACGCTCGGCCTTGGCCAGTGCGTAGGCGGTGACGAGCTTGGCGTTGGTGTAGGCTTCGCCGGGGCGGTAAAGCCCGGTTTTATGCAATTGCATGGCGATCAGCCGCTCGTGTCTCTCGGCCTGATAAAGGTTGTTGGGGTCGGCCTGCTCGTAACCGGCCAGAAGCTCGGCGTACATTTCCTTGGCCGCCGGCGATAGCGGCTCACCGAGATCTTCCGCCGCCGCGTACGTGTTTCGCAGCCAGCCCTTAACGGTATTGAACACGCCGTGCATCCCTTGCGGGGTATTGCGACCGTTTTCAACTTCGCGCATGTACAGCTCAAAACCGCGCGCAAATTTTTCATGCTCTGCACGTTCGACTTGCTGAAGATTGTCCACTTCAAGGTACTCACAGATCTGGCGCTGCAGGCGATCCGGGGTGCGATCGCGGGAGGTTTTAATCTCCATGTCCAAAAACAGGTGCGCCCCTTCGTGCAAAAAACTGCTCCGATCGGCCGCCTGGGTGAGTCGAAGCAGCGACTGACCGGGTAAAAGAGTTACGCTGGCCACGGGACTCATGGCCATTTTTGCCGCAAGTTCCTGATGTCCGTCGTCTGGTTGAATCACCAACTTCGAGCGAAACCTGGCGGGCATTTCCGGCGCCGTTTCCAAGCGCTGCTGTTCGGTCATATTCAGTCGTTGCTCGGTCAAGCGTGCTTCTCGTTCGCCATACACGTCGAAGTACAGAGCTTTAACAAAGTCTTTTACGGCAGGGTCATCTCTTTGGGTAAAAGCCGTATCAATATGGCCGAGTTCGCGCCGAATCAGCTGCGCCTCTTTTTCGTAACGATCGGAGGCCTCGGACATCTGCTCAACGTGGATTAGGCGCTTATTGAGCGCTGCGGATCGCTCTTCGAGCGCCTGGAAGTAAGCATGGTGCATCCACTTAGCGTTCGAGCCACGGCTAAACTGTTCGCGGTATTGAATGGCGTGTTGGATTTCGTGCAGCAAGGTCGTTGTGGCTTCCTCGGCGGTCCTGCCTTGAGCCTCGAAGTCACCGAGTTGATCGTAGTTGCGTGTCGTGCCGGGATCAAAAGAAGCGCCTGCGGGCAGCTCATTCGGGTCCACTCGAACATCGACTAAGGCGTTGGCTAAATCGGGGTAGGCCGCGAACAGCTCCGGGTGATCCAATATATCCGCGAGGCGGCCAGCGAACCCGTGCGAATCTCGGCTAACAAGACGCAATTGATCGGTTTTCAGACGCGCTTGGTCATCGCTGATTTCAAACCGCCACTTATCATCCTGGCCTTTAAACCAACCGGTTTTTTGGCGAACGGCTTCGCTGTCGTGCCCTTCGTTCGTAAACTGCATAGCCGCTGCGAGCGCCACCTGGTTGGCGGTCACCGCCCGGCGCCCGGCGAACTGAAACAGCGCGCCCTCTTCGCTGAGTGTTTCGTCTACCCACATGGGCGGACGGGGGCGGGGCTGTTTTGGATCAGGTACACGCAGTGTGGCTTGTTCACTGCGAAGCGCGCTTTGGTAGAGCCGGTCACGCAAAAAATCCAGCCGCTGCGCCTTGCTTTCGTAGGCATCGCGGGCCATGTCAATTACTTGCTCGTCGGAAAAGGGCTCGTGTACGCCAGCGCTACCGTACTGATCGATGGTGTCGCGAAGCGCGTCTACAAACTGCGCCTCATCGTCAAATTGGGGGGTATACCGAGTGTTTTGGCTTGGATCGACGTACTGGTGCAAGTACAGAGTCGCCAGTAACTCGTCGAGCTGGGCGTGATCGAAATTGCTGTCATTGTCGCTCTCATCGAGCTCCAGGGTTTCTTCGTACTCCTGCAAGCCCGTTTCAATGCGCTCCAGCAACTCTTCGAGTTTCACATCCAGCTCTTCAGCGCGATCAAGGTCATCGGCTTCATACGCCTCATTGACCGCCTGAATGTGACCCAAAACTTCCTCTTCCAGAGTTTCATATTGAGGCGCTGGCGATTCCGAAGGGTCCACCGCCGCCGGGGTTGAGGCGTCCAACTCATTGGCGGCGACCGGCGCTGGCGCTTCAGCCGCTTCCAACGCCTGGCGCACAGTGGTTACTGCCTGGGCACCATGGGGGAGCTCCACCCCCAGCGCTCGCTCGAACCAAGCCTCGATACCGGCTTGATCGTCTTTCTCAATAAGCGGCCGCCACTCATCGAAAGCGTGCTCTGTGAGTGTGTGTGCGGCGAGCCGATAAGCTCGTGCCGCGTTGCGAAGCGTCGCGACCTGGGACTGTATGGCATTAACATTGGGGCGAATGAACCGACCGCCAAGTGGGGCCAGAAAGCCCGCCCGATCGTTAAACTCGGCTGAGCGCATCCGGCGCCGGCGATCTTGACCCAATTCATTCGATTGTTTGGACAGCGATTCGGCTCGATCGAGCAGCACGCGTTGAGCACGCCCAACGGGTGTGAATGCGGTAGTGTTTTCTGGGGTCAGTTGTGAGGTGGCCGTTGTGTCGGCCGTGCCTCCAAGAAGGGGGTTAACGCTTTGTTGTAAGGGGAACGCCCATTCGCGTGGGATTTGTGGGGGTGGGGAAGGCTGTCCCCAATCCTCTGGATCGGCGGACAGGCTGTAGAGTATACCGTTTAGGCGTTGGGTCCGGCCATGGCCAAGTTGCGCCAATAATTCGGATCTTTCTTCGCCTTTTGCGCGTAGGACGGTTTGTGTGAGAACCGCTCTTTCAAGCGTTGTTCGGCCAACTGTAATTCTTCGTCCCAGTTCGCTTTCTCCGGATGATTCCGGGCTCTGCGCAATAGATCGTCCATAGTCTCGCCGGGCGGCCGTGGCGATATCGTAAAAGTCTTGCCCTGTGTAGACATAGCCGGTTTCCTCATTAATAAATTGGTCCCTTTCGGGATTGTAGACCATATCGCTAATGTGCGGTACTTGAGCGAGAGTGGCTAAATAGCTGGCCTTAATCATCTCGTTCAGGTTGTGCTCATGCTCCCCTTCACGCCAGTCAAGCCCTGGAACGGCCTCTGAGCCTTCAAGCTGACGTGGATGAGGGGCTAGATGGGCCGTGGTGCCGAACTTCAAGGCACTGGAGATCATGTTCTCAAGCCGCCGATGTACGGCGATATCACTCAGACCGGTAGGGTCGCCGATAAACTTGAGGCCGTTGTTGTGCGCGTACGCGGCAACCGCATTGTAAACGGTTTGCCCGAGTTCACCCTCTTCGAGTTTAAGCACGTCTATCCAGACGGCGTTATTACGCTGGGAGACGGTGATGGGCACCTCTCCACGACGGGTGTGCAGTTCTACATGCCATTGCTTTTGCGGGCTAAACTGCGCTTCGGATTGCTCCTCTGGCGCAATTTCAATCGGGGTGATATCGCCTAATTCCAGCCGCTCGGGCAGATTCAGCAACTCCGCGGCGATATCCTCAAACTCTTTGTGCTCCGAGCGTCCTAATTTGAAATGACGGTCATCGGAAGCAATCAGACTCCAAGCGGTCGCGACCGCACTGCTGGTCGCGAGGTCTGTATCAATATCGACAACTTTGGCGTCCGCCATACGGCGAATTATCTGATCCGCCGTTTCGGCTTTTTGTACTGGGCCTTGGCGTGCCGCCTTGTTGGCTTTGTGCAACAAGTTGGCGATATCGGCATTGTTGTAACGCGGAAGGCGAGTAAACCCGTTCTCTCGCCACCACTGGCGCAGACCACCGTAGAGCACTTGCACACGGTTGTGGACCTTGGGCGACTCGGTTGCCCCTAAGTGGGCTAACAACTCTTCGGCGAGAATAGATTCTCGATCTTTTTGATCCAGCGCCCCCAAAGCGCGCTGGTAACCCGACAAGTCTACGTTGTGCTCGCGACACAGCCGCTCAAAACCTTCATCACCCCCAATGGCCCGATACAGCTCGCCCATATTGGCACGGTTCTCAAGCCCGTACATCGTGTGAAAACCAAAGTGCTGGTACAGCTCTTCGTTGATGGTTTGCTCAAGCTCTTCCGGGGTCGTGATCGCGGCCAGGTTGATGTAAACCTCGCCGCCGACATAACACCCTTTTACGGCCGTGATGGGGATCGCTTTTTCCAGTGCATCCATCTGCACTTCAATGGGCATTTCATCGAAACTGTTGGCAAGACGTATGGGGGTGTCATGCTCCAGGCTGGCTTGAATTTTGTTAACCCGGGCTACCATATCCGCCCGACGACGTTTTACACCGATCGCAACTTGTTGTTGCTCTGAAAGTGCGGCCGAGTGTGGGTTTTCATGCGCGGCGACGATCGTATTCAAGTGGCTGAGCGCTTCGTAGTAATCACTCGCAGGGACTCGGCTCATCGCTTCGCCCATATTTTCAGGGGCGCTCAAGTGGTCATAAATCCCCTTTAGCGTGACGGTTTGTTGCGTGCGAGTTAGGGCTTGGGCCGCATCGGAGACGACTCTCAACCAAGGGGTAGAGTTATCGTCCAGCGCATTAACGGGAACGCCTCGGTACTGCGGCACTGTGCCGGTACCGACGGTCTTTGTAATTGGCCCTGTCCAATCAGCTGCATTCATAGCGCTTACCTGTTCGGTCCTTTGGGAGGCTTCGTGGCGCCAGCGCCGTCGCGGTTATGCACAACGTCCTCGCCAATCTTGCCAAGCTCATACTGCGCGAGGGTTTCGCCGCGCTCAGGCGCGGCCGCCTCCGGGGTGATGGCCAGCAGGGCGTCATTGCGCACCAAGGCTTCAACCACATGCGGGTCCGGATCATTCATCAAGCGCTCGCTGAGCAAGCCGGCATTTTTGAGCAGGTGGAGGTTGCGATTGGCCGCTATCAGTACGCGCACATCGGCGTTCGGGTCACGGGTGAGCGAGTCAGCCAGTTCGTGCGCTTGGTCGAACAAGGGCAGCGTGCGGCTTCTGGCCAAGGCTTTGCGCACCGGTACCGATCGATGCGCACACAAGCGTCGGGCGATCGCGTCCGCCCCGGGCACTTCATACAAATTCGCTTGCCCGGCGAGCTTTTCACAGACCTTGGGGCTGCGGTCTCGGCTGAGCCGATCGGCTACCTGATCGGCGTTGGGAGTGAGCAAGGTGGCGGGGTTCTTGGCCGCGCACTCACGTACCCACACATCGCTATCGCGGCTGAGCGAATCGCTGATCTCGATCGAGTCCTCAAGCAGATGCAGGTTCGGGTTCTGCGCCAAACCCTTGCGCACAAAATAATCCGGATGCGCCGCCAGGCGCTGAGCGGGGCCGTTGAATCGGTGCAGGCAGGGGTTCTCCGCCATGCCATTGGCAACCCAGATATGGTCGTCCTGGCTCAGTTTCTCAACCAGCGCTTCGGCATTGTCCAGCCGATACAAGTTTGCGTTTAACGCCAACGTGGTGCGCACGCCCGGATCTGGATCCGCCGCCAGCGCCTCGGCCAGCTCGGCCGCGTCGGGATGCTCGAACAGCTCTGGCTGATCGGCCAGGTGGATGCGTTCGCTCAGACTCAGATGATCAGTGGGCAAGGGCATGACAGCCTCCGTTGTTAGCGTTGTGGGCCTTTCTGGGTGGACTCGTTGTAGGCCTGGGCCAGTGTGCTATCGAGGTCGATACCGCTCAGATCGAGTTCAGATAGGTCCATGGGTGGCGACTCGTTGTTCGGCTCAGCGGGGGCTTGTTGCTCTTGCGGGTGCGCTTGTTCGACATCCGGCACATTGGGCTGAGTTTGGGCGTTCGGCTCGCTCGGGGCGCTCTGTGGCGCGACTGGAGCGCTCAGATCGATGTCGTAAGAGATCTGCGCTTCCTTCATTTTCTGCATCGTCGTGGGCAGGGCGTTTTCGTTGATGCTCAGCACATTCGTGTCCGGGTCAAAGCGCCCGTTTACCTTCTGGGCAATGTCCTGGAACGCGGCGCTGTGCGCAGCGCTACGACCGATCACCTCCAGTGCGCCTTGCTCGTTGCGGCGGATGGTGGACTTGGATGCGGATTCGCTCGCCTGGGCTTTTTGAGCCGGGGCGGGGCGACGGGTTGAGGTTGGTGTTGCCGAAGCGGCGGGCTTTTGCTGTGACGCGGGCTGAGAATTCTCGGCGCTTCCTTGGTCGCGCGATTCATTGATTTGGCTTTTCGCACGCTCTTCAGGACTGGGTAAACCCGTGCGACTGGGCACACGCTCAAAGCCTTCGGGCTTGGCGGCGACGACGAACACCGAACCGTCTTCGCGATGCCGCAGACCCAGGGTGTAACTGGTAAAGAGGTGTTCTTTGTCGTCGTTTATAAGCGGCTGAATGTTTCTGCTCTTCATGGCCTTGGGGCCAATCATGACAGTGCGCGCCTCCAGAAGCGTGATGCCATAACCGGCCTTGGCGGCTTGCTTGACGGTTTCACGCTTATTTTGCCAGCCCGTGTTGTTGGCCAGATCCTCGGCAACCATAACGCGACTCTTCGCCACCTTGTGCTGGGCATCTCTCGGAAGATAGAACCCGCCGTGCAGCTCCAGGATTGCGCTGGCCCCATTTGGGGACTCCAGGCGAACGACGGCGCCGAGTGAGCCCGGAAAGGAAAGAGTGTCATTGGCGTGTAGCTGTGGATCGAGTGCGTTTAGCAACTGCTCATCGAGCTGTTCCAAGGTGGTGATGCTTCTTGGCGCGTCATCGCGAAGCAGGGTTACCGTTTGGTACGGTCCCCGGGTCGGGTTGGTGGGGCTAAGGCGCGGTGCATTGACGCGGGCGGTGAACACGCCGGCGCGGCCGTGACTTTCATCTTGCGCCGCGCGCACCAGCCACCGGGCGCTGTAGACGGGGTAGTCCTGTCCGGACAGCGGCTTTAGTTGATCCGTTGTGTAGGCGCCTTCAACAATTAAGCTGCCGCCGGGCAGGGTGGTTACCGGCGTGCGGCTGGCACTGTCGTTTTGGAACTGCGCCAAAGAGGGTCGCTCACCTTCCGTGGGCCGCAAGGAGACTTCAATCATTTGGCCGCTCTTGGTATCGATGCCGATCACGCGAGCGTTGTGCTCAGTTTCCGCGCCTTGTTGGGGCAGAATGTAGTTAACCACCTGCAGTGCGATGCGCTTGCTCTGCGGTGCGCGGCTGGAGAATTGTTTCAGTAGCTCATCCATTGTCGAAATCCTATCGGGTTAATGCGGGGGCTGTAGAGCGGGCTTGTGCCTCGTCTTTTTCAGCGCTGGGCTGCTCGGTCTCGGCTTGCTGCTCGGAGGCTCGGTGCGTTTGTAGGGTGCTGGCGATGGCGGGGGTGAAGCGCTCGGTCAGTCGATTGACCAACTCCCCGGTGACCTTCTTGCGGCTGAGATTGACCGAGGTCTCGTAGCGCAACACGCGGGCGGGGTTCTCGCCGTGATCTTCCAGCGCCTCGATCACCCGGTTGGTATCGAGCGCGGCGGGGCGAATAAAGGGGCTTATATCCACCTCTTTGTCTTTGAGGTAGTCAACCATGGCGAGGGTGTCGTAGGCGTTCACGCCCAAACTCTTGCGCTCGGCACGCAGCGGCTCCGGATCGATGTTGTACCGCTGCAGCAGCTGCAACGCATCGTCCTGGTTCAGTACCCGGGAGCGCTTAATGTTCTGGTGGGGGGTTTGTTGCAGGTTGCCGGTTTCGGTCAGATGATCGGTGATCGCGCGCATGCGCTCTTGGACCTGACTCATCAGCCCTTCGGTGGCTTTGGAGACGGCCTGCAGCTCGGTCAACTCGCGCTCACACTCAGCCAGCGCTTCTCGCTGCTCGTCGGTCATCGACACATCGGCTCGGCGGTGGAGCTCCGGCACATTGCCATCGAGCACCGCTTGCCAGTTCACGGCGGCCACTTCCTGGATCACATCATTGAGCGGGCGCATTTGCCCGTTGAAGTCGATCTCGGGGTTGATGGGGTGCTCGTTCATGTGCAGGCGCATGCCGGGGCGATCGTACTTGAGCAGCTGCACCATCTCATCGACCACGGCGGGCAGCTCGGCCCGGCCGCCCTTGCTCAGCCGTTCCATATACGCGTCGGTAATGGCCGGGGGCAGCTCAAGGTGAATGTTCATCAGCCGATCGAACGGCTCATTGCCGTAAGCGGTGTTCAACAGGTTATAGACGTGCAGCTGGATGCCGTAGTGCAGCTGCTTGTTCTCGCCGGTGAGCTTGTCCTCTCCGGCCCCCGGCACTTTGATATCGACCAGGGCCCGCACGCCGTCCCGGCGCAGCCAGGGAAAGTCGGGGTTGCCGCCAAGACCGAACAAGCCTTCATTGGGCGGCTCGCGAAAGCTTTGCAAAACGGACTCATCCACCTCGCCGCCGTACAAGCGCAGCGTGGCGCGCTGGACCGCTTCTTCGAGGATGATGCCCTTGCGCATGTAGTGGTTACTTGGCGAGGGCATAACGCGCATAAGCTTTTCATTGACCAGCTCAGCGGCGGAGCCAAACACACCGGGGCGCCCCATGGCGTCGAGCACAAGGGTGCCGACCTCGCTGCCCCCGAAGCCGGCGCCGAGCCGGCCCAGGAGCCAGAGCACCCGTTTCGGGTCGCGCTGAATTACATGCTCAAGCCAGGCTTTGGCGTCGCTTGGCTCGATGCGTCGGAATTGGGGCAACTGTTTTAGCTGCTCTACGACTGCATTCATTTTCGGGATCACTTATTTTCGGGACAGCCCTAGGGGAGGCCATCGTAGGGTTAAGATGATACTATCATCCCTTCCTATCAGGGTTAGAATAGTAGTACCATCCTAACAAGTCAACGTCCTAAAAGTGTTCCTATACGGACACGTAAACGGCGCCAAACCGGCGGATGGGCGTTCGGGAAAATGCGACAAGGCGCGATCGCGCGCTAGACTGTATTAAAGAAGGGGTAGATCTTATGTCCGACAAAGCCACTACCGAGGCGAACACGGTGGAGAACGCTTCGTTCGTCCACGCGCTCAAAGTGCATCGTTGTAAACTGGCCCTCATGGTGACGGCCGCGGGCGTGTTCGCCGTCAGCGCTGTCATGGCCTTGGCCGCTGTGGCCTCGGACTCATTGGCGCTGGTGCAGCTGCCTTATCCGGGTCTGCTGGGGCTGGCCGGGGCGGTGGGGTTGCTGACCTACTGCGTCTTTGAGCCGTCGAGCCTACGCCTGGCGAGTGCTGAGCTTGATCAGGCGGCTGAGGTGGTGATGTGTGAACACGGGTACCGAGAGTTCACCGGGTATGACGAGCGCTTGCAGCAAACGCTGCTGTTGGCCGCCGCCCTGGCGGCGGTGCTGGTGTTTTTCTTGCCTTCTTTTCTACCGGTGGCCGTCGCCGCGCTGATGGGGTGCCTGTTTTTGCGGGCCAAGCCCGTGGAGCAGCCCATGGAGGCGTCCATTTTGGAAGATACCCAGTGGCTAAAACCGCTCGGTACACTCGCCCAGACGCAGTACGGCACGGCAATGAAGCGCATTGTCGAGCAGGATCGACCGATCACGTTCCTGGAGTACGTGATATTGCGCTCGTATCTGCTCAACCGATTCGGGTATTAACCCCTCCTGAACATCCCGCCACCCAGGGGCGTGGAGCCGACCGGTCAGTCAGCGCCAAGCCCCATTCTTACCGCCCGCGATACGACCAACACTAAAGCCTTGAGTACGATCGAGCGACGAGCCCGCCGGCGATCGTCCGGGGGCCAATGGCGGCAGGATCGCCAGCGGTTGATCAGCGGCCACGCGGCCAATCCGATCTGTACGGCCGCCGCGGTAAGCGCCAGCCAGAGACAAGCGGGTAGGGTGGTGATCAGCACCAGCGTGGTGATCGCCAGGGTGTAGCGCAACAGGGTCTTTATTCTTCGGTTCATCGATTTCTCCTTACGTGTGTTCACGATGCGTTTTGTGGGGCACTGGGCCCCGGCGTACGGACGCCCCTAATGGGTCCGCACCGGTTTATTTATCGAAATAAAACACCTTCGATTTTCCCGTCCGATCCGGAATCTGTCGGGTGGGGATATCGTGTCTGTCCCCTAAACACGGATTGGGAGAATGAAACGGAGGGTTGTGGAGTGGGGCGAGGGTGAAACTTAGGGCAAACGCCCGAAATCCCCGCTTGCGCTGAGCCAAAGTTGTGGGTGGGCGGTGGCCCAAACGGCCCCTGTGACACCATCGGCAGTCCATACGCTACCGGGGGTTTCCCCATCCGCCCCTCCATCCCCCTTGGGCACCCCCCAACCCCACCTTCTGATTACTTGGCACCTTCTTAGTGGCGGATCCCGGCGCCGCGAAGCGGCGCTTGCGCCCGGCCTTCGGCCGGGGCCGGGCGCACTGCGAGTGCTTGGCACGCGGGTGCATTAAGAAGGGAATCAAAGGTTGACCAGGTGGGGTGGTATGGTGGCGTATGGCTTGCGCGTGGTGTCATATGGTGTTAAGATCGTTGTATTATTACAACCCTTCGAGGAGGCCCGCCATGGGCGAGATTGAATATCAGACGCGGTGCGCGGATCCGGAGCACGAATCCCTGCTCGCCCAGCTCCAGGAGCTGGAGGAAATCAATAAGGTGCTGGAGGTGCGCCTCGGCGTGTATGAAAAATTGCTGACGGAGCGAGAGACGCAAATTCGTCAGCGACAGGCCGCTGTGCCCGATGCGGTGCGCGAGCTGATCATAGCGGTAAAAACAATCAACCTCTCCAGCCACCATCGCGTCAGCGTTGAGGGCGCCGAGGAACCAGGCTACTGGCAGCGTGGTGATTGGGCTCGAAGGGTGCTCCAGCTGGCCGAAGAGGCGGAGGCGGATTTGTATCGGTCCTCGGACCCCGAGCCTAGCGGTCGATCATGGCGCGTTGGACAATGAGCCAGCCGGCTCCGGGGGGTGAGCGGTGAAGCACGCGGCGAAGTTCTCGGCGCGCGCCGGTGACATTCTCCATCTGGACCAGGTGTACAGCTGGCAAGGCTTGTTGCCGGCCGATAGCTACGAAAACGTGGACCGGGAGGGCAATGAGTGCGAATTGGGCGATCACGTTGTGTTTCACACCTCCGTGTCCATCAAGGCCGTCATTACTGTTGGGGCAACCAATGACTAGCGATACCGTTGATCGATTATCGGGGACGAAGGCCACTGTGGGTGAGCTTAACCACCGCGAGCTTTGTGCGCTGGGGGTGCGCCTGCTAAAAACCCGCTTCGGGTGTTGTTGGGCCGTACGGGAGTTTGTCACACACGCCCAGGAGTCCCCGGATTGCTTCGGCGCCAAATCGTGCGGCGAAGAAACCTACTTGCTGGAGGCCAAAATCTCCCGAGCGGATTTTCTGTCAGATCGCAAAAAGCGCTTTCGAATCAATCCCGAGAAAGGTATTGGAATGTTTCGATATTTTTTGGCCCCGGCGGGATTGATCTCAGTCGATGAGCTGCCGGAAAAATGGGGGCTCATCGAGGTTCATAGTCGGAACAAGATACGCGTGGTGGCCGGAAAGCCGCCCAAAAGATACCCCGGCGCCGCCCCCGAATGGGCGCACGTTGAGCGCAACCGCTGGGGCGAAACCGCCATTGCCCATTCACTGCTTCGGCGGATGTTCGCGGGCGAGGATGTGCAGAAATACCGGTAGGAGAAAACGATGGCTGCACCCACGATCACACACAAAGTGCTGTGTACGCACAGCCTAAACAGCCTCTCAAAACGCCACTACGCGATGCCGTGCGCTGTGCTCAAAACCATGCCCGACGGGCGGCTTAAAATCCGCGTCTACGGCTATCGTGGCGATACCAATATGGCCGTGAGCCGGATTCGGTACGTCCCCAAAACCTCAGTAAAGGAGCTTGGCCCCGATCATGTCCAATCAACTTGATCTGTTTCACGTCCAGCGCGCCTACAGTCTGGCCCAGGGACCGCTGAGCAACGACCAGCTCTACCAAAGCGTGGCCGAGGCCGCCGGCCTCGCCTCGGATGCGCTCAACCAACGCTGCGAAATCGGTCGGGCGAAAGCCAAGCGCAGTCCGCTAAAACGCAAAATCCGCTGGTACCAGCAGACGCTCAAGGCTATGGGGGTGCTGAGAAAGGTGGAGGGGCGCCGGGGCGTGTGGGAGCTGGCCGAGCCCACCGATAAGGGACTCCACCAGGCTCCCGGCCGAGTGTGCTTGCTCGCCTACTCGACCCGCCTGGGGGTGGCTATTTGGGGGGACAATAACGCCGTATTCTCGCACCTGGACGAGCCCATTCATCTGTGTGTCACCTCGCCCCCGTATCCGCTGCGCATCCAGCGCCGCTACGGCAACGTGGCTGAGCACGAGTGGGTCGATTTTATTACCCAGTCGCTGGAGCCGATCGTTAAGCAGCTCGCCCCCGGCGGCTCCGTGGTGCTCAATGTCAGTAACGATATCTTTGAGGTCAAAAAACCCTCCCGCTCGCTGTACATCGAGCGTATGGTGCTCGCACTTCACGATCGATTGGGCTTGTCGCTGATGGACCGCTGGCCCTGGGTCAATCTGTCCAAGCCCCCCGGCCCGACGCACTGGGCGTGCGTCAACCGCCAGCAGCTGTGTGTGGGCTGGGAGCCCGTGTTCTGGTTCACCAACGATCCGCTCAAGGTGCGCTCGGATAACCGCCGAGTCCTGGAACCGCACACGGACAGGCACCGTCGTTTGCTGGAGCAGGGCGGGGATACCCGTGTAACCCACTACGGGGATGGGGCGCATCGGCTACGGGGCAACGGATTCGATACCCCCACCGACGGGCGTATCCCAAAAAACGTCATGATTAAAGGACACCGGTGCAGTGATTCGCTCCGCGCCCGTGCCGCCGCCAAGCGCTTAGGTCTGCCCGCGCACCCGGCCATGTTCCCCACCGCGCTGGCGGAGTTCGCCATACGCTTTTTGACCCGAGAGGGCGACCTGGTGGTGGATCTGTTCAGCGGCGTGAATAAAACCGGGATGGCGGCCGAGCGTCACGGCCGCCGCTGGATTGCCAGCGAGATTATCCTGCAGTACATCAAAACTCAGGCCGAATTGTTCTCCCAGTTTGAAGGCTTTTGGCTCAATCCGGCCCTGGCGGTCGATTCGCCGGATCGCACAGGTAGTTAAATCATGGATCAACCCGTATCGCGTCGCGGCCGCGCGACCAATCGCCAGCTGTGCCACTGGAGTGCCACGGTTGGGGAGTTAATAGAGGATCTGAAGCGTTTCGAGTCGGCTTTGAGCTGCGCGCCACCACCGGCGCGGGAGCAGGGCGATCTGTTCGCCGACCAGGCGCCCCAGCAAGCGCTCCGATCGATCATCGGGCGCCTGAAAACCCTCGACGGCGATATCCACCACACCCTTACCCAAGGTAGCCAGAATGAGTGACTTACTGACCCTGAACATCCCCCGCGTTGAGGCGGCCGTAAACGCCATCGAGTCGGCGACCCTCGCGCTCGCTCAAGGTATTGAGCAGCACGGAGGCTGGGCCTACTTCTGGTACCAGGACGAGAATGAGCCGCCGGTGGAGCTGACCGATCCGGCACAGGCCCGCCAGAGCGTGGTGAGCCGAATTCGGCAAAGCGATTACCAGAGCGAGAGCCCTAAGCGGGTACAGGTGGGCGCCGCGGCTGTCTCCTCAGCGGTACTGACCCTGGCCCAAGTGCTCAATCGGAAGAAGGAGGCGTTCGAGCAGCTGCGCGGACAAATTCGGGCCGAGTTAGCCGAGGCGCGCGGTACCGATGATGCCCGCTATGCGTCCCGGCATGTGCGTCAGTGCCTGAAGCGGATCGGGCACGGGCGTATGGATCTGGCCGCGACCGGGCGGAAAATCCCTCTGATGATGGGCACGGCGCTGCGTCTTCGCTGGCACTTCTACAGCGCGCCACCTACGCAAAAACGGACGTTGGCCGATGTGGTGCGCGATCTGCAGGCGCTACTGAGTGGGAAACAATACGCCAGCGACGAGGAGCAATCCCTGATCGCCTCGGAGATCACTCGCCTGGGATCGCTCGATCAGCGCAAAGCCGTGGCCTATCGGATGCGCCAGGGCACCAACATCGGGGTCCGGTATAGCGGCGCGTTCACCGTAGGCAACGTAAAAGAGTATGTGCGCAGTCAGTATGGGGCCAGCCCGGTGTTGTTCTTGGATACGCCCGGTATCTATCCGACGGTGACGCCGTTTGCCCGAGAAGGTATCAGCGAGCGGGCCGAGCGAAAACGGATCAGCAATGAGCCCGTTACGCGCGTCTACCGCCTCAGCGGGTACCTGTGGTACTTAACCCCCAAGACAAAGGCGCCGGAGCCGGATTCACCCCCGGATCGGCCCAAAAACCCGTACGCCGGCACGGGCTTTCCCGGTCTGTCGTTCTGGGCGCGGCCCAGCAGCTCGGGGCTCACGCCTCATATTCGAGTGCTCAAGGCCGATGGGCGCGTGACGCAGATTTCCATCGATAAACATGGCTATGAGCTGGCGTGGAAGAAGGCGGCCGCCGCGTACGTGGAGGGACGGGAGAACATCACGGTCGAAGCGGTGATTGCCAAGCGGCCACCGCCGCAGCGGTATCGGGAAATGGTGGCGTGGGCGGAAATGCGCGCGAATTGATGCCTTGCGCCGGAGGCGGGAAAGTGATGCTTTTCGCGCCCGCACTATGTTACAATGATACTACAATCATAAACCATCTTTAATGGTTGACTCCAAGCGCGCATGCCGCCCCGTTCGGGCGGCTTTTTTATGTTCGGCCCTTTATTCTCGCTCTTTCGGCGCCTCACTTTCGACCGCTGCCGCAGACTGATCCTTTTGCTTTTGTTTGGCGTATTCCTCCTTCGCTACGGACACCAGGCGACGGCTGATGCCCGCCGCGACACCAAGCGCAAAGCGGCTGGTGGTTTTTGCCTTGGCAACCAAAGGATCCGCTTTTTCTTTAAAGCCTTTCAGTCCCGAATTGCCCGAGGCAGCTTGTGCCTGCGCCGCATCACTGGGGGCTTTGGCTTCGTTCTGGTCTTCGTTATTTTCGACGGTCTCAGTCATGGTGTGACTCCGATAGTTATCCAAAAAAAAACCGCTCAATAGCGGTTAATGCGAGTGTACTACTTTTTTATTATCCCCCTGATTGCGCCATTCCGTGGCCGTACTATTCGAATCCTCTTTCCCGTGCCCACTCCGCCAGCAGGTTAAATGACCGACTGGACGGATTCGGCGTTATCGCCAAACGATCGTTCAGCACCAGGTACGCGCCTTTTTTGTTGCGCCACCCGCGCGGCCACACCATGTCCACCTTTTCGATGATCACCACTTCATTGCCCACGCGAATGAAGTGGGCGCTGGCCAGGTGTAGGCTGATTTTGGACTGGTTGATCTTGTCGCAGCACTCTGAGATCGATTCGGCTCCTGAAATCGCGCCGAGGAAAAGATGCTTCAGCTCTCTAAACCCCTGATCGGCCGAGCCGACCACGAACCGTTCACTTTCTCCCTCAGTTGCAACCACGTAGGGTTTGCGTAATCGAGTGGGGATGGCCGGACGCTCTACAGGGTCTTGTAGGCGCGATTCGGCGATCACTGCCACGGCGCTCACGCTACCAACCGTTAAGACGGTGAACAAAAAACATCCAATTGCGGCAACTTTGATCATTGTTTTCCTACGCCATTTTATCCACAGGGTTATCCAGTTTTTCTGTGGGTTATTTCTCATTAGGCAATCTGCGCGTTAACCTTCGGGTAGTTCGTTACCCAGTTTTCCATTTCCCGGGCGACCTCACTATTGATGTACGCCTCCCGGCGCATCGTCCAACGCATCTTTGCCGTCATGTTGCTTGGCTCAGGATGGCGTTGTACAAAATCCGAGTTATGCTGAGCCATTCGATCCACAAAATGGCGCTCAGCCATTTTCAACTCCGAGTAAACACGGTTTTTCTGCGCCAACTCTTCGTAGGCCATGGGCCGTGTCATGCGAAACAGGGCCTCCAGCTTTCGCCCCAGCCGACCCATTGGATAATTCGCTTTGCGCGCCATTTTACCTCCACGGCGGCAGCACACACGGTGCTGCGGGTTAAGATGATACTACTATAATAATCCGCTATAATACCGCAACTTCACCATATCTCAAGTAGCAGAGGTCGAATGTGAGTCTGGAAACAGCCGTATTTTATTTGTATATCTCGGTGACAGGCATCGCCGGCGGCGAGGACATGCACGTTAACATCGGCCGCTACGAAAGCCAGTCCTCGTGCGAGGCGGTTGGGGCTCAGACAGTCCGGAAGATGCGCGAGGAGGCGCGGGAAACGGAAATTGACGGGTTGGAAAATACAGAGTTTTCCTATCGGTGCTCTGAGAACGCCCCCAGGGGGGCTTAACCTGCGGTCTTAGCCTTCGGTAGCGGTCGTTTTGCGTCGTTGCCGCCGCGCCTTTTCAGTGATCATTGGATGGGGCTCCCAGCCCACGGCCTCTTTGATTTCCAATGATAAGCCTAGTGTACTCAGTATGCTGCTGACATTTCCCAGCCCAGGGTTAGCCACCTGGTTGTCTTCGAGGCGTATCACCATGGCCCGACTCACTCCAGCTAAAGCCGCCAGCTCCTCTCGGCTTAGCGACAACGCTTTGCGGCGCCGGCGAATGAGATTGGACAGATCACCCGAGCCCTGGACGTACAGAAGTGCCTTATCCATTCGGGGAGCCCTCGGTTGCGCGTGCGCCGTCGAGGTTCGGCGGCGCAACCAGGAGCACCGACCGTAGTCCTAGTGCCTGCCAGATACGTTCGAGCTTAATCACCCCCACATCCCCAAGTTTGCCGGCCTCCAGGCGATACAGCGTCGTCCGGTTGATTCCCGCTAAATCGGCAATCTCACTAACTGAGCAATCCAACTCATTGCGCCTCCTGGCAATCAATGACCCCACGTTGTCGAGGGTGTCCGGGCCCGGGGAATAGATCTGCACTTCGATGGTACTCCAGTTGTTAAGCGAATGGGGTCGCCCCAAGATGGTGTTGCGTACATGCAACATTACCTGTGATCGGTTCCTGTGTCGATACGACAATTACGGTTTTTCAGCCCCCCAACCTAATTGGCTTTAATTATTTCCATTTACCCGCATTATGGGTACTATTAGTTCCATTCCATATCGTTTTATTCAGGCTGGAGGCACTATGCCGCGACCATCGACTCTCGCACGCGAGCTATCACCCACCGCTGGGGCCGAACTTCAGCGCCTGGGCGCCGATATTGGCGCCGCCATAAAAGTACGGGAAAACTACCAGGATTTTGCTGACAGGATCGGGGTCTCGCGCGCCACGGTGCGCAAGATCGTCAATGGTGACCCTGGAGTTTCGCTTGGCACCTTCGTGGGCGCTCTGGATGCCCTTGGGCTGCTGGATCACCTGCGTGGTGTGGCCGCACCGGAGCGTGATTCACTTGGTCAGTCTCTACGGCTGCAGCCCAAACGAACTGATGTGGGCTTTTCAATGGATCGCGATTTTTGAGGCGCCTATGATCGTTCGTGATGCGTACGTCTTTGTCGATATTAATGGCGAGAAAACACTGGCCGGCCGGGTGCAGCATGTACGGGAGGATCGGGCCGAGCGGTATTTTTTCGCTTATGGGAAGTCCTATGCCTCACGCCCAGACGCCTACTCCATCGATCCTCGGCAGCTACCCTTGTCGGATAAGGTGGTGGCCTGCGAAGCCATGCCGCTAGCGTTTCAGGACGCCGGTCCCGATGACTACGGTCGGTATCTGTACGAAGTGCTGCATGGACACAAACCCGACTCGCCTCTGGATTACCTTACCGATAACGGTCAGGCGAGCATAGGAGCGTTGTCGTTTTCAAACGATACGTCCAAGCCTGGCCTGTCCCGCTTGCTCCACTCAACCCGCCTGGACGAGCTGGTCGAGGCGATCGATCTTCTGGAGCGCAACAAACCTATCAGCGAACCAATGCGCCAGCTGCTTGCCCCGGGCACAAGCCTGCCAGGGGCACGCCCAAAGGCACTCGTCACCGACGATAATGGTGAGCAGTGGATTGCAAAATTCGCAACCCCCAATGACATCTTCGATATCCCCGTGGCAGAGTATGCCGCCATGACGGCCGCCAGACGTATGATTGATACGGCGCAAGTGCGCCTTGAGCGCATAGGCAGGCACAATGTTTTTATGACTAAGAGATTTGACCGAGAGCAGGGCGCAGCACGACACTTTCTCTCCGCCTACACGCTGCTGGGCGCTGACCGAGCACGGGGCGCCACATTTTACAGAGACTACGGCTATCCGGCACTAGCGAATCTTACGCGCCAGGTATCCGCGACGGCTCAGCCGGACCGACACGAATTGTACCGGCGCATGGTGGTGAACGCCGTGCTGGGGAATCGAGACGATCACCTCAAAAACCATGGCTTTTTGATCGAGCCGGACCATCGACGCTATCGACTCTCTCCCGCTTACGACGTAGTTCCCGCCGCTGGTGGGACTGTGCATGCCATTGCGCTTGATATCGAGTCGGCCACAGCGTCTCTACCCACCTTGTTACGCTCAGCTGGCTATTTTGGTTTGAGTGAAACGCAGGCGCTTTCAAATATTGAGCAGGCGTGCGAAGTCGTCGAACACACCATGGCCATTGCCCAGCAGGAGGGCATGGATCCTGTATCCTTGCAGCGGCTTGAACAGGGTATGATGACCCTATCCGACGGCGCACTTGTCCCATGCCGGCAGCGGGGCCTACACTCTCTGAATCTTTCAGGCGTTGGAGAATTGTTTGACGCCCCCGATAAAGGCCCGGACCCAAGTAGGGGCCGCAGGTAAGGCTTATGGGAGTAGGGGATGATTGAAAGAGTATCGACTGCCGTATCGGCACAGTTTTACGAACAGCGCTGCCCTAAGTGTCCGGTAGGTGTGCTGCGCTTGAACCCAATACAAGAGGAAGCCGGCGAGCATTGGCTTAACCCGGTCGTGTACCGCTGTGACCCTACCGTATGGAATATGCGCTGCCATCACTGCGGGCATCAGTTGGCGATAAGCCTGCCCGGGCCCTATATCGAATTCAAGGATCGGAAGTTTGTACTGTTCGATTCGGTGGAGCTTAAAATCAACGCCTTGCGGGCATTAATTCGCAAGCTCTGAGGCGGATAGGGAAGCAGCTGTCACCGGGCCTTGTTCTGCAGGGAGGGGGGAGCCGCCTTTGCTTCAAATTGGAACCCCGCGTCCAAAAGGGATACCAGTTCGCTGACGGTATCGTCCTTAGAGAGCAGGGCGATTGTACGGGCCAGCTCCGGATGATGGGAGACCAGGTGCCTCCAGAGAAGCGCTTTTTCGCCATCGGTCAGATCGCTGGTGACGATGACTGGATCCCGATCCGTTGTTGCAACCGGTTCAGGCCAATACGTGCTGGGATCAACGTCCGTCATCTGTTTCAATTACTTCTACAATTTCTCCGTCCTCCATCCAGCACCAACTGACTCCAGTCACATAGACTTTCAGCATTTTACGCTCCCCTCGATCCTCAAGTTCTCTATTGTCGATGCCGGACCACTCCAACTCACTATCACTCCTTCCCTTTAGCCTTTCTGTAATCCTCGGCCGTTTTTTCTTTGGCAAGCTGCTTGGCCGCCTTTGGAGTTGATATAGGACGTGTTGGTACCCTCCTGGGTGTCCCGGGGCGGGGCGGTGGCGGCACCTTGTTCTTCTTGCATGTCGCGCATTTAAATCCCATGCCGGGAGTATGGGTGAGCTCTGTCACCATAGGATGCTTGCAGTAAAAACATTTTACGGTCCGGGGAGGCCCTCCAGTCCTTTTAGCCACGGGAGGCTGAATGTCGGCGGCAATCTGGCGCTCAACTACGTCCGCCTGAAGTGGGCTTGCGGCCTCCTGAAACTCCTGCTCAAGCTTTTGGATAAGTGTCTCGGTGTTGGCAATTAACAGCTGGCGCTCCTCCTCGGTCAGCTTGCGGACACTGCTGCCCGTGTATAGACCAACCCCTGGTGGGAGGTCATGGTTAAGCTTTTTGAAGCAGCTTGAGCCTAGTACTTGGAGCGTACCCTCTATTCGTACAACATGAACAGCTTTCCAGATTGGCTTTAAACATTCGGGCGCCTGACAGCGCACCTTATGATTGGTCGGAAGCTCGACGACTGCGAGTGATACGATTTTGTGCATATAATCCATGGCTGTCTCAATCTGGCCAACAATGTATCTCAAACGTATTCGATAGTAGGTTTCGCCAGCTTAGGAGCAAACCTTCGTGGCATCCTTTTAAAGCCACCAGGCTGACCGACGCTTTCATCCGCCCGCGTATCTAATTACCTTGAGATACATCGTTGGCAAGCGTGATTAGGTTGTTGATCTCCCGAGCCTGCATTTCTAACGCTCTTTTGCAAGCGTGAAAATCACCTTCCTTTGAGGCTTGGAGAGCATCTTCCTGAAGCAGGCTAATATCGCCCTTCATCTTACGCACAAGCACCTCAGTAAGTTCGTTTATCGCGTTTTTACGCGCTACCTCTAAGTCACGCTCGCACTGCGCAACATTATCACGCAGCGATCGCTGGTGTTCTTCACGGCGTCGCTCCTGGGCTTCGCTACCTTCACCACGATCGATATCTCGTTTCAGTTCGCTCGTATAGGCAGACTTGGCTGACTCAAGAGCCTCTTCGGCTTGGTTGACGGTTCTATTCATAATGGTTCCACATGTAGTTTCTCATCTAATCGCACGGCCAGGCCGTTGTTCATAACCCAAATACTCAAGAGTAAGCCGTACCGTTAGTCATCCAAGAGTTCGTCGCTCGCTGGTGACCCAGCACGCCTGTGAACATGAACAGCAAACAAACTTACGTTACGAGTCACTTTCCTAATGCAGTAGAACGTGCCGAGCAGTGACATCAGGGCCAAAAGAGTCGCCTGCGGATCAGCACATCACCTATCACGAGAAATCTCCGGCAATGTGATCCCATGTGCCAAGCCCATGTGACGGACAGTGCAGACTGACTCGCCTTCCTCTTGGTGATACTTTACCCGGAAGGGTAGTGATTCATATATAGCCAGTGAAACTTTAGTCGTAGACATAATCCAACCTTTAACCTTATAGTTTTTCTGTTTTTTCTAAAGATGCTGTTCCTACTCCATCCAGAACAACTACTGGGAAGTCATCTCCTTGGACATAGCCGGGCTTCTTCACAGTCGTCACCAGTTTTCCCTCCATCTCGCCTTTGAGGTACGTTACTCGTGTTCCCACGGGGCAGGACCTATTGAATTTGTCCACCGCTAGCTCTGCTCGGCCTCGCGATGTACCCAAATCGTAGTCATGAATACTTTTGCGCATACTCCAATCAGGCTAGTAGCCTGCCTCCGATTCGGAACTGTGGCGTGCGGTAAAGGCTCTAGCTCTATGGTGAGCGTCATGGCCACTCAAGCGATCCACCACATCACACTCCTCGCCGAATCTAACCCCCGGATTTACAGACAGTCTGTAGGCAGTAATGCCGGGCAGATATCCAGACATCGGAAACTCGACTGCCTGTGTCGCTTGATCGTTCAGGGAGCGGAGGCATTGTAGCTCATCCTCAAGGCCCGCCACTTTACTTTCATCAATAGCCTCTACGTTAAGATCGAAGAATAGTCCGAGTTCGATAGGAGAAATGGTCGCGAACGCACTTCTAAAATGACTCCTGACCTGTAGTATATCCCCCTTAACCAAAGCGTCGTCTATGCACAATCTATGAGCTAACCCGAGACCTTTAAAGTCATCCTCCTCAAGGAGTGAGCAGTAGTCGTCTGTTTCGGCTAACCGTTCAACGAACGCAGTGTGCTTATCAGCAATTAACGCTGGTGAGTCAATATAAAGTCCAGGATCACGCTCTATTGCAATTTTCCCGTAGTGATCATCTGCAAACTTCACGACGATCAAGAGAACGCCGAGAGTAATTATTCCAAGATAGATAGACCGCAAACCTGCTTTACTGCTTTTCATAATCCAATGTCCTTCAATTAATCGACCTATTGGTGGGATCAGGGGAAACGCCAGCTTCGAGAGCACAGAAGTCGAATTCCATCCTTTCGCATAACCCCTTTAGAGTCCCATTGACGATCCGGCAGGGGTAATATTCTCATACTCCGAATCCAGAACCTCAGCAAGGTCATCAAGAACCAGATCATTTAGAGGTGAGCTTCGCACTCCATGACTCGCTGCTAACCAAGATGCGTGCGCCTTCCACCAGGCGTCCACGTCGAAATTTAAAATCGGAATTTCTCTCGCGCCTGATTTGATATAGGAGTGCATGCGGTGATTACCATCCTGAATTACCTCGTCTTCTTGGCCGGACGCAATACAAGGCCATCGATTCTCGTCGTCATATTGCGGGGTATCGCCGGCTGAAAGGTACCATTCGTGGTAATCTTGGAACGTGCTAAATGTTTCTCCGATGTCTGTAGCCATTACCGCTTGCTGAAGCACATCCACGGGTACATATATAAGTTTAGCGGGTATGTCCTGAAAAACCACCAGGGCTTCATCCATTGCTGGCATGACATGGTGTTCACTGGAGTACATGCTCTGGGCATAAATGATTTCCGGTGCGAAATCTCCCATATCCAGAATCGGCGCCGCATCAAACAATTCTGAGAAGTGAGGTGACTTAATGAATCCCATATCTTATCTCCGAGCCATAGTCCAATGATCCCCTAGCCTTGAGGCTGCTCGACGGCACTAGAAGAAGCTACAGTTTCGTCAGGTGCATTGCGGCCGAATCGTACGGCAGCTAATGTCGATAACCCGGCTCCACAAATCGGCCATAAAATAGTAATCAAAACCATGAATAGGTCTGTTTGTCCTGGATTGAGTTTGTGCCCGATCAGGCCAACCACAGCTATTCCATAGCAAATCGCCGAGAGGATGAGCAGCAGCACTTTCACCTGGACAGTTACGAGATAGGATGAAATAAAATAAGAGTTCTCTGCCAGCAGGTGGGCGATGATCTCTTCTGTCGTCCTTCCGTCGCGTAGAAGGGTATGCATGACTTGTAATCCCCTCTTGCTCAGAGGTGACGGTAGTGCTGCCTGAATTTCAGTTATCGCGCT
>NZ_JAVDDU010000007.1 GCF_030848505.1 Marinimicrobium hydrolyticum
CGTTCAGGACCTGCCCCCGCACATCCAAAACCCCAACTCTACGGTGCGTCAACGCGGATCGAGCTTGACCATCAACATAGGCACCTCTGTGGCGGAAGTGGAAAAGAACCTGATTATGGCGACCTTGGATCAGTGCGGCGGGCGAAAGGAAAAAGCGGCTGGGATTTTGGGCGTGAGTGTGAAAACCCTTTACAACCGCCTGCGTGAATACGAAGAGCGGGTGCTGACTGACAACACCCAGAGTGACACGGAGAGCAATCAGTAAAATTTTCGCAGTGGATTGTAAGGCTTGCGCGTATAGAGCGAAGTTTACGACGCGAAACAAGGTAACGAATTGTTTTAAAACAACTTTTTTAAGGGGCTGAGCTGGCCTACCGATTGCAACCCTATGGGAGTGCCCGTCATAAGGAATGAGAAGTGCTGTCCAGGGATGGACCGGACACCGAGTGCGAACGGCGCACAGCTTCTGGCAGTGTCCTTGAATCCATTTCAGCGGTAGAGAAAATGGAGGTTGTAAGCATGGCCCACCCACAGCACAACAACTTACAAGATCCTCGCGAACGCTATCCCCGGCCCGAATACGATTCCCAGCCTCAGGATCTTCCTGGGCACGTGGATGCCATGCGCCCGGTTCCGGATCACGGCGAAAAAACCTATCAGGGCAGCGGCAAGCTGGATGGTTTGGTTGCATTGATTACCGGCGGCGACAGCGGTATCGGTCGAGCCGTAGCCATAGCTTATGCGCGCGAAGGTTCAGATATCGTTTTTACCTATCTCAGCGAAGACGATGACGCGCGAGAAACTGAGCGCCTGGTGCGCGGTGCTGGGCGGAAAGTGATCTCCATAAAAATGGATCAGGCGAACAACCGCGAAGGCTGTGAGCAGGTGGTCCAGCGTTGCATTGACGAGTTTGGTCATCTGGATATTTTGGTGAATAACGCGGCCTTTCAGAAAACCTATGAAAAGCTGGAAGATATTCCCGATGAAGAGATTACATACGCTTTTCAAACCAACATTGAAGCGTTTTTTCATTTTTCCAAGGCTGCCTTGAGACATCTCCCGCCGGGCGGCTCCATCATTAATGCCACGTCTATTCAGGCGTTTGACCCTAGCCCCCAGCTCTCGCCCTACGCGTCCACCAAAGCCGCTATTGCCAACTTTACGTTGTCCTTGGCTAACGAGGCAATCGAGAAAGGCGTGCGCGTTAACGCGGTCGCGCCAGGGCCAGTGTGGACACCCCTTATTCCAGCGACTATGCCAGAGGAAAAGGTTCAAAAATTTGGCGTCAATACCCTGCTGAAACGGCCAGCTCAACCGGCCGAGCTGGCGCCACTGTTCGTCTTCCTCGCCTCTCCTGATGCCAGTTACATCACTGGTGAGATCTATGGCATTACTGGCGGTCGTCTACAGGTCTAATGTTTTCTGTGGCCTCGCATTTGCAGGCAGCGGTTATGGCAGAAAGACTCGAAACCTATCAGCAAAAAAGGAATTTTTCACGCACCGGCGAGCCGGGTGGTTCGCTCCAGGGTGGAGCGGATCAAGCCCGTTATGTCATGCATTGGCATTTGGCCAGCCACGATCACTTTGATTTGCGACTGGAGCAGGATGGCGTGTTGCGCAGTTGGGCGTTACCCAAAGGGCCGAGTTTGCAGCCTGGAGAAAAACGTCTAGCGGTGGAGGTGGAAGATCACCCGTTGGAGTACGGGGATTTTGAAGGGGTAATTCCTCAAGGCGAGTACGGCGGCGGAACCGCCATGCTGTGGGATAAGGGGCGGTGGGAAACTCGTGGCAAGCCCAAGCGGGATAAGCTGGATTTTGAATTGCACGGAAAAAAGCTCGCCGGCCGCTGGACACTGGTCAGAATGCACGGCAAGGCGGCAGGGCGTCGCAAGGAAAACTGGTTGCTGATCAAGCGTAGCGATCCGGACGGAAACGGCTCGCGCCCAGACGACTTAAGCGTGGTTTCCGGACGGACCATGGACGAAATTGCGCAAGAGGCCAGTCCCAATCCGCCAGTGCCGGATCCAAAGGACCTGGAGCAGGCGAGTCAGGGCTCAGTTCCCGAAAACTTTACCCCCCAGCTTGCAACTCTGACCGACAGTGCTCCGGAGGGGAACAATTGGCTGCATGAAATAAAATTCGACGGCTACCGAATTATGGCCCGGCTTCAGGGTGGCAGCGTGCAGTTGACGACCCGGAACGGCAAAGATTGGACGCGACGCTTCCCGGAATTGGCCGCGCGTTTGGCGAATCTGCCGGTGGAAGCGGCGTTGTTGGACGGTGAGATCGCGTCTTTCGAACAGGACGGTTCCACGAGCTTTCGCAAACTTCAGGACAGCGTAGGCACGGCAACCCGGCCGGGCCAAACTGATCAACTCGTTTATCAAGTTTTCGATCTTCTGCAACTCAACGACTATGACCTTCGTCGCACACCCTTAATAACCCGCAAGAGCGTTTTGGCGAAACTGCTTAAAACTCTAGATGCCGGCGCTTTAGTGCGCTACTCGGATCATATCACTGGCCAAGGGCCGGAGTTTTACACTCAGGCATGTGAGTTGGGCTTGGAGGGCATTATTTCCAAGAGTGCCGACGCTCGCTATCGCTTCGGCCGCCATCGCAGCTGGTTGAAAACTAAATGCACCCTGCAGGATGAATTCATTGTCGGTGGTTACACACGACCTTCCGGTGCACGTCGTGGTTTCGGATCGCTTTTGCTGGGCGGCTACCACCATAAACAACTGGTGTACGTGGGGCGTGTGGGGTCTGGATTTACAGACGATCAATTACACAATTTGCATGAGCAACTGAAACAGTTGCAAATTGACCGGTCGCCATTTTCCGGTCCTGTTCCTGAGGCTGCGGGAGTCCAATGGGTGGCGCCCGAATTGGTGGTGGATGTGGAATTTACCGAGCGCACCCAGGGTGGCGCCTTGCGCCATCCGGTGTACCGCGGTTTGCGTGAAGACAAAGAGGCATCGGAGGTAGTTATGCATGGCCGTGCACAAGGGCATAGCGGGGAAGCGGTAGAAGATCAGACAAAGCGGCGCAGCCGAGTGCGTGCGGACCCAGTAGTCGCAGGAGTGCGCTTAAGTCACTCGGATCGAATGCTTTATCCAGAGCAAGGCATAACCAAGCTTGATCTGGCACGGTATTACGAGGACGTGCAAGATTGGATTTTACCCTACATTGTCAACCGACCCCTGTCGCTTTTGCGTTGCCCGGATGCTTGGGATCAGACGTGCTTTTTTCAAAAGCACCCCGGGCAACGAAACTTTGCCAAGGGAGTTCTGCGCGTGGCGATTGACGAAAAGCGTGGAGGCAGCTCCGATTATCTGTACGTGACTTCTGTGAGAGATCTCGTGACCTTGGCACAGTTTGGCGTGCTGGAGTTGCACCCCTGGGGCAGTCGAATTGAGGATGTGGAATCGCCCGATACCCTGGTCTTTGATTTGGACCCGGGGCCGGATGTGCCCTGGAGCAAGATTGCCCATGGTGCCAGCGGTGTGCGTGAGCGACTTCGTCAACTGGGGTTAGTTGGGTTTCTGCAGGCGACGGGAGGCAAAGGTTTACACGTTATTGTGCCCATTGAGCCAGGGCTCTCCTGGGATCAGGCGAAAGACTTTTCCCATGCGGTGGCGCGCGCTCACGCCCACGACGATCCCACTAACTTCACCACGAATATGGCCAAAACAAAACGCCAGGGGCGAATCTTTATCGACTACCTTCGTAATGGTCGCGGCAGCACCAGCATTGGCCGCTATTCAATTCGGGCCCGAAAGAATGCTCCCGTGGCCGTTCCCCTGCGCTGGGAAGAGCTCACCCCGGCGATTTCCGCCAATCGCTACACCATTAACAACCTTCGCCGCCGGTTGAGCTCCCTGAAACGGGATCCCTGGGAGGGTTATACCGAGGCGAGCCGTACCATCACCGACCAAATGTTCAAAGCAGTGGGGGGGAGCTTATGAGCGCCTTCGACCCCAGCTGTCACTCCGCGCTCGACTCTGACCTCGATCCAAGCTCAGCCGACCCCTGGTGGCTTGCGCCCGGCCCTGAGGAGTGTTGGGCTTGTGCTGAAACGGTACATCGCGAAACCTTGATCTACTGTATTGCGTGTGACCGGCCTACGTGCACCTTGTGCATAGGCAAGTGGACGAGCTCGGGGCAGCACTGCGTGGAGTGCGCCGACGTGCCAGAGGTTACTTCCTAATGGCAGCCCGGGCCATTTGGAAAGGAAGGATTCGTTGCGCCGATGCCGATATTCCGGTGAAACTCTACTCCGCTATTGAGGATCGTGCGGTTCACTTTCGTTTACTTCACAAAACCGATAAAACACCCGTAAAGCAAGCCCTGATCAACCCCGAAACCGAGGTGGTAGTTCCCTTCGGTGACACTTGGCGAGCTTACAGCACGGGCGAAGGTCAGCAAGTGCTGCTTACGACAGAAGAGCTGGATGATCTAAAGCCGGAGCCTTCCAGGGATATTCAAGTACTCAAGTTTCTTCCGCTGCAAGCCATCGATCATCGTTGGTACGACCGCCCCTACTATCTGGGCCCGGACGACTCAATGGATCGCTATGCGGCCCTCGCTCAGTTGCTCTCATCATCCGGGCGCGAGGCGTTGGTGCACTGGGTCATGCGCAACAAGGAATACTACGGAGCCCTATCTGTGTTTCGCGGCTATCCCATGCTGATGTCGTTGCGCCATACGGAGCAAGTGGTGTCTGTCGATGAATTGCAAGCGCCGGCAGGGAAACCCTTGGATGAGAAGGAGCTGGCTATGGCGCGGCAGTTGATTGGCATGTTGGAGGCTGACTTCAGCCCAGAAGAGTATCACGATGAGTATCGCGAGCGAGTTCTGGAATTGGTGGAGAAGAAGCAGCGCGGGGGTGGCGTAGAGCGTCCGCCGCCCTCCCAGAAGCCTGCACCGGACGATCTCATTCATGCCTTGGAGGCGAGTCTCAAAGAGGTGCGTGCTCATGGCTAAAGACAAGTCAGCCAAAACAGATCATCAAGAAACGCACGACGGTGATAATGAACAGTTTCAACCTCGGCCGTTTTGGTCTGGCGTCATCGCGTTCGGTTTGGTGAGTCTCCCCGTCAGTTTGTTTCCAGCCAACCGAAGCAAGGGAAATTCACTCAAAATGGTGGACCGGGAAGGGTCACCATTGAAGCGGCGATTCTACTGCGAACGAGACGGGGAAATCTTGGAGCGCGAGGACGTGGTGCGCGGCTTCCCCCTTGATAAAGAGCATTTTGTGCTGGTTGACGATGAGGAGCTGGAAGCCTTGGCGCCCGATAAATCTCGTGAAATAGACTTGCGTCGTTTTGTCCCCCTGGAACAGATCAACCCCATATTCTTTCAGCGCGGCTACTTCCTGGCGCCTGACTCTGGCGCTCACAAGGCTTATCGATTACTGGCCAAAAGTATGGAGGAAGAGCAGCGCGCCGGTGTCGCTACTTTTGTGATGCGGGACAAAGAATACATCATCGCCATCATGGCCGAGCACGGTATATTGCGTGCTGAAACACTGCGCTTTAGCGACGAGATTCGCTCACCGGAACAGATTGGCTTGCCTGCCCTGCCAGAGGCGGATTCCAGGCAAGTGGAAAGTCTACGACAAGCCCTGGAGTCTGTTGCTGCCGACACGCTGGACATTTCCCTGCTGGAAGATCAGGACACTCGTCGGTTGCGAGAATTGGCGGAAAGTAAGTTAGATGCAGGCGATCACGTCATGCAGGAGCCGGAAGTTGCCGAACCTACCGAAGAGGCCAACGTCATAGACTTAATGGAGGTGTTGAAGGCTCGCCTGAAAGGAAAGAGCGCGCCGGAGGATGAGCAAGCGGCTCCTAAGAAAGATGCAACGTCGTGAACTCGGCGCACACACCCGAATTGAATTATACTCCGCCCGAACGCGGCGCCACATCGTGGGTCCAAACAGGTTTGTCCGTTTCCACGTGCACTGATCAAGGCCGATGCCACTGAGCCACTACCCGATCGCCACGGCTTCGGTCTGTGTTGCAGTTTGTGCTCTGCGGTCGGGGAAATAACAGTCCAGCCAAAGCTCAAGGCCAATCAAGGTGTACACCAGTTGGCAAGTCGCATTTTTTAATCGACCGATACTCACTTGCTCCCGGTAGCGGGCAATAATGGCGTTAATGGCGTCTCCGTTTAGGTATTCGCGGATTTTGGCCTTGGGTGAACTCAATGTGTACACAAAATCCTGGAGTTGCTGCGACTCGCTCAGCCAAACGACGCCTGGGGACGAAAATTTGGTTTTTTCTCGGTAGGCAAACTCGGGCGAAAACAGCCTGGCCGTCAGCGCCCGGAGATACGGTTTGGTGTGTTTTCGGCAGATCTTCCCCCGATACGGCATTTCCAACGACAGATCATATAGGGCGCGACCCTGAAACGGGTGAACCACATCAATGCCGTGCTGGCTGCTCAACTGTTCGAACAGCTCGTTCCAACAATGCCCGTACATGATGTGATCCGTAAGGGTGTATTCGTCTTCGGGATTGAAGTCAGCGATGGCTTCACGAACCTGGCTTATGTGCGGCGCACATTTCGCCAGTTCCGGGTCCTCAACCAGCCCCCGCAAAGTGCCGTTGAAGCGCTCGTGTTTGAGCAGGTATTCCTGCATGGAGTCCACGTCTCCGCGTTTAAACCAAGCGGCGTAGCCCCGAACTCTGGGGATCTTTCGTAATGCGGGAAGAAGTTTTCGAATGAGGTTTCGGCTGCGTTCGGGCAACCAGTTTCGAAATCCGTAGATGGGCGTGTCATATTGCTTCTCTTCGCCAAACAGGGCATCCGCAAAAGTGCCTGTCATCAGACAGTCGACGTCGTTTTGCACAGCAGACAAGGTCTTTTCGATGGGAATCGCTATAAAGGTGCGGGGCGGCTCCTCTGTGGCTAAAACAATCCGTCTGAGCAAGCTCAGAAGATCGTCATTGGACGAAGTCAGCGTGCTTTTAAAAGGAAGTTCGCAAAGCAGAGCGTTTTGTTCGGCGATGTGAGTTTCATCGTTGTCGAGGGCATCCGGCTCGGAATAACCACAGCTCACGGCCAACGGGTTGGTTAAATCGCACTCCATCTGGGCCTTGGCCAGCAGCGCCGAATCCGTGCCTCCCGACAGCAATAAACCCGTTTTTAAATTTTCGCCACCAGAAAGGCTGGCGCGCACGTTGGTAACCAAACGTGTCCAGATTTTCTCTCCGTAGATCCGCGCAGACAGTCGTAGCTTGGGTTTTTTAGGTACGTTGGCGTAGAAGTGCAAGGTGGGCTTCGAGCCCACTTTACCTTTCGCGCAAAACCCCGGAATAGCCTTATAGATATCCTTGAACAAGGTTTCCGGACCAAAATTACCGCGATAGGTCAGTTGCTGAGGTAGGTTGCTGACGTTGACTTCCTGGGTGAAATCCGGGGCCTGAGTAATCGGTGAAATTTCCGATGCAAACCAGAAGCGGCCATCTTGGATGCCATAATATAGTGGGCGCCGGGCGAACATATCCCTGATTAGAGTGACACGCTCACTTCGATGGTCATACAGACAAATAGCGAAGCCGCCGTCCATGTCGTCAAGGAACGCAAGGCCATCTTCCAGATACGCCGCGTGAACAAACTCGGCCAAGCTCTGTGAGCCCAGGAGATTGCGTCCGTCGGTGCCGTGCACATGACCATCGGCGACAACGGTCATGGTGTCGGACGAGTGGATGCTGGCTTTGTACACCCCCGATGAATTTTGGCGGACGAAAAATCCGGCGTGGGAGCAAGGATGCAGCTGAACGTCAGCGTCTCCTCTGTGTGCGAGTGACGCACTCATCCCGCCCACGCAGCTTTCCGGCACCGTCTCACCAGCGGGATAAACAACCCCTCCAAAACCACTCATGGCGTCGCTCCTAGACAGAATGAGTGGGCGTTTGTTGAAACGCCCTCTGTTATTGGTGTAAGTGCTAAAGCATTGAAACAACTCTCGCCCCGAGAAACAAGCGCTATTGCTGACCATCAGGTTTTATGTGCCACAATGCGGACTCAACAGCAGCCGGGTTGCAGGAGCCAAAAACGGGTATAGAAAAAACTCAGGGATGTTGTTGAAGTCTAATTTTTTACGGTCCGGCGATCACAATCCACAGACTAATGAGGATATTGCCATGCCCTACAAGTCCAATGAAGAATTGCCCGACAACGTTAAGGGAAACTTGCCGCTCCACGCTCAGGAGATTTACCGTAAAGCACATAACTCTGCCTGGGATCAGTACAAAGATCCGGAAGAACGCCGGGGCGACGCGGATCGAGAGGAAACCTCTCATAAGGTTGCTTGGGCGGCGGTGAAGCAGGAATATCACAAAGAAGGTGATAATTGGGTTAGAAATCAACATTGAACTCGACACAATCGCTCTCAGTTGATAGCGCGTGGAGTAAGGATATCGATCCTACTGTAAGGTGAATATCCGTAAATTTTTCGCCGTCGACCGGTAATAGTTTCCTGGCTCAGGGTATGGCTTTGCGTTGAGAATTTTACGGCCACCGACAACATGCGGGCTACAGGCATTTCTCAAACCTGGCCCGCTCGTTGCAACGTAAGAAATGTGGTCTTCAGAAGGAGCTGCGGTAGCTGCATTGTTGTCCAAGGAAGGACCGGCCACTTTTATCGCCGGTTACCCGGAAGCCGTTTTGATTTCCGGACACTCTAAGGAGGGGACCTATGCTCTATTGGGCGTTGGTGTTTCTCATCGTCGCTATTATTTCGGGCATCCTGGGTTTTGGCGCTGTTGCCGGGGCTGCTGCGAACATCGCCAAAATTCTGTTTTATGTTTTCCTGGTTCTGCTAGTAGTGACGCTGGCGGCCAATTTTCTGGGGACATAGTTAATTAGTCTCTAGCACGGTTTGCTCAAGCGGCGATGGTTGATTGCTCGGAACACCACAAAAAATGTGGCGTTCTGATTTTTGGGGTCGGTCTCACCGGCTACAGGAGTCAACCATGCATTCCGTTAGGCTACCGGACACCATGAAGGCGGTACAGCTGATCGGCTATGGCGGCCTGGATAAATTGATTTACCGCCAGGACTTGCCCCTGCCCGAACCCGGCGCTGGTGAAGTGCTTGTCCAGGTCAGTGCCTGTGGTATGAACAACACCGATGTGTGGGTGCGTGAGGGTGCCTTTGGCGATATCAGCGCGGGCATCCCCGACGGCCGAGGCGGGCACATTGCCTTGGCATTTCCGCGCATACAGGGAACTGATTCTGTAGGGCGAATTGTCGCTGTAGGCTCCGGCGTAAACTCGCATCGTATTGGCGAGCGGGTCATTGTCGATTTTTGCCTTTATCAAGAAACCTCCGATCACACTCCTATTGCCGTCGATTATATGGGTCATGGCCGCGATGGTGGCTATGCGGAATACTTAACCGCTCCTGCTGACAATGCGCAGGCCATCAACAGCGACATGACCGATGCCGAGTTAGCCACCTTTTGCTGCGCCTATTTAACCGCTGAACGAATGCTGGACCGTTCGCGCCTGACCGAAGGTGAGCGGGTCCTGGTCACCGGTGCCTCGGGGGGCGTGGGCTCCGCCGTTGTACAACTGGCGCGGGTACGCGGGGCCATTCCTTACGTGATTACCAGTCGGGGCAAAGAGGCCGCGCTGAAAAACTTGGGCGCCGAAGCGGTTGTACTCAGAGAGAAGCGGGATGTGATTCATGGGGTTGAACAAGCCACTGAGGGCCAGCCTATCGATGTGGTGGCGGATGTGGTGGCCGGCCCACTGTTTAGCGACTTGTTGCACATCTTACGTCCAGAAGGTCGATACTGCACAGCGGGAGCCATAGCCGGTCCCATCGTGCATCTGGATTTGCGTACGCTCTACCTCAAGCAGCTTGAACTACACGGCTCTTCCCAAGGTACCCGTGAGGCCTTTCAACGTTTGGTTCGCTATATCGAAGAAAAAAAATTACGTCCGCTGTTGGATCAAACCTTCCGTCTCTCCGATTTTCATCGAGCCCAACAAACCTTTATGGGCCGATCTCATATTGGCAAGTTGGTCGTCGTGCCTGATAGCCTTTGGGAGGAAAAAGGCGCGCCCTATGCCCACTAGGCCAATGCATCGCCCGGCCATCCTTGTTACTCTCCCTGGTGTGGACTTGTGCTCCGGCAATCGTACTGGCATTGCGTGCGTCATTGCCAGGTACCGTCAATGAGCGAACAGGGGGGCATTTATTGTGAGATGGATCAAGCGCTGGTTGTTACCCTTGGGGGTGGGTTATCTAACTTTGGTGGCGCTGGCGGCAATGCTGCAAGGTTGCATGGTGCATTTTCCCAGTCGTGATTTGGTGGGTAGCCCGGCAGACCGAGGCCTGGGCTACGAGGAAGTCACCATTACCACCCGTGACGACCAGGAGTTGCACTCATGGTTTATCCCCGCGCCTGAAGCACAAGGCGTGCTTTTGTTTTTGCACGGTAACGCGGGCAACATTTCTCACCGTTTGGAATCACTGGAAATCTTTCACCAGCTCGGCATGAGTGTGCTGATTATTGATTACCGCGGTTACGGGAAAAGCACGGGTCGGCCCAGTGAAGAGGGCTTGAAGCTGGACGCGGAGGCGGGGCTCCACTATCTGGTGGAAGAGCGCGGTTACGAATCGGAGCAGGTTGTAGCGTTCGGTCGCTCACTGGGTGCAGCCTTGAGCGCGGAGCTGGCCTCACGCCATTCCCTGGCGGGTGTCATTTTAGAGTCGGCCTTTACGTCCCTACCCGATATTGGCTCGGACCTTTACCCTTTTTTGCCGGTGCGGCTATTGCTGCGCTATGAGTACGACACTAAGGCGGCTCTGGTACAAGCCTCCGAGCCGGTGTTGGTGATCCACAGCGAGGGTGACGAAATCATTCCCTACTCGCACGGCCGCGCTTTGTATGACGCTGCCCCCGAGCCGCGTTACTTTCTGACCATTCAAGGCGACCACAACACCGGCTTTCTGCGCTCGCGGGATACTTACATGGCCGGGCTGAGAGACTTCTTTGAAACGGTGTACGAGTCTCCCTGACATCGGCTGGCCCTGGGAGCGTCGGGTCTATATTATAGGCGCCTGATTAATGAGGGCCTTTAATAATGCGCGTTTTGGGCATAGAAACGTCTTGTGATGAAACCGGTATTGCGGTTTACGACAGCGACAAGGGGCTGCTGGGGCACGCCTTGTACAGCCAAATCGATGTGCACGCGGAATACGGCGGAGTGGTTCCAGAGCTTGCCTCTCGGGACCATGTGCGGAAAATCCTGCCGCTCATCGAAGAAGTTATGGCTGCGGCGGGCACAGAGCCGGAGGCGCTGGACGGTATTGCCTATACTGCAGGCCCCGGACTGATCGGCGCGCTGATGGTGGGCGCCTCCGTTGGGCGAGCACTGGCCTACGGTTGGAACATTCCTGCACTGGGCGTACACCACATGGAGGGTCACTTGTTGGCGCCCATGCTGGAGCCGGAGCCGCCTGCGTTCCCGTTTGTCGCCCTGCTGGTGTCTGGCGGACACACTCAGTTGGTGGAAGTGTTGGGCATCGGTGAGTACACGCTGTTAGGGGAAAGTCTCGATGACGCGGTGGGCGAGGCATTCGACAAAGCCGCTAAAATGCTCGATCTGGATTACCCCGGCGGACCGCAAATCGCTAAGTTGGCCCAACAGGGGCGCGCGGGACGTTTTACCTTCCCGCGGCCGATGGTGGATCGGCCCGGCCTGGACTTCAGTTTCAGCGGCTTGAAAACCCACACTCTGAACACCGTGGCGGAACACGCCGGCCCCGATGGCCTGCCGGATCAGCAAACGTGTGCCGACATTGCTCTGGCGTTCGAGTCGGCGGTCGTCTCCACGCTGGTGATCAAATGCCGGCGCGCCTTGGAGCAGACCGGCTTGCGTACACTTGTGATTGCCGGTGGTGTTTCCGCCAACGTTCATCTGCGTTCCGAATTGACTTCGGCGCTAACAAAAATCGGCGCGGGTGTTTTTTACGCGCGCCACGAGTTTTGCACCGACAACGGTGCCATGATTGCCTATGCCGGTTGCCAGAGGCTGCTGGCCGGGCAGAGCGAACCCCTGGGCGTCACAGTGCGCGCCCGCTGGCCATTGGATAGCCTGCCAGAGTGTAAAGTGAATAAATAGTACGGCACGGCTAGCCCGCATTTTGAGACGCGCTCTAACTAATCGTCATGACCACCGGAAAACACCATGGATATTGTTTACATCAGAGACTTGCGCATTGAAACCATCATTGGCATTTACGATTGGGAGCGCGAGGTCAAACAAACCGTCAGTCTGGATTTGGAAATGGCGACGGACATCCGAGCGGCCGCGAGCAGTGATGACATTGAGCATGCGCTCAACTACAAAGCGGTGTCCAAACGACTGATTGCACACGTGGAAAATCGTCAGGCGCAGTTAGTGGAGACGCTGGCTGAAGAAATCGCCGGCTTGGTATTAAAAGAGTTTCCTGTGCCTTGGTTGCGATTGCGCGTCAGCAAACCCGGGGCCGTACGGGGCGCCCGGGATGTGGGATTGATTATTGAGCGGGGGAGCAAACCCCAATGACGTCCGTCTACTTGAGCCTCGGGAGCAACATTGACCGGCATCGGCACATCAAGGCCGGACTGGACGCTCTTGCCGAGCAGTTCGGTGACTTAACCGTTTCATCCGTGTTTGAAAGTGAAGCGGTGGGCTTCAGTGGTAACAATTTTTTAAACCTGGCCGTGGGTATCGACACAGATTTGAGTGTGGCAGAGCTGTCGGAACAGCTGAAGGGGATTGAGGCGGCCCACGGGCGCGAACGTCAAGCGCCGAAGTTCAGTTCCAGAACTCTGGATATTGATATCCTTACCTACGACGACTGGGTGGGCGAGCAGGCCGGTGTTCGGTTGCCAAGGCCGGAAATTATCCAAAACGCTTTTGTATTGCAGCCCTTAGCGGAGATCGCGCCGGATCAAAAACACCCTGAGTTAAACTTGTCGTATGCGGAGCTGTGGCGCCGCTATGACAAAACAACACAAATTCTCTGGCCAGTGGATTTTCACTGGCGAGGGCAACAAGTATCGGTAGCGAAATAAGCCTGGAGTGAACCGATTGGCTCGCTCCAGGCACCATTGCCTCAGTGAATTTCAATCCGACGGCTGACAGGGGCTTTTTCTTCCACTTTGGGAACTCTAAGTTTCAGTACCCCATCTTTAAACTCAGCCTTGATGTCCTTTTCTTTTACGTCAGTGCCCAGATTAAAGCTGCGCACAAACTTTCCGTAGCGACGCTCCTGGCGAATTAACCGGCCTTCTTCTTCCTGTTTTTCTTCCTGGCGAGATTCCGCTTGGATGGTCAGAATGCCATTCTCCAGCGTTACTTCAATATCCTTTTTCTCGATGCCGGGTAGCTCGGCATTAATTTCATAATTCTTCTTGTGCTCAGTTACGTCCACTCGCGGGGTGAAGGATACCTCGCTGCTGGCACGCTGCTGATTCACGGGTGCCCAGAAGTTATCCAGTACACTGTCAAAGTCAAACAGGGAGTTACGTGGAATCAAGTTCATAGCTGCACCTCCTTTGAAAGGTTTCTGTTGCCTCACTTATAAGGTGGGGATTTTGGACGGAAGTTCAAGCGGTTTTTCGCGGGGAAAAAGCAAAAAAAGTGGCTCTTTAGGCGACGCTTCGGCCGCCGTCCACAGCGATAATCTGTCCAGTAATATAAGGAGAATTTTTTATTAAAAACAGTACTGTTTCGGCGATATCCAAAGGGTTGCCGGAGCGCTTTAACGGGACGCGGTCCAAAATATCTTGACGGTCCTGGGGAGCCAATTCGGCGTCCTGCTCTGGCCACAAGATGGCGCCGGGGGCGATCGCGTTCACGCGCACATCCGGTGCCAGCTCCCGCGCCAGGGATTTGGTCAGCATCACATGGCCAGCTTTGGCGGCGGAATAAATGGGGTAGCCCTTCAGTGGGCGCTCGGCATGGATGTCCACGATATTCACAACACAGCCGCGCCCTTGGCGCAGAGGTTCCGCCAGGGCTTGGGTTAAAAAAAACGGGGCTTTCAAATTGCTGTTGATCAAGTCGTCCCACTGCTCGGCAGTGGCGGTACCTAAAGGTGTGGGGTAAAAACTCGAAGCGTTGTTGATCAGCACGTCCAATCGCTGCCATTGCGCCAGCGCAGCGCGCGCCAGCTCGTTAATCTGGGTAATATCATTGAGGTCAGCTTGGAAGGCGGCAGCGGAGTCGGGCCTTTGTTCATTGAGCTCCGCAACCAGCGCGCTGGCTTCCTCCACAGAGCGATTGTAATGCACAATAATTCGGTAGCCTGCTTCATGCAGGCTTCTTGCCAGTTGCGCGCCGATACGACGGCCGGCGCCAGTGATTAGTGTTACTGGGGATTTGTTGGTCATGGGATTACCTTCTTAAGAAACTCAAGTATCGGGGTTCGATCGAGACGCTGGCATGGCGAACCACTCTGCGGGACACGCTGTGAATACATCCCTGTAAGCTCGACGTCGGCATCCCTGCCTCCGACGGTCCCGCAGAGTGGTTCGCCATGCCACCTTAGCGCCACCCAACGAGTTTTGAACCCCGAAACTTGAGGAAGAAAGAATAGCCTGCAGGCGCCACGGGGTTTACGAAGTCGCTTTAGAACGTGTCCGCATACTCTCAGCACCGAAGGAAAGGATATCGGCATTTTGAGACCCTCGGAGGCGGGAAGCCGACGCGGAGCGTACAGGGACGTATCTACAGCGTGTCTCAAAATGCCGATATCCTTTCCTGCTCAGTCGGTTAGCGCACTTTTCACTTTGCTCAACTGACGCAAGCGCTCCTTATCAAGCGCCTGCCCAAAAGCTTTGCCGGTGAATCCCTGGGCCGCAATCTCGCCATTGTCGATAGCGCGACAGCGTGCCAACGCCGAGCGCAAATAATTGGCCTGCGGGTAAGGGCGATCTTCGAAGCCGGTGCGCCCGCGTGCGTCGGCCTCGCAGCACAACAAAAATTCTTCGAAACGTGTCGGGCGGCGGAAGGCGTCCGCTGCCTTGAACAGTTTCAGCACCGTGCTCGGCTTTAGCTCCATCGCTCGGTGGCCATGGGTGTGATACTGGGCGGCTAGCCGGGCCAGCTCCCGGAATTCCTTTGGGGCTGCCAGGCGTTCGCACAGCTCGTTAACCAGAGACAAACTTCGCTGTTCGTGACCAATGTGTTTCGGCCACTCGGCTGGGGGCGTGGCGCCCTTACCTAGATCGTGCGTAAGGGCCGCAAAGCGCACGCGCGCCGAGCCGTTCATCCGGACGGCTTGCTGCAGAACCATTAAGCAGTGTTCGCCGGTGTCGATTTCCGGATGGTGCTCGGCCGGTTGCGGTACGCCAAAAAGTGCGTCCAGCTCAGGCATGATTCGCGCCAGTGCTCCGCAATCACGCAGGCTAGTAATAAACACCTCGGGTGATTTTTCCATCAGCGCGCGTTCGGTTTCCTTCCAAATACGCTCGGCCACTAAGTGGTCGACTTCTCCGTTGTCGACCAGCTGTTTCATCAGCTCTACAGTTTCTGGCGCTATGCGAAAACCCAGGTGATGATAGCGCGCTGCCAAACGCGCGACTCGCAATACACGAACCGGGTCCTCCGCGAAGGCGGGTGACACATGCCGAAGCAGTTTCCGTTGCAAATCTTCCCGGCCGCCGTAGGGATCGACAAGCTGGCCGGAATCATCCTCGGCCATGGCATTAATGGTCAGGTCACGGCGACGTAAATCTTCTTCCAGGGTAACTTCCGGAGAGCTGTGGAAGCTGAAGCCCGTGTAGCCGGGTCCGGTTTTGCGCTCGGTGCGCGCCAGGGCATACTCTTCCTTGGTTTTTGGGTGCAGGAAGACAGGAAAATCTTTCCCCACCGGGATGAAGCCCTGGGCCTCCAACTCCTCCGGACGGGCGCCCACCACCACCCAGTCCCGTTCGTGATGAGGGTAGCCCAACAATTTGTCGCGCACTGCGCCGCCTACCAGGTAGATCTTCATGCTTGCGGTGTTTGGCCTTTTAAGTCGATTGAACTAGGTGCACCATATTGACACAAAAAAAACCGGGCTGCTTATTGTGTGCAGCCGATGCTTGAATTACAGTAGCCGCTTACTGTTCATTACCGGTTAATTGTATGCCGCTTTCTTTTGCCGCAAAACCCGTCGTCTGCGTGCTACGCCAAGTTTGGCGTATGGTGCGCGCACGTGCGTATGCGGCAGGGGATTTGTAAAGCGAAAACCACTTAACCCCAAAAGGCCGCAGCATCTTCTGCGGCCTTTTTTGTTTTACCTCTGTTAAAAAGCCCCGGAACATGCTGCACGACAAAGGAGCGTCCCGTGCACGTTTACCTGGCGTACACCCTCGTAATCTTAATTTGGTCCACCACGCCGCTGGCCATTCAGTGGAGCAGTGACAGTGTGCCGTTTATGACGGCCGTTGCGTTGCGCATGAGCTTGGCCCTTGCGCTGGCACTGCTTGCCCTGGCGTGGCTGCGTCGCGGTTCCCTGTTCGCCCGCCCTGGTGCCTGGAAAGTTTATCTGGTGGCATCACTGGGAATATTCCCCAATATGCCCCTGGTGTATTGGTCAGCGCAATTTATACCCTCCGGTTTGATTGCTGTGATCTTTGCACTGTCACCCTTCGTGACCGGGCTTTTGTCCATGGCGATTCTGCGCGAAAACCCATTCGATCGTTTTCGGGTATTGGCACTGCTGATTGCTCTGGTTGGGTTGCTGGTGATTTTCTGGGGCCAACTGCGGATTGATGCTCGCTCCGTCTACGGGATTGTGGGTCTGCTACTGTCCTGCGTCTTGTTTGGCACCAGTAGCGTGACGTTAAAGCGCTTGAATCAAGGCACCGATGCCTTCAGTCAGACGGCGGGCGCGCTCTTGTTTGCACTGCCGGGGCTTTTGCTGACCTGGTGGTGGACGGATGGCCAATGGCCCACAGAGATGTCCGATAAAACATTTTGGGCGGTGCTTTATTTAGCCGTGTTTGGCTCGGTACTCGGTTTCACGCTGTTTTACTTCGTGCTCAATGAGCTCTCGCCAAGCTCGGTTTCGCTCATCACCTTGATCACGCCCGTTCTGGCGCTAGTGATCGGCGCTTTGGTGGCCCAGGAGCGGCTGACCCTTTCACTGCTTCTGGGGGCGGGCCTGGTGATTGGCGCACTGTTGGTCTATCTGGACCTGAAACCCTGGTTACGACGCTTATGGGCGGCGTGTAAATAGTCGATCTGACGCCCGGCTCTTCTTTGCAAGTAAAAGGTGCACGCTTATGGTGCGCCTGGGGGGTAGGGGTGCGTGCGGTCTGCTTCACTTTGGTGCGCTTTGTGTGCTGAGAACCCCGGTCTCTGTGCTGAATCTCACTTAAGTGGATGATTTTAAACGACAATTTAAAGTTGGCTCGCTACCTGCTAATACCTGGGCAAGCTTGTTCGGTGTGGCATCGACAGCTGTAAAAGACAAAATATTGCCCAAAATACTTAGAGGAAGAACTCATGAAAATGAAGCAAAAATTACTGGCCAGTGCTATCGCGGTAACGGCCTTGGCTGGCACGGCTATGGCTCCCTTGGCATCTGCTGAAGTAGAAGTTTCCGCCTCGGTCGGCGCTGCCAACATGTACTACTGGCGCGGTTTTGATCTGGGTAATGGCACACCGGCCGTTTGGGGTGACTTGACTGTTAGCGCTGGTGGTTTTTACGGCGGTATGTGGACTTCTTCTGGTGATTCGTCAAGCGTCGAGTACGATCTGTACGTGGGATACGGTGGTGAGGCCGGAGCCTTTACTTACGACGTGAGCCTGTGGAGTTATTCCTATCCGTCTGCTGCTGACCCTGTCGGTCCGGGCGAGCTGATGGAAGCAGTGGTTGGTCTGGGTTTTGGGCCCCTTTCGCTGACTTACTTCCACGGTTTGGAAGATCTGGATGACTATTGGTATACCACCGTAGGTTTGGATGTAGGTGATTTCAACTTTACCTACGGTCATCACGAAGACGACGTATCACACTTGGACGTCACCTATGGTTATAACGAGAATTTGAGTTTCACCTTGGGCCTGATACTGGACGACGGCGGTTACGCCAACGACGAACCCAAGTTCATCGTAAGCTTTACTATCCCCATTAATTAAGGGGAGCCTGCCCAGAAAGTGGGGCAGTGAGTACTTCGTTAGAGGGCAAGCCATTCGTGGCTTGCCCTCTATGCGTTTAGGAGCGTTGCTCAGCGTTGAAGGCCATCAGTTCTGCGGGAAAATCAGTAAAAGCACCGTCCACGCCCATGGCGGACAGGGCACGCCATTCGTCTTTGTGATTGGCGGTATACACCCAACTTTTCAGGCCACGTGCGTGAGCATCATCCACCAGAGACTGGTTTAGGAAGTCGATGCTGGTGTTGAAGGAATAGGCGCGCAGCGCGTCGCAACAGCGGGCGTAATCCAGGGGTATGCCTTCCACCAGAACGCCTCTTTTTAGTTGGGGTGCTCGGTGCATCAACTGGTACAGCTGTTGGTGATCGAAGCTGGAAACCAGGTATTGCTCCAACTGGCCCCCATTGTCGTGGCAATGGTCCAGGATGGCTTCGGCTAGGGGTAATGCACACGCCGGCCCTTTGATCTCTATGTTCAAGAGTGCGCGCTCGCCCACGGTGTGCAGTACATCGTGCAGGGTCGGTACCAATTCGCCATTTTTCAGGCGCAGATTTTGGAGTTTGCTGTGGGGTTGGTCCAACAGCGGGCCTTCGCCGGGGATCTGTCGCCCCAGTCGCCGGTCATGGGTTACCAGCAACCGGCCTTCCACATACCAAATATCAATTTCAATGGCATCCACGCCCAGGTCGAGGCTTTTCTTAATGGCTTCGAGGCTGTTTTCGGGGCTGTGTTCGGTGCCTGGCCCACCGCGATGGGCGATGCAAAGTAGCCTGCGAGTCACGGCTTCCTCCTGAAGGTGGTGTAATGAGCGCCCCTAAATCACCGGTGGGCAAATCAGGGTCGCTGAAGGACAGCATACAGAAGACGGGTATCGGTGTGCAGGCCCCAGCGGTTATTGAGGGCGGGAAGCCAATTCTGATTGTAAAGAGTGCAATCGCTCCGGCGTGCCCACGTCACTCCAGGAACCGGTGTGAACTTCGCCTTCCAGCCGTTGCTCGGCGATGGCCGAGTTGAGTGCCTCCAGCAAAGGAAACTTGCTGCGTTTGTCCGGGTAGTCGCGGATCAGGGCAGGGCGCAGCAAGCTGATACCGGCAAAGGTAAAACGGGCGTGCTCCGGTGCGTGAGTCAGATAGCCGTCCGTGGATAGCCCAAAATCCCCGCGCGGATGGAAATCGGGGTTGGGCACCAACAGTAGGCGGCCTAGGCTAGAGTCCCGAAGCGGTCTGTTGGCAAGCGTGGTCGGATCGTAATCCGTCCAAACGTCACCATTAATTAATAAAAAAGGCGCTTCCCCAAGCAGCGGCAGGGCGTGGGCAATGGCGCCACCCGTTTCTAACGGTTCGGGTTCGGGGGAATAAGTCACTTGGATCCCGAAGCGACTTCCATCGCCCACAAAAGCGCGAATATGATCGCCCAAGTACGCCAGATTGATGATGACCTCGCGCACCCCTGAAGCGGCCAGGGACTCCAAATGGTATTGCAGCAGAGGTTTGCCGGCGAGCTTGAGCAGCGGTTTGGGGGTGTCGTCGGTGAGTGGCCGCATGCGCTTGCCAAGGCCTGCGGCCAGGATCATCGCTTTCACTCAGGCCGATCCCCCGCGCACCGGTAATCACGGTACCAGGATTGTTGTTGGGCCAGTGGCAGCAGCCGCTGCTCGAACCACTGTTGGAATTCAGCCAACTCTGGATAGCCTTGACAGGCTTCCAATACATAGCGAATCACCAGGGGCAGGTCGTCCATATAATGATTTTTGCCGTCGCGCAGGGACAGGCGGGCAAAGATGCCCAGCACTTTCAAATGTCGTTGCAGCCCCATCCAGTCGAACCACCGCAGGTACTGAGCTTCGTCCACATCCGTCAGTAAGCCCGCCTCCGCCGCCATATTGCCGTAACCCAGCGCCCACTGGCGCACCTGCTCGGCAGGCCAGCGCAGGTAGCAATCCCGCAACAGTGATACCAGATCGTAGGTAATAGGCCCCCAAAGTGCGTCCTGGAAGTCGACGATGCCCAGGCGTCCATCGGTCTTCAGTAGCAAGTTGCGCGAGTGATAATCCCGGTGCACCAGTACCTGGGGTTGTTCCAGAGCGCTGTCTTCCAGGCGCGTGAACACGTCTTGTACAAGCTGATGCTCTTGGTCAGACAAGCTGTACTGCAGCAGCTCTGCGAGGAACCAATCAGTAAACAGTGCCAGTTCGGCGCCTAAATTCTCTCGGTCGTAAACGCCCAGCAGTTCGCGCGCATGGGGGCTCTGCTGAAGCGCTAGAAGCTCGATTAACGCCTCCCCGTAAAGTATCGGGGCCGAGTCGGGCGACTCTTCCAGCTCGTATTGGAGAAGTTGATCACCAAAATCCTCTATAAGCAGAAAACCCCGTTCCGCATCCGCAGCAATGACAGCTGGAACATCAATGCCCTGGGGGCGGAGATATTGCGCAAGGTGCACAAACTGCTTGCTGTCCTCGTGGGCCGGAGGCGCGTCAACCGCCAGCATGGAGGGCTGGGTGTTCAAACGATGGTACTGCCGGAAGCCGGCGTCTCCCCGCAGTGTGGTCATACTCAATTCATTCAGCGGTCTTGTTGGGTGTAGCGTCTGCAGCTGCTGACGAATCCAGGTCTTGAAGTTGTCCGAGCGTTCCTTGGAGGAAGGCGAGTGCTGTGCGTGCTGATCGGCCATCGTAACTCCGCCGCGAGTATCGGCAATTAAAGTGGAATAGCGGATTCTACCCCGGCGATGCAGGTAAAAGTCAAAAGCTATTGCGGTTCACGCCAAGTTCATTCCAAGCGCTTGCATATTCAAGTAGAATTCCCGCCTTTACTCGCGTTGGCCTGTAAGCGGGGCCCGCCAATCCCGTGTGGCCAGTGACGGGCAGCCGGATCTGAGAATGTCGAGACGTCTATTCATGCATTTTGCCCACTCTGGTAATCGGAGTTCTGGCCCTGGTTCGACTCCCGGAGCCAGACGCGGGCGCCTGGTCCCAATGCTGGCCCTGCTGGTTAGCCTAGGCGCTGCGGCAGAGGATCCCTATGCACCCTACGACTGGGTGCCTATTGATGACTTGACCGAGGAGCAACTGGAGTTGCTACGCCCCGGTTGCTGCGGCGTGTATATCTCTCCCGTACGAGACGATGAAGACGCTCTGTTACACCCCGATGACTCCCCCATTCGCGCATTTTCCGATACGGCCGAGCGCAGCCGGGAGGGGCTGACCACCCTGGAAGGCAATGTGCTCTTTACTCAGGGTTACCGCAGTATTGAGGCCGAGTGCGCGCGCTATGACCCCGTTGCTGGTTCAGCGGAGGCCAGCGGAAATGTGGTGCTGCGCGAGCCCGGCGTACTGTTGAGGGCCGATAGCGCTCAGGTCGATCTGGACACGGGTGACGCGCAGCTCGATGGTGCCCGGTTTGTCTTGCACGGAGCGCATTTTCGCGGCAGTGCTGAACAGCTGGACAAGGTGGGCATGGACATGTTGCGCCTGACCAACAGTGAAATTACCCGCTGTGAGCCGGGCCGCAACGACTGGGTGCTGGAAGGGTCGGATATTCGCATATACCCGGATCAGCATTACGGCACCGCGCGTCATGCCCGGTTCAAGCTTTTTAATGTACCGGTTTTTTATACTCCCTATGTGCGCTTTCCTGTTGGGGACGAACGCCAAACCGGCTTCCTGTTCCCTGCCATCGGCGAAAGCCGACGCGACGGGGTGGAATTCTCCTTACCCTTTTACTGGAACATTGCCCCCAATTACGACATGACGATCACGCCCAACTATATGTCTCGGCGTGGCACCTTGTGGAATGTAGAGGGTCGGCATTTAGCGCGGCACTTTGAGACCACGGTGGACGGCAGCTGGATTAGCACCGACCGGGGCGGCTATAGCCGGCGCCTGGAGAACCAGATCGCCCGCGGTGAGATTACCGAGGAGGAGGCCTACCCCTTTCGCGGCGAGGAGCGCTGGCGCGTGCAGTTGGACCAGACCGGTGGCGCAGGTGAGCGTTGGAGCACTGAGATCGACTACACGGATCTGAGTGACAACGATTATTTGCGTGATTTGGACAGCGGCTCCCTGGACGTCAACCGTTCCGCTGTGGTTCGGCAAATGGCCGGGGCAGGCTATCAAAGCGAACATTGGACCTACGGCATCCGGGTGGAGGAACTACGCTCACTGACCACCGCCCGCTGGCCGCATCGGGAGGTGCCGCGGGTTAATGCCGACGGTCGGTATTACTGGAACAATTGGCAGCTGGATCTGGATAACGAGTATGCTCGCTTCGATTTGAGCCGAACCTTTGAGGGCACCGAGCGGCAAATCGAAAACATTGTCATCGGCGAACGGGTCCGCACGGACTATGGTTTAACCTGGAATCAAGAGTGGCTCTGGGGCTTTGTTCGGCCCCGGGCCATGGTGAAAACCCTGTCCTACGAGTTGGACGACGGTAATCTGCTGGAAGGCGCTGAGACCCGCCCCTCCCTGGTGGTTCCCCAGGGCTCATTGGACACGGGTTTGTTTTTCGAGCGCTACGGTAGCGCTTTGGGCACGCCTTACCTACAGACTTTTGAGCCGCGCCTGTTTTACTTTTACAGCGATTACGAAGATCACGGCGAACTGCTCGACGTGACCGCTGGCGGGCGCGCTGTCAACTTTGACACCAAAGACTTGACCTTTAGCTACGACCAGCTTTACCGTACCACGCGTTTTGCCGGTGGCGACCGAATTGACGATGCCAACCAACTGTCGGTCGGCTTGACCACTCGCTTTATCGATGCTTTGAGTGGGACCGAGCACTTAAGCCTAAGCGTGGGGCAAATTTTTTACTTTGAGGATCGTCGAGTCGGCCTGCGTGAGCCCCGGCCAGCCCCTGAAGGGGAAATCGCAGATCACGAACGCACTCGATCGGACGTGGCTGCTCAAGTGAACGCCCGCGTGACGGACCGCTGGAGCCTGACCACCAACGTAACCTATGACCCGTTTGAACACGAGTACACCCGAGCGAATGCCTCGTTGCGTTATTTGGACTCGCAGTACCGGATCTTCAACGTGTCTTACCGGTTCAACCGCCGGCCCCCGGCTCCCGGTCGCTTGGACCCTACGGAGGAGCTGGATCGAAGTCAGAATCAGATCGATGCAACGTTTCACTGGCCAGTGTATGGCCGCTGGAGCTTGATTGGCCGGGGCCACTACGACATTACGTACCGCCAGGAACTCGATACCTTTCTGGGACTCGAATACGACGACTGTTGTTACCGGATACGCCTACTGGCCCGGCGCTGGCTCAACTTCGACTACACCTTCAGCTCCAATTTCTTGGAGACTGTGGGTCCCGAGGACCTGGAAGACAGCATTATCCTGGACATTCAGTTTAAAGGTTTGGGCAGTGTCAACAGGCGGGTCGGTGACCTGCTGCAGAAAGCGATTCCAGGCTACGGCGCCCGGGAAACGCATTACATTTCAGACTAACAATACATCAATCTATAGTGATCAATATATGCCTATGTCCCGGATGAAACCCCTGCTTTTTTGTCTCGTACTGTGTCTGCCCTTTGGTGGCCCAGCGGTATGGGCGCAAACCGAGCGGCTGGATCGAATAGTAGCCATTGTCGATAGTGACGTGGTGCTGGAAAGTGAATTGCAACAGCGCTATCAGGTGGTCATGGAGCGTCTGAGCCAATCGGGTAATCGGCAGCAGCTGCCCCCGGAAGACGTCCTCAAAAAACAAATTCTCGATCAACTCATTCTCGAAAGCCTGCAGATTCAGATGGGCCGGCGATACGGTATTGAGCTGACCGAACAGCAACTGAATATGGCCATTCAGAACATCATGCGCAGCAACCAGATGACCGAAGAAGACCTGCGCAGAGATCTGGCCCTCAGAGGCGAGACCATGGAACAGTTCAGGGCTCAAATCCAAACGGAGATGGCCGTGAATCAGATTCAGCAGGCCGTGGTAAACAGTCGGCTGCAAATCAACGATCGGGACATTGACAGCTTCCTGGCTTCCACCGACGGCAAGTTCGCCACCTCTCCGGAGTACCGGCTGGGGCACATACTGATTGCCGTTCCCAGTGGCGCCGATGCCGAAGTGGTCGCACAAGCGCAAGAAAAGGCAGAGGGCCTTCAGGCCGAATTGATCGAAGGTGCGGATTTCGAACAAATGGCGATTACTCACTCCAACGACCCCAACGCACTACAAGGTGGGGAACTGGGATGGCGGCGGCTGGAGCAGCTGCCAGAGTTGTTTAGCGAACCGGTGAGCCGCTTGCGAGCTGGGCAGGTAACGGCACCTTTGCGCAGTGGCGCGGGCTTTCATATTCTCAAGGCCCACGAAACTCGCAGTCGGCGCGACGACAGTATTATTGAGCAGACTCGCGCCCGTCATATCCTGATCAAAACCTCAGAATTGATTGATGACGCCGCTGCTGAGCGGAGATTGAGCGATATCCGCCAGAGAATTTTGGATGGGGAAGATTTCGCTGCGTTGGCCCGCGAACACTCAGAAGACATCGGCTCCATGCTGCAGGGCGGCGATTTGGGCTGGAGCAACCCCGGCCAGATGGTCCCCGCTTTCGAGCAGGTCATGGCCCAGTCAGAGCCCGGTGACATCAGTGAGCCCTTTCAGAGCCGTTTCGGCTGGCACATACTGCAAGTCCAAGAGCGGCGAAAAAAGGATATGAGTGATGTTATGTTGCGCAACGAAGCGGCCGAAATGCTGCGCGAACGACGCTTCGATGAAGAGCTGCAAACCTGGTTGGCTGAGATTCGCGAAGAAGCGTACATTGAAGTCAAACTCTGAGCCCCAGCGTGAGGCGGGACTCTAATGACTAGCCCTCGTATCGTCTATACGCCTGGAGAACCCGCCGGCATTGGGCCCGACTTAATCGTGGCCCTGGCTCAAGCGCCGCAGCAGGCGGAGCTTGTGGTAGCGGCCGACCCAGCCCTGCTGGAAGCGCGGGCCGCCGCCCTGGGGGTGCCTCTGAGGCTGCGCGAGTGGAACCCGGCGCTTGCTCCCCGCCCCTCGCCGGGAGGCGAGCTGTTGGTGGCGCCGGTGTTTTTGTCCTCGCCAGTGACTGCCGGGAAGCTCGATCCCAATAATGCCCATTACGTCTTAACGACTTTGGATCTCGCCATCGAGGGTTGCTTAGGCGGCCAATTCGACGCCTTGGTGACTGGCCCCGTTCACAAAGGAGTCATCAACGAGGCGGGCATCGCCTTTACCGGACACACGGAATACCTCGCCGATAAAACCCATACCTCGCGCGTGGTGATGATGCTCGCCACGGAAGGTCTGCGCGTGGCGCTCGCCACCACTCACCTCCCGCTGAAAGACGTAGCCGCCGCACTCAACGCACAGCTACTGACCGAAGTGATCGATATTCTGCATGCGTCCTTGCAAAGGGATTTCGGTCTGGTGCAGCCGCGAATTCTGGTGTGCGGTCTCAACCCCCACGCCGGGGAAGGAGGGCACCTGGGGAGAGAAGAAATCGACATTCTGGAGCCGGTTTTGGCCCGGGGTCGGGAGCGCGGTTTCGATCTTATCGGCCCCCTACCGGCGGATACCCTGTTTACGCCCAAACACCTGGACGGCGCCGACGCGGTTCTGGCCATGTATCATGATCAAGGTTTGCCAGTGCTCAAGTACAAAGGGTTTGGTCAAGCTGTAAACGTCACCTTGGGGCTGCCTCTGGTGCGCACCTCTGTAGACCATGGCACAGCTCTGGATCTCGCCGGCACCGGCCGTGCCGACTTGGGCAGTCTCAGAACCGCGTTGGATTACGCCGTGACCATGGCACAAGCCAGGGGTCGCCACTTCGCACAGGAATAAGCGACGAATGACAAAATTTATAAACGGTGAGGCACCGCACCGGGCACGTAAGCGTTTTGGCCAAAACTTTTTGGTGGATCAAAACGTCTTGGACAGAATTCTGCGCGCGGTAAATCCATCGGCGGGGCAGCACCTGGTGGAAATCGGTCCCGGCAAAGGCGCTTTGACGTCGCTGTTGGCGGAAGCCGCCGAACGGCTTACCGTGATTGAGTTGGACCGGGATTTGGTGCCCTGGTTGAAAGTGAAGTTCGAGCGCTACCCCGGCTTTGAATTGTTTCAGGCCGACGCGTTGAAATTTGATTTTGCGGCTCTGGCTGGCGAGGCCGAGCCGTTGCGCATTGTCGGCAACCTTCCCTACAATATCTCCACGCCGCTGATTTTCCACCTGTTGGCCTGTGCAAGCCAGGTGCAGGACATGCACTTCATGCTGCAAAAGGAAGTGGTTCAGCGCATGGCCGCTCAACCGGGTGACAAAGCGTACGGTCGTTTGGGGATCATGGTTCAATACTACTGCAAGGTGGAAAACCTGTTCGAGGTGCCACCGGGCGCCTTTGCGCCGGCCCCCAAAGTGGACTCAGCCGTGGTGCGCCTTGTGCCTCATCAGAATCTGCCTTACCCCGCCCAACATTTGAAAACGTTGGAAAAGTTGGTCAACGTGGCTTTTCAACAACGGCGTAAAACCTTGCGCAACGCCCTAAAACAACTGTTGCCGGTGGAGCTGATTGACGAACTACCGGTGGACACAGGCTTGAGGCCGGAAAATATTTCCTTGGAAACTTTTGTGGACTTGAGTAACGTCATCGGCGATCTGGACGCTCTTCCAGAACCTTGACTGTGGATGACATCATGACCAGTGCCATAGAGATTACTGTTAAAACCCACTACGTGGCCGCGCAGTCACGTCCGGCCGATCGGCGCTACGTTTACGCTTACACGATCACCATTGCTAATCGCGGTGACTTGGCTGCACAGCTCATTGCCCGGCACTGGATTATTCAGGACGACCAGAACAAACGACAGGAGGTCAAAGGTGTTGGCGTGGTCGGTGAGCAGCCCCACTTGGCTCCGGGTGCGAGCTATACCTATACGAGCGGTGTTGTTCTCGAAACCGAATCTGGCTTGATGGAAGGCAGTTACCAAATGCGCACCGACGAAGGCGCGCAATTCCAAGTGCCGATCCCCGCCTTTGCCCTCGTGCCGCCCCATGCCATACACTGAGCCGATGAAGAGTAAGCGCAAGCGCAAGCGTTAATCAGGGAGTCGCAATGAGCACGTACGCCATCGGTGATTTGCAAGGCTGTTTGGAGCCGTTGAAGCGTTTGCTGGGGCAGGTCAACTTTGACCCCTGTGCGGACCGGCTCTGGATCGCGGGAGATTTGGTTAATCGTGGCCCCAGCTCCCTGGAAACTCTGCGCTATCTCTACGAGCTGCGAGACTCGGTAACCGCCGTGCTGGGTAATCACGACCTGCACTTTTTGGCCGTCGCCTTCGGGCACAAACGAAAAAGCCGCTATGACACGCTTGAAGATTTGCTCAAGGCGGAGGACTGCACCGACATGATTGCCTGGTTGCGCCAGTGCCCCTTGTTGCATAGAGACGAAGCGCTGGGATTTACCATGGTACACGCAGGCATCCCGCCCAACTGGACCATGGAGCAGGCCGAGGCCCACGCGCGTGAAGTAGAAGCTGTCCTGCAGAGTAACCAGTTGGATCATTTTCTCTCTCACATGTACGGCAATAAACCCAGACGCTGGAAGAACAAGTTAATTGGTGTGGATCGTTTACGGCTAATCACCAACTACTTTACCCGCATGCGCTTTTGCACCGAAGATGGCGAGCTGGAATTGGAAAGTAAAGCGGGCGCCGACCAACATCCACCAGGTTTTGCGCCATGGTTTGCGCACCCAAAACACAAGTGCCGAAAACACAAAATCGTGTTTGGTCATTGGGCGGCTTTGGAGGGCAAAGCGGATGCGCCCAACGTGTATGCCTTGGATACAGGCTGTGTTTGGGGCGGCTCGCTGACGGCTCTGCGTCTAGAGGATGAGCATCTATTTCGGTGTCAGTGCGGCTGAGTCACGGATTCTTATCGCTGCTCGTTAGTTTGCTTGTTAGGTTTCCCCTTTTTTGCCGCTGGCGGCCAACTCATCCTGTGTTGTTCAACACTACATTTGGGTGCAAAGTGTGGCTCAAAACTCCTCTCTATGGCACAATAATTTTGATGGGCGTCGGCGAAAGCTCCGACCCCGCCCGCCGAGTCATGAATGGGAGAACCCCCGGATGAAAGTCGTTAGAGCGTTTGCCGCCCTGGGGCTGGCCCTGTGTTGTGTATCCGCACTGGCCAATACGTATCAAGTTGAAGGTGGAATGAGTTTTATCCGTGACTCCGGTATTGGCAATGACCGACTGAGCTTGCGCGGAGAATATTTTTTCACGCCCGTGCTGACGTTAAACCATCCATTGGCGGAAGCGGCTTTTCTGGAACAATCCCCCCGCTTGTTTGTAGAAACCGATACCGATTTTGATTGGATGAAGTTGGGCGGGGAAGTGTATCTCCCCGACACTATGTTCTACGTTGGGGCGGCCATCGTTCGTACCCAAGACGGTGGTTCGGAGACCCGGTTGGTGGCGACTTTTGGCTTGGTGCCACTTGAGGGCTTGCTCATTACCACCCACTTGACCGACGACGGTTACGACCCCAATGTGCGCGCCAAATACTTGGCCGACCTCGGTGGCGGCAACTTTGTGAATGTCGAAGCCGAATTTATCGACCGGGACATCGATAACTTCCTGAGCCTGATGGCCGACTTCTATATTAATCGAAGTTGGAGTATCGGCGGTGGATACGCCGATAACTATGGTGATGAGTTCACTCTGCGAACGCGTAAATTCTTTAACAATGAATTGAGCGGTGAAGTGTCCGTGACGGATACCGACTGGGGAAGCCGAGTAATGGTTGGTGGCACTTTGCGATTCTGACAATCGTTGTGAAAGTGAAACCTAAAGCCCCGCTTCGAGTGGGGTTTTTTGCGGCTGAAAAAAGTTCAAGCAAGAATGGCAGCGCAATCAAAAGAAACATGTGCCAGAATCGTCAAAAGCTGTGAGGAAAATGTGCTGTGGGTTATGACAATGTTGAGTTTTCCGTCTAAAATGCGCGCCGCACTGAGTGGTGCGACTGGACACTTTAGCTAACGGAGAATTAGAAAATGAAATTGAAAGCATTGGCGATTGCCACAGGAATGATTTTTAGCTCTGCAGTTATGGCTGCTCCCTACCAAGTTGAAGTTGGCGCGAACTACCAGCACTGGGACGTTGACGGCGGCGGCAGTGACGGCGCGTTTGGCGTGCGCGGCGAATACCACTTTGCTCCTGTACAGACCGGAAATCACCCCTTGGCGGAAGCGGCCTTCTTGGAGCGCTCCACTAACGTATACGCGGAAGCAAACGACGACTTCGATCACCTGACTTTGGGTGGCGAGTTGTATATTCCCAATACCATGTTTTACGTAGCCGCTGAAGTTTTCCGCACTGACTACAACGGTTCGGACACCGGAGTAGCCGGCGCCGTAGGTATCATGCCCATCGACGGTCTGTTGGTAAGCACCCGTTTTACAGACGACGGCTATGATGCCAATGTCAGCGTCAAGTACGTTACCGCTATCGGTACTGTTAACTACTTGAACGTGGAAGGTACCTACCAGGATGGCGATTTCGATGATTACTTGAGCGTGTCTGCCGATTTCTACATCGATCGCACGTTCAGCGTAGGCGCTGGATATGCCGATGAATACGGCAACGACGTGTTCAGTTTGCGCGCACGCAAGTTCTTCACCAGCGAAATCAGCGGTGAGCTGCAGTTGAGCGACAGTGACTGGGGCACCGGTGTTCTTGTAGGCGCTTCCATACGCTTCTAAGCGGTACCCGTTCTCAGGAATGAAAAAGCCCCACCTTTAACGAGGTGGGGCTTTTTTTGTGTCCAGTGCAGAGGCTTTCTTGCTGTGAATGCCGTGTCGGTGTAGATTCGCCCTAAACCTTGCTAGTGGGCATTATGGACATAGAGCTTCTAAAAACCTTCATTGAGGTCACCCAAACCCGCAACTTTGCTCGAGCCGCCGGCAACATGCACTTGAGTCCCTCGGCCGTCAGTGCCCGTATTCGCCAGTTGGAGCAGGCCCTTGGGGTAACGCTCTTGTTCCGCAAGCGGGGCAATATTCAAATGACCGCCGAAGGCGAACTGTTGCTGCCCAGGGCTCATCAAATGCTGGAAACCTGGGCCCAAGCGCGTGGCGAGATGGCTCGCCAGGCAGAGCCGGCCAGTCATTTGAGTCTGGGCGCTACGCCAGGCCTCTGGCGTTTTGTGTTAAATAATTTGAGCGTGCATTTGCGCCGAGAGCTGCCGGAACTGACCTTGCGCGCGGAAGCTTATTCGCAGGATGATCTGGTAGAGCGCGTGCTGGCCAAGCAGTTGGATGCCGCTCTGGTGTACGAACTGCCGGGCGACCCTGCATTGAAATCCCGTCGCGTGGGCCAGTTGAGCCTGGTCCTGCTGAGTTCCATGCCAAATCTGGACCTGCGCAGCTCCCAAGCCCTGGACTATGTGTATGTGGACTGGGGAGCGGCTTTCGCCCTCTTTCACGCCCGCCGCTTTGGCAGTCGGGATAGTCATCTTTATACCAACCAGCCGGGCGTGGCGCTGGACAGCCTGTTGGCTGGCGGCGGATGCGCCTATTTGCCGGCGAGCTTATTGGACGACGCGAATCCCGGTCTGTACCGGGTGAATGACGCCCCAGAGTTTTCTCGCTCCCTGTATCTGGTGTGTCGAGTTGAGAATGAATATGCCCATGGTATCCAGCAGCTTCTGCCACTGCTGGAGCTCGGGAGCCTCTGAACAAGTCCAAGCCGAGCTTTGGCTTGCAGGGCTTCCCGAGAGGCTCCCTAGATGATTAGAAATCCAGCTCCCATAGATCGTCGCAGCCCAGCTCATCCCGCAGCCGTCGCCGTTCGAGCCGGTCTTCCAGTTTGCGGCGGATCTCTAGGATGTGCTGGCTGGTTTCTTTGGCGGAAAGTTTGGGCTGTCCGTCATCGTCATCCATATCAGTGTTAATATCGTGCAACAGATCAGAATCGTTTTCAGAGTGGTCGACTTCGACAGCCATGGGGATACCTCCTATCAGGGCGTAAGGCCAGGTGAACAACGCTGGCCCTAAGGCTTTACCTCAGGCGCTATGTACCATAGCCTCAGCTTGCGGCAAAGCAAAATATTTTTGACGTGACGAACACTTTTTTTGTTGATGGCAGCACCGTAAGGAGATCCAGTGCAGACGAACAGTATGCAGACCATCGGTTGGCGCGAGTGGGTGAACCTACCCGGCCTTGGAGCCGTAGTAACCAAGGCCAAAATTGATACCGGAGCCCGCACCAGCGCCCTGCACGCCTATTACGTGGAGCCCTTCAGGCGGGACGGAAAAAACTGGGTGCGCTTTGGCTTGCACCCCTTGCAGGGGGATAAGGATACGGCGGTGGACTGCGAAGCGCCGGTGGTGGATCGACGCCAAGTGACAGACTCCGGCGGCCACCGGGAAATGCGTTATGTTATTGCTACCCCGGTCCAGTTGGGAGCGGCCCGCTTCGATGTGGAGGTTACCCTAACCGACCGGGAGAACATGCGCTTTCGCATGTTGCTGGGGCGCACTGCCCTTAAGGCCCGCTTTCTGGTGGATAGTAATCGCTCTTTCTTGCTCGGTGGCGACAAGACTCATCCACCGAAACAGGCTTAAACGATTCCGCCTGTTCCGTTTTTCACTTCCATAGACGTAGGAAAGCCTATGAAAATTGCCATACTCTCGCGTAACCGCCGCCTGTACTCCACCCGCCGCTTGGTGGAGGCGGGCACCGAGCGCGGCCACGAGATGCATGTTATCGATATTCTCAAGTGCTACATGGATATTACGCCGGGAAATCCGACCATTTGGTACATGGGTGAGAAGCTTGAAGGTTTCGATGCGGTCATTCCCCGTATCGGCGCCTCGGTGACCCATTACGGCCTGGCGGTGATTCGCCAGTTTGAGATGACTGGGGCTTACTGCTTGACCGAATCGGTGGCGCTGGGTCGCTCCCGGGACAAACTGCGCGCCCTGCAGTTGCTCTCTCGTAAAGGGTTGGGGTTGCCCAAAACGAGTTTTGCCTACAACGTCCACAACACCAAGGACCTCATAAAACTGGTGGGTGGGGCGCCGCTGGTGGTGAAATTGTGCGAAGGCACTCAGGGTCGGGGCGTGGTCCTGGCAGAGACCGTAAAGGCGGCGGAAAGTGTTATCGAAGCGTTTCGCGAGTTGCGCGCGGAATTTTTGGTGCAGGAATTTATTAAGGAAGCGGGTGGCAGTGATATTCGCTGCTTGGTCATCGGCGGCAAAGTTGTGGCCGCCATGCAGCGCACGGCTATGGAGGGGGAGTTTCGCTCCAATCTGCACCGAGGCGGTAGCGCCAAACTGGTCAAGCTTACGCCCACCGAGCGGCGCACGGCAGTGAAGGCCGCTCAGACCATGGGCCTGCATATTTCCGGCGTGGATATACTTCGGTCCAGCCGCGGCCCGCTGATTATGGAAGTTAATTCCTCTCCGGGCTTGGAAGGCATAGAAGGTGCCACCCAGAAAGATGTCGCCGGCGCTATTATTGCCTTCGTCGAAGAAAACGCCCGCCCCAACAAAACCCGTACCCGGGGTAAAGGGTGATGGCGAGTAAATCCGCTGGGGGGAACAAAGCCATTGAGATTGGCGGGGTCCGAGTAGAACCCGGTCAACGGACCACGGTGGATATACCCCTGGCGGCCATGTACACCCACGCGGATGTGGTGTTGACGGTTCACGCCATCAATGGCCGCCGGCCCGGACCCTGTATGTTTGTGTGTGCCGCCATTCACGGCGATGAACTCAATGGCGTGGAGATTATTCGGCGTTTACTGGAGTCCAAACAACTCAGTCAGCTGCGCGGCACTTTGTTGGCCATTCCCCTGGTGAACGTCCATGGCTTCCTGACCCAGTCCCGCTATTTACCGGATGGCCGGGATCTAAACCGCAGCTTTCCCGGTAACGAGCGCGGCTCTCTAGCGGGCCGCGTGGCGAACACTTTTCTCAACGACATTGTTCGACACTGCACTCACGGCATTGACCTGCACACTGGCGCCCGCCATCGCACCAACCTGCCACAAATCCGGGCCGACCTCAGTGATGACCAAACTCGAGCGTTGGCCATGGAGTTTGGCGTGCCAGTGGTTCTGGATGCGAAGTTGCGAGATGGGTCGCTGAGAGAAGCAGCGGCGGATAGTGGCATTCCCCTGTTGTTGTACGAGGCGGGTGAAGCCCTGCGCTTCGACGAGCTGAGTATCCGCGCGGGGACGCGCGGCATCATCAACGTGATGCGGGCGCTACGCATGCTGCCAGCGCGCAAGAAGTCCGCAAAAGCGCCCAGCGCGGTGGTAGCGGATGACAGCCGATGGGTGCGGGCCCCTCACAGCGGCATTATGCGCTCACTGGTGCGCCTGGGTGATCGAGTCAAAAAAGGCCGGGTGCTGGGCTATATTGCCGACCCAATGGGGCTGAATGAATATCCGGTGGTGGCTCCCGACGAGGCGATTGTGATTGGCGCAAACAACTTGCCTTTGGTGCACGAAGGAGAAGCCTTATTCCACCTGGCCAGCTTTAAACGTCACACGCGCCGGGTGGCGGATCAGCTGCAGGGCTTTCACGAGCGATTCAATAGGGAAGAAGGGGAGCCATTCTTTATCGGTGAGGATGAGTCGCTGGAGGACTAGGCACTCTGTATAAAAAACCGGGCAAGGTGGCGACCTAGGCACCGAGCTTGGTGACACTCCCCAATTCGATAACATTCCCCTCGAAGCAGAATGTTGAGCCTTTAAATCGGCTTTCGAGCTGCTTTGCGGTCAGGGGTTTGGCGAACAGATACCCTTGCCCCTGGTCGCAACCTTGTTGACGCAGCCACTCCGCCTGGGCTTCCTTTTCCACCCCTTCGGCCACCACGTGCAACTGCATGTTATGGGCCAGACCAATGATGGACTTGGCGATGGCGGCGTCATTGGCGTCGTCGTGAATATCGTGAATAAAGCTGCTATCGATTTTCAGTTTTTGAATCGGGAAGCGTTTCAGATAGGCCAAAGATGAGTAGCCGGTGCCAAAATCGTCAATAGCCAGGAACAACCCCATTTGATTCAACTGATTCAATTGGTTGATGGTTTCTCCAGCGTGCTCCATGGCACAGCTTTCGGTAATTTCCAGCTCCAGGTGCTCAGCAGTAAGCCCGGTTTCTTTCAGTATGGCTTCAACCTTTTCCGGGAAGTTGCGCTGCCGGAACTGGCGCGGTGACAGGTTGACGGCAATCCGGCCGACCTTTTTCCCGGCGCTGAGCCATTTCTTTTGTTGGCGGCAGGCTTCTTTCAGCACCCATTCGCCAATGGGCACAATTAAACCGGTTTCTTCCGCCAGAGGAATAAAATGTACCGGCGAGACAAGCCCCCGTTCCGGGTGCTGCCAACGCACCAGCGCTTCCATACCCACCAACTCACCGGTCTGTAAGTCCACCTGGGGTTGGTAATGCAAAATCAGCTGTTCTTGCTCTACGGCGCGGCGTAAATCGTTTTCCAGCAGTAGATAGTTCACCGCCGTAGCACTCATGCCTTTGGTGTAAAACTGGCAGTTGTTTTTACCCGCTTCTTTCGCCTTGTACATGGCGATGTCGGCGTTCTTCAGCAGTTCGTCCGCATCCACGCCGTCATCGGGGTAAACGCTGACACCGATGCTGACGGTGGTGGTGATTTCATGACCGCAAATTTCCAGCGGCCGGGCTAAAGTCACCAACAACTTGTTGGCGATAAAAATCACGTCCTCAATGTCATTGACGCCTTCCAGTACCACGACGAACTCGTCGCCTCCCAAGCGCGCTACAGTATCCATATCGCGCACGCCCTCGTTTAGGCGCATGGCAATGGCTTTTAGCAGCAAGTCACCCGAGTCGTGGCCGAGGCTGTCGTTGATGTTTTTAAACCGGTCGATGTCCAGCAGCATCAAGGCCAGTTTGCTGTTGCTGCGCTGAGCGCGCGCCAAACCGTGGTAGATGCGATCATAAAACAAGGAGCGGTTGGGCAAGGCCGTGAGCGAATCGTGAAAGGCCATGTAGTTCAAGCGGGACTGTTGCTCGCGCAGCGCATTCTCGGCCAATTTGCGCTCCGAGATGTCGGTACAAATGGTACAGACACCGAACACCTCGTCGTTTTCATTGCGCAACGGGAATTTCACCATGAAGTAGGTGTGCAGAGTCCCGTCGTTGTGCATCAATTCCAGCTCGGTTTCGAACGTCTGGCGGCGGTCTTTGGCCGCCAGGTCGATGTCCCACAGCGTTTGGGCCACGTCACGCGGGTAAACGTCAAAGACGTTCTTGCCCACGAAGCCTTTTTCGTCAATGTTTTCCAGATGCTTGTAATGATCGCTGGCGAGCACTACGTTGCCATCGAGGTCTTTGACGGAGATTAGGGCGGGCGAGTGGTGCAAAATGGCGTGCAAGTAGGTTTCACTGGCCCACAGAGCTTGCTTGGCGAGGCGGAAGCGTTCGGCCTGTTCGTCGTGGCGCCACATCTCGATGACCTGGCGGGCGAGAAGACCGCTGAACGCCCACACGGTGTCTAAATCCGTCACGCTCCCCGTCAACGCTTCCACGCTGTCTTCGGACTCCATATAGAAAGCGGCGATGACTTTTTGGTTTTCCAGAATTGGCTGGATGTAGCCTGCCTGACAGCCTTTGGGCGCTGAGCTGGGTTCCAGCTGAAAACGGCTATGGGGGCTCAACTCCAGCGCTTCGCCGGAGGCGAATACCTGTTCAATGTGCAGGTGGGGGAAAAGTTTTAACTTGTCGAGAGCGGTGGCCAGGCTGTTGACTCGGGGCTCTACCGGGTGGTCCTGGGCGATGGACTCGACATAGAGCCGATCGTCCCGCTTTACGATCAGCGCGACACGGCTGATGGCAGGTTTAACCACCACCAATTTCACCAAGCGTTCAGCAATCTGCTTGTGATTGAGATCGGTAAACAACTGTTGAAATTTCTTGATCAGCTCAACAGCGGAGTGTCTGTAACTCATAGTCGCCCAACTGGGTGATCCGTAAATGGGGAATCAGCTTAGGTTCCACAAGGCTTCTGACGCCTCTAGTCGGTTCCCGTCTGCGACCCCGCGATGGCTCAGCATGGCCCATTCTTAAAACTATTGGCAATATATTCTTTAAAAAAAGCCAAAAAAGGTAATAATGCCGCGTAAAACAAACCACCTCAGGTTTCGTTACTTCCACCTTAGATGTCGCGATCTCGCTTGCTAGTACCTGATAAATCTCGAGGGCCGGTACCCTTGGGGGTTCAACCGGAGCCTAACCGTTCCGGCTGTGAATGCCTCACCAGCACTAATTATCTTTTATATATGAAGCATAATAAGCCGCGAATGACGCGAGAATCAAGCCCACTATGTCACTAATATCAACGGGTCGCGCTCAGGGCGCCGAGCGCGTTCCGGGTTTACCCATTAGTCTGCGGCGGAAGTAACGTTTTCAGCGTCTCGACCAGTCGCGTCATTTGCTCATCAGTACCCAGGCTAATACGCAAATAGTCGGCAATACGCGGGCGGCCAAAATGGCGCACGAGGATTTTCGCCTCACGAAGTGCCTGGGCTAAATCCGCCGCCTTGGTAGAGCTTGGGGGGCGTGCGAACAGGAAGTTGGTCTGGGAGGGTAGAACGGCAAAGCCCAGATCCTCCAGGGCGCGCGTGCACCAGTCGCGCGTGGCGATGACCTTGTCCCGGCACTGTTCAAAATACTCCCGGTCGTCCACGGCCGCGCAGGCGATGGTCTGCGCCAACTGATCGACAGGGTAAGAATTGAAGGAATTTTTAACCCGATCCAGACCGTCTATCAGATCCTCATGGCCAATGGCAAAACCCACACGTAGACCCGCCAGGGAGCGTGACTTGGACAGGGTTTGTACCACCAGAAGATTGGGGTATTGGTTCACCAGCGCCACAGCGCTTTCTGCGCCAAAATCCACGTAAGCTTCATCGACCACCACCACGGAATGGGTGTTGCGCTGCAACAGCGCCTCAATATCGCTCAGCGGCAGGCCCATGCTGGTAGGGGCATTGGGGTTGGGAAATATGATGCCGCCGTTGTCTGCCGGAAAATCTTCAAGGGCCAGTCTGAAATCTTCACGTACCGGAATTTGCTCAGCGGTGATGCCCAGAAGCTGGCAGTACACCGGGTAAAAACTGTAGGTAATGTCAGGGTACAGCAGAGGGCGATCCTGCTTGAAAAACGCCATAAATGCGAACGCCAAGACCTCATCCGAACCGTTGCCGATGAACACCTGCTCGGGCCGTACGCCGTACAGTTGGCCGATGCTGTCTTGCAAACGCCGGGAGTAGGGGTCCGGATAGAGCCGCAAGCGCTCTACGGCGCTGGCCTTGAGGGCTTGTTCGACTTTTGGCGACGGCGGATAGGGGTTTTCGTTGGTGTTGAGTTTGATCAGCCCATCCACTTGTGGCTGTTCGCCGGGGACGTAGGGTTCCAGTTGGCGAACCAACTCGCTCCAGTACTTCGACATGCTCAGGTTCCAGTCTCGTGAGGCAAAAGCCCATTATACATAACCCCAACTTAGTCGCTGGCAAAGCGATGGACGATACGTATAATTCGACGAACTGTTTGGGCATTCGCCCCGTTCACACCCGGAGTCCCCTATGTTTGAAGACCTGCCCTTACTGCCTAGCGACCCCATTTTGGGCTTGAGCGTTGCTTATAGGGAAGATCCCAATCCTGACAAGGTGGATTTGGGGGTGGGGGTTTACCGCAATGAAGCCGGTGCAACTCCGATCATGGCCGCCGTGGCGGCGGCGGAGCAGGAGCGGCTGCGAGCAGAAACCAGCAAAGCTTACACCTTCCCAGCCGGTTATCCGGGTGCTAATGAGGTGGTCAATGAGCTTTTATTGGGCGCTGGGCACTCCGCTCTACGGGCAGACCGGGTTCGGAGCATTCAAACGCCAGGTGGCTGCGGTGCTCTGCGTGTGGCGGCGGAGCTGATTACGCGTGCCCGACCGAAAGCGCGGGTCTGGGTTAGCACACCCAGTTGGGCCAATCACGTGCCGCTGCTGGGTGGAGCGGGGCTCACTTTGGAGGAGTATCCCTACTACGACTATGAAAGCCACAGCCTGGATTTCGAGTCTATGCTCTCAGTCCTGACTCGAGTACCTGCTGGGGATGTCGTCTTGTTTCATGCGTCCTGCCATAACCCCAGCGGCGCTGATCTGTCACCGGAGCAGTGGCGACAACTGACGGACTTGGCGCTTGAGCGCAATTTTGTGCCCTTGATTGACTCGGCTTACCAGGGGTTGGGGGAGGGGCTGGAGGAGGACGCCTTTGGGCCCCGTTTGATGGCGGAACGGTTGCCGGAGGTGATCGTTGCCAGCTCTTTTTCCAAGAACTTTGGCCTCTACCGGGAGCGTGCAGGCGCTTTAACGTTGGTGAGCGCTAACACTGAACAGGCTCTGGCGTGTCACAGTCAATTGCTCAGCGTAACCCGAGGGCTTTATTCCATGCCGCCAGCCCACGGCAGCGCCATAGTCGATATCATTTTGCATTCGCCCGAACTTACTCGTTTGTGGAGCGATGAGTTAGCTCAGATGCGCGCCCGCATTCAGGGGTTGCGGCAGGCCTTGGTGGCGACTTTGGCGAATCACCTGCCTGAGCGTGACTTTTCTTTTATTGCCCGGGAGCGGGGCATGTTTTCGTTTTTGGGGTTGAGTGAAGCCCAGGTGGCGCGGCTGCGCACTGACTACAGCATTTATATGACGGCGAACAGCCGCATCAATGTGGCTGGCTTGAGTGATGACAAAATGGATTATGTGGGCCGGGCCATTGCGCAGGCGGTGAGCACTGACTGACGTTCAGTCAATGCGCCGGCGTGTCTCTGCATTGTTCTGGTGTGTCATAAAACTGTGTAGTCTCAGCACCGAGTAGCTACTTGAATCATCCAAGTCCGGCGTGCGGGGGTAGGGCAAAGCCAGCGCTTGGTAATGTGCCATGTTCTGACGCTGAGCTAGCCCGCGGTGCAGTTGGCGCTGGCGCCGGTTGGCCGGTGTTTCGTTTTCCGGAAATACATCCAGAACGGGCAATTCGGGCACTGAAAACAATTCTTCCAGTTGCCCTTGGGATAGCGGTTGGCTGGGGTATAGGTTAGCGAGCACCAGGGCGCGTATCGGACCCGCCAAAGGGCTGTGGCCTGGCTGCTCGCCTGGCTCTCCCACCTGCAGTTCGGGTTTTACATGGGCAAACACCGCACTGGCGTTCACGTTATCCACCAACAGAACCAAATTTTGAGCGGCGTCGGCCTCTAGCAGAGCTAAGACGCCATCTAGGCGCGCGGCTATACGTTGTTCCCGGGTCAGGGGTTCCTCCTCAGCGGGAGCTTCCTCGGGCGGTGCCGCGTCAGCCTCAGCGGCGGTTTCCACTTCTTCCCGTGTTTCCACCGGCCGGGGCGGAATTACTGGCCCCGGTGGCGTTGGCACGGCCAGCGCCAACGTGGCCCAGCCATAATAGGGTAGCGCCCGGCGCAGATTCTCCCAGGCGGGGGGCCAGTCGCCTGCTCTGTCCGCGCTGTGTACCATCACTAAAGTGCCTTTGGGCTCAGCGTGCAGCGCCGGTTTGAGCAGCATCAGAACTTCCCCCTCCGGCGTGTTCAGCCGGTGTGCTTCGCGGGGAAACGCACTTGCCAGCAACGCCCGATCGCGCTCGGCGCGGGACGCAAAACGCGCCGGCTCCTCAATGGTCGCCTCGGCCTCTTCCTGCTCATCTTCGGCATGGCTGGGCCACGCCAGCAGGGCGGCCAGGCAAATGGCGCAGAGCTTACTGGGAGCTGGGAGGAAATACCTCATGATGCTGTGTCGCTCCGCGTCTGGGGATTGGGTACAATGCTGGGGACGAGTGACACCCCTGTAGAGATTACATCGGAAACTTTATGCAGAACTTTAAACGGGACTTTAAAATCGCCCCATCCATCTTGTCAGCGGATTTCGCCCGACTAGGAGAAGAGGTGGACGCCGTGCTGGAAGCCGGTGCGGATATAATCCATTTCGATGTGATGGACAATCACTATGTCCCCAACCTCACGTTCGGTCCCATGATGTGCAAAGCGCTGCGAGATTATGGGATCACAGCGCCCATCGACGTGCACCTAATGGTGGAACCGGTGGATGCCCTGATTGAGAAATTTGCCCAGGCCGGCGCCAGCTATATCACTTTTCATCCCGAGGCGTCCCGCCACGTGGATCGCTCCCTGCGCCTGATCAAAGACGCGGGCTGCCAGGCGGGATTGGTGCTGAATCCCAGCTCCACCTTGGACCAGATTCAGTACGTACTGGATGAGCTGGATATGCTGCTGTTGATGTCGGTGAACCCTGGCTTTGGCGGCCAAACGTTTATTCCTTACACCCTCGACAAACTGACCCAGGCACGGGATTTAATTGATCGCAGCGGCAAGCCGATTCGCTTGGAGGTGGACGGGGGGGTAAATCTGGACACTATTGGTGCCGCAGCGCTGGCCGGGGCGGATACCTTTGTGGCTGGCTCGGCGATTTTTGGCGCGCCAGATTACCGACAGGCCATTGCCGGTTTGCGAGCCCAGATTGCCCAGGTGGTCAACGACTCTGGGGCAGGCTAGCCAGCCGCCTCGTAATTCAGTAGACTCTGTTTCACGTTTACCAGGAGAAGCCCTGTGACCCGGTCCGGCTTATATCTGCATATCCCCGCACTGCTCCCTGCCCGATGGCGTGGCTGAGACCCTTTGCCTGCGGCTAACTCAGTCTTCAGGCGTCTCCGCTCTCCGGGCAAATCCCCGCTTGGCCCAGTTAGGCCCAGCATGGAAATCTCCAGAAAAAATAACGTGATGCGCAGAGGCTCAGCCATCTGCGCGATCAGAAAGGTATAAGCATGACCCCCGAACACTTTTCCCAATTGGCCGCTCAGGGCTACAACCGCATTCCGGTAATGCGCGAAGTCCTGGCGGATCTGGACACCCCTCTATCGTCGTATTTGAAGTTGGCGCGCGGGCCCTATTCCTACTTATTTGAGTCGGTGCAGGGCGGCGAAAAGTGGGGCCGCTATTCCATGATTGGTCTGCCCGCCCGCACCGTGCTTAGAGCATACGGCAATCAAGTTCAGATCGAACGCGACGGCGAGCAGGTCGAGAGCTTCGAGTGCGACGATCCCCTGGCCTTCGTGGAAACCTTCAAAGAGCGCTACAGAGCTCCGGAGCTGGACAATCTGCCCCGCTTTACCGGTGGCCTGGTCGGCTATTTTGGGTACGACTGCGTGCGCTATGTCGAGCCGCATCTGCGCGAGAGCACGCCCAACGATGTGCTGGGTACACCGGACATATTGCTCACCGTTTCCGACGAAGTGTTGGTGTTCGACAATTTGGCCGGCAAGCTGATTCTGGTGATTCACGCCAACCCGGAATTGGAATCCGCGTTCGATCTTGCACAGGCACGCCTGGATGAACTCGTGGCCCGCTTAAAGTTGCCCGTGCCGGAAGTGCCCGCTATGAGTTTGGAAGGCACCAGCGCTACTGAGCAGGCATTCCGTTCGCACATGGGTCAAGAGCGTTACATGGAAGCGGTGGAGCGCATTAAACAGTACACCCTGGCCGGCGATGTGATGCAGGTGGTGCCGTCCCAGCGCCTGTCCATCGACTTCTCCGCCGAGCCACTGAATTTGTATCGCGCCCTGCGCAACTTGAATCCTTCCCCCTATATGTATTTTCTGGATTTGGGCGATCATCAGGTGGTAGGTTCCAGCCCGGAAATTCTGGCCCGCCTTGAAGATGGTGAGGTGACCGTGCGCCCTATTGCCGGAACTCGCCGACGTGGCCGCACACCCGAAGACGACAAAGCCATGGAAGAGGATCTGGTCAACGATCCCAAAGAAATTGCCGAGCACTTGATGCTGATTGATTTGGGCCGCAATGACGTAGGTCGAGTGTCGCAAACCGGTACGGTCAAGCTCACCGACAAAATGGTGGTGGAGCGCTACTCTCACGTGATGCACATTACCTCCAATGTGACCGGGCAGTTGTTGCCGGATCTGACCGCCATGTCGGTGCTGCGCGCCGCTTTGCCCGCCGGGACTTTGTCTGGGGCGCCCAAAATTCGCGCCATGGAAATTATTGACGAACTGGAAACCGAAAAGCGCGGCGTTTACGGCGGCGCTGTGGGCTACATCGCCTGGAACGGTAATATGGATACGGCCATTGCCATTCGCACCGCCGTGATCAAAGACGGCAAGTTGTACGTGCAGGCCGGCGGCGGCGTAGTCGCTGACTCCGTGCCGGAATTGGAGTGGAAAGAAACCATGAACAAAGCGCGCGCCATTTTCAGGGCCGTCGACATGGTGCAAAGAGGAGTCGAGCAATGATCCTGATGATCGATAACTACGACTCCTTTACGTACAACGTCGTGCAGTATTTGGCCGAACTGAACGCTGATGTAAAAGTGGTGCGCAACGATGAAATCGAAGTGGCCGAGATTGCTGCTTTGGCACCGGAAAAAATTGTCATTTCGCCGGGGCCCTGTACTCCCAACGAAGCGGGCGTTTCACTGGCCGCGATAGAAGCGTTTGCGGGCAAGATCCCCTTACTGGGCATTTGCTTGGGACATCAGGCCATTGGCCAGGCGTTTGGCGGTTTGGTGGTGCGCGCGCCTCAGGTTATGCACGGTAAAACCTCGCCGGTTTATCACAATGACACGGGCGTGTTTAAAGGCCTGAAAAATCCGTTGATCGCAACCCGCTATCACTCGTTAGTAATTGACAAAGCCAGCTTGCCGGATTGTTTGGAAGTCACCGCTTGGACGCAAAGTGAAGATGGCGAGCGCGCGGAAATTATGGGGGTGCGGCACAAAACCCTGGACGTGGAGGGTGTTCAGTTTCACCCCGAATCCATCTTGACGGAACAAGGGCACGATTTGCTGCGTAATTTTCTGGATCCTAAGTAAAAGCTCGGTCACATTAGCGGGAGACGCACATGGACATCAGACAAGCACTGACCAAATTGGTGGATCGCATTGACCTCAGTACCGATGAGATGACAGCGGTTATGCGTGAGGTGATGACTGGAGCGGCCACGCCGGCCCAGATCGGTGGTTTTTTGGTGGCCCTGCGCATGAAAGGCGAAACGCTGGATGAGATTACCGGCGCGGCTACCGTCATGCGCGAGTTGGCTACCAAGGTGGACATCAACGCTCAGTATTTGGTGGATACCTGCGGCACCGGCGGCGATGGCGCCAACTTGTTCAATGTGTCCACCGCCAGCGCCTTTGTGGTGGCCGCAGCCGGCGGGCAAGTTGCCAAGCATGGCAATCGCTCGGTATCCAGCTCCACGGGTAGTGCGGACGTTCTGGAACAGGCGGGCATTCATTTGGGATTGAACCCAGAGCAGGTTGCCCGTTGCGTACAGGAAATCGGCGTTGGCTTTATGTTTGCGCCCGCCCACCACAGCGCCATGAAACACGCCATTGGGCCGCGCAAAGAGTTAGGGCTGCGGACCATTTTTAATATGCTTGGCCCCATGACCAATCCCGCGGGCGTGAAGCGTCAGGTGATTGGAGTCTTTAACGGTGCCTTATGCCGGCCCATGGCCGAAGTGCTCGGCCGCTTGGGCAGCGAGCATGTGATGGTGGTGCACGCCCGTGACGGTTTGGATGAAATTTCCCTGGCAACAGAAACCCAGGTGGCGGAACTGAATAAGGGCAGGGTGACCGAGTATGTTATCAAGCCCGAAGATTTCGGTATCAACAGCCAAAGCCTACTTGGCTTGAGCGTGGATAGCGCTGAAGCCTCCCTGGCCCTGATACAGGATGCTCTGGGAAAGCGACGTGGCGAACACGGCTCCAAAGCAGCGGATATCATCGCCCTGAATGCGGGTGCCGCCATCTATGTGAGCGGCGTTGCCCAGAGTTTGGCCGAGGGTGTGGATATGGCTCAGGACGCCATTGGCAGTGGTTTAGCCGCCGAAAAAATTAACGAGCTGGCCGCGTTTACTCAGTGCTTTACGGCTGAATAATCAGAAAAAAACATTCTGTCCATTTCGATAATACATCGTTACCGTAAGGAATCCCGGCGTGACTGATACACCAACTGTTTTACGCAAAATCATCGCCCGCAAATGGGAAGAAATCGCTGAGCGTAAAAAAACCGCGCCGCAATCCCTGGTGCAGCAATTGGCCACCGAGCAACCACCTACGCGTGGCTTTGTGAAAGCCATCGCTGATCGTGTGGACGGCGGTGAGCCGGCGGTGATTGCGGAAATTAAAAAAGCCTCTCCCAGTAAAGGTGTGATTCGCGAGGACTTTGTGCCAGCGGATTTGGCGCGCAGTTACGAGAAGGGTGGGGCGGCTTGCCTTTCAGTGTTAACCGATGTGGATTTTTTCCAAGGCTCTGACGACTACTTACGTCAAGCGCGCGCAGCAGTTAGCTTGCCTGTAATCCGTAAAGACTTTCTGGTGGACGAATATCAGATCTACGAAGCGCGCGCCATGGGAGCGGACTGCGTGCTGCTGATTGTGGCTGCACTGGAGCCGGAGAAGCTCAGAGCGTTAAACACTTTGGCGTTGGAGCTGGGGCTGGATGTGTTAGTGGAAGTGCACAATCTTGAGGAGTTGGAAGTGGCCCTGGGCCTTCCCAATAAACTGATCGGCATTAACAACCGCAATCTGCACACGTTTGAAGTTAGCCTTAAAACCACTTATGAACTGTTGCCCGCTATCGACAGCGAACGCATTGTGGTAACGGAGAGCGGCATTCTGGCCCCGGCCGATGTACAGGCCATGCGCGGCCGGGATGTGCATGCGTTTTTGGTAGGGGAAGCGTTTATGCGCGCACCGGATCCGGGTTTGGCGTTGCAGCGTTTTTTCAGTTGAGGCGAGGGGTGTAGAGAGTAGGGAAAGTCTCCGGCAGTTTGATACACGCTGCGAGTACAGCCTTGGAAGCTCTCGTTGGCTTCCCACTACTGTCCAGAATAAATAGTCGAATTAGTAGCTTCGTAAGCAAGTCCCCGGGCCGCGCAGGGTGAGTGTTCAGCAAACGTCGTAAACCCTTCCCTGGGGACTGCCTCAAAAGATCCCTCTTTTGAGGCTTGCTGAACACTCACCCTGCACGCCCCCAGTAACTCCGGCTATAGCACTCTTATCCCCAGCCCAACGGTAAGGACGCCCTAATTGCTGTGACGGAGGCGATGCTCGTAGCTATTTGAGTTAGCGTGTTCCGTACACCACCATCGTTTTGCCTTTCACTTCCACCAGGCCCTGATCTTCCAGAGTCTTTAACACTCGGCCGACCATTTCGCGGGAGCATCCGACGATGCGACCAATTTCCTGCCGGGTAATTTTGATCTGCATGCCGTCCGGGTGGGTAATGGCATCGGGTTCTTTGCACAAATCAAGCAGAGTGCGAGCTACGCGACCGGTGACATCAAGGAATGCCAAGTCACCCACTTTACGGGTAGTGGCACGCAGCCGGCGCGCCATTTGGCTGCTTAATGCGAAGACGAATTCGGGGTATTGTTCGGCTATTTCCTGGAATTTGCTGTAGCTGATTTCTGCCACTTCACACTCGGTTTTAGCGCGTACCCAGGCGCTGCGGGAATCCTCTTGGTCGAACAATCCCATCTCACCAAAGAAGTCGCCGTCATTGAGGTAGGCGACAATCATTTCCCGCCCTTCATCGTCTTCAATCAATACAGTGACCGAGCCCCGGACTATATAGTACAGGGAGTCGCTTTTGTCGCCGGCGTAGATAATGGTGCTTTTGGCCGGGTAGCGGCGACGATGACAGTGGCTGAGAAATTCTTCCACATTCTTGATATGGGGTGTAAGTGAGACGGCGACCAAGGTGCGACTCCTGAACATTGCTAAAAACAAGCGTTGGTGTATCTTAACGCGCTGAGGCAGTCATAACCACCATAGAGAGTATGCATGCTACCAACTTTGAGTAGCAGTTATAAGCCCACTCACAAGTCTTGTCCAGAGAAAATACCAAATGCTCCGCCGCTTGTGGAATTGGGTGACAAACCGCGAATGTGCTACTCTTGGCGCCGCCAATCGGTGCTGACAAGAAAAGAGGTCAAGTATGCAAGGAACCGTTAAGTGGGTCGATGGGGCCCAGTTTTTGGCTGAGTCCGGCAGTGGGCACAGCGTTGTTATGGATGGCCCGCCGGACCATGGTGGCCGCAACACGGGTGTAAGGCCCATGGAGATGTTGCTGCTCGGACTGGGAGGCTGCTCGGCGTTCGATGTTATGAGTATCCTCGGCAAATCCCGTCAGGCGGTTACCGATTGCCGGGTAGAATTGAATGCCGAGCGAGCCGAAGGCGTGCCTTCACCCTTCACAAAAATCCATATGCGCTTTGTCGTGACGGGTCGTGCACTCAAGGAGTCGCAAGTTAAACGGGCGGTGGAGTTGTCGGCCACCAAGTACTGTTCTGCCTCCATCATGCTTGAAGCGGCCGGTGTGGAAATCACGCACGACTATGTAATTGAAGAAACGCCAGCCTAAACAACCGATTAAAGACGATAGCTGGTTTCCGTCATCACCTTGGAAACCATCGTCATAAGACTTTTCACCGGCGCGGGGAAGCGCATGCCACCCGCCGCCAACGCCATGTCCGCGTGGCGCGCTTCGTCGTCGAGCATTTGTTCGACCACCGCTCGACTCTTGCGATCACCCACGGGCAGTTTTTTCATGTGGGATTCCAAGTGTTGGCATACCTGATCCTCAGTGGCGGCGACGAAACCTAGGCTTACTCGATCGCCCACCAGGCCGGCGCCCGCACCCAGCGTAAACGACAAGCCGTACCAAAGGGGGTTGAGGTAGCTGGCATGGCTGCCCAGCTCATCAAGGCGTTCTTGACACCACACCAGGTGATCCACTTCTTCAGCGGCAGCGCGCTCCATATCATTGCGCACCTGCGGCAGCTTGGCGGTGAGTGCTTGCCCTCGATACAGCGCCTGGGCGCACACTTCCCCCGCGTGATTGACGCGCATTAACCCCGCGGCGTGTTTCCGTTCATGCGCTTTTAAGGGCGCCTCGGGTTGTTTGTGTGCTGGGGAAGGCCGCTCGGCCTTCGGTGCTGTTGAGGTATGAGTTATCCCTCGCAAGAGCCGATCGGCGCGAGTAATGAACTGATCCAGAGGTGTCAAAGTGCGAGACATAATCAAGTACCCATGTATCAGAGAAAGTGGTCCTCATTGTAACGCCAATGAGCTTAGCCGCCTAACGGCGTTAGGTGGTTGCCGCAAAACTTGCCGGCCAGTAGTGTGTCAAAGTACCAACAAGCCTGGAGGGCACGCCATGAAGCTGGATTTCCTCAAGCACCACAAAAAAGAGCCGCCAAAAGACCACAAAGATCTGGAGGCAAAGCACCCGCAAACGGATGACCATTCCCTGCAAGCCCAGGCAAAAAAGCGCGCCCAGCATCCGGAGCATATCCACGCCGGCACCCCCTTCGATTGGGAAGACATCGACGCCTATCAACGGGAGCTGGATCGTATGGATCGGGAAGGCCCTGGCCGCTCACAGAAAAAAGACTAATTTCCTAATGATTAGACGGGTGGCGCCTACTCTCGCTTATCATTCCGGCGCACGCGCACTGCTGTCCAGAATAAACCTTTGATTACCAACTTCGTAAGCGAGCCCTCGGGTCGCAAAGGGTGAGTGTTCCGCGGTTTGGCCGCTATCGGCGCTTCTCGGACCAGCTGAGCTTCGGCCGACGAGGCGGTTCGTTCCCTTCACTTCTGCACAACGTCCCCGCTACTGGTAAACTGCCGCGCTGATTTCAGACAACCTGCCGTCATTCCCGCGAAAGCGGGAATCCACGGGCGGGTTCCACCACTAAGGCCGGAGCAAAGCAGCAAACATGATCGAAGGATGGATGTTTTACGCCCTGGCCGTACCGGTCGTACTACTGGTCGGCATTTCCAAAGGCGGCTTTGGCGGCGGCTTGGGTACTTTGGCCGTACCGGTTCTTTCGCTGCTGGTGGATCCGCGTCTGGCGGCCGCGGTGTTGTTGCCAATCCTTTGCACCATGGACCTGGTCAGCCTGTGGAGCTTTCGCGGCGCCTGGGATAAAAGCAATCTGCGCATCATGCTGCCACCGGCCATGCTAGGCCTCGTCGGCGGCGCCTTGACCTTCCAGTATATGGATGCGGACATGATTCGCTTCATGGTGGGCCTGATGGCGCTGTATTTTGTCGGTCACTACCTCTGGGGTAAGTACTTGCTGCAACGTCTTAAGCCCCAGCCTCGCAGTGTGTGGCGTGGTGGCTTCTGGAGCACCCTGTCGGGTTACGTCAGTTACATTGCCCACGCGGGCGGCCCGCCCATTGCCATTTATCTATTGCCACAACACATGCCTAAAACCGTGTTTGTGGGCACTACCGTACTGTTCTTTTCCGTGGTGAACTACGTAAAACTGGTTCCTTACGCCTGGTTTGGCCAGCTCAGCCCCGGTAACTTGCTCACCTCGTTGGTGCTCCTGCCCTTGGCACCCCTGGGTGTGCTGCTAGGGGTTTTCCTGCACAAGAGGGTGTCGGAAAAGTGGTTCTACTTGAGCTGTTATGTGCTGTTGCTGGTCGCGGGGGTGCGGTTGGTGGTGGACGGCGCCACCGGTATTTGGGGTTAAGCGCTGTTCAGCCACGATTCAGTTGGCCAGTCGTAGGATGAGGTGACACCTAAAAAAGGAGCCACCGCCATGAATCCTATCAGAGCACTTGCCGTCATCCTCGTCAGTTTTGTGTTGCTGGGCTGCAACGAACGGCGCACCGTCTACGTGAGCGATCCAGGCCCCAGTGGTCCCACCGCGTACGACCTCCGCCCCATATTGCTGGATTTTCATCTAATCGACAGCTACGGCGTCAACACCGAGTTTGACCACCGCAGCGCTTTAGTGCTCGACCCTTACTACGACGCGGGCCTATTTGAAATCGACTGGCGGGTGGATAGCCCGAGAAGTTATCGAGTGGATTTTCGAATCAATGATGTGCCGACTATGTCTGGCAGTCGACGGGTGTACACGGAAGTGTGCGGGGCGGGGCGGCAATGCGATCAGGATGCCATTCGCCTGTGCCAGTACTACTCGGATCTGACCATGGCTTGTGGCTGGGACGATACAGTGACGGACATTAGCCACCTTATCTACGAATTACCGCAAAAGGTCTACGCCATACTCAGAGTGTGCGATATGGCTGGTACTTACTGCCAGTATGAGTACTACCCGGTTTGGCTGGAGTGAGGATTTCTATGGCCTCCATCCGTGGAAGCCGGGGCCTGATCAGCCTTCAGCAGCAAGAGGCTCTGAATCCTCCATTTGAGGCTCGTCGTCCAATTGCGGCTTGGCGTTGCGATGTGCCCCCAAAGCACCTTTACGTTTTGCCAGGGCCGCATCCAACTTGCGAGCGGCATCGGCGATAGCGGCGTACAGGTCGCCCTGAGCGGCATGAACCGCCACGGTGGCGCCCAGGTACTGGGTGGTAAGGTCTACCCGCTGTTCTTGCCGCTCAACCGTCAGGGCGACGGACAAGCTGCTGATGTCGGGGTAATGGGATTCAATCTTGGCGAATTTGCTATTTACTGCGCTACGGATGCCGTCGGTGATGTCGAGATGGTGGCCGGAAAGGTTTATTTGCATAGTTAGGATTACCTCAGTTGTAAAACAAACGTCTACAGGGCCTGCAAACCATAAATCCAAGGTCTTCTTTTTCGCGCCTCTCACCTATAAAAATGTGCCCGAGCGAGCCATAAGTCAAGGGGGGTACCCACAAAATTTCGGCATTCCCTAGAATTCGCCGGTTTTTGGGAAGGCTCCCAGGCACCATCAAATTACATGAGCCAGCCCCCGAAACGCGCTTCCCAGAGATAACCATCCTGGCTAGTGCTGGTTTTCAGGGGAAAATGCGCCATGCTCCGCTGTGCGTGAAATTGCGCCGCTTGCGTGATATAAAGATTGAAAATTAATAATCAATTAAGGACACTTACGATGAAAAAAATGGCGTGTGTTTTGGCGCTTCTGTTTATTGTACTTACCGCTGGGTGCACCATTAACCATCCGGTTGCGATAGATTATGATCGACATCTCGCCAATTACGGCGCTGAAACTGTCCTTTCTCACACTGAGCTGGATGCAGAGTACTTCATTGCGGACGAAACCAAGAATCATAGCTACCAATTTAGAGCCGGATCCGTTGGGTACGCCCATCTATGGATAGTTGAGTTTGGGAAAATACTAGACCAAACGCTGAGCGCGGATTATGTCCAGTCTGCCTTTGGGAAACTCAAGAAAAGTGAAGGCGGGGCGGGGAATTTAATCGAGTTTGAGTTGGAGGATTTTGAGTTCAAGAACTATCGGGCCTATACGACTTTGAATATAAAAGTTCTCAACTCCAACACAGAGATCTTTAACAAGACATATCGCTCAGAAGGTGGAGCTCAGGGTGGTCAGATGTGGGTTGGAGGCCCGTTTGCTATGACTAATGCCACATTGAAATCCACAAAACAATCAATCGATAATATTCTCGAAGAATTTATTAATGATGTTAATTCCAAAAATCTGGCGTCTAGCGAATAGCTGAGTAATCCCTGATACGACCCACTGTCAGAAAAATGCTAAAGCCGTAGGTGCTCCTGGAATCTGATGCGCTATAGAGGCAAAGCCTACTCACCGAGAAGAAGGATCATTCAAGATGAGGCAAGTCCTAAAAATAAGAAGCTACCGATGCTTGGTGGTGAGGGCCGTCGAAGTGCTTACCAGCGGCCGACCTCAACACAAGCAGGCAGCCAGATGCGCGCTTTTCCTTCCGTTGATCGTGTCCTTGTTCCTGATAACGGCCTGCGATGGTGGGTCGGACGATAGTCCTGAAGCCCACCTCGTTACATCATCGGCTTCCGACGGTGGCAGTATTACCCCAAGTACTCGAACAGTGTCTGAGGGCAGGACTACCCGATTTACTGTAGCGCCCAGCGAGGGGTATACACTCGACTCAGTGACCGGTTGTGGTGGCAGGCTGGATGGAAACACCTACGTGACAGAGCCCATTCATCAGGGCTGCACAGTCAGTGCGCATTTTGAACAACTAGTAACCATCACTAAGGCGGTCCAGCGGGATGGCCATACTGAATTCACCTCGTTTGAGTTGGAGCCGGGCGAGACTTTCACAGTGCCGGTTGAAGACTTAACCTGGTACTCCTCAACATTGGAGAGTGATTGTCAGGGTCAGTTGGACGAGGCGGGCTATGTTATCTCTTCAGCAACGCAGCCTTGTACGATTAGTCTGAGCTACCATTTGGATTACCTTCCTGCCGATGCTCAGCCCGCTGTTGGGTTTACAAGAGCATTCTATGATGTCGGTTCGGGTGAATCCATCACCATTGACATCTTCGGGCATAGCTTTACTTCAACGAAACTTATCTATGAGGTTGAACAAATCGAAGGGCCAGAAATCGAGTTTGTTCAGTCAGAAAATGAGCTGGTGTTACATGCGCCCATCGTGGATGAGTCTACCATTGCTACTTTCCGAGTAAGCCTATCGGATGAGCACAATTTACAAATAAGTCGGCACTTTGACTTAATCGTATACCCGACCTATTCAGATCAAGTATCCGTACTTCAGGGCACCTCCAATGGTGTCGGTGTCGACTTGATGATCACCGGGGATGGCTTTACTGGCGATCAACAAGACAAACTGGTAGAGAACGCCGCGCGGATTATGGATAAGTTCTTTGAAGAGCCCACCATAGCTGTACACAAAGACTTCTGGAACGTACATCTCGCGCCAGCCATTTCTGCGGAATCAGGCGCTGTTGATGGGTCTGAAGGTCATTCAACATTGGACACCGCCTTCGGCAGTTACTTCAATTGTGGAGGCACTGAGAGAAGCTTGTGCACGGATCTTAGTGCGGTGATCGGTTTTGCCGGAAAAACAGTGCCTCAGTTTGATCAAATACTGATCATGGTTAACGATCTTAAGTATGGTGGGGCAGGGTACTGGGGCATAGGCATTTCGACGTTCTCGCTAAACCAATGGGCTTTCGACGTTGCTATTCATGAGATGGGGCACAGCTTCGCTTTACTTGCCGACGAGTATGCTTACGGAGAATGCCTCAACGAGGTGGAGTTTGAGCAGGCAAACGTTACTATTGAAACTAATCCCGAGAAAGTTAAATGGAAACATTGGTATGCGGATACGAACAATATACCCACCAGTTTTTATGGTGTCTCGAACGATGTAGTAGGGTATTTTCGTGGAGGAAACTATTGCGAGCATGGAGTTTGGCGCCCAACCAACAACTCATTGATGCGTACAATGGGCATGCCGTTCGGGCCCGTTAACGCTGAGCAGTGGGCGCTATCCGTTTATCGGGACGCTGGCGTCATTCGGGGGGATTTTCCTATGTTGCGTGAGTTGGCGATCCAGCCTACGCGAAGCCGAGTGTTTGCTGTCGAACCCTTTGCCGGATCAGAGGTGCAAAAGGTACGCTGGTTCTTTAACGATGAAGAGCTTTCAGAAAGCTTAAGCAACGGCCACGTCCTGTTTGTGCCCCCGCAGGAAGAAGACTTTTCCATTCGGGCCGTCATCGAAGATGTAACCGGACTCATTCGGTCTGACCCCGAACAACTCAGCTCAACATCGGTAGAGTGGCAAGTCACCGTAACGGAGTTAGGAGAGTAACCATGCGCGCACTGATTGCCAGTATTTTACTGGGTCTCACTTTCGCTTCACATGCACAAACCTTGCTGGTGCATGTTGATTTTGATCAGCATGGGTATTATGTCAACAATATGCGGGTGTTGGATCGGACCTTTAATGCCACCTCTCCCCGGCCGGCACAGAAAAACGCCGTGCGCTACCAGTTTCTCGATGTCGACGGGAATATTCTGAAAGAGGGCATTGTGCATAACCCGCTGTTAGTGGCCGGCGAGTTTCATGGGAATTCATCGGAAGGTATTGATGGAGAAGTTGCTCAAAAGGCCAACGGCAGCTTTATGATCCGGGTACCCTATGTGGAATCCATGGCCACGCTCTCTCTTTCAAAGCTTGAGGCCTCTGATGATACTCACCAGACTAGCTATTCGGGAAGTGGGAAGCCATCTTTAGCCCAATCAGCGCTGAAACCCAGCTTACTTAATGAGTTTGACCTACAAAACTACCTGAACCAGCCTAAAAATCAGTAGTTCACTGAAGAACCGAATGCTGTGTCATTGAAATAGTGAAAAATTCCATATTCACTTCGGAAGCAGGCAACCCAAAGTCGATATCCGTGGAACCGCCGTCTGGCTTCAAACTCTGTAAGTTAGAGTAAGGATGGAGAAGCTTGTGAATGGAGGCGACTTTGACGAATGGCGGCCGGCTCTTCGATTTGAAAGACGAGCGTGGTGTACTCAAGGTATCCATCACGGCAACACTGATGATTGCCGTTTTTGGCCTCGGGTTTGGCTTGGTTTCGGGATCTTACTCAATCATCTTCGACGGTGTCTACGCCATGGTGGACGCCTGCATGAGTCTGCTTTCGCTGCTGGTTGTTCATCTCATTACGTCCTTCGCCCACTCCAAAGGACTTTCCCGCCGTCTCACCGAACGCTTTTCTATGGGCTTTTGGCACCTGGAGCCCATGGTGCTGGGGATGAATGGTACCTTGCTGATTGCAGTGACGGTTTATGCGTTGCTCAATGCCGTGACCAGCCTGATGGCCGGCGGGCGTGACTTAGAATTCGGGTGGGCGATGGTCTATGCAGTGATCACGTTGGTCGTCTGTATAGTAATCGCCGTGGTCGCGGCGCGCGCAAACCGCAGAATAAACTCGGATTTCGTCCGCCTGGATGTAAAGGGCTGGATTATGTCTGCGGGGATTACGGCGGCGCTCTTGGTGGCTTTTTCACTGGGTTACGCCGTACAGGAAACCCAGTGGCATTGGATTTCCCCCTATATCGATCCGGCGGTGCTTGCGATCGTTTGTCTGGTTATCATCCCGCTGCCGGTCTCGACTGTGAGGCAGGCGCTGGCCGACATATTTCTTGTGACGCCACCCGAACTAAAGCAGCATGTCGATGAAGTCGCGCAGGCTTTTGTCGAAAAACACGGCTTGGTAACCTACCGCGCCTATGTCGCCCGGGTTGGCCGCTCGAGGGAGATAGAGTTGTACTTAATTGTTCCAGAGGAAGCCCCCGCCCGCACCATCGGAGAGTTGGATGCGCTGCGTGATGAGATTGGCGAGGCGATCGGCTATGAGGGCCCTCACCTCTGGCTCACCGTCGTTTTCACCGGGGACCTGAGTTGGGCAGACTGATACTCTAGGAGGCATGCGTATCACTGGCCTGTTGGTAGCAGTGAGATTTCTGATAGGGCAATAAAAAAGGCTGACAAGCGTTAACCTGTCAGCCTTTTCGAATAGTGGTAGCTAGGGGCGGACTTGAACCGCCGACCCCAGCATTATGAATGCTGTTGCTACCCATTTACCCCTGCTTACCCGTATTTACCAACCCTTGCTAAACCCTTGCAATGTAGCTATATTCTAGTTACTTTCAATGCTGCGGTTAACCTTTCTTTTACCGCATCTTGCTTACCCTGTGCTTACCCGCGCTTGGGTAAGCAGAAAACAAGGGTTCCAAATGGCTAAGATAACAAAGCGGTTAGTTGATGCGTCCGAGCCAAAAAAGGCGCGTTACTATGTTTGGGATGAATCGCTTCCAGGCTTTGGCTTGGTGATTCAACCGAGCGGCACCAAATCATTCTGTTTTCAATATCGCACCCCAGAGGGGCAAACTCGCCGTATTTCACTGGGGCGCTTTGGATCGGTTACGCCAGAGCAGGCCAGGACTAAAGCGAAAGGTTTTCAATCTCAAGTTAACCAGGGCGGTGACCCACTGGGAGAGAAGCGAACTCGGCGCGCTGCCCTGAAAGTCTCCGACATTCTCGACCGATACCTAGCGTCTGCCAAGTTCGGACAAAAGACCGACACCACCCAATCAATTGACCGTGGCCGGATAGAGCGACACCTCAAGCCGCTGCTAGGCAATAAGATTGCCGACAAGCTCACTGTTGATGTGATCTGGCGAGCCTATGCCGACATTGTGGCCGGTAAGACTGCCACTACTGTAAAAACCGGCCCTAGAGGATTAGCCCGAGTGAAAGGCGGGGAGGGTGCTGCGCGCATGTCTATACGATTACTCAAGTCCGCGTATTCGTGGGCGACCGAGGAAGGGCTGCTTTCCGTGAACGTGGCAGCGTCCGTAAAGGTCAGCCAAGACGGGCGCAGACAGGCTGTGTTAGCGCCAGAGGACTACCAAGCACTATTCCAAGCAATCGACGACCTAGAGAGCGTGGCGGCCCTCAATTCAGTGGCGGGAGATGCCGTGCGGGTGATTGCGCTCACTGGTGCCCGTCGGGGTGAGATTGCAGGGCTTCGCTGGCGGCATGTAGATCTAAAAAAAGGCATAGCTATCTTATCCAGCGGCGAACACAAGACCGGGCGCAAAACCGGTGATTCGCGCACGATAGGATTGCCCGCAGCAGCACAGGCGATTATCTCAAGACAACGCAACGGTAAGCCCGATGATTACATTTTCCCGCCAGCGCGTGGCGAGGGCCCCATAAGCCTATCCAAGCCTTGGCGACTGATCCGCGACAAGGCAGGGCTCGATAGCAGCATTGTCTTGCATAGCCTGAGACACAGCTTGGCAACGTCTATGGCGGTCAATGGTGCCGAGGCTGCGCACATTATGGCGGTGATGGGGCATAAGGACTTAGCGACGAGCCAGAAATACATTCACATTGCGAAAGATATGCGGGCCGATATGGCCGAGAGAGCCGCGTCCGGTATTAGTGCCGCAATGAATGGATCAGCACCCGCCAAGGTGGTAAAGCTGACCGGAGCAAAGAATTGACCCGAAAGGGCAATAGACGGGCCGCGAGGTAGTAGCAGTACCCCGCGGCCCTAACCACAACTGACTGACTAAGGAGTCAATCATGGCTACACAAGATGTTACCACACAGCAATCCCCCGGCCCGGGTGATGTACAGGACACAATCAATCGGATACAACTCAGCATCTCTGGTTTGGGCGGCCTGTTTGCCGGTCTACAGGAGCTTAAAAACGACGCGCAGTACAACCAAAAGGCAATTGGCGGCATGTCATACCTTGGTGAAATCGTCGCCGACTCAGTGCGGCGTGAACTGGACGAAATCGAAGCTAAGCTAAGCCAAGAGGAGGTGCAATCATGAGCGACGAGAAAATGACTCCAGAGCAAAATGCGGAAATGATAGCGGAAGGGTACAAGCAGATGCCGCCGGCGCAGCGGGAAGCGTTCCTTGCCGCATTCAAGCGTCTACAAGGCGGTGATGATGAACACGAAGTCGTTGATTTTTTAGCCGGAGAGCTTGGTTGGTCACCTGAGAGGGTGGCGGCAGCGCACAAGCAGATCGACGAAGCATCAAAGCACTAACGCCACTGGGGCGGCTTTGGTCGCCCTTTGGTTACTTGAAAGGCGAATTTATGACGAATGAAGAAAATGCGCGTCGAGTAGTAAGGGAGTACTTGGACAGCAGGCAAAGCCATCTCTCTTGGAGTGGTCTGGAATTCCGAGGATTGGGCGCGGCAATTGAGGCAGGAGCTAGATTCCCGGTGGAGAGGGATTACATCCTGACGGAACTCACAGCCGAAAATCAAGATAACCTACGATCCCTGGTTAAAGATTCCATTCATGATTCGATTGCATGGGAGGCGTGCAAGCAAATTTCAGAACAGTTTATAAGGCGGCATGAGCCGGTTCCTGCACTGCTGGAGAGTTTTGTCTTGGATCTACTTAATGGCAATAATCCCCGGCCAACTGTGCAGAGAACGGGGCCAGACCCATATAAAAACGACGGCAGGGATTCAGCTATAGTAATGGCTGTCTACAAGGCAACAAAATATCTGCCTGAGTACAGCAACGGAAATGAAACCGGTATGACTGCCTGTGCGCTGGTCGCTGAGATAATGCGCGAATACGGAGTGAATATTAAAGTTTCAACCGTTGTTCGGATTTGGGAAGAGACTATAAAGCAGAGGTTTGGGAAGCAAACCCACACGTAAACCAAAGTCAAAATAAAACATTTTTTAATATCCTATCCCGCCCCATGGCACGAAAGTAAATTGACTCCAAACACAGTAACGTTTGGAGTCCAATATGTCGATCAAGTCAAAACTAAGCCGCACTGAAAGCGCGGAATTTCTCACCAACCAGGGATTCCCTGTTAGCCCTCGGACGCTTGCCAAATATGCTTGCATTGGCGGCGGCCCATCATTCCGAAAATTTGGCCAGCGCGTCCTATACACTCCTGATGATCTAATTGCTTGGGCTGAGGCTAAAACCTCCGCACCCGTCAACAGTACCAGTGAATCACTGGCAGGCGGTGCATAATGCAGACAAAAAAATACCCCGGACGCTCTAACGGCCAGGGCACAGATAAGTTTTCTAACACCTCGAATTATAGTACAGCCAAAACGGAATCGCTATCGCTTGATGATGTGCGGCAGATGTTGTCATTCATTCCCGCCGATGACTACGACGAATGGCAAAAGGCTGGAATGGCAATTCATTCAGAATTTGACGATTCCGGCTTTTCTGTATGGGACGACTGGTCGCAAAGCGCCGATAATTACAAACCGGCATCTGCGCGGACGGCATGGCAATCGTTCAATCCTGGTGCAATAAAAATTGGCTCTCTTGTCTACTTGGCGAAACGCTACGGATGGAGCCCTCAAAGCGATCCTAAGCCGCTTCGCCCTATACCTAACCCAAAGCCCGCGCCCAAGCCGATAGCGTCCAATACGCAACGCTACGCGCTTGAATTGTGGCTCGCTTCTGACTATGACGACGATGTTGTAGCAGGCCATGAGTATGCTCAAAGAAAAGGCATTGATTGGGCCGCTGGCGCAGCACGTGGTATTGCTTCCGGCAAGCTGATCGGCAAACAAGCCGATTGCATTATCGTTCCCATCTACTCTATCGAAACCGGAAAGCTACAGGGCGTTCAGTGCATTAATTCAGAGGGCGAAAAACAAAGCTTTGGCAGAGTGTCCGGCGGTTGTCTATTACTTGGCAACACCCTTAACAAAGCGTCCTCCTGGTACGTTGCCGAAGGCTGGGCAAGTGCCGTTTCTATGGCTTTTCACCATTGCAAAGGTAATTCAGTATGCGCGGCATCCTTTGGTAAAAGCCAGCTCGAAAATACAGCGCGAAAAATCGGAGAAGTTCACCAGCCAAGCGAGATTGTAATTCTCCAGGAGGTGGACGCATGACAACGATTAGAAAGGCAACCTTGCCAAAAGATGATCGTGGCAATGATCCCAATGACCACAGAGAAGATCCGCATTACCTGGATAAGCTCCAGCCCATATCGTCGATGCTATCCCGCTTTACGCTTAACGGGCAGGCCGGAGAAATGAAACTCCGAATGCTGGACGACAAGTTTGTAATGGGAACCATTGCACTGCTAGGCCAAAGCACGGTTATTTATGCCCGCCCGAATGCCGGTAAAACCTTGCTGGTTATCTGGATGATTATCCACAACATACAGTTGGGCGAGATGCGCGGCGAGGACGTGTTCTATATCAACGCCGACGACAACCACAAAGGACTGACCCATAAGCTCGAACTGGCAGAACAGCACGGTTTTATGATGCTGGCGCCAGGCTATAACGAGTTCCGCGCTGACATGTTGGCGGGTGTACTGGCTGAATTGATGGAAACAGGCGAAGCACGAGGCAAGGTGTTGATATTGGACACCGTGAAGAAGTTTGCTGACCTAATGCGCAAGGATAAAGCCTCCATCTTTGGTAATGCCGTTCGCCAGTTTGTAAGCCACGGCGGAACAGTGATTATGCTCGCCCACGTCAATAAACACGCAGACGCAGATGGCAAGGTGATATTTGCCGGAACCAGTGATCTGGTAGATGATGCCGATTGTGCTTTTACGTTGGAAGTTTTGACGGACGATAAGGCAACCGGCACCCGCAGCGTTAAGTTTGAGAATTTCAAAAGCCGGGGGGACGTCGCACAAGAGGCGGTCTATGAGTACAACGCTGGTGAGGGCGTAACCTACTTTGAACGGCTGGCCTCAGTTCGCGCTGTAAACGATCAGGAGCGCGAGGAGCTGGAACTGCGCCGTCGCCTGGATATTACCCTAGATCGAAACAGAGAAGCGGTTGAGGCGATCAAGGAGGCGATCAAGGCCGGGTTCACTCAGAAGACGCCCTTAGTTAAAGAGGCGTGCTCAAGGTCAGGACTCACAAGGCGCAAGGTTATTCGAGCCCTTAGTGACCACACCGGGAACGACACTTCAAAGCACCAATTCTGGCATGTAAACGTGGAAGACAAGAACCGGCACGTTTACCAACTCAATTGGGGTGTCAATTGATGATCTGCACCCACCCCCTGGGAAACAGGAAAACTGGAAAACTGAATTTCCATCACTCAGGGCTTGTGGTGGGCAAGAATCCTACACCCCGCTCTGTGACTAAGTTTCCCAGTTTTTTATGTTTCTTAGTTTTTCTAGTTTTCTTGGTTTTCAGTTTCCCAGTGTGCGGGAGGCTTTTTTGATGCAAACCAGAGAATTGAGCCCTACCGCCAGAGATACCCCTGGAAGCTACCAAGCAAGCCGCTGGTATCGAGTAACCACTGGCACCGGATCCTGCAAGATGATCTGCCCCCACCCAATGACCCGAGACGAGGCGCTGAGAGCAGCCAGAAGGCGCTGGGATGAAGCCGAGATAGACACTAGCTTAGATAACCAGGAGCAACCATGAGCAATAAAGTTTCAGCCAAACACAGACGGGAATTATGGCAGCGGCAACAAAGAATCCTAACTTCTAGGAAGAAGCCAAGGCGGCCTGACGAGCCTGTACAAGCAGACAGTGCTATGCTAGGCTGCAAACACAGAACGAATTCTGGCAACGCGGTTATCCCTATGGGAGCTCGCGGACCCGGACACCAGTTTGGCACTGCTATGCGGGGCGCGACTGACCTAAACCATTAATTGTTTAATGGGTGGGTTGGCCGCGCCTTTTTGCGTTCTGGCCCCCGCCCTCAGAAATGAGGCAACAACATGTTTAACGATCTAACCACCAATCAGCGACTCGCTGTTAAAAAACGTGCTGGCGAACAACTCCGCAAAGCTGGTTTTACTGACCTTGAGGTAATGGAACCGCACACGCTCCAATGGAATGAATTGCACGAACGCAAAAAGACGTTGGCAGTTACGGCCCGCCAGCTCCTGGACACCATTATCGACAGCACCTCCGAACTTGAAGCGCGGGAGATCGAGTCCGCTGTTGATGGCCTTATGGCTGCACACGGCGCCATACAGGGCGAGCTAGATACCCGTGGCCAGCTCAACGACAAGAGCCCTCGCGCCCATGGTGGCGATACCCGCCGGCCCATTGGCGAAGACATGACCGTGCGCGGTGATGGGAGCCTGGCCGGCGACAGTCGTTCCGATGTATGGCGAGACAAGGAAGGCAAAGAGATTCGCACCTATGCGCCCAATGAGCGTATTTCACAGGGTACTGATTCCAGCCTGTCATTTGGTGGTGGTGTTCGCGCCCTTGTATTTGGTGCAAGGAATGAAGCCGAGGGCCGAGCCCTAAGCGAAGGCACGAACAGTGCCGGAGGCTGGACAGTGCCGGCACCTTTGGCAAGCCAGTTCATTGACGCATTACGTGCGCAATCCGTGGCGATCCAGAGCGGCGCAATCACTGTACCAATGACAAGCGAAACGTTGCAGATTGCCAAGCTCGCGAGCGACCCCGGCTTTGCATGGCGAGCCGAGAACGCGGCAGTAGGTGGCAGCGATCCAACGTTTAGCCGCGTGTTGTTTACAGCCAAATCTTGCGCAGCCATCGTGAAGGCATCCCGTGAAGTGCTGGAAGACTCGGTTAACGTCGAGCAAATCCTGATGCAAGCATTCGCCCAGGCTGCCGCACTGGAAATTGACCGGGCTGCCCTGCAAGGTTCTGGTGCAAGTGACGAGCCGCGCGGCATCCTGAATATTTCAGGTATCAACGAAATGGAAATGGGCACCAACGGCGCGGCCTTCACTGATTACGATCCATGGTTGGATGCAATCTATGAGCTGGAGCTGGACAACGTGCCTGGACCTTATGCGAGCGCCATGCACCCGCGTACAGCCCGTGACCTTCGCAAACTGAAAACCGGCCTAAGTGGTGACAATACGTCACTGGTTATGCCGCCCTCAGTGTCAGAAATCGCCCGGCGCATTACCACCACACTGCCCATCGACGAAACCCAGGGAACAGCCGAGAACGCATCTAGCGTGATTATCGGCAACTTCTCTCAGATGATGGTTGGCATACGCTCTGACTTGCGCATTGAAGTGTTGCGCGAGCGATACGCGGACAACAATCAGATTGGTTTCCTGGCTCACTTCCGGATGGACATTCAGGTGCGACACCCTGAAGCGTTTTGTGCAATCAAGGGCGTGATACCCGCCTAAGACTTCCTGCTGTTCCCGCAGTTGGAGAAATGGCCGTAATCGGCTGGGATTAGACGGTTAGTGCCCGGTTCTTCAGCCTAAACCCCGTCAGCCCGTGGGGAGGAACCTTTAACCAATGTAACCCATTGGCCTCCCGCGACGGGCACTCATTCACTCACAGAGGCAGCACTATGAATCAGCAAGAAGCAGCAGAAGCATTTGAGAGAGAGCTGGCAGCAAGCGATATGCCAGAGGAAAAGAAGGCAGCAGCACGGGAGCTTATAGAGCGCCTTAACAATGGCGAGAGAGTAGCCGCTGTACTCAAGGACTTAGCTGTACCGCTTGGCCTGACGGTTGACCACATCATGGCTGCACTCGTGCCGATAGATGAACAGAAGACGTTGCATTGATGCTGTGCTGTGTAGGTGGGGAGGGGCCATTGCCGTTTGCGGAGCCTTCCCGCTCCAGACCAGCGGGGTAGCCGTTTATTCAGCCACACGACCAAGTTTTGTTTTTTGCAGGGCTCCAAAATGTCAAAGGTAATACCGATAACTGATGCCGTACCGGCTCACCTCAGCGCCGAATCAAAACGGTTGCTGCGTGATCTGCAAGCAGATTACAGCCTGGACGACAGCGCTGGTCAAGCGCTATTGCTTCAGCTTGGCGAGACCCTGGACCACTTGCGCGCCTGTCAAAAGCAAATCAAGGAAGACGGTTTATCCGCGCCAGGATCGCGCCGAGGGACTGTCAGACCGCACCCACTGTTAAAGGAGTGCACCGAAGCGCGGCGCCACATACTGGCGATTTTCCGCAGCTTGAACTTAGACCTGTCACCGCCGAGCTAACTATGCCAAACCCCAGACTATCCCGACAACGTAAACGCAAGTCCGCGGCCCTCAGTGGTGCGGAACTAACTTTTCTTACTGGTGAGCTTCAATCGCGCACCAACATGTTCGAGCTCAATCAATCCTTGCTTGGCCCCCCTGGCCTTGTCCGCCGTAAGCAGTTAATCGAGCAGTACCCGCAGCTTATACCGGATACCAAAAAGATCGAGCTTATGAAAAAACGCGACTGCTCACGATTAATCGAGAATGAAGGAGTTCTGACGTATGACTGACTTTGACCCAATAATCTCTCAGGGCATTGGCGGTTCGTACAAGTGGCGCGTTGCCCGGATAGTGAGCTGGTGTTATCGAAACCGCGCAAGCGACTCATTACCCATACTGGTGTCGATGGCGGACGCCGTAATTGACGCCACAGAGGACGAAGAGTCGTGGCTCTCTTTGATAGAGGACTATTCGCCGCCGGATGCTAAGGAGGGCGCTTTTGAGGATGTGCGCAATACCCTTCAGGCCGAATACTCGAGTAACCCCAAGGACACCCTGGGCGCTTTTCTGGCTGGCATGGACGGGCTGTTGGTGGTGTGCGAAGAAGTAGCGTCTGTATATACCGGCATACTTGACGGCGAGACCCACCCGCAAGCGGAAGAGTTCCTAGATTTACACGCGATGATTGCTGCCGCGTTTTTAACCGGGTACGCCAAAGAATTAGGTAGCACACAACGTGGCCACTTGAGCCGACTGCGCGGCTACGTGAGCCCATTGCTCAGCACGGTGAGAGATCCCTTGTACCACCCCCTAAACACGAATCGTCTATTTCTGCTGCCGCCATTCTGGGCTGAAGGTATGCACATTAGATTCAAGCACGGAGAGGCCACTAAAAAACTCTTCCCGTGAGCCGCACCTACACCAACAAGCACGGCACCACATCTTTACGCATGGTACGCAGAAAAGTATGTAAGTAATTGATTCAAAAAGAATAATGCCGGAAGGCGGGGATTTTTGTTGCGTGGAAATTATTTTTTGCTGCTTACCCTGTGCTTACCCAATAAAAAAGGGCTAGCAGTTACTAACCTGCTAGCCCTCCGAATAGTGGTAGCTAGGGGCGGACTTGAACCGCCGACCCCAGCATTATGAATGCTGTGCTCTAACCAGCTGAGCTACCTAGCCACTTCAAGGGCGCGTATTTTGGCCAGAGGGCGCCCCAAAGTCAAGCCCCGTGGGGCTCGATTTCCTCGCCTTTTTTGACTAGACGTTAAACCGGAAGTGCACCACGTCCCCGTCCTTCACCACGTATTCCTTGCCTTCCAGGCGCCAGCGTCCGGCGTCTTTGGCGCCCTGTTCGCCCTTGTGAGCGATAAAGTCGTCGTAGGCTACCACTTCGGCGCGGATAAAGCCTTTTTCGAAGTCCGTGTGGATTTTGCCGGCGGCCTGGGGGGCGGTGGCGCCAATGGGGATGGTCCAGGCGCGCACTTCTTTCACGCCGGCGGTGAAATAGGTGTGCAGTCCTAGAAGGTCGTAGCCGGCGCGAATCACACGGTTGAGGCCGGGTTCGTCCATGCCCATTTCGCCCAGAAACTCGGCTTTCTCGTCATCGTCCAGTTCGGCTATTTCCGCTTCCAGCTTGTTGCAGATAGGCACCACGACGGCGTTTTCCTCGGCGGCAATGGCCTTGACCTGATCCAGGTAGGGGTTGTTCTCAAAGCCTTCTTCGTCCACGTTGGCGATGTACATGGTGGGTTTGACGGTGAGCAGATTCAGCTCGCCCAACAGTGCCAGTTGATCCTTGTCCAAGCCAAAGGAGCGTAGCGGCTTCGCCTGGTCCAGGTGTGGCTGAACCTTTTCCAGCAGGGCCTTCATGGCGATGGCGTGCTTGTCCTGGCCTTTGGCGGCTTTGGCGAAGCGCTGCAGGGCTCTATCCACGGTATCCAGGTCGGCCAAGGCCAGCTCGGTGTTGATCACCTCAATATCCGCCGCGGGGTTGATGGTGTTTTCCACGTGAATGACGTTCTCGTCCTCAAAGCAGCGCACCACGTGCGCAATGGCGTCGGTCTCACGGATGTTGGCCAGAAATTTGTTGCCCAGACCTTCGCCCTTGGAGGCGCCCGCCACCAGTCCGGCGATATCGACGAACTCCATGGTGGTGGCGATGACTTTTTCGGGTTTGACGATTTCGGCCAGGCGATCCTGGCGCGGATCGGGAACCGCCACCACCCCGGCATTGGGCTCGATGGTGCAAAAAGGAAAGTTTTCCGCGCCTATGCCCGCTTTGGTGAGCGCGTTGAAAAGCGTGGATTTGCCGACGTTGGGCAGGCCGACTATGCCGCAGTTAAAACCCATGTTGCTGTACCCGATGACTGACTGAAGGCGCGATTATACAGATCACACCCATTGGACTCTATGGCCCCAGAAATTAAGCGCGCTCCGGCTTGACAAGGATCATGGTGCCACTAAAGGGGATGTGGTATAACACGATAAAAATGCGGGGCCTAATTGCGTGGTCGTAGTGGATGTATTGACCACCAGCGAATAATAGGGTTCTCTTCACTGAGTGTGTCTTAAGGATAGGTTATGCACAATGTACCGCTTTTCAACACGTCTATCGGCCTAGAAGCCCCGTGGCAGATTTAGAGCTCGGGCTGGCAGGCCACATCCAAGCTCCCGGTCGGCGCGGCCCAGAGTTCGACCGCTCGCTTCTGCGTGCCATTCAAGAAGCCTCTCCAGACGGCATTCTCGTGGTCGACGAGCAGGGTGTGGTGGTGTCCTACAATCAGCGCTTTATCGAGACGTGGAAAATCTCCATAGATCATCTAGATTACCACTCCAGCGACGATGGCACGGTTCCCGAGGATCGTTTAATGCACGCTGCCCTGGCTCAGCTTAAGGACCCGGACGCTTTCATAAAGCGGGTTATGGAGCTGTATGCCACACCTTCGGCAAGGGACCACTGTGAGCTTGAACTGAAGGATGGGCGGGTGCTGGAGCGCCACTCCGTGGGTTTACACAACGATCTCAATCGGTACTTGGGGCGCGTGTGGTTTTTCCGGGACATCACTGAGCGCAAACGGGTAGAGGCGGCGCTGCGGGAGTTGGCTTGGCGCGACCAGTTGACCGGCGAGATGAGCCGCGGCCACTTTTTGTCTTGCGCCTCCGACGAGTTGGCCCGGGCAAAACGGTACCGACACCCCTTGGCCATTCTCATGATTGATTTGGATCACTTCAAAAGCATCAATGACCGCTATGGCCATGCAGCGGGCGATGTCGTGCTGGTGACGGTTTGTCAGCGTTGGCGCGACGTTTTGCGGGAGGGAGACCTGCTCGGGCGTATCGGCGGCGAAGAGTTTGCGATTTTGCTGCCAAATAGTGACCGGGAAGCGACGCAAAAGGTGGCTGAACGCTTGCGCGCCTGTGTGGCTGAACCATCCATCCAAGTTTTCGATGACGAAATTGCCTGTACCGTGAGCGGCGGGATTGCCATGGTGGACGTCGACCAGGGTTCCATTGACAATGCTCTGAGCCGAGCCGATGACGCGCTGTACCGTGCCAAGCACAAGGGCCGAAATCGCATGGAAATGGATGGGGCAGGTTAAGCTTTGGTGTGTAGCCGGTTCATTGCGGCAGCCCATTCACCTTTGGTCAGTTCAGGCATCACATCAATTGCCCGGTCAATGGCATCCTCGATGAGGCGCTGATCGTCAGGCTCCGCCTTCTTTAGTACATAGACCACCACTTGCGACGCAGAACCAGGATGGCCGATTCCCAAGCGGAGACGGTTAAAGTCACGGTTGTTCCCCAAGGCTTTAATGGTGTCGCGCAGACCGTTGTGGCCGCCGTGGCCGCCGCTGTGCTTGAGACGCGCGGTACCGGGGGGTAGATCGAGCTCATCATGGGCAACAAGAATGGCTTCGGGGGGGATTTTATAAAACTGTGCCAGTGCGCCAATGGCCTGACCACTGCGATTCATAAACGTGGTGGGAATCAAGAGGCGCAGGTCGCGCCCCTGGATTTGGATGCGGGCAGTTAGCCCAAAGAACTTGCTTTCCGGGCTGAGGCTGGCGCCGTTACGGCGCGCCAGCTCAGCAACAAAGTCAGCACCGGCGTTATGACGGGTCCGGTCGTACTCGGGGCCGGGATTACCCAGCCCCACAATGAGTTGCAGCGGAGTGTCCATGACCAGTGCTAACCTCGCTCAGCTGTTTTAGGCTTCGCCTTCCTCGGACTCGCCAGCTTCTTCCGCATCGTCTACCGCAGCGCCTTTAGGCTTGTTCACGGCAACCACGGGCAAATCGTGGTCCGCGCCGTGGGACAGAGCGACTGAAGTGACGCCTTTGGGAAGTTTCAGGTCGGAGATGTGCACCACCTGGCCCAATTCCGCATCGGCCAGATCCACTTCAATGAATTCCGGCAGGTTGGCGGGCAGACAGCTGACTTCCAGCTGAACCATGTTGTGTACGATCTTGCCACCCTGGAGCTTAACGCCTTTACAGGTGTCTTCGTTCAGGAAGTGCAAAGGTACGCTGGTTTGCAGCTTGTGGGTTTTGGATACACGCAAGAAATCCGCGTGCATGGTGTAACCCTTGGCTGGGTGGCGTTGCAGGTCCTTCAGAATGACATCTTCGGACTTGTCGCCCACTTTCAACTCAATAATGTGCGAGAAGAAGGCTTCGCTTTCCAAGTGCTTGGTAAGCTCTTTCTGGCTGATGGCGATGCTCATCGGCTTCTTCTGTTTGCCGCCATACACAATGGCGGGCACTTTGGCTTCCAGACGACGCAGGCGGCGGCTCGCACCTTTCCCCAAGTCGTCACGGGCCTCGGCATTCAAAATAAAATCTTCAGACATTGGTCAGTCCTCAATAATCCACAGGGGTCCGCGACCAGAACCGCACTGCGGGGTTTGCTAAAACCGCCGCAACACCATTGTCGCGGCGGTGGTTATCCGAGCACCCGCTCCGCGTTAGCGGAACATGGCGCTCAGGGATTCTTCGTTACTCAGGCGGCGCACCGCTTCAGCCAACATGCGCGACAAGGTGAGCAGGCGCACACGTTTGCATTGGCGAGCCGCATCGCTCAGCGGAATGGAGTCAGTCACAACCAACTCATCCAGCTGGGAATTGTTCAAGTTGTCGATAGCCTTACCTGACAGCACCGGGTGGGTACAGTAGGCGACGACTTTTTTCGCGCCTTCGCTTTTCAGAGCTTTGGCGGCGTTGCACAAGGTACCGGCGGTATCGACCATATCGTCCACCAGCAGGCAGGTGCGGCCATCCACTTCACCGATGATGTTCATTACCTCGGCGACGTTGGGGTTGGGCCGACGTTTGTCGATAATGGCCAGGTCCACACCCAATTGTTTGGCCACCGCCCGGGCGCGCACCACGCCGCCGATATCCGGTGAGACCACGATCAGGTCATCGAAATTCTGTTTTTCAATATCTTCCAGCAATACCGGTGAGCCGTAGACGTTGTCCACGGGCACATCAAAGAAGCCTTGAATCTGCTCGGCGTGCAGATCTACGGTTAGCAGGCGATCAATGCCAGCACCCACCATCATGTCGGCAACCGTTTTAGCCGTAATGGGTACCCGGGCGGAGCGCACACGCCGATCCTGGCGGGCGTAACCAAAGTAGGGCACCACAGCGGTAATTCGCCCCGCTGACGCTCGGCGCAGGGCGTCGACCATGATGATCAATTCCATCAGGTTGTCATTGGTCGGCGCGCAGGTGGGCTGTACCACAAACACATCCCGACCGCGCACATTGACGTGCAGTTCGACCGCAATTTCACCGTCCGAGAACTGGGATACTGAAGCATCTCCCAGGGGAATGCCCAGAAAGTCCACGATCTTTTGGGCCAGCTCCGGGTTGGCGTTGCCGGTGAATACCATTAGCTCAGTCACGTCTGGTACCTGCTAGTGTTGTGGTTGTTTTGTTCCGCTCTACAACGGCCTGAATAACCATCGACGGCTTATACCTGTTCCGGCCCGTTCGGGAAACAGCTCGAAAAAGACAGGGATAGGGGAGGCATCAATGGACATGGCTGCTAGTGTCGCCGCGTTGGCACGCCAGGCGCTACTGAAAATATGGCTGGGGCGGAAGGATTCGAACCTTCGCATGACGGGATCAAAACCCGCTGCCTTACCGCTTGGCTACGCCCCAGTAGATTTAGATCTTTTCTAGTCGGGAAGCAACTCGTACACCGGCGATCGATCCACACTGCGGGCGACAAAACCCGGCAAGTGTGTGGGTGCCTGAGCCAGTATTTCACGCGCCTTTTGTGCCGAATCAAAAGCGGCAAAAATGCACGCGCCGGTTCCCGACATCTGAGCATGGGGGGCAAACTGTTCTAGCCAGTTCAGGGCTTCATCCACAGCGGGATACAAGCGTCTGACCAATGGCTGACAGTCGTTCCGACCACCCTGCCCAAGAAAGGCCGCTACTGTAATGTTCGGTGTGTCTCTTGTCAAATCTTTGTGTGAAAAAACACGCGCCGTGGCCACCTGGCATTGAGGGGCGATGACCAGGTACCAGCGGGAGGGCAGATTGAGGGGGGTAAGTCGCTCCCCGATGCCCTCCGCCCAGGCGGTTTGCCCCCCGACGAACACCGGCACGTCCGCACCCAGTTGCAAGCCCAACTCCTGCAACTCCTGCCGAGTCAGGCCGCAGCGCCAGAGGTGGTTCAGGGCCACCAAGGTCGTAGCCGCATCGCTGCTGCCGCCACCCAGGCCGCCACCCATAGGCAAACGTTTGTCTAACGTTACATTTACCCCGGCGTTCACGCCGCTGCGCGCTCGCAACAGCTCGGCGGCGCGCACAATGAGATTGTCCTTGGGAGCAACACCCGGGAGGGTGGGGCTGAGCTCTATGCGTGTGTCCGCCCGGGGAGCGAAATGTAGTTGATCGCCAAAGTCCAACAATTGGAACGCCGACTGCAACAGGTGATAACCGTCTGCACGGCGGCCGGTAATGTGCAAAAACAAATTGAGTTTGGCGGGCGCACTCAGGCTTAGAGGTTCGAACATAACGGGTTTCGTGCCCAATCTGCGCGTATGCGGTTTTTTTGATGAGAGGCTTTACTCAAGGGTTCCCGCCTCAGCGAAGCTCGGCATGGTGCGGGGACCAGTTGTGGATAACCAGGGTCAAGCGTACTTCGTCCCGGCTGGCAATGATTCGCCGGGGTAAATGCCAGTGGCCGTCCACTAGAGTGTAGTTGCTGTAGCGTAGATGCCAGCCGTCCTGTTCCAGTTCGGACAGCAGGCCGTCGTCATCCCTTTTCATGCGGCGCGCTTGGGTTTCCGGGGAGGGGACGCCGCGCACCCAATAGAGCAACTGGTCCACCGGCACCAGCCAGCCGGTGGCCAGCCAAATCAGCTCCTCAGCGCTCGCCGCTTCCAGTAGTTCGTCGTCACCTTGGTCAAGGGTCACAGAGCCTGGCGTGCCGGTAATAACGGTGCGCCCCTGCCCAAAGGGGCCGCTTAGATCAATGCGGAACTCATCTCGGTCCTGATCCCAACGCAGTCGTGCGCTACCGCTGTTGTCGGGCAGGCGGGCGCCCAGTTTGCCGCTGATCTGCCAGCTTTCCAAAGCCGCTACACGCGCTTGATGTTCTTCCCAGCTGTCAATGGGCTTGAGGGTGTGAGGCGCACAGCCAACAATTCCCAGCAGCAACAACGATAGTGCTGCCAGTGGCCACCGATGGATCATTCAGGCACTCCCAGCCGCTTTTTGGTGGCGGGAATCAGCTCGCTGTCGGGGTCCTCTTCCAGCCCTTTGTTCCAGGCTTCCCGAGCTTTCTCCCGTTCGCCGAGCACCCAGAGCACTTCGCCCAGGTGGGCCGCGATTTCCTGGTCCGGGTAGGCATCCATAGCTCTCTGTAAATAAGGCAGGGCCTCTTTCGGATTGCCTTGGCGGTAAAGTACCCATCCCATGCTGTCCAGGATGGCAGGGTCATCAGGCATCAGTGCCAGGGCTTTGCGGATTAACTCTTCCGCTTCATCCAGATTGAGATTGTTGTCCGCCATTGTGTACCCGAGCGCATTTAAGGCGGCGGCATTGTTGGGGTCATAAGTGAGAATCTGACGCAAATCTTGCTTGGTTTCTTGCAGGCGATCCTGCCCGATGTAGAGCATGGCGCGAGCGTAGAGTAAGTCGCTGCTGGTGGGATAAGTGTGCAACGCCCGATCCAGCAATGCCTCAGCAGTGTCGTGGCGCTGGTGCTCAGTCAATGCCCGCACCTGCAAAAGGTAGAGCCCTTCGGCTTGGTCCGGGAAGCGGTTGCGCAGCCGGTTCATGTGCTCGTCGGCACTCTCCGGGTCGTTCTGGCGCATAAAGATGTCCAGCAGGTCCACAGTGGCGGAGAGAAAGTCGCCGCCCGGCTGAACCTGTAAATAGTGCAGTACGGCTTGGTCGAGGTCATCGTCCCGCTCCGCCATTTGCGCCAAATAATAGTGGGCGGGGGACACATGCTCGCCGAGGTCGAGGAGCGCGTCAAAACTCTGTTTGGCTGTGCTCAAGTCGCCCCGCTCCATAGACACAATACCCAGGGAAAGCCTCAGATCGGGATCCTGGGGGGCTTTATCCACCAGGATTTCAAATTGTTCCTGGGACTTGCCGAGATCCTTTTGCGTCAGCAAACGCGCGTATTGAAGGCGTAGGCGCAAGCTGTCTGGCTGGTGCTCAAGGGCGCTTTCGATGCGTTTGACCGCTTCATTATATTGTCCCAGCTGGTAGAGAATGTTGGTTTCCAGCAAGGCGGCGCCGGTGCTGCGGGGACTGCGCGCTAGGGCGCGCCGGGCATAAGTTAGCGCTTCCTCCGGTTGGCCCAATTGGTGCGCAAGCAGGCCGGTGCCCACCAGCAGTTCCTGATGGTTCGGGTATTCGTTCAGCAGTTGTTTATAGGAGGAGAGTAGAGTCTCTCGCTGAATGTCCGTGGCTTCCGCCGCACTGGCGGCGATGTTTTGGAATAGGGTCGGCTCCCCCTGGGCGTGCAGCTTGCGGGACATGGCGAACGCTTCCTGCAAACGGCCATTTTGCAGCAGCGCTAGGGCGGCGTTGATCTGCGCCTCGGTGTCGTGCGGCACAATGTCTACCCACAGAAGGGCAGCGTCCAGAGCTTCCTTTTCCGCGTTTAGAAAACGCGCAATATGGGTGGCGCGCGCCGCTACCTGGGGGTCACGGGTCTGATGGGCTTGTTGCACGTAATTCGCCAGGGCAATGTCAAAACGTTCGCGACTGCCCGCCAGCTCTGCTGCCAGGAGCGCGTACAGCGTCTCGCTGGTAAAGGGGCGTGTGGGCGCCTTGAGCTGTGGTATCTGTGGGGTGACCCCCGCCTCCCAGGTATCCGGTGCGTGCCTTGGCTCCGGCTCAGGCTCATGCGGGTGCTCTTCCGTGGGCTGCTGGGCACAAGCCACAAGCAGGCCCGAGGCCAGGGCGGCGATGATCAGGGAATGTTTTTTCATGCTGACAGTGGGTCCATGGGGGCATTCAAAAAGTGCCAAGTTGATGAAACATCATAAACACAGCAGCACTTTATCTCCAGCCCGGGGGTGCGCGAACGGTCTTTGGAGTGTAAAGATGGAGGTAAATTCCGCGTTCCGCAAGGTCCAAGGGCCGGCACCTGTAAAAACTTCCTCTTGTCAGGGGTGTCTTGGGGCCGGACAATGACGCCTCCAATTGGTAACTGCTTCGCGTTTTATGACCCTACTGGCCTTCGGCATCAATCACACCACAGCGCCCCTGGCCATCCGGGAGAAGGTGGCGTTCGCCCCCGAAACCCTTGAGCAAGCGTTGCGGCAGGCCCGCGAGCAGGCGCAATTGCAGGAGGTGGCGATACTGTCCACCTGTAATCGCACCGAGATTTACGCCGCCAGCGAAGCCGAGGCGGAGCAGTTAACGCGCTGGTTGGTTGAGCACAACCAGATGGGCGATTATGACCTAAGCAGCTGCTGCTACTGTTTCCGTGACGAGGAGGCGGTCAGCCATATGATGAAGGTCGCCGGTGGGCTGGACTCCCTGGTGCTGGGAGAACCGCAAATCCTTGGGCAAATGAAGTCAGCTTATGCGGTGGCCAGCCAGGCGGGTACCATTGGCGGCGTGCTGCACACTGCGTTTCAGCAGGTTTTTGGCATTGCCAAGCGGGTGCGCTCGGAAACGGGCATCGGTGAAAACCCCGTGTCGGTTGCTTACGCGGCGGTAACTCTGGCCCAGCAAATCTTTTCCGACTTAAAAGAGGATACCGCGCTGCTGATCGGTGCCGGAGAAACCATTCAGTTGGTGGCGCGGCATTTACGCGAGCAGGGCATGACGCGCCTGATCGTGGCCAACCGTACCTTGGAGCGGGCGCACGCTTTGGCCCAAGAGTTTGCCGCAGAGGCGATTTTGCTCGCGGATATTCCCGAACAACTGCACCGGGCCGATATTGTCATTTCTTCGACCGCCAGCCAGTTGCCCTTGTTGGGTAAAGGCGCGGTGGAATCCGCGTTGAAAAAGCGTAAGCACAAACCCATGTTTATGCTCGACATCGCCGTGCCCCGGGATATCGAAGCGGAAGTGGGCCGTTTAGACGACGTCTATTTATACACCGTGGATGACCTGCATGAGGTTATCGATCAAAATAAGCAATCTCGAGTTGCCGCCGCGGATAAAGCTCAAAGCATCATCGCTGAAGGCGTCAGTCACTATCGCGACCAACTGCGTGCCAGAGATGCCGTGGCCACCATCAAAGCATTCCGCCATCAGGCCGAATCTTATCGGGATGTGGAGCTGGAAAAAGCGTTGCGCGTTTTGGCCGCCGGGGGTGATCCCGAGCAGATACTGACGCAAATGGCCCGCAACTTAACCAATAAATTACTGCACACGCCCAGTGCGAACCTGCGCGAGGCCAGTACCCAAGGCCGCGCGGACGTAATCCAAATTGCCCGGGAGCTGTTTGACCTGTCGGACGACGATCTGGCCGGCAATGCTCCCGATAAAGAGACAGAAGACAAGCGAGACTGAATGAAAGCATCGATATTGGAAAAACTGGACCGCCTCGCAGAGCGCTATCAAGAAGTCAGTGCATTGCTGTCTGACCCGGATACCATTGCCGATCAGGGAAAATTTCGGAACCTCTCCAAAGAGTTCGCCGAGCTGGAGCCCGTGGTGCAGCAGTTGGAACGCTACCGGCTAGTGCTTGCCGAGAAAGCCGAGGCCGAAACCCTCATGCAGGAAGGCGATAGCGACATGCGGGAAATGGCCCGGGAGGAGTTCTATGCTTGCGAGGAGCAGCTTGAACCTCTCGCGGAGGAGTTGCAGCGGCTGCTGTTGCCCAAAGATCCCGACGACGAAAAAAACGTATTCCTTGAAATTCGAGCCGGTACCGGCGGTGACGAAGCCGCCATTTTTGCGGGTGACTTGTTCCGCATGTACAGCAAATACGCTGAACAGCGACGCTGGCAAATCGAAGTGCTCAGTGAAAGTGAAGGCGAGCACGGCGGCTACAAAGAAATTATTAGCCGGGTCAGCGGCCAAGGGGTGTACGCCCAACTTAAGTTTGAATCCGGCGCGCACCGGGTTCAGCGCGTACCGGCCACGGAGTCTCAGGGGCGCATTCACACCTCGGCGTGCACCGTGGCCGTGATGCCCGAACCGGATGCCCTGGAAGAAGTGGATATCAACAAGGCGGATATACGCGTGGACACCTTCCGCGCTTCAGGCGCTGGTGGTCAGCACGTTAACAAAACCGACTCCGCCATTCGGGTGACACACCTGCCCACAGGCATAGTGGTGGAATGTCAGGACGAGCGTTCTCAGCATAAAAACCGCGCCCGCGCTCTGTCACTACTGGCGGCGAAGCTTAAGCAACAAAGCGAGGAGTCAGCGGCCAAGAGCATCTCCGATGAACGCCGTTCACTGGTCGGCAGTGGTGACCGTTCCGAACGTATTCGCACCTACAATTTCCCCCAGGGTCGGCTCACCGATCACCGCATCAACTTGACTCTTTATAAACTCGATGAAGTCATGCAGGGTAGTTTGGATGAGGTGATTCAAGCCTTGGTCAATGAGCACCAAACTGACCTGTTGGCGACCCTGGCTGAGTAATGGGCGGGGTGCCGAACAGCCAGGACTCAACAGTAAGTGTAGGCCAGTGCCTGGCTTGGTCGGCGCAGTTGGAGCACGTCAGCGATTCTGCGCGATTGGATGTGGAACTGCTGCTGTGCCAGGTGTTGGATCGCAGTCGTACCTGGCTTTACACCTGGCCGGAAAAAGACCTGACCGAAACACAGCTGACTTTATTCAAAAAGTACCTGGAGCGTCGCGCACAAGGCGAGCCGCTAGCGTACATTCTTGGTCAGCGTGAATTTTGGTCGCTGCCGTTGGAAGTCAATTCGAGTACGTTGATCCCGCGCCCGGACACGGAGTTGTTGGTGGAGGTGACTCTGGAATGTTTGGGTAACTCCACTCAAACACAGCGCGTGTTGGATCTTGGCACGGGCACCGGCGCCGTAGCGTTAGCGTTGGCCAGCGAGCGTCCCGCTTGGTTGGTTCAAGGGCTGGATGTGTCGCCGGAGGCGGTGGCACTGGCAGAGCGAAATCGCGAACGCTTGGGCTTCAGTAATGCTTCGTTTACGGTCAGCGATTGGTTTTCCGCCGTATCAAAACAAACCCTTTATCAGGCCATTGTTGCCAACCCGCCCTACATAGCGCCGGATGATCCGCATCTGGATCTGGGTGATGTACGCTTTGAGCCTCGTTCCGCTTTGGTCGCCGCCGATCAGGGCTTAGCGGATATTCAACAAATTGCTAAAACCGCGCGGCAGTTTCTGGCTCCAGGCGCTTGGCTGCTATTGGAACACGGTTGGGAGCAGGGTGAAGCGGTTCGACAGGTGCTGACGGAGTTGGGTTACGACAAAGTAGAAACACGAAAAGATTATGGCGATCAGGAACGAATCACTTATGGCTGTTTCGGGGGAGACGCACTGTGAACGATGAACAGCTCTTACGCTACAGCCGGCAGATACTGTTGCCAGATGTGGACATTGATGGGCAGGAAAAACTGCTGTCCTCCCGTGTATTGATTCTCGGCCTCGGCGGCTTGGGCGCACCGGTGGCGATGTACCTCGCCGGCGCAGGGGTGGGGCATTTGGTGCTCGCCGATTTTGATGCCGTCGACTTGACCAATTTGCAACGGCAAATTATTCACACTACGGATCGTATCGGTGAGCCGAAGGTGACTTCCGCTGCGCAGGCTTTGCGGGAATTGAATCCTGACATTCAAGTGACGTGCATACAGGAGCGCCTCGAAGGCGAGGCGTTGCATCGTCAGCTTGAACAAGTCGATTTGGTGTTGGATTGCAGCGATAATTTTACTACCCGCTTTGAATTAAATGCCGCCTGCGTCGCCACGGGTACTCCGTTGGTGTCAGGAGCGGCAGTACGTTTGGAAGGCCAAGTGGCGGTGTTTGATTCTCGCCGCGAGGACAGCCCCTGTTATCGGTGCCTTTACCATACGCAAAGTGAAGAAGATTTAACCTGCTCGGCGAATGGTGTGCTGGCGCCCGTGGTGGGGGTGGTAGGCTCAATGCAGGCACTGGAGGCCATTAAATTGTTGGTGGGTTTTGGTACGAGTTTAACCGGCCGATTGCTACTGTTCGATGCCCGCCACGCGCAATGGCGTGAACTTAAATTGGCTCGTGATCCTGATTGTCCTGTATGCGGAAGGCGTTAGCTGCGCTACGCCGCCAGCCTGTATTACTACGTCATTTCCGCAAAAGCGCACTGCTGTCCGGAATAAATTAGGGGGAATAGCTGGAGGAGTTGCAGGCCAAGGCTTTGGAGGTAAACTCCGAGTTGACGACTTTTTTCGTTTACAACAAAACTCTACTAAGTTCTGATTCCGCAGACGTTCGGAGCTTTGGTGGAGTGCTGCTCATCGGTACTCGAAGTTGTTCTGCTGGATCTCCGCTTTCGCGGAGATGACGATAAAAAGATCCTCGTACCTCTGCGTCATTCCAGCGAGGCAAAAAACCATTTCAGTGTGCTGAAGTTATACCTTACTCCCTTATTTCCCGAAACTTTCAGGTTGGCACCGCGGAGAGTGGGGCAGGCATTCCCGGACTGTCGCAGACAGGAAGTCTGCGTCAAGCCCCCAGGGAGGGGTTCACGGCGTGTCCGGGTGTGCCTGCCCCACTCGTAGCACTCGACTAAAACCCCAGCGGGAAGCGCCTACTCGCTAGCCGCTAGTTTTCGAGTGTCTGACATTAAAAACTGGGACGAAGCCGCGCAATTCTTGGGTTTCCACCATCTGTCCAAAATTATTCCGGACAGCAATGCGCGAAAGCGGGAATCCATATACCTGTGAACTGATGGACTCCCGCCTGCGCGCACTAATGTCCAGAACAATTAAGCTAATTAGCGACTTCGTAAGCAAGCCCCGGGGCCGCGCAGGGTGAGTGTTCAGCAACCGTCGTGAATCCGCCCCTGGAGACTGCCTCAAAAGGTTCCCTCTTTTGAGGCTTGCTGAACACTCACCCTGCACGTCCCCAGTAACCTTCAAGCTATGGCACTCTAAAGAAAGTACGCCTTGGTGCGGCAGCGGAGGGTCACGCAGGAAGTCTTAACTTTGTGAACCAAAAAACTCCCGCTTAAGCTCCTGATGCTGCTCTGGGCGAAGGCGGGGTCCGTATTGGGTAACTACTTTACCGGCTGCCAGGCTCGCAAAGCGGCCGGCGGTTTGATAATCGTGGCCGTGGGAAATTGCATAGATAAACGCGCCTGCGAACATATCCCCGGCCCCGTTCGTATCGATTGCTTTGACCGGCTGCGCTTCAATCGAGTAAGAGTGGTGGCCGTCAAATACCAGTGCGCCATCGGAACCGCAAGTAATCGCGAACGTCTTGCAATAATCTTGAAGAGCTTGTGCCGCACTCTCCAGATCGTGGGTGCCGGTAAAGCCCATGGCCTCATCCTGGTTGCAAAATAACAAATCGACTCCGTCGCCGATCATCTCCAGCAAACCCTCGCGGAAAAATTGCACCATCGCCGGGTCCGATAGACTTAACGCCGTGAGCGCCTTGCGGTCCCGAGCCTGATGGCGCAACTCAATGGCCGCAGCACGACCGGTGTCCGATGACACCAAATAACCCTCGATATACACATAGTCGGCGGCACTCACGGCTGGCGCGTGTAACTCTTTCTTGGATAATGTCGCGCTGATACCCAAAAACGTGTGCATACTGCGCTCGGCATCCGGGGTAATCATCACCAAGCACTTGCCGGTGATGCCCTTGGGCGGGCGAACTGCGGGCGTGTCCACGCCTGCGGCGGCCAAGTCGTTTAGATAAAAGCGGCCGTTCTCATCGTCTGCTACCTTACAAGAGTAAAAACTGCGGCAGCCAAAGTAACTGGCAGCGATCACTGTATTGGCACCGGAGCCCCCGCTGGCGCGACTGGAGGCCACCAAATGATCCTGCAAATAGTCAATCAGCTCCGCCTGGCGCGGCTCATCCACCAGCGTCATTACGCCCTTGGGTACTGCCATGGCTGTGAGGTCCCGATCACTGACGGCGATTTCCATGTCCACCAGGGCGGCGCCTATGCCGTAAAGATGATAGTGGTCGCGCATAAATTACCTCGTTGTCGTTTGGGATCTAGTCCCTTGGTCTTTGGGCCCACATTATGCAAAATAAGCGCCCGCCAATAAAGAACAGCGGGTTTTAACCCGTTTCAGAGCAGTCGCCACACCCATGACCAAACGCCGTAGCCCGCGCCGTACCAGCCGTCGCAGAAAAAAAGTTAAAGCCGCCAGCCAATTCTGGACCCGGGTGCGCCGCTGGGGTTTGCTTGCCTGCGGCTTCGTATTGGTGTCCTTCAGCCTTTGGGTGGTGTACCTGGATCGCGAGGTGCGGGAAAAATTTGATGGCCGAAAATGGGCCGTACCCGCCCGTGTGTACGCCCGCCCCTTGGAGCTTTATCGCGGTTTGGCGCTCACCCCGGAACTCCTGGAGCAAGAGCTGCGCGCCCTGGGCTATCGGCCCGTGGAGCGCGTGAGCGCGTCGGGGCAATATGCACGCCGTCAGGCAGGCGCCGCCACTGAATATCACCTGTTCAGCCGCGGCTTTGATTTTTGGGATCAAAACGAACCCGCGCGCCGCTTCACGCTGACCCTCAGCCAAAACCGTATAACCGACTTGGAGGCCCGCGACGGCGCGAGTCTGGTGCGGTTGGAGCCGGAAGAGATTGGGGGTATTTTCCCAGCTCACGGTGAAGACCGCTTGTTGATACGACTGGAAGATGTTCCGCCCTTGCTGGGTGAAACGCTATTGGCAGTGGAGGATCGGGGTTTTCTCGACCACCGGGGCCTGTCCCCCACGGGTATCGCACGCGCCGCTTGGACCAACTTGCGCGCCGGTCGAGTCGTGGAGGGCGGCAGCACACTCACGCAACAATTGGTGAAAAACTTTTACCTAACTCAGGAGCAACGCTTCCAGCGCAAACTTCAGGAAGCCATCATGTCGCTGTTGCTGGAAAGGCGCTATAGCAAAGCCGAGATCCTGGAAACCTACATAAATGAAATTTACCTGGGCCAGAGTGGCACCCGTGGCGTGCACGGATTTGCCCTGGGGGCGCAACACTACTTTCGACAACCGTTGAGAGAGTTGGAACCTCCTCAAGTCGCTCTGTTAGTGGGGTTGGCCAAAGGCGCATCTTTTTACAATCCCTGGCGCAACCCCGAGCGCGCTCGCGCCCGTCGTGATCTGGTGTTGAGGGTGATGGCCAATGAGGGGTTGATCAGCGCGCGCGAGCTGGAGCAATACGTTCAGGCGCCGTTGGGGATTGTGACCAGCAGTACCTACAGCCGACAGACTTACCCGGCGGTGATAGATTTGGTTAACCGGCAGCTGCGGCGCGACTATCGGCAGGAGGACCTGCAAAGTGAGGGGCTGCGTATATTCACCAGTTTGTCACCTATGGTGCAGCGTCAGGCAGAGCAGGCGGTGCAAAAGCGTATTGAGCAGTTGGAAGAGGCTCATGGTGTCACCGACCTGCAAGGCGCCTTAGTCGTCACTTCTGTGGGGGCGGGTGAAGTTCTGGCGTTGGTGGGCGACAAGAATCCGCGCTTTGCCGGTTTTAATCGCGCCTTGGACGCCCGTAGGCCGGTGGGGTCGCTGATTAAGCCGTTTGTGTATTTGAGTGCCTTGGAGCAGCCCCAGCTATACCACCCGGCTTCGCTGATCAGTGATGCGCCGGTTACCGTGACCGCTCGGGACGGTCAAGTCTGGCAGCCTCGCAACGCAAACCTACAGAGCCATGGCGATGTGCCTCTGTATCAAGGGTTGTCGCAATCCTATAACCAAGCGAGCGCCCGGTTGGGCATGGAGCTGGGGTTGGAAACGGTGTATGACACGCTCCGGCAGGCGGGTTTCCAGGGCACAATCCCCGCCGTGCCTTCAATAATATTGGGCGCTGTGGATATGGCGCCGCTGGATGTAGCGGGCATTTACCACACCTTGGCAGCCGATGGCGTATACACCCCGCTTAGGGTAATTCGCGAAGTGCAAACGGCCGAAGGTCAGCGGCTGCGACGCTATCCCCTAGAGTTGGAGCAGCGCTTCTCTCCACAGTCCAGCTATCAGCTGCAATACATGCTGCAACTGGCGCTGCGTGAAGGCACTGGTCGGCGAGTGTACGATCAGTTTCCCGCTGACCTGATGTTGGCGGGCAAGACCGGCACTACCAATGACCGGCGCGATAGCTGGTTCGCCGGCTTCAGCGGTCAGCACTTGGCGGTGGCATGGGTTGGCTTGGATGACAATGGCGTGACGCCGCTCACCGGTTCAGCCGGTGCCCTGCAGGTGTGGGCGGATTTTATGCGCACCCTGCCCACCCAGAGTGTCGGCCTTGAGCCGCCTGCGGATATTAGTTTTGACTGGCTGGACAGCAGCACGGGTTTGCTCAGCGCTGAGCACTGTGAAGGCGCCACCTGGCTACCCTTGCGACCTGATCAGCAGCCCCGTGGTTCAGCACCGTGCCGGTTGGCGAGCGGAAGTAACTCCAGTTGGTGGCAGAGACTGTGGCGTTAATCCTTGTGAGAGGTTATAAATACGCCCTGGGATTTTGGGAGTAGAACAATATGCGTAACACTCTGCGGGTTATATTTTGCCTTGCCATGCTGGTACTGGCGGGCTGTGTTGGCCCCTTGGTGCAGGAATCCGAGGCCCCGACCGAAGCGGTGGAGCAGACACCAGAGCGCAATCCAGCGGTGGACGGGTTAATCGAGCAAGCTGGCCTGGCCTACCAGGCAGGTGATTACCAGGGCGCCATTGCCAGTGCTGAGCGGGGTTTACGCATTGATCGTCGTGAGCCGGCACTGTATCTATTACTGGCGCAGAGTTATTTAGAATTGGCCCGGCCGCGGCAGGCGGATGAATTTGCCCGCCAGGGACTACGCTACAGTGCCCCTGGCTCGGTGCTCTTCGACGCTCTGGAAGCCGTCCGGGCTGAGTCAAATCAGAGCAATGGGCCTACTTTGACATTCTAACGCTCGTCATCCCACTCCTCTCGTTATAGCGGGTAGGAGGAGCGGCAACTCTGCTCGCTACCAGCTAAATATAGCTATTTCTTATGCTCAGCCTTCGGATCTATCTCCAATCGGTTTAGTTTTTATGCGTCCCGCACTGGCGGTTCTCGCTCTAGCGGCCGATACTTAAATTGGCTATCGGTTTCCTCTTCTGTTGGAGCTTCCAATAGCCTGAGGCTCAAGCGGGCCATGAGATGCTTCCTTTGTGTACTCCAAGCTTGAACCGGCACCTAGTCAGTGCCGGTTCTTTTTATGGCGTTTACAGAAACCAGTCAGGTGCTTATAATCCGCCCTCGGTTGTCGCTCATTGCCGAGCGCTCGGCATGTAGCATCGGAGCGTAGCGCAGTTTGGTAGCGCACCTCGTTCGGGACGAGGGGGTCGGAGGTTCGAATCCTCTCGCTCCGACCAATATTTAAGATTAGAAGCCCTCGATTTCCATCGCGAACTCGGGGGCTTTTGCGTTTAAGCTCGCAGTGTGTTGAAGTAGAAGTGCATCCGTAACGGAAAACGCCCAATCCTGTTCGGGTTGGTTTTTGAAACAACTGGGAGGAGTAGTCATGTCAATTGCCAAGCGGGTATTGGTTGGCCTTGTGGCCAGCTCTTGTTGGGTCGGTCTGGCGCATGCCAATGAACCGGAGTTCTTGGATTTCGATAAAGAGAATATCTACATCGGTGGTGGGTTGAGCTACAACTCACTGTCAGGTGGATTCGATGATGCCGTGGGTCTGCAGGGGTTTGCAGGCTGGGATTTTATGCGGATCGGGGGGCTGACCGTGGCTGGGGAAGCGGGTGTGTTTACCACCGGTTCTTTTTCCTATGATTTTGGTGGCAGTGAAAGTCTCGAAGGTCTGTACATCAACGGTGTAGCCAAGTACGACCTGACAGACGCACTGTGGGTGCAAGCTCGCGCGGGTACTAACTTTAGTGACACAGGTGCAGGAATGGTCGGTGGTGGCGTCGGTTTTCGTGTCACCGAGTCTATTTCGGTACGGGCTGAAGCCGCGCGCTATGGCAGCGTTACCTCTCTGATGAGAGTGGACGTGGTAATGACTTTTTAGGCGAACGTCCAGAGCGTCTGACCTTTGCCGCCAAGCTGCACAAACGGGTGTTTAACAACGCCCGTTTGTTGCAGCTCGGCGACGGCCTCCTTGCCGTTTCCGGCCATTAGAACTTATCAGTTTTCTCTTTAATCTTGTCTTTCGCTTTACCCTTCATGTCTTGACCTTTTCCTTTGGTTTCTTGGCCGTGACCTTCCGCTTCCAGACGTTCGTTATCGGTGGCCTCACCTGCGCTTTGCTTTCCTTTTCCTAAAGCTTCGTTACCTTTACCTTTGAGTCGATCAGTAGTACTAGACATACATCTCTCCTTTTCTGAGGGTTGTCCCAACTTTAGACCGGGCCGCAAAGGTTTGTTCCGCCTAAATTTTTAACAAACGTGCGATTGGCGCGGTTATACCTAAAAAGTATTTGGAAGCTGTAGAGTTGGTGCTAGTTTATAACGACAGCTGGCTGCGCAGCTGCCGCGCTTGCCGACGAGAAACCTCCACTTGCTGGCCATCGCGCAGGGTTAACAAATAGCCTTCATTGACCCAGGGCTCGATGTTTTTAATGCGTTGCAGATTAACTAAGCAACTGCGGTTGGCGCGGTAAAACAGCGTGGGGGCTAAGCGTTCCTCCAGAGCATTTAGGCTTCGGTTCAGAATTGCCCGCTGTTGGCGAAACGAGACTTGCACATAATTACCGGCGGCCTCGATCAAGTCGATGTCCTCCAGTGCGACAAACCAGCATTGGTCGCCGTCGCGAATAAACACCTGGCTCTTGGCTGTGAGCCGCGCAGGAGTCGGCTCTGGGGCGGTGTGTTGGTTCTGCAACCGCTGCCGTACTCGTGTGAGTGCTTGCGTCAACCGCTGTGGATCTATGGGCTTGACCAAGTAGTCCAGCGCATTGGCATCAAAGGCTTTAACCGCATAGTGATCGTATGCCGTGGTAAATACCACGGCCGGGGTTTGGTCCAGTTGTTCCAGTAGATCGAATCCGCTTCCGCCGGGCATCTGAATATCCAGTAACAACAAATCGGGGAAATTCTCGGCGAGGGCGGCGAGAGCGCTGTCCACACTGTTCGCTTCGCGAATTTCGACAATGTCCGTATGGGGCTTGAGCAAAGTTTTGAGTTCTTGGCGCGCCAAACGTGTGTCATCGACGATTAAAACTTTCATGAATCGCGCTCCTGAGGCAGTACCAACTTTGCTTTTACTAGCCCTTGATGTTCGTGGATGTCGAATGCCGCGTGTGCCGACCAAGTTTTTAAACGTGCGCGCAGATACGCCAAGCCCACGCCTTCGCGAGTTTGTCTCAATGTACCGGGATTGGTAACGGTCAGGTTCAGGGCCTGCTGCTCAACCGTGGCGATGATGACCAGTTCGCTGGGCTGCGGGTTGTGTGCAACTCCGTGTTTTATGGCGTTTTCCACCAGAAGTTGTAAAAGCATGGGCGGTAGGTGTGCGCTCATGGCCGTCGCCGATAGTCGGCGTATCACGTGCAAACGCTCGTCGTAGTGAACGTGTTCTATCGCCAAATAGTCTTCGACTACAGCCAATTCCTGTTCGAGACTGACGCTGACTTCGTGGGTGTGCTGAAGCGCGTAACGGAGTGTGTTTGAAAGCCGTGTCACCATCTCACGAGCGCGCTCGGTGTCTTCGTTGATCAAGGCGCGCACGTTGTTTAGCGCATTGAAGACAAAGTGGGGATTCAAACGCGCGCGCAAACTGTCGAGCTCCAGCACCCGGCGTTGCACTTCGTCTTCCAGCCGTTGATGTTCTAGTCGGCGGTTGCGAGCCCTCGACTCTATCACCAGCCAAGACGCCAGCCACACGCCGAGCATAAATAGGGTATTGAACCAATACATCAACACCCGGCTTGGGCGATAGTCCGGCCCGCCCTCCGGCAGGCTGACCCAGCCGAGTCCCCAGCTGGGTATCAGCACCAAAAACACCAGCACTTGCACACCCACGGCCAGCAACATCAGAGTGAGCCCCAGCCTGGGGAGTAATTGCAGGGCGGGGCGTTGCAGCCAGCTGCGCTTCAGTGCAATGGCTCGAAGCGTTTCGCTGGCTCCCCAACAGCCCACCCCAACGGTAAACGCAATCAAAAAAAAGCCGGACTTGAGGGGATACCCCGGCAGTGTACTGGCAAGAACGTACAAGGTGGTCCAGCCGCCCCAAAAAAGCGCCTGGATCAGTTGTCGGTTCAGTGTGTTGTCCGTTTTATTGTTCATTGCAGAAAGTGCCGTACTTCGTCCAGCAACCACTCCGGGTCGTCCCACATAAGAAAGTGATAACCGGCATCGCTGAAAGCCAATGTAAACTGCGGCATATTGGCATACTGACGTTCAAAGCGCGACCGAGTACTCTCTTTTGTGGCTCCGTAGTTCTGGTAGGCCGCCCATGCTCCAAGGATCAAAACAGGTTGCTGAATGTGACTCAGTTGTGGCCGCAGATCTTGGGTCATTAGCTCGTACATGGCTTGAGCCGACGTGTGCGCATCGCTGGCCAAGCCCCACTGCAGCAAAGTGTTCACTCGCTCCGGATCTCGAGTCATGGTAGTGGCAGAGTGGCGAATGGAAGCGGCGCGAGCGTCTTCATCGTCAACGAGCATGTTCTCGCGCATGGATTCGGCGAACGGTTTCGCGGATTCGGGGCTTAAGGCTTCGTTAAATGCGGCAGGCAGGAAGGGCAGCGAATCGACAATGATCAGCGACCCAAGCTGATTCGGCTCCGCCTCGATGGCCATTTTCATCGCCAGAAAACCCCCGAGGCTATGACCCATGATCACTGGCTGTTCCAGGTCGGCCTCGTCAATATAAGCTAGGAGCGCCGCAGTCATGGAGCCCAGAAAGTCGTCGTAGGAGGAGGCTTTCTGGCCGGCGAAGCCGGGCAGCTGCACCAAATGACAGGCTAGGCCATCGCTTTGCAAGGCTTGGCAAGTCTGGTCCCAGGTAGCCGCTGCGCTGTTCAGCCCAGGAATCATCAGCACTGGTTGCCCCTTGCCGCGCACCTCCACGTAGAGGCCAGATGCCAAAGTGGTGCCCGTTGGGAGGGAATCAGCGCTGGTAGTGCCGGCAGCGAACAGTAAGAGTGCAAGAAAAAATTGGGTTAGGGTTCGAAAAGTTTGCATAAGACAGTCTCCTTGTGACGAGTGCACAGACTGCCACCAAGGCGGGTGTACCGTTGGTTAAATCGGGTGAACGGCGGGCAAATAGGAGCAGCGGCCGCAGGCTTGGGCCAGCGGCGGCTTTGAACATCTAATCCGACAGTGTTACCGGAGAGACGAAACCTGAGGGTTTGACGGCGAGTACGGAGCACTGCAGCTGTTCTAAAATGGCTTCCGCGGTATTGCCAATCAGCAAGCCGGCGATACCGGTGCGCGCCACGGTGCCCATGACGATCAGGTCCGCTTGCAGTTGCTTGGCAGTTTCCGGAATCGCTTTGGAGGCGGAACCCCGAGGCATATGCAACTGGGGCGAAATGTAGTGGTACGCCTCTTCACCTAGCTTGCCTTTTAGTTGGTTGCGCAGGTCGGCCAGGGCGCGCTCATGGCGGGCGCGTTTGCCTTCCACGTAACGCTTGCTGTCCTCGTCTGGGTTGTCGCTCCAAGTGCGAACGGTGATTTCCCCCGGGGCGTCCCAGGCATGAACTATGTGTAGCTCAGCCAAATCCGATAGGGCGAGTGAACTGGATGCCTCTAAAATTTGCTGATTAAGATCTTCGCTGCTATCAGCCTTCGACTCTAGGTCGAAGTCAACGGCGGCCAGAATGCGCTCATAAGCCGGTTTCCCTTCTGGTTTCATGAACCACAAGGGACAGGGACATTTACGCAGCAAGTGCATGTCGTCGCTGCCAAATAGGCGCTCTACAAAACTGGGATTTTCGGGGACCTTTATCACCAGGTCGTACCGGTTGAGCAGCACGGCGCGAATGACTTCCAGAAAGGGTTTGCCCACTAATATATCCACATGGAGTTCGGCGCGTGTTCGGAAAGGTTCGATAAGTGTGGTCAGTTCTTCACGGCGTGCTTTGACGAGCGCCTCCTGTAATTGAACCGGCGTCGCTTTATGGGAGGCAGTGTCGATGCCCATGGTCACGGTGGGAACCACTCCGACGACAGTCAACGTCGCCTGGTTGTTTTCCGCCAGTGCCACAGCGCGCTCGAACGCAGTGCCCTGGGGTACTAGATCATCGCATACGTACAAAATGTTCTTGAAACCTTTCATTGCTGCTTGTCCTGAGCTTGAGAGAAATTGCCTGTGGTGTTTAGATTACGCCTTTTCCCCATTAACTGAAATATCGAAGTGCAGTACCTCTTCCCGCTTGCCCAGCTTCGTATAGAGCTCAATGGCAGGCTGATCGACTTCGCCCGTGTCCGCTTGCACAAAGATAACATAGGCGCCTCTGGCTTTGGCGAGCGTTTGAAGGGCTTTAATCAGTGCCGTGGCCACACCTTGTCGCCGGTGAGATTCTTTTACCGCCAGGTCGTAAATGTAGATTTCACTGCGCTCCTGCTCAAACTTCTTTAGCTCGTAAGCGGCCAGGCCGCCGATCACTTCTTTTTCCTGCAGGGCCACCAGGGTAACAAAGTAGTCGCTGCCCAATAGTTGGTGCAGATAGCTCGCGCAGGGGCGGTTCTTGGAGTAGGTGTCGGGCTCATTAAACACCTCGCCGAAGAGCGTAAGCAGCGCGTCCATTCGTGCCAGGTCGTCAGGTGTAAGTTGAACAATGCGATAGGGAGTGGGTTGATGCACCGGGCACCTCCTGCCTAAGCCATTACGACTCAAGTGTAAACCACTTGGGGAGTGGGTTTAAGAGAGCCCTGCTGACTTGGTAAATGTGAAAACACTGTGAAAGCGGCCCGCGCACAGGCTTGGGCCCTGTTCTTTACCCCGTCACATGGCTACCATTGGCTTCTAACCCCTTATATTACTGGATCATTCCATGCGCCTTAACATCGGTCGCAAGCTCTGGCTGGCATTCTTCTGCACACTGACGCTGTGCGTACTGACCATGTATCTGTTGATGCACAACAGCCTAAAGCGTGGCTTCCTTGACTACACCTCCCAGCAAGCCGTGCAGCGGCTTGAAATATTGCAGGATGCCTTGGTCAGCATTCACCGCGAAGACGGTTCCTTCGACGAGCTAACCTCTGACCCAACGCGCTGGCTAACATTAAAATCCATTATTTTCTCCGGCGACAACCCGCGTATGACCGCTCAATCGGACCCTGCAGAGTCCAGCAGGAGGCGTTCGCCCCAAGAGTACTACCGGGAGTTCGTCAGCAGCGTCAGCCTCTACGACGTCGATAAAACCCTTTTGATGGGGGTTGTTAAACCGAATCAGCAGCTTAGCTGGATGCCAATTAACAACGGGGACCCGCAGCTGGGATACATCGGTTTCGTGAAGCCCACGGCAGTGATTCGGGATGTTGACCGGCGTTTTATGGCCCATCAGTTGCGGATCTTTGCCGTTATCAGCCTGGTGATCCTGGCTATATCCATTGGGATTGCGACCTTGCTTGCGCGAAGAATCAGTAGGCCCATCAGCGCCTTGTCGGAAAACACCATGGCGCTAGCGTCTGGCGACTACAAGCGCCGGGTGGACGTCAATAGCCAGGACGAGATTGGTCAGCTGTGTCAGGGCTTTAACCAGTTGGCGCAGACGCTGGAGGCAAATGAACACTCCAGAGCCAACTGGATTGCGGATATCTCTCATGAAATGCGCACTCCGGTTTCTGTGCTCAAGGCGCAGATTGAAGCCATGCAGGACGGCGTGAGGCCGGTCAACCCGAAAACTCTGGAATTACTAAATGAGAAAATATCCGGCTTAAACGGGCTCATCGACAACCTGTTTGAGCTTACACTCTCCGATATTGGTGCGCTCGATTATCAGAAAGAAGACCTCTCTCTCGCCGCACTGACTCGATCGTGTGTGGAGCATTACCAAGCGGCAGCCAGTGCAGCCGGGTTGACTCTCAAGGCCATAGTCCCAGCGCGTGACCTGGTACCGATACACGGAGACCCCAAACGCTTGGAGCAGCTGCTCACCAATTTGTTACAGAATGCCATTCGCTACACCAACACGGGTGGCCAAATTCAGGTTGAGTTGGTCGATGGCGGGGAAAACGCGACGCTGTGGGTTCGAGACAGCGCCCCAGCGGTAGCCCCCGAAAAGCATGAAAAAATCTTTGAGCGCCTGTACCGGTTGGAAACCTCCCGAAACCGCAGTACGGGCGGCGCCGGCTTGGGGCTGGCCATCTGCAAAAACATCGTGGCCGCCCATCAGGGCGAGATCGCCGCTGAAGCCTCGCCCTTAGGCGGCTTGGCTATCCGAGTCACATTGCCAAAAACCCAATAACAATTACTTAAGAGATGGAACCCTATGTCCGCGCCTTTAATTTGCATTGTAGAAGACGAGCCGGAATTGGCTCAGCTGGTCGACGACTATCTGCAAGCCGACGGTTATCAAACCGTACAGTTTCAACGGGGTGACACGGCCGACGCTTGGTTGGCGGACAATGCGCCCGATCTGATTTTGCTTGACTTGATGCTGCCCGGTCTTGATGGCCTGGAAGTTTGTAAGGCGCAACGTAACCGCAACTTTACGCCAATCATCATGATGACCGCCAAAGTGCAGGAAATCGACCGCCTGTTAGGACTAGAGTTGGGCGCCGACGATTACGTGTGTAAGCCGTTTAGCCCTCGCGAGCTAGTGGCTCGCGTAAAGGCGGTGCTGCGCCGTAGCCATAGCGATAGCGCGCAGCCGGGCTCGGAGTCACCATCCGATGTCCTACTCGACGAGCACGCCTTGTGCGTCACACTTTTTGGCAAGACGATTGAACTGACTACCATTGAGTTTAAGCTCTTTTCGCTGCTGTTCTCCCATCCGGGCAGAATTTTCTCGCGCCAGTACATCTTGGACAATATTTATCACGACTATCGCGTGGTCAGCGACCGCACTGTGGACAGTCATATCAAGAAACTGCGCAAAAAGCTGATTAGCCCTGAATTAAGCACCGAACTGATCCGCTCCGTGTATGGGAGCGGGTATAAGTACGAAGCGCCCTGAAGAGGCGGGTTACCTCGCCTTTAGGCTCGTACTTGCTCTCGCCCTCCGTTCCCGGCTCTTCTCAAGCATTTGCGTTCTGTAAACTCACCTCCTGAAGCCATACCGTGCCGCTTCTGCGGCTAATCGTCTCCATTTCACCCACCTGTAGCCCTCGGTCACTCCTTTAAGATGAGACTGCCTGTTCGCCATTCAGGCGACTTGCACATTCCTTTCACATTCCCGTCACTTTCCTTCCTCAGTGTTTGGTTACTTTAACCCTGTCTCTGGCGTACACCGAAACGGTTGAGAGAGGCAACCAAAATCACATACACGGAACAGAGGAAAATACTATGAAAAAGCTAATTTTTGTTTGCGCAGTACTCGTTGGTATCAGCAGCCTGGCTTACGCTGGCTCCAAAGCCGACTGCGAAGGCGCCAATAAATTTCTGACCAACCTTGATTTGGATGAAGCCCGCGCGTACGAAGCAGAACAAATTCTCAGTGACTTCAAACAAGTAAAGGATCTGGCGATGGACGGCCGCAAGGACGAAATCCCCGCCTTTATTCAAGATCAGATCGAGCAGCTAAAGGTGGTTCTCACCGAAGAGGAATATCAGCAGTTCCAAGAAAACATCGGGGAGTGGGCCGAAGATAAGGACTTTTCCAAGTTCATGATGATGTCCGGAAAAAAGGGCCGCTAGATCTAACTGAAGAAGCAGCCATCGGCGTCGGTCTTGCCATACCATACTGCGAGGCCGACGTTTCTTCACTAGTAACAGCGAATCGCTACTCCAACATCAAGCCAATACAGGCCAACATCAGGATAACCCCATGAACTTCAGAACAACCACCACCGTCGTTATCTCCCTGGTGTTTATCACCTTGATGACCACCGGCATACTTCTGTATGCGTTACCCTGGAATTACTTCATCGGTGCCATTCATATATGGGCGTCGATATTCTTCATGATCGGTACTGCGTTTCACTTCAAGAACAACTTCAAAGTGTATGCTAGCCATCTTAAGAAAAAAATCGGCCGGCGCTCTATGCTCTATTCAGGGTTGGGTTTTCTAACAGTGGTCACCGGTTTAATATTCGGCATGGCACCCTTCGCGTCTGTCATGGAGCTGGGGGAAAAACTCCAAAAATCCAATCAACCGATCACCGCAACTTATACGCTAATTGATATGACGGCTGGCGACGATTCGGCCAAGCTTGAACTGTTCATTAAAGCTGGCAGTGCGTATGAATCCGATCCGCAACCGGCTTTCCTGGGTTTTACTTACACCAGCGTGCCGCAAATCGTTGTGTGGATGGAAACCATGGAGGGCAAGTACATTGATACGCTTTATATCACCGGAAAAAGCGCCGAATCGGGTTTCGGCAATACCGAAGACGGACCCGTACGCCGACCGGAAGCACTGCCGTACTGGAGCCACAGCCGCGGCATTCAAGAGAGCGACGGCTTCTTCGCGCCCCATGAAGCCAATGCTGACCTGGACGGCATCAGCGGCGCGACACCAAAAAGCGATTACCTCATTTCCTTGCCTGCACCGCGCATGGGACGTTACCGTCTGCTGGTGGAAGTCAATCGCAGTTATAACTTTAATGAATATTACACTCCAGATCGTTTCCCGGATGATCCCATTTACAGTGGATCCGGCTCATCCGGCCAGCCATCCTTGATTTACGCCACCACCATAGACCCAAGCGCGCCGGGCCAGCAATTGTTGTCAATTATCGGTCACGGCCATCACTCGGGTGCAGATGGGGAGCTTTACACGGATCTAAGCAACTTCACCACAGCAAAAGACATTCTCTCGTTCATTGTTGCCAGAGTTGAGTAAATCTAAGCTGCAGCTTGCCATTGGTACGTGGCTCGCTGTAGCTGTCAGATTTTCACACGTTAATACCCTCTAACCCTGTATATCCCACAAAGCCCCCCGTGAGATGAAAACCCCTGGCATCTGTGCCAAGCTGGTACATATTAGTGTTAAGCAAAGAGGGGCGGTGATGAACTCGGAGCAGAAAATTGCGAGCATGCAGGAGCGAGTGCGCCTGTGGCTGAAATCGACCGAGTCGAATGGCCATACCGGCACACTGGCGGGCCTTGAGGCCGATATACAGGCCCTTGAGGGTGAGTTAAAAGCGCTGTTTCCCGCTGGCCAGAAAGGCGAGGACACGTGGGTGACCCTCAAGGAGCAGGCCATGTTCCGCACCGTTCTCGAGTCCATGATTGAGGGGGTGATTGTAGTGGATATGCAGGGACAGCCTCTGGTTTTCAATGCCGCCGCCCGGGAACTGTTGGGCCAGGACGAAACGGACAGCGGTCCCGAAGGCTGGAGTGAGCAGTATGGGCTCGTTCACGCCGACAGCAAAACCTTATTGCGATCAGAAGAGCAGCCCCTTGCTCGTGCTATAGCAGGGGAATCCGTGGATGACGAGGAGCTGATCGTTCGCAGACGAGGGCAGCGAGAGGATGTGCATATTAGTGCCAGCGCCCGGCCCTTGTGGACCGGTAATGGCGAACAACTGGGTGGGGTGATGGTATTTCACGACATCACCCGCTCTAAGCGAGTGGAAAAGGTGTTACGTGAGGCCACTAATCGGGCCGAAGAAGCATCACGCATTAAGAGCGAATTTCTGGCCAACATGAGCCACGAAATTCGTACGCCCCTGACGGCTGTTCTGGGGTTCGCCGACTTGCTGCTGGATCCCGGCCTGGGCGAGAGTGATCGGTTGAACTATATCCAAGCGGTCAGGCGCAACGGCCAGCACTTGCTCGGTTTAATCAATGACGTACTCGATCTGTCCAAGTTGCAGGCTGATAAAGTGCAGGTAGAGCGGGCGGACTTTTCTTTGCACCAATTGTTGCATGAAGTGGTGTCCGTCATGCAGGTGCGGGCTCACGAGAAGGGGCTGCACTTTAATGTGGTGTACGACACTCCCATCCCGATTTGTATACATAATGATGCCATGCGTATCCGCCAAATTTTGTTCAACCTAATCAGCAATGCCATCAAGTTCACGCATAGGGGCTCTGTAACTCTACGCTGTCGTTGCCTGGACCCGGGAACGGAAGCCTCCAGGCTAGAGTTGGCGGTTTGCGACACCGGTATCGGTATGAGTGAGGAGGAGATCGAAGAACTCTTTAAGCCGTTTCAACAAGCTAACCTGTCCACCAGCCGGAAATACGGGGGAACCGGTCTCGGCCTGGCGATATGTAGGGCACTCATTAAGGTCCTAGGCGGGGAAATCCAAGTGGAGAGCCGCTTGGGTGAGGGCAGCGTTTTTCGATTGGTAATGCAACAGCCCGTGGACGTGGATGCGGAAATGGTCGCCGAGCATTTCCTTCACCCGGATGACCATGAAACAGAAACGCTTCTGTCCAATGTTTCGGAGGAGCTGTCAGGTCGCATCTTATTGGCGGAAGATGGTCTGGATAACCAGCTGTTGATTTCCACTATTCTTAGGCGTCAGGGGCTCGAAGTAGACATCGCCGGGGACGGGGAACAAGCCGTGGATAGAGCCTTGCAGGCTCTGTATGACGAGCAGCCTTACGATCTGATTCTGATGGATATGCAGATGCCTCGCCTTGACGGCTACGGGGCCGCAGCCAAACTACGCCTCAAGGGCTATGCCGGCCCAATCGTAGCATTGACAGCTCACGCCATGGCGGGCGAGCGTGAGCGCTGCATAGCCGCTGGTTGTGACGACTATCTCACCAAACCAATCTCCCGGTCGATACTGTTTGCCGCGGTGCAATCGTATCTTCAGCGCGCGCGGGACGGCGATTTACCGCCAGTTGAATCCGCCGCACTCTCAACTGAGACACCGAATACAGAAAAACCCATTCACAGTACCTATGCCAGCGACCCGGAAATGCAGGAGTTAGTCGAAGGTTTCGTCGAGCGGCTACCGGCATTTGTTCAAGACATTCAGGCGGCGTACGACGGCGGAGACACAGACGCTCTGCGTCGCTTGGCCCACCAGCTCAAGGGCTCGGCTGGCGGCTACGGATTTTTGCCGGTTAGCCAGGTCGCGGCAACGCTTGAGGCGGCCGCTCTCCAACCGGAGTCGGCCAATGAGTTAGGCTCAGCCATGACACAGTTGACGCAGACCTGTGCACGCGTCCAACGGGTAAGTCAGGAGTAGAGTAATGTTGGGAGATGCCGAACGCCAATCCGTTCTGGTGGTCGATGATTCCGATGATATCCATCAGCTCGTCAGTGTACGCCTAAAGTCCGAACAACTGAGTCTGCTGCATGCTTATGGTGCAGATGAAGCGCTGGCTACAGCGCGCCACGAGCCCCCGGATTTATTCCTGTTGGATCTCGATATGCCGGGCACCGACGGCTTGACGCTGTGCCAAATACTTAAAGAGGAGGAAACACTAAAGCACATACCGGTAGTTTTTCTGACCGGTACACTGGATGTGAATACCAAGGTCAAGGCCTTTGATCTTGGTGCCGTGGATTACGTGACCAAGCCGTTTGACAGTATTGAGCTCAAGGCACGTGTAGGTGCTGCGCTTCGAACTAAACGCTATCACGATCTACTGACCACAAAAGCACATATTGATGCTCTGACCGGATTGTGGGATAGGGGCTATCTCGACGAGCAACTGTCCTCGGAAGTTTCGTTGCTGCATCGCAAAGGTCGCCCCGTGTCGTTACTTATGCTCGATATCGATCATTTCAAACCGTTGAACGATACTTACGGACACCCTTTCGGGGATCGTGTGATACAGCGGGTCGCACAAGTCCTCAACCGCCTATCCCGGGAAAGCGACATTACCTGTCGTTATGGCGGAGAAGAGTTCTGCATGATCCTCCGTGATACAACTACTGACGGCGCCATGGTATTGGCTGAGCGCATCCGGCAAGAGGTTGCGGCGCTTGACTTCAAGGCCAACGCTGGGCCCGCTTCAACCACCATCACCATCAGCATCGGAGTGAGCGGCAGTGATGCCTTCGAAAACGAGGATAACTTGCCAGGACAAACGTTACTCGAAGCCAGTGATAGAGCCCTCTATATGGCCAAGTCTAATGGCCGCAACCGGGTAGAGTCGGCTTAGCAGTCACAACTTTTTTACTCCCATTAGTGACGATTCCCGGTGAGCGCTGAATGGTCATGCACTAGTCATTCAAACAACTTGCACTTTCCTTTCACAATCCCGCCACGTTCCTTCCTCAGTGTTTGGTTACCTTAACCTTGTCCCTGGCGTACACCGATCACGGTGAGAGGGACACCACACAATCACACACGGAACTGAGGAAGTAATTATGAAAAAGCTAATTTTTGTTTGTGCAGTACTCGTCGGTATCAGCAGCCTGGCCTACGCTGGCAACAAAGCGGATTGCGAGGGCGCCAATAAGTTTTTGACCAACCTCGACCTAGATGAAGCCCGCGCGTACGAAGCGGAACAAATACTCAAAGGCTTCACTCAAGTGAAAGATCTGGCGATGGATGGCCAAAAAGAAGAAATTCCCGCCTTCATCCAGGGTCAGATCGAACAGCTGAAGGTTGTTCTAACGGAAGAAGAGTACCAGCAGTTCCAAGAAAACATTGGCGAATGGGCTGAGGGCAAAGACTTCTCCAAGTTCATGATGATGTCTGGAAAAAAGGGCCGGTAAAGCCAGCAAATGAAACACACTAAAAACGCCGGTCTCGCGGTACTCCTACTCGCACTACACGATGCGATACCGCGAGTCCGATGTTTTGGTGATACTCAGTACGCCACAAGCTTGTTCACCTCACACCCTGTTCACCTTACGCGAGACACCTACCAACTTCTTCTGAAACTCAACTAAGAACCTATTAGCACTACCGCCGAGACGACTTTCCAGGCGCCCCTTCTGTCGCAGGGAGGGTTAGCTAGCTCACACTACTCATGTTCAAAAGTTGACGAAGTCAGAATATGGCGTTAAATTCAATAAGACACCTCCTTTAGCCTTGGTGCTCTAATGCAGCCCTTCGGCGACAGGTGGAACCACTAAGGAAGTAAATACAAGAATAAAGGTAAATATGTTCGATCAGGGAAGCCTTCTAAAGAAGCTGTCACGCGTCATATTTCGTCTGCCTACGCTCCTTTCTAACCTGGCAACAGGTCTTGTAGCCGTGGTCCAGGCTGCGACCGCCTGCAGCCTCCATCGGCCTGTAAGCCGCCTTTCGATCTCTACCTCTTGTGAGCTTCCCTTCTTCTTTCCATCCACGCTGAGTGAATCAGCCCAATGAATGACCTTAGTGTATGGTGAATAAATGAGAACTCTAATTCCTTCATTGTTGATATTGGTAATAGTATTGTTTTTTCTACCAGGAGAAAAATGTACAAAAAAATTTCCTAATAACATTGCTGGTTTCTCTGGTTGTTGTTTCTACTCTTACCGTGTTTAGAGAAGTTCATTACTTTGATTGCGATCTGAAAGGCTTGTTGTCATTGGAGGTCTGCCGAGTGGAAGCTCGCCTGAGTATGTTTTCTGTGTATATCATGGTTCTTTGTAACTTGATAATTTTTTCAAAATTTGCTTTGTATAGGTTTAAGTTAACAAAAGAATACTAATGTTTAAGCCGAATCAATGATGGCGGGTAAGGGCGAGGTAATGTGCGGGCGAAAGGCGGCTGAAGCGGCCTGTCAATGCCGCACATACTAGCAGGCTGAGGGCGAGTCGAGTTTAGGTCGAGGAAATATTGTGGTGGACAAAAAAATAAATCTGTCCCCTTTTTTCTTCTGGTGGATTGTTGGTTAAATGAAATTTTCTAGCCACTTTCTATTTCGTATTTAATATTCGAGTTTACGTTATGTCTAGCGTCAGAGCTATTCTAATTTTTGTGTTCTTACTACCTTTTTCATCGCAGTCATATGAAGTGCTTGTTGTCGATGAGTTTCTTGATGCACTTGTTAATTATCGATCGGCAATGAACCGTCGCCACATCATCGATAACCTGAATAATATAAATAGTTTTCGAAGTGAAAGAAGAGTTCTTAACGAAATAAAAAATGATGATAATTTTTCGAATGATATTGAGTGGGATAAGAAATCTGCAATCGAGGTTAGTAGTGCATTAGAATCGCTATTGTTTGACGGGAGGTTTCGGGAGATTGGGGAGCTTGGTTGTGATGTTCCGAGCATACATTTTTCAGTATCCCGGCACATTTCAGTAACAAATGAATTTGAATCCTGCTTAGAGACTGCTTGTAGCAGTCTTGGGTCTTTGGTGATAAGGCTGTCGTTGAATGTTGCCGATAGCAGAAAAACTGTAAATGAATGCATCGCTAATCTCTCTGCTTATAAGTCAAGTAAGGGAAAAGGGTAGGAAACTCTCATGACTAAGCGATATTCCGTGCAGTGAACGCTAGAAGTTAGGAGCTGGTGAAATGTATTGTAGGTGGATTTCAATAGTGATCGCGCTTTTTATATTCTTTCAGACGGGGTGTTCGAAAGAAGCGAAGATTTCAGACGACTCCGTAGCTGAAGATCTAGCTTGGGGGGAATGATGCAGGTTAAGAAGTCGGTAGCGTTTATCCTAGGTTTATTTTTGATTTTCCTGGGAGTATCTTCATCGATTTCACCTGATGGAGGACGTGGCTTTGTACCATTTGTTGGCATAGTTGTGTTGGGAAGCATCTTTTTAGCGTACGCCTTTGGAAAAATAAAGTAGTAAGGTAAGGTTCAGAGGAACGACAGTCTTGCACTGGTCTAGTACGTTTGTCCATTGGTCACCCTATGTTGTTGGTGAGGTGATGATATCACCTCCAATTAGGTGGCCAAATTCACTATGCCACTACAGTGAGTGCCTTCTACTGGTAATTCGATAGGATCAGAGTATGGTCAGACCCCCTATGCTAGCAACGCGAGACGGGATAGAAAGACCGCTAGACGGTCATTCACTAATAGATCGCTTAATGTCAATCAAAGAGTTTGGTTTATCTAATTCATTTTATGGAGGGGCGAATAGTCAGGCACTCAAAGGTGGCGTAAAGGGGGGATATGGGCTGTGCTCTCGGGGTAATTACTTCCTGGCCTGCGTATGTAGTGGGCTTATTTGACCGGAGGCAAAAAGTTGACGTTTGTTAGAATCGTATTTAAAGCCTTGTTTATGCTACTTTTGCTTTTAGCAGCTTTCGAGAGTCATGGAGCGCCTAGAGTATTTTGGGTTAATTTGATATCAAATTTTGATTCCGAAGTCCGCGGAACTATTGAGATTTCTAGTTTCAATCGTGGAGCGATTGGCGCGCCTGCCACCTATAGCATTCTATACTCTTACTATGTCGGGGATGATCTATTTATTTCACGAGTCGTTTCTGGCCACGACTTTTCTCAGCGAGTGAAGGAAACCTTAAGCAAGTATGAGAAAGGTCAGGTTGTCGTTGTCCATTACGATTCCAGGCGGCCTGGATATTCGGTTATCGAAAAAACCGGAATTAGTTTTTTGGTTGGTTTAAAAATGTTTTTTGTTTTACTAACTCCTTTGACATATTTGTTCTGGAATATTTATTTGAGAATGAAATAGAACATGAATAATAGTATTTCCTATGTATCATGCCCGCAGTATTTCGGTGTCTTGTGACTCGTTCTTGAGGAGATTTGTTGCGTTAACGTTTTGTACTAAATATACGTGAAAAGGGGTAGGCAGACTTGTCTGTGTCCGCGATAGTGGGCTACACAAGAAGAGCACGCGGGCAGCTTGACGAGGCAGGTATCAGCTACAGCTATTGTGGTGTCGACAACCAGCAGGTGGCCGCTGACCTGCACTGCGTACGGCTCGAAGCGCGAAAGGTTTTTCACCGTCGTTCCAATGCCCCTACTCAAATATATGCTCCTCCTCCGGAAACACCCCACTCTTCACATCCGCCACATACTTTTTCATCGCGCCGGGGATATCACCGGCTTCGGTGAGGAAGTTGTTTGAAAACGTGGACGGTTGCTCGGTCAGGAGGCGCCGATATTAGCAGCGACGATGAAAGGCGCGTCTGAGCGAAGAAATTTCAAGAATTATTTACCCGCTTGTGGAAAATTTTACCCGTTGGACGCAATAATTCGTTCACTGCCCTCCCTTTTTAATTCCCCAAACTCCACATTGGCTCATGAAAGCTTCAATGGCATAAGTGTTGCGAGAGCCTCTTCAGGCGCCGGCCATGTGGCCACGGCTTTCGGGGATGCTCATGCGGAAGACCGCCAAGTTCTGGCCGACATTAACGTTGCAACGAAAAGGGAGAGGTACCATGCAAACACCTAACCCCAACGAAAGAACCGGAAATGGAGATGCAAGTCGTTCGTCCCAGAGAAGTGCGGAACAGTTCCAAGAGAAAGCCAAGGAGACGGCGCGCGATCAGGCGACCGCAGGGGCCGAGCGAAGTAAGGACGCGATCTCAAAAACTGCCAGTCAAAGCGCGGAGGCGCTCAATCAGGCCGCGTCCAGTTTTAGTGAGCAGGGCCAGACGAGCATGGCCGATACAACCTCGTCAATCGCCAAGAACCTGTGAAGCCTGGCAAACCGATTGGAGGGCCGCAGCGCGGACGAACTGATACAGGATGTCGTTCAACTGGCCCGCCGGAGCCCTAATACCTTTTTACTGGGAGGATTGGGCGCCGGCCTGATACTCAGCCGTTTTTTTAAGGCTTCCCCAGAGACTTCCCGTAAAGCATCTTCCAGTACACAAGAGCCGTACCCACAATCCAGCGAGACTGATCATTAGTGGGACCCGCTCTTTAACCTACAAGAGGAGATCGACATGGCTGAATCAGCTCAGAAAGAACAGCCGAAACTGAGAACTGCCTATACCGCACCGGAGGACTCACCCCAACATGAAGAAAAGGCACGATTTTTCGGCTTGGTTAGGCACCTGGTCGATGATATGGCCATTTTGGTTCGCAAAGAGTTGGCACTGGCGGGATCGGAAGTCTCCCAGTCGGTTAACGATACTAAGAAAGGCGCGGCAAGCATGCTCAGTGGCGCGGTGGTTTTGAATTCTGGATTTATTGTGTTGCTGGCGGCGTGCACATTGGGGCTGGCGCAGGTAATGCCCGCCTGGGCTGCTGCGCTTATTGTCGGCGGCGTCGTCACTTTAGTGGGTGTCATTATGCTCCTATCGGGCAAGAAAAAATTCGAAGCTTCCAGCTTTAAGCCTGAACGAACAATAGAAGATCTGCGCAAAGATCAAGAAATGGTTAGGAGGTCAGTACAATGAGCACTTCGAAAGATAACCTAAGAGAGGATTTCTCGAAAAGGCCTGAAGACCTCGAGCGTGAAGCTAACGACGTACGGGAGGATATGGAGAAAACCATCGATCAACTGATGAACCAGCTGTCACCCGGAGAGCTGATCAATCATGCCTTGGATCGGTTCAAAAATGGCGGCGACAGCGCCTTCACACGAAACCTGGTGAGTCAGGTGCAGAACAATCCCGTGCCTGCGGTACTAACGGGTTGCGGCTTGGCCTGGCTGATGGCCTCCTCTAAACAACCACCTGCCTCGGCGGGTCATACCGGCGTAGGCGTAGGTGAAGCGAAAGAGCAGGCCGGTCACCTGAAGGAACAGATGAGCGAAACCCTTCACCAGTCGACGGAAAATGCCCGTCAAGGTGTTCACGCGGCGCAGCAAAGCTATAACGACTTGCTTCGGGAGCAGCCCCTGTTTATGGGTGCGCTTGCCGTAGCTGCCGGTGCGGCCATTGGGGCTATGCTGCCCGCCAGTTCCGTAGAAGATGAAATGGTCGGCCCAACCAGCGAGAAAACAACGGAAGAGCTTGAAAGAAAAGCTCAGCAAAAAATGGAAGAAGGTCAAGAGCAAGGCGCCGCCGCTTCGAGCCCCGAGCGGTCGTCACAGGAGCACCCCGCCCAGGAAAGCCAACAGGCTTCCACAAGCGACCAATCTCAGCAGGTACAAACAGGACAGTCGGCTCGCTCTGAGGAGCATCGTTCTCAAAGCCCGGTGCCGCCCTCGGGGCGCAGCCCGGTGTGAGCATGGCGAGGCGGGGGTTGAATACTCCCGCCTCGTTCGCTGGGGCACCAGAAACCTGGCTCCACTTTGTAAATTTTGCTGAATTAACGAGAAGCTTTAACCCTTGTCCCTGTCCCTAACGGGGGCTTGTCAGACTACCCTCCCGCTGTAGGTTGGTTTTGGGCAGTCTTGCCTATTGAAGACGCGTCAAAGATTGGCCCATACCAACGCGGCCAGAGTCGCTACCACAACTGCGATTGACAGGTTGCGCAGGCGGATCTTGAAACGCTCGGGGGCAAGACGGTATTTACTTAGCTGCTGACGACCGACCACCACAAAAACCAGTGCCGCGCCGACAAAAGGTACGACCAGGTACTGGCTAAAGGTTGTCAGACTGTACAAGCCGACCAAACCCAGGGTAATGGCCAGGGCAAAACACAACCCCGCCAGGGGCGTGTCGTCTTTACGGGTTTTGCCGTGTTTTTTCATCGCGGTCCTCCTGCTCCTTATTACGGCTGCGCCTAGCGGGCGATGTTCACGTCGAAGCCTCGGTTGCTTTGTTCCGCCCTTGGCCTCCATTTCATGTACTTACTCGAACACGTGTTCCGGCCCGGGGAATTGGCCGCTCTTCACATCCGCCACATACTTTTTCATCGCGCCGGGGATATCGCCGGCTTCGGTGAGAAAGTTTTTTGAGAACTTGGGCGGTTGTTCGGTCAGGCCAAGAATGTCGTTGATCACCAATACTTGAGCATCGTTATCCAAGCCGGCGCCTATGCCGATGGTGGGGATGGGGATGTCGGCGGTGATGCGTTTGGCCAACGCTGAAGGAACACATTCCAGAACCAGCAGGTCGGCACCGGCGTTGGCGAGTGTTTGGGCGTCGGCGTGAATTTTGTCGGCGTTGGCCGGGTCGCGGCCCTGGACGCGGAAGCCGCCGAATTTATTGACGGATTGTGGCGTTAGGCCCAGGTGAGCGCAAACGGGTATGCCGCGTTCGGCGAGCATGGTGATGGTTTCGGCCAGCCAGGCGCCGCCTTCGAGTTTGACCATTTGCGCACCGGCCTGCATTAAGCGTGCAGCATTGCGCAGGGCATCTTCGGGGGTGGCGTAGGTCATAAACGGCAGGTCGCCGATGATCAAGGATTTTTGGTTGCCCCGCGCTACGGCTTCCACGTGGTAGATCATGTGGTCCATGGTGACGGGGATGGTGCTTTGGTAGCCCAAGACCGTCATGCCTAGGGAGTCGCCCACCAGTACCGCTTCTACGCCGCACTTTTGTGCCATGGCGGCCATGGGGGCGTCGTACAGTGCCACCACCACAAATTTTTCACCGCTGCCTTTGAGTTTGCGCAGGGTGTTGATGGTGACGCTTTTGTTCAGTTCGGTAGCGCTGTGGTTTCCGTAGGGCATAGTCGTCTCGCGCGTGATTGGGTTCAGAGCATGGCCGACGGGTTGTAGTAGTGACGGCCGCTCTTAATGGTGAGTATGTACTCCACCAGTTGTTTGAAGTGCTCGCGGTTGTTGGCCAGGTCCAGGTCCTGGGCGTTGACGATCAACAGCGGCGAGGAATCGTAATAATGGAAAAACTGAGTGTAGGCGTCGTGCAGCGCTTCCAGGTACTCCAGGCTGATGGCCTGCTCTGAAGCGATGCCGCGCTGGCGTATACGCTCGGCCAATACGTTGGCGGGCGCTTGCAGGTAGATCACCAGGTCGGGCACGGGGGCGTCGATGGTAATTTTGTCGTACACCTGCTGGTAGATGGCCAGTTCATCCTCGTCCAAGGTGACCTGGGCGAACAACTGATCTTTTTCCATCAAAAAGTCGGCCACGCGCACCGGCTCGAAAATATCGGACTGACGCAGTTGCTGTATTTGGTTGGCCCGTTGAAACAAAAAGAACAACTGGGTGGGCAGGGCGGTGGATTTGGGGTCTTGATAGAAGCGTTCCAAAAACGGGTTTTGTTCCGGTTGCTCCAGCAGTATGTCGTAGTTAAACAACTGAGCGATGTTTTTGGCCAGGGTGGTTTTGCCTACCCCAATGGGGCCTTCCACCGCCACGTACTGCGGCAGGGTGTTCCCTGTGACCTCCAGCTGTAATTCTTCAAATACCGCTTCCACGCGTGACTCCTGAATAACTGGTTTAAGGGGCTAGGTGCTGCAGCCCGTCCTGGGAGACGTGCGTTAATAATGCCGCAAGCGGGGTGCCCGAGGGAAGAGTCAGGTCCGGCGCCAGCTCGGCCAATGGGTAGAGCACGAAGTTGCGCTTGCTCAGCTCCGGGTGCGGCACTTGCAGCCGGGGCTGGTCGATGATGCTGTCGCCGTACAATAGCAGATCCAAATCCAGGGTGCGCGGCCCCCAGTGCTCACGCCGGACGCGCTGGTGGCGTTGCTCCAGTGTTTGCAGTTGGTCCAGCAAGGCCAGGGGCGGCAGGGTGGTGTCCAGGGCGGCGACGGCGTTTACAAAATCGGGCTGGGGCGGGCCGATGGGGCGGCTTTGATACAGTGCTGAGGCAGCGATCAGCCGCGTGTTCGGCAGTTGCCCTAGCTCTTGCAGGGCGGTTTCTACCTGATGGCGGGGGTCGTCCAGGTTGCTGCCTAAACCGATGTAGGCCCGCTGCTCGGACTGAACCATAGCCACTATTCGCCCGTTGAGGGTGGGTTCGGTTTGGATCTTGACCGCCCGGAGCGCCGGCGCCTTTTCGCGCGCGGTTTTTGTTTCTGTGCTTCTAGCACCATGCGCTCCCGTTCGGCCTCGTCAGCGGACTGATAGCGGGTCCACCAGTTGCCCAATCCGTCCAGGTGCTCGCCGGAGGCTTCCCGTAAGATCAAGAAATCGTAGGCAGCGCGAAAGCGTGCGCGCTCCACTAGGCGTGGAGCCCGATGGAACTGAGTCAGTCGCTCCTGCATGTCCCACATTTCCCGCATGGGCATCATAAAGCGCTTGGGAAGGGCCGTGTGGTCGAGTTGGGCACCGATCACATCATGGGTAGCCTGCATATGGGCTTCCAGCGGCGTGTGGCTCTGGGACAGCTCGCGCAGCCGACTTTGCAGGGGAGGCCAGAGCAGAGCGGCGTAGATAAAGGCGGGCGTGACGGGTTTGCCGGCGCGCACGCGTTTGTCGGTATTGGCCATGGTCTGTTCAATCAGCTCCAGGCCCAGTTGGTCGCCGTCTGCCAGGGCCGCAGCCGTGGCAGGGAATAGGTGCTCCAGCAACTGATATTCACGCAGCAGGGAGAAGGTGGCGGTGGCGGAGCCGTTCATAAACAGCTTGAGCACTTCCTCAAACAACCGCGCGGGGGGGATGTTGCGCAGCAGGGGGGCCAATTCGAAAATGGGCTTGGCCGTACCGTCTTCAATGGTAAAACCCAGCTTGGCGGCGAAGCGCACAGCGCGGAGCATGCGCACCGGGTCTTCTTTGTAGCGGACAACCGGGTCACCAATAATGCGTAATTGGCGTTTTTCCAGATCTTTGAGGCCACCGGTGTAATCGTGAATGGCGAAGCCATCCAGGGTGTAATAGAGCGCGTTGACGGTAAAGTCCCGCCGCACAGCATCGGTTTCCACTGTGCCGTACACGTTGTCCCGCAGCAGCATGCCGTCGTCGTTGACGGACTGATCGTGAGGGCCGCGGAAGGTGGTGACTTCAATGATTTCCCGGCCCATGCGCACGTGCACGATCTGAAAGCGCCGGCCTATGATGCGAGCGCCGCGAAACAGCCGCTTGATTTGTTCCGGCCGCGCGCTGGTGGCGATGTCGAAATCTTTGGGGTGCCCACCCAGAAGCAGGTCGCGTACGCCACCGCCGACCAAAAATGCCGGGAAGCCGGCTTCGTCCAGTTGCCGCATAATCCGCAGAGCGCCGGAACTGATGTTCTTGCGGGAGATGGGGTGCTGGTCGCGGGATACGATCACTGGAGTATGAAGTGGGGTCGCGTCCGGGCGAGATGACAGGAAGTTTAGAAGCCTTTTCAGCATGTGTAATACGGCATGTTAGTTAGTTCGTTGTCTGGGGAACGATCCTGCGGGTTCCGGGAGAAATAGGGCGGAAGTTTAGCACGAGCCCAGACGTGTGGACAGGGCGTCAGCCGCAGAAGGCGTGGGGGTTTGGGGTTAACAAACGAAGGGGCCAGAAAGCAAAAGGGAAAGCCTCAGCTTTCCCATGGGAGTGGTCTCATTTTGTCCCGCTTTTCGCAGCAGCAAAGGGGTGCGCTTCCATGCCCCTAAACAGTTTGCTTGCCTGCAATCCCGCTCCAGTGTTAGTCAGTCTTTCCGCTTGTTATTTTGTTTTATCATTCTTTTTTCTTGCGCTAGCAGTTTCTGTTTCTGCTTTGTTATTGTTTCTTGTTGTTATTCTATTTGCCAATTTTTATTGTTTATTGTTGTTAGTAGGAACTTTTTTTATTGTTTGTTGTTGTTATTCTCCGTTCTAAGAGCACTTCCTATGCCAAGTCTTGTTTTTCCTTATAAATCAATGGTTTAACTTTTTCGTCTGACTACTTATTAAGTTTTGCTATTTCGATCCGTTACAAAATTCCCGAAAGATTGTTACTGAAGTTGGTTGAGGTAACACCTTGCCTCGCAAGTGGAGGCGGGTAACGCTTTTTGGCGCATGACACGGCAAGATGGCGCCTGTCGCTAGAAATCAGCGATACAGGCGCGAGGGGATGGGGTTTTGGGTAACAAATATGGATAAAAAGAGGCTATTTGCTGGCGGCTGCGGGGGTCGTGCTCTTGGTGCGCGGGATGCCCAGGCGCTGACGGCGCTCCCACAGGCACTTGCGGCTGACGCCCAGCTTACGAGCCAGCTCCGTCTCGCTCATGGTGTCCTGGTGCTCCAGGACGAAACGCTGAAAGTAATCTTCCAGGGATAGATCTTCGCTGGGGTCTTGGGCGGCCGAGCGGCCTCCGGCGGCTCTGTGATGGCCGTAGGTGGCTTCGTTTTCATCCGTCTCGGACTCAAACGGCACTAGATCCAGGTCGATGGCCAGCAGGTCGTGGCTGATTTCGGCGTTGTCCTCGCACAGAATGACCGCACGCTGAATGGCGTTTTCCAGTTCCCGGACGTTACCGGGCCAGGTATAGGTGGTAATGGCCTGAATGGCTTCGGGAGACAGACGCAGGCCAGGCTTGGACATTTCGCTACAAAAGCGCTGCAGTAGGCTTTCCGCTAGGGAGATAATGTCCCGGCCGCGCTCGCGCAGTGGCGGCAGCTCCAGCTGTACCACGTTGATCCGGAAGTAGAGATCCTCCCGGAACTTGTTCTCCCTTGCCAGCTTGCGCAGATCCCGGTGGGTGGCCGCTACCAGCCGCACGTCCACCTTGCGCGACTCCACCGAGCCAATGGGCCGAACCTCGCCTTCCTGCAACACCCTTAACAGGCGTGCCTGGGCTTCCAGGGGCAATTCGCCAATCTCATCCAGAAACAGGGTGCTACCATCGGCGGCGGCCACCAGGCCCTCGCGCATGCTGGCGGCGCCGGTGAAGGCGCCCTTTTCGTGTCCAAACAGCTCCGACTCAATCAGGGTTTCTGGAATGGCGGCGCAGTTGACGGAAATCATGGGCTTGCCGCTGCGCGGGCTCTCTTCGTGCAGCGCGCGGGCTACCAGCTCTTTACCGGTGCCGGTTTCGCCGTGGATAAGCACCGTGGCCTTGGTGGGCGCGACTTTGTGAATGCGGTTGTACAGCGCGTGCATAACGTCGCTGCTGCCGATCATGCCGGCAATGGCGTGGCTGGCGGTGGTGGAGCTGTGTTTTTGGCGGTGAGCGGCGCTGGCTTTACCGATCACTCGTTTGACGGCGGTGACCATTTCGTCGTGATCAAAGGGCTTGGCGATGTAATCCACGGCGCCCATGCGCATGGAATCGACAGCGGAGCGTAGGCTGGCGTAGCTGGTCATGATCAGCACTGGCACTTCGCCGGCCAGCTTGATTAAGTCCGTACCCGGTGCGCCCGGCAGGCGTAAATCGCTGATGATCAGTTCAAACTCGGACAGTTCGAACTTGCTGGTGGCCTCCCTGACGGAGGGCGCCTCAGACACCTCGTACTTGTTGCGCTCCAGTAGCTTGCGCAACGCCGTGCGGATGATGGTTTCGTCTTCAACGATTAAGATTTTGCTCATAACTTTGTGTCATCGCCTCTCGGTCTGGGATCGGCGGCTGCCAAGCCTCAAATATTACTGAGCTTTACAGCATCGATTCAATATGGCGCGGCAGCTTGATGGAGAATTGTGCGCCACGAAGATTCACTTTGTCCACCGGGCTCACGATTTCCAGGTTGCCGCCGTGGTCTTCGATAATACTGTATACCATTGCCAGCCCAAGACCGGTGCCTTCCCCGGGATCTTTGGTGGTAAAAAACGGTTCCAGAATCTGGTCCATCTTGTCGGGAGGGATACCGCTACCTTCATCGGTTACCGAGAACATAATGCTGTATTCGTCCTCGCTGCTGTCCAGCATAACACGACCTTGGGGTGGGCTGGCATCCCGGGCATTGGACAACAGATTGATGAATACCTGAATGATGTGCTGGCTATCGCCCGCCACTATGGCGTTGCGAGCGATATTGTTGTGGAAGATTACCTCGTTTTTGTCCTTCTGCAAGGACAGCAGTTGGATGGCCTCCTCCGCGCATTCGCGTAGCTTGACCGCTTCAAACTCGGTCTTCTTGTTCTGCCCGCTGTGGGAGAAACTCACTAGGGATTGCACAATACGGCTGACGCGGTCGGTTTGACTGAGAATCTGGTCCGCAGTTTCCAGAATTTCCGAGTTTTCCGACTCGTAGCGCAGGTTTTGGGCCAGACATGCGATGCCGGTGATGGGGTTGCCGATTTCGTGGGCCACGCCCGCCGCCAGACGGCCGACTGAGGCCAGGCGTTCACTGTGGATCAGTTCCTGCTCCAGCAACTGGGTTTCAGTTACGTCTTCCAGCAGGATCACCTGATCGTATTCTTCAGCGTTGATGTTGCCCTCAATGTTTGCCTTGTGCAGGCTGATCCAGTGGGGCCGGCCTTCCAGCTCAATTTGCTGCCGGTAGTAGTGGGGCTGGCTGTTGTGGCTGAAATCCAGCAACAGGCCCCGCCAGGGTTCGTCCAGATCCTGCAGCCGCGAGCCCGTGATGTCGTCGCTGGGAATACGGGTGAGTATTTCCATGGCCCGGTTCCACATCAAAATCTCACCATCCCGGCCCAGGGAGCACACCGCCATGGGCAGCTCCTCCAGGGTCTTGCGGTGGTACAGGCGCAGGTTATTCAGCTCTGCCGCCATGCCCGTTAGGTGATCCCGGTACTCGGACAGGCGATTTTCGATCAGGTTGATATCCAATGTATCCCGGCGCTCGGCCATGGTGTAGGGCAGGTGCCGGTCCATGATCTCACCGGCTACGTGAATGCCCATTAGCCCGGACAAGTTAGCTTCAATCTGATCGCGCAAGCGTCGCAATGCGTAAGGGCGGCGCTCGGTAATGCGCAGATTCAACTCCGCCAGGGCCACATCCACCTCGCGGCTGGCGGTGACCTTGCCCAGGGATTTGGCCAGACGGGTTTTGAATTCGACGGCGCTGTGCACATCCAGGGATTGGCGTACTGGCTGGCTTAGCTCGTCCGCCGCACACAGCTCCGCACTGTAGTGCTCTTCCTCGGTTTGCCGGCTGAGCAGGGAAACACCAATAAAAATAGCCGTGTTGGCTCCCAAAGAGAGCAGGGTCACCCCGCTCCAGAATTGTATACCCAGTGGGATGGTGAAACTGGTGCCGGGTACCGCAAAGCCGCTAACACCGGTGAACACCGGCAGCAGCAGACCCACGAACCAGATTAAGGTGCCTGCGGTTAGCCCGGCAATCAGCCCGCGCCGGTTGCCCTTGGGCCAGAAGATAATGGCGAACATTCCTGGCAGGAATTGCAGGGTTTCAATAAACGCCAGCAGAGCCAGGTTGGTCAGGCTCTGGCGATTGTCCAGTAACCAGTAGAACAGGTAACCGCCCACGAAGATGGCGGCAATCAGCAGGCGGCGCAGCCACAGCAGTTGCAGGTAGATGTTGTCGCGGCTGCGCAGCCGCTGGGCGGGCAGAATCCAGTGGTTCATCACCATGGTGGACAAGGCCAGTGTAATCACCACCATGGCCCCGGTGGCCGCTGACAGACCGCCGAGAAAGGCCAATACCGTCAAGCCGGGTGAACCGGCCATAATGGGTACGCCCAAGGTGAAATACTGGGCCGGCAAGGGCACAGACAGCTCAAACCCGGCCCACAAGATTGGGAATACGGGCAGAGCCATAAACAGCAGAAACAGCGGGAAGGCCCACGTCACTGTGTGGGTATTGCGCATCATGGGGTTTTCCGCCACACCCATATGGAAAATGTGCGGCATGGTCACGGCGGTGGCGACGAACACCAGCAGCAAAGTGTGGGTGCTGCCATCCTGAATTGGGGCGTGCAGCAGCGCCAGGTTTTCCGGGTTCTGCAGCAGCCAGTTATCCAGCCCCTGCAGGCCGTCAAACACGCCGTATACGGCCAGGAGGCCAATAGCGCACAGAGCGAAGACCTTGATCAGGGATTCGAAGGCCATGGCGGTCACCAAGCCCCGGTGCTGCTCCCGGTTGGAGCCGAACAGGATGGTGAACAAGGCCAACACCGCACAGTAGGCCATGGCCATCAGGTCTTTGAAGGTAAAGCCGGTACCCACTACGGGTAGCGTGGGATTCCGGCTGACCGTAAGAATGTACATGGTGTCGGCGATGGCCTGAATTTGCAGGGCCATCAGGGGCAGAATGCCCAGCAGCATGCATAGCGTGGTTAGAGCACCCGCACCGTGGCTGTGGTAGCGGAAAACCAACAGGTCCGCCAGGGAGTGTACCTGGTGGCGGCGAGCCAGCTCCGCCAAAGGCGCCAGGGCCACAGGCGCGAACAAGAACAGGGCACCCGTGCCCAGGTAATAGGCCAGGGCGCCGTAGCCGAACTGGAAGGCCAGATCGATGACCCCGTAGAAAGCCCAGGCACTGGCGAAAATCCCCAGGGAAAGGATATAGGTGAGCGGGTGCTGAGTGATGGCCTTGGGCACCCAGCCGCGCTCAGTGATCCAGGCTACGCCAAAGATCACCAATAGATAGCTAACGCAGATTAGCGCTACATGGGTGAGCTCAAAAGTCATGGGGTCTCTTTCGGCGCGCTTGCACTACGTAGGCGATAATAATGACCAGCACCCAGACAATGTAGGGCCGAAACCAGGCGCCTTCGGGATTGATTATCCAACTGAACAGGGTGGGTGAAAAAATATACGCGATCAGGAGCAGCAGTATGACCAGGCGCTGGTTGTTCATGGTGCAGATTCCTCAGCCTTAGCGCTGCTCAGTGGTTGCCTGGGATTCAGGTTTGCTCAAGCCACGAATGGCCGGTGTGCGCCAGTGACTCACAGCCCAGGCCAGCACTTCGTCAGCCGGCGCCTGGGCCAGTTCCTCTGGGGGGCTCTGGTTCAAAAAAACCAAAGCATGCCACAGATTAGCGCCCGCTTGCCCATCATTCAACGCGGGAGCGTGACTTTGTTTGCTCAGTTTCTGCCCCTGGGTGTTCAACGCGAGCGGCACATGCCCGTACAGCGGGGGCTTTTCACCCAACAGTTGAAACAGGGCGATTTGACGAGCGCTGACCTCCAGTAGATCTGAGCCGCGCACCACGTGACTGATGTGCTGAGCGATATCATCCACCACCACCGCCAGCTGGTACGAGAACAAACCATCTTTACGTTTGATGATTTGATCGCCCACTTCCAGGCGCAGGTTCTGAGCTTGGGGGCCTTGAATAAGATCGTCAAATTGGCACACATCCGGCAGCGTGGGTACGCCCGGCGGCACGTCGTAAAGCTTAAGGCGCAGGGCGTGGGGCTGGCTGAGGTCCACCTCGCGTTGCCGGCATCGCCCGTCATAGACACCGCCCATGGCTCGGAGGTCATCGCGTGTGCAGGTACAGGGGTAAACCAAACCCGCCTGTTGCAGTTGCTCCAGGGTGTGGGCGTAGGCCTCAAGCCGTTGGCTTTGGTAGACCACTGGGCCGTCCCAGTGGAGGCCGTGATTATCCAGGCTCTCCAAAATGGCATCCTTCGCGCCAGGCTGTTCGCGCGGCGGGTCCAGGTCCTCCATGCGTACCAACCATTGCCCACCTGCCGCGCGGGCATGCGCGTAGCTTGCCAGGGCGCTAACCAGGGAGCCGAAGTGCAAGGGGCCGGTGGGCGAAGGCGCAAAGCGGCCGACATAGGAAGGGGGTAATGAAGACGCAGAGGTAGCGTTCATGATGGCCAAACGTTTTTCAACAGCCAGGTAAATTGGGTTCGTGCCGAGAGAGCCCCGGCACGAACGAGGGGTGGCGCTTTAGCCACCCACTTGTTTTTCTTTGATTTCATCCAGGGTTTTGCAGTCCACACACAGGGTCGCGGTGGGCCGAGCTTCCAGACGACGAATGCCGATTTCAACGCCGCAGGCGTGGCAGTAACCGTAATCGTCCGTTTCAATCAGCTCGAGCGTGCTGTCGATCTTTTTGATCAGCTTGCGCTCGCGATCCCGGGTACGCAGTTCCAGGCTGAACTCTTCTTCCTGGCTGGCGCGGTCGGCTGGGTCGGGAAAGTTGGCCGCTTCGTCCTTCAGGTGGCTCATGGTGCGGTCCACTTCTTCCATCAGCTCACGCCGCCAGGTCAGCAGCAAATGTTTAAAGTGCTCCTTCTGGTTGGCATTCATGTACTCCTCGCCCTTTTTGGGTTTATAGGGCTCAAAGGAGCGCAGGGTGTAGCTGTCCGCGTTACTTGAACTTTTGGGCATGGCTTAGCCTCGTTTGACTTCCCAGAGCCGGCCGAACCGGCGAAGTTAATAGCAAACTGACAATAGTTGGACTGTCTCTGTATGGGCGTCCTGCAGGACGGCTTCCCTCAGCCACAAGTCCATCTACGGATACTATAGGAGTCTTCAGCGAACATAAACGGTGGCCGCTGCAGTCACCCCTTTTAGAAGGGGTGGCAAGCTACCAGATATCAAAAACCTGCGCCAGCATTTTTTCGGCTCCAAGGGTGTAGTGGTCCATTTCGGTGCTATTTTACTCGTTTCTTGGGGTTTTCGGGGCTGATTCGGGCTTTGGCGCCGTTGGCAGGGGCGCATTTGTCGCTGGCGGCAAATACTGCAAGAATGCGTCTTTCCGTAATGTAAAACTGCAGGAAAACCATGTCTTCTGATTTACCCCCTACCAAGCTCTGGCAGTCTGGCGTATTGCTGCGCCGCTATAAGCGTTTTTTAGCCGATGTGCAGCTGGCGGATGGCTCTGAAATCACCATTCACTGCCCCAATACCGGTTCCATGAAGAATTGTCTGTTACCCGGCAGCGCTTGCTGGTTTTCTGAGTCTGATAATCCTAAACGCAAATACCCCCACACCTGGGAGTTGGCCAGTACTCCGGGTGGCCATTGGGCCGGCATCAATACCGGCCGCGCCAATGCCCTGGTGGAAGAAGCTATCCGCAATGGAGTTATTCAGGAGCTGCAAGGGTACGATCGGCTGCTTAGAGAGCAGCGCTACGGCAGTGAAAAATCCCGCGTGGATTTTTTATTGGAGCGGGCTGACGAACAGTGTTTTGTGGAAGTGAAGAGCGTCACCCTTATGGAGGAGGCCGGCCAGGGGTTGTTTCCAGATGCGGTCAGCAGCCGTGGTGCCAGGCACCTGCGTGAACTGATAGCGATGGCCCAAAATGTCCATAGAGCCGTGTTGTTGTTTTGTGTTCAGCACACGGGCATTCACTGGGTGGAGCCGGCGGACGCGATTGATCCGCTGTACGGGCAGACTTTACGTATGGCGGCGGAGGCGGGGGTAGAACTGCTGGCCTATGGGGCAAGCATTGTGCCCGAGCAGGGGCAAATTACGTTGACCAACGCTTTACCGGTGAGCATATAAAAAAATGGGGCCGGCAAAGCCGGCCCCATACGCTAGAAGAACTACTTAATGGCGCTTAGTGATCGTGATGATCATGGTCATCTTCGTCGTCATGATCATGATCGTCGTGGTGATCGTCTTCGTCGTCGTGATGGTCATGATCATCTTCATCGTGATCGTGGTCATCATGATGGTGGTCGTCGACCAAACCCAGCCACACCAGTCTGTGCGGGACAAAGTCGAAGTAGAAGGTATCTACGACTTCGCCATGATCCAGGTCCACAACCTTAACGGCTTGTTCGGCCGAATCGGTCACAAACGCATAGTGACCATCGCCAGATATGGCGAGTTGGAAAGCACTGCCTTCCAGCGCTGTGGTGCTGTGAGTAACTTGCAAGCGCTCAGCGTGTACGGACCAGTCATGGGTATCGAGCAGCGTTAAACCGCCTTGGTTATCGAGAATAACAAACAGCTCACCGTGATCGGCGAACGCGTAGCCAACCGGTGCCAGGTCTTCGTCTGCCGTCCACGGAATTATTTCAAAAGCACCTTCACCCGCCGGGTCAATGCTGTAAAGAACCCCGGAGCTGACGCCCACGAACGTTTCCACCTCGTGGTGGCCGAAAATCGTGCCTATGCGGTGTTCAAACTCCAGCTTGCGAGCTTCAAAGTCGGAGTGATCTGAGTGTACTTCTTCTTCAATCAACAGTACGCCGTCAGAGCAGCCGAAGGCGACAAAATCATGGTTTTGCGCACTGCCGTGCAGGCCTGGGCAGAGAGCTTCGAACAGTTCTTCCTGATCGTAGTGATCATGGTGCAGATGATAAACGGCCACCTGGTTCGGCAAGGTTGAATCCGGGTCGGCTTCGCTACCGCGGACAGTGGAGATCAGGTACTCGCCGCGCAGTTGTGCCGCACCGTGCTGATTACTGGTGTATTCGAGTACTTTCGGGTCGTGCCCGTGCCGAATGTCGTGCTCGTTGAAGACATTTACAAACGCAGGAGCGCCAGCGTTGCCGTCGAAGAAGATCACCAGGTCGTCACCGGACTGAGTGACGTGGGCGGGGCGATCGCCCTGCAATTCGTAGTCTAATAGGCTCGGATCGTCAGTAATCAGGTGGCCGTGATCGCCGTGAGACTCTTCGTAGATACCGCTATCGACAAAGTTCACCAGGCCATTGTCGCCACCACGTACCACGACGCCGAAACGGTGGGAGGGGCTGGCAAACAACCGAGAGGGAACGCCATCCAGATGAAACTCTGCTACCAGTTCTTCGCTTTTCACATCGAACACATAAATGTGTTGGTCGTCCGGTGCGGAGAGCAACAGGCGGCCAGCCTGAGCGCCGTGATCGTGGTCGTGATCATGAGGATCTTCGGGAGGCACTCGATCCAGTTCCGTGAAATTAGTACTGCTGCCACCGCAGGCGCTTAATAGCAAAGCGGATGAAAGCAATAAAGGGTAACTCAGTTTTTTAAATAAGCCTGAAGTTTCCATGTTGACCTCTGGGTTTTAAGGTTGGTGTCGAAGCGAGGAAAGGTAACCTTTCCGTTTTCGTGGTGTAGTTTGTCGATTATTAAAAAGTCGAACGAATTCCCGCGGCGAAAGAACGCCCCGGTAACGGCGCACGGTCTTTAAGGAACGATGTGTGTGGCCGCGCTTCCTGGTCGGTAAGGTTATTACCCCGAACGTACAGGGTGATGTTCTGCCGGCCGGCGGTAAAATCGTACCCCGCTTGAGCTTCCAGTAAGGTGTAGCCTTCGGTTTCTGTTTCCAGTGGCGCCGTTCGGCTTTGATCGAAGTAATGTGTGGCAGCCAGTTCGGCGCTGTAGTTGCCCGATGCGAAATTCAACTGAGCGCCCAGGCGCAGCGGTGGAATACGCGGCAGATCTTCACCGCCGCGCAGAGATGCGCGGGTGTAGTCGGCGAAACCTTTTAGGCGGAATTGATTGTTGATTTGCCATACGGCTTGGCCTTCAAAGCCATAGAGTCGGGCATCCTGTGCGGTAAACACATAAACCGGCAGGCCTTCGTCGTCGCCATGGTCGTGTCCGTGGTCGTGGCCATGACCATCGTCGGCGTGCAAGCCGGTTTCACTCAAATAGTAAAAATCGTCGATCTGGTTGTAGAAAGCATTCAAGGTGAAACCAAAGTCACCCTCAAATTTTTTCAGAGACACGTCGATGTTGTTTGATGTTTCCAGTTCAACCGGATCCATATTCAGGTCAACGTGAATGTCTCCGTCTGTACCCTCGTACACGTCAAATAGGGCGCCCACTTCAAAGGCACCTGTGCCAATGTGGGCACCGTACGACAAAAGCTCGGCGGCTGAAGGTGCCCGCTGTGAGTGGGAGATGGAGGCGGCGACATTGTAGCCCGGGGTGAAATCCCAAACCGCACCGGCAGAAAGGCTAACAGGCTCGAAAACACTTTTGACGCTGAGCACTGAGAGCAAACCATCCGTATCGTGATCATCCAGGTCCATAATGACTTCTGGAGCGCGGACTTCCACCCGCTCTATGCGCCCACCCAGTTGAACCTGTACGGGGCCAAAGTGCCTTTCCTCAACCAGTGCAAGGGCCAGACTCTCAGTGATCGAAGGAGGAGTAAATGCCTCAATACCTTCAGCCGCAAAGTCTTCATGCTTGTAGTGAACGCTCAGAGCACCACGCCAATGGGCTAAAGGGTGGTGCTGCAACTCAACCCGGGCTTCCGATACGGTGCTGTCAAAGGTCGTAAGCGCTTCACCGGCTTCGATTTCGTGATGTGTGTACTCGGTGTAGCCAAGGCGAGTGTTTAGAGAGCTGAAAATGTGGTGGTTCAGGGACAATTCACTGTGCAATTGAATACGGTCCTGGGTCAGATCCGCGTAAACGCCATCGTCATCGTCGTGGCCGTGACCATGGTCGTGTTCGTGGCCGGGAATCCCATAAGTCCGATCCAGCCGGCCATAGGAAATCCCAACAAAACCGTTGTCCAGCAAATAGCTGCCGCCCAGGTTGAAGCCACTGGCATCGTAGGCGGAATCATCCAGGCGATAGCCATGTCCGTGGCCATCGTCATGATCGTGATCATGGCCGTCGTCATCGTCGTGATGGCGCTCGGCGGGTACAGGAATGCGGTAATCGCTGGACTCGCGCCAGAAGCCGTCCGCATGAAAGGCAAAGTTGTCAAACCCGCTGGTCAGGCTACCCGAAATCATGTTTTCGTCTGCCACTGTATCGTGCTGAATTTGCCAGCTCCCCACCGTGGCGTTGTCTTGAGGTACGCGGCTGTCAACGACATTAACCACCCCGCCAATAGCCCCGCTGCCGTACAGCAAAGTGGCTGGGCCGCGTAGAATTTCGATTTGCTGGGCGGTGGAGGTTTCCGTGGCCACGGCGTGATCCGGCCCCACCCGGGAGGCGTCACCGGCGTCCAGGCCGTTTTGGGTAATCAGCACACGCGGGCCTTCCAGGCCGCGAATTACTGGGCTGCTGGCGACCGGGCCGTAATAATTGCTGTGCACGCCTAATTGCATTCTCAGCGTGTCGCCGAGGGTTGCCGCTTGTCGGTTACGCAGGGCATCACCAGCCAGCACATCCACGGGCATGGCGGATTCCAAGTCGGAGGCGTGCCAGGGCAGAGCGGTGACATCGATGATTTCCAAAGGACTGCGGGCCAAAGTAAATTCGACGGGTGTGTCGGCATCCACATTAATTCGACGGTTGAGATGGGTGTGGTAGGGGGCTTTGACGTGCAGTTCAACTTGATCGGTGCTCAAGTCACGCAGCACGAATTCACCTTGCGCATTGGCGGTGACCCTTTGGTTGGTGCCGACGACTTCCACAATGGCTCCGGGGATTGGTCGACCCTGGGAATCGTTGACGGAACCGGCTATCTCGCCAGCCAAAACGCTATGGCTGGCCAGTAGTAAGGAGCCCAGCCAAATATGGGGTTTGCGCATAATGCCTCCGCGTGTGCGTAGTCTTAGTATGGGTAAAAAGAGTTATACTATAACATAACAGGCGCGAATTAAAACATTGCAACAGTGATTGGTAAAGAAGGCAAAGGCGGGGCTGGTGCTTTTGGCTGGATTTGCGACTGAGCGTTTAGGGGTTGAGGTAGGCCTTGCCGTCCGTCAGTGTAAAGTCCACTGCTTCGAGGCAATCCCCCAGGCATGGGCCAGCGACACACTCACCGGTTTCAATGGTGAACAGCGCCCCGTGGTTGGCGCATTCGATCAGGGTGCCGCTGGTATCCATGAATTGGTCCGGTTCCCAGTTAAGGGGAATGTGGTCGTGGGGGCAATTGTTGCGGTACAGGTACAGTTGGTCGCCTTTGCGCACCGCAAACAACTCTTCGCCATTGCTATTGAGGCCAATGCTGCCCCCGTCAGGGATGTCTTCAAGTTGGCAAACCGGTTCCGATAGTGCCATGCCAGATTACTCCGGAGCAGCCAGGGTAAGGGTTCTTTGCAGGGTTTTGCCCTCGCGGATAAAGGTCAGGCGGATTTCATCACCCGCGTTGTACCTTTCCAGGGCCGTCATCAGCTCGTCGTAATTGCGGGTAGCGTGGTCGTCGATGGCGGTAATGACATCCCCCAGGATGGTGGCGCCACGACGGTTGCGTTGAACGCCTTGCAGCCCCGCCTTGTCCGCGGGCATCCCTTCGGCGACTCGCAGTATGGGCACGCCTTGAATCCCGATCCGCTGAGCCCAATGGTCGGGTGCAATATCGATTCCAATCACTGGGCGCACAATGCGCCCGTGCTCAATCAATTGCGGCACAATGTCCTTCACGGTATTAACCGGAATGGCGAAACCTATGCCCGCACTGGCGCCGCTGGGACTGAAAATCATGGTGTTTACACCCACCAGCTCGCCTCGGGAATTCAATAGCGGGCCACCAGAGTTACCGGGGTTAATGGCGGCGTCGGTTTGAATCACATTGCGAATCCGACGCCGGTTGGGCGCGTCGATCTCGCGGCCCAAGGCGCTGACCACCCCTGTTGTGAGTGTGGCGTCCAGGCCGAAGGGGTTGCCGATGGCGAGCACCTTGTGCCCCACGGACAGTTTGCTGGAGTCGCCACGCAGCAAGGGATGGAGTTGTTTTTCCGGAGCGTCGATACGCAGCACTGCCAAATCACGCTCGGGCGCCAAACCAACCACTTTAGCCGGCCAAGTGCTCTGATCGGGTAGGGTAATGATGATCTGCCGAGCACCTTCAATGACGTGGAAATTGGTAACGATATAGCCGTCCTCATTCCACACGAAACCGGTGCCTGCTCCGCGCGGTACGGTCTGCAGGTTGAACGAGCGTGGGTCGCGCACCAACTGTTGGTTGGTCACGTACACCACGCTCGGGCTCGCGTACTCGAAGATTTCGATGGTGTTGCGCTCGTCCTCGGTGGCGAAGTCGGGCAGGGTATCTGCCTGAGCCACCGGAATACACAACAGTAAACCGACCAGTAACGCGCGTACCGACATAAAGAACTCCGTCGTTTACTTAGCCCCGGCTGAGCGCCGCAATGCGGACGTCCAGCGGCGGATGGCTGGAGAACAGCTTGCTCATATTTTGCTTAAAGCCGCCACTGATGCCAAATGCTTTCATGCTGTCAGGCATGGGGCTTTCGGCGCCGGCCTGTACTTCCGCCTGCAAGCGCTTAAGGGCGCTGATCATTGAGTTTCGACCCGCCAAGTTGGCGCCAGCGGCATCGGCGCGGAATTCCCGGTAGCGGGAAAACGCCATGACGATCATGGAGGCGAGTACCGCCAGGACCATCTGAGCCACAATAGTGGTGACCCAGAAGCCGATGCCGTGGCCGCTCTGGCTTTTAAACACCAGTCGGTCCACGGTGTGGCCAATAATGCGGGCGAAGAACATCACAAAGGTGTTCACCACGCCCTGGACCAGGGTCAGCGTCACCATGTCCCCGTTGGCCACGTGGCCGATCTCATGGGCCATAACGGCGCGAATTTCTTCTTTGTCAAAACGTTGTAGCATCCCTTCACTCACCGCTACCAGGGCAGCATTGCGATTCCATCCGGTGGCAAAGGCATTTGCCTGGGCTGCCGGGAATATGCCCACCTCTGGCGGTTTAATGTTGGCTTTGCGCGCCAGGTCTTCCACGGTACGCACCAGCCACTGCTCGTCCGCGGTACGGGCCTGCTCGATGATCCGCGTGCCGGTGGTTTTTTTGGCAATGAACTTGGACATGAACAGGGAGATAAAGGATCCGGCAAAACCGAAAACGGCACAGAAAATCAGCAGAGTCGTCAGATCTATGGCCCCGGTTTCGTCCAGGTAGTGACCCACGCCAAGAATATTCAGAACTATGCCCGCCACCAGCAGTACGGCGAGGTTAGTCATTAAAAACAATCCAATTCGAAGCACTGTAGTGTTCTCCTGAGCAATTTTAGAATTGAGTAGACAGCATTATTGCAGGTTATATGCGTGCGCTGGCGGAAATTTCAATATCGGGGCGGCAAAATCGAGGTGCCTTGGGGGTGTACGAGCGGCCTGTCTCAGCTTAAGCCTTACTCTGAAGTGCCAGCATCTGCGCGTTTAATTGGTTGATTTTCGCGGCCATCTCTTCGATCAGACCGACACAGATTTGGGGCTGGAGGTCGACCAGATCGATAAATTCCTCCTTGCGCACCGCTAATACGGTACAGTCACTGGCCGCCACGACCGAGGCCATGCGCCGCTGACGGGTAAATACAGCCAAAGCGCCAAAAATCTCGTCCGCTCGAATATCGCCCACTTTCACTCCGTCGCACAACGCCTCCGCCTTGCCTTCCAATAGTGTGTACACCCGATCCGCCTCTGTCCCTTGCTGGATGATGGTTTCTCCGGCACTAAAGTGCATAAAGCCCGCGGAGGGCTGAAACTCGGCCCGAATTTCCTGGGCCAGGGCGGCTCGATAAAAACAGCTCGCGCACACCAAGTGGCGAGTCCACTCCTGGCACTGGGTGGGAGACTGTGCTGCCAGTTCCAGCAGGTGCGCCAGGGAGTAGGGGGTCAGCACCAAAGACTCGTCGGTGCCGTATTGACCGCCAGACAAGCCCAGTGCCTGACTTAGGCCGATTAAGTCCCCGGTATCCAGGCGCAGTACCAGCTTGCCGCCCTGGCGAAAGTAAGCCTGGCCCTGGGTGATCAGATACACTTGCTCGGTGGTTTGGGTAGCGAGTAAATCCTGGCTCTTTGAGAGCGTAATAGGTTCGCCTACGGGTGTGAGACGGGAGAGCAGGCGCCCGGTAGACTCGCGCAGCTGCATACCCAGGTCGGTGAGTAAGTTGGATTGTTTGTGGGGTAAATGCATGCGATCCTCTGCCTGTCGTGTAGGCATAGGAATATAACGGCTGTGGCCAGCGGCGCCAAGTGCGCTGGCTAAGTTGTTCGAATAATTAAGAGGTGGCGAGTTAGGCTTGATGCATGTTGGATCGCTCGGCCTCTTCCACCAGCTGACGTTTCATATCCGGGGGCAGGTCGTTCCAATGCACGTCCATTAAGGCTCCCTGCAGGGCGTACAGCATGACTTTGGAGACATTGATGTCGCGGGAGCGAATGCGCTGGTAGGCACCCACAGCACCGACTTGGCGCAGATCCGCGTAGGTGTTAATTCCAATGGCATGGAGAATGTTTACACTGGCCATGCCGAGGTTCTTCAGTTGGAGTAATTCGCTATGACTGGCGGTCATAAAAGTCCAGCTCCATGTGTCAGTTATCATTATAATATTGCGTCCAGCTAACCTCGCTGCCTATAGCTGTGGGTTATATTACATGCTTAGATGGTCAGCGCAAAATTTTGTGTACGCCGCACATATTCGTGACGCCAGCGGGCGTGTAGGGAACTGCCCTGCTAGAGGAGCAATCAGGTGACAATGAATGTACCCCCAGTAGACCGACTGTGTGGCCTGATTACCACAGATCTAGTGACGTTGGAACGCTGGTCTAGCCAGTTGCATTCGGCACTCCTCACCCCTCTACAAACCTTAGACGACGCAGCCACGGAAGCGGGTTTTCGCTTCGAGGTGGCCAGTGGTTTTCGCAGCTTTGAACGTCAACTGGGTATTTGGAATGCCAAAGCGCGGGGGGAGAGACCGGTCCTGAACGATCAAGGAGAGCCCTTGGATATCAGCCGGTTGAGCGAGCGCGAGTGTGTTTTCGCGATTTTGCGCTGGTCCGCCTTGCCGGGCACATCCCGCCACCATTGGGGGACGGATTTGGATGTGTATGACAGCTCCCGTTTCTCTCCCGGTTACCGGCTGCAACTGACGCTGGATGAGACGCAGGGGCAGGGTCCTTGCGCGGATTTTCATGCCTGGCTTAGTGACTATTTGTGCTCTCCAAGCAACCCCGGGTTCTTTCGACCTTACGATCGAGAGCGCGGCGGCGTGGCGCCGGAGCCCTGGCATTTGAGCTATGCCCCCGAGTCGGATTTACTGGCCGCGCATATGACGGCGGATGTGGTCAGGCCTTTGTTAGTGCGCAGTGAGTTGTTGTTGAAAAATGCAGTTTTGGACAATCTCGAAGAGATTGTCGAGCGTTTCGTGCGCGTGCCCGGCCCATCCGGCACCCGCTAAAAAGCAAGGAGTGAAATCAATGGCAGACGCTGCCAAAGAAGAAGATGTGAAACAATTCGGCTTGATGCGCGAACGGCGCTTTCTACCGTTTTTTATTACCCAGTTTGGGGGCGCATATAACGATAACTTTTACCGCAGTGCCCTGTTGGTTCTGTTCACCTATACCGATATCCATCTCATGGGTCTAAGTGTAGATGTCACTAACAATCTGGTGGCGGCCACACTGATTATTCCTTTTCTGCTCTTTGCCCCCCTCGCCGGACAGTACGCGGATAAATTTGAAAAGTCGTCGTTCATTCGCTCGATCAAAGTAGCCGAAATTATGATCATGCTGCTGGCAGCACTGGCGTTGTGGTTAAACAGCGCCACACTGCTATTGCTGGTGGTATTTTTAACCGGCACCCAGTCGGCCTGTTTCAGTCCACTAAAATACGCCATATTGCCGCAGCATATGCATAAGCGCGAGCTGGTGGGGGCCAACGGACTGGTACACAGCGGTACCTCGCTGGCTATTTTACTGGGGATGATCGGCGGTTCTCTGGCCATGGCGTTTGCGCCTGGCCGCTGGTTGGTGGCGGGTGGAGGCTTGCTGATAGCGCTCATTGGTTGGCGTGCCAGCGTGTACATTCCTCGCGCGGAGCCGGCCGATGCCGACATAACGCTCAAACTGAACCCCTATTCTCAAGGTATGCGCAGCATTGGTTACGCGCGCGAAAACGCCATGGTGTTCTGGAGTATTATCGGCGGTTCCTGGTATTGGTTTTTGGGCACTTTCTATCTGACGCAGCTGCCAAACTTTACGCGCAGTACCCTGTTCGGTGAGGCGCAGGTAATCAGTGTGCTGTTAGCCGTATTTATTGTAGGAATCGGTATTGGTGCGCTTTTATGCGAGCGACTGAGCCGGCGTCAGGTGGAACCCGGCGTAGCGCCTTTGGGGGCGCTGTTGGTGCTGGTGTTTGGCGTAGATTTGGCGTTCGCAGGCTTGTCCTTCGCAGCCACCCATGCCCCCTCCGATTCTGATCAGTTGTACAGTATCGCTGAATTGTTTGCGATGCCTCACTGGTGGCGAGTGGCGTTCGATGTGACTTTTCTGGGCGTAGGCGGTTCTCTTTACATGGTTCCTTTGTTCGCTTTAATGCAGAATCGCAGCCGGCCTGAGCGCCGCGCTCAAATCATCGGCGCTAACAACGTGCTCAACTCCTTGTTTATGATCGGCGCAGCCTTAACCGGTATGGTGGGCCTAGGTGTAATCGGCTTATCAATTCCGCAGCTTTTCTTGGTCGTAATGGGGCTGCACGTATTGGTGTGCGTGGGAATTTTTTTCCGGATGCGCGAGTTTTGGGAGCGATTCCGTCGACGTTTTTTGCCCGGTGGTGGGTGACGTTGGCTTCCTGTGCGACAATGAGGGTCATTTGAAGAGGGTTGGGTTTGAAAAAGTTGAGTGCAGTGGACGACATGTGGCAGACGATTCGGAGCGAAGCGGCTCAAGCCAGCTCGGAAGAGCCTGTGCTGGCGAGTTTTTTTCACGCCACGATTCTTAACCACGACAGCTTTGCTTCTGCCATCAGCTTTCACTTGTCGAACAAGCTCGACAGCCAAGCGGTACCGGCCATGATGATTCGCGAAGTGTTTGACGCGGCCATGGTGAAAGAGCCGAACATCGAAGCCGCCATGCGCGCGGATATTAGCGCCTACCGGGAGCGGGATCCCGCTTGCGATCGCTACTTCATGCCCTTTTTGTTTTTTAAAGGTTTCCACGCCCTGCAGGCGTATCGTTTCGCTCACTATCTCTGGGTGCGTGAGCGCCGCTCCCTGGCACTCTACTTACAGAATCAGATCTCCCAAACCTTTGGCGTGGATATTCATCCCGGCGCACGCATTGGCAGCGGCATTATGATCGATCATGCCACCGGTGTGGTGGTGGGGGAAACCGCGGTGGTGGATGACAACGTGTCTATGCTGCACGCGGTAACCTTGGGGGGCACAGGGCGTCAAAGCGGTGATCGACATCCGAAGATTCGCCAGGGCGTTTTAATCAGTGCCGGGGCAAAAATTCTTGGCAATATTGAGGTGGGTGAAGGCGCCAAAGTCGGCGCCGGTAGTGTGGTTTTGGATTCAGTGCCGCCCCACACCACGGTAGCGGGTGTGCCGGCGCGGATCGTGGGGCGCCCTCGGGGTGAAAGTCCGGCCCGGGATATGGATCACGACCTTAATGGGAATGACGATTGACGAGCTTAGGCCCCTATGGAATAAACGTTATGCTGTTTGTCAGCCCCTGCTCCTCGGCCATGCTGGAACCATTTGAGCACAGATAAACGGCTGTCCAGCATGGTTTGGTAGGTATCTATTACCACCCGGTTTGGTCTGGGTTGGCTTTTCAATGCGGCGATGCGGTCCGTCAGAAACTCAATATCTTGCTCCACTTTCGAACGCACCGCCTCGGTATTGGCCAGTCGCTCAGTCGCTTCAGCTTTGGGTATTTCGTACATTTTCTCCACCCCCTTTATCCTTGTGTGTAGTCAGGCCCCTTGTGTGTTCTCCGTTTTAACTATTGGCTTTTGGTCTCGTCCGGTAAAGTCAGTTTTCATAGTATGGAATGATGGAGCTGGGCTCGCCACCCCAGAACCATATTGTTTCGTAACTACCAGCGGCCTGCATATTGCGATGAAGTGCTATTATTTCCACAGTGGCGGCTGAATCATAGGTGAGGTATGGAACCAGAAAAATTTGATCTGATCTTTCGGGGTGATATTGTCCTGGGCCATGCTCTGGATGACGTCAAATCACGCTTGCAGCAGTTGTTTAAGGCCGATGCTCAGAAAATTGACGCACTTTTCACGGGCCGCCCAGTCGCGATTAAACGGAACCTGGACAAAGCCACCGCGGAAAAGTACAGCCAAGTGCTGTACAAAGCGGGCGCTCAGGTGCGCTTGGCACCTACCGATCACACCAAGGCGTCCGGTGGCCGAACTCAGGCCTCAAGCGGCCCTCAAGCCGCCGCCAAGACAAAAGCGCCAGCTCAAGGGCTCAGTCTGGCCCCAGCGGGCGGCTATTTGGTGAAGCCAGAGGAGCACCGGCGCTTGACCCCCGTCTCGGTGGATACCAGTGGTTTAAGTTTGCGTGCCCCCGAAGGCGAGCTTCTGGACGCTGAGGAGCGAGCGGCTGTACCGGATGCGGATCTAACCATTCCGGATTTCGATCTGGCGGAAGCGGGCGCCGACCTGCTGGGCCCAAATGAACGCCAGGAACTCCCTTTGGTGGCCGTAGAGCCGGAGGACTGGGGTTTGGCCGACGCAGGCGCGGACCTATTGTCGCCCTCCGAGCGACCCAAGGTCGAACCGGTTGTGCCCGCCAGTACAGATTTTGATTTAGCGCCAGTAGGCAGTGATATGGGGGAGAAGAAAGAAGAGGTGAATGCCCAGGTGCCGGATATCAGCGGTATTCGCCTGGTAGACCGGGATTGAGCTCATCAATCCCGGTCAGTGCAAAGTTTATTGGCCTTGCTGATAGCGCTGAGCGGATTCGGTAATTTCACGACGCGCCGCGTCGGCGTCCTCCCAGCCCTCAACCTTAACCCATTTGCCTTTCTCCAGATCCTTGTAGCGCTCAAAGAAATGGTTGATCTGTGCCAGGGTAATCTCTGGCAGGTCGGTGGCGTTTTTAATGTGGCTGTACAGGGGAGTGACCTTGTCCACGGGCACGGCAAGCACTTTGGCATCTTCGCCGGATTCGTCAGTCATTTTCAGTACGCCCACGGGGCGGCAGCGAATGACCGAACCCGGTGGCAGAGCATGGGGGAAAATCACCAGCACATCAACGGGATCACCGTCACCGCACAAGGTATGCGGCACGTAACCATAGTTGCAAGGGTAGTGCATGGAAGTGCTCAATAGGCGGTCAACAAAGATGGCGCCGCTGTCTTTATCAACTTCAAATTTTACTGGCTCGCCATTCATGGGGATTTCGATAATGACGTTGATATCATCGGGCAGGTTTTTGCCGGAGGCGACTTGATCTAGGCTCATGGTACGTTCCTGTAAACGGTGGGTGAAAAAATTGGCCGGAATTCTACCATAGCCCGGCGGGCAGCAGACAGGGAAAACCCTGGCGAGAAGCGGGCTCAACGAGGGCCTAAATCCAATACAGGCCGCCGATCAGCAAAATGGCGGTGACAATCAACACAACCCAGAGCCAGAGTTCCTGACGTTGATGGGGTTTGGGTTCCTCACGGTTACCGGGGGAGGTGGGGCGGGTCTTCCAGCGTTTGGGGGTGTGCACATCGGGTTTCACTCGTGCCAGAGGCTTGAGGTTCGCCAGCGGGGTAAACGTGGACTTGGGACGGGCTGCATGTTCGGGGCCCACAATCCGAAAGCTGTAAACGTCTATCCGCAGCCGGTCGCCGCTGCGAGCCGGGGTGCGGCTCGCCAACTGTTCGTTTACATAGGTGCCACTGACTGAGTCCAGGTCCTCAACCAGTAACTGGTCGCCTTGAACCTGCACCTGTGCGTGGCGACGGGATAAATGGGATCCGGGAATGACAATGTCGTTAACGTCGGCGCGGCCAATGGTCGCCGGCCGGTCCCGGGGAATGGCGTAGCTTTTTCCGGCCAGCCAGCCACCGTCGGCGACCAGGTGCCACTCGAGTGCTGGTGCTTCATTGGCCGCTTCGGTGGGTGCCAGTACTTCCAGCTCAATGCTTCCCAGTCGGATTACATCGCCCGGCTGAATTTCCTTTTGAGTGATTCGCTGTTCGTTAACATAGCAACCAAAGGGACTGTTGTTGTCCTTCAGGTAGACCTTGTTGGCTGTGGTAATCAGACGCGCATGCACTGGGGATATGCTCTCGTCCGGCAAAACGAGATGGTTGTCGGGAGCGCTGCCAATGCTGTACAGCTTCTCCGCGACCCAGACAGGGTCTTGTCGTCGATCCTTAAGTTGAAGCTTGAGCATGTCGTTTTCCATCGCCCGATGACACTCTCTGGCCCATAGTTTGTCTGAGGCTGGCCTGGAGTCACATGATTATATCGACATTGGCGAAATTGACACTACCATAGCTGCCAGCAACAGCTGCTAGTGCTTAAGCGCATAGGGTACACTATGCGCCACTACACCTCGGGAAGAATAAGGTTAATTTATGTTATCAGGTCTAGCCCGACTCTATCGGGCTGTTATTCTCAGGCATCCAGTGTTGGTTTTGACGCTAGTGGCACTGATCAGTGCGCTCGCCGCGTTTGGGTTACCTAACTTTAAGTTGGACGCTTCGGCGGACTCCTTGACACTGGAAAGCGATCGCTCTCTGGATTTTTTCCGCGAAATCAACCAACGCTACCGGACGGGCGATTTTCTGGTCGTCACCTACACGCCGCACGCGGAGATGTTTTCCGACCAGTCATTGGAGGTGCTTAAATCCCTGCACGATGACCTCGAGCAGGTGCAAGGTGTGGAGAGTGTGAATTCCATCCTCAACGTGCCCCTGTTGTACAGTCCCATGCGCAGTTTGGCTGAGCAGCAGGAGGAGACGCGTACCTTGCTGAGCGAGGATGTAGATCGGGAACAGGCCAAGCAGGAATTTCTGAACAGCCCCATTTATCGCGACATGATTTTGAGTGAGGATGGTCGCACCACAGCGCTACAGCTCAATTTGGCAGTGGACGATAAGTACTACGAGCTGGTCACTGAGCGGGACAGTCTGCGGGTCAAAGCGCGGGAAGAAGGTTTGACGGATAAAGAGCAGTCGCGCTTGGATGAAGTCAGCCAGGTGTTCCGGGACTACCGCACTGAAGTGACCGCTCGGGATCACGCCCGTGTCGAGGAAGTACGCGGCATCCTTGCTCAGTACGAGGACCACGCCGAACTGTTTTTGGGCGGCGTAAGCATGATCACCTCCGATATGATCGCCTTTATTCAAAGCGACCTAATGGTATTCGGAACGGCTATCTTGGTCTTTATCATTGCCATGCTGGCGTTTATCTTCCGTCAGTGGCGTTTTGTGTTGCTGCCTTTGGCGACCTGTGTGCTAGCCGTGGTGATCGTGTTGGGTTGGCTCAGCTGGATCGATTGGCGCCTTACGGTTATCTCATCAAATTTTGTTGCGCTATTACTGATCATGACTCTCGCGCTGACCATCCACCTAGTGGTGCGATACCGGGAGACTCACGCCCAACACCCGGACTGGAGCCAGGAAGAACTGGTCGCGGACACAACCCGTTTTATGGTCCGTCCATGCCTTTATACCGCACTGACAACGATTGTGGCCTTTGTGTCTTTGGTGGTCAGTGACATTCGGCCGGTAATCGATTTTGGCTGGATGATGACCATTGGGTTAAGTGTGGCGTTCGTACTGGCATTTGTGATTATCCCTGCCGGCTTGATGCTGTTGCCGAAAGGCGAACCAAAAGACAAAGGCGATCAGTCCGGTGCCGTAACGCTGAAGTTTTCCAAAGTGGCAGAAAACCACGGCGGCACGGTTGTAGCTGTAGCGTTGATCGCCGCTCTAATTAGTGCCTATGGCATGACGAAGCTGGAAGTGGATAACCGCTTTATCGACTACTTCCAGGAAGACACGGAAATCTATCAAGGTATGTCGGTGATCGACCGGCAACTGGGCGGCACCATCAACCTGGATATCATTCTGGATGCGCCAGAACACGTACGGGAGAGCGAATTTCACGGGGAAGACGATCCCTTTGCTGACCCCGAGGAAGACCCCTTCGCTGACGATGCCGCTTGGCACGACGAGGACGACCCTTTCGCCGATCCGGAAGACGGAGCAGGGGAAACTGCGGAAACCAGCTATTGGTTCACACGTGCTGGTTTGCAGGATATTCAGGCATTGCACCAATACCTGGAGTCCCTACCAGAAGTGGGTAAGGTTCAGTCACTCAGTATCGCTTATGACGTAGCGCGGGATATTAGCGGCTCAGCGCTCAACGATTTTGAACTGGCGGTTATGCGCCGTTCTATGCCCCCGGAGATCTCCGAGGTACTGATCGACCCCTATTTATCGGATCAGCATCAACAGGCGCGAATCACCCTGCGTGTGAAGGAAACCAGCCCTGAACTGGAACGTATGCAGCTGGTGGAAAAAATTCACACGCACGCTCATGAGGAGTTGGGTTTTGACCCGGATCAGGTGCGCTTTACCGGCATGCTGGTGCTGTACAACAATATGTTGCGCAGTCTGTTTAACTCGCAGATTGTCACTCTAGGGGCGGTGTTCGTGGGCATTATGCTCATGTTCCTGGTGCTGTTCCGTTCCTTCCGCATTGCCATTATCGCCATTCTCCCCAACATGTTGGCGGCTAGCGTGGTGCTCGGTGGCATGGGCCTGGCGGGTATACCGCTGGATATGATGACTATCACCATTGCCGCCATCACTGTCGGTGTTGGGGTGGACCACGCGATTCACTATCTGTACCGATTCCGCAAAGAGTTTTCAGAGCGACGCAATTATGTTGACGCCATGCACGCCTCCCACGCCTCTATTGGGAGAGCCATGTACTACACGGCCATCATCATCATCGTGGGTTTCTCCATACTGGCGTTATCGAGGTTTATTCCTTCCATCTACTTCGGACTGCTCACCGCTCTGGCCATGTTTACGGCGATTGTGGGCTCGTTAACGTTGTTGCCGAAGTTGGTGTTGATGACTAAGCCGTTTGGATCAGAGTCGAAGGATTGATTTAAATCCACGGATTGGGCTGGTGCAGTTAGCGTTAGTTAAGCTTTAGCCTTGGTATTGCGGTCTATTGGCTGTTCTTGCGTAGTCGTATCAAGGGTACTGCTGCCTAATCAGCTAAGACAGTGATGACGAAGATCGGCTACCGAAACTTGCATGCTTTGGTGTGTAGGAGGGGAGTTTCGTTCTTCAGAACAAGGCTTAGTGTGGTTGGCGAAGCTGGACTTGGTGTTCGATCCCACCGGAGTTTGTAGGAAAGGTAGACATAAAAAAACCCGGCATATAGCCGGGTTTTTTTATGTGATCCGCGCAGTGGCGGCGATTAACCGCCAACCGCATGGACCAGCTTAACGTTGTACGTAAACGCCATCGGCCATGTTGACTCTGAGGCGAGTAATAGTCACGGTGCCTTCGGGTGCGCCATTTGGTTGCATACCGAATTTGATGCCCGGAGCGTGATCTTCATCCGGGTCAACCGCATTCATATCGAAGCCTGAGGGCAGCGGGCCGCAATCGAACGAGATGACTTCCCCAGCACCGGCGTCAGCTATCGCACTGCCATCGATCCAGCAATCATGCCATGCCCAAGAACTATACGTCAGCTGTGCAATAGGCTGTAGAGCAGCTCCACTGTCGACGAACGCTTGGTCCACAAAAAACCTGATGGACAAGGTGGCGCCAGCGTAGTTCTGAACTCCCTCAACGTCGTAAACCATTTGCTGTCCACCTGCAGCGGGCGTCCACAAAATGCCGTCATCAACGTATTCGAAGGCGTTACCCTCTCCTTCGGTACGCCAGCCTTCTTCAAGGCTCGCAGTAATAGAAGTGGGCAGCTCAGGGAGGTAAACACCATCAGCCAGGTCAACAACCATACGCGTTACTGTAACGGTTCCACCGCCACTGCCGCCATTGGGTTGCATACCAAACTTGACTCCAGCGGCTTCTTCATCTCCTGGGGCGTGCTCTGTAAGATCGAAGCCACCTGGGAGCGGTCCACACTCGAAAACAATCGTTTCGCCCGCCTCAACTGCTGATATATCGCTGCTATCTATCCAGCAGTCATGCCATGCCCAGCTGCCATAGGTTTGCTGCGCAATTGGTTGAAGGGCGGCACCACTGTCGATAAAGTCTTGGTCTACAAAGAAGGACACAGTCAAGGTCGCGCCGGCCCAATTAATCTGACCCTCGACGTCGTACACGAGTTGCTCACCAGCAGCGGCAGGTGACCACAGAACGCCATCTTCGGTGTATTCAAACTCACCGTCGCCTTCAATGCGCCATCCACTTTCCATGGCCGCTCTGAATCTGGTTTCGCCTTGGGGCTCGTCATCCGGACAGTCATCCTCAACAGGGAAAGTCATGCGAACGCGCTTGACCAGGATCGGCTCCATGGTCTGGTTCGAGGGAATGTTAGAGATTTGGATGCCAAAGTGCGTGGCTCCAGCGGCGGCGCCAACGTTCCAGGTTATGGTATTGTCGCCCGCTTCAAGATCGGCCGAACCAGTCCAGCCGTTATCGGCGTAACCTTCGCCCTGAATGATTAACTGCATGCCCCAGCCGTCGTCTTCCAGGTATTCACCGGGAACATACAGATCTACACGGACGGTCACGCCGCTCATGTCTACGCTTTCTTCTTCTGGGTCTTCGACAAGCGCTACGCGTGCTTGACGGCGCCAGTTCTCTTCAGCGGTATCCCAGTGGATTGGCGTCATACTCATGGCGCCTTCTGCGTCCACGTAGTCGAGGACAACATTTTGTCCATCGCCGTTCATGAACCATTCGTCCACAGCTTCCTGGGAGTCAAAATTGTAATTGACGACTTCCGGAGCGGGCGGTACACATTCATCTTCTACTGCTGGTGGTGGTGGCAAGTCCCTGACCGTCTCCGATGAGGAGGAGCTGCTGCCACTACAAGCCGACAGCAAGGACACGGCAAATAAGGCTATGAGTAGTTTTTGTAACATTTTTCAACCCTCTATTTTATTGTAATCTTTCAGCGAATCATGACCGAATTCTGCTGCCCCTTAGGCACCGCCTTGTCGAAGTCGAGGGCCCACTGACGCAGATGATCTATTTTGGCAGCTGAGAGTGCGAGTAGCGCACTGCTGACGCGCGCTACGGCGTTTAACATAGCACAGATGTATTCCCGCTGACCATAACTAGAGTCGATTTTTTGAGGGGGTTAACTGAGGCTGGCCCCGTCTTTAAGAGACGAAAAGTGGAATAGGCGCCAGCTTTTTTATACCAAAAAAGTATTTGAGAGCCTCAACGTGGCTCGTGGAGTAAAGGCACTAGCGCTGGGGTAAGATGCTCTGCCCATATTCGGTAGCCGGCCTCCGAAAGATGTAGATAGTCAGGCATGATGTCTGGGCTGATATGGCCCTGATCGTCAACTAGCTGGGCGCCGATGTCGAGAAGGTGTACTCGCTCACGATCGGCCAGTCCGCGGATCATTGCGTTGGTACGTTCTAACCGGGCCCGGTCAGGATGTTCGGGGGATTCTTGGTAGGGAAAAATGGTGTGGACCAGTATGTCCGCTGTGGGAAATACGTCCAGAAGCTTTTCAACCAAGGCGCTCACACCCAGGTAGACATCTTCGGCCGGGTGATCCGCCAACCCAAAATTGTTGACGCCAATCAAAAGTGACACAGCCCGGGGCTGTAGCTGCCCAACAGCCCCATTTTCCAGTCGCCAGAGTACGTTTTCGGTCCGGTCACCGCCAATGCCAAAGTTGGCGATTCGGTAGGCGCCCAAGTATTCCTCCAATAAGGCTTCAGGCCAGCCCTCAGTGATTGAATCTCCCAGCAGCAACAGCTCAACATCCTCTGTCCTAGCAATGTCCGTATGGGCTGCATGCATGGATTGCCAACGCTCAATGGACATCCACTCATATTCCTGCAGCCGTGGTTGTGGATCAATGGAGGCAGGTTTGTGGCTACTGCAGGCAGCCAGGGCAGTGACCATAATAAGAGACAGCAATAGGGTGCGAGTGAAAATCATGGGCTTAGACCTACGATGAGGTGACACTTAATGGTCCAGCTTCAGACTCAACCGGTCGTTGCTGGGATGGAGGCTGCGCACGCCAGCCACGTTTAGCGTGAGATCCAGCAGTTCGTCCCAAGGGCTGGCATTGCGCATGCCCTTGATGGCTTTGTCGATGCCATTGGCCTTGCGCAGTAACTGTTGTGCTTGGGCCGGCTTCAGGCGTCGTAGGGCGGACTGGAGGAGTGGCTTTTGCTGCTCCCTGACGCGGGCCTGCTGTGCGGCTCGTTCAAAGGACACGCCTTGACTTACGGATTGACCAATTTGTACCAATAGCCGAATTTCTCGCGTCAGAGCCCAGAGTAGCGCAAGGGGTTCGGTGCCCTCGCCCCGTAGCCCCTGCAGAGTTTTTACGGCCCCGCGCGCGTCGCCGCGCAGGGCTTTGTCAGTGAGCGCAAACACATTGTAGCGCGCGCTGTCGGCCACCACTGAAGCCATCAGCTCGGCGCTGACGCTCTGGTCTGGCGCTAAAAGTTTCAGCTTTTCGATTTCCTGGGAGGCGGCCAGCAAGTTGCCCTCCACGCGTGAGGCCAGTAGGTCGATGGCGCTACTTTCTGCCTTGAGACCTGCGGCTTGTAGGCGTTGGCCGATCCAACGGGGTAGTTGCGCCGGGGGCAGGGGCCAGACTTGAATGTGAGTACCCACTTGCTCTAGAGCCTTGGCCCACTTGGTGTTCAGGGCGCTCCTGTCCAGTTTTCCGGCGACCAGCAGCAAGATGTTGTCGGGAGAGGGAGCCTTAGCGTATTCCTGCAAAACCTTACTGCCTTTGTCGCCGGGTTTGCCAGTGGGCAGGCGGACCTCCAATAGCTTTTGCTCCGCGAACAGTGACAGGCTGTTCGCGGCGCTGAGTACCTGCGTCCAGTCAAAGCCGGCGTCCGCGTGATACAGCTCCCGGTCTTTAAAGCCAGCTTGGCGGACAGCCTGGCGAATAGCGTCGCAAGCCTCCTGAACCAGCAGCGGCTCGTCGCCACTGACCAAGTAGATGGGGGCCAGGCCTTTGCTCAGGGCGGGGGCCAGTTGTTCGGGGCGCAGCCTGGCCATGGATCAGTCCGTAGCCGTGGGTTGGGCCGCTTCGGCGGCATTAATCTCGGCTTGCAGTCGGCGCAAAATCTGCTGAGCCAGCTCGGCCCGCATTTCACGCAGTAGCATGGCCTCCTCTCGGGCGCCGGCACCAGCAGCCACCACATCGGATTCATAGGAGCGGGTCACAATACTCGACAGATCTTCTGCGATGGGCTCTCCGAGTAGGCCAAGAATGTCATAGCGCACCTCGAGGGTGACTTCATAAGAGCTGGCTAGGGAATCCACCCCGACCCCGGCCACCCTTGAGTCCTGCAACTGCTCCGTGATGGCCAGAGTGTAGGGTGCACCCACTTGCGCCGGCGCCAGCTCTACCCCGCTGGCGATCAGGCGCTGTTGCAGTTCAGCCACCATGGGGCTGTAGGGGTCGTCCGCGCTTAAGTACAGCCGCTCAATCGTGCTGGGCAGGGTCACGGTGCCGCGCAGATGCCAACCGCAGGCGGTGGTCAGCAGTACCAACACAAAAATACACAGGTGTTTCATTTAACAGCCTCTTGTGCGCTTAACCGCTAGGTGTCCCTTGGGACTAGTTGGCGACAATGTTGACCAATTTATTCGGCACCACGATGACCTTGCGCACTGTGACGCCGTCCAGGAAGCGCTGCACATTGGGTTGCGCCAGGGCCAGCTTTTCCATCGCTTCTCGGGGCGCATCCACGGGTGCTTGAACCTTGTCCCGCACCTTGCCGTTGACTTGCAGTACCACTTCAATGCTGGAGCGTACCAGAGCAGTTTCGTCCACTTGGGGCCAGGGGCCGTTGAGGGGAATCTCACCATGGCCCAGGGCTTGCCACAGTGTCTGGGTAATGTGCGGGACAATGGGCGTCAGCAGCAATACGCAGGTTTCCAGTGCCTCGCGTTCTACGGCCAGGGTTTCCGGGGTGGACCGATCAGCCACTTTGCTGATGTCGTTGAGCAGTTCCATAACGGCCGCGATGGCAGTGTTGAAAGTCTGGCGGCGGCCGTAGTCATCACTCACTTTGGCAATGGTTTCATGGACTTTAAGGCGCAGCCCTTTCTGGGCGTCGTCCAGCTGGTCTGGGTTCAGCCCCCCAGGTTCGCCGGCCTGAATATGGCCGTGGACCGTCTTCCACAGACGGCGCAGGAAGCGGTTTGCTCCCTCAACACCTGAATCACTCCATTCCATGCTCTGTTCGGGCGGTGCTGCGAACATGGAGAACAAGCGCACGGTATCCGCGCCGTACTGCTCGATGAGCTGCTCCGGGTCTACGGTGTTGCCCTTGGATTTGCTCATTTTGACGCCGTCTTTGAGCACCATGCCCTGACAGAGCAGGCGATCGAAGGGTTCGTCGCTGTTTACCAAGCCCTCGTCGCGCATCAATTTGTGGAAAAAACGCGCGTAGAGCAAGTGCAAAATGGCGTGTTCAATCCCGCCCACATACTGGTCTACCGGCAACCAGTAGTTGGCGGCGTCCGGGTCCAGCATGCTCTGGTCGTAGTTGGGGCAGGTGTAACGGGCGTAATACCAGGAGGACTCCATAAAGGTGTCAAAGGTGTCGGTCTCCCGCTCCACCGCCTGGCCGTCCAGCTCGTCTTTACGCCAGTCGGGATCGGATTTTATGGGTGACTGGACGCCGTCCATCACTACGTCTTCGGGCAACAGGATAGGCAGTTTATGGGCCGGCACAGGGATCTCGCCCCCTTCCGGCAGGTTGTACATGGGAATGGGGGCACCCCAATAGCGCTGGCGGGACACGCCCCAATCTCGCAGGCGGTAATTGGTTTTCACCTGGCCCTGATTGGCGGCCTTCAGAGCCAGGGAAATCACTTCAAAAGCACCGTCAAAGTCCAGGCCGTCGTACTCGCCGGAGTTGACCAGAATGCCTTTGTCCGTAAATGCCTCTGTACTGATGTCGCAGGGCGAGCCATCAGCGGGCGCAATCACCTGTTTGATTGGCAGGTCGTACTTATGGGCAAATTCGTAATCCCGCTGGTCGTGGGCGGGTACCGCCATGACCGCGCCCGAGCCGTAATCCATAAGCACGTAGTTGCCTACCCACAGCGGCAGCGGTTCACCCGTAATGGGGTGCTTCACCTGGATGCCGGTATCCAGGCCTTTTTTCTCCATGTTGGCCATGTCCGCCTCAGCCACGGACTGGACTTTGCACTCCTTTATAAAGGAGGCAAGCGTGGGGTTGTCCTTGGCGAGCTCTGTGGCGATAGGATGTTCGGCGGCCAGGCTCAAATAGGTGATGCCCATCAGGGTGTCGGGGCGAGTGGTGTAGACGTCCAGGCTGTTGTGTCCGGCTACCGGCTCGACCAAGTCGAAGCGGATTTCCACCCCGCGGCTTTTGCCGATCCAGTTGCGCTGCATGGTTTTAACCTGCTCCGGCCAGTGGGGCAGTTTGTCCAGGTCGGCGAGCAGCTCTTCTGCATAATCGGTGATCTTGATAAACCACTGGGGGATCTCTTTACGTTCCACCAGGGCGCCGGAGCGCCAACCGCGGCCGTCGATGACCTGCTCATTGGCCAGTACGGTCTGGTCCACAGGGTCCCAGTTCACCGCGGACATTTTTTTGTACACCAGGCCTTTTTCATAAAGGCGAGTGAAAAACCATTGCTCCCATTTGTAGTAATCGGGCTTGCAAGTGGCCAGCTCTCGAGACCAATCAAAACCGAAACCCAGCTGCTTGAGCTGGTCACGCATATGGTCGCTGTTGGCGTATGTCCACTTGGCAGGCGCGGTCTTGTTCTTGATGGCGGCATTCTCGGCGGGTAGGCCGAAGGCGTCCCAACCCATGGGATGCAGGACATTCTTGCCCAGCATGCGCTGATAGCGGGCGATCACATCGGAAATGGTGTAATTGCGTACATGCCCCATGTGCAGCTTGCCGCTGGGGTAGGGGAACATGGCGAGGCAATAGAATTTTTCTCTGCCGGGCTCCTCGCGCGCTTTAAAGCTCTGGTGTTCATCCCAGTGGGCTTGGGCCTGAGATTCGACTTGCGCGGGGTGGTATTGGTCTTCCATTGTGTAAAACGGCCTGTATCGGGTAGGGAAAGGAAAAGCGGCAATTATAGAGCCTAGGGAGGGAGAAAGCGAAGCCTGCTGCGGGATGAGGGCCGCACTGCTGTCTGGAATAATTTGAGTAAAATAAGTGCAGTGCCACAATTTGCACGGTCTTTACTGCTAGAGACTCGAAAAGCCGAAGGTACAGGGTTATTTGCTTCGTAAGGTTAGTCCCAGGCGCTTCGCAGGAGGCATTTCGAAAACGCCGTAAACCCTTCCCTGGGGACTCTCCCAAAAGATCCCTCTTTTGAGAGTTTCGAAATGCCTCCTGCGAACCACCTTTGCAGCCTCAGCTAAGGCATTCTTACGCCCCAGAACTTCTGCTATGGGGCTGCTTACGGAAAAGAACTCGGTAGTTTGGGGTTACCAGGGACGTGCAGGGTGAGTGTTCAGCAAGCCTCAAAAGAGGGACCTTTTGAGGCAGTCCCCAGGGAGGGGTTCACGACGTTTGCTGAACAATCACCCTGTGCGGCCCGGAGGTTTGCTTACGAAGCCACAGCAGTGATGGCGGCCGGGGGTTTTTTACCCTTTTAATGGCTTCGGAAGCCAGTATTTGCTTGCCAGGCCCGGCTGCTTGTCTTACAATCGCGGCCCCTGAAAAACTGAACTATACGACGCAAGCCCTTCTAAAGCACGTTGGCTCCTGCCGAAAGCTGCTTCGTGTCGTCCAAGTGTGTATTTGGAGCAACTATGTACGCAATTTTTGAAAGTGGTGGCAAGCAGCACCGCGTCGTGGAAGGCGAAACCCTAAAGCTGGAGAAAATCGAGCTCGCTACCGGGGAATCCGTTGAATTCGACAAAGTTTACCTGGTTGCCGATGGCGACAAGGTAAAAGTAGGCGCACCGGTTGTGGATGGCGCTAAAGTTACTGCCGAGGTGATCAGCCACGGTCGCGGAGATAAGGTGAAAATCATCAAATTCCGTCGCCGTAAGCACTCCATGCGTCGCCAAGGCCATCGTCAGTGGTTCACCGAAGTGAAAATCACTGGTATCAAAGGTTAAGAGGAGTTTAGACAATGGCTCACAAGAAAGCTGGTGGTAGTACGCGCAACGGGCGCGATTCCGAAAGTAAACGCCTTGGCGTCAAGGTGTACGGTGGCCAGGCGATCCCCGCTGGTGGCATTATCGTACGTCAGCGCGGCACTCAATTTCACCCCGGCGTAAACGTGGGTATTGGCAAAGACCACACCCTGTTTGCCAAGGCTAACGGCCAGGTGAAGTTTGAGACCAAAGGTGACAAAGGTCGTAAGTTCGTCAGCGTTGTGACGGCCTAAGAGACCGCCGAAGCCCGCCGCGGCGCGGGCTTTAGCCAACGGAAAAGCCCTGTCGACGAGTCGATAGGGCTTTTTTTGTATGGGCAACTGGTAGTATGAGCGTTTGCTGATATTGGTTCGTGGGTTGCGCCGGATTTGAAGTCCTGGTGACCGGGAGAGAATTGTGAAATTTGTTGATGAAGCACCCATTCATGTCGAAGCGGGCAAGGGCGGCAATGGCTGTCTGAGCTTTCGGCGCGAAAAGTACATCGCCAAAGGCGGCCCCGACGGCGGGGACGGTGGCGATGGGGGTAGCGTTTACCTGCAGGCCGACGAAAATTTGAATACCCTGGTGGATTTCCGCTACCAGCCCCGCTACCGGGCACAGTCCGGGGAGAATGGTCGAGGCAAAGATTGCACCGGTCGCAAAGGCGAAGACCTGATTCTACAGGTACCCGTGGGCACCACCATTATTGATACCGACACAGAAGAAGTGCTGGGTGACCTGACCGAAGCGGGGCAAACTCTCAAGGTGGCCCAAGGCGGTTTCCACGGCCTGGGTAATGCTCGCTTTAAGTCCAGCACCAACCGGGCGCCTCGGCGTACCTCTCCCGGCAGTGAAGGCGAGGTGCGTAACCTCAAGCTGGAAATGAAAGTGCTGGCAGACGTGGGTCTGCTGGGTATGCCCAACGCGGGTAAGTCGAGCTTTATTCGCTCTGTGAGCTCTGCCAAGCCCCGGGTTGCCGATTATCCGTTTACGACTCTGGTGCCCAATCTCGGCGTGGTCAAGGTCCAGCAGCACCGCAGTTTTGTGGTGGCGGACATCCCCGGTCTGATTGAAGGTGCCGCTGAAGGTGCTGGTTTGGGGATACGCTTTCTCAAACACCTGACCCGTTGCCGGTTGTTGCTGCACATTGTCGATATGGCCCCACCGGACGGTTCAGACCCGGTGGAACACGCGCGCACGATTACCCGCGAGCTGAATAACTTTAGCCCGGCGCTGGCCCAGCGTGAGCGCTGGCTGCTGCTGAATAAAGTGGACTTGCTGCCTGCGGATGAAGTTGAACAGCGTTGCCAGGCTTTGGTCGAGGCGCTGGATTGGCAGTGGCCGGTGTTTCAGATTTCAGCATTGAACAAAACCGGTACCGCGCCCTTGTGCGGTAAGATCATGACGCATCTGGAGGACATCTGGGCCGAGGAAGAGGACCCTGAAGCGCAAGAGCGTGAGCAGGAGTTCCAGCGTCAATTGGCTCTGGAAGTGCGCGAGCGCACCGATGCGCTCAGGGAGCGGCGTCGTGCGGAACGCAAGAACGGTTCGGATGACGATGATTTCGACGATGACGACTTCGATGTAGATGTGGAGTACGTGCGTTAACCAGGATGCAAGTTCTGGACTCTATCTTTTCAATCATTTGCTGACCATGACAACAAAACGACTACAGATTCCCCAGGCTAAACGCTGGGTGGTAAAAATCGGCAGCGCGTTACTGACTAACGACGGTAAGGGGCTTGATGCCACGGCTATAGAGGGCTGGGTGGCGCAGATGGCCTCGCTGCGCAAGCAGGGCATTGATTTGGTGCTGGTGTCCTCCGGCGCTGTCGCTGCCGGTATGACTCGCCTTGGCTGGAGCCAAAGACCCACTGCCGTACACCAGTTGCAGGCCGCCGCTGCCGTGGGTCAGATGGGCCTGGTGCAAACCTATGAAGCCGCTTTTCAGGGTTACGGTTTGCAGACCGCGCAAGTGCTGCTCGACCACGACGATTTATCGTCCCGTCAGCGTTACCTCAACGCCCGCTCAACGCTGCGCACATTGTTGGATTTGGGTGTGGTACCGGTGGTTAATGAGAATGACACCGTGGTGACCGATGAAATCCGCTTTGGGGACAACGATACGTTGGGCGCGCTTGTGGCGAACCTGATCGAGGCGGACTTGCTGGTTATTCTTACCGATCAGGACGGTATGTATGATCGCGATCCCCGTGCCCACTCAGACGCACAACTGTTGAACGAAGTCGCTGCCGATGACCCGCGCCTGGAGCAAATGGCTGGCGGTGGCGGCGCTTTGGGGCGTGGCGGGATGATCACCAAAGTGCGCGCGGCCCGCGTTGCGGCGCGCTCTGGTGCGGACACGCTCATTCTCGGTGGACGCTTGGAGCGTGCACTGGAGCGAGCCGCTGCCGGTGAGGTAGTGGGGACTTTGTTATGCGCCAGTCAACAACCTCAAGCCGCTCGCAAACGCTGGATCTCAGGGCAACTACAAACTCGCGGCACTTTGGTGTTGGATGCTGGTGCGGTCCAGGTCTTGCGCGAACGCGGACGCAGCTTGCTGCCCGTGGGAGTGAAGTCGGTCTTGGGACAGTTTACGCGCGGTGATATGGTAGTGTGCGTGGATGCGGAAGGCCGAGAGGTTGCCCGCGGCTTGGTAAACTATAGTGCCGATGAAGCAGCCCGGATTAAAGGCCGGCCCAGTGCGGATATTCTCGGCCTATTGGGTTACAAAGACGATGATGAATTGATTCATCGGGATAATCTGGTTCTGATTTAAAGCGCCGTTGAAGAATACTTTCGGCCAACCTTTCAAGGCAAGGCGTTCACTATGCGTAAAAATATGGTGCGGCGGCTGGTAAATTTTTGGCCGCCGTTGTTTTTTGCCGGCATTAAAGCGACCCGCATTAGCAAGGACTTTCGCGAGATCGACATAGCCCTAAAGTTGCGTTGGTACAACCGCAACTACGTGGGCACCCAGTTCGGTGGCAGCCTGTTTTCCATGACCGACCCCTGGTACATGTTAATGCTCATGTACAACCTCGGCCGGGAATATTATGTCTGGGATCGCAGCGCCCATATTGATTTCAAGGCGCCGGGGCGCGGCGTAGTGCGGGCGGAATTTCGGCTCAATGAAGAGATCCTCGAGCGCATTCGTCGCCACACAGACAATGGTGAGAAGTATTTACCCGAGTTCACCATCGACATACTGGATGAAGACGACCAATTAGTCGCTCAGGTCGTTCGCACCCTGTACGTGCGCCACAAACCCCGTCGACGCCCACAAAGCAACTAATCTTTTTACCCGGAAGCTTATAAATCCATTATGCCGGTATAGTCCGCTCCGCCGCCCAGTGGCGGAGTTTATGGATCTCTTCAGACATAATGACTGACAGCGGACTGGTGTCGGACAATTCCCGCAATACATGCTCTGTATTCAAAACTTCCGATTCGCTGCGCGCGCAATAGCGTGCGGCAACAATGGCTTGCTCAATTTCAGCACCAGAGAAACCGTCACTGGCTGCGGCCAGCTGTTCCAGATCGAACTGAGACGGATCCAGGTCCCGTTTGCTCAAGTGAATACTGAAGATCGCTTGGCGTACTTTCTCATCCGGCAAATCCACAAAAAAGATCTCATCCATGCGGCCTTTTCGAATCAGCTCAGGCGGAAGCTTACTGATGTCGTTACTGGTGGCCGCCAAAAAAACCTGGCTTTTGCGTTCCGCCATCCAGGTGAGCAAAGTGCCCAACAACCGCCGCGAAGTGCCGCCATCGCTACTGCCCTGAGACATGGCTTTTTCAATTTCATCCAGCCAGAGTACGCAGGGCGACATGGCATCGGCCATGTCTAACGCTTCGCGCAGGTTGCGTTCGGTTTCGCCGTGGTACTTGTTGTAGAGCGCACCGACGTCCAGACGCAATAACGGTAAACCCCAAGCGCCAGCTACCGCCTTGGCGGCCAGGCTTTTTCCTCCCCCCTGAATACCCAGCAGCATAATGCCTTTGGGCGACTCCAAGTCACTGCCGTTGCCGGTAAACGCATCCTTACGTGCGAGTAACCAGCGCTTCAGGTTTTCCAGGCCCGCTACCTGAGAGAAGTCAGCGGTTTCGTACTCAAAACTCATGGCGCCCTCCATATCCATCAGGGCGAACTTCGCTTTGTTGACGGCCGGTATATCGGCTTGGGTAATGGCGCCGTCGTTCCAAATGGCCTGGCGAACCAGCCGACGTACATCGCTGGCGCTAAGCCCTTGCAGATTGACGACCAGCTTGCGCAATGTGGCATTGTCGGTTTTCAAACGTGCGTTGTTATTTTCCTTGGACCAGTGTCGGGCCTCCTCCCGAATGATCGCCATGATGCGCTCATCACTGGGTAGGGAGAGGCGAAACGAGGCTCCGTAACGGGAAATTTCTGGAGGCAACTGCAACCGATGACTGAGTAAAATAATTACATGGGGCACGGAAAGATGATTCAGGGCAATGTCCTTGATCAGTCGCACTATCTTGGGCTGCTCAGCGAGAAACGGGTGAAGATCGCACAACAGGTACAAGCCCGGCCGGTCTTGAGACTTGATGTGTTGCAGGACTTCTTCCGGCTCGGTGAGCTGCGAAGACTTGGGCTGCAATTCTAAGCCGAAGCTCATGGGGCGCAAACCATCAGTGATGGACCAACGATGCAACTCCCGATCTTTTTCCCGGGCCACTCTAAGCAACATGTCGACGGCTTTCTTTTCTTCGTGCGTCTCAATCACAATCAAGGGGATTCTGGAGTCCAGCATTAACTTCAGGTCGTTGGTATCTTGCATGGGTATGTCCTGCTTTAGGTGGTCAGCCGCCTAGCGGCAGTTATTGTTTTTATAGTGTATGGCTGGTCATTCAGAGCGCATAGGGAGACGCTGTTGTTGAAGGTGGAGGAAAGGATGCCCTGCGCTTTGGAGACACGCTGTGAATACGGCCCCTACGCGCTCCCGGCGCTTCGGGACACTCCTCGCTTCCCTGCGAGTCGTCCATGTCGCTCCGTGTCGGCTCCTGCCTCCGAGGGTCTCAAAAGCGCAGGGCATCCTTTCCGGGCAGCTCAGCAGAAGATTCGAACTTAAAAGTTCATCCGCGCGCCTATCGCAAAAGTCGTGCCGTTAGAGCTTAATGTCAGATCGGTGGTCGCAGCAAACTGCCGGTTAAACCAAAAGGCACCGCCAGCGGTAATGGTGGTTGAACCCGTGAAGACCGTATGGTGAGCCAGCTCCAGTTTTCCTTCAATATCCTGAGCGATAAACCCACGCATACCACCCACTATGATCAGTCCGGAATCGCTGCCGCCCACGTCGGGAGAAACGGTTTCGAAACTTAAGGTGCCGTACATATCGAACGTATCATCAAACGCTGTTCGATAGCCGCCGCCGGCAGAGATGGCCGTGGAGCCGCAGGCGCGGTCGCCGCTGGCATCGGCAAAGGAGGCAACGGCAAACCAGTCTCCGTCCAGATCTAGGCTGCCGTCTATCGCCAAACCATCCTGCCGGCAACGCAAGTCATCGAGCCGCTGGTTAAAGTATTGAATACCCGCTTGAGAGTATTGAGGCTCCTGACCGACCGCGGGTTGCAGGGCTAACAGCAAGGCATAGGAAAGAGCGCTAACAATAGAAATGACTTTGGCTTTCATGGTGGACTCCCGTTACTTCCATAATTGGGTACCGATCCTTCGCTCAGCGAAGGCGCATAGCAGCGATCAATGAGCTGTAGCTAAAATGTCAACTGCGTCACAGTTTGCGCTAACCACACCACCATAGGAAGGCGGCGGGTTGCATTGAACGTAGCATACAAGGGGGGTTGTGAATAAGTCCAGTAGCAAAAGTGCACCATCGGCATTTTTGCCAAACGGGTCGGGTTAGGAATCTGCTAAGGGCTTACAACGGAATCCAGATTAGTAATACTCCAGTTCGGTCGCTTTACCCCAAAAAACCCGGTAGGCGAAGAAGGTGTATCCCAAAATGGCAGGGAGCACAATGATGACCCCGACAAGAATAAAGCGCAGGGATTCGGGCGCGCTGGCGGCTTCCCAAATGGTCAATTGATCCGGTACGACATAGGGGTAAAAGCTGTAGGCGAGCGCGGAGAAAGAGAGTACAAAAATGCCCACGGCAGAGGCGAATGGAATCCAGCATCCGAAATCTTTTTCGAAGGGATACTTAGCCAAATATCGATCCGTGATCAAAAACAAGACCGCACATAAAGCGGGCAGCACTAGCAGGAAGAGCGCCAGCCCATCACCCAGCCAACGTTCGTATACCACATCACTTATGAGCGGGTTGACAATGGACACGGCGATAAGGCCAATGGCCGTCAGCCAGGCACTGCGGCGCGCCCAATAGGCAGCCCTGGCCTGCAGCTCGCCCTCGGTTTTCAAAACCAGCCAGGACGAGCCCATAAAACAGTAGCCTGCCGTAACGCAGATGGCACTCAGGCCGGCAAAAACATAGGCTACAGTTTCTTGGGCAAAGCCCATTACAAACAAACCGAGCATATAGCCTTGGGAAAGTGTGGCGAGCAGTGACCCACCTTTAAACGCCCAATCCCACAACGTCTTGTGATCAATGTGGGCTTTGGCGCGAAAATCAAACGCGACACCGCGCAATATCAAACCGGCCAGCATGAGTGTGACCGGCAGATACAGTTGGAACAGAATGATGTTGTGGGCCGCGGGGAAAGCGATGAGAATAATGCCGACGCCGAGCACCAGCCAGGTTTCATTGGCGTCCCAGAACGGCCCGATGGAGGCGATCATAATGTCACGCTGTTTCTCTGAGTTCCCGGGCAGAAGGATGCCTACACCCAGGTCATAACCATCCAGTGTGGCGTAGACCAGAAACGACAATCCCATCAAGCCCATGAATATGACCGGTAACCAGTATGCTTCGCCCGTGAGCATGGTTTTACCTCTCGCGCTGAGTAACAGGGTTAATGCGTTGCTGCAGAGTTTGCCCCTCATCTATCCGGTCCACCTCCACGGCCTTTCGTGCCATAAGAAATAGAGTGCGCATATAGGCGAACAGCAACAGCACATAAATCGTCAGGTAAATGGTTAGGGATGTGGCCACATTACCGGGTTCAATGTCCGTAACGGCCGATCGGGTTCTCAGTAAGCCAGTCACCAAATAGGGTTGGCGGCCAATCTCCGTAACATACCAGCCGGCCAATGTTCCCACCCAACCCGAGAAGCTCATGGCCACCAAGATTTTCAGCATGCGCGGGCTTAAGTCTTTTTTGTGCCACAGCTTCCACGTGCACGTCCAGGATATCGCCAACATCAGCAAACCGGTAAAGACCATGATTCGAAACGCCCAAAAAACCGGTGCAACCGGTGGGTGCTCGTCTTCGAAATCATTCAGACCTTGAACTTCGCCGAACCAATCATGGGTAAGGATGAAACTCGCGGCATTGGGGATTTCAATGGCGAACCGGTTGCGCCGCTCTGTTTCGTCTGGGAGAGCAAACAACACCAGCGGAGCACCTTCGCGGGTGTCCCAAAGCCCCTCCATGGCCGCCACTTTTGCGGGTTGGTGTTTAAAGGTGTTGAGGCCATGCAAGTCACCCATTACGATTTGCAAAGGAATCAACACCGCAGCCGCGAACACGCCGGCGCGGAGTGTCAACCGAGGTGCGGGTTTGTGATCCCCCTTGAGAATTCGGTATGCGGACAAACCCGCTATGAGAAAGGCTGCCGTTAACCCTGACGCTAGCAGCATGTGCATGAGCCGGTAGGGCATAGAGGGGTTGAAAATGATTTCCCACCAACTGACGGGAAACGCGACGCCGTCGCGCATTTCAAAACCGGTAGGCGTGTGCATCCAAGAGTTGAGTGCGAGAATCCAAAATGCGGAGAGACTGGTGCCCACAGCGACCAAAAAGGTTGCTAGTGTGTGTACCCGGTTCGATACTCGGTTGATGCCAAACAGCATGATGCCTAAAAAGGTGGCTTCCATGAAAAAGGCCGTTAGGACTTCGTAACCCAACAAGGGGCCGGCAATGTTTCCAATGGTATCCATGTAACCGGGCCAGTTGGTACCAAACTGGAACGACATGGTGACACCACTGACCACTCCTAGGGCGAAACTCAAGGCAAATATTTTGATCCAGAAGCGGTAGGCCCGCATCCAGACTTCATCGCCTGTGCGGTTGTATTGAATTTTAAAAAACAGCAAAAACCACGCAAGCGCAATGGTGATTGCGGGAAACAGTATGTGGAAACTGATATTGGCGGCGAACTGAATGCGAGAGAGCAGAAATGTGTCCATAGGGGCTCCCAACGAATGTCCATTGGCCAAAGACGATACGCAGATTGGGAGGAAAATTCCAGGGTCATCAATTCCAGTTTCACCAGGCGCTAAATGATTCCCTTCCTTCGAGTCATGGGGCGCCATTCACGTTGGCCCGAATCCTGCTAACCTTAGTAGAAACCAAAACTGGATGACGGAACGGGAGAATTTGTGAGCGACGCCCAACTGACTGAGCGGAATCCATGGCCCCCAGAACTCATGACCCGAGTAGGGCTGCATGCGGAGGCCACGGGTGATCGCGCCCACACTCTGATCAACGATTTGGCGCTTCCGGAACCGGTCGCCCGCCATTTGTGGCGAGCCTATTGGCCGTTAGCAGAGCTTATTGCCCGCCACTTGCGCAACGGACTTACGGAGCCGCTAGTCATGGGCATAAACGGCGCTCAGGGCACGGGTAAATCCACGGGCGCCTATATTCTAGCGCGTGCACTGAGTGCTCAAGGTTGGAAGGTTTGCCAGTTTTCCATTGACGATCTCTATCTGCGTCACGAGGAGCGGCAAGCGTTGGCGGAAGCGGTCCATCCGTTACTGGCTACGCGCGGCGTACCCGGTACTCACGATGTGGTCATGGGCAGGGAGCTGCTCGCGCAATTGCGCGCCGCCGAGTCGACGCAGGTAACACGGTTGCCGAGCTTTGATAAGGCAAAGGATGATCAAAAGCCGGAATCGATTTGGCCTACCTTTACCGGCCGCCCTGATTTGATTCTTTTTGAAGGGTGGTGTGTCGGAGCGCGACCTCAGGCAGAGTCCGCATTAGTGCGGCCTTGTAATGAGCTGGAAGAGCGCGAAGACCCGGATGGCCGATGGCGGACCTACGTCAACCAACGACTGGAAGATTATCAGGCACTTTTCGCGCAGCTGGACTTGCTGGTGATGCTGCAGGCGCCTTCATTTCAGCAGGTGTACGAATGGCGATCTCTTCAGGAAGAGAAATTGCGACAAACTCTGAGCGAGTCGGATTTAGCCGTGTCTAAGGTTATGTCGTCAACGGAGTTGGTGCGCTTCATTAGCCACTATGAACGACTAACGCGCTGGATGCTTGAGGAGATGCCGGCCAGAGCCAACGTGCTTTTGGCCCTTAATCCAGCCCATGAAATTGACCAGGTAGTCGTAAACTCCTGGCTTTGGGATCTCTGATATTTAACTGACGCAAGGGTGAGTTTATGCAACCAGTGGTGGTATTTTCCGATCTTGACGGCACCTTGCTCAACCATGCCGATTATAGTTTTCAAGCGGCCGAACCAGCGTTAGCTGAACTGAAAGAGCAGAAGATTCCCCTCGTTCTGGTCTCCAGTAAAACGGCGCCCGAGATGCTACGTGTGCGGGAGGCGCTCGGCAATACCCATCCCTTCGTGTGTGAGAACGGCAGTTTAGTAATGATTCCACAGGATCGTGTAGAAGAGTTGGGCGTAGAAGCCGACGACCGCTCTATGAGCGATGGCTATTATTATGATTATCGGGGGATCGATCGGGAGCAAATATTGCAGGTGTTAAATGGGTTGAAGTCGGATTACCAATTTACCGGCTTTGCCTGGATGACCGACGAAGAAATCGGTCACGTCACTGGCCTGTCATTGGAGGAAGCTGGCTTGGCGGGTCAACGTAAAGCATCGGAGCCCATTTTGTGGCGCGATGATCCGGAGCAGTTAGATAGCTTCACTGAGGTACTGGCGGAGAACAAACTGAGGCTCATCCAGGGTGGACGTTTTTACCACGTCCTGGGTCAGTGTGATAAAGGTAACGCGGTAAGCTCTTTGCTGGCGCGCTACGAACAGCTGTATCAGGAAAAGCCTTACTGTATCGCACTGGGAGACAGCCCCAACGATTTGGATATGCTGAAGTTTGCGGACGCCCCAGTACTCATACCCAATGAAAATGGTGCTTGCATGAACGGTGACGCACTGAAACACGTAACGCGCGCACCAAAAGAGGGCGCCGAAGGTTGGAATGCGGCGGTTCTGGAAATACTCGACAGCCTAAGGAACCGAGCATGAGTGATTTCTTTCAAAACGGGCGCATCGCGACCTTACACAACCTCGGGGATCGTCCCATTGAGGCATTGGAAGCGGAATTGTGTGAGTGGCGGGATAAAAAGCCCATGTGCCTGGTGCTGCCGTGTCTCTACTCAGAGCTGGAAGGGCCGGCACTGAGTCACATCATCGATGAATTGAGTAAAGTGCCGTTTCTCGACGAAATTATCATCGGTCTCGATCGTGCCGATCAACAGCAATTTGAACACGCGAAGGAATTTTTCTCTCGTTTGCCTCAGCGCCACTACATACTTTGGAACGATGGGCCGCGGCTGAAAGCGATCGACAAGGTTTTAGCAGACTATGGATTGGCGCCCGTGGAACTGGGGAAAGGCCGAAATGTTTGGTACTGCCTGGGTTATGCGCTCGCGTCCGGCCGGGCTAAGGCCGTGGCCCTGCATGACTGTGACATACTCACGTACAACCGGGATATAGTCGCCAAACTGTTTTATCCCGTGGTTCACCCCACGTTCAACTACGTATTTTGCAAGGGTTACTATTATCGCGCCGCTGAAGGCAAGCTCAACGGTCGCGTGAGTCGCTTATTGGTGTCACCTCTGGTGCGAGCCCTGAAGCAGGTGTTCGGTAGTGACGACTATCTGGAGTTTATTGACAGCTTTCGCTACCCGCTGGCGGGTGAGTTTTCAATGATTGTGGATGTGGTCAGTGGCATTCGCATTCCCAGCGATTGGGGCTTGGAAGTTGGGGTCCTGTCCGAAGTAAACCGGCGCTACTCGGACGAGCGGGTCTGCCAAGTGGATATCGCCGATGCCTACGATCATAAGCATCAGACATTGTCCCAAGATAACCCCGATGGCGGCCTGGCGAAAATGAGCACCGACATTTCCAAATCGTTATTCCGCAAGCTGGCGATCAAGGGCCAAGTGTTTACCCCCGAAGTCTTCCGCACCATAAAAGCGAGTTATTACCGACTGGCGCTTGACCTGGTGGACCGCTATCACAATGATGCGGTGATCAATGGCATGAGTCTTGACCGTAATCAGGAAGAAAGTACCGTGGAGCTGTTTACCAAATGCATCATGCGCGCGGGCGAACAATTTCTAAATGACCCTACCGAACGACCCTTTATGGCCAATTGGTCGCGTGTGCTCAGTGCCGTTCCCGATGTGTACGAGCGGTTGTTGGATGCGGTGGAAAAAGACCAGGGCTAACTCGAACTGGTGCGCTTACTTCTTTTCGTAGTTTGTCAGCCACAGGCACTGATAGGGCGCCAGGGTTAAGGTGCCATACAGGTCTTCGATTTCCTTGCCGGCGATCAGGTCACGCCACGTTTCCGTACTGATGAGGTTGAGGTCGGAAAGGTTTATCGGTTGAGGCTCGTCGCTTAAGTTGTTCAAGCAAAAAATACTCTGAGTGCGGCGCATGCTTTGGCGCCAGTAGGCAAACACCGCAGAGTTGATGTGCAGGGTGAACTGAGTGGCGTTTGGGTGAAACGCCGGCTGCGCGCAACGAATGCGGATAAGTCGGCGCAACTCGGTGAAGACCCTGTGTTGGGGAGAGTTTGCGTCCGCAAGCAAGGACTCCAATTCACCCGCATGCCAGTTCTTTCGATTGATGCAGCGGTTATGCTGTGTCGCTTCCAGTTTGTCGAGATCGTTGGGTGTGGCGAACAGGGTGTGAATGTAGAAGGCTGGGATCCCTTCCAGCGACAGCATAATGATTTGTGAGCACAGTAAACGGTGTTCTTGCCAGCGATCGGTGCCTTTGTAAGTGCCCTTGAACGCATCAAACAGACTGATATTGGCCTCGTACGGTTTGGTGGCTCCGGTGTCGTCCGTGCGGCTGGAAATACGCCCACCGAAAGAGCGCAAGGTGTCCAGGAAACGACTCAGCTCCTCATCGGATAAAAGTCCTTCGGCGGGCCGCAAACCGATGCCATCGTGAGAGGCGGTGAAATTTAAATAAGCGCAACCCATGGGGGAGGGTGGCATACTCATCAACCAGCTTTTCAAGTAGCGGTTGTCCCCGGACAAGAGTGCATGAATCACCAATGGCGGCAAACTAAAGTTATAGATGATGTGTGCTTCGTTACTGTTGCCAAAGTACGTCAGGTTTTCTTCGTTGGGAACATTGGTTTCACTGATCAGCAGCGCGTGCGGGTTTTTGTAGTCCATCAATAGGCGCAGCAATTTGATGACTTCGTGAGTTTGCGGGAGGTGAATACACGGTGTTCCGATTTCCTTCCAAAGAAAGGCCACGGCGTCTAAACGTAGCCACTGAATGCCGCGGTCCAGATAGCCACCAATAATCCGCAAATATTCTAAAAGCACTTTCGGATTACGGAAGTCCACGTCGATTTGGTCGTGGCTGAAGGTACACCAAACGTGCTTTACACCAGCGGTGGTTTCCACTCGGTGCAGTAGGGTGCTGGTGCGCGGCCGCACCACGCTTGATAGATCGAAGTGGGGGCTGGCCTCCACAAAGTAGTCGCGACCTGGGTCTCTGCCGTATTGGAAGTTTTTAAACCACCGGCTTTGACTGGAGACGTGGTTGATAACCAAGTCGCCCATAAGCTTGAAGTCCCGGCTCAGGGCCTCAATGTCCTCCCAGTCGCCCAGATCCGGATCTACCTGGGTATAATCGATCACGGCAAAGCCGCCGTCGGAGCTGTGGGGAAAGAAAGGCAAAACGTGCACGGCACTGAACACATCGCGCAGATGCTCGTGAAGGAAATCTTGAAGCGTGTCTAAGGGCTTGTGCCCTGGCGCACGAATAGAATTGCCATAGGTGATAAGCAGGCAGTCGTCTTCCGACCACAGTTGCTCCTGGGGCACTATCGCTGAGTCCAACCGTGGGCCCACGGCCTGCAGACAATCGTCCGTGAGCTGGTGGGGATCAGTCTCCGGGTAGAGTGGCCCCAGAAGTGCCGCCAGCTTACTCTTTAGCTCATCCAGGGAAATGAAATCGGTGGTCATGGTCCACTACCTCTTGGCCAAACAAACACTGCCCAAAGTGGGCAGTGTTTGTCGTTGCAAGTTCCGTTCCCTGGCGGTTCGGATTACACAAACAGACTGATAATACACACCGCGATTAAACCCACAACACCGACGATGGTTTCCATAACCGTCCAGGACGCCAGAGTTTGCTTCTCTGTTAGCCCCATAAACTGTTTGACCAGCCAGAAGCCGGAATCGTTTACGTGCGACAGTACAGTAGCACCACAAGCGGTGGCGATGACTACACAGGCCACCAGAGGCGCACTGTAATCACCCATTTGAATGATAGGTGCAACCAGTCCTGCGGCAGTCACCATTGCCACGGTAGCGGAGCCTTGAGATACCCGTATAACGGTGGCTACCAAGAATGCGAAGATGACCACTGGCAAGTTGGTAGCGGTCATGGCGGTCACCAGTGCGTCACCCACACCCGTGGTGATCAGTACTCGACCGAAGACGCCGCCCGCGCCAGTAAGCAGAATAATCATGCCCACAGGCTCCATGGAGCGGGTGGCTACACGTTGAATCTCCGCGCGGCTGAAACCCAAGCGCGTTCCCAGGAAATAAAACGCCAGCAGCGATGCCGTTAACAAAGCGGTAAAGGGGTGACCGACAAACGCCATGACCTCAACGAAGCGATTATCTTCTGGCAGCCAAACCCGGGCGGCGGTATTGAGCAGTATCATCACCAGGGGTACCAAAATAATGGATATCACCAGGCCGAAACTGGGCAGGGGGCGCTCGGGAGCGTCGCTCTCGGGCAGCTCAGGCATCAAATGTTCTGGCACTTCGGTGTGAATACGCGCACCGATGAATTTTCCCCACAGAACACCACCCACGATGGCGGCGGGAATGCCGGAAATGAGGCCGATAAAAATCACCCAGCCCAAGTCTGCTCCCAGAAGTGACGCCACGGCCACGGGGCCGGGTGTGGGAGGAATAAAAGCGTGCGCCACGGCAATACCGGCGACCAGAGGGATGCCGTAACAGAGCAGGGACTTGCCCGTGCGCTTGGCCAGGTTGTAAACCAGGGGTATGAACAGGATCAAAGCCACTTCGAAAAACACTGGGATGGCCACAATCAGGCCAATGCCGCTCAGTGCCCAAGGGGCTTTGGCTTCGCCCGCTCGGCGCATTAACGTGTTGGCAATGCGCTGGGCACCACCGGAGACCTGGAGAATCTCACCGATCATGGTGCCCAGGCCAATAACGATGGCGATGTAGCCCAGGGTGCTGCCCATGCCCTCCTGAATCAGTCCGGCAACTTCTGGCAGTGGGACACCGCCAATGATTGCCACACCCATACTGACCAGCAGCAGGGCGACAAAGGCTTGCATTTTTAGGCCCATGATAAGGACCAGGAGGGTGGCGATGCCGCCAGCGGTAAGCAATAGTAGAAATGTTGTAGACATTATTATAGGCCTCTACTCGGTGGTAAGTTGACTGCGGGAGCGTCTCTCCTTGATCACTGCGACGGCTTCGTCCAGCATTTCGGGAAGCGGTGGTGTTATGTCCAGCGCGTGCACGTCCGCTTCAGTGTCCGGCCGCTCAAGGCAGGCGAACTGGCTGTCCAGCAGACTGCTAGGCATAAAATGGCCAGTGCGCGCTTGCATGCGTGCGGAAATGGTTTCCCGGTCCCCGTCCAAAAACAGAAACTGCACCTGATAGCCACAATGACGCAATGGCTCCCGGTGAACTTTACGTAGGCCCGAAAACGCCAGTACCACATCGGTGTTGTTAGCGGCCAATTCACGCAAGTGCTGACAAATCGTCTCAATCCAGGGTTTGCGCATATCATCAGTAAGGGGCGTGCCAGCGGCCATGCGCGTGCGCGCTTCGACGCTGTGGAAGTCGTCGGCATCCAGGTAAAGGTATCCGCACTGCTCGGCCAGTGCTTGAGAAACGGTGGATTTTCCGGCGCCGGAGACCCCCATCACTACGACTAACACTGGGTTGGAGTCACCGCCTAAGTTCGCCGGATTTTTCATGGTAAGATTGGATCCTGTCGTGTTTTATTGAAACGGGGCACAGACTAACGCGTTTATAATGATAGCGCAAACATTGGGCCCTATTTAGGCCACTTTTTAATAAAAACAGCTTTGTAACAAAGAGGACGAATTTGTGGAAGCCCGCAAGCGTGGACAATCCGGAAGAAAAGCCACTTTGGTGGATGTGGCCGAACGAGCCAAGGTTAGTGCCATCACCGTTTCCCGAGTCATAAATCACCCCGACAAAGTTTCTGACGAGTTGCGCCGCCGTGTGCAGGAAGCCATTGATGCACTGGGTTATATACCCAATCAGTCCGCCAGCTCTCTGGCTTCGGCCCGCTCTGGGGTTATTGGGGTCGCTATCCCCTCGCTGTCCAACATCGTTTTTAACGATGTCCTGCGCGGTATCTACGACGTGGCGGGCGCCAGCGGCTACAAGGTACTGTTGGTCGATACCCATTATTCACCTTTGGAAGAAGAGAGCATGGTGCGCACTCTGCTCAGTCAATCCCCGGAAGCTATGATCATTACCGGTGGGGAGCAGACTGGAGCATGCCAGCGAATGCTCAAAAATGCCAATGTCCCGGTAGTACAAATGATGGAGCTGTTGGAAAATCCACTGGATATGAATGTGGGTTTCTCGCATCAGAAAGCCGGTTATTCGATGGCGGAGCAAATACTAAAAGCAGGCTACCAAAGGGTGGCTTTTATCGGCGCCCGTATGGACCAACGTGTTCAGCAACGGTTAGCGGGCTTTCGCGAAGCGCTGGAACAACAAAGTCGTTTTGACAATAAGCTGGTATTTACCACGCCCCAGCCTTCGTCCATCGCGTTGGGCGGCGAGTTGTTTCGCAGCATGATGGCTTCTACCAATGGTGCGGTTGATGCCGTTTTTTGCTGTAACGACGATTTGGCCCTGGGTGCGCTCTTCGAAAGCCAACGCATGAACATTAATGTTCCAACCGAGATGGGCTTGTGTGGTTTCAACGATTTCGAAGCCTCAGCCTTCGTCAATCCGTCACTGTCCAGTGTCTACGCCCCTCGCTACGACATGGGTGTTAAAGCCGCAACCATGATTGTTGAGGTGCTCAAAGACGAGTATCAGGGCGAGAAGATCGTGGACATCGGCTACGAAGTCAGGATGCGTCAGTCCACTCATCTCAAATAATGGAAGGCGCTTAACGCCCGATCTCGACCCTCACGCTATAGCGACGGCCGGCTTCCGGGTTGCGGATCAATGTGCCGTCGAGGGCCTCACCGTCCACGGTGACCGACAGGCCTTTGCGCTCGGGCATGCGGACCATTTCCACTTCGAATGTGGCTTCGCGAAAGCGTCGTGTGACCTTCGCTTCCTGCCAATCGTCGGGCAGCTGCGGCGCGATGCGCAGGCCGTCCCGCTCGCCGCGCAAACCGAATAACCCTTCTACCAAAGAGCGATAAACCCAACTCACGGTACCGGTGTTAAACAGCTGGCTGGACCGGCCCGCGGTGCGCGGATACTGGTAATAGGCCCCGCGATAATAATTGGGAATGTAAATGGGCATCTGGCCGCGCTGGCGATAGTCTTCCAGATCCGGGCCGGGAATCATTTGCCGCAGCAAACGATAGGCGCGATCCGACTCGCCGGTGGTGTACAGGCTAAAGATGTAGAACACCGCCGCGTGATTGTAAACGGATCCGTTCTCTGCCGAGCCGGGGTGCTTTTGGGTAACCCGGCCCACGTCATCACGCATGCTGGTGAAACTGGGAGCTAGCATCATCACGCCGTAAGGGGTTTCCAGCTGCGCTTCCACAGCGGCAAGCATTGATTGCCGCTGTTGTTCCGAGCAGGTGCCGGCGAGCATGGCCCAGCTTTGTGGGTTGAGAAAAATCCGACCTTCACTGTCTTTGCTGATGCCAAACACCACGTCGTCGTCGGTAATGCCGCGGCCGTACCATTCGCCATCCCACAGGTGCTCATTGACGGACTGATTGATGTCGTCCGCGCCCCGGCGAAACCGCTTGGCGTCGTCGGTCTTATGCTCCTGGTCGCACACATCCGCCCACAGATTCAAGGCGTAGGCAGTTGCCACCGATAACCAGCCGGATACGCCTTTACCTTTGTAGCCCACCATGTTCATGGGGTCACACCAATCGCCCTGGGCGATGTAGCTTAGTCCGCGGTGGTCGCGCGCCTGCAGCAACCAATCCATTGCCTTGCTGATTCGCTCAAGCACGGTCAAGGTCTGTCCTTCAGCGTCGGTAACCGGAGTGCTCAGCATGTCGTAATCGCCGGTCTCGTCCAAGTAGGCGCGCAGGCATACCGGCAGCCACACGCAGTGATCTGTATGCGGTACCTGGTTGATGTATTTTAGTTCAGCTTCTTCGTGCAAGAGGATGCCGTCTGGCATGGCTCCGGAGCTTTCTTGTTGGCTCAGGGCATGCACAAACGCCTGGCGGGTGACGCTGGGTTGGATATACGTCATGCCCATATTGTCTTGCAGATAGTTGCGCGTCTGCGGGTCGGTACTCAAACGGTTGACGTCGCCGTGGTAAAACACTTGTCGGGCCAGCCAATGGTTTACAAAGCCGTCCAGGTCCTTGTCGGGAGTCTGAATGTTTAACACGCCCTCGCCTTGAGCCACGTACTGAGCGTAGTTCGCTTGACTGATGGCAAACGAGTGGGGCGACAAGTAGCGCTTCTTAATAGCGAGTATTTCCTCGTCATCGAAGGCCGGGCCAAACACAAACCGATACGTCTCACTCGCGCCGGATTTCAGCTCCGCGCGATACTGCAGTGCGGCCAAGGGTGTTTCGTAGCGCGCGTCGTTACAATCCAATTGCTCTTGGGTCAAAGCGGTGGGGTTGTGCAGGCCGCCTTCGCCCTCAAAATTTTCACGCTGCACGTCCCAGGCAACTGGTGTCTGTTCGTGGAGAAGAAACGTCTTGTCTTTAAAGTATTTGTTTTTGAAGTAGTCTGGATACTTTTGATAGGGCGTGACGCAAGTGGCGACCACAGCGCCCAGATCGGATCGGTATTCCGCCGATTGATTCATCCAGCTCATATAACCGACGGTGAAGTAAGGGTAAATACTCAATCGACGAGTTTTTTCGGAGCGGTTTTTGACCGTGATTTGCCACAGTTCGGCCACGTCATCGGTGGGTAGGCTCAGTTGCATCTCCACGGTAATGCCCGCGCAGCGCACCTCCCAAATGATATCGCTCTGTCCAGCGGAGAAGTTGAAGCTTTCGTAAGCAGCGCGTACAGGTTCGTAGGGGGCGGAGAAAATTTCCCCCGTGTCTTCATCTTTAATGTAAACAAAGCGGCCTGGATGGTGGGCGTAATACGGCTGCTCCGGCTGCATAAAAGTTTTCGCTTCCAAGTTAGGCGCATAGGCGTACTTGGCGGGCTCCGGCTGCATAAACTGGGACACCGCGTAGCCTCGGCAATTGGCCTGGATCATCATCTTGCGATTCCACAAAAATGCTGAAGCTCTCGGCATTAACGTCGGGCTTTGCAGGTTAAAGCGAGTACCTTTGTTGGACGGAAACAGCATGAACATCTCCTGACAGTGCAATACGAGTATGGCGGTTTGGGTCTCGCGTGGAGGCCGGTGCCCGAGACAATAGTCGGGTCAGTGTTGCGTTAGCCTTACGATGCTAAACGGGTGCGGCCGGTTGGGGAGGCCGCTCGAGCACCAAGGAGCCCTTCATTATTGTATGGTTGCGCTATCATAGCGTTGGTGGCGTTGAAAATCCAGCGTGTGCGCTGGAATAGACTGCTTGTGAGTGGCACTCACTAGGCTGAGCCGTTGCTGGGAGGTTCCCGGTTGAAAATAGGGGCATGCGCGCCAGCAGAAACCCGAAAGAAGGGCACAAAAAAGCCGGCTTGAAGCCGGCTTTTGACAATCCTGCAATCCCTGAAGGATTGGCGCGCTTAGGCAGCCAGAGCTTTGATGCGGCTGTTCAAGCGGCTCTTATGACGTGCGGCCTTGTTTTTGTGCATCAGGCCTTTGTCGGCAATACGATCGATTACCGGCACAGCGGCGATGTAAGCGGCTTTGGCAGCTTCCGCGTCGCCAGCTTCAATAGCATTAACAACTTTCTTCACGTAAGTGCGCGCCATGGAGCGCAGGCTGGCGTTATGCTTGCGAGCCTTTTCGTTCTGGCGTGCACGCTTTTTGGATTGTGGGGTATTGGCCACCGTGGTGCTCCTATCTAAATCTGGCTGAATCTGGAATTTGGGTTCGAAAACCGGTCTGGAATCAAGGACGCGACATTATGCCCAATTAAACCCCCGTGTCAACTCCTGGCGTGCCTTTCTGCGGCTGGGAACCTGATTCTGGGCCTATGGCATCCAGTGGGGGGAGTATTAGGGTAAACACCACACCGCTGCCGTCCGGCAAGTTAGCGGCGCGCACCTCACCGCTGTGATAATGGGCAATCAAGCGCGCGATATGGAGCCCCAAGCCTAAGTGCGCCCGCTCTTGGCCCAAGGGGCGCACGGAGACCAGGGAATCAAACAGCTGCGACTCCATGGCTTCGGGCAACAACGGCCCCTGATTGGCGACGCTCAAGTGCAGGTCCCCGGAGTTTGGGGCGCGGGTGAGCGTTAAGCGGATCTCTTCGCCCTCCGGGCAGAAGTCGACGGCGTTATCCATCAATTTGTCGAGCAGCTGGACAATCAAATCCGGCGCCAACTCTTGGGTGTAGGCATGTGGGGTGGATGGCGGCGCTATCTCTAATTCAATACGGTGCTGGCGGTGCAGGTCCCGATAGGCGGCGGTCATGTCACGCAGCAACTGATCCAGGGGCAGGGGTTCGCGTTCGGCTCGGGCAATGCTGGCCTCCACCCGGCTGGCCTCGCTCATGGCGGTTACAAGACCGCTGAGGCGATTGACGCCGCTCTGGGCTCGCTCGGTGTACTCCCTGGCGGCGCTGGGGAGCGCTTGGTGTTCAAGGTTGTCCAGGGAGCTGCGCACCACCGCCAGGGGAGTGCGCAGCTCGTGGGAGAGCTTCGCGGCGAGCGTCTTCAAGTAACCGGTATAGGCCTGCAGGCGCTGATGCAGCGCTTCGTAGTTGCGCGCCAAGTCGCCGATTTCGTCGGGTGCCCGCGACCCGCGTGCCTGGGCGCGTCCAACTCGGCCTTCGGAGTCGAACAAGTTTTTTACCGACTGGTTCAGTCGACGAATGCGCCAGGACAGCCAACTGGCGTATCCCAGCAAGGTCAGAATCAGCAGAACCATGGTGCCAAGGCCGATACTCAGAAGCCGGACAAAGGCCGTTTCGGTCAACGCCTGCATGGCGTCGCTGGACTGCTCCACCAAAATGGCTCCCAGCATGATGTCTTCTACGGCGCTCACCTTGGCGGGGTCCTGCTGGATCATGGTGGCGGCGGCGCCTATTCGCTGAGTGCCCCGCTGATGCCACTGGCGGGTGGTTTCTCCGCCCAGTGCATTGATCAGGGCTGGATGATGGTTGAGGCCGGTACGACTGACGGGCAGCTCGGGCAGCTCTCCAGTGGGCAGAGCCGCGCGATAGATGTGCCTGAGCAGCCAGTGGACTTGCGGCTGTTGTTCCGCCGTCTGATTCAGGTCGCCCACACTGGCGAGTTCCCAGCCGAGGGGGTCGGTGAGGGTCAAGCGCACGCCCGGTTGAGCGAATACGGCCAGCGCCGCTTCAATGTCCTTGGAGGGGTAAATCAGCTTCCCGCTAACCGGCGGCAGCAAGCCGGGGTCTTGAGCTTGGCCCGCGAGCAGGGCTTCTTCCGAGAGGGTGCCGAGCATGCGCGGGGTGCCGTCGCGCGTCACCGCCGCCAGGGCCAGGCTGTCGCCGGCCAGATTGAGAGGCATCTGCAGTTCCACGCGGTAGCCGTTGTCCGTTTCCTGCCAGTGACCGCGGATACGATGCTCGCGCTGGATCTGCCCCTGAGCATCTCGGAACGTGACATTGATCGGGCCAGGAGCCTCAGCGCTGATCACATAATAACGGCTTAGCCCCACGTCGGCGCCGGACGCCAATACCAGATGATCGCCACTGGCCAGCTCGGGCTGCCCGGGGTCGTGGTAAGAGAGTTTGGGAGTGCTTACTTCCGCCAATAGGTACAGGTAGGCCGCATCGCTTGCCAGGGAAAATTGGGCTCGAAAGGCTGGGTCGTCCCGGTGACGAAAGCGCCTAGGAGTGAGTGCCAACTCGCGCCAGTCCCCCGTATAGCCATCCACCACAAGGGGGAAGGATAGGGGATGAACGTAGAGTTGGCTCTCCAGGCCAGCGCTGCGGCTGCCGGAGATTAAAAGGTCGGGCTCGGCGCTCAGACGAGCCGCAATTGCCTGGGCAGTGGCGGCCAGTGCCGAGGCCTGGCCGGTCCTGAGCGCGCGATCCACTTCTTGAATGTACTGACACCCGGCCCAGGGCAGGGCCAGGGTTAAAAGGCTGAGCAGCAGCAGTTGCAGGCGCAGGCGCACCTAGGCCTCGCCGTGCCAGCGGTAACCCATGCCGTAGGCGGTTTCGATAGCGTTGAATTCCGGATCCAGGGCGGCGAATTTACGGCGGATTCTCTTGATGTGCGAGGTAATGGTGTTGTCGTCCAGCACGACATTGGCGGCATCCATCAATTGCTGCCGATTTTTCACGTGGCCGGGATGTTTGGCCAGCGCGTGCAAAATCCACAGCTCGGTAATGGTCAGCTCCAGGGGTTGATCCCGCCAGAGGGCGGACATACGGGCCATATTCAGGCTCAAGGGGCCTCGCTCCAGCACTTCCTCGGCCGCAACCGGGCGCCGCAGGGCGTCTACGCGTCGAAACAGCGCGACGATGCGGGCCAGCATCTGGGCCTGGCTGATGTCCTTGGTTAGGTAGTCGTCGGCGCCCAAGCGCAATCCGGATATGACGTCAAAGTCATCGTTGCGGGCCGTCAGAAACACGATCGGCAGTTCTGGGGCACGGCTGCGCAGCTCACGGCATAAGTCGAAGCCGCCTTCCACCTCATCCCCCAGGCCTACGTCAATAACGGCCAGGTCCGGCAGCCGCTGGGCAAAGGCGTCCATGGCGGAAGGGCGGTCCGGGTAGTGCGATACTTTATAGCCGAGTCGCTGAAAGGCATCCCGATAATTGGCAGCGATGGCTGGCTCGTCTTCCACGATGGCGATATGGCGCTGCATTCAAAATTCCTCATTTAAGTGCTCTTTGGAGGCGAGAATGGTGAAAAATATCCCTTCCGCTGCCACATTAGCGACTCAAGCCACTTTTTTTGACGTGAAATTGGGCATAATAGCCAAGAATACGGCCCGTCAGTAGGCCGCAGTTGGTCTGAATGCGCCGTGGAGGGATGTATGAGTCACTCTGAACCAGGTCCCCTCAGTCCCGGCGAAGAGCTAGCCCGGGACCTCGTAAGCGGTGAATTCGAAGAGCGCCGCCTGTCCGCTCTTAATGCCTACAAAATTCTCGATACGCTGCCTGAATCAGCCTTTGACGAGCTGGTGCAAGTCGCCGCCTATGTCTGCGATGTGCCTATGGCTGTCATTAATTTTATTGACCGTGATCGCCAATGGTTTAAGTCAGAGTTGGGCTTGGGAGCGCAGGATGCGCATTTGGAGCTTTCCATGTGCTCTCACGCCATCAAACAGCGAAATTTATTCGTAATTCCCGATACGCTCCAAGATCCACGCTTTGCCGATAACCCGTTGGTGACCGGCCCGCCGTATTTGCGTTTTTACGCTGGGGCGTTGCTGGAAACTGCGCAGGGTTATCCGCTGGGCACATTGTGTGTGTTGGACGACAAGCCTCGCGAACTGAACGAGCGCCAAACCGAGCTACTGCCGGCTCTAGCGCGCCAGGTGATGGGACAGCTGGAATTGCTCTGGGCGAACGCCCGCCAGGAGGAAATGCTCTCTGAATTGGAGCAGACCCGGCGTCGGCTGGCCGCTTTGGCATCTACCGATGAGTTGACTGGGCTCACCAATCGGCGGGTGTTCAACCAACATCTGGACCAGGCGCTAGCACTTGGCCGACGCGGCGCGCCAGTCGCGAGTTTGCTTATGGCGGATCTGGACCACTTTAAACGCATTAACGACAGCTTGGGTCATCATGTGGGGGACGAAGTGCTGCGCACTTTTGCTCGCATCTGTCGCGATGTGTTTCGGACCACCGATGTGGTCGGCCGCTGGGGCGGCGAGGAGTTTGTGGCGTTGTTGCCGGATACCAGCGTGAATCAAGCCTATTCTGTTGCTGAGCGCTTGCACAAGCGGTTAGCCCAAGTGCCGGTCCATTGCGGAGAGGCTCGGGTTGAAGTCAGCGTCAGTGTTGGTATTGTGGCGCTGGACCCTGACGCCAGCGCTGACGCAAACTTTCAGCGTTTGGATGCCGCCATGTACGAAGCCAAGGCGCAGGGAAGAAACTGTACCGTAGCCAAGAGCCCATGATCTGCAAGCCTTACCAGGTGCTAGCGAACTCCTGCGAGTACCGTTACGAAGAAAAACGCAGCATTTTTACGGCGCTGCTGATTCCGGTCGTTAATCGCGAACAGGCACTAGCCGCTGTGGCGGATACGCGCCGAGCCCACCCGGGCGCCAGCCACTACTGTTGGGCGTATATTTTGGGTGACTCGGAGCAGCCTCAAGCCCAAGCCTTTAGTGATGACGGGGAGCCCGCGGGCACTGCGGGCAAACCCATACTGAATGTCTTAGGGCACCGGCGCGCCGGTGATTGTCTGGCCGTGGTGGTGCGCATCTTTGGTGGCGTCAAGTTGGGCAGCGGCGGCCTTGTGCGCGCGTACAGCCAGTCCGTTTCCCAGGCCTTGGATGAGGCTCAATGGCGGCTGATTACCCCCGCGTCGACGGTGTCCATTCAAGTGGATTTTGCTCAGGAGGAGCGAGTTCGCCACTGTTTAACCCAGGCTGGTTTGCAAGTTGAGCACGCTGATTATCAGCAGAGCGTACGCTTGCGCGTCTCCGTTCCTCAGAACCAATTACAAGGGCTGGAAAACAGCGTGCGGGAAGTGACCGGTGGTCAGGCCAGTATGAGCATTGAGTGAGTTAATACGCGCGCGCACAATTTGCCACAATTGATCATTTGTCGAGCATACTTTCGCCCCGGCGCGGCCTCATCCGTTTGTTGTAATCACCTCAACGTCATTCACGCTTAGAGGTGTACTTATGTTTGGTCAACGCAGAATTCCTAGACATTTATTGTTGGACGAAACCGGCCAACGCAGCGCTTTTTGGCAGCGTTTAGGGGTAATTATATTGATTGCCAGCCTGGGGTTTGGCGCAGGGCTCAGTCTCGCGGACGCTCGGCCAGGCTGGTCGGTGGAGTGCATGCGCACGCTCGATTAAGCGAGTAGCGTCGAGCGGAACGGTTCCGGAATTTCTTGCGCGCCCTAATGGGCTTCGTTATCCTGTAGCCCGTTTATCCGTCCGCCATCTTATAACGTGGCGCAGCGGATGCTGCTGCCCCAGCTTGGTGCGAGCGGAACCGTATAAAATAAGGAGCTGCCTGCTACGATGCTATTCGCCGTGTTTTCGGGTTTTGTCCTGGCTGCCTTGACTCCCTGGTTAATAGGGTTGGTTAAGGACCGTATTGGATGGCTGCTGGCGCTCCTACCACTCGGGCTTACTTTCTACTTCGTCAGTCACATCCCCGCCGTCAGCAACGGCGAAGTTATCCTGCAATCATGGGACTGGATGCCGGGACTGGACATAAACCTCAGCTTTATGCTGGATGGTTTGTCTTTAATGTTCGCGCTGCTGATCAGTTTTATCGGCACTTTCATTCTAATCTACGCCGGAAGTTATTTACGCGGACACCGCTACCTGGGTCGTTTTTACGTCACCATGTTGTGCTTCATGGCCTCCATGTTGGGCGTGGTGCTTTCCGACAACCTGATTAGCTTGTTTGTGTTCTGGGAACTTACCAGTATCACCTCCTATTTATTGATCGGGTTTAATCACGAAGACAAAGACGCGCGCAAGTGTGCACTACAGGGTTTGTTAGTTACTGTCGGTGGCGGTCTTGCTTTGATGGCCGGCTTAATCATGTTGGGCATGGCCGGTGGCAGTTTTGAGCTTTCCGAGATTCTTAACAGCGACAATGATCTGCTCACCAGCAGTTTCACCGTCGGTATGATTCTGTGTATTCTCGCCGGCACTTTCACCAAGTCCGCTCAGTTTCCGTTTCATTTCTGGTTGCCGAATGCTATGGCAGCGCCCACTCCGGTGTCCGCCTATTTGCATTCGGCAACTATGGTTAAAGCGGGCGTGTATTTGATGGCGCGCTTGAATCCCGGTTTGGGTGAACACCCTCTGTGGACCGCACTGCTGTGTTCCGCCGGTGCCGTTACCATGGTGCTGGGTGCTTATTTGGCGTACAGCGCTACGGGCGTTAAAAAAGTGCTCGCCTATTCCACCATTATGGCGCTCGGAACACTGACCATGTTAATTGGCATTGGTACTGACCATGCCATGATCGCTTTCGCCACCTTCTTGCTGGCGCATTCTCTCTACAAAGGGGCGCTGTTTATGATCGCGGGGATCCTCGATCACGAAACCGGCACCAAGGATCTGACGGTAATGGGAGGCTTGCGCAGCGCCATGCCAATAACGGCCGTGGCGGCCACGGTGGCGGGCCTGTCGCTGGCAGGCATGCCGCCGCTGTTTGGCTTTGTTGCCAAAGAAGCCTTGTTTGAAGCGGTTCTCGGCGCGCCCTGGCAGGGCGCAGTGCTGATTGTCGCAGCCGTGGCTTCTGCAATATTGGTCATTGCTGTGGCCGGTGCAATCGCCGTGAAGCCCTTTTGGGGCGCACTGGGCAATACACCTAAAAAGCCTCATGAAGCGCCGATTGGTATGTTGTTGGGGCCGATTGTTTTGGCGTTCACCTCGCTGCTGTTCGGGGTTGTACTTTACGCACCCGATACCTTGTTGGTGGCCGCAGCCGTTACCTCTGTTAAAGGCGCGCCCGTGGATTTCTATCTGAGCCTTTGGCATGGCGTAAACTGGCCGCTCATTCTGTCCATCGGCAGTGTAGTGGCCGGTGTCACTCTCTATCTGCTGTGGAATGCCAATCGCCGTATTCTGATCAAAGTGAACGGTGCGGTAAGCCGCTTTGGGCCCGAAGCCGGCTACTTCAAAATGATGGATGGCTTCGTGGGTATCGCCAACTGGCATACTCGCGTATTGCAAAACGGTGTCATGGGCAACTATATGATTGTGCTGGTCATGACTACGGTGATACTGACTGGCTACACGTTGCTCAGTCAGCACGGCTTTTATCTGGCCCTGAACTTGAGTGACATGAATTTTTACGAGGGCGCCATAGCCCTGTTGCTGACCATCGCCGCGATCTATGTCATTCTGACCCGTTCGCGCCTCGGGGCGGTTGCTACGCTGGGGGTGCTGGGCTTCTCTGTGGCCCTAATATTTATTTTGTTCAGTGCACCGGATTTAGGCATTACCCAGGTATTGGTTGAAACTCTGACCGTTATCTTGCTGGTTTTGGTTCTGTTCAAACTTCCGGGCTTTTCCCATTACTCCACTCGCTTCGAGATTTGGCGTGACGGCACCGTGGCCGTCTTCTTCGGTGTGCTTATGACACTGCTGGTGCATGCCGCCATCGACGTGCGCTACTTTGAAAGTATTTCATCTTACTTCGTGCAAGCCAGCTATCCGGACGCTCAGGGGCGCAACATTGTCAACGTCATTCTGGTGGACTTCCGGGCGTTGGATACCCTCGGTGAACTGTTTGTACTGGCGATTGCAGCGCTTGGCGTTTTCTCCATGCTGAACCTGCGGGCGGAGGTAAAGAAATCGTGATTGACAAGAAAAGTGGCGTCGTGAAAGCCAATACAGTGATCTTGCATACGGCGGCGTTGTTTTTATTGCCGCTGCAAATACTGTTTTCGGTATTTCTGTTGCTGCGTGGACACGATGAACCCGGCGGTGGTTTTATCGCTGGCCTAGTGGCTTCGGGTGCTGTGGTGCTGTATTTGTTCGCCCATGGTGTTGAGTCCACACGCCGGATCATGCGTTTTGATCCCCGGGATATCTTGGGGCTCGGGTTGTTGTTCGGTGTGATTTCGGGGCTGATTGCGCCGTTTATGGGCGAACCCTTCTTTACAGCTCAGTGGTGGACCTTGTATCTGGGCGCAGAAACAGAAATCAAATTATCGACCGTACTGTTGTTTGACATAGGTGTGTATTTTGCCGTGCTGGGTACCATTCTGACGGTTGTGGTATCCCTGACCGAGGCGGAGGAATAAGTTGTGGAAACACTAATGGCCTACGTAATCGGCGTCCTGTTTGCATCCGCGGTGTACATGATGTTGCGCCGCTCTATCGTCAAGCTGGTGATTGGTTTGATGATCTTAAGTAATGCCGCCAACTTGCTGATTTTCACCGTCTCCGGCATGACTCGCGGCTCGCCGCCGTTAATCCCGGAAGGCTTGACCGAGCCGGCCGGTGTAGTTGCCGACCCTTTGCCTCAGGCGCTGGTTTTGACCGCTATTGTGATCGCCTTTGGCGTTTTGGCTTTTGCGGTAGTACTGATCCACCGTGCCTACGAAGTGGTGGGCACCGATGATCTGGATAAGATGAAGGATACTGATACTTGAGTCATTTGGTTCTCATTCCGATACTGATTCCGCTGCTGGCGGGCGCGCTATCTCTGGTCAGTTGGCGCTCCCTGTTGTTGCAGCGCTGGATTGCCGTCGTCGCCACCGGATTGCTGTTGCTGGTAAGCATTGGGTTGCTGCAGCTAACCCGTGAGGAAGGCTTTGTGGTCATGCATGTGGGTGGCTGGGCGGCACCCTTTGGTATCACCATAGTGGCTGATTTGCTCAGCGCCATAATGATCGTAATGACCGGGGTCATCGGCTTTACCATTGCCATTTATTCCATGGCCATGACACCGGAGCGGCATGAACGTTTTGGATACTACCCGTTGATGCATCTGCTGCTGGCGGGTGTTTCGGGCGCGTTTTTGACCGGGGATATTTTTAACCTCTATGTCTGGTTTGAGGTCATGCTGTTGGCGTCCTTCGCGCTGCTCACGTTGGGTGGTGAGCGGGCGCAAATGGAAGGTGCCATTAAGTATGTGACCCTCAATCTGTTTTCGTCGGCGATTTTCCTTTCGGCCATCGGTTTGGTATACGGCACCGTAGGCACCCTGAATATGGCTGACCTGGCCTACAAGCTAGGGCAGGTGGAACACAGCGGCATGGTGAACGTTTTGGCGCTGATGTTTATGGTGGCGTTCGGCATTAAGGCGGCGGCGTTTCCGCTGTTTTTCTGGTTGCCTGCCTCTTACCACACACCCCTGGTGGGTATCTCGGCGTTGTTTGCGGGGCTGTTGACCAAGGTGGGGGTCTACGCGCTGTATCGCTTTTTCACTTTGATCTTTAACGGTGATGTGGACTACACCCACAACATTTTGTTGTGGGGTGCGGGCCTGACCATGGTGAGTGGTGTGCTCGGGGCAGCCGCGCAGTTTGAGTTCCGTCGTCTTTTGTCTTTCCACATTGTCAGTCAGATTGGTTACATGATTCTGGGCTTAGCCCTGTTTACTCCCCTGGCTATCATTGGTGGAATCTTTGTTATCGTGCACAACATTGTTGTGAAGACCAATTTGTTTTTGGTGAGTGGTCTCGTTTATCGGTTGCTGGGTAGCTACGATTTGAAAAAACTGGGTGGGGTCTATCGTCACCGTCCCGGTATCGCGCTTTTGTTCTTGGTATCGGCACTGTCTTTGGCGGGGCTGCCGCCCTTGTCCGGGTTTGTTGCCAAGTTTTTGCTGATCCGAGCCGGTCTTGAAGTGGGCGCCTGGACGGTTACTGGCGTGGCGTTGCTGGTCAGCGTGATTACACTTTATTCGATGTTGAAGATTTGGGCTGAGGTTTTCTGGAAGCCTGTGCCAGAGGGCGTGAACACGGAACGACTGACCGGAGAGAAGCCCGATTCACAATTGTGGCTATTGCTGTTGCCCATTGCCGGTTTGGCGGCCTGCGCTGTGCTTATCGGTGTGAACGGACAACCTATCTACGAGGTACTGGAAGCCGCCGCAGAGCAGTTACTGAATCCGGCGCTTTATATTGAAGCCGTGTTGGGAGACCAGCCATGATCGGATTTTTCTGGAATGTTCTTCTGGCGCTGGCCTGGGCAGCGTTATCAGGCAACTTCTCCGGTTTAAACTTTCTGTTCGGCTTTGTGCTGGGCTACGGCGCTCTGGCGCTGTTGCAGCGGGAGTTGCCCATACTGCACGGTTATAGTCAGCGAGTGCCGCGCTTCTTCATGTTTATGGGGTTCTTCGCCAAAGAGTTGCTCAGGGCCAACTTGAAGGTGGCCTTTGACGTGCTTACGCCGCCTTGGCATATGCAGCCGGGCGTGATCGCACTGCCGATCAAGGCGGAGACGGATCTGGAAATTACCATGCTGGCCAATTTTATCTCGCTTACGCCCGGGACTTTAAGTTTGGATGTGTCTACAGACCGGCGGGTGCTGTTTATTCATGCCATGTTCTTGAACGACGAAGAAGAGCTTTTGACGGAACTGCGGGAAATTGAACGCCGCATCCTGGAAATAATGCGCTAGGAGAACGATTTGTGATTAATCCATTGGTCATCAATATCACCTATCTGATGTTGACGTCCGCCCTATTGTTGTCGTTTGTGCGCCTGGCCAAGGGGCCCTCTTTGCCGGACAGGGTGGTAGCGCTGGAATTGGTGGCGACCATTGTGGCGGGTATTGTGGGCACCCACGCTATTGATACCGGGGTGGCCAGTTTTCTTGATATTGCGATTGTATTGGCTCTAACGGCGTTTTTGGCGGCCATTGGTTTTGCCCGCTTCTTGGAGCGGGGAGGTCCGCGCGATGATTGAGTGGATACTGTCGACGTTTATGATTGTCGGGGCAGCACTCATGCTCCTGGCGGCCATAGGGATCATCCGCCTCCCGGATCTGCCGACCCGTATGCATGCCTCCACTAAATCAGGCGCTCTCGGTACCAGCTTGATAATGATTGCCGTGGCCCTGGCCTTTATGGATACGGCCGTCTCGGCGCGAGCTTTCGCCATTATCAGTTTTATCATTCTCACCGCTCCAGTGGCCGCGCATGTGATTGGCCGGGCCGGCTATTTTGTGGGCGTACCACTGTGGGAGGGAACGGTTAAAGATGCTCTAAAGGAAAGCTACGATCCCGAAACTCACCAATTACACAGTGGCCTGGAAGGAAAAGAGCCGCGGAAGTCGGTCACGTATGGCGTGGCTGAAAGCCCCGCTACAAAGGATCTGGAAGAGCCCGAGCCTAAGAAGCCTGAGTAGCGAACCGTTGTTAGCCTGATTGCCCTGCTAGAGAGCGGTAGACTTGGTCCAGTTGCTGGATTTGAGGCTGCAAGTCGTCCAGGCCTTGATGGTTGCGAATCACATCTTGCGCTCGCGCCAGACGCTCCTGACGCGGCATCTGGCGTGCCATAATGGCTTCAATCTGAAGCTCTTCCACTCCATCCCTGCGCGTGACTCGTGCAACCTGTTCCGCCTCCGGAGCATCCACCACCAGCACCCGATCCACCAGTTGGTCTTGACCGGTTTCCAGTAGCAGCGGTGACACCAGAACGGCATAAGGGCTTTCCGCCTGCGCCAAATGTTGTTGTATTCGAGTATTGATCAATGGATGCAGGAGCTTTTCCAACCACTCCCGGGCGGGTGGGTCGGCAAATACGATGTCACGTAGCTTGCGCCGGTCCAGAGCGCCGGAGGGAGTTAATACCAGAGGCCCAAAGTGAGCGCTTATATCCGCCAGGGCTGGTTCGCCAAGTTCGACCACTTCACGGGCCACATCGTCTGCGTCCACCACCGTGATTCCCAAAGCGCGAAAACGACGCCCCACTTCTGATTTACCACTGCCGATTCCGCCAGTCAGTCCCACGAGCAATTTTGGCCGGCCTGCCAATGACATGGTGTTTTCCTTGAAAGCGAGCTTCTAGGGTGTAGGGGCCGCAAACTGCAAATACTGAGTAATCAGCATATCGCCCCACAGCAGGGAGAGCCAGCCGGCGATCGCCAAGTAAGGGCCGAAGGGAATGGGAATGTTCCGGTCGCGGCCGCGAATCAGGATCATGCCAATGCCAATGGCGGCGCCGACAAAGGAGGACATCAGCACAATCAACGGCAGCATCTGCCAGCCCATCCAGGCGCCCAGAGCGGCGAGCAGTTTAAAGTCCCCAAAACCCATACCTTCCTTGCCGGTGAGCAGCTTAAACAGCCAATAAATGCTCCACAGGGACAGGTAGCCCGCCACAGCGCCCCAGAGCGCGTCAGTGAGTGATGTGAAAACGCCAAAAGAATTGACGATCAAACCCAGCCATAGCAGGGGCAGGGTAATGTTGTCCGGCAACAGTTGGGTGTCGATATCGATCATGGTTAGGGCAATCAGAGCCCAGGTAAACACCAGCACCGAAAGCCCCGTGAGGTTGGCCCCGAAGTGGTAAATCACAAAAAAGGACAATACGCCCGTGACCAGCTCAATAATGGGATAGCGCGCAGAAATGGAAGCGCCACAGGCGGAGCACCGGCCTTTGAGGAACAGATAGCTGACGATCGGGATATTTTCCCAGGGCTTGATGCCGTGACCGCAGTGGGGGCAGGTGGAGTTGGGGACTACCAGGTTAAAGGGCTTGTCACTGCCCGTTTTGGGTTCCTGCTCAAGCAGCTCGCAACACTGCTCGTGCCACTCTCGTTCGAGCATCTTGGGTACGCGGTAAATGACCACGTTCAGGAAGCTGCCCACCAGCAGACCCAGAATGGCAGCGCCGATTAGGGCGCTGGCGGGGTAGAGGACAAAAACTTCTGGAATCGACAACATCTACACCACGGCGCCAAGCTGGAAGATGGGCAGGTACATAGCAATCAACAAGCCGCCTACCAAAACCCCCAAAACAGACATAATGATCGGTTCCAGCAACGAGGTCAGGCTGTCTACCTGATTGTCCACGGCCTCCTCATAGTAAACAGCGACTTTCTCCAGCATAGCATCCAGTGCGCCCGATTCTTCACCGATGGCGGACATTTGGACTAGAAGGATAGGGAAAAGCCCCTTGGAGCGTAGGGCGGCGTTAAGCTGAATACCTGTGGAAACATCATCCCGTACTTTCAGAATGGCATCACGATAAATAAGGTTCCCAGCCGCACCGGCCACGGAGGTCAGGGCGTCAATTAGCGGTACCCCTGCCGCAAACGTGGTGGACAAGGTGCGCCCGAAGCGAGCCATGATAGAAAGATAAATAATATTGCCGATGACGGGCATCTTCAGCATGTATTTGTCCACCGCGTAAGCAAAGGCAGTTGAGCGCTTTTTTAGCTCTTTAAACCCGAATACGAAACCGACCATACCGATCACGGCGACAAACCAGCGATCCTGGGCCAAATCAGACAGTCCCACGACGAACAACGTGAAGGCGGGCAAGTCGGCACCGAAGCCGGCAAACGTCTCGGCAAACTGGGGCACTACCTTCACCAGTAGGATCCCGGTGACCACTATAGCCACGAGAACTACCGCAATGGGGTAGGTCATGGCCTTTTTGATCTTTGCTTTGAGCGCTTCGGTCTTTTCTTTATAGGTGGCGATCCGATCCAGCATGACTTCCAGGGCGCCGGATTGCTCGCCTGCTTCCACTAGGTTACAGAACAGATCGTCGAAATATTTTGGGTGTTTGCGCAGCGAAGGTGCGAAACCGCCGCCGGCGGCTACATCTTCTCGGATGGTCAGAAGCAAAGTACGGAAGCGTGGATTTTCAAGCCCGTCGGCGACGATGTCAAAGGCCTGCACCAGAGGTACGCCAGCCTTCATCATAGTGGCCATCTGCCGCGAGAACACAGCAATATCGGAGGGTTTTATGGCCTTGCCACCGCCGCCGAAGAGAGGCTTGGGTTTTTTGCGTACGCTGTTTGCGCGAATCCCCTGTTTTAGCAATTGCGCTTTAACCAGAGCCGGGCTGGTGCCGTCCACCTCGCCTTCGATTTTATTGCCCTTTTTATCCAAACCTTTGTAAACGAAGACCGAGGACGTTGGACCTTTGGGTTTGGTTTTTTTAGCGGGCGCTTGTTTTGTTGCTGTTGCAGTGGCCATAGGGATTAATCCTTGGTGACACGGTTGGCTTCTTCAAGGCTGGTAAGCCCTTGGGCCGCTTTACGTAAGGCGGAAATGCGCAGGTTGTTAAAACCTGCCTCCTGGGCGGCTTTGGCAATCTGCAGAGAGTTGCCACCTTCCATTATAAGGTTAGCAATGGCGGGGGTGTTGCGAACCACTTCATAAACGCCCACTCGGCCCTTATAACCTTTATTGCACTGACTGCAGCCAACTGGATGAAACAGTTTTATGTCTTTGCGATCAATGCCTATGTTATCGAACCCTTCCTCAGTGAGGATATCATCCGGTATGTCCGTGGCGGGCTTCTTACAGTTGCTGCACAACCGACGCGCCAGCCGCTGAGCAATAATCAAGCTGACACTGGTAGCGACGTTAAACGCGGGTACACCCATGTTCAGCAAACGGGTCAGCGTTTCCGGGGCGCTGTTGGTGTGCAGAGTGGAGAGCACCAAGTGCCCTGTCTGGGCGGCCTTAATGGCGATCTCAGCAGTTTCCAGGTCCCGAATCTCCCCGACCATCACGATGTCCGGGTCCTGCCGTAGGAAGGAGCGCAGGGACTCGGCGAAGGTTAATCCCACCCGGTTGTTCACTTGTACCTGGTTGATACCTTCCAGGTTAATCTCCACCGGGTCTTCGGCGGTGGAGATGTTGCGCTCCTGGGTGTTGAGAATATTCAAGCCCGTATAAAGGGAAACCGTCTTACCGCTACCCGTGGGCCCGGTAACCAGAATCATGCCCTGCGGCTGATTGAGGGCGTCCATAAAGAGCTTCTTCTGGATGTCCTCATAGCCCAGGGCGTCGATGCCCATTTTGGCGGAACCGGGGTCGAGAATCCGCAACACCACCTTTTCCCCGAACAGGGTCGGTAAAGTGTTTACCCGGAAGTCGATAGCCCGGTTTTTGGAAATCTTCATTTTAATCCGGCCATCCTGGGGGACACGCCGCTCGGAAATATCCATTTGGGACATAACCTTCAAGCGCGCCGCCATGCGGGTGGCCAGATTAATAGGAGGCTTGGCCATCTCCTGCAGAATCCCGTCGGTACGAAAGCGCACCCGAAAGCTTTTCTCGTAAGGCTCGAAGTGAATATCCGATGCGCCGGTTTTGATGGCATCCAGAAGAATTTTATTGATAAAGCGGACAATGGGCGCCTCGTCCGCTTCCGGGTTGATCTTGTCGTCGGCGGGCCCTTCCTCGTCCACCGCTTGAATGTCCAAGCCGTCCAGGTCGTCATCGTCCAGCCCGCCCAAGGCGTCACCCAGGCTTTCCTCCTGAGCATTCAGGAAGCGATCGATGGCAGCGGCCAGCTTGTCCGCCTCCACCAGAACCGGCTCGGTATTGACCCCGGTGTTGAACTTGATTTCGTCCAGAGCGTGCAAGTTGGTGGGGTCCGCCACGGCCACAAACAGGCGGTTGCCGCGCTTTAATACTGGTAATGTGTGGTGCTTTTGAATCAGCTTTTGATCCACCAGTTTATTGGGAATGCTCTCCGGCAGAAGACTGTCCAAGTCAAACAGCGGCGTGCCGAACTCTTCAGAAGCCACCCGGGCAATAGTCTGGGCATCCAGCATCTGCTGGGTGACGAGATGCTGCACAAAGGGCACACGTTCCCGTGCGGCCTGGGTGATAGCCTGCCGAGCAAGGTCCTGCTCCAGTAAACCATCGTTTACCAAGCGGCGTGCAAGACCACTCAGGGCCGGGGCATTGCTGTTCATAGAGATCTAATTCCCAGATCGTTATTTTTAAGAGGAATCCGGTGGGTGCCGCTTTCGCAAGACGCAACCTTAACTTTATACGATAAGTCCATGTAATATCTACTATTCGGCTTTGGGCGTCACTAACTCTTTGGCCCGAAGGGCTCAATTGGCGGTGATTTACAGCAGGCCACGCGCACATTTTGAGTGTTTGACGAAAAGTATAGAAGGTTTGTGGTGGTTTGCTGAGCGGTTAAGCATTAATGGAGGCCATTTGCCGTGTTGACTACTAACTATTACTAGTTTGGGTTTAGGGAGCTCGCTTAGGCCGTAGCACCCCAGAACTGACAATAATTGTCACTAAAAGACGCGCCTCGTCTGCTGCCGGCGCATTTATCGACAGAAAGAGGGGGCAGGTTTGGCGCCAGTTCCCCTCTAGCCAGGAAGTTCCCGGTTAAATTTCAGTTTGGCACATGGATTGCTACAGTCCCTTCGGTATCTATAACAATCAGGAGAGACACCATGAAAACATTGCAAAAAGGCTTTACGCTGATCGAGCTGATGATCGTAGTTGCGATTATCGGTATCTTGGCAGCCGTAGCCATTCCCCAGTACCAAAACTACATCGCCAGTTCACAGGTTTCTCGTGTAATGAGCGAAACTGGCGCTCTGCGTACCGCTGTCGAAAACTGTTTATTGCAGGGCAGAACAGAGGTTACAACTGGAGATCCTACTGCAACTCAATGTAACGTAGGTTGGACCTTCAGTAACCTACTTGCTGGTGAGGCAGTGCAAGTACAAGGAGATGGGCTTTCCATTGAGATTGAAGACAACACTGCCACTATTCTCGCGACCTTCGGCACCAACGCCGCTGCAGCGTTGACTGCTGGAGAAGGTGGCGCTGGGCAGCTCCAGTGGTTCCGTAATGCCTCTGGCGTGTGGGTTTGTTCCACAAACGTGGACATGCGCTATCGTCCGGGTGGTTGCTCAGCAGCGTTGGGTGCAGAGGAAGAAGAAGAAGATCCTAACACCTAAGTGATTTAACGCTAATCTAGCAAAAAGGGCGCCGTTTTGGCGCCCTTTTTGCTTGCAATCGAAGTTTGACTAATCATTTAATGAGTTTGCCCGGGGTATCCAACAAAGATCTTCACTATGAGTCAGCCAGTTGCGGGTTCAGTAAGAGCAATTTTGTTGCGGGTTGTAGGGTACGGAGCGTTGCTATTCGTGCTTGTGGCTATGGCTCATCTTTACGTTACCAACCCACTTTATGTAAAAAAAATTCCCTACTTCGTATCCGCCTTGCGGGCTGGTGCTGAAGTTCAGTGTGACTCCTCCGCTCCTCCAGAACTCGTGCGCCTTCTTAGGAGAGTTTCGCTTCCCTACTTTTCGCTCACTGGCCAAGTCGTATTTGTTGGACGTGATGGGAAACCTGTCGGATGCCATGTGGGAAACCAGCCCATAGAAGCGTTTCGCTTTGCCAGCATGACCAAGGTATTGACGGCGCTAACGGTATTAGAGTTGGCTGCACTACAAAAGATTGATTTGCATGTGCCGGTAATCACCTATTTTCCCGAAGTAAATATCGACAGGGCGAGCGACCCACGGGTAGCCAAGATCACCCTTTGGCAGCTGCTCAACCATTCGTCTGGACTGGGTGGGGCTTTTGGCTCAGACAATATGATCAAACAGGGTGAGCAGCCTTGGTGCCCGTATCACATAGAGGCGTTAGAGGGTGTACGCCTTGCAGGTGAGCCTGGGACAAACCATGTTTATAGTAACGTTGCCTATTGCCTAGCGGGCGAAGTGATTACCCGTACTGCCGGGACCGATTATCGGACTTATGTCGTCGAGAACTATCTATCGAACTACGAATCCCTTCAGTTTGTACAAGGTGGTGCTTACCTTCCATTTGAGCCGGATTATGACTTCTCCAATGATTTTCGTCTTGATAGTGACTACGTGAGCTGGTTCGATTTTTATGCTCTGGCATCGTCCGCTGGGTTAATGGGGCGAGCTGATGAGTTCGCGTTGCTTGTGCAGAAATTGTTTTATCGAAACCCCGATGTACTGAACTCCGGTCGAACAGAGCCCTGCAAAATTGGGGAGCTCGAGCGATGTTATTCTTATACGTTTCGGGTTATGGATACGGAACAAGGTGCTGTCGGTATCCAGCAAGGTTACATGCCCGGAGCCAGCTCGCTGGTGGCGGTGAATGAGCAGGGCGAAGTTCTCGTATGGCTCGCCGCTGGCGCTGCCTTAGAAGGCAAGCACCGAAACGTCATGGTAGCGAAAGTTGTATCTTTCTTAAGTAATCGAAAACTGAGTGACCCTAATTGAGGTGAGCAATAGCTGAAGGCTGGACTGCGCTCTCAGTTTCGAAGCATCGCTAGAATGACAGCATGCGCTTAGGGCACTTTGCAGTAAGGACGAAGAGAATAATGATAAGTATTTATTATGACGGGGACTGCCCCTTCTGCACCCGTTATGTAAGCTATCTACGCCTGAAGGAGGCGGCAGGGGAGGTGGCTTTGGTGGATGTGCGCCGGGACGCCACCAGTCTCGAGCGCTTGACCCAAGCTGGTTATAGTCTTGATCAAGGCATGGTAGTAGAAATCGACGGCCGCGCAATGGCGGGCGCCGAGGCCATGCACGCACTGGCTCTGATGACCAGCCCCCGTGGATTCTTTAATAAACTCAACTACTACTTATTCTCCCATCGTTACCTAGCTCTGTTGCTGTACCCGCTGTTGCGCATGGGACGCAACCTCTTTTTGTTGCTTGATGGCCGCTCGCCTTTACACGAGCAGCGGAAGGACGAAGATACTCGCCTACTCACTTTGTTTTCCGCATGTTGGGGCCTTTTTTCGGTAACGCATGCGGTGTTTGTATTTAATTTTTCTGAGCCTTTTCCCAGTACCTATTTGATTGGTGCGATGGGTGTGTGGTTGATTTTCCATCCCTATTGTCGCCGCACGCTCTTGCTGCTCTTTGGGGCCATGCTAGTGGATGCCTGGCTCCATATGCCCACGAACTCGAACCACACAATTCTGAAAAATTTTTTCCTTTTGGCAGTGTTACTCGCTGGACTTTATAGCGCCCTGCGCGGCCGGGGCTGGGCGGCGTTTTTCCGGGATGTGGTGCCCATAGGGCGGGCTTTGCTTCTAATCATGTACGTGTTCGGGGTCTTCCACAAAATCAATACCGGCTTTCTCAATCCCGACGTGACTTGTGCCATGGCCTTGTGGCAAGAGATGCCCCCACCTTTACAGTGGTTGAACACCACTTGGTTCGCTTACCTCGCCAGCTACGGTACGTTGGTTATTGAGTCTGTGATCCTAGTTTTTCTGCTAATCCCCTCATTGCGCCACTGGGGCATTCTGGTGGGCATTGTCTTCCATCTGTTCTTGGCTCTGAGTGGCTATGCGTTCTACGTGGCCTTTTCCATGTTATCCCTGGTGATGCATGTGTTGTTTCTCACACCACAGGCGGCTGGTCGCATTATTGATGCACCCCTGTGGCGTCGAGCCATGGGCCTGTGGAATAGCTTCTGGGGCAAGCTGTTGATTCTGGCCTACGGGTTCGCACTGATACTGAATAGCGCTATGGGGTCGTATACGACGGTGGCACTGCTCTGGTTTGCTGTAGTGCTTCCACTGTGCTGGCTCATTCTCCAGCACGGAAAGGAACCTGTGCAAAACGAGCCTCGAAATATTTTCATATCTCGACGTTGGTGGCTGAATGTCGTTACGCTGTTGTTTTTCTTCAATTGCATCACTCCATACTTGGGTCTGAAAACAGCACAATCCATGAATATGTTTGCCAATTTGCGGCTGGAAGGGGGTGCTAGTAATCATTTGGTGCTGCGTAATGCGCCGGGCCCGTTCGGTTACTTGGAGGATGTCGTAGCTATCCATTCCGTCTCGGGTTCCCCCCTTCTGAATTATGTTCAGCGGAAGAACTTGCACGTTACTTATTATTTCCTGCTGGACCACTTAGATCGTAACCCCTGGGTGATCGTGACCTACGAGCGTGACGGTGAAGTCTATCCACACATGACAGAGATGAATCTGCGGGACGAAATGGAGCGGGTGCTGCACCCCCGCTGGTTCCGTAATTGGTTCCACTTCCGGATTGTCGATCTCAAGGAGCCCACAGTCTGCGAGAACAGCCGATGATCGGATTCATGCAGTAAGCCTTAGAGGACTATGTTTGTGGCAGATTTCCTACAAACCTTCCCGACATCTGCCACTGGTGGCATCCGGGCTTCTGGCGGAGAATGTCTCTTAACAAGGAGGTACACAGGACGTAACGCCGGCCAGGATGGTCAATGGATGCCCCGTTTGCAGGATGCACACAGGAGTGTCGAGCCAGAGGGATGCCAGTGGATGGAGTTGGCTCAAGCGGGGGAAACGGGCAGCTCGGCAGGAGGCCGGGTGCGGCGAGTGCCGCAGCAGTTGCCGCGTACATGGATGGCGGCATTGTTTTAGGGGCCGGCCCTTGGGGTCGGCCCCATTTCTTTGTAAATCTCTTTTTGCAATTCTGGTTTTTCTCTCTGGTTGCTCGCCTTAATGCTGCCTTTGGCATCCTTTCAGTATCTTCCTGTGGTCCTGCCTCCGAAATCTCTCCATGGTAGAATTGCATTCTAGCGCCGCTATCTTCGAGCAGCGCCACGGGACTACGCCATGAATGAACTGCAGCGACAGAGCTATCTGAATGCCTTGGGGTTGGAAAACTACGCTCCCCGCTGGCTGCTACCTGGCGCGCCTGAGCCCACCTTGTGTGAAATACCCGTATTGGCTCCCGAGCCTCTGATTGAGATTGAGCGAGAGCGGGCGCCTGAAATACAGAACTCCTATGAGCCAGCTCGTTCAGGCGCCGGTCCCAAGGCACTCTCCGAGGTCATAAGCCAAATGGCTGAGTCGGGCGCTGCTACTCCCTCTAAGCCTCTGCCAGTCGCTCGGCCGGCCAAGTCGGCCGAGCCCACCGTTACTCCTTTCACCCTGAGCATCTGGCGCTCGTCCCAGCCGGTATTGGTCTTGGATTCCCGTGAGCCGCGCGCGGCCATGCCGACGGAACGCTTGCTGCGCAATCTGTTGCGAAGTCTGGGGCACTTGGACTCCACCAGTGTTACGGAGGAGGTCTTGGCCTGCCCGCTGGTACCGAAACCGACGATTGCGGATGCGCGTGCAGAGCTGGGTGCCTGGCTGGAGGCTGAGTTGGCGCGGCGGCCGGTGCAAAAGGTGATTTTGATGGGCCATAACGCGGCCCACTATCTGTTGCCGGAAGCTACCGAACATTCTGAGCACCTGTGGCAATGGGTGGAGTTGGAAGCCTTTAAAATGCCGGCTCTGGTGGCGCCCAGCCTGGTCGAGCTCCTGCGCGAGCCAATGCACAAACGTGCGCTCTGGCGAGCACTGCAAGCCGTGAGCGGAGCCTGATCGGTGTCCGAGGAGCTTACTCAGGCGCCCACGGCGCAAGTCACTTCGACGGGCGCGCCGATTGATTTCCATGCTCTGGAGACCGCCGATTTGCCCGCTGTGTTGGGTCTGGAGCGCAAGGTCCAAAGCCATCCTTGGGAGCCGTCCAGTTTTGAAGATTGTCTGCGCGGTCGCCATAAGTGCTGGTTGGCTAAACATGGCGATCAGTTGTTGGGCTTCGTGGTGCTGGCCTGGGCTGGTGGAGAGGCCGAGCTGCTCAATATTGCCGTCGACCCCAGCAACCAGGGGCAGGGCATAGGGCGCTGCCTGTTGCGAGCGGCCATTGAACTGGCCCAGCCCCATGCTGAGATGATGTTTCTGGAAGTGCGCGTATCTAACCGCAAGGCGATTAACTTCTACTATCAGGAAGATTTTTTTGAAGTGGGGGTGCGCCGGGACTACTACCCCGGTGTTAACGGCCGCGAGGATGCGCTGGTTCTGGCGCGCCAGTTGTAAACTTGTCATCACTGCTGTCTTCTTCGTTCCCTCGCGCCCACTCTTCGTCATCCCCGTCTCCCCCCCTTTATCATCCTCAGACCCTCTTAAATCATCCTTATTCCCCCCAACTCGTTATCCCCGCTGACCCTCATCGTCTTTTCCGCTGCTTCTCAACGCGTCATCCCCGCGGAAGCGGGGATCCAGTCTTTAG
>NZ_JAVDDU010000008.1 GCF_030848505.1 Marinimicrobium hydrolyticum
TCACTATGCCACTACATTATCGTTCTCCAACTTGGAGAGATAGGACTGCTCTATACCAATAGTTTCCGCTGCTTGGGGCTGCGTCCAGCTCTTTTCCGTGCGCAATTGCCTCAGTCGTTCACCCAGAGTCATCTTGTTTTCCTTCTGATTAGGGGGTTCGAGCGCTATTCTTGAGTATTCCTGCGCGACTTGAAAGCTGAATATTGACGAATTTCAGTGAATATCTGTCCGTCTTTTATTATTTTTACGACCAATGCATGTATTTTTGGGTATCAGCAGTCGCCACATTCGGAAACCCTGAAAAGGGGTCATTACGTACGCCCCTAAGCTGGAGGGCGGTCTGCACCGGGCCATGGTTCGAGGTTATGATCGGGTAACTCCTCAAGTGACTCCTCGGTCTTAAATACTGTAAAACCGCGGGCTTGATAGTTTTGACAGGCTTGTGGATGGTCGAGTGAGCAAGTATGCACCCAGACGCGTTTAGCCCCCATATCCCATGCTCGGGCAATGGCTTCCGAAAGGAGGGCACCGCCAATGCCCTTGCCGATAAAGTTAGGCATAAGCCCGAAATACGCGATTTCCACATTCCCACCAGACTGGCGCTCAAGCTCAAAGTACCCGGCGGGCGTTCCCGATACGTAGGCAACCCAGGTTTCCAACTCTGGCCGGTCGAGATACGCTAACCACTGCGCGTAACTCCAGGGAAGCCGGCTGTACCAGCACAAATCGGCGCCAACACTCGTGTAGAGAAAACGATTCAGCTCGGGGCAGGGCAGCTCGACTTGTACCAATTGAAAGTCTATCGCTGGAGGGCCAGCAGGTTGGAAAGCACTGCGGTCGGTCATTTCGAGATACGTTGTGATGACTGCATCTTGTACTAGTAATGCGTTCTCTTCTTGTTCGTCTTGCTGTTCGCCTCGATCAGTCGTCCCTTTCTCAGACGGCTGGTTGTCATGGTTGGAAGGGATGTACTCAAGTGAGATTCCGCTAAATAAGGAATAAAACCTAAGCCCAACGTAGACAAATACGGCCGAAAAAACACCGAACAGTAATCCTACAAAAGCGCCGATGAATGGCGAAGCTACAAGCCCTTTTATCCCCGTCACGTACTGCTCATTCCATTGTAAAATCTCTAGGCCGAAAAGCGCGCCAACACCGAAAACTGACATGATGAGCGTACAACCCATGACCGAACCCATGAGCGTTAGCTTAAAGATGGAGGCTCCGCGCATTCTGGCTATGTCTAGTATTGCTGTTCTATTCATTATTTTATCCATTCAACCGATAACAGTGAGCTGTCACCCAGACGCGTCAGCGTCCTAGGTCAGGTTTTAAAAATACGGTTTCGAATGACTCTCCGCTAGAAACTCGCTCTAGATCAGTGAAAAAGGTGTCTTTGTGAATGAGTGGAATCATGGCTAGGCGAGCAGCTTGATAATTTTGCACAACATTTCCGGAGAAGAAGCCTCGGCCATTGATGAGGCTCTTTTAATTTCGCGCGCACTCTCGCCTGGAGCCTGATCTTACAATGGGGTAAGCGGGAAGGAAAGTAGCGAATGCAGAGGGTTATCCCTGCTTTGCCCTAGCAATAGCAGAATCGACTGCAGAAAGAGCTTGAGGGCTATTCTTCCAGCAAGTGGTTCTGAGCATGGATGCCACCATTTCAGCGATGGTTTTTGCATCGTACGCCGCAAGCTTGTTGAAAGAGTCTATACCGATTTCTTCAAATCGTTTGACTACCGTCGGACCAACACCCTTTAGTTCCAGCAACGCTTGCTTTTCAACTTCGGTGAATGCCACTAGTTATCTCCTTGTGAATACTGAACTGTTGAAGTAAAACAGGTTGAAAGCAGTAGGCCGTGACCACTAGGAATGCGATTTGATTTAATCGACAGTTGGCCACGGCCTAAACCGGTCATGAAAAATCCATAAAAATCAGTTTACGATTCCATCGGGATGTTTTGAGTTGGCCGTAAGGCCGGAAAGCTCAGAAAGTGCCACATCTCGATCAACTAGTGGTATTGCACAATTCCACTTTATATTTGTAGCCGTAAGGTTGCCTACCGCTAACAGGTTCACAGCGTCTTGCCCGACGAGAAATTTGGAAAAATATACCTCACCTGGTTTTGCGTCGATAACCAGGGTAGGGCAGTCAACGTTCCAATCCATTGCATTTTTGTCGGCTGAAATAATGTTCTCACCGGGTTGAAGCCGAATGGCGATATACCCTCCATTAGCGACTTTCCCCACAGCGTCGGAATTCAAACGTACTACCGGTGAACCACCACCAATCTGCGTCCGCTTTGTTCGATAAAGGTATAGAAGTGCGTTGTCAGACTCAGCGACAGAGCCGAACGTGGACCCCTGTTCAACCGACGCGCAGGATGCCAGAAGTAAAGCAGATACAAGTAGTACAGTTCTTTTCATTGCTTCTCCTTGATGCCTTCCGCTCCAGCGTCAGGCAAACGTGATGGGTAATAACATTTGCGAGCAACACCATCGTAACCAACTGTATAGAGTTCAATGGATCGCCTTGGACTACTTCAACAGCTGAATGTCGATCGCCGACAACCTACAGGGATCGTCCGCAATCTGACGCTCTGATGGCATCCTTATAGCACGAGATTTGGGCAAATACACTGGATTGGTGAGGGGTGGGTAAACTATTTTTACTGCTCTGGGGGGAGCCCAGTGCCCATCTTGGAGTCTACGAAGGAGGGGACTGGTTGGATGAATTTTGACTAGAACGGCGTAAACTCACTCATGCTGGTTGGCTTTCAATTGGCGTAAGAATCAACTATACATATATAATAGAACCAGAACCGAAGCCCGAGACGCTGTCATGGCAAAATTGATCGCAGCACTGTTGCTTACGACGCTGTTAATGGCAACGGTGAGTACGCCGGGCTTGGCCGCGCAGGAGGCTGAGCCTCAGGTCATTGTGGTTCCCAACTATGGCCTCATTAACCCCGGAAGCAACAATGACTTCTTTGTCCGGGTTTTAACTCTGGCGCTGGATAAGACCGTGCCCAGTCACGGCCCTTACCAACTGGTGCCTGCTGTGCCCAATCTGGTCGATCACCGTCTGCGCGCGGCGGTCAACAAAGGCCTGGTAGACGTTTGCTGGTTTAACGCTCACCGCGAGGCGGAATCTGAGTTGTTGGCCATTAGACATCCCTTGCTGGGCGAGATTAATCAGTACCGCGCCTTATTGATCCGAGGTGACGACCAACACCGTTTCTCCGCTGTGAAAAGCCTGGATGACCTGCGCCAGTTGCGAGGAGGAACGAGTGCCCAGTGGCCCGATACTCTGGTATTGGACGCTAACAAACTGCCCTATGTCACCTCGCCCCAATACGATTCATTGTTTCGGATGCTGGCAGCCGGTCGCTTTGACTACTTTTCTCGCGGCCTCTATCAAATCAAACGGGAGGTCGAACGTTTCCCCGAGTTGAATCTGGTTATCGAGGAAACTCTGTTGCTGCATTACCCTAACAACATGTATTTTTTTGTAGGGAAGGACAACACTGAACTCGCTGAACGGATTGAAGAAGGCTTAGAACTGGCTCGTGAGGACGGCAGCTACGCGGAGGTGTACAACAGTATTCCACAGTATCGGTGGGCGCAGGAACAGCTGGATAATCAATCCCGGCGAGTGCTTAAACTGGATACCGCCACCTTGCAAGAAGACAAAGATATCCCTGCAAGTTATTTATTAGAATAAAACCCCAAGTTTTATAGTTTCTTGGTCTATCGAGCCTGCCGCCAGCTATGGGACGGGGAGCTTCGAAGCACTATAGTGGACCTACAACCATAAAAGACCGTCGCCTATGAAACTCCGCTTCCGTTGTATGCACGATGCTCGCTCACTAGTGGCAACTCTGTTGCTCGCGATGTGGCTGTCATTAGTCGGCTGCGGGGGCGATTCGTCATCGGGAAGCACTAGCAACCCTCCGCCGCAGCCCAATCCTCCCGCCGATAACGTGCCGGACGTGGAGCAGGATGAGGAACAAGATCAGGAGCAGGACCCACCACTGACCCAGCTTTCTCCCGACACCCAACCCGATCCAGCTCTGCCCGCACGGGGCTCTCCGGAATGGGATCAGGCAAAAGAGGCGGCCCGCTTTCTTACCCAAACTACGTTTGGTCCTACGGCAAAAACCATCACCGCCCTGATGGCTCAGGGACAGGACGCCTGGCTGGAGGAGCAGTTTGCCAAACCGCTTACGCCCAAACTCGCCCATCTGGACGCCCGCTACATCGAACTGGGCTGGGATCCAACCCCCGATCCAGAACGGGATGAAGACGGCTGGGTACGGGACTTACAGCGCAGTGACGTCTGGTGGGAGATTGTCCTGCGCGGCGATGACCAGTTGCGCCAACGGGTGGCCTTTGCCCTGAGTCAGATTTTTGTGATCTCCAATGTTTCGGACGTGCTGTTCAATGATAGCCGTGGCATCGCCAGTTACCACGATATGCTCGCCAGCCACGCCTTTGGTAATTACCGCGATCTGCTGGAAGACGTCACCCTGCACCCCATGATGGGTGAATACCTGAGCATGGTGCGCAACCGTAAAGCAGACGAAGCCCAAAACATTCGCCCGGACGAAAACTACGCCCGGGAAGTCATGCAGCTGTTCAGTATTGGACTGGTCGAACTTAACCTCGACGGCACTGTAATAACCGACGAAGAAGGCGAGCCAATTCCCACTTACGACCAGGACATCATCAAGGATTTTGCCCGTGTTTTTACCGGCTGGAATTTCGCCACCGCCAATCACTGGTGGGAATGGACCAGCGATGCTGTGGGCGAAGCCTTGCCCATGAAGGCCTTTCAGGAAGTACACGATAAAGGCGAGAAAACCCTGCTCAACGGCCAAATAATACCCGCCGGTCAAACCGCCGAACAGGACATGGCTCAGGCCATGGACAACCTTTTTTACCACGACAATGTCGGGCCCTTTATCGGTAAGCAGTTGATACAGCGACTGATTACAAGTAATCCCAGCCCAGGCTATGTGGAGCGAGTGGCCAGAGTCTTTAACGACAATGGCCAGGACGTGCGCGGAGATATGCGAGCGGTTATCAAAGCCATTGTTACCGACGACGAGGCGCGCAGCGGCCACTTGGATAACCCGGATACCTTTGGCAAGCTGCGCGAACCGATCCTGCAATTTTCCCACTTCTGGCGAGTGTTCAAAGCAAGAGGCGTAATTGTGCAGGACGCGCAGGGCAACGACACCGACTGGCGCATCCGCTTTCGTGGTTCGGATCGCACAGCCGGCCAGCGTCCTTATGGTTCATTCTCAGTGTTCAATTTTTACCAGCCCGGCTATTCGCACCCCGGTGCCATTAGCCAAGCCAATATGCTCGCCCCGGAATTTCAAATACACACTGAAAGCGTGATGATCGCCAAAACCAATCAATTAACCGGCAACTCGGCCGCCTGGCTCGATCTCGACCTTGACCACGATCAGCCCCCGCGTGCCCAGGAGGACTGGGACATCTATCCACCCCTGTTGCATATGCGCGAAGAAAAAGCTCTGGCGGGGGACCCCCGAGCGCTAATTGACCGGCTGGACCTGTTGCTGACCGGAGGCCAACTGAGTGCCGAGGCGCGCCAAGCTCTGGAGGACTACATCGCCACACTGCCTGCCCCTGATGGCGGCCACTGGAGCAGCGCCGTTCGGGTAACGGAAGCTGCCGCGCTGATTATCGCCTCCCCATATTTCGCACTGCAGAGGTAGCCGATGAAAAAATTTGACCGAGAAATTAATCGCCGGAAATTTTTGCGCGGCTGCCTAGGTGCCGCAGCAGGCAGTGCGGGTTTCTGGGCTACCCAGTCGCGCCTACAACTGGCCATGGCCCAAGCACCGCCGGCCAATGACTACAAGGCGCTAGTGTGTATTTTTTTGTTCGGTGGTAACGACTCCTACAATATGGTGATACCGCGCAGCAACAACGAGTACGACATCTACAGCGATGTACGGCAGAACTTGGCCGTCCCTCAGGGTGATATTCTGCCGTTGGAACAGAACACACCCGGTTCCGTTGCTTACGGCCTGCATCCTTCAATGGGCGCGCTGCAACAACTGTTTACCGATAACCGTCTGGCGGTGTTGGCCAATGCCGGTGCGCTGATTGAGCCAGTCAGTAAAAGCGATTACCAAAATCGCGTGGCGACTCTGCCTCCGCAATTGTTTTCCCACAACGACCAACAAAATTTTGTTCAGGCACTGGAACGCGGTAATGCCGCAACCGGTTGGGCCGGACGCGCCGCCGACACCATGCAGTCCATGAACACTAACGACCGCCTGTCCATGAACATCTCTCTGGGCGGCAGTAATATCTGGCAGAGCGGGCAGAACGTATTCCCGTACTCCATTAGTGGCCGAGGCGTGGAGACCTTTGCCTATCAGGGCAACCACGATCAGGTTACTCGCGATCAGGTATTTCGCACCCTAATGCAAGGGGCAGACTCCCACATATTCCACCGCGAGTACGGTGCGATTCAGGAGCGAGCTTGGGAGTTGTCCCAAGAGCTGATTGCCGCTCTGGGTGACGACGAACCCGCCACTGAATTTCCTGAGGGCCGATTGGCCACGGATATGAAAATGGTTGCACGCATGATCTCCGCCCGTGAAGCGCTGGATGTCAGCCGGCAGATCTTTTTTGTCGGCTTTGGCGATTTCGACACTCACGGCGATCAGAACAACCGCCAGCCGGCCTTGCTAGCGGAAGTCAGTAACGCCATGGCCGCTTTTGACTCCGCCATGCAGGAGTTGGGCATGTCCGACCAGGTAACCACGTTCACAGCAACCGACTTTGGCCGTACCCTCACCAGCAACGGCGACGGTACCGACCACGCCTGGGGTGGACATCAGTTGATTATGGGCGGCGCCGTCAACGGTGGAGACATCTACGGCACCATGCCCGATTTGAATTTGCACAGCGACGACGATATCGGTGAGGGCCGATTGATACCCACCACCAGCATCGACCAATATGGTGCCACACTGGCCAATTGGTTCGGCCTACCGGGCGCCGACTTTGGATCCGTTTTCCCCAATCTGCACAACTTCGACACTACGGACCTGGGTTTTATGAAAGAGGGTTAGGGCTGTGAGCTAGAACTTCGGTTCTGTGCCGTTAGGAGATTCACACCGTTTTTTTCTCATCGTCGAGTATCTCGCCATACTGACGCCTCAGCTTGCTCTTGGTCTCAGTGTCCGATAGTTTCAGTCGGACACCTTGTGCGGACACTTTTCAAGCCAGTTAACCTTCCCGCTGTTTTTGAATAGGTTTTTAAAATCATAGACTTGGAAGAGTTCTGAGTCCTATGGCACAGATGTTGCCATATATCCTTCAGGCTTCTACGAAAACGCCGAAGGAAAGTAATGACCGACTCGACTCGAATTCAAGATACGGCCCATCAGGACAGTGCCCTCCCGCCGACTACACGCCGCAGACGGGTGGGGCTGGCTTTGGCGGCTGGAGCCTTGGTGCTGGCCGGACTGATTTACGGCTTTACCTCCCTGACCGAAACCCTGGCGGCCGATCGGGTTGTGGATATCAGTAGCTTGCGCTTGGCCATTGTCGAGCGTGGTGATTTGGTACGGGAAGTTACGGCCCAGGGCCGAATCGTGGTGGCCAACAGCCCCACATTATTCAGCCCCGAGCAAGGCACCGTGGTGCTAAAGGTAAAGCCTGGGGACTCGGTTAGCGAAGGTCAGCTTCTGGCGGTCATCGACAGCCCCGAACTGCGAGAAGCATTGGCCCGGGAACGCGCCGCGTTAACCCGCTTGCAAGTAGATCTGGCCCGCCAGAAAATTGAACTGGACCAGTTGCGTCTGCAACAGCAACAAACATTGGCGATGGCAGAAGTGCAGCTAAAGGCCATGCACAGAGAAAAGCGACGGGCCGACAGATCCTATCAGCTTAAACTGATTAGCGAATTGGACTACGAAGAAATGGCCGATAACCTCGAGCGTGCGGAATTGGAATATGAGCAAGCGAGGCAGAACCTAAGCCTTTCGAACGACTCCACCGAATTCTACGATCAATCTTTAAAGCTCCAGTCGGAAAGCCAGCAAATGATCATTCAGGCTCTGGAGCGGCGGGTAAAGGAGTTGGAAATTCTTTCACCCGTTGAGGGCATGGTGGGCAATATAGAGGTTAACCAAAAGCAGGCTGTCGCCCCTTACCAGCCGTTAATCACAGTAGTAGATCTCACCACCTACGAAATTGAGGCCCAAGTGGCTGAGGGTCTGTCTGGAGAATTGGCGCCAATGATGGATGCTCACATTCGCCTTAGTGGCCAGGACCACCCTGGAGTGGTTACCGCCATATCCCCCGAAGTAGTCCAGGGTCAAGTAACCGCACGCATTCGTTTTGCTGGCGAGCCTCCGGCCAATCTGCGACAGAACCAGCGATTAACAGCGCGCATTTTGTTGGAGAATCGCAGCGATACGTTGATGGTTAGGCGCGGGCCGCATTTCGATAATTTTCGCGGTTATGTGTTTAAGCTGGAAGGCCATAAAGGCCACAAGACGCCAGTCACTCTGGGCGGCAGGAGCCTGAGTCATATTGAAATAATCGATGGTCTCGCCGAGGGCGATACCATCATCGTATCAGCGCTGAATATTGAGCCCAACGAAAACAATATTCTGGTTTCCAACTAATTATCAAAAACTATTCATAACAGATAGAAGGAAGTTCTCATGCTGAAAATGCAATCGGTAAAAAAAATCTACCGAACCGACATGATCGAAACCCACGCCCTGCGCGATTTCAGCCTACAAGTCAATCAGGGCGAATTTGTTGCGGTTACCGGGCCTTCCGGCTCGGGTAAAACTACCTTCCTCAGCATCGCGGGACTGTTAGAGAGTTTCGAAGGTGGCAGTTATCACCTGGACGGCCAGAATGTCAGTAAGCTCAATGACAACGCCCGCTCTCGGCTGCGCAACGAAAAGATTGGTTTTATTTTCCAGGGTTTTAACCTGATTCCGGATCTGAATATTTACGATAACGTCGAGGTACCTTTGCGCTACCGGGGCATGAAGGCAAGCGCCCGAAAAGCGCGAATTCTGAAAGCGTTGGAGCGGGTGGGGTTGGCCTCCCGGCAGAAACATCTGCCCGGACAACTCTCCGGCGGCCAGCAACAACGAGTTGCCATAGCCCGAGCCCTTGCCGGCGAGCCAGCGTTCTTACTTGCCGACGAACCCACCGGCAACCTGGATTCGCTTATGGCCCGACAAGTGATGGATATGCTCGCGGAAATCAATGCCCAGGGTATGACCATCGTTATGGTTACCCACGACCCCGACTTGGCCCGACGAGCACAACGCAACATCCAAATTGTCGATGGCGAAGTGACCGACTTTGAAATCTATGAGCCGCGCGCAAGCCGACGCGAAAACCCGAGCCCATCGGCAGTAGACGTGCTCTAAGCGCATTGAGGATCACAAGCATGTGGACATACTACACAAAACTCGCCTGGCTCAGTATCAAGAAAACCCCGGTTCTGTCAGTTCTTATGGTGGTTGCCATTGCCACTGGCATAGCCGCCAGCCTTACCACCTTGACGCTCTATTCAGTAATGGCCAGCAACCCCCTGGCGCACAAAAATGACTCACTGTTTCGCTTGCAGTTGGACAGCTGGACCACTGAGTGGGAAGTCGGATTTCCCAACGCCATGCCCGTGAACATTACCTACAAGGACGCCAAAGCCATTTACTTCGCAGACCGTGCCGACCAGACACTGCTGATGGCTCGCGCTGGTTTGACCCTGGAGCGACCCGACTCTGACCTCGAGCCCACATCCGAGCCATCGCGCCTTACCACCAACAGCTTTTTTGAATTTTTCGACGTCGAATTTGTTTATGGAGCCCCCTGGAGCGACAGCGCCGACAGAAACGGCGAGCAAGTGGCGGTTATCTCTGAAGGCATGAATAACCGCTACTTTGACGGCGCTGATTCGGTGGGCGAGGCCATCTTGCTGGAAGAGGAAATCTATACTGTCGTGGGCGTTGTAAGCGACAAGTGGTCAATGATCCCCAACGTTTACGACTTCCAGACCGGAGGCTTTGCCGGGCCGCCCCAAATCTATGCACCTTTCTTTAATTTCGAGCGCCGTAGCTTTCCTATTTGGGGCATGATCCAAGGCTGGAAACACGAAGACACATCCACTCACGCTCAGTATTTGGAAAGCGAAATGATCTGGGTGCAAGCCTGGGTGTCGTTAATAGGAGAGCGGCAATTTCAGGACTTCAATCAGTACATCCACGACTACATTAACGAACAAAAGCAGCTCGGTCGCTTTGATAGGCCGCTAAAATTTGCCCTGAGCACTCCCGAAAAGTGGCTTGAACTCGGCCAGATAGTATCCAGAGATAACCAAATTCTGGTGGCGCTGGCGCTAGCCTTTTTGCTGGTGTGTCTTGTGAATTCGGTGGTCCTTCTGTTGGCAAAGTTCCTGCGCAAAGCACCGGAAGCCGGTTTGCGTCGTGCTCTGGGTGCCAGTCGCGGCGCGATCTTTGTTCAGCACCTAACCGAGGCTGCCGCCATTGGTCTGGCGGGCGGCCTTCTGGGGTTGATGCTCTCCTCGCTGGGGCTGGCTGGCATACGCAGCTTGTACAGTAGCTACGACGCCATCGCTGTGATCAATAACTTCACATTGTTGGCCGCATTGGTTTTAGCTTTGGCAAGCAGTCTGTTGAGCGGACTAATTCCCGCTTGGCAAGTCTCGCGTGCCGAGCCTTCCCGTTATTTGAAAACTCAATAGCACGGTTGCCTTCAGGAGCATTTCACATGTTAGATCTGTCACCCATCATCAAAAGCCTGTGGCGCAGCAAAATTGGACCGTTTCTGATCGTCGCACAACTAGCGTTGAGTATCGCCATCGTCAGCAACGCCTTGTTCTTCATCCAGCAAAGGGTTGACCACATATCCCGGCCTTCGGGCTTTGCCCACCATCAGGCGGCAATAGTTGAAACCAGGGAAGGCGCCTCCAGTGGCCCCAGGGAGCATGTGATTCAGAGGGATATTGCGGCCCTGAAAACGATTCCAGGTGTAATCAGTGTCGCGCATATTTCCGGCGTCCCGTTTACAAATTTTGGAAGTAACAACTCAGTTAGCACACAGCAGGGAGAATCCGCCTCAATGTTGAATACGAGCTTCAACGGCTTTATGGAAATGGATCACCATGGCCTGGATGCCATGGGCTTGGAGTTATTAGAAGGGCGAAATTTCTTGCCGGAAGAAATTACCTACCATGCAACTCAAGCCACCCCAGCCCACATGTTTGCCATAGTTACAGAATCGGCCGCCACATCGTTGTTTCCCGACCAGTCTGCCGTGGGCCAAACCGTGTACGCCTATGGCGAGGTTCCCACCCATATCGTGGGTGTTGTTCGAGATGCCATAGGCCCTTTTCCCAATGCTGATCTGGCCTACCGGAACTTCATTTTTTCTAGTATCGGTGAAAACCGCTGGATTACATACCTGTTGCGCACCCAGAGAGAGGACCGAGAGAAAGTTCTGACGGCCGCTGCAAATGAACTCATGGCCCTGGACCCAACCCGCACGATCACAAATGAGGAAACCCTCGAAGACATTCGGAAGAGAAACTATAGCGCTGACTACGCCATGATTATTCTCCTTTCTGCGGTGATCTCATTGCTGATTTTTGTCAACATGCTGGGAATAGTCGGCATCACCACCTTTTGGGTTAACCAACGCCGAAAGCAGATTGGTATTCGCCGTGCCCTGGGCGCCACCAGGGCGGATATCATGCGCTACTTTTTGCTTGAAAATTCTCTGCTGGTTTTCGCCGCCACCGCATGCGGTGCTATGATAGCTTTTTGGGCCAGTCACTACCTGGTACGCAACTACGCATTCGATTTTTTACCCTGGGTGTATATTCCCTTCGCTGGATTGTCGGTGCTGGTAATTACGCTGTTGGCAGCCGCCGTGCCGGCGCAACGAGCCGCCCGAATATCGCCAAGCGAAGCAGTCGCCAGCTCATAAGCGCACGACGTGCTAAGCCCCGTTTCAATGGAAGAGAGACAGCCACTTTGCAGCAAGTTCTGATCATTGACGACAACCCGAGCATAGGCAAAGCCCTGAAGCTGTTGCTGAGCCTACACCAAATCGACAGCGAAGTGGCTCTCACCCCTCAGGCCGGTATCCAGCGGCTGGAGCAGAACCCGGGGATTGCCCTGGTGCTACAGGATATGAATTTCAGCCAGGACACCACCTCAGGGGAAGAGGGCAAGCGGCTGTTCTCCGCCATCAGAGCCCTACGCCCCGATCTACCCATCATATTGATTACCGCCTGGACCCAACTGGAAACCGCCATTGAGTTGGTCAAACAAGGCGCCGCCGATTATCTGGGCAAACCCTGGGACGACAATAAGCTCATTACCAGTGTCAAAAATCTGCTTGAACTTCAGGAGCTACAAGCCGAACAGCTTCAGCGCACCCAGCTCAACGAGAGCCGGCGTAAAGAGCTAAGCGAAGCTGCGGATCTCTGTGGCCTTATTTACCAAAGCGAAGCCATGCATCAGCTACTGACCATGGCCGTTAAGATTGCCCGCACTCAGGTGCCGGTACTGATCACTGGTCCCAACGGCTCCGGCAAAGAAAAAATTGCGAAAATTGTACAACGCAATTCCGAGCGCCGTGACGGGCCCTTTATTTGCGTCAATGCCGGGGCATTACCCAACGATTTAATGGAGGCCGAACTCTTCGGTGCCGAGGCGGGAGCCTATACGGGTAGCACCAAGACCCGCATTGGGCGTTTTGAGGCCGCTCATGGGGGCACACTGTTTCTTGACGAGCTGGGCAACCTATCCGCTAGCGGTCAAGCCAAGCTGCTGCGGGTTTTGCAATCCGGTGAGTTCGAGCGCCTGGGCTCCAGTGAAACCCGCCGCTGCGATGTTAGGCTGATCAGTGCTACCAATACCGATCTGACCCAGGCGATTGCGGAAGGACACTTCCGGGAAGACTTGTACTACCGCTTAAATGTATTCGAACTCAAACTGCCATCACTGGCTGAACGCCCCGAAGATATATTGCCACTGGTGCGTCACTTTTTGGGTGATAACGTGAAGCTGGAGCTCAGCACCGTCAAAGCCCTGCAATCCTGGCCCTGGCCCGGCAGCATCCGGGAGCTGGAAAATGCCTGCCGACGCGCGGCCATCCTGAGCGACGGCGAAAATCCAACCCAAGAGGATTTCGGCATCGCCTTCGCCGAAAACGAAGCGACGCCCAGTCGAGTAGTGGTGGAACCCAGCCGAGAGATGATTGAAGAGGCTCTGCGCCAGAACCAGGGCGTTGTCGCCCGCGCTGCGCGACAACTTGGGCTATCTCGGCAGGCCCTTTACCGGCGCATGGAACAATATGACATTAAAACTTCCTAAAAACCTATCGCCATCGTTGGACGCTCGACTGCTGTTGGCCATGGTGCTTTCCGTTGTTGTTACGTCAATGAGCGCCGCCGTAGCCGTACTGGTTTTTCAGGGGGGCTGGCTGGCTTTTGTGCTCAGCCTATTGGCTGGTCTATGCGCTGCTTTTATTCTAACGGTGGCGGTAAGCCGGCATTTAAAGCTCGGTTTGAAAGCTGTTGATCAAGGGCTGCTCAACTTAAAAGACAACGACTTCAGCATGACCCTCGCACCCAGCAGCCTGATAGAATTGGATGGAATATTTCAGAACTACAACACTTTGGTTGACTCTCTGCGCAAGGAACGACAAAGCATTTTTCAGCGTGAATTACTGCTCGATACCGTAATAGAAAACTCATCAATGTGCGTCCTGATATCCGATCAGAGCAAACGTATCATCTACTCCAATCGCCTTGCGGAACACCTTCTCAATCACGGAAAGGCCATTACCGGCTTGCCACTTCGACAGTTATTGGAAGAATCGCCGCTGCTACTCAGTGCCATAGAGGCGGAGCAAAGCGGCATCTTTCGGCTTAACGATCAAAGCGAAGCGCTGCATCACCTGTCCTGCGGCCACTTCGTGCTCAATGCCAAGGACCACACCCTGATTCTCATCAAGGAAATGACCCGAGAGATAAACCGCCAGGAGGCGGCCACATGGAAAAAGGTCATTCGGATCATCAGTCACGAGCTCAACAATTCCCTTGCGCCCATCTCTTCTCTGGCACATTCGGGTAAGCTGCTGCTTGCACAAAACCAATACGCTGAATTGCCAGACGTGTTCGACACCCTCGCCGAACGCTCGGAACATTTGAAGAACTTCGTCGGAAAGTATGCGGACATTGCCAAGCTGCCGCGCCCCAATAAAGCGGCCGTGGACTGGCATAAGTTTTACCAAGGTTTGACGCGGGGATACCCTTTTAACCTGCTTGAGGAACTACCGAGCGAACCGGGCTATTTCGATGCCGGACAACTTCACCAGGTATTACTGAATTTGCTTAAAAACGCCTCCGAGTCCGGCTCATCTCCCGAGCAAATCAATTTGCGCATTCACCAAAGCAGTAAAGCTAGCATCATCGAGATCTCCGATCGCGGCACCGGCATGTCGTCCGACGTCCTTCAGAATGCGCTACTCCCGTTTTATTCCACAAAAACTGGTGGTAGCGGAGTAGGGCTACCCCTATGCCGGGAAATCGTCGAAGCGCATAACGGCCAAATGGCGCTCTCAAACCGAAAGCATGGCGGCTTGCGGGTAAGCATCACTCTGCCGCTGAACGCCTGAGCACCTAGTGAAGCTGGTTACCCACGCTTATCTCTGGAGAGTCTATCAATCGATCGATTAATGGTACGCTGTTAGTTAATCGCTGGAATGAAACGCTCTTTTTCCAACACTTGTATTAAGCTTCTCATGAGGAAGTTATTCATAAAGCTCACGCTGTAGGTTCGCCCATTTTCTTTAAGTGGTCGGATAAACCCTGAGTCTTTCATCTTGGATATTAGATGTGTACGCTGCCTTATAGTAAGCCCTTCCAGCGCGCCGTCTAGCTCGCCCGCTTTAAAGTGCTGTTTCTTTATGCCTACACTTAGCACTCTTGCCTCTTCGTTATTCAGGTATCCACGGTCGATTGCCAAACTTAGGGTTGGAACCAGGATCTTTTTGTATAGAAAATTAAAATCTAGAAGTTTATTGACTTTTGTGACTTCCTGGAGAATACCTGTGAGAACATAGTCGCACCAGCTAAGCAGGGATTCATCTGTACCAGTGTCGGCCTCTGAGAGCTTTTCGTAATAGAAGTCCCTGTCATTGCAGAATACCGCGGTAGGATTCAGTATCTTGCCATCCTTAACATTGAATCCATACTTGATCAGAAGAGCATAGGTAATCAACCTGACAACCCGACCGTTTCCATTCCCAAATGGGTGGATCCAGGTGAACCGGTGATGAGCAATAGCTGTTTTTAACAGATCGTATTTATCTGGACCTTTTTTGTTCACAAAATCCAATAGTTCATCCATATACGGCTGAACTTTGAAAGACTCTGGTGGCACATGAGTCGATGCGGTAATCTCTACGTTCCACGTCCGGTACGCACCTGGCGTTTTATCTCCCTCTCGCGTTAAATCACCGACAACTAATTGATGAAGCTCCCGGATAAAGAGATGCGTGACATCAGACCCTTCACCGATGTTCTCTTCAATGAATTTCATTGCTGCTTCGACGTTCGCGATCTCTGAGACCCGCTCACTCGAACGCTCATTGTTTTCTATTTTTTTCTCAATGTATTCAGAGATCGTTGTCCTATTCCCCTCAATCCGCGCTGAGCCAACACTTTCCAAAATGTGGAAAATGTCCCTGAGCTGAAAAAAGATCCAAGGCGCCGTCGTCCCCTGCAGGCGGAGCTTCCTCAGATGGTTCAGTTCAATCAGCGTATCCGTAAGCTGAGAGTCAAAACTGGGGCTCACAAGCCTTAGCGGAAATTCCATGTTAACTCCAAGCTATATACAAAAATATATTATAAGTTATTGATGGTAAAGGGTAAAATCTATTAAGTATATTCTAAACAATTACATTCTAGCGTGCTGGATAACTACAGGGAAGAGTTTCTGGAAGTCCATATCCAAAGGGGCAAGACTGAGGGCGAAGGGGGGGGGGGCTGGAGCTCTGTGGTTTTAAGCGCCAGAAAGGCCGGCGGCGGACCTCAAACTGTGTCGGGTTTCGTGGCCCGCCCCAGGATGCGACAGGTGCGTCCAAAAAGCCGGGAAAGCCTCTAAAGAGCTTTCTCGGCGCAATAGATGTCCTAGAGGAGCCGGAAATTCTTAAGGACCTGTTTCCAGCTCAAGGGTAGCTTGGCATTTGTAGTAAGTCGCGAGTAAACACCACGCCCTCTGGCACCGTTTCGGAGGGCAGTCTGGTTGAATGCATTTGGAACAACACCCAATCATCATCGATGTTTTGCAGCACAGCGCTTTCTAACCAAATTACATCTTCGTTAATATTCGCAATCTGAAAGTTGGCTTTGTTCCAGTAGTTCGCAACGGCTATGTGCTCGTAAACATCCACGCGGATAACGCTGAAATAGTTGGTTCTGGTGGCCTTTGTTGCGGATACCACGTCCATTAAGTCCCCAATATCCCAAACCTCGCCATGCTCTGCCAGGATGAACTCAGGCGTAACCTGTTCCTCCATCGCTTTTAGGTCACCCGCCGATATTGCGGAGAAGAGTGTTTCGATACTGAGTAAAACCCGGTCATATTCATTCGCTTGAGCGCCTACTGTTACAAGTACATACAGTACAATTGTTGATAGATATTTCTTCATAAACAGAATCCTTCGTTAAAAAGTTCGTGTGGGTATTTACTGGATGTGGCCGTTTTGCAGAGCTTGCAGAACCCACTGAAGCTGATTGTCTACGCCGTTCTTGAACTGCTCCCAATCCGGTACGATCAATACATCCGGCTGTACACCCTCAGTTTCTGTTTCCTGAAAGCGGTACAGACGCTTGGAGTACATGACCGTCCAGCCGGAGTGGGGTAGTTGGAAGGTGTCGGCATCCTGGTACCCCACGGGGTTAGCGCCGGTGGGCTCGCCAACCAGGCGCGCATTGAGGAGTTGTCGGAACTGCGCGCTGTTACTCATGGCGGCGGAAAAGGTTTGCGGGCCGGTTAGTACGTAAATGCCGTTTTTCCAATCCAGGTCATCAATCAGAATCAGCCCCCAGGCCAGCGTTAAACCCACAAAAAGGTCGCCGCCGCCGTTGTGGCGCAGATCAACAATCACGCGTTGAATACCTTGTCTGGAAAACTCGGTTTTTAGCCCTCGCGCAAATCGTTCCATCTGCCGCTGCGTCGGGTAGCGATCAAAACGAAGGTAGGCGGTGGATTGGCCTGGCTGTAAATAGAGCTTCAGGCCATCCAGGGATAGCCGGTTGGGTACAAAGCCCTCTGGCAAGTCGGGCTCAAGAGTGATGGTTACGGCTTGCGGTGCTTTGTCCGCCGGGAGGCTGGTTAATGAGCGGGTGTGCAACTTGCCTTCATCATCCATAAAGACGAATTCAGCTGATTGGATGCTCCTGGTGACGCCCAAGCCATTCAGTACTTCCGCAACGGGCAGGGTGCTGGTCAGTTGGTGCCGTTCGGAATAGGCGTTCTCCACGCCCATCTGGACTGGTTTGAGCCGCTCGATGACTTCCGGTAGCGGAGTGTCGTCGACGGCGTGTAGGCGCATACCCAGCAAGTCTGGGTTGTTTTGATCTGTTCCTATAACCCTAAGCTCACTCTCGAATAGCTGTAAGCGAAGCGGGAAGCGGTGGTGCGGTGCGCCCCAATAGCTGAACTGCGTATGGCCATCGCCCACCTGTTGAATGGTGCGCATTAGAGCGACCATGATTTCTGGTTGAGTCAGGTCGGGCAGCTGGCGCTTGATCGCCTCCAACTGCTCGGTGAGCTCTGTTTGGCTGATGCTGTGGTAAAGGTCAATGTGGCGTGATTCCAGTTCATGCTGAAGCGCATCGATATCCATTGCCCAGCGCTCTGCCAGGGTAGGTTCTTGTGCGCAGGCGGCCAGCGTCAGCAATGAGGCGCTGCACAACACCCAACGGCAAAACCCAACCGCACGCCTTCGTGTTTGATGAATCATGTTTATTGCCCCTAAAAGCCCCTTTATAGCGGCTAGGGGAGGGGTGCGGCGTCCAGAATCTGGATTCTGTACTGATTTAGGCGGGTTTTGAGGTGTTTTGGCGCTGCAAGTACTGGCTGGGCGTAAGGCCGGTTTCTTTCTTGAAGGCGCTATTGAAGGTGGATTTAGCACCAAAGCCCACCGCCATGGCCAAATCGAGCATATTGGCGTTGGGCGCTTGCGGATCGAGCGCCTGACAAAAAGCCTCCACCCGCAAGCCATTGATATAGTCAGAGAGGTTCTTCCCGGCGCCCTGGTTAATGGCCCAGGAGATGGTCTTTTCCTGCAAGCCGGTCACCGAAGCCAAGTCGCGCAGCCCAAGGCGCGGTTGTTTAAACAGCGCTTGTGACCGAATCTGCTCATCCAGCTGCGCAAAGATAACCGCCGCCTCGGTGTCAACACGGCTCGCATCGGCCGTGGGGGAGGACAAATCCAACCGCAACTCCCTGGCCACCGCCAACCCCTCATACAACTCCGGCTGGTGCACCGCCTTTAGAATCAGGTAAGCAGTGAGCACAAAGTAGATGGTGGTATTGAAGAAATACCAACCCTGCAGCCAGGCCAAGGGCGCATAGGGCTGAAGATTAAGCCGGAGCAAGTCCTGCAGCATCATGACCACAAACACGCCCAGCAACACCGTCAACCAATCCAATCGCAACTGCGGCGCATCGGACCGGCTGGCATAAGCCGCACGGTGATAGCGCCGCACCAACAAGACCGCCGCCGCCAAATAACAAGCCTGGCTCACGCTGCCCAGCGCAATCACCAATTGCGGCCAGTACGTAAAAGGCAGCGCCAACACCATAGGCAAAAAGTGCAGCGCCAGGCTAGGGTAGGGCGGAAACTCCCCGAAAGTCAGATGCCGAACAAACAAATAAATGGCCGGACCAAAGCCCAACGTAAAAACCGGCGTGAGTAAATAGTAATCACGTGTAATGCCCGTTTCTTCCAGAAAGTTAAACAACATCAAAACAGCCTGAAGACACAGCAACAAGCCAAGCGAACTAAATCGGCTAGCCCGCCGCACCAGCAACAAGCCGAACAGCGTTAGGAATAGGAAGAGGATTTGAAGTAGGTTTGCGGGTTCAAGGTGCATGTTGAGTGGGGGCTGCCTCATTTGGGGCCTTAGTATAGCGAAGCCAAACGGTGGTCTCACCCCGTTGGGGGGTAAACAAAATACGTTTGTTAGCTACTTTCACCTTTGTTTCCCTGCCTCCACTCTCTTATTATTTGAATCTTAGCTTCGCCAGTATGACCATTACGACACTCAGCAAAAAAACCAATCCGGACAGAACTATAATCCAAAATTTGTGAATCCAAATGGACTTCTCCCAGGCTTGATTCATCGCTTCATATTGATCAATGGTGCTCACCAGAATTTCGGCCACAATATGAGGGTCGATTTCCAAAAGTTGCTCTTCTGTAGGGGTGATGAGGCGTACGGTGGATGCCTCCACTAAACTTTCCGCCATTGAAGCTGCAATTAAAGCCCAAGCTACAAGGGCAACGGGTACTAGAATAATTACCGACCACATGAGGCTATTCGTTTGTTTCATCCTATTAATCACACTGCTCATGGCGCACTAGTCACTCCTGGTCTTGGGTTAAGTGGATCCCGAATTGCTATCCACCAGAACGTGGCTGAAGCAGAAAATCCATAGGCAGACAGCATTGCTACCATAAGCAGCGCTGAAGACGTAATATACAGCCCTGAGCTGAAGGCGATAATGAGAATACAGCCAACAATTGTCCCTAACACTGCACCTGCCACAAGTGTTGCCCACAGGTTAAGCCAACCCAACTGAGTAAAAGCAAATAGAGCCGGCAAACCTAGCACTAACGTGGCTGAGTATGAAAAGAAAGCAGCAAACAAAAATCCGGGCAGCCCACCCATAAACAATCCGTGCATAAAGGCTGGGGCTAAGGGTGCGACCAAAAACCCTGTAACAACTCTTTTGGTATTCATAAGGGAGGCCATTTGTATGCTATTGCTTTTAGGTTGCGTTTGCGAGCAAAGCTCAATGCTGAAAACATTCATTTGTCCGCCTCGCGGGAAAGCAATTTACCACTCGTCTTCGGCTGCATCCACCGACATGGCGGAAGCTAAGCTGTTTACTAGCTCAAAAACTCTTTTATCAGTGCCGGATACGATTGATCTCTGAGGACCAACAGCGTCGGCCAGATTCCACTCATTACCACTGTCTGGAACAACCCTAAGTCCATCTATACTCAGTCGGTACCGACCATCTCTCGTGTCTATTTGAATTGTATGACGAACGGTGCTGGTTATCATCATGAAAGGCACCGAGAACGCCCCCTTTCCGATTACTCTTTTGCCATCTCTATCCTCAAGCTGAATAACGTCGTTGGCGGATCTATAGTTCCTTGCCATCCACTGCATCGCACGATCATATAGCTCTTCGTCGCTTACTCCGTCTACGCTGTGCACATGATTGTATTCTAACTCGCCATTATCCAGCGTCAGCGCCTGCAAATTGTCCTCTGAAATACCGGTAGTCGCGCAGCCACTTGCCAATATCGCGCCAAACATCATTGAAGCATACATCACGAACCGCATTGCGAATTTTAGTCTTGCTATCATAGTTATTTCTCCCAATGATTTTTCTGATTGTTAGCCTAAGCTGACTTCGGGTACGAAAATATCTAGCTAATCGATAAAAGTTGGCTGGCTCTTCAAATAAATTCTATTTGAAACCGAGTGTATCCAGGTTCTTAATAGTCTTTTCTATGTGTTCGCGAACTACCGAGTATAGATCTTCAGAAGTCCAGAGCTCTATCGGACACCCCTTAGCTTGCTGTAAGGCTCTTACAGTAAAGTCGGACGTAGTAATAATTATCGATTTGTTGGCGCGGTAGTCAGCGTACTGCATGCCACCCAGTGTGGTTTGAACCTCTTTAGCGCCTATGTTGTTCCCTATAGAATACCGCTTTACTTGTATTGCTATACAATCACTATCGCTCCGAGCGATGATATCGATGCCGTAGTCGCCCGATCTCGGAGTTCGGTTGACTTCGTAACCCAAGCCCTCAAATATATCCGCAACAAATTCTTCAAAGACATAGGGGCAGTCAATACCTGAATAGTTACTCAAAAACAGCTTTTGATGAGTGTCTAGAATCCTATCCAAAGACCGTCGTATCGCACATGCAAGGCCAGCTACTATTTTTTCATTGTCGGCGAAAAAAGGGACCCATACGCTATTTTTAAAAAGGTCTAGTAGCGTATAGCCCTCCTCAATAATTTCGACTTTCCCTTCAAAATTACTTAAATGATTGCAGAGTTCAGTAAACTGAAATTTATTGTGAGGCCGATGGAGTTTTTCTAAGTAATTGAGTATTTCACCACTTTCCTCCACCGATATCTTTCCGCCAGTGTGTCTTTCAATTGTTGTTTTGAACGAATCGAGGGGCGCGCCATAAGTGACAGGGGTGCTCGCAGTTAAACAGTCAAGTGCATACTTTGCACGGGAAAGACTATATTGGGACTCTAGCTCATGCGCTATTGTTTCGAATTGACTGTTGATTTCCCTTAATCCGCTAACTGCGTCCTCGCCTTCAATAAATTTTTTCTTCATGACACCTCAATGACGCCTCACATTCAACCTGCGAATTTACGGATGGAGTGAGGGTGCTTAGTGTGATTGTTAGCCTGCCACATTAAGAGTATGAAAACCGATCAGCAATATACCACCGCAAAATCCAATACCCGAGATAGCCAAACCAGGAGCTAGCAGGTGCGTTGTTGCGTCGGAAAGTGTTGCTCTTCCCCTGTTAAAAACGAGAATGGCCATGGAAAAGACCGAAGCAATCAACGCACCGCAAAATGCGAACACAGCCGCGTACAGAGCTTGCAGCCCCTCGGCGGGACTGGCGAACCTATCTGCCAACGCCAACACAATCAAGATTGCACCCGAATTAAGGGTGGACAGGTGTTTAAAATAGTCAAAAAGCCCATCTATGAAGGCGGCCATTTGATTTTCGATGTCCATAAGGATTCTTCTTTTTTGGGGAACTTGGATGGCTAACAGATCAATCAGGTTCCACTTCTTTGTTAGGCTTCGTTGAAACTACCGCCAAAGCCCCGCGTGGTCAAGTTTTGGTAGTCCCGATCCCACAACCAGATCACCGCCCATCACCTCCACCACCACCGCAACCGCCGCCTCCGCCGGAGAAGCCACCGCCGCCCGGTTCCGGGTGGGGTGGAGGCAGAGGATTTGGTTGCTTAGGGATTACTCAGGTCACTGCCGAGGTTGTGTAAAGCGGTGACTCGTGTTCCGTGGCACCACGTCAAGCGATTGTTTAGGGCGGCGCTAACTGAAATTGTCCATCTAGGCGTCTTCTAAAAGGAAAACGGCAGGTAGGGATTCGAAGCGTTCGGCGTTTAGTGGTGGTTCGTCCGGGTTGCGGTTTTATGAGTACAACCAGTTCAAAGCGTTATGGTACGGGTCGCGTGGATAAGTGGAACTAATGGCTAGTTGTCCAGATCGGCGTCTAGAAGAAATCTGCGTAACTGCCTTTCTTCTCGCATGACATGAACTATCAGGACGGCATCACCTTCTGGGCGATAGAATATACGGCAGGGCTGGACATGCACTTCCCGATAAATTGAGTTTGGGGCTTCGGGTGGCACATGACCGGACTCCGGAAACTGTTCAAGTCTGTCGACGGTCGAGAATACTTTCTTGACAAGGCCTGAAGCGGCCTCCGGCTTATCCAGCGCGATGTATTCAGCAATGTCGTCAAGCTGCTCCAATGCTGGATCCGACCATATTATTTCAGCCACTTCTGCATCCGCTCCTTGGCTTGGTCATGCGGGGTAGTTTTACCCTCCAGGATTGCCCTTTCTCCCTTGGACAACCCCTCTAGCAGCGCCAGCCTGCGCTGCATGAATTCGTAGTCCTGAACATCGACCAGATAGGCCGATGGCTGGCCATGCTCGGTTATCAGCACAGCTTCTTTGCTGGCGTGTAAATCGGCAAGAATTTTAGTGGCTTGACGCTTGAGATTGGTTACTAGCTCTACTTTCATGGGATGCCCTCGCTCGAAGTGCCACTATAGTATCACTCTGGTCTTGAGTGAAGCTATAGAAATGGCGCTAGCATTTCGCCCGGGCCCGGCAATGTCACCGCCCACCACCTCCACCACCGCCGCCGCCTCCTCCGGAGAAGCCGCCACCGCCCACGCCGCTGCTGGTGCCAGGTGGGGTAGAGGCGGAGGCGATTTGGTTGCTTAGGGATTTGCCCAGGTCACTGCCGAGATTTTGTAGAGCGAGGGCTCGTGTTCCGTGGTACCACGCCATGCGGTTGTGTAGGGCGGCGTTGGCTTCTTCGAGACCTACGGCGCGGGTGAATTTGTCCGTCCAGGCGTCCTCAACGTTCAGCGCTAGGGCGAACGGCAGTAGGGATTCGAATCGTTCGGCGTTTAGGGGTGGTTCGTCCGGGTTGCGGTGTTGCAGGCGGGCGATCTCGTCTTTGGAGGCGACGCTCATGTATAAGATTAGACCATTGATGTGGTCTTTTAGGCGTTGGCCCTCTTCGGTGGGTCTGGGCATCAGGTAACCGAAGACGATGTTCAGGGGTACGAAGGCAAGCACCAGCGCCCATAGGGTGACGGAGGCTACGTTAGTGGCAAACAGGAAGCCGAGCACAACTATGGCGATAGAAGTGATAAAGCCTATGGCGGTGACGCCACCATTGTTCACAAAGTACCGGGGCTTGAATCGTTTTGATAGGGCGCGGGAGTGCGCTTGTTCGACTTTGGCCAGGTGTTGGCTGTTTTTTTGGTCCAGTTCCAGCACGGAAATTCCGGAGAACAGCTTTTCGGCGAGAATTTTTTCGCTGTAAGTGAGTTCTTGATCGCTGGGTTGATCAGGTTTTTGTACGATCCACTGATCTTTTCTGCCGACTTTTTCGCGGCGAATAACGGCATGGCCTTTTACGGCCAGTTGCACCAGGTCCGCCGAGAAGCAGCGGTCGTCGTAGGTGGTGCGCTTAAGGTAGCGTAAGCCGCCGGGGGAGAAGCTTTCGGGTGGGTAGTAGCGGGGAAAGATTGGCCCCGGTGTGGGGTTGCGCCCTTTGCGTTGCCACTGGTGCATATAGAACGCGAACACGGCTAGCAAACCGAGTATTAAAAATAACTGGGCCCGATTGTCATTCAGGAACCAGATAAAGCGCTGTGTCACTTCCGGCTCTGCCACTATGCCTTTGGGAAAGGCGACGGAAATTGTCAGGCCTTCGTAAGATTGCAGCCGTACTGTGGTGGCAAACTCCACCACTCCCGGTTCTACTACGGTTGCTTCGGCGTATTGGGCCTGGCTGCCTTGGGGGCCAGTGTAGTAGTTTAATTCCAGTTGATCGGCGCTTACGTTTGCGGGGAGTTGCACGCGGGCGCTGGCTTGTTCAATGGTGAACACCCAGCCAGTGCCGGTAACGTTCCAGTACAGTTCGTCGTAGTTGTCAAAGAAACCCATTTGCCGATCGGTGCGGTAGCGCAGGGTGTAGGTGGTTTCCAGTGGCGTTGGTAAGAAGCGGTCATCGCCGGTATTGATTCGTACTCCGTTGGGCAGGTTTTCGGTAAACCAGGGTTCGGGTTTGCCATCGCGCTCCACGCCCAAGGGTTCGAATTCCACCATTACGCGGTTGCCCAGACGATCGTGGTAGCGGGTGGGAAAGTCCCGGTATATGCCCCGGCGAATGCGGTTGCCTTCGGCGCGCACGCGAATGGTTTCGGTCACTTCCAGTTCGCCGCTGGGCAACACTTGAATATCGGAATGGAAATTCAGTATGCGCTCCTGGGCCGCCACGGGTGCGCACAGAAAAATGAGTAACAGTAAGAGCGGGGCGGTTGTTTTCATTGCATTCCCTCTTTAACGGAGACGTTCTCCCGGTGGCCGGCCTCGGCGTTGTAGTAGTCGGCGGTGGTGAAGCGAAACAGGCGGGCGATCAACAGATCGGGAAACTGCAAGACCCGGTCATTCAATTGGCGGACCGCGCCGTTGTAAAAGCGGCGCGCGTACTGCAGAACGTTTTCGGTTTCCACCAGATCTTTTTGCAGCTGGGCGAAGTTCTGGTCGGCTTTTAAGTCCGGGTAGTTTTCCTGCAGGATAAATATCTGGCCCAAGGAGCGTTCGAGCTGGTTTTCAAGAGGGGCCAGAGTGGCGGGGCGATCGCTGTTGAGCGCTTGCGACCTCAGTTCCGTGACGGTTTCCAGGAGGGTCCGCTCATGGCTGGTGTAGGCCTTTACGGTTCTGACCAGTTGGGGAATCAGGTCGTGACGCCGGGTCAGCTGCACGTCAATATCGCTCCAGGCGGTATTGACCAGGTTTCTGGCCCGGATCAACCGGTTATAGATCCACACCACCCAGGCCAGTAGCAGTACCGCAAGTACAATCAGCCAGACATCGAGCATTGTTAATTCCTTCTTTATTAGAGCCCGCGCCTGTTGGCACGCCGTCTTGGGGAATTTTACCTGCCAGGGCGGCGGATGCAATGATCGCGTTATTGAAAATCCCGCGACCGGGCCACTAGGTCATTCAGCTCCGGGCTCAGGTCGGTCAGGCGGCCGGCGATTATGTGGATAACATCGCCTTCGCGCTCCAGTATGCCGTGTACTTTCAGGATTGTGGCTCGCAGGTAGGAGCGTTGCTGGGCGCGGGCTGTGGCCAGCCAGACGACGATGTTGCTGTTGCCGGTGTGATCTTCCAGAGTGATAAAGGTTACGCCCGCCGCCGTGCCGGGGCTTTGTCGACCAGTGACCACGCCCGCGACGGCCACCAGGGATTTATGCCGCAGGTTTTTTAACTCGGCCGCGTGGGTGTAACGGCCCAGGGCGCCGGTTTCTTCCAGCAGCTCTATGGGGTGGCGGTTGAGGGTGAGACCCACTGAGGCGTAGTCCTCCACCAGGTTGTTGGCTTCGCTGGGGGATTTGATAAACGGCGCGGGGCCTTCCGCTACAAAATCCAAGCTCGCTTGGGCGAATAGCGGCAACTCAGCTTCGCTGTCCATCAGTTGCCAGCGGGTGTGGTATCGATCCTCGCCCAGGGTGTGAAACGCATCGGCGCTGGCCAGGGCTTCAAGGTCACTTTTTCTTAAGCCGAGGCGTTTGACATCACTGGCTTGGCAAAATTGTTGGCCCGACCTATTCGGCCGCGCGGCCAGCAATTTGTCTGCGCCTTCGGCGGATAAACCTTTTACCAATCGAAAGCCCATGCGCAGCGCGAAGCCGTTGTGTTCCGGCTCCAGGGTATGATCCCAGTGCGAGTGGTTGATGCACACGGGCCTTACTTCCACCTGATGCCGGCGCGCGTCCTGAATCAATTGCGATGGCGAGTAGAAACCCATGGGCAGGCTGTTGAGCAGCGCCGTGTAATAGACAACCGGATAGTGGCACTTTAACCAAGCCGAGGCGTAGGCCAGCAAGGCGAAGCTGGCGGAGTGTGATTCGGGAAAACCGTATTCGCCAAAGCCACAAATTTGATCGTAAATCCGTTGCGCGTACTCGGTGCTGTAGCCTCGGGTTTCCATGCCGTGAATCAGCTTGTGGCGAAACTTGCCCAGCTCTCCGGTTTTTTTCCAGGCGGCCATGGCGCGGCGCAGTTGGTCGGCTTCGCCGCCACTGAAACCTGCCGCCACCATGGCTAGCTGAATGACTTGTTCCTGAAAAATCGGCACGCCCAAGGTTCGGCTTAACACACTTTTGACGGCTTCCGAGGGATACTCCACCGCCTCCTCGCCGTTGCGGCGTTTTAGGTAGGGGTGCACCATGCCGCCTTGAATGGGGCCGGGACGGACGATGGCAATTTGAATCACCAGGTCGTAGTAACAGGCGGGTTTTAAGCGCGGCAACATGGACATTTGCGCGCGCGATTCGATTTGAAACAAACCCACCGTGTCGGCGCGCTGAATCATTCGGTACACATCCACATCATCCATGGCGGAGGTGACGCCGGCCAGGGTGTATTCCTTGCCGTAGTGGCTGCGCAGTAAGTCAAAGCTTTTGCGTATGGCGGTCAGCATGCCCAGGGCGAGTACATCCACCTTCAAAAGGCCCAGGCTTTCAATGTCGTCTTTATCCCACTGAATGACGGTGCGATCGGCCATGCTGGCGTTTTCCACCGGCACCAGTTCATACAGGGGGCCGGAAGAAATCACAAAACCGCCCACGTGCTGGGACAGGTGACGGGGGAAGCCCCGAATGTCGTTTACGAGATTGATAAACTGCAGGCCCGTAGCGGAGTGGGGATCAAAGCCCAGTTCTTGTATTTGCGACTCCCAGGAGGTATCCCGATCGCGGCGGTTGATGTTGCGAATAAAAAAATCCAGTTGCGATTCATTAATACCCAGAGCTTTGCCCACATCCCGCAAGGCGCTCTTAAAGCGATAACAAATGACCGTAGCGGCGATGGCCGCGCGCTCGCGTCCGTATTTTTCATAAATGTACTGAATCACTTCTTCCCGGCGCTGATGCTCAAAGTCCACATCGATATCCGGCGGTTCGTCCCGCTCTTTGGACAGGAAGCGTTCAAACAATACATTGATATGACGCGGGTCCACGGCGGTAATTTCCAGGCAGTAACACACCACCGAGTTGGCCGCCGAACCGCGGCCCTGATACAAAATGTTGTTGCGCTGGGCGAATTGCACCAGATCGTGAATGGTGAGAAAAAAGTGCGCGTAGCCCAGCTCTTCAATCAGCGTTAGTTCTTTTTCAATGGTTGCCATCACCGTGGGGCTGATACCTTCGGGAAAACGCTTTTCAATGCCTTGAGCCACCAGTTGGCGTAAATAGCTGAAGGGCGTTTCCTCCTCGGGCACCAGTTCGGCCGGGTATTCGTAGCGCAGCTCAGCCAAATTAAAATGGCATTGATCGGCGATGCCTAGTGTTTCAGCTAGCCATTCCGGTTTGAACAGTTTGTGCAGTTTGCTCAGTGAACGCAGGCTATTTTCCGCATTGGGGAGCAACTGCCGGCCCGCCTGGGCGACACTGGTGCCCAAACGTGTGGCGGTTAAAACCTGTTGCAGGGGAAGGCGCTCGGCGCAGTGCATGAGTACGCCGCCGCAGGCGGTAATGGGGATTCTGTGTTGTTGGCTCAGCTTTTCACAATAGGCCAGGTGCCGGTGCTCGTTGTTGCGCAGCAGGCGCCGGCAACCCATCCACACGCGGGTTTTGTGGTATTGAATTAAGCGCTTGGCCCAGTAGTCGTCCGCGTCTTGTTGCCCGGTGGGCAGCCAGATCAATAAACAGTGACGCAGGGAATTAATGTCCCACTCCGCCAATTGGTAGGTGCCTTTTTCACTGCGCCGGCGGGCATTGGTGATCACCCGGCACAGTTCGGCATAGGCCTGACGGTTGGGGCACAGCAGCACCACTTCCAATTGATCATCCAACCGAAACAAACTGCCGACGATCAGTTTTATGGGCAGTTGCTCCTGCTTAATAGTGGTGTAAGCTCTGACCACGCCGGCCACGGAACACTCGTCGGTGATGGCCAGCGCCTCATAGCCCAGCACGCTGGCCTGGCTCACCAACTCCTGCGGGTGGGAGGCACCCTCCAGAAAAGAAAAATTACTTTGGCAAAACAGTTCAGCGTAATTCATGGGCGCGTCTCAACTGAAATAGCCGTGCAAAAACCACTGGGGCGTTTCGCCCTTGACCGCGGGTTTACGAAACAGCCAATACCACTGGCCAGCCTTGTTGTGAGCGATGTAGTAATCCCGCACCTGCGCGGAGTGATCCCACCAGCCGGTGGTAATGCGTTCGGGGCCGTGAATAATGGCCACCGGTTCGGTCAACACTTGAGGTTCCGGCAGCAGCAGGTTGGGGCGCAACAGTGGCGCTGTGTTGTTTGGATTTTTGGATGGCGTTAGGGCAGGGCAGTGACTACTGGCCCGCTCGGGGCGAAAATCGTCCTGACGGGTTAAACCCGTTACGCGATCCTGCCCCAGCCGCGCTTGTAACAGTGATACCAGTTGATAATCCGTGCACTTGCCCTGGCGGCCGGCGAACAGATCGGTGCTTTGCGCTTCTTTGTGTTGGAATTTGTTCACACGCAACGTCAGAGCGTATACCGGTGCGGCCAGTTGGCATTTTTCCAACGTCAGTTGGGCGAGCTCCAACCATTTTTCCGCCTGGTATTCGCCCTGGGCGGAACCGACGGTGACTTCCAGTGGCTGACCGTTGCGTTGGTGAAAACGTAACTGAATTCGGGTGCAGAGTTGATCACGCCGACGCAGAAAATCTTCCAGTAAAACCAGTTGTCGTTTCAGTGGGTGGTGCAGCACCGAGGTGTTTTCAATTTCGTAGAGCAATTCCAGGTAGTGCTGAAAATCCTCCGGCGGGTGATGAAATTCCAAAGACATGCCCAGTTCACCGCTCAGCCGGCCCACATACTGAACCACATCCAAGGTAAAACGCCTGGACAGTTCTTTGAGGGGAATATTGAGCAGGTCCGCCACGTGGGTAATGCCCAGACGGTTGAGCTTTTCGATTTGTACGGCGGACAAATCCGTTTGCCCGATGGTGCAGGCTGAGTACTGTTGCTTCAGCTTTTGGGCGTCGTCACTGATGTGCCGACCACCGGCTCTGGCCAGAAGCCGGGCGGCAACAGGCGTGTAACCCGTGGCGTAGTGGTAGCGGTAGGGAAGCGCCTCCAGCAAGGTTTGAATGCTTTGCCAGTAGGGCATTAGCCCCCGGTAGAGCTTCAACATGGGGCTGACTTTCAGCAGCAGGCCGGAGGGCGGGTAGAGCGCAATGTCCGCGCTCAGCTCGTAGAGCCAGCGGGCAATTTCCTGCAGTTTGCCGGTTTCCAGGGCCTCTTTATAAGGCACCAATTGCAAATCCCGACACAGGGTGGCTGCGGTGGCCAGGCCCATGCCAATTTCCACACCCTGTTCGGCGGCTTGGGCGTTAATTTGCACCAGGGCGTTGCTCTGGCTGTCGATCACCGCCAGAGGGCGCGCCTCCTGCTCTTGCAGCAGGCTGTCCAGCTGCAGGGCGGGAAAGTGCAAGTACAACCACAGGTCCATGACTCAAACCGCCTGCACCCCGGTAAGGGGCAAGGGGCGTCGGGGCGCTGGCGCCAGGGTGAGTTCGGGCCATTGGCTTTGCAGGTCCAGAATAAAGTCGGCCACGGGCCAACCGCCCCGGCGTTTGGGAACACCGACCACCAGCCCTCGGGCGTGGGCGGTCAATTGCAGGCACAGGCTGGCGGGCAGGGCGGTGGCCTCGCTGTGGCGCAACAGCAACAGTTGCGCTTGCCCCTCCTGGGCGGCCAGTTGCAGGCGCCGGGCTTGGTGAAGCGTCATGGAATCCTGCCACAGAACCACGGCGTGACAGGCGCCGCTTTTCAGGCTTTGTTCTGCCGCCCATAGGGCTTCAGCCGCTACGCTCGGGCGTACTATTAACACCCGAGTCAGATCCAGGCCGGCCCCGGCCAAGCCTTCGGCGTGCAGCTCCAGCGGCGGGGCGATAAACACACACAGGCGGTGTCTGGTTTCGGGGGATTTGGTGCCGGCCAGGGAGGCCATAAACAGGCGCAGTTCCCCAATTCCCCGTGGGCTGCGTACATCGATGACGCCCTGAGCGGGAAACCCGCCGCCCAGCTTGTCATCTAATTGGGGTAGGCCGGTGGAGCGGGTTTCCTGATTCAACCCGGCACCGCCGCGCCACACCAAGCGGCGGCGCGTCAGAGCTTGAAGCATGGGATTGGTGGCCTCTGGGCCCGCTACACTGTTCATGCGTACAGTATAGCGCTAATATAAGGCCGCGCAAGAGAAGAATCGGCGCAAGAGAAGAATCGAGAGTTCCGGCAGCTGGCGGTGGTCTACGCCGCCACTGGCTCGGCAATCCCCGGCATGCACGGCAGCACCAGGGCAACCGGGGCGGTAACTGAGATAAGAGAAGGCGGTAACTCGGTTTCGAGGTTATTCCTTGGCTGACGTCGCCCGGCTATGTCTATAACCTGCCAGCAAGGCTTGTGCAGCAAGGGATACCCTTTAGGGTGTAAGCTTATACCGATCAGCCACACCTTTGATGGCGCGAGTATTTCATTGCGGTGCTTAACCGAGATCTTCATAAAGAGTAAAAGGATAGCGAATTATGCATGCCACCTTACCTTTACTGGAAGCGACCGACTTTCCGGTGATCCATCGCAGCCGGCTGGAAACCCTGCAGGTCAACCTGGGTTACCTGTGTAACCAGACCTGTGTGCACTGCCACGTAAACGCCGGGCCCACCCGTAAAGAGATGATGACCGACGACAACGTGGCAACGGTTATGGAGGTGCTCAAGGCCCAGGGCATTCAGACGCTGGACCTGACCGGTGGCGCGCCGGAAATGCACTGGCGCTTTCGCGACCTGGTGCGCGAAGCCCGGAAGCAGGGCGTGCATGTGATTGACCGCTGCAACTTGACCATTCTGGAAGAGCCGGGCTACGAAACTGTGGCCGAATTTCTGGCTGAACAGCAAGTGGAAGTCATCGCCTCCATGCCCTGTTATTCCCCAGCCAATGTGGACAAGCAGCGGGGCAAAGGCGTGTTTGACAAAAGCATTGCCGCCCTACAGAAGCTCAATGCCCTGGGCTACGGCAAACCCGACAGCGGCCTAAGCCTAAATCTGGTGTACAACCCTCTCGGCCCCAGCCTGCCGCCCAATCAACAACAGCTTGAAGCGGACTACAAACGCGAGCTGAAAAAACATTTCGGAATCGAATTCGGCCAGCTGTTTACTCTGGCCAACATGCCCATCCAGCGTTTTGGCAGCATGCTGATTTCCAAAGGACAGTTTGCCGACTATATGCAGGTGCTCAAAGACGCCTACGTGCCCGCCAACCTGGACAACGTCATGTGTCGTACCATGGTCAGCGTCGATTGGCAGGGCAACCTGCACGACTGCGATTTTAATCAGATGCTGCAATTGCCGCTGATCGGCTCTGACGCCCAACATCTAAAAGACCTGCTGAGCCAGAACTTGGAAGGGCGGGAAATTTATATTGCTGACCATTGTTACGGCTGTACCGCCGGGCAGGGCAGCAGTTGCGGCGGCGCGCTCAGTTAAAGGAAAAACATGAAACGATTATTGGTAGTCGGCGTGATTATCGCGCTGATTGCGGCCTACTTTGGCTTCGATCTGCAGCAGTACCTCACCCTGGAAGAATTCCGAGCCCGGCAGAGCCAGTTTGCCGAGTTGCTGGCGGCGTACCCGATATTGGTGCCAGCGCTGTTCTTTGTGTTTTATGTGGCGGTGACCGGCCTGAGTCTGCCCGGCGCCACGGTCATGACCATCGCCGCCGGCGCACTGTTCGGCTTGTGGCAGGGTCTTTTGCTAGCCTCTTTTGCGTCGTCCATTGGCGCGACCCTGGCGTTTCTGGTCTCCCGTTTTTTATTGCGTGACTTTGTGCAAGGCCGCTTTGGCGATCGCCTCAAGGCGGTCAACCGTGGCGTGGACAAAGACGGCGCCTTTTACCTGTTTACTCTGCGCTTGGTGCCGCTGTTTCCCTTCTTTGTGATCAACCTGGCCATGGGTTTGACCCGGTTAAAAACCTGGACCTTTTACTGGGTCAGCCAGGTAGGCATGCTCGCCGGGACCTTTGTGTACGTCAATGCCGGCACCCAATTGGCACAGATTGAGCGAGTTGGTGATGTGTTCTCTTTGCAACTGCTCGGCTCCTTTGTGCTTATTGGTATTTTCCCCTGGATCGCCAAGGCGATTGTGGGGCTGGTGCGCCGTGGCCGCGTCTACCGCCAATGGCAAAAGCCTCGCCACTTTGATCGCAATATGGTGGTGATTGGCGCCGGTGCCGGGGGCCTGGTGTCGGCTTATATTGCGGCGGCGGTTAAAGCCAAAGTCACACTGGTGGAAGCCAATAAAATGGGTGGCGACTGCCTCAACTACGGCTGCATGCCCAGCAAGGCCCTGATCAAAAGCGCCAAGGTGGCGCACCAAATGCAAAACGCCGAGCAGTACGGTCTGGCCTCCGCCCAACCGCAGTTTAGTTTTCGCTCGGTGATGGAGCGCATCCAACAAGTGATTAAAAAAGTGGAGCCCCACGATAGCGTGGAGCGCTACACCAGCCTGGGCGTCGATGTGCTGCAGGGTTACGCCAAGATCATCGACCCCTGGACCGTGGAGGTGGCGCTGAATGACGGCGGCACCCAGCGTCTGATCACCCGCAGCATCGTGATTGCCGCCGGTGCGAGTCCCTTTGTGCCACCACTACCCGGGCTGGACGAAACCGGCTATGTCACCAGCGATACCCTATGGGAACAATTCGCCGAGCGGGACGAACCGCCCAAGCGGTTGGTGGTGCTCGGAGGAGGCCCCATCGGCTGCGAGCTTGCGCAGAGTTTTGCGCGCTTGGGCTCGCAGGTGACTCAGGTGGAAATGGGCGGGCGCATCATGGCGCGCGAAGAGCCGGAAGTGTCTGCTCTGGTAGCCGAATCACTCAGTGCCGATGGCGTGAATGTTTTGACCGGCCACAAGGCCCTGTGCTGTGAACTGCATGAGGGGGAAAAATCCCTGGTGGTCGAACAGGACGGCGAAGAAAAGCGTTTGGTGTTTGATGAGCTACTGGTAGCGGTGGGGCGGCAGGCGCGGCTGAGCGGATACGGGCTGGAAGAACTGGGGGTTCGTACCGACAAGACGGTGGAAACCAACGAGTACCTGGAAACCCTCTACCCGAATATTTACGCCGCCGGCGATGTGGCCGGACCCTACCAATTCACCCACACGGCGGCGCATATGGCCTGGTACGCGTCGGTGAATGCGCTCTTTGGGCAGTTCAAACGCTTCAAGGTGGATTACTCGGTGATTCCCTGGACCACCTTTGTTGATCCGGAAGTGGCACGGGTGGGCCTCAATGAACTGGAAGCCCAGGAGCAGGGCATCCAGTACGAAGTGGCCCGCTACGACCTGAATGACCTGGACCGCGCTATTGCTGAAAGCAGCACCACCGGTTTTGTCAAAGTGCTGACCGTGCCGGGCAAGGACAAGATTCTGGGCGCGACCATTGTGGGCGCCCATGCCGGCGATCTGCTGGCGGAGTTTGTGCTGGCCATGCGTCACGGGCTGGGACTCAACAAAATCCTGGGCACCATCCACACTTATCCCACCTGGGCAGAAGCCAACAAGTTCACCGCCGGGGAGTGGAAAAAAGCCCACAAGCCCGAGGGCTTGTTGCGTTGGCTGGAGCGCTACCACCGCTGGCGTCGGTAACGGTCAAGGAAGTCTCGAGCGTACCGCAAGAGCCTTACTGCTTTACCAGCGCCGCTGGCGCTGCCAACCGTTGTTGAATTTGCCGACTACGAAACCCATCCCATGGGGCAGGGCGCCCGCCGCGCTTTTCCCCGCCGCACCTCGCCGAACGCCAAAATGCGCTATTAAATGTAATAAGTTGTAAGTTTTCTATACGCTGTAAAGATGCTGGGGTAAACTCGGCGCCACATTTAATTCGACACGTTCGACTTCTGGTAGTACTGCCCCTCGCCGCAGTTTAGACCCTGCCCGTCGCTGATGTTCTGCGTGCTCGCGCTCTGTATTTTTATTATTAGGGAGAAAGACAATGGCCAAGCGCATGATCCTGATGCTGGTTGCTGTGGGAATACTGTTCGGCGGTATCTTCGGATACAAGGCCGTCGGCAATTACTTTATGAACCAGTTTTTTGACGACATGCCGGTGGCGCCAGCAACCATTACGGCCACCGAGGTTACAGAAGCCGAGTGGCGGCCCGAGGCTACGGCTGTGGGTACGTTTATGGCGGTGAACGGCGCTCAACTAACCAGCGAGGCGAACGGCATCGTTACCGGTATTCACTTTGAAAACGGCGCTCGGGTCACTCAAGGGCAACGCCTGGTATCCATGGATATTGAAGCCGATGAAGCGGAATTGGAGCGTTTGCAAGCGGTAGAACGCCTGGCTCTGGTTGAGCTGAACCGCCATGAACGGCTCTATCGGGAAAACAACATCTCCGAGTCAGAACTGCAGCGGCGCGAAAGCGAAGCCGCCCAGGCCAGCGCGGCAGTAAAAACTCAGGAAGCGCGCATTCGCCAAAAGACTATTCGCGCTCCCTTCGATGGTATCTCCGGCATTCGCCAAGTTAACTTGGGGCAGTACGTAGGTGCCGGCAGCCCGGTGGTTTCTGTCCAGTCTCTGGATCCCATCTTTTTGAATTTCACTTTACCGGAACGTCGCCTGCCTTTGCTGCATGTGGGCCAGCAGGTCAATGCTCGGGCAGACGCTTACCCAGAAACCACCTTTACCGGTGAGATCACGGCCATAGAGCCCTCCATTCAGGAATCCACTCGCACCTTCCTGGTGCAAGCGACTTTTGCCAACGCTGATTTGCTTCTGCGCCCCGGCATGTTTGGTCGAGCTCAGGTGGATATCGGTGAGCCGGATACCGTTAAGCTGGTGCCTCAGACGGCTATTCAGTTCAACCCCTATGGCAACTCCGTCTTTATCATTCGCGAGGATGACGATGGAACCCTGCGCTCACACCAGCGCTTTGTCATGACGGGTGAACGTCGCGGTGACCTGATTACCGTGGTGGACGGCCTGGAAGTGGGCGACCGCATTGCCACCTCCGGACTGTTGAAGTTGCGCACTGGGTCGGTGGTTATCATCAGCGACAACGGTGACGTCGCACCCACGGCTGAGCTGGATCCGCAGCCAGAGAATCAATAGGGAGATCACCCATGCGCTTTACTGATGTATTTATCCGCAAGCCAGTTTTGGCTTCGGTGGTGAGCCTGTTTATTCTGCTGCTGGGCATACGTGCCGGTATGGACATGAACGTGCGCCAGTTTCCCGAAGTTCAGAATGCCGTGGTCAACATTACCACTACCTATATTGGTGCCGATGCCGATTTGATTCAGGGCTTTATCACCGCGCCCATGGAGCGGGAAGTGGCGGCTGCTGAAGGCATTGACTACATCGTGTCCAACTCTTCCGCTGGCGTGAGCAATGTTCAGGCTTACCTGCGCCTAGACTACGATCCCAACGAGGCTTTGACTCAGATCGCCGCGCGGGTAAATGCCCTGCGTTCCGATTTGCCGGAAAACGCTTTGGACCCGGTAGTGACTTTGTCAGTGGGTCAGCAGACCGCTGCCATGTACTTGTCGTTCTACAGTGACGTGCTGGATGCGAATCAGATCACCGATTATCTGGTACGAGTGATCGAGCCGCAGTTGGCCACCATTCCCGGCGTACAGAGTGCTAGCATTTTGGGTGGGCGCACGTTCGCTATGCGCATTTGGCTGGACCCGGCGCGTATGGCTTCCCTGGGTGTAACCGGGCAGGATGTGGCCGCTTCACTGCGCGCCAATAATGTGTTGGCAGCCTTGGGGCGAACCAAAGGCCAAATGGTCGCGATCGACTTGAACGCCGGTACCGATTTACGCAGCGTGGAAGAGTTTGAGCAACTGGTGGTGCGCGGGGAAAACGGCGCCTTGGTGCGGTTGCAGGAAGTCGCTGAGGTAGAGCTGGGCGCAGAGAATTACGAGAGCTCTGTCAGCTTCAATGGCAAATCGGCCACCTTTATGGGCATTGAAGTGGCGCCGGATGCCAATGCGTTGGATGTCATCGCGGACGTGCATGATGTTTGGAATAACTCCATTCTGCCTCAGTTGCCGGAAGGCCTGGAAGCGGACATGCCGTACGACTCCACCGAGTACATTGAAAACGCCATTAACGAGGTGATGATCACCATCGTTTTGGCATTGATCATTGTGATTCTGGTGATCTACGCATTCTTGGGCTCCATACGCAGCGTGATTATTCCCGCCGTGGCTGTACCTCTGTCTTTGATCGGTACTTTGTTTCTGATATGGATGATGGGTTTTTCCATCAACTTGCTGACTCTATTGGCCATGGTTTTGGCCATCGGCATTGTGGTGGATGATGCCATCATCATGTTGGAAAACATTCAGCGCCACATAGAAGAGGGCATGTCTCGCATGGATGCCTCGATTCTAGGTGCCCGGCAACTCGCCTGGCCGGTGGTGGCCATGTCCACAACGTTGATCGCCGTATTTATCCCGTTGGGTTTTATGGGCGGGCTGACCGGTATTTTGTTTGTGGAATTTGCTTTCACCCTGGCGGCCACCGTCATTTTGTCGGGTGTGGTGGCGCTGACGCTGTCGCCCATGATGTGTTCCCGTATTTTGCGATCACGCAAAGAAGCGCACGAGCGGCCTAAGTTTGAAGCCTGGTTGGACGACCGCTTTAACCGTTTGCGAGAGGGCTATCAGAAGCGCTTGCACGGGGCCCTGAACGCTCAACCGGTGATGCTGACGTTCGCGGTGATTATTCTCGCCTCCTGTTACTTTTTGTTTGTCACCAGCCCCACCGAACTGGAGCCGGCGGAAGATCAGGGTTTTGTCTTCACCATCGGTGAGGCGGACAGTTACGCGACCTTGGACTACACCGAGCGCAACAGCGCCCAGTACATCCAACTGCTGGACAACGTTCCTGAAATTGAAAACCTGTTCATTATTAACGGTTTCAACGGCACCAACACTGCTGGTGCCGGTATTGTGTTGGCGCCTTGGAGCGACCGGAGTCGCACAACTCAAGAAGTTCTGGATAACGATATTCAGCCATTTCTTAGTTCAATCCCAGGGCTGAATATTTTCGCTATTGTTCCGCCGTCCTTGCCTTCCCCTGGTGGTGGTACACCGGTTGAATTCGTGATTGGTTCGACTCAATCCTACGAAGCCTTGCAAGAAGTGGCCGCGACCGTGATTGGCCGCGCCATGGAAAGCGGACGGTTTATCTTTATGGATACTAACCTGAAGATTGACCGCCCGCGTCAAACGGTACATATCGACCGGGATAAAGCCGCACTGATGGGTGTGAGCATGCAGCAGGCGGCCGCCGACTTGGGCAGCATGACCGGCGGTGGATTTGTAGGCCGCTTCTCTCTGGATAACCGTTCCTATCGTGTAATTCCGCAGGTGGAGCGTGGCGAGCGGTTGAATCCGGAACAGCTCAACAACTATTACACTCGCAACCGCGAGGGCGAACTGGTACCCATGTCTTCCATTATTCGTCTGGAAGAGTCAGTACAACCGAGACGGTTGAGCGGTTTTCAGCAACTGAATGCGGTAACCATTTCTGGCGTTCCCCGACCGGGTGTGCAGTTGGGTGAAGCACTGGATATTCTGGACAGCATTGCTGCGGAAACGCTACCCGACGGATTTATGGTGGATTATGCCGGGCAGTCTCGCCAGTTTAGAGCGGAAGGTGAGCAGATGGTGGCGACCTTCTTCTTCGCACTGCTGGTGATCTTCTTGGTGCTGGCGGCGCAGTTTGAATCTTTCCGTAACTCCATCATCATTCTGGTGACGGTACCCTTGAGTATTTGTGGCGCCTTGATCTTTATCAGTCTCGGTATTACCACTTTAAATATCTACACACAGGTGGGCTTGCTGACGCTGATTGGTTTGATTGCCAAGCACGGTATTTTGATTGTGGAATTTGCCAACAAATTGCAGTTGGAGGGGCGCTCTAAACGAGAGGCCATTGAAGAGGCGACGGCCATTCGTTTGCGGCCCATTTTGATGACCACAGCGGCGACTGTGCTGGCGATGGTGCCTCTGTTATACGCAACTGGCGCTGGCGCGGCATCCCGCTTTGCTATGGGTGTGGTCATTGCCAGCGGTATGACCATTGGCACGGCATTCACGCTGTTTGTGGTGCCATCCGTATACCTCTGGCTGGCGCGGGATTTCTCCAAAGAGCTGGCGAGCGAAGGTGAAGCTCAACCTGCGTAAAAGTTTTCAATGAGTGAGCATTTTTGTGCCCGGCTTTATCGCCGGGCTTTTTTTTGCTCGAACGGTTTTGATTCTGTCATACTGAAGCCCACAAAAAGAGGAGCAAGTATGGCTTGGATACTGGCGGTATTGACTCTTCCGGCTGCTTTTTACGCGCATTATCGTTTGCCCGAGTATTCGGAAGGAAAGGCAGCACTTTGGTTTACACGACTTTTTCTCATCGGTTTGGGGCTTGGTTTTGGATGGGCGGTGAGCGTGCGTTATTTTCCCGTCATGGGAGAATGGAATCAATTGTGGGTATTCTTATCGGCATTTGGGGTAGCACACATTCCCGCTGCGGGCGTACTGTTGATTAAGCACATTCGCCGGCACTCCTGACCAAGGGATCAAACCCATGCGGTTTCTCGTGCCCGGCCAATTTGTTAGACTGTTCTCCAAATCTTCCCTGGCGACACTCGCTGGGCGCAGTTGCGCCGCGCATTTTCAAGCTGGGCGCCAAAACCGAGTTCAAATGGAGATGTGCAATGAAACGCTTTTTGCCGGCTATAAACCTTCCTCTTATCGCTCTATTGGTTTCCACAATAACGCCCACGATGGTATCGGCCAACGCGGTAGCACCAGGGGAAGCGGCACCCGCATTTCGGGCTACTGACGCGGCCGGTCAATCACATACCTTGAGCGAATACATTGGCAACTGGATTGTGCTGGAGTGGTTTAATCCCGAATGCTCTGAGGTTCAGGAGTACTATAGCGAGGGATTGTTGCCTGAGTTGCAAACTCATTACCAAGAGCAAGGCGTGGTCTGGTTAACCATCATTTCAGAGGGGCGCAATGGCGACGATTACCTGGAAGCGGATGAAACTCTGGAAGTAGCCGAGGAGATGGGCTTAGCAGCGAGCGCGCCCGTACTGCGCGATACCGCCGGTGTGATGGGCCGCGCCTTTGGTGCTCAGGTAACGCCGCACATGTACGTTATCAATCCACAAGGTGTTCTGATGTACACAGGTGCCTTGACCGACACGGGATCACCCGACGGTGAAAATTACTTGGTTGAAGCCCTGGAAGCGGCAATGGCGGGAGAAGAAGTGCCCATGTCAGCGACGCGTCCGCAAGGGTGTACTATCGATTTCTGATCAGTAAGCAGCAACGGTCTCGCCCCAGTTTTAAATATCAGGAACCGAAAAAATTTTCTCCTAGCGAGTACTTCGTAAGAGGAGTCCCGGGCGCTTCCCAGGAGGCTTTTCGAAAACGCCGTAGACCTCGTCCCTACGCGCTCCCGGCGCTTCGGGACACTCCTCACTTCCCTGTGAGTCGTTCATGGGGGCTCTCCCACCGGGGCGCCGGCCGCAAGCTCCCTCTTGTGAGAGTTTCGAAAAGCCTCCTGGGAATCGCCTCCGTTGCCGCAACTAAGGCATTCTTTTGGGTTTGAGAAAAGAACGCCATAGTCTGAGAATGCTGGGGGCGTGCAGGGTGAGTGTTCAGCAAGCCTCAAAAGAGGGACCTTTTGAGGCAGTCCCCAGGGAGGGGTTCACGACGTTTGCTGAACACTCACCCTGCGCGCCCCTTGGGCTTGCTTACGAAGCTATTCCGGCCACTTTTCCCAGGAAGCAACAGACGCTTCCTAGAAGTCTTTTTGAAACAACTACTCGTCCATATTTGCCAGCAAAAGCGCGCGATACAGGCGCTCTTTCATACTGCTGGGCCGGGCCAACTGCATGCGTTCCAAACTGTTGTTCATGCGCTCGGTAGGTTCCCGGCGTAGACCTTTGAACACCATTTGCATCAGAGCCGTTTTGTTGCCCACCTGTGGTGCCAACTTCGCTAGCGCGGCCGCCAGATGCTCTTCCACTTGTGTTAAGCCACTGCCAAGCGGGAAGTGCGGCAACTGACCGGCTTCACGCGCGGGTTCCAGAGCTTTGGAAACGCGCTCTGGCGTGTTAACGCAGAAGGCATCCGGAATTTGGTATTCGCGCGGTAACTTGCCCGCTTTTTTGGCGCCTTGAAGCAACTCCATTTGAAAGCGTGAGTCGGTGATGTTCAACAGGGCGGCTATGACTTCTGCATCGCTTTTCCCGCGTAAATCCGCAATACCGTATTCCGTAATGACGATGTCTCGCAAATGTCGGGGAATGGTGGTGTGACCATAGCTGGGGATAATGTTGGACGTTACCTTGCCCGCTTTAGTGCGTGTGGCGGGCACGGTAATTACGGAACGCGCTCCGTTGAGCGCAAACGCCTGAGATACAAAATTGTACTGACCGCCTACGCCGCTGACCACACGGCCATCTTCCAGCCCGTCAGACACCACGGCTCCATTTAAGGTGACTTTCATGGCGCTGTTGATAAAGCGCGCGCCGGTGCGTCCTTCGCGCTTGTGCATTTCGTCGCCGTACAATTGATTGGTGAAAGACACCGGCATCATTTGAATCTTGGCGCGTAGCTCCGGGCCGAGCTCCTCCAGTACTTGGTAAAACACCGGGCTACCGACAAAGAAAGCACCATGCACAAGCGCACCGTCTACCTGCCGTTTAATCACCTTTGCCTGTATCATTTTTAAAAAGCCTTCGACGACCATTTCTGTTAGGCCGTAAAGTCCAGCGGAGAAAGGTGCACGGTACTTGGATAGCGGTGCAGGTCGGTCGTCATTGAGTCGATCGAGCAGGTCATTGAAGGTGGGCGATTGTAGCTGGCGTAAGATCAACGCCTGACTGATGGCATCCCCGGTTGAACCAATCCCAATTTGTAACGTGCCGCCATCGGGTATCAAACTGGCCGCGTGCAAACCTATGGCGTAATCACTGTCCGGCACGGGTTTGTGCGGCGGCATAAACAACGGAAACTCGTAGTTGTCGCCGTGCAGTATATAATCGAAATCCGACGCCGGGCGATCGGCCTGACCACCGAGAAAGGGCAGGCGGCTATTGACTTGACCAACACTGATAACCGACACGCGCCCCAGGCGTTTTAGGCGCAGTAGGTCGGCACTGATGTCCGGATTACAGCTTAGGCTGTACCGATCGGCCTCCTTGCCGGGCTTGGCATCATCCGAGGGACTGACCAACTGGAGAATAAGGTTTACGCCGGCCTGCAAGAGGTTATCCAGCGCGTGAGTGTAGTTAACGGAGATGTGGGCCTGCTGTGCGCTGTCGCTGTTCAGCCATCGACCTGGCTGCAGAAAGAAATCCCGCACTTGAACGTTTTCCGGCAAGGTGCCCGCCCGTAAATCTTTGGCGTAGTCCAGTGCCGGGTAGTCATCGAAAAGGCGCTCAGCGATAGGGGCGAGAAAACGTTGCTCCAGATTGCTGCCGCCTTTGGGGGCTTCCAGGGTCAGGGCGGTGTAAATGCTTAAGGAGAGCTCACTGTCTTCCTTAGCCCGCTTATACAAAGCGTTGATGATATGGTTGGCTTTGCCCAAACCCAAGGGTAAGCCAACCACCACTTTTCTCCCCAATCGCTCGACAATGGTATCAACCAGGGCTTCGACATCCTCATAAATCGTTGGTCGATTATCAGTCGTCATCGGGCTCTTTCTCCCATCCTGAGTCCGGCGCGAAACGTTCGCCATGCAACTGTTCCAGTGATTGCAGGCTGGCTTTGACATCCGAGTAGCCACGATTACGAGCGTAATGCATGGGGCCACCCCGGAAGGGCGCAAAACCGGTACCGAAAATCATGGCACCGTCGAGCAGGTCCGCGTCCTGAATTACGCCTTCACGCAAGCACGCCATGCAAGCGTTGAGCATGGGCAGTATCAAGCGATCAAGGGTATCCTCGGGTGCTTTGGGCGGATCCTGTTTTTTATCCGGCTTGCCGTCTTTCCAACGGTATAAGCCCGCATCCGTTTTGCGCCCCAGTTCGCCGTTGTCGACTTTTTTACTCAGCCAGCCGGGTGTCTGGGGCATATCGTTGTCCAGGCGTTCGCGCAACATGTCGGCTACGCCAAGACAAATATCCAGGCCAACTTGATCCGCCAGTTCAATCGGCCCCATGGGCATGCCGAAATCCAGCGCGACTTGATCGATGCTTTCTGCCGCCATGCCTTCATCGAGCATGACTAACGCTTCCATCAGATAAGGCGTTAGGGCACGGTTCACCAAAAATCCGGGTGCGCTGGTGACGGGAGCAGGAAGCCGGGAAATCTGCCCCACAAAAGCTCGAGCTCGTGCCAGTGTTTCCTTACTGGCTTTAGAGTGTTCCACAACTTCCACCAGCTGCATTAGGGCGACCGGGTTAAAAAAGTGTACCCCCACCATGCGGCTCGGATCTTTTAAGCCTTCCTGCAGTTGCTCCAAGGGAATGCTTGAGGTGTTGGTGGCCAAGATCGCGCCGGGTTTCATGCGGGGTTCAATGTCCGCAAATACCTTGTGCTTGATGTCAATTTTCTCTGGCACGGCCTCCAGCACCAAATCCGCTTGGGCGACGCCGATGTTGTGAAAATCTGGAATCAAACGATCTAAAACATCGCGGGTATCGGCCTTGGAGAGGTGTTTTTTCTTGCAAAGGTCTGCGGTTTTACCAACGGCTTTGGCAATGGTTTCCGCCTGCATATCGAAAAGAGTTACACGCAGGCCCTGCACAGCACACCAACCGGCAATATCGCCACCCATGGCACCGGCACCGATCACATGCACATGGCGAATCGGCTCCGGTGTGGGTCCATCTGAGCCTTTGTTGGCCGCCAGCGCTTTCATTTTTTCACGCAAGAAAAATATACGCACGAGATTGCGCGAGGTGTCGGTGGCCATCAAATGCGCGAAGGAGGTGATCTCCTCCTGCAGCCAGGTGCGCGCACTGCCACCTTGCTCTTCCCATAGGGTAATCAACGCTTCCGGCGCAGGATAGTGCTGCGGCGGCGCTTTCTCGGCGGCCTGAGAGCGCATTTTTTTAGCGGCCAGGGAGCGCACCCAGCGAATGTTAAACACGCTGGAGCGCAAACCGGATTTGCGTTGTTTGATCTTCCCCTCAATCGCCGCTTCAATGGCGTTGTCCAGGTGCCGCTCTTCCACCAGCTGGTCAATGATGCCAAGCGATTTGGCTTTTTTGTCGCGGGTGTTTTTGCCGGTCAACATCATGGTCATGGCGGCGAGTGGGTCGATTAGCTGACACAATCTCAAAGTGCCGCCCAGGCCCGGGTGCAAACCCAGCATAATTTCCGGTAGCCCGACTGTGGATCCGGGTACGGCCATTCGGTAATCACAGCATAAGGCCAGCTCAAGGCCACCACCCAAAGCTTGGCCGTGAATCACGGCCACGGTCGGGCAGGGCAGGTCTACCAGTTTTTGTGCTACGGCGTGTGCCGCACCCAATTTACTGGCAACTTCCTCTTCACTGTTCAGGTGACGGAATTCTTTTATGTCCGCGCCAACGCAAAAACTACCGGGTTTAGCTGAGCGGAGTACTAAGGCTGTGGGAGTATCGTTGTGCAGGCTATCGAGTACTTCATCCAGTTCTTGCAAAAGGTCTTCAGACAGTACGTTAACGCTCGAGTCTTTTTTGTCCATGAGTAGCCATGCCACGCCTTGTGCGTCGCGGGCTAGCTGCCAATTCTTCCAATGGCCGGTTGCGGCGGGAGCGTCTTTAAATGGCCCCAGCTCGACGCTGCGAGCTTTGAGGGCAGAGTACAATTTGCCGGTCATATCAGCTCTTCTCCTATAGAGTTTCGATCAGCATGGCGCCGGACTGGCCGCCACCGATACACTCGGTCGCGATACCGCGTTTTAGGCCCTGACGATGCATGGCATTAATCAGATGAAGAACGATTCGGTTCCCGCTGGTACCCACTGGGTGACCGAGACTGACCGCGCCACCATCCACGTTCAGCTTCTCCCGATCGATACGGCCGTAGGGCTCGTCTCGACCAAGCGCGAGTCGACTGAAGTCGGCATCGTCCCAGGCCGCCAGGCAAGCCAATACCTGTGTGGCGAAGGCTTCGTTCAGCTCCCATAGGTCAATGTCTTCAAGGCTAAACTTTCCGCGTTTAAGCAGTTCGCTGGCGCTGAGTACAGGGGCCAGGCCCATGATTTCAGGATCGAGTGCGGACCAATAACTGTCGGCAATGACGGCGCGGGGTTCAAGTTTGTATTTTTTAACCGCTTCCTCAGAGGCGAGAATTACCCACGACGCACCGTCGGTAATTTGCGAGCTATTACCGGCGGTCACCTTGCCGTAAGGGCGTTCGAACACCGGTTTAAGTGTGGACAAATGTTCCACCGAGCTGTCCGGGCGGACGCCGTCGTCGGAAGTGTACATTTTTCCATCCCGGCTGATTAAGGGCACGACTTCATTTTCCAGCCAGCCCTCTTTTTGCGCGCGCGCCAACCGGTGATGGCTGGACACGGCGTATTCGTCCGCCTGTGCGCGGGTCACATTAAACAGTTGGCCAATCACTTCAGCGGTTTGGCCCATATTCAATTCAACGATGGGATCCGTTAGGCCGCGCTCAAGGCCGATGACCGGTTTAAAATCGGCGGGGCGGAAGCGCGTTAAACTTCCCAGGCGCGAACCTATGCCTTTGGCGCGTTGAAAATCCGCAAGCCAATTGACGGCGTTTTGCTGTAGAAGGAGCGGGGAGTGGCTTAGCGCTTCAGCGCCGCCGGCCAGAATCAGGTCGGCGCCGCCATCGCGAATGTATTTGTACGCAGTGTCAATGGACTGCATGCCGGAGCCGCAGTTAATCTGTACCGTAAAGGCGGGCATAGCCTCGCCCATACCCAGGCGCAAGGCCGCGACGCGCGCGGGGTTCATCTCTTCAGAGATGACGTTGACGCAACCCAAAATGACTTGGTCGAAAACGTCGGGCGACAGATTATTCCGCATAATCAACGGACGCCCACATTGCACAGCCAAGTCGACGGGGGTAAAGGGACCGGGGCGCCCGCGGGCTTTCAGAAAGGGGGTGCGCGCACCATCAACGATATATACAGGCCGGTGTTCAGCCGGCTGGGATTGCGATTGACTCACCATGGATTAGCCTCTGCTGCCAAATGGCCGAAAAACCTACTAGACTGTATTCATCACAGCATAAGGGTTCACTACAGCATAAGGCTTATCTGCGGTCCTGCCAACCGCAACCCAATCTCCATACCGATGTGCTCTGGTAGCAGGAATGGCTGCAACTTTTTGTAAGCTGGCATGCCAGAGTACTGTAGCCCCTTCACAAGATGCAGGTTCCCACCGCGATTAAGGAGAAGAGCTATGCAAGTCAAAGAGCTGATGACCGAGAGACCGGAATATATAGACGCCAATACCAGTATTCGCGATGCGGCCATGCGGATGATGGAAGAAGGCCGTGGCTTTGCTCCTGTCGCCGAGGGCGAAAAATTGGTTGGCATAGTAACGGATCGGGATATCGCGACCCGTGCCATGGTGAATGGAAAAACCCCGGACGACAAAGTCAGTACCGTCATGACCGCACAGGTCCTTTTCTGTTATGAGGATGAGGACATTAACGACATTTTGGCAAACATGCACCAGCAACACGTCCAGCGTTTGGTGGTGCTAAACAACGAAGAGAGCAAAGACTTTGTCGGCGTTGTCAGCCTGAGCGACATCGCTGAGCATTGTGGCGAAAAAGACTTCGATACCATGAAACGCATCACCGATTGTTGCCGCGAATACCACTGATCCGTTCGGCCGCGCTCTGCGCGGCCAACCTCCTCATTCCTCCCTTTGCATTCGTTAAGCCCTGCTTTATAGTTTTAGGGGTACGGCGAGCCGTCGTCCCCACGCTCGTCATTCCCGTGAAAGCGGGGATCCATATATTCTTTTAAAAACAATTGTTTACGATACATTGTGAAGAAACCACATTAAACAATTGTTCAGTGAGTTGCCGACAATACCGCACCCGACTGACTTTAAGGAAAGCGTCCTATGAGCCAATACATCCTCACCATTGACCAGGGCACCACCTCCAGCCGCGCCATCCTCTATACCCCGGACATGAAGGTAGTGGCGAGCGGGCAAGAGGAGTTTAAACAGCACTACCCGGACAATGGATGGGTTGAGCACGATCCAGAGGACATTTGGCAAACGGTGCTCCGCAGCTGCAAAAAAGCCATGGTAAAAGCCGGGGCAAGCGCCAGCGACGTACAGGGGATTGGCATCACCAATCAGCGCGAAACCACGGTAGTGTGGGACAAGCACAGCGGCGAGCCTGTTTGCCGGGCCATTGTTTGGCAGGATCGGCGCACCTCGGACATCTGCCGGGAGTTGCAAGAGCAGGGGCTTCTCTCCAAATTTCACAACAGCACCGGCTTGCGACTCGACCCCTACTTTTCCGGCACCAAACTCAAATGGATTCTGGATAACGTCAAAGGCGCCCGCGAGCGGGCTGAAAAAGGTGATTTGCTGTTTGGCACAGTGGATACTTTTTTGCTCTGGCGTTTCAGCAAAGGACAGGTGCACGCCACGGACGCAACCAACGCCTCGCGCACCCTGATGTTCAACATTCACAAGCAGGAGTGGGACCAGGAGCTGCTGGAAATCCTTGGCGTTCCGGCCAGCATGTTGCCGGAAGTAAAGGACAACGCTGCGGAATTTGGCCAATGCGACGCCGAATGGTTGGGCCGTGACATTCCCATTTGCAGCATGATTGGTGATCAGCATTCAGCCCTGGTGGGTCAAGCGTGTTTTAAACCCGGCATGATCAAAAGCACCTACGGTACCGGTTGTTTTGCGGTGGTGAACACGGGCGACGAGATACGAGTGAGTGAAAACAACCTACTGACCACCGTGGGTTATCGTTTGCAGGGAAAAACCACCTACGCGTTGGAAGGCAGCATTTTCATGGCTGGAGCCATTATTCAATGGTTGCGCGACAGTTTGGGGCTGTTGGAAAAATCTTCCGATGCAGAGAAGCTGGCGGAATCCGTGCCGCACGATCAATCAGAGATCATGGTCCCCGCCTTCACCGGGCTAGGAGCGCCTTATTGGGATCCTGACGCGCGCGCGGCAATCTTCGGTATGACCCGCGATACCGGTGCTAAGCAGCTAGTGGCCGCCGCAATCCACAGCGTGGCACTGCAGACGGAAGATCTCCTGCGAGCTATGGTGAAAGACGGCATTGAAGTAAAAACCTTGCGCGTTGACGGCGGCATGGTAAAAAACCGCTGGTTCCTCCAAGCGCTTGCGTCCATTACAGCGGTTGAAACTGTCACCAGCAATACAGCGGAAGCCACCGCGCAAGGTGCGACCATGCTGGCCGCGTTGCAGTTGGGGCATTACGACAGTTTGGAAGCAATGGAAAAATTGTGGGAAGCCAAAGAGCAGTACCAGCCCAAGCTGGAAGAGTCTAAGCGCGAAGACTTGTACCAGCGCTGGCAGTCAGCTGTGGCTAAGGTTCGATCTGAATAAGGGTTGGTAACGGATTCCTGCTTTCGCGCATTGCTGTCCGGAATAGTTTTGAGTTGATGTCGGAGGTCGCCTCCGTTGCCGCAACTAAGGCATTCTTGTCTTTGAGTTTGAGAAAAGAATGCCATAGCCTGAGGCTACTGGGGGCGTGCAGGGTGAGTGTTCAGCAAGCCTCAAAAGAGGGACCTTTCGGCCGGCGCTCCGGTGAGGCAGTCCCCATGGACGACTCGCAGGGAAGCGAGGAGTGTCACGAAGCGCCGGGAGCGCGTAGGGACTGGGTTTACGACGTTTGCTGAACACTCACCCTGCGCGCCCCCGAGGGCTAGCTTACGAAGCACTCTAATTCGATTTCCCATGTAGACTAACGCCGTTTAGCTTTATCGCTCAACAAAATCCCCAACCACTGAGTCTGCGCACTGGACTCCAGCGCCAGCTTGACGATCATGGTGAGCAGGATCGATAAGAGCATACCCACCGGACCAAACACCCAGCCCCAAATTAACAAGGAAATCAGTACGACGATCGGAGACAGGCCAAGCGTTTGGCCCATCAGGCGTGGTTCAATAATGCTCCCGATCAGCACATTGGGCACCAGGTAAATGATTACCACGATGACCGCCTCGCTGAAGCCCAAGCCGAGTAGGGCGATCAACACCGCCGGTACCGCCGCAATGATCGAACCGATGGTGGGAATAAAATTCAACAAGCCGGCCAGAATGCCCCACAGAATCGCAAAATCCACACCCACAATCGACAACCCGGTGCCGATGATAGCGCCCGTGATGATACTGGTGGTGGTTTTGACAGCGAGATACCGGTTCACAGAGCGCAGAAAATGACGCGTCCGCACTTGGGCGCGCCGTTTGCTCGGAAAGGCTGCTTTGAATTTATCTGGCAGGGTGCGCTCTTCCAGAAGAATAAACATAAACGCTAGCAAGACGAAAAATAAATACGCCGTAAACTGCCCAACACCCCTGGCCAACATGCGCGCAACTTCGGTAATCGTGGCCGTATCGACCATAAATCCTTGCGGAATAAACTCCTGGGGGACGCCTCGCGCCTGGGCGTAGCTTTGTATTCCCGCAATCATCGCGGCCATGCGTTCTTGATACAAAGGCGCTTGCAATGCCAAATCTTCCACGGCGCTGCGAATCGCCAAAAACAACAAAAAGAAGCTCAGGCCCACACCCACAAACAGCACCAGTAGAGCCACGGCCGCCGGCAGGCCCTTGCGCCGCATCCAGGTCAGGGGCGGAATACAAATAATGGCCATAAACGAGGCTAACAAAAACGGCGTAATTATGTGGCTAATGGATCGCAACCCGGCGAGGATGATAACCACCGCCGCAGCGCCAAAAAGCCACAGCCAAGCGTTGTTGTTTTGCATTGAATACCTTTCCCCAATGTGAAGCCGGGCAGCGCCGGTGTGCGGGGATTGTAACAAATAATGCGCCTGACGGAAGAATCGCCCAAAGGGAACCCAGCCAACCTGTACTGAGTCCCAGAACCTATATGACAGGAGGCACCATAAGCCGATCACCTGGCCACCAAAAGTGGCCTCAGCATCGTGTTGAAGAAGAACCCATTTCCCGCTGCGTGCAGGTGGAGGCGCTGGGCGAGTTGATTGCTGAATCCACGAGAGCCATTCAAGTGCGCGAAGACCGGCAACCCGTTCGCTACTACATCCCTAATGAGGATGTTCGGTTGGATAAGCTAGAGGAATCCGGTACCACGACCCGCTGCCCGTTCAAGAGCAGGGCGCGCTATTACAATTTGCACTTGAATGGGGGCGTGCGGGAAGATGCGGCTTGGAGTTACGACGCGCCCTACGAAGAGCACGCCAAGCTCCAGGGTTGTATCGCCTTTCATGATGAATTGCCGGCCTTGCGTGTTACGCTCAAAGACGCTTCCCGCTAGCCGGCTTGATGAATTAGGCCTCAATCGAATCAAGCCGCACGAGCGTTGTCTTTTGGCCGTTCACCGGCCACTCAATCTCTTGGCCGACCGAAAGTCCGATCAGCGCACTGCCCACCGGCGTAAGGACTGAAAGCGTATCGTCACCTGTGGTTTCGTGGGGGTACACGAGCCTGTAAGTAAACGTTCTATTGGTCGATAAAATTGTAAAAGTGACTTTAGAATGCATGGTCACAACATTCGGCGGCACTTGCTCGCGTTCTACAATAGCCGCGCGCTCCAACTCATCCATCAGCCTTTCAGACGCCGGACTATCCGGCATAGATTCCAGCAGAGCGTACAGGCGCGCATAATCATCGGATGACACTGTGACTTCGGGCTTCGCCAACATAAATATTTCCTCTTACTAAATACGTTACATAGGTTAAAAACAATGCTTGACGTGATACGGAAATTTCCGGCTCGACGTGGCCTTGGCACTGTTATGGGTTTTTTCTGAACATTTAGCGGGAGCGCTGGGGCGATTAAGGAAAGCCCCTAATCGCCCCTAGAAAAGAAAGGCGCGAACGACGAACGCCCGACCGTAACTCGGGAGAGAAAGATTGTTGAATTTAACGAAGAAAGTACGCATGCCTATTTTATAGCACGAACCAGGCAGGGTAGCCAGAGCCTTTTTTCCGCCAGTAGCGCAAATAAGTAACAGAGGAGCTCGGTAGCCAGCCAGCTCGCTAGATAATACTTTAGAGCCAATTCAACATACCTAAAGTCGGTAAGCCAGACTCAGGTACAAAGTACGCCCGGGCCAGGGATGTGCCACATAAGTAATTTCATTGGTGACGTTGTCCACACCGAAACTGGCGCGCAGATTGTCCGTTAAAGTGTAGTTGGTTCGAAGGCCAATCCGGGTGTAGGCATCTTGGGCTCCGTAAACGTCCCGAATGGTGTCGTCATTCTGAATTCGGCCGTAGGAATTGCTCGCATACTGTAGGCTGATACCCGCATTCCAATCTTCCGTTAGGTGGTAGGTGGCCAATAGATTGGTACGCCACTTTGGCATACGCGGGTACCTATTACCTTCCCAATCGGGGTTGCTGGCGTTTTCTGTAATCTCCGCGTGGGTATAGGCCACGTTAAAACGCACATCCAAGTTGGACAGAAACATGCCGTACTGGTTGGCGATAAACTCGATGCCGTGAACCTGCGTTTCATCCAGAGGCACAAAGGTGTTTACCGAAACACCGTCGTTCGGGCCGCCAACAATCGTTGTGCTTTGAGATTCGATGGCATTTTTCACGGTTTCCTGAAAGAGATTGAGGCGTAGATAGCCGCCGGAGATGGTTTTGTCGAACATCAAGTTATGGTGGAGGCCTTTTTCGGCCTCCAGGTCTGGATTGGCTTCATTGATGCGGTTGTACGCCTGGTACTGGCGGAACAGCTCTTCCACAATGGGAAAGCGGTAGGCTCTGGCGACCGAGTATCGAACCAGCCAGGAATCCGCCGGGCGGTAACCAACGGAGAGCTTCGGAGATAGCTTGGCGTCGTCAGAACGCGGCGCTGTCACCAAGTCCAATTCTTGCGTAGTCGTGTTGTACTCGCTGTAGTAACCGTCACGACTCTGGAATTCTTCGTAGCGTAGCCCGAAAGATGCGTCCCACTGGCGCGAAATAGCCCAGTTCGCCTGGCTGAACAGGGCGTTGATTTCGGTTTGCCCGCCGAAGCGGCTTCTAAAGGCACCGCGTTCGTACGCTAAATAGTCCGGCGAGTCGTATACGTCCAAGTTGAGCCGGTAACTTTCATGGCGCACACCGCTGACCAGCTCCAGTCCCTCCAGCCCTAAGTCTTGCACCGTCATCTTAATCTCTGCGGTTTGCCAACCGCTGTCATCATAGGCGGATATCTGCCCCTCGCTAGTGTGATTGGCGTCTTCGAGGTGGAATAGGGAAGTGCGCTCTACATCTTTAAGGATATCGAAGTGATTAAGGTTGGTCTCCAGGCGCACTCGCTCAGTCAGTGCGCCCTTCAAGCGCAGTCCAAGTGATAGAGTGTCTCGGTTGAGTTTACTTTCGCTTAAGTTGGAAGAATCGAAAGAAAACCGGTAACCGTCCTGTAGCAGATCGTTGCCAGACCAAACGGTGTTGCCCTGAGCATCGGTAATGTATGAATTGGGGAGGGCGCTGGATCGGCGGTCTTCGAACGCGGCGTTAAAGAGCGTTTGCCACTGCCCGAAATCGTAAGCGAGCTTAAATTTTACGTTATCGGTGCTGGTGTTGACCGAGCCACTATCGCCGTACCACAGCTGTTCGCGGGCGCGTGTATCCAATCCATGAATGCCGCCTTCAACCGTACTTGCGCCACTCGTGGGGATTGGGTTGGCGCCAAGAAAGTTTTGTGGCTGAGACTCATTTTCCAGGCGGTTGTAGGATAGGTAATAGCTCAGATTGCCGACTTTGTCTCCATAAGAAACAAAACCTTTATGGCCATTCAAGTGATCGTCGAAGGCGTAATCTGAAAATTGTTGGCTAAAAAACGTGCCTTCAGCGTAAAACTCACGCTTCTGCGGAATACCGGTTTCAATAAGCACCACACCGCCCATGGCGTTGCCGCTGTACTCGGCGGAGAAGGGCCCATAGAGCACCTCAACCCGCTCGATCTCACTGGCGGACACCATGGTCCAGCGGGGCGCGCCGCTCCAGCGAGACTGAAGCAAATAGTGCAGGGGGACGCCATCCGCGAAGACCATAGCGCGGGAGGTTTGAAACATGTTGGAACCGCGCATACCCAGAGTGCCATTGGCGTCGCCAATAAAGCGCCGACGAATAACTAGACTAGGTTCATACTTCACCAGATCTTCGGTGGTGGTGGCATTGATGGCCTGCATGTCCTCAGGAAGCAGGACGCTGGTGGGAGTGTTGTAGCCAGCCTCATGGACGGACTGAGCCGTACCCCATACGTGGACTTCTTCCAACAACCGGTCAGGCCGGAAATCGTGATCGGCCTTAACGACGGATGCTCCCCCTGCAACGATGACCAGCACTACCAGAAACGCCGGAACCCGCATTCAATTCCCCTACCTGAACTTCAATGAAAACTCTGGGACCAATAGACATTTCGTCTCATGTCGCCGCATTGTCGCACTGTTTAGGCCAGCGCGGGAGTCACCCAGAGGGGTTATGCCGCGATGCTTGATATAAGTCAATATAAAGTCGGGGTGGTAAGGTACTGTATAGGTACTCGAACAGGCAGACACGTTTAGGGAAAAGCCATGAACGAATCCACAGACACCACCACAACGGTTACTGCGACTCTGATCGTTCCGGGGATGGGCTCTAACCATTGCGCGGGGATCGTCAGCGACTCCTTAAACCGGGTCTCCGGTGTGCACGAAGTGCGGCCGAACGTCACCACGCACAAAGTGGAAGTCGATTACGACGCGAACCAAGTCTCGACGCAGATGATTAAAGGCGCCGTAGAAAAAGCGGGCTATGACGTTGATGACGTGACTTCAAGTAATACGTCCGTGGTTCGCCTGGTCGTGCCGGGTATGGGCTCCGATCACTGCGCGGGTATCGTGGCCGGCTCGATCCGACGCCTGTCGGGCGTGAAAGATGTACAAACGAACATTGCGGCGCACCGTGTCACGGTTGAGTCCGAAGGGGTCGCGCCAGAAAAAATCAAGACCGCGGTCGAGCGTGCCGGTTATGACGTGGACTCGGTGGAAACGGGGTCCGGATCCTCTTCCGATTCCCAATCTGAAGAGCGTTACCTAAAGCAGGCCAAGAAGCGCTTGTGGATAGCCGCTGTCCCGACCACGGTTATCATGCTGATTATGATGCCGCACATGTTTTGGCAGCCTATCCCCGGGTATTTGGCCATTGTCGCGGTGCTGGCCTTCCCCGTGGTGTTTTTATACGGAGGTTGGGCCACTCACAAGTCCGCTTGGCGCTCGCTCACCAACCGTACGGCCAACATGGATGTGCTTATCTCCATGGGGAGCTTACCGCCTTACTTTATTGGTCTGGCCGGTTTTGTTTTTCCCATGACGTCGTTTATGGAAATGGCGGCGACCATCATGACCTTCCATATCCTCGGACGCTACTTGGAAACAAAAGCCAAGGGTCGGGCATCCCAGGCTATTAAACGTTTGCTAACCATGGGCGCGAAGACCGCGCGCGTAGAACGCAACGGCGAAGAAACCGAAGTCGCCGTCTCGGACTTGGCGGTAGGGGACGTGATGGTTGTGCGCCCCGGCGACAAAATTCCAACCGACGGTGAAGTGATAGAGGGCACCAGTCACGTGGACGAGTCCATTGCCACCGGGGAGTCCACGCCCGTTGAAAAAGGCGTTGGTGATACTGTACTTGGCGCAACGGTGAACAAGGAAGGGCGACTCAAAGTACGCGCACAACGTGTGGGTTCGGATACGTTTTTATCGCAAGTCATTCGACTCGTGGAGCAGGCCCAGGGCTCCAAAGTTCCCATTCAGGAATACGCTGACCGGGTAACCGGCCGCTTTGTCCCGGCCGTTATTGTGATCGCCTTTGCGGCGTTTCTAGGCTGGGTTCTTTTCAGCGATCAGCTTCGTCCAATACTCGAATGGGGTGCGAATTTCCTGCCATGGGTTGACCCGGGTGTGAGCACGCCCGTGGCGGCCATTCTGGCGGCCGTAGCGGTATTGGTTATCGCCTGTCCGTGTGCTTTGGGTTTAGCGACGCCTACCGCGCTTATGGTGGGCTCCGGTCTGGGCGCAGAGCGCGGTGTACTCATTCGCTCCGGCGAAGCCATACAAAGCCTGAAAGACATTAAAGTCGTCGTGCTGGATAAAACCGGTACCATCACTCTCGGGCAACCGGTGTTGACGGATGTGGTAGCCGCAAAAGGCTATGAAGAAAATTCGGTTTTGGAGCTGGCCGCTGCGGTAGAAAACGCATCCGAGCATCCACTCGCGAGAGCCATTGTGGACGGCGCTAGGGACAAAGGTCTTCCCATCGCCGATGTTTCTGACTTCCGCTCAGTGACCGCCAGAGGCGTAGAAGGCGTGGTCGATGGAAAGAAAATACTGATTGGCAACCGACGCTTGCTCAGTGAATCGGGCGTTGAGGTGGAAGGGCTGGACGCCGAACTCGAACGGCTGGAAGGTCAAGGCAGAACCGCCGTTTTGGTTGGCCATGAGGGCAGGGCAATCGGAATTGTCGCCGTGGCCGATGCGGTGAAGCCCGACTCTAAAAATGCCATCGCTATGATGCACGATCTCGGCCTGCACGTGGTCATGGTGACCGGCGACAACGAGCGGGCAGCCAAAGCCGTCGCCGCCGAAGTTGGCATTGACGAAGTCATGGCAGGCGTTCTGCCGGAAGGTAAAGTGGATGCCGTGCGTGAACTTCAAAAAACTCACGGGCCTCATGTGGCTATGGTGGGTGATGGTATTAACGACGCCCCGGCACTTAAACAGGCGGATGTGGGCATTGCCATCGGTGCCGGCGCCGACGTAGCCATTGAAGCGGCCGAAGTAACTTTGGTGAGCGGAGAACTGTCAAAAGTGGTCGCCGCCATAAATCTCTCCCGTGCCACGTACCGAAAGATCGTGCAGAACTTGTACTGGGCCTCGGGCTATAACGCGGCCGCCATACCCGTGGCAGCTTTCGGTCTACTGCACCCAATGGTGGGTGTGGTGGCTATGACGGCAAGCTCGCTGTCCGTTATCGGTAATTCCATTTTGCTTAAACGCGCACGGATTGAGGAAACGAAACCCCAGTCTTCTTAGCCCTAGCGCCGAAAGGTTTCGATTATGTTGCACAACAAGAGGTAGCGCGGTATGTGCGGATACATCGGCAACGTCCACCAAGCGCCTGGGGTCATTGACCTCATGAATGAGCTGGGTATCACGCTCCCGCTGCCGTATTTTCAGTCCTACCAGTTGCGCATCCACCCGGCGTTAATCACAGCCGGGGAGGGCGGCTATCACTTGTCCAATGCGATGTGGTGGTACGCCATGAAAAAAGTGGGAGGTAACTGGGTGCCGGACACCGACATCACCAGCTTTAACGCAAGAAACCTGGCCAGCAGAATGTGGAAACCAGCCATTGAATCCCGCCGGGGATTAATCTTTGGAACTGAAGTAGGGGAGTCCAAAGGCAAAGATCGGTATCTCATGCGCTCTCAAATGGGACTCGCCGTAGGTACCGTGTATCAGGATTGGCATGCGCCAGGTGTAGAGCCCATTCGCTCAATGGCCGTAATCACCCGCCCTCCGCACCCACGATTTTCCCAGTATCACGACAAATCCATCCCACACTTTTTACCCATGGACGCCGAGGCCATCAAAACATGGTTGGATCCAAGAGTGGGTAGCGATCACCCGGAGATTCGCGAGCTGCTGGAAACGCCCAAAATCCACACACCACTCTCAGTGACCAAAGTAAAAAGCTTTGTCCGCGCAGAGCCCCTGGGCGAGCCAGAGGAGTTGGCGGCTGATGAGTAGTCCCGGGTTGTGGGGCCGATCAAAACCCAAAACGCTCCCGCACCGTTGATTCAAGCCCGGGCTGTAAGCCGATCGTGCGGGCCTCTTGAAAGGCAACTTCAACAGGCACGCCCATATCAATGCGGTAGCGAGCCCATAAAGCGCCGACACGATTAGCGCTGGCGCAGTGAACCATAACCGGGTGGTTCTCTGGATCGGCAAGAATCGCTTTGAACCGTTCCAGTACCGTGTCGCCCGGGCCCTCGGCGGTAACGGACAAGTTGTAGTAATCGATACCTGCCTCGCGCGCCCACTGAGTGTGAGTTTCTACGCCTTCACCCGGAGTGAGCAGGCTGACAACGGACTTAAATCCATGGCCTTTAAACGTCTCCATGGCGCCTTCCTGGATCATACCGCCTGCACCGACCGAGGGCGCAGCACGGGAGTAGTTCTCAACGTGTGTCATTTCCTGGCCGTAAGGTGCCAGGGTTCTGTCACCTGAAACGACAAACGGCAGCATGGCATCTTCATGCAGGACGTTACTGTCGGAAGTCGCTGAAACCGCAAAAAGGCCCGTCGTGGCCAGCAGGAGTAGCTTTAAAGTAGGTATAGCGCGCATAGAAAATGTCCTTCAGGATAATCTCGTGTCAAAGACCAAGATACCATAGCGTAATGGTAACTTTCCTCCCCAGGGCGCACCGGATGAGTAAGCGAATGGACGAGTCCCGCGCACTGAATCAGCCCGAATGGTGGGGATCTAGTAAATCGGGCGGCTTTATCCTTGTCAGTCCGCGGTTGGCCATTGCTGCGCGTCGTGCAATACACGCAAGATTTGCAGTTGATTCAGGGGGGAGTGGTGCCGGTACACCAGGATAAACGGCAGTCCGTCGATCACCAGTTCACGTGTGCCTTTGAGTCGGCCAAGTCGGCCAGCGCCGGGATGCTCCGGCAAGATGAGATGAGCCGTGTCGATCACTTTCAGTACCACGTCGATGGCGACACTGGGGCTGTTTTCCCTGGCGATATAAGCTTCTATTTTATCGAGGTCGGCGCCGGCCAGATCAGTCCATTTGAGCTGCACGCTTAGCCTCCCACTTGGCCTTCACATCCTCATGATCCAGTAACCGACCTTCATCTGCCGCTTTCACGCCTTTCTCCACCTCGCGGATGAACCATTCTTCCCGCTCTACGTACTGCTTGATGGCCTCGGCCATCAGCCAAGCGCGGGGGCGATCCATAGCGTCAGCCATCTGGCCAATTCGACTCAAAGTCTCATCGTCGAGTCTGACAGAGGTTGCTTTTAAGGGCATCGAGGTTCTCCGAGGTTCTTTGCGAACCTAAATTATAGCCGGTTTAATCCTGATCGTCTTCTTGGTTTTCCTTGAGCTTGTGGATCGTCACGTAAGTGTAGATCTCGGTGATCGAGACTTGGCTGTGATACATCCGCGAGGTGGTTCCATTTTATTGCTATACGCGCCCTGGAGCTCAACCGGCAGGGGCGCGTGAAGAACCACAAAAGATTGAATACCCGCGTAAAACGGACGCCCAACCCAATCAGACCATTAAACCAGACTGCGCATAATGTATATTATGTTAAATTGTGTTGGTGGGCCGCTTACTCTTCAGAGGCCTTCCTTCCCGCAAGCGCCTCTTTAATTTTCATCGGCAACGACCCGTCCTCTCTGCTATCTACATTCTTACCGTGCTTTCCTCCATCCATCGCGTCAGCCGGATTACGTGTTAGCAGCTCGTAGAATGTAGTCCCGGCAATAGCCCCTGACATCTCTGGGGCCTGTTGCTTGAAACCTTCGACTGACGCTGCCATGTTGTACTTATAGACATAATGCTCTCGTAAACGAAATAACGATGCATGGCGGCGGCTTGCGAACGCTACAAACAAAATCCCTGGGAGTAAGATCGAGGCTCTAGCAACTAACTGACCAACTATGCTTCCAAAGCCATTTGACTCACTCTCGTATACCGACCCACCAAACGTTACTCCTGGTATTATGTACAAGATCATAGGTATTGAAAGTAGGAACAACGCTACAATCGATATATAGAAAACTCGCCGAGCTTCAGTTAGCTCTATATTCAATTTGTCCCTGGTGGCTCCAAAGGAAGCGGCTAGGCCGGCCACTGTTGCGTTGGCCAACATGCTTGACGCTTGGGTATTTTTATCGGTTATCTGCTCCTCAATTAAAGAGATTTCTTTCAGAATTCTTTCTTGCTCGGCTTGTCCTGTGCGAAGGCTTTTTTGGTGGGCTTCAATATTTGAACGAAACTCTTCGAATTTCTCTTGAAAAGAGCTTACCTCTTGCTCTAATCCGCGCGCAGTAGAACAAGTGGATCTAATTTCTTGTGCCGCTTCAGATAATGACTCTTTCTCGTCTGTAAAATGCTTTCGTACCTCAATGCAAGACTGATATAGCTTAGATAACTCTTCCTCAAACCCCTGAGTTTTCTTGCTAGAGTTTTCAGCGCGATCTAAAGATTCTTGTATGCTAGCCTCATGAATCTCAACGCTTTTCAGGTATTCCCGGGAATGGTTTTCAGCGCTTTGTATGCCGCTAATCAAGGCGTCAAGGTCAACAGATTGCGCCTTCGAACCAGAGACCTCTTGAAGTTGGGAGCTCCTTGTGAATGCCTCATCAAGGTGACGCGCAACCACCACGAATTTTTCTACAAAGTTAATCGGCCGCTGTCGGCTCGCCTGTTGTGGATTATGGAGGGTGCCCTGAAAAGTGTCAGAGTCGAGTGTACGCATCGGTTTACGTACAAGCTCTACCAGTTCCCCAACGGCAGTAGCACTCTTGTCTATCGAGTCAATTAGCCGGCGGATAGTCATGGGGGGCGCAAGCAATAAGGACTTGGTAGAAATCTTTGTAAGTTCGGATACTCTGGCGTATAGAACTTTGACATATACATTTAGATCATCGATTGATATGTTCAGTTCGGGGACTGGCGACGTTGTATCGAACTTAGACCCGTCGTTTGCTTCAGTAGTAGATATAGCGTTAATTAAATCATGCCATCTCTCATGAAGTTGTTCGGCAATCTGGGCAGCTTTTGCCAATTGTGTATCATCCATATCTGCTCTCTTATGTATGTTTTTAGATCAAATCTGCCAATTAGCTCGACCAGGAAGCGAGGGAAAAATTCTAACCGAATAGAAATCAAAAAGTGGGGGGAATAAGAGGCCCTTTATACGGGCTGAGTCTAAGTCGATTTCTGGATTTTTCTGGGTATGAACTTTCTTCATTTACTACTCTACTTTTATACCTCTGTACGCCTTAAAATTCTCCGCCTGCTCAAATATTTCCTTATACACCTCATCCCGATCAATCGGCGGATAGCCGTATTCGTCCAGCAGGACGATTAAGTCGGCTTTTAGCTCGTACTTGATGTCGTCCCGCTTGCTCCAGTCCATATATTTGGCTTTGTCGTCCACCACGGCTTTTACGGCTTTGGCCAGGTCTTTGAGCTTTTCATCGGGGTAGCTGAAGTCATATTTGTGCATTAGGCTGTTGAGGATGTCGTAGAAGGCTTTTTCTTCCAGGTCGATATCGAGGTCAGCGTAGGAACCGATTTCGGTTTTGAGTTGTTGGATCAGGTCCATGTAGCGGTCGATAATGTTATCGACAAAGTCGTCGGCAACTTCGCCTCGGTAAATGTTGGCATCGTCGCGTTCGTTGTACTTTTCCACCAGGGATTGAAGCTGTTTGGAAAAGTCGATGCCTTTGGCTCGGTTGACTTTGCGGAAGTCGGATATTGCTTTGGTGAGTAGCTGCTGTAATAGCTTGATTTTGGTGTTGGGCAGTTTGATCTTTTCGATGCGGGACAGATAGTCGTCATCGAACAGGTCCACTTCCCCATCGCCGCCCTCCCCCATTTTAATGATCTCCTCTACCCCGTCGGCTTTTAGGGCTTCGGTAATCATTTCGCGCACGCGAGCGTTCATTTGGGCGGTATCGGGTGCGTCGCCCTTGGTGAGTTTGGCCACTATGGAGCGTACGGCCAGGTAGAAGTGCACATAGTCGCGCTCGGAGTTGGTTAGCAGTTCGCTGCCGCTGCATATGTCGTAGGCCGCTTTCATGCGCTTAACTAAGTGCATAAAGCGCTTTTCCAGCTCTTGAGTAAGCTGGACGAACTCGGAGGCCATGTTGAGGCAGTGCAGTTGCTCAACGGGTGTACCGGTGAAAAAGGGTTTGGAATCAAATTTGTGGAAGAGCTTATGGAGCAAGTCCAGGTGGTCTTTGACTACGATGGCGGATTGTTCGATTTCTTCAAAGTTTTGGCTGTCCGCCTTATTGTAGTGAGCCAGGGCCAGGTTCATCTGCTTCTTGATGCCGATGTAATCCACCACCAAGCCCTTGGTTTTACCCTCCAACTTGCGATTAACGCGAGAAATGGTCTGAATCAAGTTGTGGCGCTGGATGGGTTTGTCGATGTACATGGTGTCCAGCATGGGTACGTCGAAGCCGGTTAGCCACATATCGACCACTATGGCGATTTTGAAGTTGGATTTCGGCTTTTTGTACTGGCGGTCCAGTTCCTTTCGGTATTCCTTAGTGCCCAGTAGATTGTACAACGCGTCGTCGTCATCCTTTCCGCGAGTTGCCACCAGGTTCATTCGGGCCATGGGTTTGATTTCTTTCTGTTCCTGGTCGGTGAGCGCACTGCCCTCCTCGCAGGCTTTGATTTCCGTCCATTCCGGCTTTAGTGCGGCCACTTCCTGATAAAGCTGCCAGGCAATCTGCCGGTTGGCGCACACGAACATGGCTTTTCCGCACAGTGTGGAGCCTTCGCTTACGCGGGTTTCATAGTGCTGCACAAAGTCTTCGGCCACGGCACGAATGCGGTCCGGGTCGCCGAGGATCATGCCCATATTGGCGCTGGCTTTTTTGCTCTCCTCGATGGCGTACTCGCTGGCGCCCTCTTCCGCGCACTGCTCGTAGTACTCCTCGATTTCTTTGAGCTTGCTGTTGTCCAGCGCTACTTTGGCGGCCCTGCCCTCGTACACGATGGGAACGGTAATTTCGTCCTTTACGGATTCGGTCATAGTGTAGCTGTCTACCACATCACCGAATACATCCAGGGTGGCATCGATGGGCGTGCCGGTGAAACCTACGTAGGTGGCATTGGGTAAGGAGTCGTGTAGGTATTTGGCAAAGCCGTAGGTGCGGCGCACGCCGTGCTTTTCACTCCAGGTGACTTTCTGGTCCAGGTTCACCTGGCTGCGGTGAGCTTCATCGGAAATGCAGATCACGTTGGAACGCTCGGTGAGCAGCTCCGTATCTTCGGTGAATTTATGGATGGTGGTCAGGAATACCCCGCCGCTTTTGCGCCCCTGTAACAGCTCCCGCAGGTGCTCACGGCTTTGCACGCTCATAACATGCTGATCACCAATGTAGCGCTTGGCGATTACAAACTGTTCGGAAAGCTGGCTATCCAAGTCCGTGCGGTCGGTGATCACCACAATGGTTGGGCTTTCCAGTGCCACGCTGCGCATGAGAAGGCGGGTGAGGAACAGCATGGTGTAGCTTTTACCACAGCCGGTCGCACCAAAGTAAGTGCCGCCCTTGCCGTCCCCTTCCGGGCGACGATGCTGGATAATATTGTCGTAGAGCCTGGTGGCAGCGTAATACTGGGGGTAGCGACAGAGGATTTTCTCCTCTCTGTGGGACTTGTCCGGAAAGTGGATAAAGTGCCGGATGACTTCCAGCAGGCGATGCGGGTCAAACAGCCCTTGCAGCAAGGTGTGGAGCGAATCGATGCCTTTGACTTCGGCGTTCTCATGCTTTTCGATACGACGCCAAGCGTAGTAGAACTCATAGGGCGCGAAGAAGGAGCCCATTTTGCTGTTAGCGCCGTCGCTGATCACGCAGAAGGCGTTGTATTTGAATAGCTCAGGAATATCCCGCTTATAGCGAGTGGTGAGCTGAACGTAGGCCTCGTGAACGTTTACCTCTTCCCGTGTAGCGCTCTTGAATTCGAACACCACCAGCGGCAGGCCGTTGATATAAAGAATGGCATCGGGGATGCGCTTCTCGGTGCCGACGATCTCCAGTTGGTTGACGACCTTGATGATATTACCGCTGCTCTTATAGCCCGCTTTGGGTTCGCGGACCGAGGCATCGACGCTCTCCAATTCCTCATCCGGCGGCTGCCGTACTTCGGGTAGTTGGCTGTAGTCGACTAGCTGTATATAGAGGTCTTTTTTCTTGTGGTCTTCCCTTTTCAGCACAAAGCCGTCGCTCACCAGCTTCATAATGGCTTTGTTGCTGTCGTAGAGGTCAGCGGCGGAATAGTTGTTGAGCTTTTGGGTGATCGAGCGGATTTCGCCAGCGGTGATGCCGTCGGGGGTATAGCGCTTGCGGAGGTAGGTTTCCAGGTCTTCCCGGATCAATACATCTTCGGGCGCGCGCTCAATGGTTGCGCCCGGCACATAGGGATAGCCCTGCTGGCCCAGCAGGTCGATGATGGCTTGCTCCAGCTTTTCCTCGTTAAAAGCCACTACTCTTAGTCCTTATACATCCTGTTTGCCTAGTTTGGCACATAAGTTCGGTTTTTCCACCCCCTAGCTACGCCATAGCGTCTAACAGCTCCTTTTCAGCTGTGGGTATGCGGAGTTCGCCGGAGAGGATTTTGGGAAGAAGAGCATCCCGAGTACCAGCTAACTTTTTGCACTCTGCTACACCTGAATACCCTTTCTTCCACATCGGGGATACCGCAGCTTCGAATTGTTCTGCCACGTTACGTGGAGGCTTCGCGATTTCATAAGCAAGCATATCTTTGGCGCTAGCTCGCGGCATTCTAGTACCTGTGGAACAGGAATTCGCATGTGCAATAAAATCTTCTCTATACGCTGTCAGGGCCATAAAAGATCGATAAGCAGAATCCTTGGCTCTAAAAACAAGAATATCCGTAGAGCAGATACCGCTTGAGCCCGCCAAAACAACCTTGTGGAAGTAGGGCCTCAACTTTCCAAACAGCAAGTCTCCGCTTTTAAATTTTGACTTATTACTTTCGACATCTGACCCAATTCCACTTCTCTCGAGAAATAAGCGTTTCCGACCAATATGTTCAAGTCCAACATAAGTTTCTTTCGAGCCAATCTCTGATGCAGCTACGTTTTCTCTTACATGCGGGGCGACGCTGCCAAAGGGCTCCACGCTCCACCCCTCCGGAATCCACCCCAATTCCTCGGTGAACTGAAAACGGCTGGGGAAAAGTTGACGGATGTTGTCAGGGAGTGTGTGGGGCAGTTTGCTATTGCTAGCGCCCTGCTCCCGCAGTGCGCAGCGGGCGGCGGCTTTCGCGGCCAGGGGTTCCGGTATTTTATTGCCTGCGGCCAGGGCGTTGTCGATCACCGGGTCGAAGTCCACGAACCAGCTTTTGAAGAGCGCCTTGGCCATCGATTCGAGGGTTTGGTTGGTTTGGCGGTTGAGAAAAATTTTGGTATTCAGAGCGCTGAAGAGTTCAGTTACTCGCTTTTGCTCACTGAGTGATGGAACAGGAATTTCTAATGCCTGGACCACAGAAGTTGGTAGAACCCCTGTCCCGTGTCCGGCTTCCTCCACGAGCGCCAATATCTCTGAACTTTTCGCTTTCAATGCATAAACCAAAAAACTAGGGTCAATATCTGGTTTAGCAACTAACGCTTTCACATCCTGGTTGAACGATACTGGGCGAGTAGTAATTCCTAGCCGGAACTCGCTTTTAAGACTCATTCCTCGAACCACGAACATTATAGCTCCCGTAGGCGCAAGTCTAGTCCCGTTTCCCAGCGCTAGTTCTGTCACTTTATCTTCTGAGTCATTTATATAAAAGTCATGTAAACTTTTAGCACTAATCCATGGAATATCACCGCCCCAGAACTCGGGCCTGCTTTTTCTGGGAGTTCCGCCTGAATACCAAGTAGCACAATCTTTTAGCGGTCTTAATGTCCATTCACCCCCCATAACCCAACACCTCTAAGTTCTCCCGAATCACCGCATCTAGTTTCTGCGATTCTTCCATCTGCTGGTACAGAGTTTTGGTCAGTTCGGCCATCTTGGTTTCAAAAGGAATGCCGTCGTTTTCGGCTTCGGCGGCGCCGACGTAGCGGCCGGGTGTGAGGACGTAGTCGTTGGCTTTGATGTCGTCCAGTGTGGTGGCTTTGCAGAAGCCGGGGATGTCTTCGTAGTTTTCTGGATTCCCGCTTTCGCGGGAATGACGGGAGGAGTCGCGGGAATGACGAGGAGCTTGGACCGGCTCGCCGCGCCAGGCGTGGTAGGTGTTGGCGATGGTGGCGATGTCTTCGGGTGTTAATTCTTTGTGAACGCGGCTGATCATGCTGCCCATGTTGCGGGCGTCGATGAATAGAGTTTCGCCCTCGCGGTCGCGGAAGTGTTTGCGGCCGTCGGTGAAGGTTTGTGCTTTTTTGTTTTTGGTGAGGAACCAAAGGCACACGGGAATTTGGGTGGTGTAGAACAACTGGCCCGGGAGCGCGATCATGCAGTCCACCAGGTCGTTCTCTATAATCTTCTGACGAATCTTACCTTCGCCGCTGGTGTTGGAGGACATGGAGCCGTTGGCCAGTACAAAACCGGCGATGCCGTTCTCGCTGAGCTTGGACACCATGTGCAGTATCCAGGCGTAGTTGGCATTGCCGGTGGGTGGAACGTCGTAACCGGCCCAGCGGGCGTCATCGGTGAGTTCGTTATCGGCCCGCCACTGTTTTTGATTGAAGGGCGGATTGGCCATGATGAAGTCCGCCTTCAAGTCCTGGTGTTGGTCCTTAAAGAAGGTATCCGCCGGGACTTCACCCAGATTGCCGGCAATGCCGCGAATGGCCAGGTTCATTTTGGCCAGCTTGTAGGTGGTGCCGGTGTATTCCTGACCGTAGATGGAGATGTCTTTCTGATTGCCGGAGTGGTTTTCCACAAACTTAACCGACTGAACGAACATGCCGCCGCTGCCACAGCAAGGGTCATAAATTTTGCCTTTGTAGGGCTCAATCATTTCCGCAATCAAGTTAACGATGCATTTGGGCGTATAAAATTCGCCCCCGCCCTTGCCTTCGGCGGCTGCGAATTTACCCAGGAAGTATTCGTAGACGCGGCCCACCACGTCCGTCTGGGCGTCGGCCCCAGTGCCGCTGTTATCGATAGTCTCGATGTTGTTGATGGTGTCGATCAGCGCGGACAGTTTGCTGGGGTCCAGTCCCAGGCGGGAGAAGTAGTTGTCCGGCAAGGCGCCTTTGAGCTGTTTGTTGTTCTTCTCCACCGTGCTGAGCGCGGTATCCACCCGCAGGGCGATATCGTCTTGCTTGGCGTGCTGTACCAGGGTGGACCAGCGGGCATCCTCTGGAAGGTAGAAGACGTTGCGCATGGCGTAGAATTCAACCTTATTCGTGTACTTGCCCTTGCCCTCGTCGATCAGCTCCTGCTTCCGCGCCTCGAACTTGTCGCTGGCGAACTTGAGGAAGATCAGGCTCAGCACCACGTGCTTGTATTCGGAGGATTCAACGGTACCGCGCAGTTTGTTGGCGGTATCCCAGAGGGTTTCTTCAAAGCCTTTGGTGTTTTTCGATTCTTTGGTCTTGGTAGCTTTCTTGGCCATTACTGCTTGTCCCCGGGGCCAGGAGATGCGAAGGCTCCCAGCTTATTATTTACTTTAAAATTCGATCATATCTTATTGATAATTATGGATTTCACTGAGTTCTTTCGAGCTCTGGAGAATATCTACGCTGAGGTGATACCCCCGCAAAAAATGGAGGCCCGATTATGCATTATCTGGTGCCAGATATCATGTTTATCGGGGTATTTGGTCACATGGAGACTTATTCCGGCAATTGCGGATCTATCGGGCCTCGAGGACCGGGAAGGGATTCTTGATGGCAAGACTATGGTTCCTGGGCCAGTACCTGGAGGATCACCCTCACCCACAACACCGCTTGAACTTACGCCCACTGCCACACAGGCAGCTATCGTTCCGCGCCGGTTTGATGCTTTCGTCCTGGGTTTCGCCGCTGACATAGAACCAGCGCTCGGACTCTCGTACAAACGTTGAGCGTTCTTCCAGAAAGCGCCATTGGTTGCCAGCGCGGTAATACGCTCTGAAATGGACATGGCCTTGGTCACCGATAGCGTCACTGGCGAGTATCGACAGCCCCACCCAGTCTGGGCTGTCGGTCAAATCCAGGGCTTTGGGCCGAGTCGACGAATGCCAGGTGGCTGTCAGGTAATCTGCCCGGTTTTGTACAAAGGCGCTAAACCGGGAGCGCATCAGCGCTTCCGGTGTGGGTGCCGGTTCTCCCGCATGGTAACGGCCGCAGCAGCGTTCATAGGTTTTTTGGCTGCCGCAGGGGCATATCTGGGAGTCTTTCATACATCAGCTTCCGGGTCACAGTTCGCTAGCTCTCTTGCAGTGTAATCTTGCTGGCACTGGAAATGGAGCTGCCATTCCAGATGAACTCATAGTGAGCAGCCTGGACTACGCGGCGGACGCCACTCGGTGTGAACAGTCCCCAGCATGTGGCCCCCGGGTCCCGTACAGATCGGTAGGCCAGGCCTTGGTCTCCCGCTTTTTTGAGTTTGGTGCCCAGAGTACGGCTTTCGGTATAGTCCTCGGGATCGTAGATAGGGTGGTCGAGGGACAGCTTTGTCGCATCAGTCATAGGGGTAGCCGCAAATGAACAGCGCAAGCCGCGAAATACCAAGCGGTCGTACTTCAGCCCCTCTACCCCGGCGAGATAGCGCCCCTGGTGATAGCGCACTTCTTTGATGGCCGTTTCCATGGATTCCGCCAGATAGAGTACGCCGAACTGGCCGTCGCTGAAGCGGCTGCCTTCCGGGTTAACGTGGGTGAATGGCGCCACGGCGTAGGAGCAGCCGCTAATGCCCCAGGGGATGTCGGTACGCGGAATCAGGTTTAGATCCCCCGCCTGGGTTAGCAGGCGGGGATTGGTGCGGGCTTGCAGTTGGTACAGTGCGTCGAAGTCCTCGGCGCTGGCGACATCCTCGAACAGGTCAATGGGCGGGTAGCGCGAGCTGACCAGGCGGTAGGCCTTAGGTTGGTCGATGGTGATTTTCGGCAGCTTCACCACTGCCCTCCTCTGAGCCCGTCAATCCGCTTGAAGGTTTCGTACAGGGCCGCAAAGGAGCCGGTACTGATGATATCCAGCGGCGCAGCGCCGTTGAAGAACGGATTGTGGTTCTTCATGGACATGAAGCCGTACCGGTTTTCGGGGTTTTCAAACACCATGCCCAGGCTGGCGTGCATGTTGAGCAGATAGCTTATCCGCTCCAGTTGATCAGCGCTGAGTCGCGCGCTCGCCGGGTTGTCGCGGTATTTGTAGAAGGTGGCGCGGGGCAGGCTCAGAATGGCCTGCTGCTGGTCATTGTCACAGCCCCACTTCTCCAGAATGTTGAAGGCGGCGGCCAAGCCGGCTCCCGCCATGCGGGCTTTGTCGGCCTGCTGCTTTAGCTTCGCTTGCGCCATGGTTTCCTCGCGTTTGTCTAAACTGATCCTTATGTCCAATTGTAGACTTTAATAGCTATTAAGTCCATATTTGGACTTATCTGGTATTGAGGACTGGGTTTCAAAGTCACTCTCACCGGACAGCATCTGTGTTTGTTCGATTGCATCTAAGTCGACTACAATCGAGAGCGGTGACGCAATGCATTGGAGTTTGTGAGCTCCAACGCATGTGCGCAGCCAGGTGTGTAGTTTTGATAATAAATAAGAACACACGGATCAATATATGATTAACTCCCTGTCCAAGGAAAACCGGCTGGCACTGATTATTCTCGCCATCGTTCAGTCAATTCTGTTGCTTCTGCTGCATAAATCCATCAATCACACCGTTTGGCCCGCGACTTCACCCCAATGGCTTTACGCGCTGTATACCGTTGCGATTGGTTTACCGTTGTTTTTGTATCTTGGCGCAACGCATTGGAAGGAGAAGGCAAACGGCATTACCGCCGTGATTTTGGGGGGAGTGCTGTTCTGGCTAGGGTGGCACGCCGGTTGGCTGAGTGCACCGCTGCTGGAAGATACCAATTACCGCTATCATGGGGGTACCTATTCCCTAAGCTGCGGCCTGTTCGTCGCTCTGTTTATTCTGGCTTTTTTCTTCCGCACCTGGCGCGAGCACGGCCGGTTGGAATATTCGGGCCTGCTGGAAAACTCCTGGCGTAACGCCCTGACTCTTGCCTTTCTCGCGCTGTTCATTCTGGTGTTTTGGCTGCTGTTGTTCTTGTGGGCAATGCTGTTTGGTGTAATCGGCATCGAGTTTTTTATCGACCTGTTTATAGAGCCGGAGTTTATCTATCCCGTCACCGGCTTGGTGGTCGGTTGGGGGCTGGGGCTGATTCGCGGGCGCGAGAGCTTAATCGCCACCGTGCGTAATTTATGCGAAGCCCTTACCCGAGCTCTCCTGCCACTGGTGGCGCTGATCCTGATACTGTTTCTGGCCGCCCTGCCCTTTACCGGCCTCACGCCTTTGTGGGATACGGGGTTTTCAGCGGCTCTGATGCTCTGGCTTGCAGCCATTTTGCTTTATTTTTTTAATGCGGTGACCGCAGAGCACGAGCAGCCTTTCGGTAAGTCTCCTTACCTGCGCAGACTGCTCATTGTTGCCCTGCTCTTGCTACCCATTACCGTGCTGCTGGCGGGCTGGTCTTTGGGCCTGCGCATTGATCAATACGGGATTACCCTTGGCCGACTTCGGGGCGGGCTTGTCCTGTTGTTTGTCGGCCTGTTCAGCTTCGGCTACGCGGCCCTGATACTGCTTGACCGAGGGCTGGTCCTCTCTCGCTTCCGTCGCTGGAACATTCTAGTAGGAGGGGCTTTAGCGCTGGTACTGATTCTGATCCATACGCCGGTATTGGACCTCCATAAGTGGTCCGCACAGAGCCAGGTTGCGCGCTTAGAGAGCGGCACCACTAACCCTGAAGATTTTGATGCGCTTTATTTGCGCTTCAATCTGGGAGCCTACGGTACCAATGCCTTAAGGTCTTTGCAGGCGGATGAATGGGTTGCGGATAACACTGAACTTAAAGAAAACATCGATAACGCACTTACAGCCACCACCCGGTGGCGTCGGCAGGTACCAGCACAGCAAAACGACATTGAATGGCGCAGAGCGCAATTTCAGCTGTTACCCGGTACGGAGCTCAGCGATGAATTTCTTGAGGGGTTGGATCCAGAACAGCAGAATTGCCTGAGCGGACAGGCTCACTGCGTGCTGGGGGATATTGAGCATCGGAACAACCGCTATCGCGTGACCACGACCAGCCGGCCTTACATGCACCAAGCTCCGGCCTGGCAGTGGCGCAACGAGCAATGGCAGTTTATCGGTCAAGTCCGCCGCTTCGGTTGCAAAAGCGATGAGGCCACTGTGGATCTGGAGCAACCCTTCTCTCTTGTCGAAAGCGAATTTTTCCTATTTCGCAATGGCTCCTGCTTGTTCCAGTTGCAGCCATCGGAATCCCATGTCAGGGGTTTTCTCTGAGCGGTTTCCCACCTGGTACACGCCAGGTGGGCTTCGCGGATTACCACACCCCAACCCGGCGGGCGACGCCGCCGGGCGACAAATCGGGCGGAATCCTGTTATTTATTGATCCACCACTGAATACTCTATCGCGACAGCCCGCAGCGTTACCGGCTTATCATATGTTTCAGGGTTCGAACTGGAATCGGCGCCTGTACGCTGCAGTATTATTTCCCACAAATCCCCTTGCAATATGGAAGCGGGGATGGTGAAGGATTGCTCATAAAGCGTAGTCGTCCCGGAAACAGGAACGTGGTCACTGGAGATGCTAGCCGAGTCAAAGGGGACTAGCTCGCCATGGCTCAAGGACATCGGGCGTATGAAAAACGAGGCGTAGCCGGACTTTTCGGTTGTGGTGCTGAACCATACGCTGAATGTGACGTCGCCTCCGTCATAGTCCGTGGGCTTCGGCGTTGCCCAAACTGCCGAGCTGGAGAAAACCGGCTCCCACCTTAGGCCCCGGGAGACACGCTGAAATACATCGCCCTCTCGATTCGAATTAATACTGAGGCCCTGAGCGGACATGCTGATCACGCGGGTATCGACGGGTACGGTTTTAGCGCAACCGAGCGTGCCGTCGGCTTTTATGCCGGTTACAGATTCACCGGCCGGACAATCATCCGAAATGAGTGGTTGCAAGCCGGACAACTCGGTGTTGATATCAGAAATATCGGATTCCAGCGTCTGGACCTGTGCATCCGTGCTATTAATAGCCGAGCGCAATATAGAAAAGTTGCTGTTAACCTCGGTAGCTAGGGCTGTCGTACCACCCGAAAACTCTATCAGATCGCCGTTGGCTACTTTATCGGCCCAAGCCGCTGAAAAAGTCAGCGATAATACAACTGCCGACATGCCTGCTAAAAACTGTGTGCGCTTCATAATTGAAATTCCCCTATCTACTCTTATTACCATGCAGCCTTACTGCCACTGGCCTTCGTCCCACTCCATCTCGTCCCAGGCGCTGGAAGTCTCCACCTGCCCGTTACCGCTACCGTTGTCGTTGTCGACATTGCCGCCGGGGTCACCACCTCCCCCGCCTCCGCAAGCGGATAAGAAAACCATGGCCACCAGTAATGGCGACATGGCCAATAATCGGATGGGTTGCTTTTGGCTGCTCATGATTGATCATCCCGGCCTGAGTGAATTTGGGTGTCAATCAGTATCATGTTGTTTTTATCGCCAGCGGGCCATAGTGCAAATGCACTAGTGCGAATGGCGCAAGTTTCCCAATTATGGTACGTTGCCTTGACGTGTCAGAATTTAATCCAGAATAAATGCCATGCTAACTGACTTGGAATTGAAGGCTTTCAACGCGTTTCTGGTGGAACTTTATGGCTCCGCTCGTGACCATCACCCAAGCTTGTTTCGACGCCGGACATTGCAAAACTTACGCAAGTTGTTGCCATTTGACTTTGGTGCCTGGGGGGGCGGCACAGCGGTTGACCGAATGGTCACCGATGTGGCGATACTTGATCAGTCGGCTGACTTATTTCAGGCATGGGAGTCGGTGGCTTCTAGCGATACCTATTGCGATCTTGCGCTCAAATTCCTAAACAAAACGGTCGCATTCAACGATGTGAAAGGCTTTCGCCGTTCAATTGCTTACAACGAACACTGGCGCCAATTCGACGCGAGGAATATGATTGCCACGATTACGCCTGAGCCCGCTGATGGCTATGTCTCCTTTCTTGGCCTCTGCAATTCCGACTCCAGCAACAACTTTACCGCAAAGCACCGGTATCTGAAGCAGTTGCTGATGCCCCACCTGTCCGGTGCCTTGCGGATGAACCGGGAAGCGGCGATTGATTGCCGTCCTGCACCTGACGAAAGCGTAGCGGTGATAAACTGTGTGGGACAGGTGCTATTGAGCCGACAATCGATTGACGCACTGCTGCATGAAGAGTGGGGTCCTTGGCAGAAGGGGGTTCCTGCTTCGATTTTACCTGGACGCGGACAGAGCCGCCGATGGCGTGGACGTGCAGTGCTGATTGATATTGAACCTATCGGCGATAACTTTCTACTGAAGGCTCACCTTCTCCGCCCGGAAGAAAGGCTTACTCCCAGAGAAACCCAGGTGGCGGTACTCTTCGCTCAGGGACTTTCCCATAAAGAGGTGTCCTGCGAGCTAGGTGTCGCCCCCGCTACGGTGCGCAATCATATAGCGAACATCTATGATCGACTTAAAATCAGCGACAAAGCAAATTTAGCGCGTTTACTGTCATCCACCGTTTAACACTAGACAGTAGTCGTCACGGAAGACGCGGGAACTGAATAATCATTGCCTAACTACTCTTGCCTATCAACTTCGTGCGGATGTCAATTGGGGATGCACTTAGAGGCGTGACTTTGCTCGTCATACACTGGAAGCCCTACGGGTTCCATTAACGTTGACTCTGGAGCCAGTTTAACCGTGAATACTTTGGGTTTCGGATCCAGTTCAGAGGGTCGAGGGTCGTTGATAATTTCAACGTTCGCTAGCCCCAGCGTTTTCATGTCCTCGACTGTGTACACCCAGCCATCGCAACCTTTTCGAACTTCCTTTAATGACTCCGATTGCCCAAGAACATTGAGCTTTGGCGAGATACCCAACCGCTGGTAAAACTCTGCCTCTCGTTTTTCATTGGTCTTTATGTAGGACTCTAATGACTCTTGAACTTCTTTCTGGATCCGTTCGCGCTCACTCTCCGGCGCAGCCTCTAGTATCGCTACTAACGACGACATGTCGAATCTGTCACTGGTTGCGCCGCCGTGGAAGCCGACAATAGCATTTTCACCCAGTAATTTTCTGCGGCCCGCCGGAAAGACGTAGTTCGCACAAGAAGAGAAACACAATTCGTAAACCTTCACGTCCAAGCCGTTCCGATGCACCCACTCACCGAGCTCAAGCCCCAAATGAATGGCGCCACCCGGACTTGTGATGGTGAGTGTGGCTGGCTTGATTTCCTGACGATCAAAAAGCTCAAAAGCCCTGTCATTAGCCTCTTGGGTTAGGCCGCCGCGGTAGATAATTTGTTCACCTTCTACCTCCACCACTGTTTCGGCAGCGCAAATCAGCGGAGCTGCCACCAGTAATAATAAGCAACAACCCAATCCCCTCATGCCTTGCCTCTTGTTCAAAATTTTATGGAATCTCAATGGGTGGAATAGTATCCCCCATTTCCCCAAACTGTTGCACTAGGGTGCGTTCACTGTTTGCTATTTTGGTTCAAAATGATCTCCTATTCTATTGATTTCAATGGTATTTATCGATGTTGCTTGGCGATTGCTCAAGGCCTCGTCCAGCCAAGCGCAGCCCACGTCCCACTTGGCCCAGGCGCCAAAATCCGCTAGGCTCCTAGCATCCGCCCGGCGCTGCTTATGCGCTGTGTGCAAAAAGAGTAAACAACAGGGACTTTCCATGACCGATACATCCCCCAATGACCTTCCCCAGCGCCGTCCGATTGCGGCTCGTGACACGGGTTGGGCAAACCGAATTGCCAGCTGGCTGGCGTCTCGAGATGTGACGCCCAACCAGATTTCCGTGGCCAGTGTTGTGTTTGCCGGGGTGGCGGGCGCCCTACTTCTGGCTCGTTTGCAGCTACCGGATGGTTGGGCAGCGGCTGCGCTTGTGCTGGCGGCGGTGTGCATTCAGGGGCGGCTTTTGTGTAATTTGTTCGATGGCATGGTGGCGGTTGAAGGCGGTAAGACGACGCCGGCTGGGGAGATGTTCAACGATATTCCGGACCGCATCGCCGATCCGTTGATTTTGATCGGCGCTGGTTACGCGGCGGCCGCAATGGGCTATGCACCGCTGCTTGGGTGGTTGGCGGCCTTGCTCGCGGTATTGACGGCTTATATTCGAGTACTGGGTGTGTCCCTCGACGCGCCGGCGGATTTTGGTGGGCCCATGGCGAAACAGCATCGCATGGCGTTGATCACGGTGGCTTGCGTGTTGTCCCTGGCGGAATTCTGGGTGTTGCCGGCTGGGTCGGTTCTGACTGCCGCGCTGGTTCTCGTGGTGTTTGGGGCGGCGCTCACAGTGTGGCGGCGCACCCGAACGCTTTACCGGTTTTTGAACGCCCGGGCCACGGAAGGATAAGCCGATGATTTGGAACGATTTGCCCACCAGTGCAATTAGCGCGTTGGGCGGGGTCTTTGCGCTGCTGGTGATTGCTTCCGCTGTGAGTATTACTCTAAAGCAAATGCGACCAGACAAAAACTACCTGGAACTGCGTCAGCGGGTTCGGTCCTGGTGGTTGATGATCGCGCTGGTTTTCGCGGCGCTGCTGATGGGTAAAGGTGCCTCCACGGTGTTCTTTGCTTTCTTGAGCTTTTTAGCGCTGAAGGAATTTCTATCTATTGTGCCCACGCGTTTGACGGACCGGCGGGTGTTACTCTGGCTGTACCTGGCGATACCAATCCATTACTACTGGGTCTACGCCGAGTGGTACGGCATGTTCATTATTTTTATTCCCGTGTATCTGTTTCTTTTTATCCCCACGCGCATGCTGTTGGTGGGCGAGACGGATGGCTTTATCCGCTCAGCCGCCAGTTATCACTGGGCGGCCATGACGACGGTTTTTTGTCTGAGTCATATTGCTTACCTTCTGGTGCTGCCAGCGTCGGTTAATCCTGCTGGCGGTGCCATCGGCTTGGTTCTCTATCTGCTCTTCTTAACGCAGTTCAATGATGTGGCGCAGTACATTTGGGGTAAAACCCTGGGCAAACGGAAGATCGCGCCGTTAATTAGCCCCAATAAAACCTGGGGTGGATTCCTGGGCGGCTTGTTTACTACCATGGTCGCCGCTGCTTTGTTAGCCGAACACCTCACTCCGCTCAATTGGTTGGAAGGGCTCATTGCTGGCGCCATTATCGCGCCCGCCGGGTTCATCGGGGATTTGACCATGTCTGCCGTAAAACGGGATTTGAAAATCAAAGACACCAGCCAGTTAATTCCGGGGCATGGAGGCATCCTGGATCGGCTTGATAGTCTGATTTACGCCTCTCCGCTCTTCTTCCATTATTTGTACTATCTGAAGTATTGAGGCTGATGTATGAGCCGTGTTTCCCGCCCGCTTAAACTCCTGTTCTTTGTACTACTGGTTCGTCCTCTGGTGCTTATTGTTCTGGGCTTGAATATTGTCAACCGGAATAAGTTGCCCACCCAAGGGCCGGCGATTATCGCCGCGAATCACAACAGCCACTTGGACACAATGGTATTGATGTCCTTGATGCCGCTGCGGGTACTGCACAAGGTTCGTCCGGTGGCGGCAGCGGATTATTTTTTGAAAAACCGCTGGCGGGCGTGGTTTTCTCTTAATGCGATTGGCATCATTCCCCTCGCCCGCCGGGGCCGAATGGATAGAGAAACCTTGTTCGAAGGCTGCCGTAGCGCGCTTGCCAATGGCGACATACTGATTCTGTTTCCGGAGGGCAGCCGCGGCAAAGCCGAACAGATGCAACCCTTAAAGCGTGGTTTGTTCCATTTGGCATCCGCCGAACCGGACGTGCCCGTTATCCCGGTCGTTATGCACGGCCTTGGTCGAGCACTACCCAAAGGTGACCCAATCCTGGTGCCGTTCAATTGCGATGTAGCCATCGGAGATCCCCTGCCCCTGAGCGAAGACGGAAAGGAGTTTATAACGGCTGTTGAGGAGGCTTTTCAGAGGCAATTGAACGAATGCTTGACGTGGGGCAACACGGGCGCCTAATTGCCTGAGAAGGAGACGAGCCCTCTCGTCACAAGCGCCTATACACCATTAATACGCCTTTAGCGAACCAGGGAAATAAGGCGAGCGCCAGTAAAGACAGAATGAGTGCGGGCGACATTATGTCGGAGATGCGCCTCACAGTTGCCAAATGCGTGCCGGCATTTACAAAAAGCACCGTGCCAGGAAGCATGCCAATAAAGGTGACCCAGAAAAACGTCCATCCGCGCATGGGTGTGAGCGCCATCAAAAGGTTGACAACAATAAACGGCGATAGTGGAATCAACCTGAGGCTAAACAGGAAGAACGCGCCCTCGCGCTTGATTCCTTCATTGATCATATAGAGCTGGTCGCGAAACTTTTGTTGCACTTGGCTTCGAAACAAGCGGCGCCCCAAAACGAAGGTCAGCATGGCGCCCAACGTGGCACCTAAAGAGATCATGACAATCCCGAACCAAAGGTCGAAAAGGACACCAGCGGCTACCGCCATAATGGTAACAGTGCCGGGAATCGAAAAGAACGTGACAAGGATATAAGCAACCAGGAACAGGAACGGCGCGAGGATAGGGTTTAGATCATGGAATCGTATAAAGTCACCCCTTTCAGCACGCAGTTTCGACAAGGTGAAATAGTCGTCCAACCCGAGGGCATACACAGTTACAACCACAGCGACAAACAGTCCAACCGCTAGCAAACGCTTCATCCCCAAGCCTCGTAAAAACTGCGTGGTATTCATTCGCCCTCCTTCGGCATTCAATTACGAATCCTCATTCCGTGTTCGCGCGCCATCCGCCGGTGGTGATGACTGATCATTAGCTTAGTGAGACGCAAGCCCGCAGAGTTCCGAAGACTCCGCCGTCGCGTATGCATTAGGAAGGCATAAGCCGAGTGCGTTTTAGCGTCAAAAAATCTCGTGGCGAAACAATGCTATGCCGAACGCAACACCTTGATCATGGCCCGGGCGGCCACATTGTGCCCGAAGAATTGATTTACGGTGCCGGATAAACAGGTTGCGGTTTTTGGATCAAAGAAGGCAAAAGCGCCAGAGTGGCCCCAGTGGCCGTAGAGGCCTTTACTGAGGTGGAGTATAGAAGTGGGTTGTCTGGATACCCCGATTCCATAAAAAAAGACGCCGGGTGAAAACAACAGACGCCAGCGGTACAGATCATTCAGCCGATCTTTGTTAAACAGTTGTCCATTGAAGAACGCCTCAGTGAATAACCCTAGTTCCTCCGCCGTTGATACAAGCCCGCCTTCTGGACCAATGGAGCTCATATAGCGAGGTAGTTCCAGTGTTCGCCCCTTGTAGTACATAGGCACAAGTTGTGGGTCCGGTTCGCCGCGGTATATATAGGTATTTTTTAGGCTTAATGGCCCGATGATTCGCTCATCGAACACCGCGTCTAACGTCAATTTAGTGATAGCTTCAATGATCGCACCCAGAAGCTGGAAGTTGGTGTCAGAGTATTGCGCGCCCTTGCCGGGTAAAAACTTAGGCTGCCGTTGTTTGGCTGCTTTGATAACAGGCCAAAACCCCCATGGCTCATCTTCCCCCGCAATCAGTCGGTTTACGGTATCGCCTTGAAAGTAATCGGGAATACCTGAGGTATTCGAGAGCAAGTGCACCATTTCAATCTCGCCGGAGCGGTCGACGCCGTTTTTGTTGTGCAGCCCAGTAATCACATCCGCAGGTAGATATTTGGATATTTTGTCGGTGAGACTTAGCCGTTTTTCAGCTTCAAGCTGCAGGATGGTGGCGGTGACAAACAGTTTGGTGACGCTGGCCGCGAAGAATCGTGAGGAAGCCTCCAAATCGCCAGCGGCCGTGGTGAAAACGTCTTCTCCACGCCTCACGTGCATGACAAAACCGAAAATATGTTTCTTCTTGATGGCGTCCTGTGAAATGGTATCAAGATCTTGCTGAGTCAGTTTCATGCGAGACATTTTCCTTCGGTTAAGGCATTGATTACAGAACCCGGTATTCCCGAGCCGATTAGTACCCCCAAAGACTGGATTCCCGCTTTCGCGGGAATGACGGCCACAAAATCGTCATCCCCGACTTGATCGGGGATCCAAGGCCATTTCTGCCCTACCCTTGCAGACTTTGTGTCATTTGTTCGCAGTATTCCTTGAGCGCGTCGGGCAAGTTCTGTGGGCAGACACCGCACTTTCGATTACCAGGAACGGCGTAATCGATGAATTTCGGGTAAGGAAGGTTTAAGTTCGCCATGATTTCCCTGAACTCCTCCAGGGTCTTCTGCTGACCCAAGCGCTCATTGCGGTCCTTTTCCTGGCCAATGGTGGAGACTCGGCGTTGTTTGTAATCGTGTGCCGGGTAAACCAGGTAATCTTCTGGCAAGGTAAACAGCTTTTCAGTGACGCTTCGATACAAAGTATCCGCATCACCGTTTTGGAAGTCGGTTCTGCCGCAACCTTCGATCAGTAATGCATCGCCTGAAAAAATCCGGTCTTGCCACACGTAAGCAAAGTGGCCATCGGTATGCCCCGGGGTGTGCAGCGGGTCGATGTTTATACCCCCCACCTGAAAAGGCTTGCCTTCTTCTATGCCGACATCCGCACATTCCAGATTGTCTATGGCTGGTGCGGCTATACGGCTGCCCACGCGCTTTTTCAACTCCAGGGCGGAGGTAATGTGGTCCGCGTGAATGTGCGTATCAATGGTGTAAGCGAGTTTCATGCCCAGGCGTGCGATTTCACCCAGGTCACGATCGATGGAGTTGATCACCGGGTCTACCAAGACAGCCTGACCGGTTTCTTCACAGCCCAGCAAGTAGGTGTAAGTGTTGGAGATGGGTTCGATCAGCTGACGAAATATCATGGCCGGACTCCTCAAGTGAAAAGTATTTGTGTTGAGCGCACGTATTGCTGGATTCCCGCTTGCGCGGGAATGACGAGCGTGAAACTGTCATCTTCGGTCGTTTATAAACGAATGACTGATGCCCGTTCTTGCGAGAACGAATCCCACGATACCGTCATCCCCGACTCGATCGGGGATCCATGGACCAGCGGTTCCATCTATTGCCGCCTAAGCGGAAATGACGAGTTTAATAGAGCTACTTACCCAAGCGCGTAAAAAGCCAATTCTGCAGGAGCGCACCCGCGGCCATGGCGGCCAAAAATCCAAGTACCGGCAGCAGGCCCGTCGCCGCGGCGGTAATCGCGGGGCCGGGGCATAGCCCGGCTATGCCCCATCCGATGCCGAAGATGATCGAGCCTCCAATCAAACGACCATCAACATCTTTGCGTGTGGGTACGTAAAATTGTTTGGCAAACAAAGGATGGGGTCGCTTAAGTACCCACGCGAACAATGGCAAGGTCACGGCGACCGCGCCGCCCATAACAAAAGCCAGTGTTGGGTCCCAGGTGCCGGCGACGTCCAGGAAGTTTAATACTTTGGCGGGATTTACCATTTGAGACACGATCAACCCTATGGAGAACAAAATCCCGCTGCCGAAGGCGATGAGCAATGCCGGTGTTTGTTTCGTCATTTTTACGCCCCCAACAGGTGCCGTACCACATAAGTGGTCACGACCGCCGAAATCATAAAGGTGACGACAGCCACCACAGAACGCATGGAGCGCCGCCCTATTCCGCATACGCCGTGGCCGCTGGTGCAGCCACCCCCCAAGCGTGTGCCAAAACCGACCAACAACCCGGCCACTAACATCCAGGGCCAGGACACCTGCAGATCAACCGGTAGCGACGTGCCCGTGATCAGGGGCCACAACAACCCGCCCAGTACCAGCCCCGCAATAAACGCCGCGCGCCAGGAAACGTCGCCCCGCGCTGGCGTGAGCAACCCGCCAAAGATGCCGCTAATTCCAGTAATGCGACCGGTGCCCCACAACATCAGCACACTGGCAACACCAATGAGAATGCCGCCGATTAATCCAGAGATGGGTGTAAATTCCGTCATAATTTTAGTCTCCTGTTACACAGGTCGAGAGGCGCCGGTGAGGTACTCAACCGCTTCCTCGGTACTAAAAAAGATCTTCCCAGGCGCGAACCACTCTTCCATACCATGTCGCTGCAAGCGATCAAGAATGGGGCCCTTAACTTCCGCCAAGTGAACAGTTATACCCGCGTCACGGAGATTCGACGTAAGCTGCTCGAGGATTTCCAACGCGCTGTAGTCGATACTGTTTACGGCGCTGCAAATGAGTACTAGATGTTCCAATTCCGGTTCTTCAGCGGCGCGTTCCGCCACCAGATCCTCCACGTAGTTCATATTGGCAAAGAACAGGCTTCTGTCAACTCGTAATAACAGCAAGTGTGGCCAGGTCTCAGCACGGTGACGATCCTGATTGCGAAAATGACTAGTGCCGGGGACCCGCCCTACTATAACAACATGGGGCCGGCTGCTGCGCCACAAAAACGCCGCCAGAGCGACAATCACACCGAGTAACAGCCCCAGCTCTATGCCAAGCCCCAGGACGCCAAAGAACGTTGCCAATAACGTTAAACCATCCGCCCTATCAAAACGATAGGCATTAACAAACGCCCGCCAATCAAAGAGCCTCACCACCGCCAGGATGATTACCGCGGCCAATGCCATCTTGGGAAGATAATAAAACCAATGGGTGAAAAATAGAGCCACCAGCGCTACCCATAGCGCGGCGATCACACCCGCAATCTGGGTTTGTGCCCCGGCAGTAAAGTTGACGCTGGAGCGGCCAAAACTTCCGGCTACGGGCATACCGCCTGTAAAAGAGGCCGCAATGTTGGATGCCCCAAGGGCGACCAACTCTTGATTGTTGTTGATTTTTTGACGCCTTCGGTGCGCAAAGGCTTTGGCAATGGACACGCTTTCCACGTAACTGATAATGCTGATGAGAATTGCCGATGGCAGCAGCTGCAAAGCGCGCTCATATTGAAGGAAGTCCCAGCCTACTTGAGGCAGCCCGGAGGGCACAGAGCCAATAACCGCCAGCCCACGCTGATCCAAATTCAGACCAGCGGCAATTGCCGTGAGCGCTACAACAAGGGCCAGGGGGCCGATGCGCGAAATCACTTTTGCGTGCGATTCATCAACGCCAGCGCTAACCAATAACCGAACCACAGGCGCATTAAACAAGGCGATGGCCAAGATCCCAAACAGGCCTAGGGCAGCCGTCAAAACATGCACGTCACCTACCTGCCCTGCAACCGCCATAAGCATTTCATAACCCGCCCCCGCCGGAACGGCAATGCCTAAAAGATTGCCTAGCTGGCTGAGGATGATCAGTACAGCGGCGGCACTGATAAATCCGGAAAGAGCGGGATGGCTGATGAAATTGACTAAGACGTCCAAACGCAGCAATGCCAAAAACAACAGTACAGCACCGCTCAAAAAAGCCAGTAGTAAGGCGTCGGCTAGGTATTGTTGTTCTGGGGCACCACCGATGGCGTTAGCCACCAAAAGCGCCGCCACAGACACCGGCCCCACAGACAAAGTGCGGCTGGTACCCAGTAGCGCGTAGATCAGGGGCGGAAGAATGCTCGCGTAAAGCCCTACCTGTGGAGGTAAGCCCGCCAGTATGGCGTAAGCTAAGCCTTGGGGAATCAATAGTGCAGCCGTGATGCACCCGGCCAGCAAGTCTTCTAAAAACTGGCGGCGATCATACTGGCGCAACCATTGCTGTGGAGGCAGCAAGGAGCTGGTATTAGATTTTCGTTTCATCCCACTCCTTTACCTACGGCCCACTGAATTCAGACGAAAGAAGCTAAGGTTACTATTGAACTACGTGAAAAGGATACCTTGGGTTTGGAGGGGGCGAACGCCCGGGGCCAATGGGCAAGCTCGCCGAACAGGGTAGTAACGCTCACCTCAGCTATTCTGGGGAAGCTGTTTCAACCTCTTGGTGTGACGGCAGAGCAAGAGAAATAGCGGCGGCAAGTGCCACAAACGCTGCGGAGACCCACAGACACGCTTCCAGGCCATAGGCCTGAAAAACCCATCCTGACAGCAAAGTGCCAATCAAGCGCCCCATGGCGTTGGACATATAGTAAAAACCGACGTCCAGCGATACGCCATCTTCTTTGGCGTAGGAGACGATCAGGTAACTGTGCAAGCTGGAATTGACCGCGAACACAGCGCCAAACAGCAGTAGGCCACCGATTAGAACCGGTTGCGGCGAAAAACCAAGCCCCAAACCGAAAGCGATAATCGCGGGCAGCAGTGCCAGCACCGCGGTCCAGCCGAAGGCCGCGCCGCGGCCCGGTGCGCTGGAGCTCTTACCGGTAATCATGGGTGCAAAGGCCTGTACCACTCCGTAACCAATTACCCACAAGGCGAGAAACCCACCCACCATCCAGTGATCCCAACCGAATACTGTGCTCAGATAGACCGGCAAGGCAATCACGAACCAAACGTCGCGCGCTCCGAATAAGAACAACCGAGCTGCAGAAAGAACGTTAATTGCCCGGCTTTTGGATAGCAGCTCTTTAAACTTTGGCTTGGCCTTGGCTTTTCCCAAGTCCTGTTTCAGCAGAAACAGACTCGCCAGCCAAACCATCGCGAGAGCGATCGCCATGACCAGCACCGCGCCGCGAAACGCCAACAAAGCCAGCAGCGCACCGCCCAGGAAAAAGCCAACACCTTTCAAAGCGTTTTTTGAGCCGGTTAAAATCGCCACCCATTTGTACAAAGTGCCTTGTTGTTCATTGGGCACCAGCAATTTAATGGCGCTCTTGGCGCTCATCTTATTGAGGTCTTTGGCGATTCCGGACATTGCTTGCGCCGCCATGACCCACACCACCGTCAGCCACGCTGTGGGCACCGTTAGCATAAGCAAGGCGATTACCTGCAGAGCCAAGCCTATGTTCATGGTGCGATTCAAGCCCAGTCGAGCGCCCAAGTAGCCACCCACTAAATTGGTGATTACCCCGAAGATTTCGTAAAACAAAAACAGCGAGGCGATCTGCAGCGGCGTGTAGCCTAGGCTATGAAAATGCAACACCACCAACATGCGCAAGGCGCCGTCCGTAAGCGTGAACGCCCAATAGTTGCCCGTAACCACCATGTACTGGCGAATCTGTGGCGACAGTGTTGCGAGCGACAGCATAGTAAGCTCCTTACGCCAGCCCAACCTTGCGCGTCAGTTCGGCGGTGCGGCAGGAATAACCCCACTCATTGTCGTACCAGGCATAGATTTTCACCTGAGTATCATTGATCACCATGGTGGACAAGGCATCAACAATGGAAGAACGTGGGTCGGTCTTGTAGTCGATGGAAACCAGTGGCCGCTCTTCATAGCCGAGAATGTCTTTAAGCTCATTGTCGGCGGCTTCCTTTAGGAACTGATTGACCTCTTCAGCGGTGGTCGCGCGCTCCACTTCGAACACGCAATCGGTCAAGGAGGCGTTGGCCAAAGGCACGCGTACCGCGTGGCCATTCAGGCGGCCTTTGAGCTCGGGAAATATTTCTGTAATGGCAGTCGCCGAGCCGGTGGTGGTCGGTATCAGACTCATGCCACTGGCACGGGCTCGACGCAGATCAGCATGAGGCTGGTCCAGAATACTTTGGGTGTTGGTCAAATCGTGAATGGTGGTAATGGAGCCGTGGCGAATGCCAAGTTTCTCATGAATGACTTTAACCACCGGCGCCAAACAGTTAGTCGTGCAGGATGCCGCCGTAACAATTCGGTGCTTGGCGGGATCAAACAGCTGGTCGTTCACACCCATCACCACGTTCAGTACCTCCGGCTCTTTGACCGGCGCGCTGACTACAACACGTTTTACGCCTTGATCCAGGTAGGCATTGAGCAGCTCGGTCTTGCGCATCTTGCCACTGGCTTCAATCACTACATCACAGCCGGACCAGTCGGTATCGGCAATGGCTCTATTTTGTGTGACGGACACGCGAGCGCCATCGATAACAATCGTTTCGCCTTCTGCCTGAGCTTCGTGCTGCCAGCGCCCGTGTACTGAATCAAAATTCAATAAATGGGCGTAGGTCGCTGCATCCGCCGCCGGATCGTTGATATGTACGATCTCCAGCTCTGGCATATCCCAAGCCGCGCGCATGGTTAAACGCCCGATACGGCCGAAACCGTTGATACCTACTTTTATGGCCATAATTGATTCCTAAATTTGGATGGAAAAATTGCACTCGCCTCGACAATGAAGACTGCGTGGTAAAAACAGCGGGAATGATGAAGGCGTTAATGCGTTAACAACAAACCGCCGCCCTTTGCGGTCGCCCGTCCATATCCTGCAACCGTTTAACTTGTTCCTTTAGCCATTGGGCATTGCTCTTTCTTGTAACAGCTAAAACCTCCAGCACCCACGTGTCTAAACTCGGATGCAGCCGGTAATACACCCATTGCCCCTGGCGTCGGTCCGCCAATAAGCCGGCATTGCGCAGCAATGCCAGATGGCGGGAGATTTTAGGCTGAGGTTCATCCAAAGCGCAGGTCAACTCGCACACGCACAATTCCCCTTCGCTCTCGATGAGCAGAGCCATTTTTGTGCGGGTTTCATCGGCAAGACACTTGAAAAGCTCGACCGGGCTAATGCTCGTAGACATGACTGGTTTACCATAGATATACGATAAAACGAATATACGGTATTTCGTATATTCGGTAAAGCGTCAAGGCGGTGCAGACTCCACCGGCCCCATTTGTGTACCATTGGCCCAATAACAAACTGACTCGAAGGAAGCGATGCCATGAAAGCCCCGCTTTTACTCACACTTTTACTACTTGCGGTGAATGTCGCCGCCTTTCAGGACGACTTGGTCCAAGCCGCCCACCTGCAGACCCAACAAAACGTGCGCTACGACCCATCGTATTTCTCGATCGATTACCCCAATGGTGATGTGCCGGCCGATATCGGCGTGTGTACGGATGTGGTGATTCGGGCCTACCGCGCCCTGGGGGAAGATCTACAACTGCGGGTCCATGAGGATATGGCGGCTAATTTTGATGACTATCCTTCCCGCCGCATTTGGGGCTTACAGCGCCCGGACACCAATATTGATCACCGCCGAGTGCCGAATTTGCGGCGATACTTCGAGCGCCAGGGCGCCTCCCTGCCTGTGTCCAACAATCCCGACAATTATCAAGCCGGTGACCTGGTCACGTGGATGCTACCCGGCAATTTGCCGCACATTGGCATTGTGGTGGATGAGCTCGATCCGGCCACGGGCGCCCCGTTGATTGTTCACAACATGGGGCGCGGACCAGAGTTGGAGAATATTCTGTTTGCTTATCCTATCGACGGGCATTACCGCTACGCGCCACAGACTCACGCGGATTGACCCTGTATGTGTCAGTTGGTCGCGTCCCTGCGGCCCGTTGTCCCTTAGAAAGTGAAGCGGTAACTGCGCCCGGCCTGAGTATCAAACTCAACCAACTGGCTGGGCTTGATGTCCACGGGCTCGACGGCGTCGGGGTTGTGAATAAGCGGTTCGGCAATGACCGGGATTTGCATCAATGGGTTGGCCGGCACCGTACCTTCGGCAACCGGCTTCAGGCGCACTCGACTTTGCGGTTTCAAATCAGAGTGCAAGCGCAAACGCGCGGGCCCACCTAGACGGGAATGAACGGTTAGCTCGCTTACTTTGCCCTCCTGCCAACTCATATCAATCACAAACCCACCGCGTGTGACCAAGCCACTCACCCGCCCTTCCGGCCACGCATCCGGCAACGCCGGTAGCAAATGAATGGCGCCGTCATGGCTTTGCAACAACATTTCCGCAATGCCGGCGGTTACCCCAAAGTTGCCATCAATTTGATAGGGGGGGTGTGCTGCAAACATATTGACGTAAGTACCCCCGGCTTCGAAACCACCGTCGCCGTGTATCAATTTGATTTGATTATCCAGTAAGCGATAGGCACGGTTGCCATCCTGCAAACGCGCCCAGATATTGATTTTCCAACCCATGGCCCAGCCGGTGGAGACATCACCACGATGCTCCATACTGGTACGCACGGCGCTGAATAACTCTGGGTGCCGGTAAGGGGAAATTTGGTTACTCGGATGTATTCCGTACAGATGAGACACGTGGCGGTGTTTGTCGTCCGGGCTGTCCCAGTCCTGCAACCATTCCTGCAATTGCCCGTACTGACCAATTTGCATGGGCGGTAATTGCTCGCGCAACGCCGCCAGCTCGAGTGCGAAATCCTTATCTTTATTGAGCACGTCGGACGCTTCCATGACCAAGGAAAACAAATCAAATACCAGTTGATTATCCATGGTGGTACCGGCATCAATGGAAGCTTCAACACCATCGTCCCGGTGCAAGTAGTCGTTCTCCGGTGAATTACTGGGCACCACAACCAGCCAACCATGCTCTGGATGCTCACGCAGAATGGAAACGTAAAAGCGAGCGGCGTCACGCAGTACCGGATAGTATTCCGCCAAAAAGTCCCGATCACCCGTGTGGTGATAACGGTAACCGATGTGTTGAGTTAACCAGGCGGGCGCGCCCAACCACTGGCCCCACAAATAAGCACCATCCACTTGGCCGGTGATGCGCCAGATGTCGGTATTGTGGTGCACCATCCAACCGTCGGCGTCGTACAGTTCGCGCGCACTTTCCTGCCCGGTGATGCGCAAATCTTTCAGCATGGCGAAGAACGGGTCATGCAGCTCGGACAAATTCGTTGGCTCGGCGGGCCAGTAATTCATTTCCGCGTTAATGTTTAGAGTGTATTTACTGTCCCACGGTGGTGTGAGATCCCGATTCCAAATGCCCTGCAAATTCGCAGGCTGCGTACCGGGCTGGGAGCTGCTGATCAACAGGTAACGACCAAACTGAAAATACAGCGCGGCCAGATGCGGGTCATCTTGATGGTTGAATTGATCGATGCGCCGGTCGGTAGGTTGATCCAGCGGCGCGCCCAAATCCAGTTGCACGCGATCGAATTGCTCCCGGTAAGCGGCGATGTGCGCGGCTCGAATCTGTTCGTAGGGCTGAGCCAGCGCTTCTTTTAAATGCGCTTCTACGCGCGCACCTGGATCGGCGGATACATCGTTGTAACTCACATGGTTGGTGGCAATGGCCGTGTAAAGAGTCACACTATCAGCGCCACGAATACGCAAACCATCGTCTGTGGATTCCAGGGTGCCACCTTCCAATACCGGATTAACCAAAGCCGTGTAGCGGATCTTGCCCTCAACGCCTTCGTGATCAGTTCCGCGGCCGTCCAGGCGCAGGCGATCTTGATCCACGCTCACTTGGTGGTCCATAGGGCTGGTGAACCCTAAATCCAGGTCCAGTTGGCCACCTTCGCTGGCACTGAGGCGCGTGACCAGCACAGGTGCGGACAGGGCTGAAAACACCTCCCGCTTGTAAGTCACATCCCCTACTGTATAACGAACGGTGGAGATGGCTTGGCCGATATCCAAAGAGCGCCGGTAGTCTTCCGCGGTGCCAGAGTGCCTGTTATCGATGATCAGCTCACCCACTGTTTGATAGGGCATGCCATCGTTAGTGGACTGTACGTGCTCATTTGCCAGGGCTTGAGCCTCTTCGTGGCGATTGGCAAACACCAGCTCGGTAATGCGTTCCAGGTGCGGTTTGATTGATGGCGTGACGTTATTCTGAGGGCCACCAGCCCACACGGTATCATCGTTCAGCTGTAGTCTTTCTCGCTCCACTCCACCGTACACCATGGCACCCAAACGGCCGTTGCCCACCGGTAGCGCGGCGTGCCAGTCGTCAGCAGGCTCTGCGTACCACAACTCCAACGGTTGAGCGTCAGCCAGGGCGACCTCGTCTTTCGGTGTGGTATTGGATTGGCAGGCAGCCAGCAGGCCCAGGGTAAGGCATGCCAGTAGCCGCCCAAGCCATTGGCGCGTCCGAAGGTGATGCTCGAAAGTTATTATCATGGAGTTTTCTCTCGGTCCGTGGATGAAACGCTTGATTAAAATAGGAGAGGATAGCGCAGGAAGCGGGATATTTCACATACAGCACTGGGTTTAAATATGATAATTGGCTCAACCCTCCTTTAACGATCAGCTTATCCCGGGCCTAAAAGCTTCCTCAAGTCTTCTGAAACCCAAGCTGGCTCAATGCACCTGGTAAGATCGGTGGCCATATACTCCACCAATGCTTGTGCGGCTTGTGACAAGCGGCGGTCCCTCCGGCTCACCAAGTACCAGTTGCTCTCCAGTGGGAAACCTTGCACGGGCAATTGCACTAGCTTTTCCCGGCCCTCGTCCAGCGTGTGAGCGGACAGTACCGCCAGTCCCAAACCCGACGCCACCGACAGCCGAATGACTTCATTGCTCTCGATTTGCTGGGTGTTGTTCAGCTCCAGCCCTCGGGCGCTCAGCCAGGTGTCGAACGCCATACGCGTAGCGGAGCCGGGCTCGCGCATTAAAAAGCGCTCGCCCTTTAGCTCGCTGAAATCCACTGCCTCCCGCTCTGCCGCCCAATGCCCTTTGGGCGCGATCAACTGCAAGGGATTGCGAATGATGGCGGTAGCGCGCACGTGTTGGCCGCTGGGCGGATGGCTGAACAGGTAGAGATCGTCCTCCTGATTGGAGAACCGCTCTAAAATCCGCGCCCGGTTGCCAATGTTCAGCGTGATATCCACCTTTGGCCTGTGCTGATAAAAACCGCCCAAAATACGAGGAATCACATACTTGGCGGTTGTCACCACACCCAGTTTTACATGGCCCCACTGCCCCTGCCGCGCTTCCTCAAGGGTATGGCCAAAATCCTCAAAGCGGCCCATCACATCGCAGGTGGCGCGATAGAACTCACTGCCCACCGCAGTCATGGCCAGCTTGCCGTCTTGCATCTCCAGTAGAGGTTCGCCTACAGTTTCGGTAAGCTTTTTCATCTGCAGGGAAACTGTGGGCTGGGTCAAGTGCAAGCTGCGCGCCGCCTCAGAGATGCTGCCGGTACGCACCACCTGTAAGTACACCTGTAACAAGCGGAAACTTAAGTGCCGCAGATCCATATCACTTCCTTCAACTGGCCACACAAGCAGGCCATAGATAATAATCTATTTAAGACAAGCATAAATTTTATTATCCATAATAGCCTTCTGTCGGGATAATCGCCACCCGCCGGAGCCTGGCCGCAAATCTGTCTAGGCCGAGGTACGGAGCTTTCGAGAGGACACTACTTCCAAGAGGATACTATGCCGGATATCGTGATCGCATTTTTCGCCCTGGGCCTGGTGGCTGGGTTGCTAAAATCGGACCTCAAGGTTCCCCACGCCGTTTACGAAACACTTTCCATCCTGCTAATGCTTACCCTTGGTCTGAAAGGCGGCCTGGCACTGCACGGGCAGGCGCAGGGCTCAGCCCTCTGGGATCTGCTGCTGATCGGCTCTTTGGGGTTGATCATCCCCGTCGTTCTCTTTCCTTTATTGACTCGCTTGGTACGCCTGGACAACGCCAATGCCGTAAGTATCGCCGCTCACTACGGTTCAGTAAGCGCGGGTACCTTCGCGGTGGCGCTGGCGCTGGCTCAAAGCGCGGGCATGGAGCTGGCTCCAGAGACCACCCTCTATTTGGTATTGTTGGAAGTGCCCGCTCTGGTGATTATGCTCTGGTGGTATCAGCGCCAGAAAGGCGCGGGAAGCACTTCGGCCAAAGTCTGGCACGAGGCTCTTACCAGTCGTAGCGTGTTGCTTTTGGTCGGCGGCGTAATCATTGGTTGGATCTACGGCCCCGAGGGTTTGGCACCTATTACCCCGACGCTAATGGGCGGATTTACCACCTTTTTGGCACTTTTTCTGCTGGAAATGGGAATTTGTACGGCCAGAGCCTGCTTTCCCCTCCCCTTACAGCACTGGCGCCTGTTATTATTCGCCTCCCTCGCGCCCTTTGCGCTGGCTTGGGTCGGTTTGGGCGTGGGACTCTGGTTGGGCTTGCCCCCGGGAAGCCTGCTGGTACTGGCGGCGCTCACGGCGAGTGCTTCCTACATAGCCGCCCCGGCCGCAATTCGCGCCGCCGTGCCTGAGGCCGATATAGGCCTGGCCATGTTGGCCGCACTGGGCGTTACCTTCCCGATCAACGTATTGATCGGCATACCCCTGTACCAGCAGTGGGTGGTGTTACTAACGCAATAAGGAGAACACAGATGACGGCAGATGTTGCCATTGTGATGGGCTCGCGGTCCGATTGGCCGGTCATGAGCAAAGCCGCGGAGCTTTTGACCGAGTTGGGCGTAAGCTGGCACGCGGAAGTCGTCTCCGCGCACCGCACACCCCAAAAGCTGTACGACTTTGCCGAATCCGCTCAAGAGCAGGGCTATCAGGTGATCGTGGCTGGCGCCGGCGGTGCAGCGCATCTGCCAGGCATGATTGCGGCCATCACGACCCTGCCGGTCTTTGGTGTTCCGGTACAAAGCAAAGCGTTAAATGGCATGGACAGTCTGCTGTCTATTGTGCAAATGCCCAAAGGCATCGCCGTAGGCACCTTGGCCATTGGTGAAGCCGGTGCCGCCAATGCCGGTTTGCTGGCGGCGCAGGTATTGGCCCTGCACGACGCCGACCTGCGCGAGCGCTTTCAAAGCTGGCGCAAAAACCAAACCAACGCCGTGCTCGACAACAGTTCCCTGGATCTTCCGATATGACTCAACCCATAGCCATCCTCGGCCGTGGCCAGCTCGGCTGGATGCTGCGCCGCGCCGGTGACCGTATTGGCGCCAACGTACAATTGCTGGACCCTCAGGCTCCGGAGCAACCCGCCCCGGACACACTGATTACGGTAGAGAGCGAACATTGGCCGGACAACGAGGGTACTCGCGCCCTGCGTCAGCACCCCGGGTGGCAGAACGCCAAAACCCTGGATACGCTGCCGAGCCGAATACTTCAAAAGACGCTGCTGGACGAACTGCAACTGCCCACCGCGCCCTGGTGCCGACCTAAAGTTTCCGACAGCGCCGAGGATGTGCACAACACCCTCGGCCCAGACTTTCTGCTCAAAACTGACCGCGGCGGTTACGATGGGCGTGGCCAACTGCGTGTTAAGGCGGCAGAGAATACCGCCCTGCCCGGTTGGAAAAACGAGGCCATTGCTGAGTCCGCTATTGCCTTCGATACCGAAGTTTCCCTGGTGGGCGCACGTGGGCGCGATGGTCAATGCGTGTTTTATCATTTGACTGAAAACTACCATCGCCAAGGCGTACTCACCGTCAGCCTCAATCAGCCGGAACGTTTCGCCGCGCTGCAACCGGCTGCCGAGGCCATGCTCACCAAACTTATGACGCACCTGGATTACGTGGGTGTTATGGCTATGGAATGTTTTTTGGTGGGCGATCAACTGCTCATTAACGAACTGGCGCCACGTGTGCACAACTCTGGCCACTGGACTCAGGATGGCGCGGCCATTTGTCAGTTTGAATTGCACCTGCGGGCGCTGCTGGGCTGGCCCATGCCGAAACCCCATGAGCGCGGCACCACCGCCATGGTGAATTTGCTGGGTATGGAGCATCAAAAAGAATGGCTCACAGTTCCGGGCGCTCGTTTGTACTGGTACAACAAAGTGTGTCAGCCGGGCCGTAAAATGGGCCATATTAACCTGCAACACCCGGACCCAAAAGTCATTGCCCAATGGTTGCGTACGCTACCGTTGCCAAAAGAGTATGACGCGAGTCGAGAGTGGGCTTTGGAACGCCTTACTTCCTAGTTCAGGCAAAGGGACCAATTCACTATGAATGAACAAACGCAAACCGAAATTGAAGCCGCCGCCTTCCGACGCCTGGTGGATCACCTGGATAGTCGCAAGGACGTTCAGAACATCGACTTAATGGAACTGGCCGGCTTCTGCCGCAACTGCTTGGGCCGCTGGTACATGGAAGAAGCTCAACAGCGAGGCGTCGACATTTCCAAAGAAGCGGCCCGGGAGCAGATTTACAAAATGCCCTACGAGGAATGGAAACAGCGGTATCAAACTCCAAGATAAATCTGCCGTCCGCGATTATCTTTCCTCATGGATTCCCGCCTGTACGGGAGCGTAAAAATTGGGCGAGGTGGCTCCACCTCGCCCAATTTCCTAAGGCTTCAATATTCTAAACAAAGTACCTACGGAATCCGTTCCCCCACTATACGATGTGCCGTAAAAATGGCCATCACTACCCTGAATGATTCCATATGAACTTGAAGCTCCGCCTGCGGGAAAGTAAGTCACCACCGAAACTTCACCCTCGACAGACATTTTAAACACCGCGCCCCCGAAATGCATGTAAGGACCACTACTGCCACCCCAGGCTATACCGTAGAAATGACCATCGTCCGCCAAGACGAGCGCCCCCGAAGGGGTACTCAAACCGCAGTTACAAACCATGCCATCTTCAACCACTTTAAAGGAATGCACGAGACTAAACTCGCCCGCAGGCGTGATTTTGAACACGGTGCCCGCGTTATTGGGACCACTGTACATGGCGGTACCGTACAAATGACCTTCCGGCCCCACAACCAACCCGCCCTCGGCCCAGTAGCCGGAAGCTTGATCAAAAGCCTTGAGCACTGTGTGCTCTCCCTGCGGTGTAATACGGAACACGGTGCCATTACTGTGCGCGCCACCGCTTCGGGTAACTCCGTAAAAATTGCCATCCTCGCCCTCGACCAACGGGCCGTTGGGTGTTCCACCATTGGTCTGGTCAAAAGAATGCAGCAGCGTAATCTCACCAGCGTGCGTCATTTTAAAAACGGTGCCGGTGTGCGTACGCTGACTATTGTAGGCTCCACCGCGACTCATGACTCCATAGAAGTTCCCGTCGCTACCAAGCGTGAGCGGATAGCTCTGATCAGAGCCCGTCTCGACAATATTCAATGGTGCCAAGTAGGTTAAATCCCCCTCCAGGCTCATGCGGAACACCGCACCTGAGGGCGATGGGTCGCCACCATAGGCGGAACGGGTTGTACCGTAAAGATGGCAATCGCTTCCCAGCGTCAGACCAGCGTAGGGGTTGATGCCATGCAGCCCAGCTTCCGGCATGAAGTAGAACGTATGCATGACGGAGACATCACCCGCTGGCGTCATGCGGAAGATCACCCCGTTGGCGTTGTAACCGGTGCTGTTTTCACCACCGTAGTACGTCACGCCGTAGAAGTTGCCGTCCGGACCTTCAACCAGGGTATTTTCAGGCCGCCGGCCCGTGGGGCTATTCACCCATACGGACGAGTCGTAGGTGAAGTTGTATAAGGTGGCGTAGGCTTCGCTTTGCACCACTGGAGACTGTCCGGAAGAATCATAGTCCGCACAGCTTTTAACCACGGCCGTTGAGCACACCAAACTCACGTTGGTTACATTAGAGGTACCCACGGATCCGCTACCTTGGCTCAGCGTACAGCTCTGCCCAGAGGGCTGACTGAAGATGCTCACCTCATAACTGCCGCCTTCGGCAATGGGCGTACTAAAAGCAAAGTTGCCGTTGGCGGAGACCGTTAGCGTATCTCCACCATTGTTCTGCAGCATCACCGACCCGGTAAGGCCGGACACGTTGCCACCCACGGTGTAGCCGCTCGCCCCGCCGCCACCGGTTCCATTGTTAAAATGCGCAACCAGGGTGCGCGCGCTGGTCACTGAAAAAGCATAGGACGCGCTGGTGGAAACCTGGTTACCCCCTTCACTCCAATGGGAGAAGGTGTAACCGGAGGCTGGCGTGGCCATGGCCGTGGCGCTGGCTCCTGACAGGTAGGAGCCGCCCCCGAAGGTCAACCCGCCCGCTACAGGCGAAGCCGATAGAGTTACTTGGTAGCTTGTGTCCGTTCCCCCACCTGGCGGCAGATTGCCACCTCCGTCCTTACCTCCTCCGCCACCCCCGCCGCAAGCGGACAGCAATAACACCAATACACTAGTCACCCACGCACTGCGGGTACGGAAAAGAATACTGATCATAGGAATGCACTCGTGCAGGAAGGATATGGCGCTGAATATAACACCAGCACGGTGAAACGACATACTCAATATTGGGTATAACTGCCGCTTTTACTGTCCTGGCTCAAGGGAAGGCGGACAGTTGAATAAACCCCCTGCGGCTGGAACACTAGCGGTTCGCGGTCCACAGAGGTCGCGCTATCGCGTCCCGGTTTAGGCTTCTCAACTCGGGCTTATGCAATACCCGCATCGGGGACAGAACGTTGACCAGCAGGAAGGCTATAATGGAGGCAAACTTGAATTAGATTTTTCTACCCATAGCGAACTTAACATTGTTTTTTTTAGTCCGAGAAGTTGACCTGAGATAGGCTAGAACTTCCTCGCATATTTCTTATTAGACCTCTGGAAATTCATCGCGCAACCCCTGCAGCCGCGTCATTCTAACGCACCAGTTTTCCATCACCTCCCTACTCGCTGGCCCGGAGTCGTTCAGCTTTGCTTCGGCAACGTTGTCTTCGTAGTGAATAATGAAGCCTGTCGTTTTTAACATAGACTCCATCTTAGAACCTAGATCAAAGTCATAACTCCCTGACTTCCCGAAGTTAAATAGTGAGATCAACACCCGCTGCCATCCCGAGCAGTCTTTTTCAAATTGAATGCAGCTCTGGGATACACTCTCTACGGCATGGTTCCGTGATGTGCACTGAACGATAACATGCGTTTTGCAACGCATACATTCCAATTTGCCATGCATTTGCGCCGCCAGAATAGCCGACTTAGTGAATATTTGGCGCAACCTAGAAGTCAGCATAAAGCGCAGACAATGATAAAAGGACATCACTTCCAGTTCGTCCCGCTTCATTTACAACCACTACATACCGAATTTTTGAAAACCTTTTTTTGGCGCGTTACACTACAGCGGGAACGTCAATAAATAACGTCAACAAGGAGAAATACTCCATGCTGCCTAATCATTGCCGCGCTTGGTTATATCGAATCCTAATTTTTATTCCGTTGTTGTTTGTGGGTTGCGGCGGATCTAGTAGCGGAGACGGCGGAGAACCACCGCCCACTGGCGATCAAACGGATATTGATAACGGTGATACAGCTAACGGCAATGGCGATGAGGAACCCACGTCCCCAACTGATGGCCCGGCCAGTATTTTTAATGCCGCCGAAGATCTGGCGTACCCCGAAAGATACGATGGCGAAACAGACTGGGCCGCTCCCAGTGCAGCGGGCACGCAGCATGTACGCCTAGTGGACTCCGCTCAGTTGGGCAATGCGGTGATGGTTGTGCCGTATGTCATCTCCAACGATGTCCTGCAAGCGCAAGGTCATGCACCGGATGACTTGTTGGCGTTTCTCGATGTGCGCGACTGTACGACAGGCGAAGGGCGCAGCGCACAGGCACCTTCCCAGTCCGTTAGTGACTGCGTACAAGTGTCCAATGCCGATAACAGCGTAATTGATTTTGGCGGGCAAATCGATTGGCATACCAGTGACGGGACGCCGTTTGATTATGTAATTGAGCTGACTAGCGTCGACCTGTTCTGGCGGGATGAAGTCTTCCTCTTGAGTGGTGCTATCGGGCTGGACGCCGCGATGGACAACCTGCATATCGCCGTCGATCTAACACACGAAGCGACGGAAACTACTTATCGCTATTGGGTGGTGCACAATTACTCGCTCTCAACGGAGCAGCCACAAATCGATGCCATCAGCTTCCATCCGGACCTGGGAGCTATATTGCAGCTTGGGGAAAGTGCTTACCTGGAGACCAGTGAATGTGTTGGCGGAGGCTTTGAATCTAACGGAGCCCTGCTCTTAAGTGGCAACTCGGCAGAGGACGCCAGCGCCCAATTTTACTATGCCAACGTGGCCTGTGATGTGGTTACCTTCGAGCATGTGATGAGTCGCGCCGCCAACGACGAGCCGGTCGCTCCGCGGCTATTTGCCGCCTATGCCAGCCTGGGCATGGACTTTGGTGTGGCGGTTGAGAATTGGGCGCGAACGTCCGGCCACCAGCTGGGCGGAACGTCAGACAGCCAGCTGTTGGAGCCTGAGGCGGTGGACGTCGCCCTGCTCGGGACTAACCGCGACGGGGACCATTGGACCCAGTATGAGATCGCCTTGAGTTACGATCTATCGGATCTGCCTCAGGAAGTGGTTAATGGTGGTTTATTGGCGGCGCGTTGGCACAGCCATCAAATTGCTGGCGAAGGCCACCAGAACAATATTGTTCGGGCCGTCATGACGGAATGGGAAGGTGAGCCAGCCGATAGCACTTTTGTGGGCAATGATACACAGGGCTACGAGGTTGTCGAGATAATGGGCGGAGGCATGGAACAGCCCTGGTGGGCCTTCGATGCCAGTGAAATGATCGCCACCGCCCTCGCCCAGGGTCGCACGCACTTACAGGTGGTCATTACCTCCAGCTATATTATAGAACCGGAACAAGGCGAGCTGGCGAAGAGCTTCTGCCTGGAAACCGGCAATAACTGCCGTGAGCCATTGATCCCCGCCATTAGCCTTGCCTATCACAGTGACCTGCCCGCTGATGATGAGCCCGATGCAGTAACGGGTTTCACTCTAACGCCAGAGCCGATCAAAACTCTCGCCTTCACCTGGAACGGCGGCAGCGGCGCTACCGAGTATAGCCTTTTGGAGCAACCTGATCCGGAGGTAGACTATCAACAAGTGGCCACCATTGTCGGTGGTGAAACCGCCTACGATCACGAGGTGTACCTACCCAAGCGTTTGACAGCCCGCTATAAGTTAGAAGCCTGCACCAGTGGCGGGTGTGTCGAATCCGAGGAATTGGCCGTGGACAGCGACGAGTTGGCTGTGGCTGTGGGTTTTGTAAAGCCCTCAAACAATATTGAAGAAATGGAGTTTGGCACCGACGTGGCCTTCTCCGCAGACGGTCAAGTGATGGCCGTGAGCGCACTCCAGGGAGAAGGCGACGTTCGGGGATCGGTGATTGTTTTTGAGCGCGATGCCAATGACGAATGGGCGGAGCTAGCTCATTTCTGGCCCGATGACCCGACCGAGTCCATCAGCTTTGGTAGAGCCCTAGCCTTGTCAGCCGACGGCTCAACCATCGCCGTGGGCGCAAATGGTGGCAGCAATCACGAAGGACGCGCTTACGTGTTCGAGCGGATGGGCAACACCTGGGTCGAGCAGGCCAGCTTTACCACCAATGCGGATCTGGACGGCGACCAGGAGAACGACTGGTTCTCCACGGGTATCGCCATCGCCGGTGATGGCGACACTCTAGCGGTCAGTGCCAACCACAGTTTCACCGAAGAAAGTGTGTACATCTACAACCGCAGTGGCGACAACTGGAGCAAGGTTCAGCGACTGACCGCTGATGACGGCCGGGAGAACGACAACTTTGGAGAAAACCTGGCAATGTCTGTCGACGGCAGCATGCTCCTGGTAGGTGCCAGTATGCAGCCCTACGGCAGTCCGGGCCCGGATCCCGACGAAAACAGCGGTGCCGTTTATGTGTTCACCCACAACGGCAGCTGGTCGCTCGCGCAACAGTTGAAACCGTCTGATGTGGAGCTAGGTGACCGTTTCGGTACCAGCATTTCCCTCGCCCATGACGGTCTCACGCTGGCTGTGGGTGCGACAGGTGACGATGAAGAAGGGACCAATTCCGGTGCGGTTTATCTCTATAACCGCGGAGATTCAAGTAGCGCTTGGCAATTCGCCCAAAAGGTCAAGGCTGACCCGATCTTAGCCCATGTCCAAGTCGGCTATGCGGTAGCACTATCGGGCGACGGCAACCACTTGGCCATTGGCTCACGTAATGACAGCAGCGCAGCCGAATGGATTGGCGGTGACCCCGAGGAATCGGGCGTGGGCAACAACGGCGCCGTGCACCTGTTCGAACACGATGGCGAACAGTGGCAGTACCACTCGTTTGTTAAGCCGCCCTATAACCCACAAACCTCCATCTACTTTGGCGAGAGCCTTGCGCTAACATCAGATGGAGAAACCCTGGCCATTACTGCACGTCATCACAACAGCAGCGCCTCGGGGATTGGTGGTGATCAGGAGGACAGCAGCGGTTACCGAGATGGCGCCCTGTTTCTCTATTAACTCTGAGCGGGAACCAACTAGGCCGGGCTTACCCCCGGCCACCCCGCCAGGCTTCGCACCAGGAGCGCCGCCCAACTAGTGTTCCTCGGAAAATAAAAACAACATATAACAACTTGCTGTACATACCCCCTAAGCGCGAGCTCTGGTTAGGTAATTCTACCAACTGCAAATTTTACGTTGTTTCTTTTAGTCCGCGGTGGGGAACTGATAAAAGACAAAATTTCACTGCACACTTCCTCATAGGCGACTGGAAAAGCATTGCGCAATCCATCCAGACGCTCCAGCCGAGCCCGCCAGTTATTTATCACCTCTCTACTCGCTGGCCCGGAGTCATTCAGCTCGGCATCGGTGACGTTGTCGTCGTAGTGAATAACGTTGAAACCCGCCAGCTTCAACATAGACTCCATCTTAGAGCCAAAATCAAAGTCATAGTGACCGGACTTCCAAGAGTTCAATTCAAACTCTCTTACTGAGTCATGATGCCGGGCATCCCGAGCCATATTGCCAGACAAAAAGCACGACACATCTACCAGTGCAACCCAACCACCCGGCTCCAGCGCATCATGTATGCGCGTCAAAAAATTCTGAGGATTTTCGAGGTACGAAAGAGAAAAGCTTGCCCACACTCCGGATATGGGACCAATTGCCTCATAATCCACGCTCTCGAAAGAATCACAGGTGAAGGATTGGTTCGGGCGACGCTTCTTCTCGCAAAACTTAATAAATTCATTATTGAGATCAACACCCGTCACCCACCCTACCCTGGAAGAAAGCAAATCGGTGACTCCACCCACCGAGCAACCCAAATCAATCACATGGCCTCCGTCACGAACAGGAAGGTACTGAAGATACCGCTCCCAATTTCGCCAGCGTTGTTGGGCTGTATATTCGTCGATTAAATCCACGCACAGACTCCACCAGGCTAATAGGTGAGGACGTCACAAATAGGCGGGTGGACCCTCAGCCAAGAGATCACCCACCAATGAGCTTGGCTGTTTTAACCATAGGACCTATTAAGAAGAAACGCATATTCCCTTTGAATAAGCTCCTCAACCAGCTCTCGAATTTTAGCGTCAGCATCAATGAATTTGTCTAAGCGGCCGCCACCTCTTCTAGAATCGTATTCGGCAAACCCCTCCAAGGATTCTTTGTAATAGACATCTATTCGTACATATGTCATATACACTGCCAGATCCCAATGCCAGTTGGCTGTGTATTTAATTCTCCAATCGCAGGAAGCGGCAGACTCGTCACTTTCTACGATACGATACGCCACACCTTTTTCGGCCAAAACATCACTCATTGCCGACAGAACCCCGTCCCTAACCTTAGGATTGTTTACTACACAGACATCGGCATCAGAGGCTAACTGAGCGGGCTCAAGTGTCTGCTTTATTGAACATGCGGTCATGAAAATCACGATTGCACCAAGCGCTATTATTTTTTTCATTGTCTTTCTCCGTTGCATAGCATATTGAAAATGTTAATTCCGATTTACTACCAGGCTAACCGGGGTCAGAATGGCGATCTTGCCGCCTATAGTTGCCACGCTTACTACCTTCTGCCTATCGATGCAATTTGCGCTGTTCTTACTTTTCTCGTTGCGAGCTATCTTCCTCAATTACGTGTGCAATAATAGACTCTTGTACCGGCAAAAGTAACGCCTTTTGACTATACCCGGAGAAATTTCCATATTTAATGGGAGCAAAAAGCAGCTCTTTACCGACGGTGACAGGTGGCGTTGGCAGGAGCTCTGGATCGCCGAGATTTTCAAGTATCTCTTGGGAAAGTGAGTAGCATTTGTCCGAGAAATGGGTAGGCCAAGCATCCGTGATCACTATATCGAACCGTCCCTCGAGGCGATCAGAATACACAACACCCTCTTCAGAGTTGTGATAATGAGCGGGACAGTATTGTGTGACGTTAAGACCTAGGACCCGAGAAAGCGAATGCCATGACTTGAAGACATTAGTGGGTGGACCCCACAACAGTATTCGGAGCTTTTGCAAGGACTCATACTTCGAGTACAAGTGAAATGAATCAGTTAGCACTTCGCATGGATGCGCCTCGCTGGACATCGCATTGATCACAGGTCGTGAACTGGCTGCTGCAAACTCCGCCAGCCTATCGTGATTATCCTCCCTGATCACGTACAGGGAGTAAAACGAGTCCATGTAACCCGCCAGGTCTTCCACCGACTCACCCGTCTTCAGGAAGTTGGGCAGCTCCACATAAGGCAGTCCAAGCCGCTGAAAGGCTTGAAGAAAGGTCGTTCGAGTGCGTATCCCGTTGCCCTCAAAAGACCAAGCGACATTACCTACAAACCGGTTGCTTGGCCCTCGAGATACAGCCTCCCATATCTGATAGATATCTTCTTTTTTGAGATCATTAATATCTAATAATTTAATCATTGTTGGACTGAACTCCAATATATTCTAGCCAAAGAGTCTCAGCCGGATAAGCTGCCTCCGGCTCGAGGTAAGGACAGAATAAAAAGGGCGTAACCGCCCCAACCCTCTCAAACAATATGCACTCCATGCCCATTGGTGTGCCCTCGTACCTATTCTATTTCAAGACCGAAAGCAGATTGCTGTAGTCATCCGTCCAAACTATGGGATCGTCCGCACGGGCGGGCCAGGGAGTTATGTGGTGTAAAACTTGAGGATGGTTTAGCCACTTCCGGTTGTTGGTAATGATGGCCCACTTGGCATCGTCGATGGCATGACCGGTGGCTGAGGTTTCGAAGTACACAGCTTGTTTGTTGAGAGTTTGGGCCAGCCCGCGCACCAACGGGGTCAAATCCAAATGACTGTTGGAAATGTGCAAGGCGATCAGCCCGTCCGGAGCCAGGTGGTCGCGGTACAGAGCTAGGGCTTCCTGAGTAAGCAGGTGCGCGGGGATGGAATCACCGGAAAAGGCGTCCACGACCAGCACGTGGTATTGCTGACTGCCCTGCTCTTCCAGTTCCCGCGCGAGGGATACGCGTGCGTCCCCCAGGGTAATGTCGACTTCAGCTCGGCTGTTTTCCAGATAAGTGAAGTAGCGTTGGGCGTAGCGTATGACAGCCGGATTGATTTCGTAAAAATGGTAGTAGTCCCCGGTCTCGCCGTAAGCGGCTAGAGTTCCCGCGCCGAGGCCGACGAGCCCGACGCTAATCGAGGTGTCGGGGAAGCTGTACTCCAGGGCCAGGGCTGCGCCGGTGTTTTCCCGGTAGTAGCTCATGGGAATGTGTTGGTCATCATGCTCCAGTGACTGTGCGCCGTGGGAGGTGTGTCCGTCCACCAGTCGGCGTTCGCGTCGGCCTTGTACTTCCACGTCTTTTACGCTCAGGATGCCGTAAAAATTACGGGTGGCGGCCACGTCGCTCTCCACAAACAGGGAGTTCATATAGAAGAACAGACCTGCAATCACGACCAATGAACCCACGCTGAAATGGGACAGCCGTTGACTGTGAGGCTCGACAGGTTCATGGGCGGAATGCCGGTGCCAGTATATGCTGGCGCTGAATAGCGCAAACACCGCAAATACCGCCAGCGGGAATTCCAGAAAGCTAGTAAATAGTTTGGTTGCCACAAAAGCCACCAACGCCGTACCCAAAAAGCCGCCCAGGGAAATCATCAGGTAGAAAAGCGTGAGTCGTTCCACCTCCGGTTTCAGGCGCGCCAGCTCTCCGTGACAGATCATACACGCGGAGAACAGAATCACCGAGTAGATCCCCACCTGGGAAAAAATATCGAACAAGGTCCCAATAAAGAACATCAACACCGCCGCCAGGGCACTGATAAAAAATAGCGCGAACCAATACCAGCGCACGTACCAGCGTGGGCTGTGAAAACTGATGATGAATGTGAGCAAGTAAAGACTCAGGGGCAGCACCCACAGAAACGGCACAGGTGGTACATCCTGAGTCATGGCATTGGTGGTGGCCACCAAAAGTACTACGCCGGTGGCCGAGAGCAATAACCAGAGCGCGGTTTGGCTCTTGCTGTTGACCACCACTTGACTAGCCAGGGATTTGGGGCCGGAGGTTAGATTGGGGTGATGCCTGTACAAGCGCACGCACAGCGTGCCGATGGCCAGCACAAACACACCATAGGCTAGGGACCAATACGCCGTTTGGGCGGCGAGACTGTACAAAGGTTCAAACAAAAATGGGTAACTCAGCAGCGCCAGTAGCGAACCCACGTTGGAGAGCGAATAAAGTTTGTAGGGCAATTTGTTGACGTTTTCGTAACTCAACCAGCGTTGCACCAGGGGCCCGGTGGCTGACAACAACAAATACGGCAGGCCCACCGAGACCATCAGTAGCATTAGTATGCCTGCCAAAGGCGACCCGCCTGCCAGAGCGGTGGCGGTTTCTGGGATACCAATAGGAAGAAAAGCAACGCTGGCAGCCAGCAAAGCGCCGTGCACGGCTACTTGAGCGCGAATGTTTTTTAGTTGCGTTAGGCAGTGAGCGTAAAAGTAACCGGCCAGCAACAGCCCCTGGAAGAACAGCAGGCAGGAGGTCCACACCGCTGCGCCGCCACCAAACAATGGCAGTATCAGTTTGGCGATCAGTGGCTGAACCTGAAACAGTAGAAAAGCACTGACAAAAATCGTGAAAAGATAGAGCATTGGGTCCCTGTACGGCTATTGGCAGGCGCGTCGAGCTAAGCGAAGGCGCTCGTCACCGGGCGCGAAACACCCGGTTCCGCCCTCCCCGGCTGCACACCAACAGCTGGTCGCTCAGGCGGTCGCAGTGCTCGATACGCAGTTGCGGGTCGGGGTTGAGCTGTTCGCTGACCGCCGAGCGGCGTTTATCCTGCTTTAAAAAGCCGTACATGGTTTCAAATCGGTCGCCAAAATCCAAGCCTTTTTCTTGTACATCCTCAAACAAAAATGCAAAACGACCGTACGTCATGGTTACTCCACCCAGGCCAATGGCGATCATTTGCTCCACATAGCGCTGGTACGCCCGATGCAAATACGCATTTACGGCGGCCTTATCATTCAAGTTGCCCTGAAATACCGGCAAATTCAGGGCGTTGTCCGGTTCCAGCGCTCCGGGTTCAAGTTGGTTGTTATTCTGGTTGCCCAGCAGTTGGTACTGCCGCCCGTCACAGTCGATGCGGGTACCGTCCATATGGCAACCAGCCAGCGAGTGGGTGGAACTGGCCGTTTTGGTACTGTCATGGGACGGCTGGGGTTCTGCCGGTTCTGGAATATTCGCTTCGCGGCGGGGCTGGCTCGGGTGCCGCTCCCTGGCGCCTGGCATGGGCACATCAATGCCCGCCCGTTGCGCCGGGCGGCGCAACAGCAATGCCTGGGTGGTGGTATCGTTGCGCCGGAATTCGTACATGGGGGGCAGGCCATGGCTATCGCCGCGAGCCTGAAGCTCGCAATACACCTGCTCGTAATAGGTGCCTGCCATAGCGAAGCAGCCGCTCTGAGTCAGAGCTTGTGAACTCATTGGTAGAGCGAAGAGCATCACAATGAGGGGGTACTTCGCTTTGAGCATGGGGAACCTGACCAGAGAGTCGAAGAATGAATCAAACCATAAGCGATTTGACGCCAAGGGGCGAGGGACTGGCGCACACATTGATTGGCTTATTCTCCAATCTAGATGAAGCTTGCCTCATATACCTTTGTTTTTTTTGGACTCAATAAGCTAGAAATTACTGCAAGTGCCACCAGCACGGCAACAGGTTACGCACCCGGCGTTGGTGGTAGCGGTCGGTATCTTGTCGGTCCCTACCGGTGGTAGGTAAAAGTCAACTCGCTTTGACCCTGCAAGGAATGGCGCTCATTCTGAAAACCGATGCAGATCGGCGCAACGTTGGCGGTAAGGCTGGTAATGGACATTCGCTCGTGATTAATGGCGAGACGCAGCGAGTGGCCTCGGTAGCGGATAGCGAATCGCAGATGCTGCAAAGTCTCCGGCAACAAGGGGTTGAGCCACAGCGCGTCCTCCCGCACCTCTAACCCGGTAAAGGCCCTCTGAACCAGATCCACCGTGCCGGCCATCGCTCCCAGATGAATTCCTTCCTGAGTGGTGCCCCCTTGAATATCCGCTACATCACTCGCCAAAGCTTCGGAGAACAAGTGCCAGGCATGGCGGCGATCGGAGCGTGCCAGCACGCGTGAATGCACAACCCGGCTTAGTGTCGAGCCATGGGAAGTGCGTTGTAGATAATAGTCAATGTTGCGCGGAATGATTTGTGGATCAAAGGGGTAGTCCAGTCGTTCAAACAATGCCTGTAGCTCTTCAGTGCTGAATAGATAGAATAACATCAGCACATCCGCTTGCTTGGATGCTTTATATCGATCGGCTTTATCGCCCTCCGCCTCCAGAATTCGATCGAGGCGATGTATGTCGCCATAACTCTGCCGATAACCTTCCCAATCTAACTCTTTAAGCTGGCCGTAACCTTCAAATTGACTAATGATGCCGTCGTCATGGAAGACGATCCGCATCCCCCGGCTCACGGTGTCCCAATGGGCGAATTCATTTTCGTGTAAGTTCAGCGTTTCACACAATTCGCGCCAACGCTCCTCAGGTACAATGCGGGGCAATTCAAGCGCTCGAGCCAGTACCCACACTGCCATGACATTGGTATAGGCATTATTATTCAGCCCCGGCTCAGGGCTATTGGGATACTTTTCGTGAAATTCGTCAGGCCCCACGACACCACAGATTTCGTAACGACCGTGCTCTGGATTGTAGCTGGCTTTGTCGGCCCAGAAGCGGGCAATTTCCAGCAGCATTTCCGCCCCATAATAGGCCATGAACTCGCAATTTTGAGTGACTTGATAGTATTGCCAAATGTTATAGGCGATTGCGCTGTTGACGTGCCGCTGTAAATGCGAATGGTCTGGAATCCAGCGATTAGACTTGGGATTGAGGTGCAGCTGCTGAGATTCTTCACGGCCATTACTGCCACTTTGCCAGGGATACATGGCTCCTCGATAGCCAGCTTCGCGCGCCGCCAAGCGAGCTTCATCCAGGCGGCGGTACCGATAGTGCAATAGGGCCCGGGTAACTTCAGGAATACGTAAGTTCAACAGAGGAAAGATAAATAGCTCATCCCAAAGTATATGGCCACGATAAGCTTCGCCATGTAATCCCCGGGATGGCACACCGACATCCATATCTCGTACATGGGGTGACGCGACTTGCAATAGATGGAAAACATGCAGCCGCAGAATCATCTCGGTGCGCTCACCCTCCTGAGGATCATTGTGTTGTAACTGAAGATCGAAGCGGCGCCAGAGTTGAGCCCAAGCCTCGGTATGACTGTCTAGCAAGGATGCAAAGTTACCCGCATTAGCGATTGCTCGATCGGCTTCTCCCGCCGCTTCACTAATGGAAAAATCCCGCGAACTGTACAGGGAAACAATTTTTTCAATACGTAGCGGCTCAGCCTTCGATAGATTCAAGGTATAATGCGCTGCTGCATAGGCCTTGTCGCATACGGTCTGGGACTCCGGATCGAAGCGATCACCCCGACGGTAAAATTCATGCCGCGCCGTTTGCGCAAGGCGGATTTCCGATTGGGTGGTTTCCACCTTCAAGCGCAGGATGTTGCCCTGGGCTTCAGACGCTCCGTGCTCTAAATGGCAGCCCTCCACCGCTTGATAGCGGGCCACGTTATCGTTGATGACCCCGCCATCCAGTGCCGACACTATTTCAATCTCGCCGGACCAGTTTTCCGCAGTTAGCTCCCATTCCAGGGCGGCCAAGTGATGGTGTTGCATGTGTACCAACCGGCGCTCGCGAAGCCGGGTGCGACGGCCATTGGGCTCTTCATAGAGTAGTTCTCGGGTTAACACGCCGGCGTGAATATCCAACACTTGATGAAAGTCGATCAGTTTCAACTGGTCGGGATGCAACCAATCCCCATCCATTGGGCGGGCACTGAGCCTGAGCCAATTGGGCAGATTGACCAACGACTCGTTCTCGACCATTTCGTTATCGACTTCTACTCGCCGGCGGTTATATCCACCAGCCAGATATGTGCCAGGATAATGCACTTTGTCGGCACGGGTTTCAGGCGCAGCGCCTCGCGTGGCAAAGTATCCATTACCGAGGGTACAGAGCGCTTCGCGAAGCCCTTCGCACTCCGGGTTGTAGCGCGAATAAACCAGTGACCAACCCGTCATAAATAAACCTCATTTCGATTCATTTTAAGCGGCGACCGCCAGCTCGGCCGAACGGAATAGAATTGTTGTGGCACAGACACAGCGTGGCAGTTTTTCTGAGGATACTCCTGAGTAAGGTATCATCAACACTTTAACAACACGAATCTAAATGTGAAGGCGTTTGTAGACGCAAATTTCACGGAAGCAATGGTAATAAACGCAGCCTGGCACAACAACGCGTGGCAATGGATGACAAACCGTGTGGAAAGCCCGAAGGAAAAATCAATGAACCGCACTTGCATGCCTTATGAAGCCTATATCTTTGACCTGGATGGCGTTCTGACTCGAACGGCGGATCTGCATTTCAGCGCCTGGAAAACGCTGTTCGATGATTTTCTCAGCCAGCGAAAAGAGAAGGCGTATTCAGGCTTCTCGGAGGCGGACTACCAACGATACGTGAACGGCAAGCCGCGCCTTGATGGCGTGCGGGATTTTTTAACAGCCCGTGGCATTGTGCTGGACCTTGGCACATCCGAAGACGGGCCAGACCAGGAGACCATTTGCGGGCTCGGCAATCGTAAAAACCAGCTATTCCACGAGCAAATGCAGCATCATGGCGTCGCCACCTACTCGGAGGCTATCAAGTTTTTACGCACAGTGCGGGACAAAGGCGGTCGCACCGCGGCGGTGTCTTCCAGCAAAAACGCGCAGAGTGTGCTTAAAAACGCAGGTATCGAGACATTATTTGACGCCCGCGTTGATGGCGAGATGGGTGAACAACTCAAGTTACCGGGTAAGCCGGCACCGGATTATTTTGTCGAAGCAGCACGGCGATTACAGATAAAACCCGAACAATGTGTGGTATTTGAGGACGCTATCGCAGGGGTTGAGGCCGCACGTCGGGGTGGTTTTGGCTTGGTGGTAGGTGTGGCCCGTGAAACCGACCCTGTGGCCTTGAGTGAAGCAGGTGCCGATGTCGTAGTGGAGGAACTGACACAACTGCCCATCGAGTGTTTGCCTCGACGCCACTTGCCGTTGGCGCTGGATGAATTTCCGCGCCTTGCGAAAAGACTAAATCGGCGAGTTTGTGTGGCTTTGGATTATGATGGCACCTTGACGCCAATCGTCGCAGACCCCGAGGATGCCATTCTGTCTGAGGACATGCGCGAACGTTTAGTCCAGCTCGCGCGATGCTGTCCGGTGGCCATTGTCAGTGGCCGCGACGTGAATAACGTGCGCCAGCTCGTGCAACTTCCCCAGCTCTATTATGTGGGCAGTCATGGTTTCGATATTAACGGCTCCGACACAGACCCGCTGCAACACCAGACGGCGCAGGAGTTTTTGCCCGCGCTTGATGCCGCGGAGTCCGACTTGCGTGAACGACTGCGGAACATTGAGGGTGCGCAGTTGGAGCGCAAAAGGTTTTCCCTTGCTGTTCACTACCGTAACGTGGCCGCTCCAGACCGGGAGCGCATTGACCAGGTCGTTAACCAAGTGGCTCAGGAATATCGGGAACTGCGACGCACCACGGGCAAAAAGGTCATCGAGTTGCGCCCCGGAGTTGACTGGGACAAAGGCAAGGCGGTGCACTGGCTGCTACAGCGCCTGCAACGGAATGATCTGCAACTGTATGGAAAGAGCGCGCGGGTATTGTATATCGGCGATGATGTCACCGACGAGGATGTGTTTCGGTCGATTATCGACGAAGGTGTGGGTGTAGTGGTGGCGGACGCCGAGCGTGTTTCGCTGGCCCACTTTCGGCTACGCAACCCCGATGAAGTCGCACAGTTTTTGGGTCAGCTCACGCATGCGCTGAAATAACATACAACTTGAAGCGAAGACTGGAACGGGCCTGCTCCCTCCCTAGCGCAAAACGTCATTCCAGCCCGCGTAGGAATAGATGTGGAGTTTACTGCAAGCGCCACCAGCGCGGTAACAGATTGCGCACCCGGCGTTGGTGGTAACGGTCGTCGATCAAATAAATAACGCCTTTGTCCTGTTCCGTGCGAATTACCCGGCCCGCCGCCTGCACCACTTTGCTTAAGCCGGGGTAGAGATAGGCGTAGTTGTAACCATCACCAAACCGCTCGTTCATGCGTTCTTTAAGATGTTCATTGATGGGATTCATTTGCGGCAACCCCAGAGTGGCTACAAAGGCACCAATCAAGCGGTTCCCCGGCAAGTCGATGCCTTCAGAGAAGGCCCCGCCCAGCACGGCAAACCCTATGCCCTGCCCTTCCTCTTGAAATCGATGCAAAAATTCTTCGCGCGCCGGTTCGTTCATGCTGCGTGCCTGGGCCCAAACGGGTAGCTCCGGCTGAGCCGATCGCAACTGCTCCAACACTTGATTCAGGTACTGATAGCTGCTGAAAAACGCCAGGTAGTTGCCCGGGCGCGCCAGGTACTGGCGGGCGATCAATTCTGCTATGGGCATAACGGAAGCCGCACGATCCCGATAGCGGGTGGAGATGTTACTGGCAATGGTCACCTGTAATTGTTCGGCAACAAACGGAGAGGCTACTTCCATGGTCTGGGTATCGTCTGGCAACCCTAACAAATCACGGTAATAATCCGCCGGACGCAAGGTGGCGGAGAACAGTGTGGCCGAATGAGCTGTTTCGAAACGCGGTGCGAGCTGCGCGGCGGGAATTAAATTGCGCAGGCACAGTTCGCTGCCTTTGCGACCACTTGGTGGAGTATCCCAGGTGAAATCGCATATGTAGTTGGCGTCTTGATACACGTCGACGATGCGCAAAAAGTGCAAGGCGTCGAAATAAAACGGCATCAGATCAGGTGCCGTGGCCGTTGGGTGTTCCGTTAAATAATCCATGATGGCGCCTGTGGCACTTTGCAGCGAACCTAAAAAGGCGACGGGAAGCGATTTCAATACCGCGTAGTCTTCCGCCTCTTGGGCGCGATTCAACTGATTCCACTCGCGATTGATCTTATCCAGGGCACTCTTCAGCCTTTTAGGCGCGTGCTTTTTAACCCGCCGAAACCGAATTTGGTTTAGGCTCGCGGAATACATGCTGCGGGCTCGATCCACGAGGTTATGGGCCTCGTCAACCAGCAGATTCACCTTCCACTGATTGGCTCGAGTAAGGGTGTGGAGCATGGCGTAAAGATCAAAGTAATAATTGTAATCGCCGACAATGACATCGCTCCAACGGGCCATCTCCTGCCCCAGGTAATAGGGGCAAACGCGATGATTTAGGGCCACTTCCCGTAGCCTGGGCTGATCAAGCATAGGTATGCTTGCGGCTTCTTCTCGCGCAGCGGGGAGGCGGTCGTAAAACCCCTGCGCCAGTGGGCAGGATTCTCCGTGGCAGGCGCTGTCCGGATACTCACAGCTTTTTTCTCGTGCCACCAGCTCCAGGCTACGCAGCTTGTCGATGTCCAAGTGTTGTAGCGCGTTTAACGCCAGGGCACGACCCGGGGTTTTAGCACTGAGGAAAAAAACCTTATCCAGCGCCTTGCGAGGCAGTGCTTTGATGACCGGAAAGAGCGTACCCAGGGTTTTTCCGATGCCCGTGGGCGCTTCGACCAGCAGGCAGCGACCGGTGAAGGCGCTTTGATACACGGCTTCCGCCAGGCTACGCTGGCCACTGCGAAAGTCCGTATACGGAAACGTTAAAGCCTCCATAGCCTGATCACGAGCTTGACGGTGAACCAACTCCTTCTTTGCCCAGTGCAAAAAACGCTGGCATTGCAAGTTAAAAAATTGTTCAAGCTCATCGGCGCTAATAGATTCAACCAGCACAGTCTCACGTTGATTGCCGACATCGAAGTACACCAAGGCGATGTTGATCTGTTTGAGTTCACGCTCTTTGCACAACAGCCAGCCGTACATTTTCGCCTGCGCCCAATGCAGGGTGCGGTGATTGTCGGGCATCAAATTCAAATCACCGCGGTAGGTCTTAATCTCTTCGAGCTGATTACTGATCGGGTCATAGCCATCCGCCCTACCCCGGACGGTGAGCTCCCGGTATTCACCACTTACACTGACTTCCGATTCGTAATCGTCGTGGCGTCTAGCGGTAACGGTACTGTGCCCGGCTATGCCCTCACGAGCCGTTGGCGAAGGTGTAAAGCGCAAGTCCAGATCCCCACTTTTGGCGGTGAACTCGCACAGTGCACGCACGGCAATGGTATAGGTGGTGGCCGTGGTCATGATCTATTGCTAGCGCCGTTAACGCTTTGCCAGGATACATAGCAAACGGACGCGGGTATGTCGTGTTGAGCAAAGTAAGTCAGCCAGCGCTTTTGATTGTCCTGGAGCCGGTCGCCAGGCCCTTTGACTTCAATCATTCGGTAGCGCTTTTGATCCGGCCAAAATTGAATCAAATCCGGAAACCCGGCAGTGTTGGATTTGATATCCCTCAGAATTCTCTGAAAGTGCAAGGTGAGGTGTTCGGCGGGGATTATGTCTAGCGCGTTGTTCAATAGGTCTTCACTGAGCCCTTCCCACCAGACAAAGACACATTGAAGGCCATGCTTGTCAGCAAATCGCCGCCGTATAATCGGGCCATGAGTGCCTCGCCTTAGATGCTCGAAGCCCTGCTCCAGAAGATCAGCGCGCCGCTCACGAAAATCCGGCCAGTGCAAATCCGCAGGGGAGCGCTGAAACGGATGAAAGAATGCGCCGGGAATGGGGGCGAAAATCGCATCCCAAAACAGCAAACCAAACAAGCCGGAAATAAGCGAGTTCTCTACATAGTAGACCGGTGCGGCATCGCTGCCCAGGTGACTCGCTACCGCCAGCTCCACTACCGGAGCGAAAGGCAGTTGAAGCTCAAAAGTCTCTGGAGCCATTGCCGAGATTTTAGGGGTGGCGGCAAGCCCCAAGTTTCTCCGTAACCGCGGCAACAATCGCTGCACCTGTTGATGTTCTGCTTCGCTTTCTGGTCCCTGGGCGGCCACTTGCGCCAGGGTGAAGGCTTCTTGCCAGGCGCCGAGTCTTTCCAGCACCCGAAGCTGGCGTGCCCGCGCACCGGGATAATGGCAGTTCTGATACAGCGCTCGCGCATCGCCCAGCTCACCTGCCCGCTCGTATTCCCGGGCAATTTTAAACACCAGCCGATCCCGAGCGGCGCACAACCAGGGGTTGCTGCTGTCGATAGTCGGCAGAGACGCCACGACCTCATTTAAGGGCTGCTCCTCATAAAAGCGTTCCCGGCAGGCACGCAACTGTAAATAGGTATCCACTTCCTCGCGCCGATGAAAGGGACGAGATTCGCGCGTGAAAAGGACTTGCTCGTAGCGGTAGGTTCCCAACTCGCTGAGCACAAACTCAGACCAGTCCTGGTGACCATTGCCAAAAAACATCAGTCGGAAGCGATCACACAAAGCCATGATTGTCAGACGGTAAACGGGGCTTGGGCACGGCGTTACTAATGAGGGCGAGGTTTCCAGTAGCGTTTCGAGGGCCTGCCCCTTGGTGCGATGGCCGGCCGTAGCTTCTGGGGCCAGTTGGCGCACCTCGACCCAAGTGAAGAGGCGGAACAGGGCTTTCAAGTCGAGGCTGGATTCTCTGCTAACCCATTCCAGGGCTAGCAGGGGCTCCACGGCCTGCCGGGTACAGCCCAGCTCTTGGTAGTGAAGTTTGTCGGCTCGGAACAGCTCACCTTTACGCATGACCATGCGCACCATCAGGCCCCGGCTTGCCAGAGGCAATTCCTTAAATTGGCTTACAGACTGGTGTTCGTCTGAGCTGAGCAGATCCCCGTGCCGGTCACTGACCCAATCCAGTACCCATTGGAAGTTGTGCAAGTAGTACATCGGGTCGTCCAGGCTGGCTGGGCGGATGTTCTCTGAGAATGCGGGAGATTTGGACATGGCAAGGACGACTGGTTTTATATACAGGTACGCTACCATGTGTTGCGTTACGGCTCAAGCGGGACTCCTCCCCACCGCAGGGCGGCCAACTTTCGCTCCGCCCCATTGGAGTCTACGGTCTTCCTGGAATCAAACCGAAGTTTCTTGATGGACTTGATATTGCCCTTGCAGCGTTTGGGCTTGAACCGGATGGCGAGCACGCTGCCTTAGATAACGGTATCGCAGCCAAGGAAACAGCAACCAACCCAATACAAGAACCGCCAAACCGGCCACATACCCCACCAGCATCAAAACACCTGCCAGTAACCACAAAAGCATCACGCCTGGCCAGTTCATGGCTTGATGAGAAATGGGCGCCCACAGGGGTTCGTGTTCAAAAGTTTCCTTACCGGTCCGACTCGATACAGTCATCCGTGCTGCCTCCTGCCGTTGAGTTTATCCTTTGGTATGGTCGAGCATATTCAGCTCGCCCTCAAGCCAACCCAGGCGTTTAGTGGCCTCGCCTTTATTAACCTTTAATACGGTCTCTAGCCCAGCGGTTCCGGACAGCAAACCCAGGTTGCGAACGTACTCTTGCTTCAAGTGGATTTCTTTGGATTGGATGGCACGCAACACGGCCGCGTCATTGCTCTGAGCTTCTGCACTCGAAGCAGTGGCCGTTTCGACGTCGCCATCAAATCTTTTGAGTATTTCTCCCAGAGTCTCAATGCTCCGGTTATGAGCTGATACAAAATCACCGAAGACTTTTTGGTAAGCGGCGCGCTCAAGTCGACGGGCGCCGGCTTCGTAATCGGCGACCAATTCGCGATGAAGTTTGACCAGTAACGTCAACTCGTCGTGCAAGCTGTCCGCATTGACCTGACTTTTGGAATCCGACATTCCCGGCCCTCCTCTCGTGAGCACTCTCGGCGCCGAATGATGGTGGGGCCTTTGGTTTCCCCACGGCACCCAAAGCTACTTGGACCCTGTCTGAGAACAGTGCTTGCGAGCTTAGTTCCCAGGGCGATCACGGGTCATTCTGCCTTTTTCACGAAGTTCCCACAAGAAAGCTGTTCAGTTATCGCCCATTTCGGCACCGGTTACGAGCGAGATGGTTGCGCTACCGTAAAGTTACGCAAAGGCTCCAAAAATGGGCTCAAATCGGTTGAGCAACAAGGGGCATAGCCTTAATCTATTGCTGCCCGGGTCTTTGCACCCAATGATGAAAATGGAATCTTACGATGAACAAACCGAGCCGACGTCAATTTCTCGCCGGAGCCGCCGCGTCCGGCGCCGCACTACTGGGAACCAGTGCGATTGCCTCCAGCGCCCACGCCCATGATCACGGTCAAGTGGCGCTCCCTAAACTGGTCCACAAGGTCTTCTTTTGGTTGAAGAACCCCGAGTCCCAAGAAGACCGAGATGCCCTGATTGCCGGTATTAAAACCCTGGCCAATATTGAAACAGTTCGCGGCCTTCATGTGGGCGTACCCGCCTCCACCGAAAAGCGCGACGTGGTGGATAACAGCTATCAGGTTTCCGAGATGCTGTTGTTCAATGATGTGGAAGGACAGGACGCCTATCAAGTGCACCCTATCCACGAAAAATTCGTCGCAGACTGTTCACACTTGTGGAGCAAAGTGGTGGTTTACGATTCCATTGCCGTGTAAGTACTGGAATCTTTATACATACAGAACCAAAAAAGGTGGGCCACTTGGCCCACCTTTTTTTATACTATGTTCTTTTCAACGCTTGATTTCAACGGCGTTTACGTAAACCAAATCCGGCCAGCATAAGCAAAGCCATAAACCACCATGATGCACTACCGCTACTGGACTTTTTGTTGTCGGATTGCTCGCTGATTAGAGTGTTCGGCACAGGATTGAGATCCGCCGCGCTGTCCGGGCTCCCGTCCAAAACCACGATATTGTGTACCATCACCAAATGCTCATCAGTAACCGGTACTTCGTCTTCAAGATCACTTTGGGAGTAACCGCGCAGAGGTAAATCACTGAACGCACCACCGAAACGCATAGTCTTCACTTTAGCAATCGCATCAACCACCTCCATGCCGTCACCCATAACTTCACCGAACACGGTAAAGCCACCATTCTGCACATCCAGGTTGGCCTGATTGTTGGAAAGGTTTATAAACCATTGTACGGTCGCACTGTTGGGATCACTACCAATTTTGGCCATAGCGATGGTGCCGCGGCGATTAGAAAACTTTGGCTCATTGGTCACGGGGTCGTTGGCAGAGATCGGCTTCGGTTGATCGGCTTCCAAGTCATAAAAATAACCGCCGCCTTGAACAATAAAACCCGAAACAGAACGATGAAAGAAGGTGTTTTCGTAAGCATCAGATTCCACGTAGCGGAGAAAATTAGTGACGGTTTGCGGAGTCTCCAGGTCGTAGAGGTTCACTTCAAAATCGCCTTTCACAGTTTGGAACTGAACAATGGTGGCGTTCGCAAAGGAGGCTCCCAAGAGGGCTGCGCAAAGGGTAATCAAGCGGGATACTTTTAAGGGTGACTTCATGGCTTTTTGGCTCTATTCATGGATGTAGTCATCTGCACCAACGACGAAAGCTGGTGCAGTTAATGTCAAAGTGTAGCAAACCGAGGGGTGGATAACTGTAATCTTTTGTAGAGTTTTAGCGGTCTTTTGCAGGCTATTGGCTCTCCACATAATCCCGGGAAAACTGCCAGGCTACCCGCCCGCTGCGGGCTCCTCGGGTGCGGTGCCACAACAGCGCCGCTCGTTCCGCCTTTGAGTCCCAGTGGCCTCCTAAAGCCACAACCCAGTGCTCAGCTGCGGCCAGATACTCGTCCTGAGAAAAGGGGTAAAAGCTTAGCCAGAGCCCGAAACGATCCGACAGGGAGACTTTCTCCTCGGTGCTGTCCGTAGGCCGAAGCTCACCATCTTCGTAGCTGACATCCAGGTTCTCACGCATGTTCTGCGGAAGCAGATGGCGGCGGTTGGAGGTAGCGTAAAACAGGATGTTATCGGAAGGTGCTGCAATGGAACCGTCCAAAGCCGATTTAAGCAGCTTGTAGCCCACCTCCCCTTCTTCAAAAGATAGGTCATCGCAAAACAGCAGGAATTTTTCCGGGCGATCTTCCAGTTGCTCAACAATATCACCCAGGTGCAGAAGGTCAGCCTTGTCCACTTCCAGCAGCTTGAGTCCAGTCGCGGAAAAGTGATTCCAGCAGGCTTTGATCAGAGAGGATTTTCCGGTGCCCCGGGCGCCGGTTAACAGTACATTGTTGGCGGGCAGTCCGGCCAGGAACCGTTCAGTGTTGCGAACAATCGAAGCCTTTTGAGGCTCAATATTTTGTAGCGCGTCCAGTTCTATCCGGTGCGGGTGACGCACGGCTTGCAGGTAACCGCCCCGACCGGCTGTACGCCAGCGAAACGCCTGGGCGTGCCAATCCGTTTCGGGAGGCAAAGGGGGAACGAGGGCTTCGACACGATCGAGTAATTGCTCCAATCGTTTTAGCACGGGGTCAAACTGGGTCACTTAATGTCCTCGACTATTCCCACTAGATGGCTAATCCTGGTAGATGCAACGATCGGCAAACGTTCGTGTTTCGTCCTCGGTCCAGGTTTCGCTGGATTTGTACATCATCATATCGCACCAGGCTTCGCTACCAATCTCAGGCTCGACTGCGGGCCTGCCGCGCTCCTCATCGGGCACCGGTGCGGGCAATAGTCCCAAGTCGCGCGGAGGTTCTGTCACCGGCACTTGGTTATTTTGTTGCTCCTGCATAATCAGATACAAACCAAAAGCAATAACACCCAAACTGACGGCGATCAGCGCGTACACAAACTTCATAATAAGATCCTATTCCGTTAACCACACCGCAGCTTGATCGGCGTAGTAGCTGATAATCATATCCGCTCCCGCCCGCTTAAATGCGAGCAGTGATTCAAGGGCTACGGCCCGCTCATCAATCACGCCGGCTTGAGCACCGGCCTTGATCATGGCGTACTCGCCACTGACCTGGTAGACCGCCAGCGGGCGGCTAGAGTGAGCGCGAATGTGCGCGAGTACATCCAGATACGCGATACCCGGTTTTACCATCAGTATGTCAGCGCCTTCAGCCTCGTCTTGCAGAGATTCAGCCAGCGCTTCGCGCGCGTTGGCGGGGTCCATTTGGTAGGTGTTGCGGCTACCTTTGAACGTGCTGTCCACGGCGTCGCGAAAGGGGCCGTAGAAGGCCGATGCAAATTTGGTCGAGTACGACATCACTGGAATTTGCTCGTAACCCGCGTCATCCAATGCGGCGCGGATTAAGCCGATCATACCATCCTGCATACCGGAGGGTGCAATCATGTCCGCCCCGGCGCGGGCCGCGACCACCACTTGTTTTTGCAAGTTCAATAAGGTTTGGTCGTTGTCCACATCATCGTTACAAACAACGCCGCAGTGGCCATGATCCGTATATTCGCAAAAGCAGTTGTCACAAATAACGCACATGTCGGGCTGCGCGGCTTTGGCCGTACGAATCATACGTGCCATTAAGCCCTCATCGTTCCATGTGTCGGCGCCCACGGCATCTTTGTGACTGGAAACGCCGAACAGCAGTACGGCGCGTATGCCCTTTTTCCAGCTGGCCTGTACTTGTTCGGCCAACTGGTTTTCCGGATAGCGCACCACGCCGGGCATACTGGCAATAGCCACCGGCTCCTGAATATTTTCCTCGACAAAAATCGGCCGAATAAAATCACTCGGGTGCAGGCGGGTTTCTCGAACCATTTCGCGCAGTGCGGGGGTTCGGCGCAGACGGCGGAAGCGGAACTCTGGCCCAATCAGGCGCGTGTCAGTCATGTATCTCTCACTTGTGTCGGTGACTCAATAGCGGAAGCCGCCTTCGTGGCTCCATTCGCAGCGCACTTGCATATCGCCGGAGCCAGGAACATGGCAACTGCCGTTGGATTCCCAGGTAAAGGTGTGGGTGCCACACAATTCGGTTTCCAAATGCACGGTGGCGGATACCCAGAACATGCGGCTCAATAAGTCTTCAAACTGTGCCAGCCAGGATTCCCACTCGTACTCCACGGCTTTGTAAGAAGCGCCAAAGTGCATGACTTCCGTTTGGTAGTGACCGTGGCGATATTCAATTTGCGGAATGGAAAACATCTCCTGCGATAAAAACGGCCAGTCGTCCGCATGCGGCAAGGTCAGCATAGCGTCCCGGTTGACCAGCAACCGCTGCGACTCCGAAGGCAGTGGTGCCGAGTCTTTGATACATCCGTAAACAATTGATTCCTGATCCATAGTCTCTCCAACAGTCAATGCCGCTGATTCTTGCTATCGAAGGGTAAGGAAAGGATCCCCTGCGGTTTGAGACACGCTGTAAATTACGGCCCCTACGCGCTCCCGGCGCTTCGGGACACTCCTCGCTTCCCTGCGAGTCGTCCATGTACGCTCCGCGTCGGCTTCCTGCCTCCGAGGGTCTCAAACCGCAGGGGATCCTTTCCAGCTAATTCAATTCACCCTATAAACTATATGAGTGCTCGTTAGAACCCGCCGGTTTATCCAAATGGCCACCACCAGGGGCTTCGGAAACGTCGTTCACAGGATTTGAGCTGGGTTTCAAACTGTTTAGCGCGGTTGTCGACTCGGCGGGCGACATCGAGCAACCAGGGCTTATCGTTGAAGGTCTTACGATTAAAACCACCGTGCCCTTCGTGATAAGCCAAATACAGGTTGTAAGCGTCGTTGGGTGCGATCCCGCTGCGCTCCTGACTTTGCACATTGTACCAGCCCACAAAATCTACCGCGTCCGCGAAGTGGGTACGGCTGCTCCAGTGGTTGCCGCTACCGCGTTGGTACTCTCTCCAGGTTTCATTTTTGACCTGGGCAAAACCATAAGCACTGCTTTTACGCGGACCGGGAATCACCCACAAAATTTTACGCCGAGGCGGTTTGGCCCGAGGCCGGAACGTAGATTCCTGATACATGATAGCCATCATCACCGGAATGCTGCTGCCCCAGCGCCGCTCGGCGCGCCGGGCATCCTGATACCAACCGCGCTTCTCATCGAACAGGTCGCACAGATTTTCACTGTTTTGCGGTGGCAGCGAGGTGCATCCTGCCAGGGTGAATATCACCAGCAAGGCTGAACATCTAATAAAGGTTTGCATGACGTCTACTGCTTCTCCTAATTATGTTTATCGAGCAGTTCTAACAGGGCGTCTTCATCAATGACGGCGACGTTTAGATCCTGGGCTTTTTGCAGTTTGGAGCCTGTGCCAGGGCCGGCCACTAAGTAATCCGTTTTTTTGGAAACGCTGCCCGCCACTTTTGCCCCCAGCGCTTCCAGGGCTTCTTTGGCTTGGTCGCGGCTCATGTTTTCCAGGCTTCCGGTAATCACATAGGTAAGCCCCGCCAAAGGCAGGCTGCCCCGGTCCACGGGCTGCTGCTCCTGCCAGTGCACACCGGCCTCGCGTAGCGCTTGCACGGCATCCCGATTATCCTGCTGTTGAAAAAATTCCGCCACAAAATGTGCAACCACAGGGCCTACATCGCTCACTTCCTGCAGGGCTTCTTCATCGGCATTGGCCAGGGCATCAAAGGTTCCGAAATGCCGCGCCAGGTTACGGGCGGTGGCCTCCCCTACTTCCCGGATTCCCAGCGCGTAGATAAATTTGGGCAGCGTAGTCTGCTTGCTATTCTCCAGTGCCTTGAGCAAGTTCTCGGCGGACTTGGGACCCATACGCTCCATGCCCTGCAACTGCTCTTGCCGTAAATGAAACAGATCCGCTACGGCGGTGACCAGATCCCGATCGACCAATTGATCCACCAGTTTGTCACCCAGCCCGTCGACATCCAGAGCTTTGCGAGAGGCAAAATGCTTGATCGCCTGCTTACGTTGGGCGGGACACACCAGACCACCGTCACAGCGTGCTACCGCTTCGCCGGGAACAACTTCCACTGGCGAGCCACACTCGGGGCAGTGGTCGGGAAATTGGATATCCCGCGCATCCTTCGGGTGCTTGCTTTGCACCACTGAAACCACTTGGGGAATCACATCTCCGGCCCGGCGTACAATGACCGTATCGCCAATTTTCACGCCCAAACGTTCGATCTCGCCGCGGTTGTGCAAGGTGGCGTTGGATACGGTGGCGCCGCCCACAAACACCGGTTCCAGGCGCGCCACGGGCGTAACGGCGCCGGTGCGGCCCACTTGAAACTCCACGTCGTTGAGGCGGGTCATTTCTTCCTGAGCTGGAAATTTGTAGGCGATGGCCCAGCGCGGTGCGCGGGCCACAAAACCCAGCTCTTCTTGCAAGTTGCGATGATTGACTTTGAACACCACGCCGTCGATGTCGTAGCTGAGCGCCGCGCGCCGCTCTTCCAGGTTGCGATAGTACTCCAGGCAGCCCTCTAGCCCGCGCACGGCATCAATCTCAGCGTTGATGTGCAGGCCCCAGGTTTTCAGTTTTTTCAGCGTGGCAATGTGTTCGTCGGGGAGTGCCCCCTCTACCCGGCCGACGCCATAGACGCCGATGTCCAACGGACGACGCGCGGTAATACGCGCATCCAGCTGACGAAGACTACCGGCGGCGGCGTTGCGCGGATTAACGAAAATCTTTTCACCTTTTTCACGGGCATCTTCATTAAGCTTTTCGAAACCGGCCCGGGGCATGTAAATTTCGCCGCGTACTTCCAGCACCGTTGGATAGCCCTTGCCCATCAGCCGCAGGGGCACAGAATCAATGGTGCGCACGTTCTGTGTAATGTCTTCGCCCTGGGTGCCGTCCCCCCGGGTCGCGGCGCGTACCAAAAGCCCGTCCTGATACAGCAGGCTCACAGCAATGCCATCGAGCTTAGGTTCGCAGGCGTATTCGATCTCGGCGTCGTCCTGCAGGCGCTCGCGGATGCGGCGGTCGAAAGCGCGCATATCGTCTTCGTTAAAGGCGTTGTCGAGCGACAACATGGGCATTTCATGGGCGACGGTGGCGAATGCGCTAAGGGGCGTGTCCCCCACCCGCTGGGTGGGAGAATCGGGGGTGATCAGCTGTGGATGTTTTGCCTCGAGCTCTTTGAGGCGCTGCATCAAGCGATCGTATTCGGCGTCGGGAATTTCGGGGTCGTCGAGGACGTAGTAACGATAGTTGTGGCGCTGGAGTTCGCCGCGCAGTTCCTGCACCTCGGCGACTGTGTCAGCGGGAATGGTAGGATCGGCGGCTGTCGGCATAATACTTCCTACGAACGGTTATGCAGCCGGCCCCAGAGGGCCGGTGGTTTTACGCCGGATCAACCAGGCACTCGGGACAATTGCCGGCGCACGAATTCCAGTACTCGCTGGCGATCGTGCTCCATGGTTTGCCGGGTCATAACACTGCGGTTTTCGTCCTTCAGCTCGCCGCCCAATGTTTCTGCCAAGGTCTTGGCGGTATCCAGCATCAGATCAAAAGCCGCAACACTGTCACCTTCCAGAGGCAGGGTCATAAACAGGCTCACGCCGGGAGTCTGAAAACTCTCCATGGCGTCCAAATCAAACGTGCCCGGCTTAACCATGTTAGCCAGACTGAACTGAACGGGACCGCCGCCACGGGCATCCCGGTAGCGATGGAAAATGTTCATGCTGCCGTAGCGCAAGCCGTTGTCGAAAATCGCTTCTTGCAGTGCCTCGCCCTGAAAGTAGGTGCCGGTAGGCGACATGACGTTAATGATTAACACCTCTTCAGGCTCGATCACGTCGGCATCCGGGTCTGGGTCATTCATGCGTGGTGCTTTGGGCGCTTTATTGGCAGGCTTGGCCGGCGCTTCGGTGCGCGGGGCCGGCTTTTTGGGCGCTGCGGGTTGTGCAACGATTGGCTCAGCAGGTGTTTCGTCCTCATCCACTGATTCCATCAGCATGGGCACGGATTCATCCAAGTTGAGGGTCACCTGTTGGGGAATTCGAGGGGATTCTTGTTCCGGCTCTGGCGCAGACTCGTACTCAGGTTCGTAAGAAGACTCGTACTGGTCTTCCTGTTCGGCCTCGTACTGGGCTTCCAGCTCGGCGGAGGAAAATTCTGGCTCGGGTTCGGGCTCGTAGGTGGGGCGCGAGTGGGCCGGTGCGCGACGCGGGGCAGGCGCTTCGTCGTCCAAATCCAAATCCGCCTCGGCACCAATCTTCGGCTCGGTTCGCTCTTCGGTTTCCGCGCGTCTGTAGCCCACTACGCGCGCGCCGCCATTAGGCAGTTCGCTAGGGTATTCGTCCGTCTGCGCGGCAGGTTTGGCTTTATAGACCGAGCGTGGCATCTTGAGGCTGTCTCGACGCGCTTGACGCATGCGCCGCCAACCATCGAGCAGAATGCCTGCGATCAACAAAATGATAATACCTGTTAACCATACACCCATAGGAATATCCGTTTGTCTGCTGATTCAGTCTTGTCAGTGCGAACCGGCGGATTATACCGCCGCCAGCTCCGCGGCTTCGTCCACATCCACGGTTACCAGGCGTGAGACGCCAGGCTCGTGCATGGTAACACCCATTAGCTGATGCGCCATCTCCATGGCGATTTTATTGTGCGTAATATAAATGAATTGCACCTGTTCTGACATCTCCTGTACCAAGCGCGCGTAGCGGCCCACGTTGGCGTCATCCAACGGGGCGTCCACTTCATCGAGCATACAGAAAGGTGCTGGGTTGAGACGGAAGATGGAGAACACCAGAGCGATGGCAGTAAGGGCTTTTTCACCACCCGACAACAGATGAATGGTGCTGTTTCGCTTACCGGGAGGCCGCGCCATGATGGTGATGCCAGTATCCAGTAAATCTTCGCCCGTCAGCTCCAGATAGGCGTGGCCGCCGCCGAACACCTTTGGAAACAGTTCTTGCAGGCTTTTGTTGACGGTATCGAAAGTTTCCTTGAAGCGCGTGCGCGTTTCCCGGTCGATGCGTTTGATGGCATTCTCCAGGGTTTGCAGGGCTTCGTTTAGATCTGCGTCCTGGGCGTCCAAGTATTGCTTGCGCTCAGACTCCACTTTGTACTCGTCGATCGCGGCCAGGTTGATGGGGCCGAGACGTGAAATTCGAGCGCCAACGTTGGCCAACTCGGTTTCCATGGGGCCAAGTTCGGCGTCTTCAGGCAGTTCGGCCAACAGCTGATCCAGATCGAAATCGTCTTCTTTCAACTGTTGGGCCAACCCGGCCCGCTGAACTTCGAAGGTTTGCGCGGCCAGGCGCTCCTGCTCCAGGTGCGAGCGCACGGCCTGCACTTCCTGTTCAGCGCGGTTGCGGGCCTGCTCGGCGTCGCGTAATTCCTGCTCAACGGATTCCAGGGCGGTACGAGCCTGGGATAGATCCTCTTCCACAGCCAGACGTTTTGCCAAATTGGCTTCCAGCTCCAACTTGTGCTCCTCCATGGGATCGCTACTTTCACCCAGCGATTCCAGGAGCATTTCGTGCCGCTCGCGCAGGCGTTGGTCCTGCTCTTCCAGGCGGGCGATACCTAAGCGGATGGCGTCCAGTTGGGTTTTCAGAGATTGGTGACGCATGGCCAGTTCGTGAGCCTTGTCTTTGTCGTGGCGCGCTCGTTGACGGACCTGGTCCAGGTTAGTCCGAATAGTGTCGCGCTGCTGGAGCAGGTTTTCGCGCTTGTCGGTGTCCTGCTCCATCAATTCGATGGCTTCACTCAGAATCATGCGTGCTTCGGAGAGCTGCTCGGATTCCTGTTTCATTTGCGCGTCGGCATCCCGCAGTTCTGCGTCGGCCCGCTCGCGGCGCATGGTCAACTGTTCCACGCGTGCCCGTTTCGCGCTCAGTTGTGAGCGCAGCTCGCCCGCTTGGCGATTTTGCTCGTCGGATTCCCGGCGCTTTTGTTCACGCTCCTGTTCCAGGCGTTTCAGGGCCTCTCTGCCCTCTTCGCGCTGGCCGTCCAACTCGGCCACTTGGGCTTCGGTGCGGCTGATCTCCTCGCCCAGTTCTTCCAGCTCCTGGCGGCGGGCAATAACACCGGCGCTAGCGTCAGAGTCGCGGGCTACACGGAGCCACTGAGCACCGAGCCAGACGCCGTCGGGGGTGATCACGGATTCGTCCGCGCTCAGGCTAGAGCGCAGCGCCAAGGCTTCAGTCAGGTTCTCGGCGACGTAAATACCTTGCAACAAGCCGCTGAGATCCCAGTCCGCGCTGACCTTATCCGCCAACCTGGCAGCTTTGTTTCCCGTTTGAGCATCAACGCGCGCATGGGTATCCAAGAGAAGCAGTTCGCCCTGGGATAGCTCTTCTATGCTGGCGGCCACGGCATCGAGACCATTGACGCACACACCCTGAAGGCTATTACCTAAGACGGTTTCCAGAGCCTTGTCCCAGCCATCCTGAACGGTGAGGGTTTCCGCTACGCGGGGTTGATCGGCCAGCTGTCGGCCTTCCAACCACTGGGTTACGGCCTTGTTCTTCTCACCCAGGGCTGCCTGTTGCAGCGCATCCAAAGAGGCGTGACGCCCGCGCATGCTTTGGAGCTTGCTGCGTGCGGCATCCAATTCGTCCGCCAGGCGATTGTTGTCACTGCGCTGCTGTTCCAGTTGATCGCCAATAACTTCCGCCGCGGCGCGCTTTTCTTCCACCTCGGCGTCCAGCTCAGCTACCTGCTCGCTCAACACGTCGATTTCATCGTCGGTGGCGCCCTGCTGCAGGTTGGCCTTTTCTTCTTTCAATTTTTCAATGCGCTGTAACAGACGCTGTTGCACTTGCTCCAAATGCTGGATGCGGGACTGCTGTACTTCCGCCCGCTGTCGGGGTTCGGCGGCGCGTTGGTTAAAGGCGTCCCACTCACTTTGCCAGCGCTGCATGGCCTCTTCGGCCTGTTGCAGCGCTTCGCCGGAGCTGTCTTCAGCGGCGTTTATCAGCTCCAACTCCGGTTCCAGCTCCAGCAACTCCGCTTGCCAGCCTTCGGCTTTGTGCTGATCCATTTGCAGGTGTTCGGCGGTGTCTTTGCGGTCCCGCTGGGTTTGATCCAGGTCCGCCTGCAATTGGCGGCCACGCTCCTGGGCGTGCTGAATGGTCTGCTCAATGCGGGCGATGTCTGCGCCAATGGCGTAGTATCGGCCCTGAACTTCGTTAAATTTGTCCTGAAGTTCCGTGTAGCGGGTACGACACTTTTCAATCTGGGTATCCTTGTTCACCTGATCGGTGACAAAGGATTCCATGCGCAGCTCTAGATCCCGAATAGCCGCCTGCTTGGTCTTGGACTGATCGTCCAGGTGGCGGTATTTAAGCCCCTGCAACTGAGCCTTGAGTAGACGCTCTTCTTTTTTGTACTCGGTGTACTTTTCCGCCGACTGGGCCTGGCGGTGCAATCGGCTAAGCTGGCGCTCCAACTCATCGCGGATGTCCGTAAGGCGCTCCAGGTTTTCCTGGGTACGGCGCATGCGGTTTTCGGTGTCACGACGGCGCTCTTTGTATTTGGAGATGCCGGCCGCTTCTTCGATGTAGACGCGCAAATCTTCAGGTTTGGCTTCGATCAGGCGGGAGATCATGCCCTGTTCGATAATGGAGTAACTGCGCGGACCCAAGCCGGTGCCCAGGAAGATGTCGGTAATGTCCCGACGGCGACACTTGGTGCCGTTGAGGTAGTAGTTGTTTTGGCTGTCCCGGGTGACCTTCCGCTTGATGGAAATTTCGTTGAAGGCGGCGTACTCGCCCGTAACCGAACCATCGCTGTTATCAAATACCAGCTCAATGGAGGCCTGACCTACGGGTTTGCGCCCGCCGGAGCCATTGAAAATGACATCGGTCATGGATTCGCCGCGCAGATTCTTGGCGGAGGACTCGCCCATCACCCAGCGGACGGCGTCAATAATATTGGACTTGCCGCAGCCATTGGGGCCGACAACGGCGCACAGGTTGCTGGGGAAGTTGACCGTGGTGGGATCAACAAAGGATTTAAAACCAGCCAGCTTGATACACTTCAGGCGCATAGGTGCGAGTCACTCGTTTTTGGCCAGATCCGCGGCCATTGATCGTTATGTTTTTACCTTTCCGTCCCGGGTTTGGGCGCTTGGGTTATGAGGCGATATAAAGGCGGGAATTCTACACGGAAGCATGGCGTTTTGACACCTGCCCAGAGCGCGAAAAAGCGCTAGAGAACCCTCAAAAACCGGGACTCGTTCCGCTTTCTCTCGTGAAGGGTTTGGCATCCGGGGCTCTTCGCTGGCCTACTGGCGCGCGAGAGCCCCGAAAGGGGGTCAATCGGTAATTTCCCGATCAATTGTCAGGTCAATTGTCCCATCATTGGCCAGTGGCCTTACGGGACCAAAGCGGCCTTCCCAGTCACCGGGCTTCGGCGCAGCGGTGGAAGTTTGTGAAGCCCGGGCAACCAATTCTACCTGCTCTGTATCGCGCAGCGCGGTTGATGTTGTCATGGCCATAGTATCATCAAGAACAATTGTAGCTGGAAGATCTGACGCCTGAATTCGCGTTATCGCCAAAGGCATCGGAGAACCTTCCCAGGTCCGGGCGTAGACAAATATCCATTGATCGGGACCCACTTCAGCGCGCTCCGAAAGTGCCACCCGAATGGAAATAGCAGCCTCGGCTGCTTCCTCGCCAGCCAATGGAGAACCGGTACCGGAACCGCCCTCCCCGGCCAGTTCCCGCTCAGCCCGTTCAATGCCGACTTTCAGGGATTGGCTGCTAGGCGCGTGGGGGCCCATAACCTCAATGGCGCGCCGCCAAAAGTTAATGGCTTGTTGGTAATCCCCTTGGTTAAAAGCATTGATACCCGCCAAGCCAAGCGCGGTGGTTTCCTGAGGATCCTGGGCCAATGCTGACTCAGCCAAACCGGCGATGCGTGGGGTCATCTGATTATCATCCCGGAGAAATAAGGCTTGCGCCAATTCTGCTAATACTCTCGGGCTGTTCGGGTCCACCGATATGACCTTTTCATAGGCTTCAATAGCCCGGTCGTAGTCTCCCAAAGACATGGAGTAGCGGCCCACCAGAAAACGGTACTGGAGGTTGTTGGGACGCTGTTGCAGGCGCGCCTCCATGGCCTCGATCAGGTCTTTGGCACGTTGAGGATCAGGGGCTTGCTGGGCTTGCATATCCTGCCAGTCCAGCCGGGCCTTCTCGTGCTGCATATTCAGAAGCCGTACATCCTGACTGCTGCCCAGCTGCTGGTAGAGCACGACACTGGCTAAAAGAATGGCGACACAAACGACACCCAAAAACTTGGGGCCGACGTTAGCAAAAGCCACGCTCTGCTCTGCCTTGCGTAATTGCTCTTCATCTTCCAGAAGCGCACGCTCCTGCTCCAGCTTCAGCTGCTGAAACTCCTCCTCCGAAAGCCGTCCTGCTTCTTTCGCCTCCTCCAACTCGGCCAAGTGCACCCGGTACAACCCGATATTGGTTTCACTGTAGGCTTTTAGGTCATCCCGCGTAGGGCCGCCGGTGTCGCGGTGTCTAAGGGGCCAGAGTACGAATACCGCTGCAACCGCCAGGAGCAGCGCGATGGAGAGCCATAGATACATCATCATTAGGACTTCTTATCAGCAGGTGAATCGGAATGTAGTAGTGCGTCCAACCGAGCACGCTCGGCGGGGGTAAGGTCAGCCCTCTCGGGTTGCACCTTGACGTTGCGGCTCCGACGCTTGAGCACTATCAGAATCAAGCTCACGATACCCCCGATCAGCAGGACCACCGGTCCGAACCAAAGCAGTATTGTGGTGCTGCTCAAACGCGGCCGGTACAGAATGTACTCGCCGTAACGATCGACCATAAAATCGACGATCTCCATGTCGGATCGACCGTCCTGAATGAGGAGGTACAGCTCGCGACGAAGATCGGAGGCGATGGGAGAGTCGGAGCCGGAAAGGTTCTGGTTTTGGCATTTCGGGCAGCGCATTTCTTCGATAAAGCTTAGGTAGCGTTTGCGATCCACTTCGTTATCGAATTCATAGGCATCAATGGCCGCCCAGGCCGAACAAGCCAGTAACAACGAAAAAACAGTGCAGAGTTTGTAAAACGCGATTCTCAAAGTTGTCCCCTAATAAAATTCCTGCGCCAGTATACCAAGCCCCTCGCTTGCATGGCGACCTATACCCAGATTCCGCTCAAGGCAGAAAATTCACTGAATTTGCTCAAAACTGATTGACCTCAGCGCGCTTACCGTTAGAATACGCCCTTCCTGATGGGGGTGGTTAGCTCAGTTGGTAGAGCGGCGCCCTTACAAGGCGTAGGTCACAGGTTCGACTCCTGTACCACCCACCAGGATAAAATGCGGACCGGTAGTTCAGCTGGTTAGAATGCCGGCCTGTCACGCCGGAGGTCGCGGGTTCGAGTCCCGTCCGGTCCGCCACTATTCAAAAAGCCCCACAAGGTTGGGGCTTTTTTTATGCCCGGTAAAAACCACCCAAAGCTTCCAGCGGACAGGGCTCGAACCTTAGGGTTCGACAAATCGGCAGGATTGCCGATTTGCACAGCCGTCCAGGCTGCCCGCAGGGCGAGGGCCACGGATGGCCCGAGTGACTAAATGGCAGGATAGCCATTTAGCACAGCCGTCAGGCTGCCCGCAGGGCGAGGGCCACGGATGGCCCGAGTGACTAAATGGCAGGATAGCCATTTAGCACAGCCGTCAGGCTGCCCGCAGGGCGAGGGCCATGGATGGCCCGAGTGACTCCCGTCCGGTCCGCCACATTCTAAAAAGCCCCACACAGTTGGGGCTTTTTTTCTCGAAAAACCACCCGCGTGTCGGCTCAGAGCGAGCTAAGTAAAATCCTCGTCATTCCCGCGAAGGCGGGAATCCAAACTGCCACATTCAGCGTAGCGGCCTAGACCCCTGATTTCGTGGTTTGCTTTCCGGGAGATCCCAGTTAATAGCTTCATAAGCAAATTCTAGGGTCGCACAGGGTGAGTGTTCAGCAAACGTCGTGAACCCTTCCCTGGGGACTGCCTCAAAAGGTCCCTCTTTTGAGGCTTGCTGAACACTCACCCTGCACGACCCACGTAGCGTCAGACTACGGCATTCTTTTCGATCGACCACTCACAAGGAAGCGAGGAGTGTCCCGAAGCGCCGGGAGCGCGTAGGGACTGGGTTCACGACGTTTGCTGAACACTTACCCTGCACGGCCCGAAGGCTCCTTACGAAGTACAACGCCCTCCCCTAGCCTCCCTCTTTGATCCTCTCAATCAAAGGCCGAAAATCCCGCTCCCAGATTTCCCAATTAACCACACCCACATGGCGATGCCGAATAATCCCCCGGCCATCGATTAGGTACGTTTCCGGGGCGCCAAACACGCCCAGATCCAGCCCCAAGCGGCCGTCCTGGTCCACCACACTCAGAACATAAGGGTCGTGCAACTCTTCCAGCCAACGCGCCGCTGCTGCTACGTCATCTTTGTAGTTAATGCCGTAAATAGGTACGCCTTCGCGCTCCACCAGTTCGACAAAAAACGGGTGCTCTACTCGACAGGCAGCACACCAAGTGGCCCAAATGTTAAGCAGACTATAGTCGTGCTCCAGGAACACTTCCGGGGTGATTCTGCCCTCTTCGTCCCGAATGGTGCGCAGCTCAAAAGCCGGCACCGGCTGCTCAAGTCGGGCCGAAGGCATGGCATGCGGGTCCAAACTGAGGCCGCGCCAAAACAGCACGGCCAGCACCCCAAATACCGCCAGAGGTAAAAAGAGCTTCAATCGATTCATGCTTGATTGGTTCCCGAACTCGGCCCCTGGGCCTTCGATGTTTTTCGCTTGCGATAGCGCTTATCCGCTACCGCCATAGCCGCACCTATCGCCATCATTAGCGCGCCCAACCAAATCCAGCGCACAAACGGCTTGAGATGCACCCGCATAGCCCAGGCGCCTTCGTCATCCAGAGGTTCGCCCATGGCCAGATAAAGATCGCGCAGCAGGCCGGGCGCCAACGCCACCTGAGTCATGACCTTGCCGCCGGCCAAATAGCGACGCTTCTGCGGACGCATTTCGCGCAGGAACTCGCCGTCTTTAGTGACCACCACCAAGGCTTCCTCGGCAATATAATTGGGCCCCTGCACCGTGTACACGCTGTCCATGGTGAACTCGTAGTTGCCGGCTTGAACGGCAACCCCCGGGTGCATACCCACATCTCGCAAATCCGCATAGATACTGTTCAGGCACACGCCGATCAGAGTCACACCAATACCGGCATGAGCCACGATCATGCCGTGATAACTGAGACTCAGTTTGCGTAGACCCTCGCGCCAATTTTTGGCGTTGCGCATGCGGTGCAGCATGTCCGCGGCCAGGCTGGTGAAAATCCAGCTACCCACGAAGACCGACAACGCGGCCAGCCAACTGTACCCTTCCGCGTAAAAAATCGGGAACAGCAGACCGATCACCATGCTGATGACCCAAGGCCGCCACAACACCTTGACCAGCTGCATGGGGTTGGTTTTCTTCCAGTTGGACGAGGGCCCCAATGCCATTAGCAGGCACAGCACACCCATCAAAGGAATAAAGAACATGTTGAAGTACGGTGGCCCCACGGACACCTTACCCCAGCCGAGGGCGTCAGCAATCAGTGGGTACAGGGTACCCACCAACACGGTAGCCATAATCACCATCAGCAAAATGTTGTTGCCCAGCAGCAGAGTTTCCCGGGACAACCAACTGAAGCCTGGGTGGTTTTTGACCACCGGGGCGCGCAGAGCGTAGAGGGTCAGTGAGCCGCCGACCACAACCAGCAAGAACATGAGAATAAACACGCCCCGCTCCGGATCATTGGCAAACGCGTGCACGGACGTCAGCACCCCGGAACGCACCAGGAAGGTACCCAGCAGACACAGGGAGAAGGTGAAGATGGCCAGCAGCAGCGTCCAACTTTTAAACGCGCCGCGTTTTTCGGTCACCGCCAGTGAGTGAATCAGCGCGGTACCCACCAACCACGGCAGGAAGGAGGCATTTTCTACTGGATCCCAGAACCACCAGCCGCCCCAGCCGAGCTCGTAATAGGCCCACCAACTGCCCAGCGCAATCCCAACCGTAAGAAAGCCCCAGGCCAGATTGGCCCAAGGGCGACACCAGCGCGCCCAGGCGCTATCCAAACGGCCAGTTAGCAAAGCGGCAATAGCAAAAGCAAAAGTGGCACTGAAGCCTACATACCCCATGTACAGAATGGGCGGGTGCAAAATCAGGCCGATATCCTGCAACAGCGGGTTAAGATCTCCACCCTCTTGCGGAGCCATGGGTAGCAAGCGATCAAAGGGATTGGACGTGAGCAGGATAAACAGCAGGAAGCCCACCGAGATAAACCCCATCACCGCCAGAACCCGGGCCTGGAGGTCGCGCGGCAAGGCGCCGCTGAGCAAGGCGATGGCCAGGGTCCAGCCCGCGAGCATCATGACCCAGAGCAGCAAAGAACCTTCGTGACCGCCCCAAACCGCGCTGACCTTGTAGTAAACGGGCAACAGCGTGTTCGAGTGACCGGCTACGTAAGAAACTGAAAAGTCGTCCGCCACAAAGGCGTAAACCAAACACGCGAAGGACACCGTCACAAACACAAAGAAACCGGCGCTCAGTGATCGCCCTGTGGCCATCAACATCTGGTTGTTGACCTGCGCACCGAGTAACGGCAGACACATGAGTGCAAAACTAAAAACCAGCGCCACTACCAGCGCAAAATGACCTATCTCAGGAACCATACTGAACCACCTCACAGCTCTCGTCGTGACCGTCGCTTACCGCCGCCATGGTCTCGGCTACCTCTGGAGGCATATATTTTTCATCGTGCTTGGCGAGTACCTGAGTGGCGTAAAAGCCCCCATCAGCGCGCAGCTCGCCGTTGACCACTGCCGCTTCGCCTTCGGCGAATAGATCCGGCAGTATGCCCGTATAGTGCACTCGAAAGTCCACAATGCCGTCGGTGAGCAGGAATGTAGTCTCGAGCGTCTCCCGATCCCGAGACACACTGCCCGGGCGCACACAGCCGCCGGCGCGAATGCGTCGATCTAAGGGTACCTCCCCCGCCACGATCATGGACGGTGGATAAAAGAGATTGATGTTATCCCGCAATGCGAAGGCCATAAGCCCTACGGCGACACTGGAGAAAAAAACAATGAAGAGAATGAAGAACAAACGCTGACGACGGACGGGATGCATAAAACGACCCAACTAGCTAAAAAAATCGGTGGACGATGCAACAGATACGGCAACAAAGACCGACCGGGACGCTGAAATAAACGCACGCCCGGATCTGGCGCAGTATATCAGGCTTGGCGTGCGACTTCGCGCACCCTATCCATTTGTTTAAGCCAAGCCTGATGCTGGCGAATTAGGCGTCGCCGCCGCACCAATGGGCTAAATACCAGATAGACCAAAACCGCAAAGGTGATGCCATAGCACGCCCAGACGAAAGGCCCATGGCCGCTCATCTGAATAAAATCCTGCAGGGAATCAAACTGAAAGCTCACGGCTTTTTCGCCTCCTCTTTTACCAGGTCAATGACCCACTGGGTGCGCCCCTCACGTCGTAAAATTTCGGCGCGGGTGTACAAAATCAACACCAGGGCGTAAAAAATGTAAAACGCCAGAATCATTGTCAACAGCGGATAAAGCATGGACGAATGAATGGTGGGAGCCGACGTGAGCTTCAAAGTCGCCGGTTGATGCAAGGTGTGCCACCAGTCTACTGACTTGTAAATAATCGGAATGTTCACCGTTCCGATCAGCGCCAGAAGGGCACTGGCTTTGTCAGCAGCATCACGGCTTTGAAAGGCAGCTTGCAGCGCCATAATGCCTAAATAGAGAAAGAGCAGAATCAACATGGAGGTAATGCGGGCATCCCACTCCCACCAAGTGCCCCAGGTAGGTTTGCCCCAAATGGCGCCCGTGACCAGCGACAGAAAGGTGAGCGCGGCGCCGATGGGCGCGGCTGACTTCATCACCACGAACGCCATCTTCATGCGCCAGATCATACCTACAGCGCCGGCTACAGCCATCACGTAGTAGCCAATCAGCGCCAGAAAGGCAGCCGGGACATGCAGGTATATAATCCGATAGCTATTGCCCTGCTGATAGTCCGGTGGCGCAAATGCCAGGCCCCACACGGTGCCGAGCACCAGCAAAATACCACTTACAGCCGCCAACCACGGCACCCAACCCTCGGTTTTGTAGTAAAACCAGCGAGGTGAACCCAGGCGATGAAACCATTGCCAGTTACTCACGTGTACTTACTCTCCTCTTCAATCAGGTGGCGTCTACGGATATTCGCAACGCGCCAGCAACGGCCAGCGGTGCCAGCGCTACCGCCAAAGTCACAAAGGCACCCAGAACCGCCAACTGGAACCTGATGGGGTCGCCAAGAACGGCATTTTGCACCACATCGGCACCAAAAATCAGTATTGGGATGTACAAGGGCATAACAATCAATGACAACAAGAGCCCGCCACGCCGCAAAGACACGGTCAGCGCCGCGCCCATGGCACCCACTAAACTCATACACGCGGTCCCGAGCAGCAATGACAGGCACAGCGCCCAGTAACCTTCAGACGGCAGCGCCAACATCATCCCCAGCACTGGCGCCAACAGCGTGACCGGCAGGCCGGTCACCAGCCAGTGTGCCAGCACTTTCGCCAAGACGCTGAAATACAGCAGTTGGGGGCTGATCAGAAGTTGTTCCAGGGAGCCATCGTCAAAGTCGCTGCGAAACAGACCGTCCAAAGACAACAAAGTTGCCAAAAGCGCCATGACCCAGAGCACACCCGGTGCCAGTGGCGCCAACACTTCCCGCTCTGGCCCAAGGCTCAATGGAATCAACGTGATGGCAATCAGGTAAAACACCAGCGGATTGGCCATATCCCCGGGCAGGCGCACCGCCAATAGCAAGTCCCGACGCAGCGTCGCTAAAAACGCCGCAAACACCGGGCGCGGCGTCTGTGCTGCCAGAGCATCAGGCATTGTGAAGCTCCTCTGGCTCCAGCCACTTAGCTGGATAGTCCATCAGATCAACACGTCGCAGCCCGGGCAGCGCTAATTCTTGATGCGAACTGAGCATTACCAGTCCGCCATTGCTGGTGTGGCTCGCCATAAGAGCTTCCAACTCGGCAACGCCGCTTTTGTCGATGGCGGTGAAGGGTTCATCCAGAATCCACACCCGCGCGCGGGACAAGTGCAAGCGGGCCAAAGCCACACGCCTGAGCTGTCCGGCGGAAAGTTGCGCGCAGGGAATATCCTCATAACCGGGTAAGCCCGCTCTGCCCAGCGCAGTGTCAATTGCATCTCGGGAGGCGTGATCAGTCAGGGCGGAGTACCAAGCTAGGTTTTCGCGAGGCGTCAATGCGGTTTTGATACCGGGCCTATGCCCGATAAACAGAATATTGTGGCGGTAGTCCCAGCCGACGCGGCTTACCGGCTCACCGCACCACAGAATCTGGCCGCGGTACTCCCGGCAGAGTCCGGCAAGGGTACGCAGCAAGGTGGTCTTGCCAGAGCCATTGGGGCCAAGAATTTGCACCGCTTCTCCAGGCCCACAACTGAGATTCAAATCGCTGAACAAGGGGCGCTCGTCCCGCTCGCAGCTCAATTGACGCAATTCCAGTAGCGGTTTAGTCAAGATACCTGATACTCGCTGTGGTAGAGAACATCGACCGGGGCTCAGATTTCACTGGCTGCGGCCGATAAACTGAAGTGCGATGACCCAAAACAACTGCCATCCTGGGCGACGGACTGGAACCGCTCGACAAACAGAGCGGATTATAGCGGGCTTGGGTAGGTATTTTCATCCCCCAATGGGGGTATAGCGAATGAATTCACTTTATGACTGGACCACTAAGCCACGCCATGAAAGTACCAAGCGTAATCAATCCGCTGCTTCAAGGCCTACAAGAGGCCCGCGCCGAGCGAATCAATACCTTGGTTCAACTGCTATCTATTGGCGTTGGTAAAACCGAGAGTGCATTGGTACAAAAGGTCGCGCCGCTCAGCCAGGAACAGCGCCAGCCGCTGCTCAATAGCACCCTGGACGCACTGGTTAAGCTTGCGCGCGTACCGGCCAGTACCCAGCGGGATCAGCAACTGGCGCAATTGCTGGAACAAAAACAGCTGCTTAACTCACCTTTGCTGAAACTGGTCAAACTGCTGGTCAACGGACGGTCACTCGTCACATACACAGATCGGCCGGTAGAGCCGGGCCAGGCCGTGAATGTGCGCCTAACGGACGCGAACCGGCTGGTTTTACTGGCGGACCGTCCAAACACGACTTCCAACTCGCAACTTCAGAGTTTGCTAGCCCAGGCTTTGCGCGCTGTACTGCCAGCCCAAGAGCGCCCCGCCCTACTTGAGGTTCTGCCGCAAATTCAGGCACTGCCCCTTCCCCACCGGCAAGCACTGCTGTCCCCAAGTTTGCAGCAGGCCCTTCACTCCGTGGCCCAGCAACTGCGCTCACCAGCCCAATTGGCACAGCCCAGCACCCTACACACTGCGATGAAAGACAGTGGTGTATTTTTCGAGCGGAAGCTGGCACAGACGCTACTGCAGCCAAAAGCTACGGGTCAAACTGGCCGACTCGATGCTCAGGAAGGCTCACGGCTGCGTACCGGTGACGTGAAAGGCGCACTGCTGCACACGCTACAGCGAATCAATACGGAACTGGGTCAGCCGGGAACAACCGCCACCAGCACAACAACCACAGCCAAGCCATTAACCGGCCCAGCGCTATCGCTGCTGCCAACTACCCCGCTGGAGTTACCTCAGTTTTTAGCTCAATTGGCCCGACGACCGGTGGCAGAGCTGAGCAGCCGAACATTGCGCACCCAATTGTTGGTACTACTGCATCAACAGACGCTCAACAGTCTGGCCCGCGTGCAGTTTCAGCAGTTGCAGGCTGTGAGCCAACAGCAAGCGCGCGCAGAGGCCCCACAGACGCCTCAAACCTGGACCCTGGAGATTCCCGTTCGCTATGGCCAGGAACATCACGCCGTACAGCTGCACATCGAGGAAGATTGGCTGTGGCGACACAAGGATGAAGATGATAGCGAGCAAAGTGCGCAGAAAACCAAACGCTGGCAGGTTCTGCTGTCGTTCCCGCTCCCCGAGGCGGGAAATTTTTACGCTCAGCTGACCCTGACCGGCGACGATGTAACCGCAAAGCTCTGGGCGGAGCAGGCGGACACCCTCCGGGAGGTCAAAGCCAAGGTCGGTAACTTAACGCAACAACTGGAAGACAAAGGCATAGCTGTGACGCACCTGGAGTGCGTTCACGGCGCACCACCCACGAAACTCCGCAACCTTCACTATTCGCTCGTGGATGTAAAAACATGACCGACAACAGTTTTACCGAGGAAGAGATCAACAAAGCGGTGGCACTGTTTTACGACGGTAGCCAAACACCCTATGTGAGCGCCAAAGGCACCGGTGAAATCGCGCGCGAAATCGTCGCCATTGCCGAAGCCGAGGGTGTACCGCTATGCGACAACAGTGCCCTGGTGGACTTGTTGGTCACGCTGGAGCTCGGCGATGAAATTCCCGAGACATTGTACATCGCGGTGGCCTATATCATTGCCTTCGCTTATCAGTTGCGAGGTAAGGTTCCAGATTCTTGACGTTTAACCCGGATATTTTTTCGAGGGCGGGAAATTAACGGTGCTTTGATCGAGTGCTGCGAGCGGGGTAGGTACTACCGGACACGCCGTGAACCCATCCCTGGGGGCTTGACGCAGACTTCCTGTCTGCGACAGTCCGGAAGCACCTACCCCACTCTCCGCTGTGCCAAGATTGGTAAATCCAGGAGATAAGAGAGTTCGCAATCTAAACAATGCGGAGTGAACTTCTAGCAAATCCGACAAAAGCTTAGTGGCACCAGTCGGTCCGCAAAGGGTTTGGGGAGTTACCTCCGGGACCGTCACCGACATGGATGTCGGTGCCGAGCCTACAGGGACGTATTTACGGCGTGTCCCGGAGGTAAATCGCCAAACCCTACCCCAACCGCCAATTAAGAATGTCATAGCTTGAGCTACTGGGTGCGTGCGAGGTGAGTGTTTAGCAAGCGTCAAAAGAGAGACCTTTCGGCCGGCGCTCCAGTGAGGCAGTCCCCATGGACGACTCCCAAGGACGTGAGGAGTGTCCCGAAGCGCCGGGAGCGCGTAGGGACTGAGGTTTACGACGTTTGCTGAACACTCACCCTGCGCGACCCTAGAGCTTTCTTACGAAGCAACGAATCCGTTGTTCTATTTCGGATAGTAGAGCGCAGAAGGAAATTCTCTGGCAACTAATTATTGCTGAGTAGGAATCGTTGAGCGCGGTAGGGTCCGGAATATTTCAATAGTTTCGGCACGGCTCGATTTAAGATCCACGATTGGCGCGGGATAACCTTTGGTGGGTGGGGGTTCGTGAATTTGCCGATCAGACAGATGCCGTAGCTCTGGGACATAAGTGCGAATAAACTTACCAGTCGGATCATAACGTTTGGACTGTGCAACAGGATTAAAGACCCGAAAGTAAGGTACCGCATCCGTACCGGTAGAGGCACACCACTGCCAACCGCCGTTGTTTGCAGCAAAGTCTCCATCAATCAGCTGAGACATAAACCAAGCTTCGCCCACACGCCAATCCAGTTGCAAATTTTTGCTGAAGAACATGGCGGCAACCATGCGCAAGCGATTGTGCATCCACCCTGTTTCCAACAGTTGACGCATGGCGGCGTCAATAATCGGGATTCCGGTTTCTCCTCGCTGCCAGGCTTGCAGTTTATCCTCATCGTAACGCCAGGGAAACGCTTCCGTATAAGTTTGCATGGCTCGGTGCTTACACACTTGAGGAAAACTCACCACAACGTGTTGATAGAAGTCGCGCCATATTAGCTCGCTCATCCAAGTACGGGCACCCTCGCTTTCCCCTTGCGTTTTTAGCACCGCGTGCAAACATTGGCGCGCAGAAATGGCACCCACGGCCAGATAGGGAGACAGCTGAGAAGTCCCCGGATGTGCTGGAAAATCCCGCTCCTGATGATAGTGCTCCACATGATCGGTAAGAAACACTTTCAAGCGCCGATGGGCCTCCGCCTCGCCGGCGGGCCAGTGACTACTTAAATCACGTTGCTCCAAACCCTCGAATAAGTTGTTCAGGCTTGTCTCTGAAGTACCGGAAATTTTTGACGCCGCTTGTGCGGATGGCGCACCCAATGGCTCTAGTGACGAGCTGATCACCCGCTCCCACCAACGTCTGCGAAAAGCTGAGAAGACTTTGTAGGCTTCACCTTTTTGATTGCAAACGGTCCCAGGTGGCAGTATCACCCGATCATGGTAGCGCCGACAGCTAATATCCTCCGCGCGCATGGCCTCCACAACTGCCCGATCACGAGCCAGTTCATCAACGGGGTATTCGCCGTTAAAGAAAAACTGGCTGCAGGAATTCCGTTTCGCGAGTTCCCGCAACGCTTGGGGTATTTCCTCGGCCTTGAGAACACGCATGAGTACAAGAGAAATATTTAGCTTTGCCAAATCCTTTTCTAGCACTTCCAGATTGCGGCGAATAAAATCTACGCGTGCGGGTGCCGTTTGGTGGCGACCGATGTATTCCTCGCACAACACGTAAACCGCCAGTGTCTGTCCCGGTTCCTGAGCTGCTGCATAAAGTGCCGGGTTATCAGTTACTCGCAAATTGTTGCGAAACCAAACCAGCGTGTTCGCGCTTTGTAGCTCCTTTGGACTCACACTACGCCTCCTTGGCTGGAAAGCGCCCGGTCCAACTGGTTTACGTTTGCCTGTATCTCACTATGGGATTCACCCAACAGCCGATTTTTGCTTGGGCCAACATCGGCTTTGAAAAGCGCTGTCATTCGCCCAGCCAAGAACACCGGCATGTTCGCTCGTCGCTCCCAGAATGAACGGAGCCGAGCCAGGCCTGCACTGTCTCGGGCTTCATCGGCATAAATTATCATAGCTCGGCTTTTTGTTTGCTCTAAAGCAAAAACCCACTCGGTTTCTGCCAAGGCCCCAAAAAAATTGGCGCGATAGCTCTTGGTCATCAGCTCATAAGTTAACACCCTAGGTAGCACGGAATTGCCACTTCCAGGAAGCTGAACCACTAGTATTTTGGGGCCCTGGGTGTTCTTTCTCTGTCGATAAATGGCTGAAGAAAAATGCGCGTGGACACCGGCTTCAAAAAACGCCGCCCTGGTTTCCGCACCATAACGCGTACTGGCCGCTAAATGCTCTTGCAATGGCGCTAACAGGCGATCCACAATCAACCCCACTGGATACAGAGCCGTAACCTCCTCCAGCAGCTGATCAAAGCGCGCTTGGTTGAGGGTATCCACAGCCTTCATAAGCGGCTTGATAAACGTGCTCCAGAGCCCTTCTTGAATGACGCCACCGGATTCTTCACCGTTTTCAAGCAATCCTTTCACCTGGCTGACCGCCAACCCTCGGCTCAACCAGCGTTGAATCTCTTGTACCCGCTGGATATCTTCCGGCCGGTAGAGTCGGTGGCCTTTGGCGGTGCGCAAGGGCTTCAATAATCCATAGCGACGCTCCCAAGCGCGCAGGGTGACAGGGTTGATGCCGGTTTGGCGCGCCACCTCGCGAATCGGTACCGCACTATGATCGCCTTGATCCAATTCTACATTCATAGTGTGCCCACTCTTCAGTCCGTACACACGTTACGCAGCCCAAGATTTTCGGGATGCGGACACCAAAAGGTTTGCTTTTGAAGATAGGGGTTATCCACTTTGCGCAAGTAGTGTTTCAGCAGCGTCAAGGGTACCACCAGCGGTACCTTTCCACCCCGGTACTGCTCTATTAAACCGGAGAGTTCCTGCTGCTCATCGGCATTCAGCAACCCTTTCAAATAGCCTCGCAAATGCATAATGGCGTTGGTATTCCCACGCCTAGTCGCTTTGTGCTGCAGCGCAGCCATAAACAGTGCAATGAATTCACGGTTCACCTGCTCGGCATCACGCTTACCCACGTCGGCAAGCAACCGGCCAATGGCTTGGTAGCTGGCCGGGTGATGGGCCATGACCTGGTATTTGTAGCGGGAATAAAAATCAACCAATGCGGCGGGTGATGGGTTCTTTTCCAGGCACTGTTGCCAGTCGTGATACGCAAAGACTCGCGTGATAAAGTTTTCCCGCAAAGCCGCGTCATTAAGTCGCCCGGCTTCTTCGATGGGTAGCAATGGCATGCGTTCTATTAACCGCCGCGCGTAGGCGCCCTGCCCCGCACTGTCCACAGGCATGCCGTCTTCGGAATAGCGCTTCATACGAAATACGCCGCAACTGGGCGAGTTTTGCATAAAGATGTAGCCACTGAGCTCCGGCATGGCACTGACCGTGCGCTCCGCTTCGGCTTCCAGAGCTTCGGTAACATCCAGAGAGGCCTCAGCAATACCTCTAACCCGTGTACCCCGGTCGGTCGCCACCAGGCGAATGGGTTTGCGAGGAATTCCCAGACCAACAGCCACTTCTGGGCAAACCGGCCGATAGTGAAAATATTGGCTAAGCACCTCCGTCAGATAGCGGTCGTGCTTGTGTCCACCATCGTAACGGACCGGTTCGCCCAGCAGGCACTGGCTCACACCAACGGGTATTTTTGCGGAAGTCGTCGACACGGAATCACCCTTGTACAAATGTAAGTGTTCTGTATAAGTTTTACCGCAAAAGGTTATACAGCGCAAGAGGTTTTGTACAATATAAAATCTGCGAAGTTACAGGAGATAACGACTCTAACGCCTTGCTTTGACAATAAAAAACCGGGCATAGCCCGGTTTTTAGTAGATTACTGAGTTTGGCGTGCGGGGTTTAATGGGAAGGCAGGTCGATGTCGGAGAAGAGTTCGTCCAGATCAGCGCGGGAATGGCGATTAAAGGCTTCATTCACCAGGTCGCGGGTCAAGTGTGGGGCAAAGCGCTCTATAAACTCGAACATAAAACCGCGCAGGAAGGTGCCACGGCGGAAGCCAATTTTGGTCACGCTACTTTCAAACAAATGGCTGGCATCCAGTGCCACCAGGTCGGAATCCAGCTTTTCATCATGGGCCATTTTGGCAATGATGCCGATGCCCAGGCCGAGGCGCACGTAGGTTTTAATGACGTCCGCATCCGCGGCGGTAAACACCACTCGTGGCGCCAAGCCACGGTTAATAAAGGCTTCGTCCAACTTTGAGCGGCCGGTAAAGCCGAACACATAGGTTACGATGGGGTGCTGGGCGACATCCTCCAAAGTCAGCTCCGAAAGCTGCGTTAAGGGATGCCCCTGGGGCACCACAATGCAGCGGTTCCAGCGGTAGCATGGGAGCATGATCAAGTCGCTAAACAGCTCCATGGCTTCGGTGGCAATGGCAAAATCCACAGTGCCATCGGCGGCCATCTCTGAAATCTGCATAGGCGTGCCCTGATGCATGTGCAGGGACACGTCCGGGTACTGCCGGATAAACTGCTCTATAACCGGTGGCAAGGCGTAGCGTGCTTGGGTGTGGGTAGTGGCTAGAGAGAGACTGCCCTTACGTTCGTTACTGAACTCCTGCGCCACCTGTTTAATGCTTTCGACCTTGCGCAGAATCTCGCCAGAGGTTTTAAGAATTGCTTCGCCGGCGGGGGTAATGCGGGTGAGGTGCTTACCGCTGCGGGAGAATATCTCTACGCCTAACTCGTCCTCCAGGAGTCGGATTTGCTTGCTGATACCCGGCTGAGAGGTGTAAAGACTTTGGGCGGTGGCGGACACGTTTAAGTCGTGATGGGCCACTTCCCAAATATAACGAAGTTGTTGCAGCTTCATAAGCCCTCCAAGATGGCCCGAATCTGGATGCAATTATTCTTCAAATAACGTCGATCGTCTGATCAAGTCGATCATTGATCACAGCGTCAAGAGTCAAATGCGGTTGGGACAGTTTCCGGTCCGGCCTCAAATACAGCAGTACCCTACGAGTTTCTATAACTTTAGACTATATTGACAGTTTTGCTAGTGCAAGAGCAGGATCTCAAAAAGGCGAGTGAAGTCCCAGCAGATCCACCCGAATCCCGGTCATGCGTCGCATCTTCCATCCTACGGCATTTAAGCCGGGTTGTTGGCGACACCATGGGGAACGTGCCCGGTCGCCACATGCTCGCTGGCGGAATCACAGTGTTGCCGCTGATCGTCGAAAAATACGTCGGCACCATAAGCTTTGAGAAAGGCGCCCTTGGAAAGGCCGCCCAGGAACAGGGATTCGTCAATACGCACATTCCAGGCACGCAAGGTGCGAATTACGCGTTCGTGAGCCGGCGCAGAGCGAGCCGTGACCAAGGCTGTGCGTATGGGGCATTCGGTCTCCGACAGCTGACTCTGCAAGCGCTGCAGCGCGGCGAGGAAGGCTTTGAATGGACCACCGCTGAGCGGTTTTTTTGCGGCTGCGCGCTCACTGGCTGCAAAAGCACTTAAGCCCTGACTCTTGAATACCTGCTCGGCTTCGTCGGAAAACAATACCGCATCACCATCAAAAGCAAAGCGCAATTCATCTTCGTGCTCAGTCTTGTTCTTGGACGCCAGCAGCGTGGCCGCCGCGATTCCCTGATTCAGGGCCTGGCGAACGTCCTCACCATCAGTAGACAAAAACAAATGGCAACCAAAGGCTGAGGTGTAGCGATAAGGGCTGCTGCCGCTGCAAAATGCTGCCCTGGTAATATCCAAACCGTAATGCTCAATGGAGTTGAACACGCGCAGGCCGGTATCGGCGCTGTTACGGGACAACAAAATCACTTCCACGTGGGAATCTTCCGGCAGGCGTTCGTTCAAGCGCAGGAGCTTCTTCACCATTGGAAACGCATCGCCAGGCTTAAGAGGCTCGTCTTCACGCTCGATCTGGTAGCGTGCGTAAGCTTCCAGGCCCTCGTTAACGTAAACCTGGTGACTCTCATCCAGATTAAAGAGGGCTCGGGAGGAAATGGCGATGACCAGCTTGTTACCTAAACTTGACATAAAATACCGAAAGCAATGGCACACGACAGTCGCAGTTATACACCATAAACCGGGTGCCGTCAGCCGAAGAAAAGCCGCGAAAAAGCGCTCTAGGGAATGAGTATGCTGGATCCGGTGGTCTTGCGCTGCGCCAGATCTCTATGCGCTTGAGCTGCCTGATCCAGTGAGTAACGCTGATTCACCGGTACCCGGATATCACCGGCACCAATGGCATCGAACAAGCGTGACGCCAGAGACTCGAGCTCCTCACGGGTACTTGTGTAATGTCCCAGGGTCGGCCGGGTAAGAAACAAGGAGCCCTTTTGCGCAAGCAGCAAGGGGCTAAAATCGGGCACGGCACCGGAGGCGTTCCCGAAACTGACCATCAAGCCCCGAGGTGAGAGACAATCCAGGGAAGCTTCAAAGGTGGCGCGACCCACGGAATCGTACACCACGGGCACACCCTGCCCGGACGTCAGTGCCCGGACTCGCTCAGCTATATTCCCCTGGCGATAGTCGATAACTTCCGCACAGCCGTTTTGACGAGCCAATTCCAGCTTCTCATCCGAGCCGGCAGTGCCGATTACCCGCACACCCAGAGCCTTGGCCCATTGACAAGCAATAGACCCAACTCCACCGGCCGCGGCATGCCAGAGAATGGTTTGCCCAGCGCGCACAGCGAAGGTTTCAAACAGCAGGTAGGCCGCCGTCAGCCCTTTCAGTAGCGCTGCCGCAGCTTGTTCGTCGCTCACAGCATCCGGGAGCGCCAGTAGCTTATCAGCCGCGACCACATGGGTTTCACCGTAGGCACCGGGTGGGCCACCGCAATACGCCACACGATCGCCCGGGAGACAGCTTGTCACGCCCTCACCTACCGCATCCACTACCCCAGCCGCCTCTAAGCCCAAACCGCTAGGCAGGGGCAATGGGTAGAGACCGGTCCGGTGATAGATATCAATAAAGTTCACGCCGATGGCCGTATGCCGTACGCGAACCTCTCCGGCCTGGGGCTCGGGTATAGGTCGAGTTTCCAGCTTAAGAACCGACTCGTCGCCGGGCTCTTGAAACCTATAACTTTTGTGGTGGCTCATCGTCATTCTCCTGCGGCTGATCGCTGCCCTGCTTCCGCTCATGCGGCAACGCCCCCATGGGATCCAGAGGTGGCGCCTCACCGGCCGCCAACTCCTTCATGGAATAGCCCAGTTTATCAGCATGAAGGGCGCGCGTGAGCGACACTGCCATAAACACCAACAGGACACAGAACGGGAAACCCAGCGAGGTAATCACATTTTGCAACGCCGGCAAACCACCGCCCAACAGCAGCGTGCCCGCCACCAAGCCCAACAGCAGCGTCCAGAACACTCGCTGGCGAGTCAAAGAAGGCTGGCTGTCCTTGCGGGACAATAAATCCACCACCAACGCCGCCGAGTCCGCTGAGGTTGTCAGAAATACCACAATGACGACCAGCGCCAACACGGACACTACGGTGGCAAAGGGGAAGTTGCCCAGGAAGGAAAACAACGCTACCGCCACGTCTTCCTGCACCTGCCCGGAAATATCCACGCCTTGATTCAGTTCCAGGTCAATGGCCGCCAGACCAAACACTGAAAACCAAACCACGGTAAACAACAGTGGCGCTCCAAGGGCGCCACCGACGAATTGTCGGATGGTACGACCTTTAGAGATGCGCGCGATGAAAATACCCACATAGGGCGCCCAGGAAATGGTCCAGGCAAAGTAGAACACCGTCCAGTGGCGCTGCCACTCACCCTGGGAATAAGCTTCGGTCCAGAACATCATCCAGGGAAGATTCTGCATATACATGCCAAGGTTCTGAATGGCACCGGAGATAATAAACAACGTCGGCCCGGCCACGGCAATAAAGAGCAAAATTACCAAGGCCAGAGAGATATTGAATTCCGATAAACGCTTGATGCCTTTATCAAGACCCAGCGCCACGGAAATGGTAGCAACCAGAATAATCACAGCAATGATCAGAGTCTGTGAAACGCTGCCAATGGGCACGCCCAATAAATAGTTCAAGCCGCTGTTGATCTGCAAAGTACCCAACCCCACCGACACTGCAACCCCAAACAAGGTGCCCAGCAGCGCGATGATATCGATGGTCCAACCCCAGGGGCCGTAGACGCGATCTCCCAGCACGGAATAAAATACGCTGCTGATGCGCATGGGCAGCCCCTGGCGATAAGTAAAATAACCAATAGCCAGGGCCGGCAAGGTAAAGATGGTCCAGGTGTGCAATCCGTAGTGATACAGGGAAATGTTCATGGCCAGCCGGGCCGCTTCAACGGTTCCGCCTTCGACGTCCGCCAAGGGCGGATTGGCAAAGTGAGACATGGGCTCAGCGACGCCCCAGAACATCAAAATGGTACCAATGCCAGCCGCAAACAGCATGCAAAACCACGTCAGAGTGTCGTATTCGGGTCCTTCTTCGTCCGGTCCCAAGCGAATGGTTCCGTACGAACTCAGCGCCACCCAAATTAGAAACAGCAACAAGCCGCTGACCGCAAGAATGTAGAACCAGCCCAAGCGGGTGAAGGTAAACGAACCCAAGACGTCGAAGAAACGAGCGAACTCATCATTGAAAGGGATCGCGAAGCCGACAAACAGCACCACTATGGCGACGGCAATGAAGAATATTTGCGGGATGGCACTGAGCTTGACCAGGCGGGCAAGACGCTCGAACATCGGTTACTCCTTACTGTCGAGGCAGAAGGAAGGGATGCCCAGCGGTTTGAGACCCTCGGAGGCAGGAAGCCGACGAGCAGCAGTCAGGAATCTAATAACAGCGTGTCTCAAAACGCGGGATTTCCTTTCCTGGTTGTTATTGTAGGGAGACCGGCTGACGGTTAAGTCGACACGGGTTCCGCTCCATTATTCTATGCGGCTATTCGTCCAGGCCGTTCATTAAACGTTTTCGTCGGGCGACACGTGCCCTCCCAACAAGTCTTTCACGGCGGGGAGATCCCGAAGGGGCTCCAGGGCGGGATCGTACAGAAGCTCCTCTCGGTAGCTTTCCGCACGCGCAATCGCCTCTTTGAGGAAGTGTACCGCGTCATCGTAGTGATGCAAAGCCGTGTGCGCACAGGCCAACTGATAGAACGCATGCGCGTTATCAGAATCAATGGATAACGCCTGCTGACACAGGTTAATGGACCATTGAGGTTCGCCCTGCTCCAGAACCACATCCGCTTTGTAGGTCAGCGCCTCGCAGTCTTCCGGTTTAATGGTCAATATCTGATCGTAAATGGCAATCTTGTTGGTCGCGGAATGCTCAAGGCCCGCGCGCAACCAGAGCGCGTGAATTTCTTGCGTGCGCTCAATCTCTTCTCGATTGGCATCAATACGCTGAGTTTTTTGCGTAAGCTGTTTCTCGATGCTGCGCAGGCGTACTTCATAGGCGTTGATGAGCTTGTTCACCTCTTCATCCGCCACCAGGCCCATTTTTTCCTTGATATCGCGCAACGAATTCCAGCCCAAGAGAACCAGCACTGAACTCACAGCCGCGATCAGGTAGAAAAAATAGGTGACGGTATTGGTGGCGTAGGCGACACCGCGATCCACGGAAGAAAGCTCGCGGTCTACCACCTGCTGGATAATCTCGGCGCGCTGATTGGCAAGATCAACTCTCAGGTGTTTCAGCTCATCCAGAATATAGCGCTCAATGAACGGGCTATACAGCGGTTCTTGAATCTCTTCCACCCGCTGCTCTGCACGCTGATGCGTTTCGGGATCTGGAGCGGCGGAGCCGTTTTCCGACTCCGCCTGAGCCCAACTCAAGCATGTAAAGGTCCATAGCAACAGCGCGATTACGCCGCGCATATGGCTTCCCCATGATCGTGGACCTCAACCAGGCACCGATGCAAGCTCTTGATAGCCAGGTCGTAATCGTCTTCATCGATGACGAACTGCATATCCACCTGACGAATGGATTGATGCACGGCAAGCACACTGATGTTCGCCGAGGAAAGCGCGGACACAGTTTTGGTCAGCATGCCCGGTACTTTCATGTCACTACCAATGGCAGACACCACCGCGATTTTACGCACATTGACTTCCGCGTCCGGGTACTGCTCCTCCAGTATTTTGCGAATCCGGTTGATAGTCTTCAGGTTACCCGCCACATAGTGAGTGATGGTGTTGGCGTTGATGTCTTTACTCACCACATGAGCCTTGAAGCGTGAAATCGCATGCAAGATGCCGGAATCGTAGCGCTCAATATCGCCCATCATGTCCTGGTCAAACAGTTCGATGGAGTACAGTCGCTTACGACCGGCAATAATTTCGACGCAGGGCTTGTCACTCACATAGTCGCCAGTAATCAGCGTACCCTGGTGATCCGGATCGAAGGTGTTTTTAATGCGCAGAGGAATATCAGCCTGGCGCAACCCTTTAGCGGCGCGCGGGTGTATAGCCTCCATGCCGAGGTTGGCCAGCTGGTCGGCCACATCGTAGTTGGTGCGACCAATGGGCACCGCATTATCCGCGCCCACCAAACGTGGGTCTGCGCTGCTTAAATGGAATTCCTTATGAATAATGGCCTCTTCAGCACCTGTGATCACAGCAATACGGCTGAAAGTCATCTCGCTGTAGCCGCGATCAAAACTGCCCATAAGCCCTTCTTTACAGTGAGCATAGCCAGTCACAATCGGGAGCTCTTTAGTTAGATCCAACCCAGCGAAGCTGTTGCGTATCACATCATCCAGCGGTTCAGCGCTTTCTGCCCGCCAACCCGAAAGATCCACAAAACGGGCATTGACGCCGTCGCGCTGCAGCAGCTTGCTCATATTCCAGGCGCTGTGGGATTCGCCAATGCTGGCGAGCATCTCGCGCACGGTAAACAGGTGCGCATCCAGCTCGAAGTGCCCGTGTTGGCACAGGCGTTGAAGATCCGCCAAACAGCGTTCCGCATCATCCAGACGTTCTTTAATGAACTCATCGGCTTCTTTGCGCAGCTTGCTTTTGCCAAACAACTCGCCGTTGATTTCGTTGATTTTTGCGCGCAGCTTATCGAACGCTTCCAACCATGGGTCATCGTTGTTGGTGCTAGAGAAAAGACCATAGACGCCAGGCTGCCCGTTCTTCTTGTTTTCCAGCAGAAGGTCGGTCAAGCCACCATAGGCGGAGACCACGAACACGCGGTTGTAGGTATCCTCACCGCTGCCGTTTCTGAGTATTACGTTGTCGCGTACGGCCTCGTACTCGCTCATCGAAGTGCCGCCGATTTTCTCTACGGTGTGTGGCATAATCCCCTCTTTTCCCGAAAAATTGTATGACGCTTAAAGCTGGTACAGGTTCAATGAATAATAGGCGTCAGTCTTTCACTTCTTCCGCATCCAGCGGATACGCGCCTTCGGCATTGTGGACTTCTTTGCCGTGCAGCGGCGGATTGAAAACACACGCCATTTTCATTTCTTCAAAGGCACGCAAAATGTGCTTGTCGTTCTTATCCAGAATGTAAATGGTGCCAGGCTCAATCGGATATACCTTGCCATCTTCAACGGTTTCCACTTCACCGCGACCGCTCATGCAGTACACGGATTCCAGGTGATTTTGATAATGAAGGTGGAGATTAGCATCTCTGTAAATGGTAGTGATGTGAAACGAAAAGCCCATATTGTCGTTTTTCAACAACAAACGAACGCTGTCCCAACCTTCGGATTTAATTCTTCGACCGGCCGCATCGGCGTCCTGTACGCGTCTGACTTTCATAATGTACTCCTGACAAAATTACTAACGTTGTAGGGAATAAAAATGGCAGCCCATGAAGCATGAGCCGCCATTTCAGGTGAAGCACGCACGGTCTTAAGACACGCGGCTCATCTTGTTCTCTTTAAATACTTGCGCAACACTCTGCGCAAGGATGTCGAGGCCCTTGTTCAACTCTTCCTCACTGATGGTCAGGGGGCAGAAGCACTTGACCACCTGGCTATGGTTACCGGCAGTTTCGATCACCAAACCACGCTTAAAGGCTTCGGCGGTGATGGCGCTGGCAACATCGCCATTGCGGCATTCGAGGCCCTGCATCAAACCGCGGCCTTTAAGACGCAGCTCGGTCATACCCTCCTGCTCGGCAATTTTCTTGAAGCGCTTGGTGACCAGCTCAGCCTTTTGCTGGATTTCACGGGAAAAGCCATCATCGCTCCAGTAGTTTTCCACAGCCGCAGCGGCGGTTACAAACGCGTGATTGTTTCCGCGGAAAGTACCGTTGTGCTCGCCGGGCAACCACTGGTCCAGTTCTGGGCTCATCAGCACAACTGCCAACGGCAGGCCGTAACCACCCAAGGATTTGGAAAGGGTAATAATATCGGGCTTGATACCGCTGGCTTCAAAACTAAAGAAGGTACCGGTGCGTCCGCAGCCCGCCTGAATGTCATCTAGAATCATCAGGATTTTGTGTTTGCGGCAGAGTTTTTCCAAACCTTTTAGCCAATCGTTGGCGGCAACGTTCAGACCGCCCTCCCCTTGCACCGCTTCAAGAATCACGGCCGCTGGCATATCAATGCCACTGGAAGGATCGCTCAGCAGCTTGTCCATCATTTTCAGTGTATCGGTGTCGCGCCCGTGGTAACCGCAAAAAGGCATGCGTGTTACGTTGTTCAGCTCAACGCCAGCACCGCCGCGGTGGTGCTGATTACCGGTCGCCGCCACAGCACCCAAAGAACAACCGTGAAAACCGTTAGTAAAGGAAATAATGTTCGTGCGGCCGGTGACTTTACGGGCAAGCTTCATCGCGGCTTCCACGGCATTGGTCCCGGTAGGGCCCGTAAACTGCATGCGGTAGTCCATATCACGCGGCTTTAAAATCTGCTCGCGAAATACTTCCAGAAAACGCGCTTTGGCGCTGGAGTGCATATCCAAACCGTGGGTAATACCGTCGCTTTCAATGTAATCGAGCAGGGCCCGCTTCAGCAGCGGGTTATTGTGGCCATAGTTCAAGGATCCAGCGCCGGCGAGAAAGTCCAGGTACGCATTGCCATCCTCATCGTACAGGTAGCTGCCGCTCGCCCGGTTGAAAACCACCGGGAATGAACGCGCATAGGATTGCACAACGGATTCCATTTCACTGAATATAGTATTCATCTTGAGCCTCTTAGCATTTTGGGTTCGAGGTTAAGACTCGGTAGGAGTCAGGGAAGTCGGATTAAAACTGCCTAAAATCAATAGGTGTTCATCATCGTGCACGCCCCCAAAATGGGCCTGCTTTTCAAAATGGACTTGGCTTTTCAATTCGGTATCAAGATCCCTGGCCAGGCTGCGAAACAGCGCCCAGGAAGCCTCGTTATCCGGCGTAATGGTAGTCTCCAGGTAGCGCACGTCCTGGCACTCCGGGCGCGCCAACAAATGCTTCAGCATCCGCTTGGCCAACCCTTTACCCCGTGCCCGCTCGGAGATCACCACCTGCCATACGAACAGCGTGTCCGGCTTGTTGGGCAAAAGGTAGCCGGAGACAAAGCCCACCAGCTCATCGCCATCCACTACCGCCACAGCTGTATCCGCAAAGTGCGAACACTGCAGTAAGTTGCAGTAAATGGAGTTCGGGTCGAGGGGAGGACTGGCGGCAACCAGCTGGTTCAGGGGGTAACCATCTTCAGCTGATGGTTTTCTAAAAATCAGGCCATCATCTGGCGCAGTATTTTCCATGACGTTTTTGCCCACTTCTCTATACATCTCTAAGCATTAATAATGCGTCATAAATGTTGATTTTGGTCGCAATGCCGTCTAAATCAGCTTAAAACGCGCTCTTTAGTCTCCAACACCCCAAAACGGCCGGGAAAAATTACATAGAGAACTAAACTTTTATCTATAGTACACTAAGCATATCTATTCGTCCAGTTGGCCCGGAGGAGCAATGGCAGAGTATGCAGAAGCCTCAACCCTGGAATCGAAGGCTGCACACAATCGGAATACATTTAAGCTTATGAGTACGTCAGATAAGATCGAGGAAGTCCTGGTGGCCCTGCGCCGTGTTATTCGCGCCACAGACCTGCACTCCAAACGCCTGGTTAAGACCGCCAGTGTCACGGGCCCACAGTTGCTATTGATGCAGATTGTCGCCAATAAGGGCGATATGACCATCAGCGAGCTAGCCCGAGAGATGAGCCTGAGCCAAGCCACTGTAACTACGATTTTGGACCGCTTGCAGAAGCGGGAATTGATCGAGCGCGTGCGCTCGGAAACCGATAAGCGCAAAGTCTACCCCTGCCTCACCCACCACGGCCGCAAGATTCTTTCCAGCGCGCCTACGGCACTTCAGGACAACTTCGTGCGTAAGTTCCGCAGCTTGGACGAGTGGGAACAGAGCATGATCATCGCCTCACTCCAGCGCATTGCCGAAATGATGGATGCAAAAGACATCGATGCCTCACCCTTCCTAGATATTGGCGCTTTGGATCGAAGCATTCCAGAGCGGGTTTAAAGCGTCGCTACAGGGTATTTAGCTCGTTCGCTAGAGACTGAGAAATGGAGGCCGGAGCGGGAAAACTTTGCCGGGAGCAAAGTTTGACAGCGAAGCTGGCCCGCAGGGCCGAGCACATGGATGTGCGAGTCACCTGAACCCGCGGCGGGTTCAAGTCACGGATCCAGCCATCTACAAGGCTGAAAACGTGTTCGCAAATAACTGAGAAGTGGTGGCCGGAGCGGGAAAACTTTGCCTGGAGCAAAGTTTGACAGCGAAGCTGGCCCGCAGGGCCGAGCACATGGATGTGCGAGTCACCTGAACCCGCGGCGGGG
>NZ_JAVDDU010000009.1 GCF_030848505.1 Marinimicrobium hydrolyticum
GGGATCACCCGACACCTGTCCGTTTATTTTGGCGAATGAGAGCTTTATAGCATGGCAAAGGCGCGATTTCACTCGTCTCGGGGCGGGTGGCGTATTTGTCATCTGGGGGATAAGGGACTCGATGTCCGTTTTGCCCGGGTAAAGGGACAGGTGTCGGTATATCTCGCCCGGAATTTGGGTTAAAAGGCTGTTAACTTATTGATTTATTGGCTCTTATTCTTGAAAGTGCGCTAAAGTAAAACACCCTCCATGCGATATATCCCCGTTGCGTTTCCGTATCCCCACTATTCGTTAACTTCTTGTTTTCTTTACAAAAAGTGGTTCGGTTGGGGTAACACCCGGTTTTTCAGGGTACCCGTGTCGTTTTTGCTCTGGAGAAGCGTAACGCCCTCGGCGTTGCAAGAGCTACAGGCCGGGCGGCGACCGGCGCCCTGGTGGACTATGCGTCGGAATCTGGATATTCTCTCCCTCTGCTAACTACCGGACGCGCACTGGACTCCCCTTTACCCCCAGCGGGCATTCGTTTTGATCCCAACAACGCATAATAAGGTTGCAGACATGCACACACGTTTTTCTTCCCGATGTATTGAGCTGTTAAAAGCCCGTTTTTTGGGCCGGGCCCACAGTGGCTTGACCGGCCTGGTTCGCCTGACGGGCCTGAGCGCCCTGTTGATTCTGGTTGCTGCTTGTAGCTCGCCAGCGCCTTTGGAAGCCCCGCCGGCCGGTAGCCCGGACGATGGCTCGCAGATGAACAACCCATTCCGCATTAACTATGCTGGGTATTTGCCGCTGCAGGAGAAGGTGGCTGTTTATCTGAGCGAGTCCGATAACCCCATTACCTGGGAGCTGAGAAACGCCAATCACCGGGCTGTGGCCAGCGGCACCTCCGCCGAATACCGGCAAAATGACTATGCCTCGGGTGACAGCTTCTTTCTGATCGACTTTTCCCACTACACCACGCCCGGCGAGGGCTACTACTTGGTGGTAGATAACGAGCGCTCACATTCGTTCGATCTGACCAATGACCCTTACGGGGACCTGAAATACGAGTTTTTTGACTACTTCCGCGATCATCGGCGCGAGGGCGATCACTTCAACCGCGCGGTGCATGACTGGACTGATCACGAAGTAACCCTGAACTTTATAGCCGATGCTGGCGATCAGGGTTACTACCCCGTGAACGCCGCAGAAGCTAAGTGGAGCCTGATCAACCTGTTGGAAACCCACCCGGAGATCAACACTTATTACACGGCTCACCAGGGCGGAGACAACACCGTCTACGACGAGTTGGTGTTTTTCGCCAGCCCCATGTATGAGTTGATCTTCCCCGGTGAGAAGCTGGCCGTGGCCAAGCTGCACACCAACTCCGCAGACTGGGCGCCCTGCACCGGTGCTTCCGGTGAAGGGGCCTCCTGTATCTCCATGCCGGAAACCAAAGCCACCTACTCCGTCGCCCGCAGCCTGGCCGCTATGGCGCGCCTGCACGCTAAGTACGGCACCGAGGAAGAGGTTCAAGCAGCGTATGAGTATGCCCGCACCGCTCTGCACAACGCCGAAACCGAAGATTTTGTGTGCCTGGGGCCTGAATCCTTTGGTGGCGAGGGTGGCTACTACCCCAACAATGATAACTGGAGCCTATGGCGTGAACCGCGCGAGCACCGCGAGCCCTGCGCCTCCGGCCCGGAAGCCGATCCGACAGACGACAACGTCAACGATGACCACTACGCCGCCCTGGTAGAGGTGTATTTGGCCGCGCGCCAGCTAGGCCATGAGGCGGACGCCCGCGCTCTGGAGCCCAAAATCCTGGCGCACAACCATCACAACCGGGTCAACTTGTTTTTCTGGGGCGCAGTGTCCACCGAGGCAACCCTGTCACTGCTGACCCATCGCCCTGAAGGCCTGGACCTGAGCCAGGCTGAAGCCAATCTGTTTGCCTACTCCGATCAGGTTTTGGGCTACCAGCAGGTGGGCTACCCGGGCATTACCTTTGATGTGCAATCCGACCGCTGGAACAGCAACGACCGCGACGAAGTGGATAACAACTTCCGCTGGGGTTCAAACCGCATGCAGTTGAATGAAGCTCGCATTCTGATGGCTGCCGCCGATCTTCAGTTTGAGCGCGAAAACTATGCAGAAGCCGCCAAGTACACCAACGGCGTGTTGAGGGTATTGGATCAAATGTCTGGAACCAACGCGGTTGCCTTGGCCATGTACACTGCTGCCGATTACCCGCACATTCAGCACGCGGTAACGCGTACTCATGACCGGGCGGTGCCTGACACCAAAAGCGGGAAGTTTATTCTGGGGCCGAACAACTGGACCAACTCCAATGACCCCGATATGCCGGATTTTGGATCCAAACCTGGGATGAAAATGTTTGCTCTGACCGGCACTGGCTGGGCCTCCCGTGAGGTGGCCATTGATGCCAATGCGGCTATTCTACCGGTGGTGTACTTCGCTACTGAAGTCGCGCCCACGTATTTGGAGCGGGCACACCAGTAAACCCCTGGGCAACGGACTGGAGGCGCCCGCCTTCATTCCGTTGCCGGGTCTTCCAGCGGGGCACTGTGCTTTATGCGCCCCGCTGGCGGCCTCAGGTCAACCTTCCTTCGCTCAATCCATTGCATCCTTGCTTATTCATCCTTACCTTATAGTGCGGCCACTGCGGCGCTACAACATCCCTGCCCGCTAGTCCTCTAACGGCTGACAATCAAACTCCGCGCTGTTGTTCTCACTCTGATACTCGATCACCAGATCACTGATCAAAACGTCCCCTTCCCGGTCCACCCGCAATTGCAGGAACGACTTGCGCGTGCCCAAATGCTGAGCCACGCCGCTGACCACATCGTCGCCGATCAAGATATCGCCGGGTACATTTACCGTTAGCCGTTGGCCGGGAATCAGTAGGTCGGTATCCAACAGCATCAAACGCGAAGCGTGACTAAAAGGCCTATCAAACAATGCCTCACCGGCGTTGTTATCCGCCCAAACACCCAGGCGACCGTGAGCGCTGGCATCACGCACACAAAAACTCACCCGATAGGGTTCCGTCAAATCCAGTTCGCCCCAACTGGTCAGGTCCGAATGGCTGTGGTGGTAAAGAGTGGAATCCACCTTTGGATTGGGGTTGTTGCTGCTTCGGTACAAGTGTTGGGTTTGGCCCACGGTGAATTGCGCATCGTGAATACGTAGCCCCTGCTCTTCAATTGCCAAACGGCCCTCGTCGACAACGGGCTGGCCAAGGTTGTCGATATCGTCAAAGCAGCACAGCGGGTAATAGAAAGCGGGTAACGGATCGTCCAGTGAGGGTGCAAAGCGGGCGTAGCGAGTGCGCAGCGGCTTGTAAGCGGGGCTGAAAAACTCAGCAGCGTGTTCCGCCTCAAAGGTTTCCACAACGGGCAATGCGGTATTGACGATTTCGGAAAAATTGTTGACCCATAGATACGCAGGCGTAAAAGCACTAAACCCTTGCAGGCGGAAAGTACCGGCCTCTTCTACCGAGTCAATCTCGTACTCCACCTGGTAGCGTTCGTACAGCCCACCCGATGAGCGAGCCAAGCTATCAGCGTAGATACCATCGAGCGTCCGAGCATGCTCGGCGTCAATATCAAACACCTCTTGCGGGCGCGCGGCTCTGGGGTCACTGGTGCCGGTTGCTTCGCTGTTGATCCAGCGGCGGATAGCATCATCGCTAACGCTGGAGCCAAACAGTGCCACCGAGGCCTGGATCCCGAAATCTCTTGAGTCATTGGGAAAGCGAGCCACCAATACCGCGTTTTGCTGGGTAAAGTGGTAGAAATCAATCGTCGCTTGGTAACCGGGTCCATTAATGTCCGGCGTTCTGGATTCCCGCTGTACGCCCTCGCCAAAGCGATCCAGTTGGCGTGTTTCGTCGGAGGAACCACCTGAAGATGATGAGCCACTACAAGCACTGATCAGTAAACTGACCAGAATAACGCCCACAATTCGCATAATACTGCCTCTTTGCCATTTAACATTCGGATGCCGCAAAGATAACAGAAGCGCTAGATCACATCATCCTTAAGGTTCTCATTTCGTTTGTTATTTTTTCCAGTCGGTGCCTGGAAGATCAAACATGTGGTTGCTCCGTTTCGTCTTCTTTAGCTTAGCGCACCGAATAAACGGCACACACTCTGGCCTCCACATGCTGAGGTTGTAAATCGGCGGCCAGTGCAAACGGCTCCGCCGCCTCAGCTAAATTGCGGGCACGACTTTCCGGTGCGGGTGCACCTGCTGAAAATGCCGGAGCCATATCGAACTGAGTGCGTGAAGCGTAACCCGTTTCGGTAGAGGGAGCACCCAGGCAAGGGCCAGCACCTTCCTGAAGCACGAGCAGCGCCCCCAAAACCGAACCGCTGGCTTCGGCGATCAATTTGGCCCGCTCCGCCGCATCGTTCACGGCTTGGGCGTAGGCGGCGCGCTGGTTTTCGGTAGTCGGCTCAAGGAAAAAGCGCATTTGCGTGGAGTTTACCGGCCCGGCGGCTAAGGCTGCGCCCCTCGCTTTGGCCGCGCGCTCCGGGTCAAGTACGGTCACGTTGACGCTCACCGTGGCCACATACCCCAACAACGCATCCGGGTGAATGTTTTCCACCAATCGCTCATCGTGCTCGCCGTAGCGACGCTTCACCTGGCTGTAATAGGGACGCACAGACAAGTTGGAAGTGATTCGGACTTGGTTATCAGAGGCCAAACGAATGGCTTCAGTCGCCGTATTGGCCTGCTTTACGACGGCGGATGATGCCGCTTCACTTTGCTCCGCTTTGTGTTCAAAGTTCACTGTAAAAGCGGCCCGATTGGGTGCCATTTCCACATAAGCGCGCCCCTGAGCTTCAATCACCGATCCGCGCGCCCATATGGGCCTTTCATCCTGTTTTTCTTGTACTGTGCCGCAGCCCAGCAACAGCGTGGCTGCCACTGCTACCACTGAAAATACCCGCATGTGATCCCCCTGGAATTCTCTGGCTATGTGCCGACGCCCAAAGACGCACTCGAGCTGTTATAGCCCAGTTGGCGTGGGAAAGCCAGAGTACCAATCCACCGTTACCGGGAGATCGATTAGAAAAATAACCAATACACAGACAGCGCTAAACCGGCAACGCCCACCAGAGAGCCCAGCAACACGATCAAACCATCGTGGCCCGACAAACCCACCGCGAGCAAGGCGATGGCCAGGGCGGGAATGTAGCCAGCCATGGGAATGATTTCCAACGGTGGCATGGTCAAGGCCATGAGTATGCAGATGCAACCCACTACGCGCGCCGCCCAGGGGGTTACAAAAAAATTCAGGCGCGGTTTGATGAGCACATCCAGCTTTCGGGTTACAGGCTTGACCTTCTCCCTCGCCTTGTTGAATTTGTCGCGTTTGAAGCCTTTGGTGCGCAGCTTTTCGGGCATCCATGGTGTGCGCCGCCCTAGGACCAATTGGCTGGAAAAGAGGATGACAATGATGGCCACCAGTGTGGGCACACCGGGAATGCCCCCCGAGGGCAAGAGTTCAATGAGCGCTGCAGCCAACAGCAAAGGACCAAAGCCCCGGCTGCCGAAGGCGTCCATAATGGCGCCGAGGGTCAGCTTTTCCCCTTCGGCTTTTTCGTCCATGAGGTCCAACACGCCAGTCAGGTTAATGCGCTCCGCCATACGTTTCTCCCTGGTTTTGTCGAGCGCCTGCGAGTAATAAACGCACTCGATCTCGGCTCGCTCTTATTGGACGCATTAGTAAGGACGCAAGTTCTCCCAGAAACAGTATCCGTGGCACCGCACGGCACCTCAAAGGCGCGACGACAGAGAAGCCCGATAATTGAACGCCATAACGGCCAGGGTGAGCGCGGCCCCCGCGCAATCAGACCACAGTCCAGGGTGTAACATCATGGCAATGGCGCCAAGCAGCGCGACCGCTTCCATTGAATGCAGGCGCGTGAACAAACGATTCTCCAGAACAAAAGTAAACGCCATCATCACCAGCAACGCCATTGCCAGTGACAATGCATAAGCACCGGCGCTGGTGCCTTCAACCCAAATCAGATCGCCGTACACCATCAACAACGGCAGAATAAAAAGTCCTTTAGCCAACTTAAAGGCTTCAAAGGCCGCGCTCAGTGGGCGTGCGCCCGCAATACCGGCGGAGGCAAAAGCCGCCAGCGCCACCGGAGGCGTTACGTTTGAGCTTTGGGACAGCCAGAAAATCACCATGTGCGCCACCAGTACCGGTACGCCCAAATCGCCCAGTGCGGGTGCCGCCATAACCGCCAGCAAAATGTACGCCGCCGTTACCGGCAAACCCAAGCCGAGCACCAAAGCCGCCAACGCCACCAGAAGCAAAGCCAACCACAGATGCCCTCCGGCCAGAGAAACCACAAAACCGGTGAATTCCAATCCGATACCGGTTTGCCCCAAAGCGCCGACCACAATTCCGGCGGTGGCGCAGGCGGCGGAAATGGGCAGCATCATCAGCGCACCGTTTTTCAGGCCGGTGAATAAAACCCTTAAAGTTGGCCGCGTATGCGCTCGCAGCAGCGCCGCTACCAAGACCGCAATACAACCCACGACACCGACACGCGCCGGGCTGTAGTTCATCAGCAACAGAGCGGTAATCAGCACCAGTGGGACGATAAAGTGAAAACCAAATACCAAGGTGTCTCGCAGGGGCGGTGTTTTGTCCATGCCTTTGAGGCCCAGCTTGGCGGCCATTAGGTGCACCGACAACAGCACACCGATAAAGTACAAAGCGGCTGGAGCAATCGCCACCGCCACGATGGTGCTGTAGGGCGTGTTGGTGTATTCCGCCATGATAAAGGCACCGGCGCCCATAATCGGCGGCATGATCTGCCCGCCTGTGGAAGCGGCTGCCTCAATGCCGGCGGCTTGCTTGGGTTGGTAGCCCAGGCGTTTCATCATCGGGATGGTAAAAGCCCCTGAAGTGGCAGCGTTGGCAATAGCCGAGCCGGAAATGGACCCCATACCCGCGCTGGCCAGTACCGCCGCCTTGGCGGGCCCACCTCGGTATTTGCCGGCGGCGGCGTAGGCCAAGTCGATAAAAAACCGGCCCGCGCCGGTCACTTCCAAAAAAGCTCCAAACAACACAAACAAAAATACCGTACTGGCCGCAATGCCCAGGGGTGCGCCAAAAATTCCTTCAGTAGTGAAGACCTGGAATCGCAGCACTCTTTCAAAACTAAAACCGCGATTGGCGATCACCTCGGGCAGTAAGTGCCCTGCCAAGCTGTACACCAAAAACACTGTGCCGATCAGGGCCATCTCCCAACCCACGGCCCGGCGCGTGCATTCCAGCACCATAACCAGCAACAAAGCACCGGCAAACTGCTGGCTGGCATTCAAGCCATAGCGCAGATGATCAATGCTGGAATGATCAAACGTGGCCGTTACCCAGCCGGCCCAAAGAATGCCCAATGCCAAAAGCACATCCATTAGGCGCAGAGGTGTGTACAAAGAATGCCCGGCAGGCACAGAGGGGAAGCGCAAAAGAATCAGCACCAGCACCCAAACCAGATGAATCGGTCGTAACTGAGTAGCGGGCAGCGTGGTATCCAGTGCGTACCACAAATGGAACACCGCTAAACCCACGGCCAACCAAGCCATGACGGGCAAGGCGAATTTATCCGGCCAGGTACCTTTCACGGTACCGTTGCTATCACCGTTCATCATGCTCGTCATGGTGCTGGTCAAAGTAGCGTTTGGCTCCCGGGTGCAGATAGTCCCAGGCGTAAGTGCGGGTGTTTTCCTCCGTCGTGTAACGGGCCGGATAAGTAACTCTTTCCAGTTGCTCGCGATGCGTCAGGGCAAGCCGCGTCAATTCGAAGGCTAGGCTTTCGTCCATGTCCTGGCGCACTACGAGAAAATTCCACAGACTCACGGTTTGCACCGGTTGGTTTACACCTCGATACAAACCCACGGGCACATCAAAAGCCGTGTAGGCGGGATAGGCTTCGCTCAAGCGGGCCATGTCTTCGTCGCTAAAGGGAATCAACCGAATGTCGCGGGTAAGCGCCAGCTCCGTAACCACACCCACGCCAATACCGCCCACCACGAAACCGGCATCCAGCGTGCCGTCGCGCAGGCCGGTAGCGGTTTCCGTATAGGTGAGGTAATACGGGCGCAGCTCATTGAGTGGAAGTTCGAGAGTGGCGAGGATGTTTCTTGCCGTTACCAAATTGCCTGAGCCGGGGGCGCCCAAAGAAACTCGTTTACCGATCAGATCCTGAACGCTTTTTATATCCGATCCCGCAGGGACAAGTAGATGCACAAGATTTGGGTACAGTGCCAATAGAGCGCTTACGCGTAGCGGTTCTTTAAACCGCCCATCGCCTTGGCGCGCAGCGACAAAGGCATCCCCCTGGGAAATACCCACTTCACTCTCGCCGCGATGAACTTGCAAAAGATTGGCCACCGAGCCGGTGGTCACTTCCGCTTTCATATTGATCTGTTCGCCGTGCTCGGACCACAGCGATGCCAAGCCACCGCCAAACGGGTAGTAAATGCCACTGGGGCTGCCCGTGGCGATGGAATAGGTTTTACTGACGCTGGGCAAGGCGTTGGCCAAAACAGCCAGGCCAACGGCCGCCACAATGAGCGCGAAGCCCTTCATAACAAACTCTAATCGTTTTTTATCGTTAGGGTGCAACCTCTTCCGGGTCTACACGCATGCGCTCTAGCCGCTCGGCGACCTCCGGTGACATGGATTCCTGAAAGCGAATTCCGTCAATGTGCTCAGCCAGAAATCGCTCCGTCTCAGCCAGTGCGGCCATGTTGTTGTCCGAGACGGCAAAGCCATGACCTTCATCCGGCGCTACGAGATAGGCCACCGGCAAATTGTTTTCATGCAAAGCCGCCACAATTTGATCCGACTCGGCCTGTTTGACTCGCGGGTCATTGGCGCCGTGAATGACCAACAACGGCGCATTGATTTGATCAGCCGAATACAAAGGCGACTGACGTATCAATTGCTGGCGCCCTTCCTCCGTGGTGGGGTCTCCCACGCGCCGGTGTAAGGTGGTTCGGAATGCCTCCCAGTATGGGGGGACGGTTTCAATCAGTGTGATCAAGTTAGACGGCCCCACGAGGGATACGCCTGCGGCATAAACCTCCGGAGTAAAAGCCAGGCCCGCCAGAGTGGCATAGCCGCCGTAGGAGGCGCCCATTATGGCCACCCGATTTGGGTCGGCGATGCCCTGCTCCACCAGATATTTAACGCCCCAAGTGATGTCGTCCTGCATTTCGTCGCCCCAGGCCAGGTTGCCGGCGTCGAGAAACTCCTTGCCGAAACCGGCGGAGCCCCGGAAGTTCGGCTGCAGCACGGCGAAGCCCCGATTGGCAAAAAACTGAGCGTAACTGTTGTACCCCCAGTGATCACGTACCCAAGGGCCACCGTGCGGAACAACAATCAGCGGCAAGGAATCTTGATTGCGCCCCACAGGCAGGGTGAGATAGGCGGGAATGGTCAGGCCATCAGAGGATGCGTATTCAATGGGTTTCATGGACGCTAGCCATTCCCGAGGCAACTCCTCCCTAACCCGGTACTGGAACGCGAGGGTTCGGTCATCCCGATCAAAAAGGTAAATCTCTCCGGGCTCGGTATCGGCGCTGGCGCTCACCAACCAGCGACGCTCATCGCGGGTGCGGGAGTTGATACGGATTTCCCGATTGGGGAATTGCTCTTGCAGCCAGGTAAAGTCGGTCTCCCAACGATCGTTACGCCAGTAGACGCGCTGCTTGTCTTCCACGTAGAAAGTCGCCAGAAGTTCATCGGTCACTGAGGAAAACATTACTCTGGAGAGGTCGACGCTCTGCTCGGGATCTTCTTCTATTAGCGTTTCTTCACCAGACTGCAGATCAAGCAGCGTCAACCGTTGAAAGTTAGCATCGTCGCCACGGTTGGTGACCAGATACGCGTGCTCCCCGTCCGAGTGAAAGTATTGGACGCTACAGCTTTCAAAGATGCCGCACTGGTAAATCAGCGTTAGCTCGTCGCCGTCCACACGTAAGATCTCCGTACTGCCGTCCTGAGGGCTGCGGGTGGCAGTGCGCAGATTACCCTGCGGGTCGAAGCTGACGCCGGTAATACGATCGGTGTTTTCCAACACCAACTCTAGCTCACCGGTGGAGATGGTTAACCGGTAGACGTCGTGCCAGGAAGGGTCGCGATCGTTCAGGCCGATGTAGAGGGTGTCCGGCCGTTCTCTAGGGGCGCCGTAGATGAATGCACGCACACCGGATAGGCCGGTCAGATTGCGCGCTGGCGGTACGGTGGTGTCAGGTGCGGGAGGCTCACTGGGATCGACGGCATACACATTGAAATTTTCGTCACCGCCGTCGTCACGCACGTACAACAGGTAGCGGCCGTCCCAACTCCAAAAGTAACCGGCGATGGGCCGATCCGTTTCAGCGGTCACCGGCCGAGCTTGGTCGAATGAGTCTTCTGCACCCTTGACCCAGATATTGCGCATACCCAGGTATGGCCGAATGAAGGCGATGAACTCGCCATCGGGAGACACTTGAGTGTTGGCAATGTCCGGGTCATCAAACAGCAGCTCCCGGTCCATTAACGGTGGTGGTTCAGCGCCCTGTTCTGTGGTGGCGCAGCCCAGCATACCCAGAATCAACGCGCTGAGGACCGCACCCACTCCCCATCGAATACTCAAGAATGTACGCACTTTCATGCTCATCTCCCTGTAGAGGTCTTGCTGTTAGAATGCTGCGGTTGCAGCGCAGTTTCTGACTTTGTAAGCAGCAATCCGCCGCAAGTTTGGTTCTTTAATTGTTTGCCGCCAACCGGTAACTACCGTGCACCCGAGTCACGCCCTGGGGCTCATGCAATTCACTGATGGAAAACACCAGCCGCGAAGCACCATTCACCACCAGAGCTGACTCCCGGCCGCGCACCTTGACGCCGGCCATGTCCAGCCGACTATGGGCGGCCGAAATTCCCACCTCTCCGGCGAGGGTCCCATTGGTTATTTTGACCGCTGAGCCCGTAGCCTTTAAGGCGACATCCTCAGATTCAACCGTGACATTTAAGAATGTGGCTTCACTGCTGACCAATTCTATTTGTTGGGCGTGGATATCTTCAAGATGGATCCCCCGGCAATTGATCAGCCTAACAGTTCGGTAGTGGCCCCGGTAGCGTACGCCGTTCAAGCCCCGGCAAGTGAGATCCTCCAAAGGTCCCTCGAACGCGGCCGCTTCTTGCCTGGGCAGACGATTGCCCGTCAAAAAATCCATCACATCTTGATTAAATTTAACGCTGCGCGCCATAGGCACATGGCCAGTGCCGTCAAATATGAGCAGTTCCGAATCTGGAATTTGCGCCCTTAACAGCCGGCCGGTGCGCAGCGGTGCCACGGGATCTTCGCTTCCCCATACAATCAATGTCGGTACTGAAATCTGATTTAGGACGCCATTAAAATTTTCATCGATCAGAGCCAGTGCCGCATTGCTGTTGGGGCTATCCTTTAGCACGGCGTTCCAGACGGTGTCGCTCTGCAGCAGCTCACGCGGACCGGGCAACTGATTGGCCAAGTCCAAAACTTTACCGCTTAAACGCCGAAGCCGGTACTCGGCGTGTTGGCGCACGGAGTCCGGCAGAGGCTCGAGATTGAGCGAATTCTCGGATCGATGATGTAAAAAAGCCGAGCGCTCCAAAACCCCCGCCACGCTGACCAATACCAAGTTATCAAGCAGATCGGGAAAACTACTGGCGAAGCGCAGTGCCACAGCGCCGCCCATGGAGTGCCCAATCAAAGAGACTTGTTCACGCCCCGTTTGCTCATACAACCAATGCAGTAACCGCGCGTACTGGGTGGGCGAATAACGTCCGCTGGATTTATCGGAATAACCAAAGCCGGGCAGATCCATGGCAATGACATGGTAGCTCTGAGCCAACACAGGCATGACTTTTTTCCAGTCCTGATAGCCATTCTGCCCCAACCCATGAACCAGGATCACGGTCTGCGAGTGTTCGTGACCGGCCTCGACCACCAACATGCGGCCGTTGAAAACGGGCTCCTTAACATAGCCCGCTTGCCAACCGGAGGGTAGCTCGCCCGAAACAGGGCTGGCCTCCGCCAAAAACAAATCGCTTAATTTGGCCGCAGCAAACCCCGGAAAAACCAGGCTCACCAGAAGGCACAACCACGCTATGTATCTCACACCATTGCTCCACGCCTAACTTCAACCGCAATCGATACTACACCAACTGGCGGCAAAGTGAACGGTTAGGCATGGCTGTTTTGTTTTTTCTTGGCGGTAATCTCAAATCCGGCGTACAGGATAACGGCGATAAAAAGTGGCAAAAGATAGAACACGGCTCGGTACGCAATCAGCGCTGCAAACAGCATGGCGGGAGGAACTTGATCAGCCAGCAAAGCGATAAACACCGCCTCCAGGACGCCCAAGGCGCCAGGAATGTGCGCAATGATGCCGGCTATAGCGCTTACCAGTAGAACGCCCAAAAGCTCAAAGTAGCCAACCTCCGTATGCAAAAAACTGAACATGATGGCGCCCATCAACATCCAGTGCGCACTGGCCACTACTAGCTGTACCGTCGCCAGACGCACCGTCGGCAACACGATGTTCTGCCCCCGGATACTCCATGAACGGGTCTTAGCGAAGTGACAGAGGATAAAGTAGCCAAGGACTACCGCTAAAAATAAACCGCCAAGTAGCCGCAAGAACGCCGTACTGATCACCCAGTTGGCGGGCATAGAAAGGCTTCCGGACGCAAACACCAGGCCCGCCAAAAAGATATACCCCAACCAATTGGTGCTCAACGTAACACCAATAATGCGGGTCACGTCAGTCTTGCTCACGCCGCGCTGAGTGTACATACGATAGCGAAATCCCACGCTGCCGATTAATGCGCCCAGGTTTAAAGTGAACGCGCAGCTCACGAACGCAATCATCATCATGCGGATTTTCGATATCCGGCTTTTGATATAGAGACGACCAAAAAGATCGTATGAGGAGTAAACCAGATAAGTGCTTAAGGCACAGGTGATACCGAGGAATATGGTCCACAAGGAGTAGTTTCTGAGCGTTTCGAATACTTCGCGCCAGTCCACCTCACGTGCATGGTGCACCAACAACCACAAGACCAAGCCAAGAAACCCAATGGCAAACACGTGCTTGAGATACGGCCATACCTTTTTGTAGATCTTGCGCAATTTAGCCAGGGTCTGGTTCTGCATTACGCTGCTCTGTGCCTCCACGGACTAAACTCCATCACCGGTATCACTTTTTGAAGACTGCGCCCTTCTGATCGCTAAACCAACTTTTGATGAAAGTGGTGGAACCCACCCGGTCAGGCCAGGAAAGTGCCGCAGAAAATGATACACCAGGAAACTGGTAAAACCCTTGAGCATGGTCCGTCGGCGAATCCAGGATTGATCGATCTGCCGCACATAACTTTGGTCGATCAGGGCTTGAATTCGTGACTGTATAAGACTGTTAAACGCACGATCCCGTACAAAAACATTGGCTTCTAGGTTTAAGCACAAACTGAGCGGGTCGAGATTACTGGATCCAATGGTTGCCCACTCGTCGTCAAAGGCGGCAATCTTGGCGTGCAACTGCCGCTCCCAGTATTCGTAAACATTCACTTCGGATTCTACGAGAAAGTCGTACAACAGCCTGGCGCCAAACTTGGCCAAAGGCGAACCGGGTTTGCCCTGAATGAGCAGGCAGACCTTCACCCCTCTACGCGCGGCATCACGCAAGCCCTTTAATAACCGATAGCCCGGAAAGAAATAGGGATTTGCCATTATGATGGTGTGTTTGGAGGCCCGAACTCGCTTTAGGTATTCATTTTCGATATTCGTTTTACATTTATTATTGTCCCGGCCCAAAAATCGAATCTTTGCCTCGCCTTTGACTGCCGGTTTTAAATCGTTTCTTAGCTCGGGAAACTGCACGTAACTCTGGCTGTAATGCTGGATCGCCTCGTGGATATAGGCCCTTATAGGAGCGACGCCCGGCCCTATAATTTCGGCAGCATAATCCTGTTTGAAATCCGGCCCAAAATCGGACCTGTGGTTATGCGCGAGGTTTATTCCGCCGATAAACGCCACCGCACCATCGACCACCACCAGCTTTCGGTGCATTCGACGGAATATATTGGTACGAACCCGCAGCCATCGGGGTTGTGGGTGATAAATGTCGAATCGAATGCCCGCATCCCGAAGCTCATCGATAAAGGTTTGTGGCAAATAGTGAGACCCGTAGCCATCAACCAGTACCGACACCCAAACACCGCGCGCCGCGGCCCTCAACAGGGCTTTCTGAACCTCTCTCCCTACAGGATCATCCAGCAGAATAAACGTTTCTAAGAGTACTTCTTTCTGTGAGCTATCAATGGCCTCAATCATTCTCGGAAAGAATTCATCACCATTCTCTAGCAAAGAGATGGTATTCCCTGAAGTCCAACCCGACGTCATAGTATGATCTCCGCTGCCAATGGCGCGTGATCGGATAAGTGCGACCACGGCCTGTTGGGTAGCCGAACGGGGCTAAAGTCCTTTACTCCCCGAACGTAAATTCTATCGAGTCTCAATAGCGGAAACAGCGCAGGAAACGTTTTTGGTGGCGCGCCATAGACGGCAGAAAAAACATCCGTCAATCCGCATTCAGCCATAACTGACTGCGCCTTCCCGAGCCAATCGTTAAAGTCGCCAGCGACGATCACGGGCTCATTTTTCGGAAGCGCCTCGATCAGATTGCATAACAGCGCCAACTGATGCTTTCTATGACCACCTCTCAAGCCTAAATGCACACAAATTGCGTGTAAGGTGATGTCGCTGTCGACGGTATCTAGTTGACAATGCAATAGACCACGTTTTTCCGTGAACTCGACGGAAACATCCACGTTCTGGTGACACACAATGGGAAACTTGGAAATCAAGGCGTTGCCATGATGCCCTTCTGGATAGACGGCGTTACGCCCGTAAGCATAATTGTGCCACATATCGTCGGCGAGAAATTCGTAGTGGGGAGCCTCGGGCCATTTCTTTGAGTGGCGCAAGGCGAATACTTCATGGGCGCCTAGTACTTCCTGAAGAAAAACGACATCCGCACCCACAGTGCGCACAGCTTCACGTAACTCGGGAAGAACAAACTTACGGTTAAAATAGGTAAAACCCTTATGAGTGTTTACCGTTAGAACTCTGAGTTTTAAGGGATTCTCAATCATAAGCACTTCTGTCGGTGTCATCACCTGAATTCAGCATCCTAGCTACGTGCGCCGCCCTGAAAAATGGGGACCGAGAGAGGCCATACTAGCACGAATTATTTCGTCTCTCATAACACCGCGGCAGGGCTGCCTCTAACACGGGTTTCACGGAACGACAATTGCTTATTCAGTAAAGCATGGGTGGACTCATCACACGTTGAGCCTTTAGTATTTAAAAAGGCGCTCATGCGGTTTGCGCCAGACGACAGCCGAGTTCTTTCAAGAACACTGGGAATAGTCCTATGTGCCGACCTCTCTATATTTGGAGAAGTAGCCCATTTTTTGTAGTTTTCATTGTATTGCTATCAGCCTGCGCGCCGGAGGAAGACGCTGATGAGACCCCGGACGCCACACCGGTTCTCTTAGAGCGCGCCCGGCTCGACACAGTGGTAGAAACTGAACGTTCCATCGGTCGTAGCGAGGCCTTCTCCGCACCCATTGTCGCGGCTCAAGTCGATGGCCAAGTCGAAGAGATCTTTCACGACATTGGCGACCAAGTTGAAGCGGGCACTGTACTGGCGAAGCTTGACGAAACCGATCACCAATTAGAACTGGACGCCGCTCAGGCAGAAGCAGACGCCCTGAGTGCGCAACTCCAGCTCGCTGAACGCGAGTTAGAACGCTTGCAGCAGGTCGCCGAGGGAGAACATGTCAGTGAGTCTGAACTCGAAATGGCGCGCACGGAAGTCGCCGCTACGCGAGAACAACTAAAGTCGGCGCAAAGCCGCCGCGATGTGGCGCAAAGACGACTGCGTAAAACGGAAATTCTCGCGCCCATTGATGGACGCATCGACGAGCGTATGATTTCCGAAGGTAATTTTCTCGCAGCGGGGGCCGAAGCCTTTCGTATGGTTCCACAACGCAGCGGACGAGTCCCCCTACCCTTTCCCGAGCGCAACGCCAATCAACTTGAAGTGGGTTTTTCGGCTCGCTTGCGGCGCCTGCACGAGGACGATCGTTGGCTCGATGGGGAAGTGACGCGCCTTAGCCCCTCGGTGGGCGACGGAACTGGAGTCACTGCGGTGATTGAGTTCGATCCACCGGAGCATTGGCCAGCAGGAGCTCTGCTGGAAGGACTGGTAGAAGTTGATCGACGAGAGAACGCTGTTTTGGTGCCCAGCGAAAGCGTGGTGGCCAGGCCAGAGCGGCAAGTGATTTATGTATTTCCCGGCGAATCAGAAACCGGGCCTGTAGAGGAACGTGAAGTCGAGGTCGGTTACCGAACCCAAGAGCTGACCGAAATTTTAGAGGGAGTGAACGCGGATGAGCGCGTGGTCGTCGATGGCGCTCAGTACCTGAGTGATGGAACCGAGGTGCGCGTTCGGGAGGGCGATAGATGACCTTACCGGAGTTTTCCATCCGGCGGCATGTCATGGCCCTGATGATGAGCGCGATTCTGGTTCTGTTCGGCATCATCGGCTACAACGAGATCGGCAATGACCGCCTCCCAGATATAGACTTCCCCATTATTTCCATTCAAACCGCTCTGCCGGGAGCGGACCCCAATACCGTAGAAGCTAGCGTCACCCAGTTTATTGAACGGGCTGTGAACACTGTGCCGGGTATTGATAATGTCACGTCTAATTCATCCCCGGGAATTTCGGTAGTCAATGTCACTTTTGATCTGGATAAGGACATTGACGTCGCCTTTTCCGAAGTACAAACCCGCGTCAGCGAAGAAATTGCCAACCTGCCTGAAGACGCTGAAGCGCCGATTATCAATAAAGTTGAGGCAGACGCGCAGCCGGTAATGTGGCTGTCGGTCCAGGGTGATCGCGACGCCCAACAGCTGACCGATATTGCGCGCAATACCGTGCGACCATTGCTGGAGCAAATCCCCGGCGTCGGTGAAGTACAAGTGGGCGGTGGCCGCGAACGGCGCGTACGCATTGAGCTGGACGCGGACGCTATGAGCCGAGAGCAATTGACGGTTCAGGAGGTCATGGCAGCCGTCGAGAGCGAGCATGTCATTGCACCCGGCGGTTTTCTCGTGGGTGGTCGCCAGGAGCGCATGGTTGATCTGGATCTGGAATACCACGACACGGACGAGCTGAACAATCTGATTGTGCTCGAAATGGATGGTCGGTTGGTGCGCCTGGGGGACGTTAGTGACATTGTCGACGGCTTGGAAGACTTTCGACAGCTGGCGCGCTTTCGCGGTGAGCCGACCGTCGGCCTGGGTGTAGTCAAAATCGCCGGGGCTAACACCGTCGCCATAGTTGAAGAGGTGCGCAATCGGCTGGAGACAGAGATTCGGCCCATGCTACCGGCTGGCGTTGAAGTCAATGTGGCTTCCGATCAGTCGGTGTTCATCAATAACTTGATTGACAACCTTGAGAACACACTGCTGTTGGCCGTACTCCTGGCGGCATTGGTCATGTGGTTGTTCTTAAAAAGTTTGCGTTCCACGTTGATAATCTCCGCCGCCATACCGGTATCGCTCTTGTCCGTCATTGCGGTGATGTTTTTCGCTGGCTACACACTTAACGCCATGACCATGCTGGCCATTCTTCTGCTTATCGGCTTGGTGGTTGATGACGCCATTGTGGTGCTGGAGAACATATGGCGCTATCGGGAAAAAGGCGAAAGCGACCCCTTTCAAGCGGCAGGCGATGGCGCCAACGAAGTATACACGCCGGTAATCGCTTCCTCCCTGTCGCTGATCGCCATTTTTGGTTCAGTGCTGTTTATGGAAGGTATCATTGGCCGATTCTTTGAATCCTTTGCCGTGGTTGTCGTGTTTGGGGTCGCCACCTCAACCTTTGTCGCCCTCACACTCATACCCATGCTCTGCTCGCGCTTTTTGCAACTACCCAAAAAACAGGGCCGTGTATCGCGGTATATAGAAACCGCCTTTCAATGGCTCGACGACCACTACCGGGATCTACTCTCCTGGGTACTGACGCTGCGCGTCAAAGCGCTATTGGCCTGCGGCCTATTGTTTATCGCCAGCTTCTGGTTACTGGGGCAACTGGGCGGCGAATTTGCGCCTGAGGAAGATGAAGGCCAATTTGTCGTCAGCATGCGCGCCCCGCTGGGCGTATCCATTCACTACATGAACGAAAAACTGGCAGAAGTGGAACACATTCTTGGTGAGCAGGAGGAGATAGACACCTATTTTGCGGCCATCGGACTGGGTACAGGCGAGGTTAATGAGGCGATCGCCTTCGTGCGTCTCAAGCCTTGGGGGGATCGAGACGCAACGCAGCGGGAGATCATGACTCGCCTGAATCAAGCGTTCACCGACTTGACGGGCATACGCGTGTTCACCGCGTCTCCTGGACTCGTGGGAGGGCAACGGGGTGAACCACTGCAGTTTCATGTACGCGGCCCTGATCTGGATGAACTGTCGAATGTAGCCGATGAGTTCATGGAAAGGCTGTCCGCTGAAGAAGGTATGGGCGAAATCGATATGGAGCTGCGCTTAGAGCAACCGGATTTGCAATTGATCGTGGACCGGGAGCGAGCCCGACTGATGGGGCTAAACACCAACGATATTGTCCAAGCGGTCAGCGTCTTCATCGGAGGCCTGGATATAGCGCGCTACGACGACGACTTTGGAGACGGCGAACGGGTCAGAATTCGCCTAAAGGGGCGTGAAGACCAATTCAATACCCCAGAAGACATTCAGCGCATCTGGGCGCGCAACGCCGACGGTGAACGCTTGCGCTTGGATTCTGTCGCTCATTTCGAAGAGGGCCACTCGCCCGCCGTCATCACCCGATTTGATTTGCAGTATTCCGCGCCCTTTTTTATCACGCCAGAGATGTCCCTGGCCGATGCCGTGGATTTCGTGCGCGCGCAGGCAAATGAAGTTCTACCCGGCGGTTTTAGTATATCCTTAGTGGGCGAGGCCGAAGAGTTTGAGCGCACGGTGCAAGCGGTTATTTTTGTCTTTGTGGTTTCAACCTTGCTGGTGTACATGGTACTGGCTAGTCAATTCAACTCGTTTTTGCAGCCATTTATTATTATGCTAGCTATGCCGCTGGCGATCATGGGGGCGGTACTCGGCCTTTGGTTGACGGGCAATAACCTCAACATTTTTTCCATGATCGGCATGGTGCTACTGATTGGTGTGGTCACGAAAAATTCAATTTTGTTGATTGATCTGACGAACCAGTATCGACTAAAACAGAACCTGGGAATTAATGAAGCGCTCAAAGCAGCCTGCCCGATACGTTTGCGCCCGGTGTTAATGACGTCGCTTACGTTGATCCTGGCAATGGTGCCCGCCGCCTTGGACACTGGCCCCGGAGGACAGGGCAATACCGCCTTGGGTGTGACCATTATTTTTGGTATGACGATTTCTACGGCGCTGACTCTGTTAATTGTTCCCTGTGCTTATAGCTTGTTGGAGGGTGCAAAGAACAAAATAGCCGTCAAGAAGTCTCAACATCAGCGAGCCTAGGTCGCTTGCTTAGAACGGGCAGCCATCCAGGAGGATACGGCTGCCGTTCGTAAATCGGAACCGCTTTGCCGGCCGATGGAAACCTAATCGTGGCAACGCGGGAAGCCAAACAGGAGGGCTTTCTCATGCGCAGATCCCATGTAATGCTAGTCAGCGTTTGTTTCACTGTTGTGATCGCCTGCGGCGGTAGCACCTCGCAGCAACCCGATCAGCCGGTCAATGACGGCACAATACCAAGGCAGGTTGCCGTTACTGAAGTGACCAACCAATCGGTTACCCTGCGCTGGGACGCCGTTGAAGATGCCGAGGCGTACTACCTTTACTACGCCAGCGAGCCGATCTCAGATATCGAAAACATACACGCTTATCAAAACGGCGATTGGCTCGCCGATGTTAACTCTCCCTATACGGTCACCGGCCTGACCAACAACATCACCTACTACTTTCTGATCACCGCCGTGGTGGATGGCGAAGAATCGTCCCCCGGCTACAGCGTTAACGCCACACCAGTGGACGCACCCCCTACCCCGCAACCTTCAGCGGAAGAGGTGCGTGTCATTGAGCTGATCAATCGCGCCCGCCGGGACCCGGTCGCCGAAGTGGATCGACACCCTCAGGTAAACGATCTCAACAACGGGCTTGAACCAGACACCATTGTCGCCACTCAAAAAGAGCCCCTGGCGTTTAACCCACACTTAATGGTGGCCGCACGGGAACACAGCGAGTGGATGCTGGAAACCAACACCTTCAGTCACACTGGTGCCAATGGAAGTTCGCCGCAACAGCGCATTGCTCAAACCGAGTATGGAACCCCAGACGCCAGTGGCGAAAATATTACCGTTACCGGGCGCACGAACCTAGACACCATTCAGGTAATCGAAACGCATCACGCTCACCTGTTCGCCTCTCCCAGTCACCGCACTACCATGTTTGCCGAAGCCTTCAAAGAAGTGGGCATCGGGCGCGAGCTGGGTGATTACACCTTCGAGGAAGGCACCTTAACGTCGTCCATGTTGACTCAAAAGTACGCCCGGCAGAGGGACCGTCACTTCATTACCGGCGTAATCTTTACTGACGACAACGGCAACGATATTTATGATGTGGGCGAAGGCATGGAGAACGTGGTGATCACCGTAAACGGTACAGCACATCGAGCCTATCAAAGTGGTATCTATGCCGTGCAAGTACCTGGCAATGCCATACACCAAGTCACCATCTCAGGGGGCACTCTGCCAGAACCCGTAGACACAGAAGTCGAAGTAATGAACCGCAATGTAAAACTGGACGTCATTCTCGATGGTAACGACGTACGCCTAGACTCTTGGTAACAAATCAGAGGACCGTAACTGTAGAAACCAATAGTTTTTCCCGCTCCGTGACTTGTTTCACATCCCCGCCACATAGACGCGCGTCGCGCCAATTTGGGTACATTCGCTAAGCGCGCCATTGCGCGCGGCGCCGCTTCGAGATCGTCTTCAAACCCAACAGTACGAAGCACTCCTGCGTATTGCCTTAGCTGTTTGTTTGGCTATATGATGTCAGCCCATTTGCGTCAGCAACTAACCATGACTACTCAACGTTTTGTCGGTGAATCATCAGATCGCCACCTGCTCAAATAGGAACCAGATCAACAATTGCACTCGCCAGTGCCACTAGAATGACAACTGCGAATGACTGCGTAGAATTACTACACAGCAGTACAGAACAAATGGATGATAGACAGGGAGTTTCGTATGCCGTCTTTACACTCAACGCTAATGGCACTCCGTCGAGCAACTCTTATGTTTGTGCTCGGCCTTTGCGCCACAATTGCCAACGCCGACACAGAAACCCTTTCCCAAGGTGTTTACGTCAAAACCCCAGAAGGATTAATCCCGGTGCGGCCTATCGGGGGCATCAACGGCCTGAACTACGATTTTGGTCGTTTTTTAATGCATATGCCGCAAGTTGAGGCGAATAGAACCGTTGAGTTCATCGTCTATCAGTCGGATTTTTCTCCCTATTGGTCCGACGCTGAATTGCGCAGCATAAAGTCCCCGGCCGCTGGACAACGGCTGATGCCCGCCCACATCGACAAGCTGGCCGATGGAAAATACCTTCTACAATACGAAATCTCCAGCCATGCTCACACCTTTGTGGTGCTTGATACCGGCTGCTGCCGAAGCAATGTTTTTGGCGTATCCCTTACCGACACGAAAGCGTCCATTAAAGAGATCTATTCCGACGAATCGCTCAACCCTGTGTCGGCAGAACACACCCTTGCCAGCATTGTTCGCGGTGCGCCTGAAGATGCCGAGCTATCCAGCTTGCACGCTCAATGGCAGAAGCGCATTGTCATCCAAGAGGCCAGGGAGCACTTTGAGCATATCTCCTATCTTTGGCAGCAATACGAAGAAGCCGAGGACCCGGTAACGAAAGTGGAGTCCCTTCAGGCCGTGAAGCAATCGGCGCAACAATACGTCATCCAGTATCCCGACGGTGCAAACGCTGAGGAAGTTACGGAGTTCCTTTCTTCCGCACAGGTCCGGCTGGACATCTGACGTTTCACTCGGCTGCAGGCTCTTTTCAGAGAGCAGCCGAACTTTCAACGCTAACCGATTGAGATGCACCTCGTTTTTTAGAGGAGGCTTGGCTAACACGGGTCCATCCCAATCGTTCATCCGGGGAAGTAGACACTATGGCAACGAAACGCGCTCTTATTGTTGACGATTCGAAAACCGCACAATTCCGTTTAAAAAAGCTACTGCGCGAATACGATCTTACAATTGTCGCCGTGGACTCAGCGGAAGCCGCCTTGAGTTACTTGTCCAGCAACGTGCCTGATGTTGTGTTCTTAGACCATATGATGCCGGGCTTAGACGGATTTCGTGCCCTGCAAATCATTAAATCTCACCCGGTCACTGCCCGTATTCCGGTCATTATGTACACCTCAAAAACCGGCGACGTCTACGCAAGTGAGGCTCGATCGCTGGGCGCCTTGGATATTCTCAACAAAGACAGCATTAACGCTGATGAATTGCGTGCCGTCTTAGCTTCAATCCAGATTTTTCCAGACGAGCGGCCAGAGAGAGAATTGGCGCCAGCGCCGGTTCCCGAACAGGCGCCACCAACGGCTGCAACGCTGAGCAGCGGTGACGATCTACTTTCTGTTGAACTACGTCTGCGGGAACTTGAACGGGCAATCGAAGACAACCGCCGCATGGTTACCTCGCGCCTGGTTCGTGAAATTCAGGCCGTTCGGCATGGCTTGCGCAAGGTATTGGGAGAAGTCGCTGAACTGAAACATCAACGCGTCGCGGCCCCACCGGCGGCCCCTAACCCTCAACCCCGCGCCAAGAAAAGAGCCGGACGCTATTGGTCGGCGATGGCCACTGTTTTATTACTGTCCGCGGTGGGCGCATCCTTGTATTGGGCACCGGAAATTTACCAAAAAGTTGACCGAGTGGCCGCCATGGTTCAAGAAGAAATCAGGCAATATACCGATTCGAGAGACAGCGCTCGGAACGAGCATGCGCTGAGTAGTGAGGCAGGGTTCTCCGCTCGGCCAAGCTCTCAAGCTTTCGTGCAGATGCCCGCCATGGTCGAAGCGGATCGCAGTATGGATTTACTACCGGAGTTATCCTGGGCCTTTAATCAAAGCAGTATTCAGGACTTTCATGCCGAAGGTCTGGACCCGATGCTGACCAAACGACTGGACGAACTGGCATCCCGCTTGGCGCACAGGCACTTTCAGGGAACGATTGAATTGCAAGTCAGCGGTGGCGACTTTTGCGTGGTTACTAACTTAAGTGGTAAGCCTCGACTGCCGCACAGTGGAGCCCAAATGCGTGACTGCATGTTGATGAGTGAGCTGTACGGTGCCAAAGCCACCCAGAGTAAGGCCCAACGATTGCGCTCTGCACTGTCGGAATTGACGGCGGTGGATGAGCGGCGCATTACCGTCACCATTTTGCCCGTGAGTGAAACGTTTGAGGCATACCCCGTAATGGATGCTCGCACACCCGCCAGAGACTGGAACGAAGCGGCCCGCCAGAATAACCGCGTGCTAGTGCATTTAAAGCCGGACACAACCACCCAAACTGCATTGAGACAATAAACCTCAGGTGCAGGGGTGGATGACGGTGTTTGAACTTTACACCGTCATAGATCACACTCATTAGGATGATCAACTCAGCCTCTGCCACGGCGGTAGCCGAAAACCACACAAGCAATACCCGCTGTTACTGGCGGGCATTGCTTGTTGGCGCCAGCCTGGGAATCACGGCCTGTGCTGGCCCAGTGGTTCAAACCCCACCCATTTCCGAACACAACACACCGCTCGCGGCCTGCGAAAGCTTTTACCGACACTTGGATAACGCCGCCCAGGAGGCGCAAGTCATTGACGCCAGGGCGCAACGGGTTTCCGGTGCGCCCTACTTGCGAGTGTCACGCTTTTTGGCCAGCTTTGAACCGGACACATTAAGTCCGGAAGCCTACGCGAGCTGGCTAGGCCACCTCAATGTTTTGGCCAACCAGGGATTAACCAAAGAATGGCACCGGTTGCCAACATCACAACAGGAGGCGCTGCGTGATTATTGGCCAAATCGAAACGACGACATCACGCAAACGCTGACCGACTGTGGCCAACATTTGGTGCAACACCTTACCGAAAGTCCGCGTATCTCAGCGTTGGAAGCACAGGATCATTATCAGACGTGGAAACGTTTTCTGGGGCTCTACCCCGTAGTGGCCTTACCCTTTCGCTGGGGCGTGGTGCGCGAGCACCGGGACATAGCGAACAGCCAAGAGCGCCATCAACAGTTGCTGCAAGACGAAGAAGCCCTGGAAAACTGGCAGCGCTTTGCAGCCCCGGGTGCGGCAAATAACATCCCTCGTGCGCTGGAAGCGCTGCGCAGAAGCGAGTCTGATGCTTTGGGAATCCCTGAGCTCGACGGACCAACCCGCCGGCTGCTACTGGAAGCCTTCGCACCCTCTTTGGCCATTGAGGAGGCGGGACCGGACGGCTTGGCGAGCAACGATCGACCGCTTTTACTCACTGCGTCAACTGAAGGGCAGATCAGCGGCGATCATTCCCGTCCGACTCTTTATACCGAGATCAATCATGGCCGCTATCAAAATGGCGTAACCACCCTTCTGAGCTACAGCGTGTGGTTCTCCGAACGCCGTCCGACACACCGCCTGGATTTACTGGCAGGCCAATTTAACGGCGTGACTTGGCGCGTACATTTGACCGACCAGGGTGAGGTGCTGGGCTACGACAAGATGCATTTGTGCGGTTGCTGGTACCAGTTCTACCCCGCGGCGGGCTTCCAGGCCCTGCCAGATCTGCCTTTTCTCCAAGAGCCTTTTTACCTGGGCACCAGCCTTGAGCCGCACTCGGCACACACCCTGTGGCTTGAGGCGAATACCCATAGCCTGTTGGGAGTCAGTGAACGGTCACCCCAGAGCCGTAGCCGCGCGCTGGCATTGAGGGAGTATAACGAGCTGCGCGCGCTGCCCGACAGCCGTGGCGGCTATCACAGCCCTTTTGATGCGGAGGGGCTGATTCCAGAATCCAGCCGCCCGGAGCGGTACCTGTACTGGCCAATGGGCGTGGCCAATACCGGTGCTCTGCGCATACACGGCACCCACGCCATTGCGTTTGTGGGGCGGCGCCACTTTGACGACCCTTGGTTGCTGGATGAACTGAATCTCACGCGCACAGCTCCAAACGCTGACGAGTGAAAACAATGACAGCGGTTCAATACCCAGGAAGGGGAGGCCTTAAAACGAGTTTGGAAACGCTAGGCATCTTTTCTTCCGATTTACGGGCAAATACCCTATAGTCCTTCGCGTCGACCAGCTCTGCTGAGCTGGGTCCTGAATGCTCACTGTTGGATGTTATGTCTTACGCCGATCTTACTACCCGCGATCAAAACGCCTTTAAACGCTGGCTTCAACGACGCCGCTTTGCCGATGCCCTTAAGGTGTTTCGTAAGCACTCCGAGGCAGCAGCACCCTTAAAGGTTATGGATTATGGCGCGGGCAACGGCGAGCTTATTCGGCAGTTGTCCGAATTGCAGCCGCTTGAGGCGACGGTGTTCGAACCCACCCCGGCGCTAATGAAAGAAGCCAAGAGCCATCTTGCCGATCTAGAAACGGTGAGTTTCGCCCGCTCTTTGAAGAAAGTGCCCACGGATCACTTCGACTACGTATTCTGCCTGGAGGTGTTTGAGCACCTTCCGCCCGAGCAAACTGAGCACGCCATTGCTGAAATACATCGCCTACTCAAACCCGAAGGACTTGCCGTAATCGGCGTCCCTCACGAGCTGTTTCTCCCAGCGCTGCTCAAAGGTGTGTTTCGCATGGGGCGCCGCTACGGCGCTTTCGACGCCCGGCCCGGCAATATACTGTCGGCTTGTCGCGGTAGAGCGCCTAGCGAACGGCCCACCACGGAAATAGCACCGGGCAAACCCTACCACCCGCACCATCTCGGGTTTGATTATCGACGGCTCGAACAACTCCTACAGCAGCGCTTTCAACTCAAGGCGCGCTGGTTCAGCCCCTTCCCGCTACTGGGCGCCAGCCTGAACTCAGAAGTGTACTTCCTCCTGCAAAAAGTGCGACTATAGACCTCTGTCAAAGCGATAGACGCGAAGAGGGAACAATGAACAGTCGACGAGCGTTTTCTTGCGCCCTACTAGTCTCAGCGGCCCCCGCACTGACGCAGGCCGAGCCATTTACCGATCAATTTAGCCTGGAAATAGAGACGGGGCCGGCTTGGTTTAGCCGCAACGACGTGCGCATCCCCAATGAGGGAGGCACTCGCTTTGATCTGCTGGATTTGACTGGTAGTGGGCCCGAGCCTTACGTTCGTTTATATGCACACTACCAGTTTGACGAAAACCACTCCGTGCGCCTTAATCTGGCGCCACTGGAAATCAGCGGTTCCGGCCGTTTTGACCAGGATGTGGTTTTTCAGGACTCCAACTTTTCGGCGGACGCCCACACCGACGGCCTCTACCGTTTCAACACCTACCGCCTGACCTACCGCTGGATGTTTCGTCGTGAGGGCCGGTGGGATTTGGGGCTGGGCGCTGCGCTTCTGGTTCGCGACGCCAAGATCGAACTGCGTCAAGCCGGCTTGAGAGAGCAGGACGATGACCTTGGCTTGGTCCCGCTTTTGCATTTCTATGGCGCCTATCACGTCAACGAACGGACTCAATGGATTATCGATATTGAAGGCGCCGCGGCCTCGCAAGGCCGGGCAATTGATGCCTCGCTTAAAATTCAGTACACCTTACCGGATGACAGCTGGTACCTTTCTGCCGGCTATCGAACCCTCGAAGGTGGGGCGGACAATGATGAACTTTATACTTTCGCTTGGGTGCATTACGCCTCGTTTGGCATCGGATACAATTTCTAAAAAATCCGCCATTCCGGGGCACTTCGAGTGGCCTATGGCATCATAAACAAACGCTTAACGTCGCTCACCACTCCAGGAACCTGCCTTGTGAAGGCCACAAGCCGCGCATAGAATACCGGAATCACAACGTATCGAAGCGGAAGGAAAGAGGACTTTAGCAAGGCATTCTTTCCAGGCTACTCGGTAGCATCACAACAACTGACTCTACGGGGAAAAACATGGCAACTGCATCCACTCTAAAACAAGGACCCGTCAAGCTGGCTGGCATCTGGGTCGCCATAGCCTGCCTGACATTGGTGGCTTGTGGGCAGCAACCGGCTCAGCCTGACGCCCCCGAAGACCCCAAATGGCCTCAATTCGAGGACGAGGATGCGCAAGCGTACATTGATCAGTGCCAAGCGAACTTAGAAGCGGCGCAGTTGCAATTTGCCTCTCTGGAAACGTCCCCCACGCCGATGACCGACGCTGTGCTGCTGGAGCAGATCAATAAGCTGGATATCATGACCAACCGCATTGCCGGCAGCGCGAGCCTGTACCGCAATGTTCACCCCAACCCTCAAGTCCGCGCCGCCGCTGATACCTGCCAGCAAAATCTTGTGCCACTGGGTACGGATATTGGTTTGTCCCGGCCGCTGTACCAACGTGTGAACGAAGTGGATCTGGATGCCCTGGACGCACTAGATCAGCGTTTCGTTGAAGATATGTTGCTCGGTTTCCAACGCGCCGGTGTCGACCGCCCGGAAGTGACCCGGCAGCGCATTCGAGAGTTAAACGGTGAAATCAATAAACTTGGCCAGCAATTTAATGCCCATATCCGCGAGGATGTCCGTAAACTGGAAGTAGAGTCAGCCGACCGGCTCGCCGGCCTCCCTCAGGACTACATTGACGCTCGCGTCCAAGAAGATGGCACCGTAGTAATTACCACCGATTACCCCGACTATTTCCCAGTGATGCAGTACGCGGAAGACGACCAGCTACGTTACGAGCTATACAAGCTGTTTCGCCAGCGGGGCTACCCACAAAACGACAAAGTGTTGCATGAGCTGCTCACCGCCCGCCACGAACTGGCCACCCTGCTCGGCTACCGCCACTACGCTCATTTTGTTACCGAAGATAAAATGATCGAGACGCCGGAACATGCGCAGGTGTTTATCGACCGTATTAGCGCCATCGCCGATTCCAGAGCCCGTTACGATTACGAAATCCTGCTCGCACGTCAGCAGGAGATTGACCCCACCGCGCAGGTCGTGGGTGACTGGCAAAAAACCCACCTGGAAGAGTTAATCAAGCAGGAACTGTTCGATATCGACTCCCGGGAAATCCGCTCTTACTTTCAATACGACCGTGTTCGCCAGGGCATTTTTGACCTGACCGAAACCTTATTCAACGTACGCATCGTTCCCTGGGACACAGAGACCTGGCACGAATCGGTACACGCCTACGAGATGCTGGATGGGGACGAAGTCATCGGCCGTTTTTACCTGGATATGCACCCGCGCGAAGGCAAGTTTAATCACGCCGCCGCTTTCACCATGCAAAGTGGCGTCAAGGGTCACCAGCTGCCCATCGTATCTTTGGTGTGCAACTTTCCGGGCGGTGAAGGCAGCTCCGGCTACATGGAGCATTCGGATGTCAAAACCTTCCTGCATGAGTTCGGCCATTTGCTGCACGCCATTTTTGGTGGTCACCAGCGTTGGTTGAGCATGTCCGGCGTGCGCACCGAGTGGGATTTTGTGGAAGCGCCCGCACAGATGCTTGAGGAGTGGGTGTGGGACGCGGAGACACTCTCCAAGTTTGCGCGCAACGCGCGCGGCGAAACCATCCCCGTGGAATTGGTGGAGAGAATGAACGCCGGGCGCGATTTTGGCCGGGGTCTGTTCGTTCAACACCAAATGTTCTATGCCGCGTTGTCGCTCAACCTCTACAACCGTGACCCGGAAGGCCTGGACTTGACCGAAACCGTTCGTGAGCTGCAGGAACAATACTCGCCCTTCCCCTACGTGGAGGACACCTATTTCCACACCGCTTTCGGTCACCTCTACGGTTACTCGGCGATTTACTACACTTATATGTGGTCCCTGGTGATCGCTCAGGACATGTTCAGTGAGTTTGAAGAGCACGGCATGCTTAACACCGAAGTGGCCCAACGCTATCGGGACAAAGTCCTGGCCCCCGGCGGCAGCCGCGATGCCGCCGATTTGGTGGAAGATTTCCTGGGGCGCCCCTACAGTTTTGACGCCTTCGCTCGAAGACTTGAGGACAAGTAATACATGACATTGCAACGCTACTCCCGCTTTATTCTCGCTCTCGCTGGCGCCTTATTGCTCAGCGCCTGCTCTGACGGCCAGAGAACCGCCGTGGAAATCGGCAACGAGCAGCAGATCCTCCATATGGGCAACGGTGATGAACCTTCCGATGTGGACCCCCACACCACTGTGGGTATTCCCGAACGCCAAATCCAACTGGCACTGTTTGAAGGCCTGGTGAGCAAAAGCTCCGAAACCCTGGAGATTGAGCCGGGCGTAGCCCACTCCTGGGACATTTCCGAAGACGGGTTGGTGTATACGTTTTACTTGAACGAAGAAGCGCGCTGGTCTAATGGTGACCCCATCACCGCCGAACACTTTGTCTGGTCGTGGCGACGCGCGCTCTTGCCCGGCCTAGGCAATCAATACGCCTATTCTCTGTACAGCATCAAAAACGCCGAAGACTTTCATCGGGAACGCATTAGCGATTTCGACGAAGTGGGCGTAACCGCTGTGGACGAGCGCACCCTGCGCATCGAATTGGAAAGCCCCGTGCCCTACTTTTTGGAGCTGCTGGAGCATCACAGCTTCTACCCCGTGCATCCGCCTACCATTGAACAATTCGGGCGACCGGACCAACGGGGCACACGCTGGACCCGGCCGGAAAACTTCGTGGGTAACGGTGCCTTTACTCTGAAATCCTGGGAGCCCAACCGTGTGCTGGTGGTGGAAAAAAACCCTCACTACTGGGATGCGGACCGGGTATTACTCAATGAGATCCACTTCTACCCGGTGCAACAACCCGCCACTGAAGAGCGCATGTTTCGCGCCGGGCAATTGCATATCATCAACCTCCTGGCAGAGGAGCGCGTGCCCCGTTATAAGAGCGAGGAGCACCCCGCCTTGCGCAGCTTCGCCAACTACGCCACCTATTACTACGAATTCAATACCCGGGTAGAACCACTGGGCGATCCGCGTGTGCGCCGAGCCCTGAGTCTGTCCATCAATCGGGAACAGATTACCGATCAAATGTTGCGCGGTGGCCAGCGGCCCGCTGAACACTTCACGCCCCCAGGAGCCGGCTACGAAGCGCGCGCGCGCGTCCCCTACAATCCCGAAAAAGCGCGTGAATTGCTGGCCGAAGCTGGTTACCCAAATGGCCAGGGCTTTCCAACTCTAACCATTTTGTATAACACCCTGGACGTTCACGAGCGCATAGCGGTGGTCATTCAACAAATGTGGCGCCAGGAGTTGAACGTCAACGTCACCCTGCGCAATCAGGACTGGCGCGTCTATCTGGCGAGCAAGCGCGGCGGTGACTATCACATCGCCCGTTCCGGATGGGTAGCCGATTATTATGACCCGAACACCTTTCTGGATATGTTTCTCTCCGACGGCGGCAACAACGATACCGGCTGGTCGAACGAGCGTTACGATGAGTTAATTGGTCGAGCGGCGCGCGCCGAGGATACCGAGCAACGTATGGAATACTTCCAGCAGGCCGAAGCCATACTGCTTGAAGAAGCGCCCATCGCACCCATTTACTTCTATCAGTACAATCACTTGGTATCGCCCTCCGTCCGCGGCTGGCACAGCAATGTTATGAAGCACGTCAACTACAAAGGGGTCTACCTGGAGTCTCAGCCATAAGCCATGTTGCGTTTTTTGTGTAAGCGACTTGCTCTGGCCATACCGGTCATGTTGGTGGTCATCACGATCACCTTTTTCCTGATCCGGCTCGCCCCTGGGGGGCCGTTTGATCAGGAGCGAAACGTGCCGCCGGAAGTCATGGCCAACCTGCACGCCCAGTACAATCTGGACGCGCCAGTGGTACGCCAGTACTTTGACTACCTGGGGGATTTGCTTAGGGGTGACCTCGGTCCCTCTTTCCGCTACACCACCCGCAGCGTGAACGAAATGATCGCCAGGGGCTTTCCGGTCACCATGGAGCTGGGCCTCTACGCCATTTTGTTTGCCTTGCTAGTGGGGATGCCGGCGGGGATTATCGCGGCCATGAGACCGAACAGCCTTCAAGACTATGTGCCCATGTCGGCGGCCATGGTGGGGATCTGCCTGCCCTCTTTTGTTCTGGGGCCGATCCTCATGCTGATCTTTGGGATCTGGTTGGGCTGGTTACCGGTGTCCGGTTGGGGCTCGACGCCCGGAGACAAGATTCTACCCGCCATTACCCTCGGCTCCACCTACGCCGCTTATATCGCCCGAATTACCCGTGGCGGCATGTTGGAAGTGCTATCCCAGGACTATATTCGCACCGCGCGGGCAAAGGGTCTTTCCACCTGGCGAGTCGTGATGGTGCACGCCCTGCGCGGCGGCGTCACACCGGTGGTCTCTTATCTGGGGCCAGCCCTGGCCGGTTTGCTGGCCGGCTCTTTCGTGGTGGAAACCATCTTTCAGATTCCCGGCCTGGGGCGCTTTTATATTCAAGCGGCCTTTAATCGCGATTACACCATGATCATGGGTACCACGGTGTTCCTGGCCGGGTTGATCATTCTGTTTAACCTGATCGCCGACGTTATTTTGGTGTGGCTCAATCCACGGTTGCGTCAGGAGGCGGGTCACTAGCCATGCAGAGAATCACTGAGCAAACCGCGACCGAACCCGTCCTGGAAGAAGGTTCATCCCTGACCCGGGACGCCATGCACCGGCTGTTCAAAAACCGTCTCGCTCTGGTCAGCGCCGGATTTCTGTTGCTGTTAATTCTGGTGGCGCTGCTGACCCCCTGGATCGCCCCTTACGCGTATCAGGATCAGAACCTTTTGCTGGGCGCCAGCTCGCCCTCAGCGCAGCACTGGCTCGGTACCGACACCCTGGGCCGGGATCAGCTCACCCGCATCCTCTACGGCACGCGCGTCTCTTTGATGGTTGGCTTCGTCGCCACCGCGGTGGCCCTGGGCATCGGCGTGCTTTGGGGCGCAACCGCTGGCTATTTGGGCGGGCGCGTCGACAACGCCATGATGCGCATTGTGGATGTGCTCTACGCCCTACCCTTTGCCATTTTCATCATCCTGCTTACGGTCATTTTTGGCTCCAGTATGCTGCTGCTGTTTTTAGCCATCGGTGCAGTGGAATGGCTGACCATGGCGCGCATCGTGCGCGGCCAGGTGCTGACCATCAAACGCCAGGAGTACATTGAAGCGGCCATCGCCATGGGCCTGTCCCGCTGGCGAATCATTCGCCGGCATGTGATCCCCAATGCGGTTGGCCCCATCATCGTGTACACCACCCTGACCATTCCCAGCGTTATTTTGCTGGAATCCTTTTTGAGCTTTTTAGGCCTGGGCATACAGCCGCCGCAAAGTTCTTGGGGATCTCTCATCTCTGACGGCGTGGAGAATATGGAAAACTACCCCTGGATGCTGATCTTTCCAGCTCTGACCCTGTCGGTCACTCTGTTCGCGTTGAACTTCCTGGGCGATGGCTTGCGCGATGCCCTCGATCCACGAGCCTCGAAGGATTAAGCCATGAATGAGGAGCGCAGTCAGGACTTGCTGGCGGTAGACAATCTGCGCGTGTGCTTCCACACCCGCAATGGCACCACCGTGGCGGTGGACGATATGAGCTTCCGCCTCCAGCCCGGTCAAGTTTTGGGTATCGTGGGTGAATCCGGCTCAGGTAAGTCGGTGGCGTGCCACAGCCTGCTGGGCCTGATTCCGTCGCCACCCGGTAAGGTCGAGGCGGGCAGCGCACGCCTGAAAGGAGAAGACTTGCTGCGTATGAGCGAAAAGCAATTGCGCAATGTGCGCGGCAATCGCATCGGCATGATTTTTCAAGACCCCATGACGTCGCTCAATCCCTACATGAAAGTGGGTGCGCAGTTGGTGGAGCCGCTGCGCCGTCACCGGGCCGCTTCAGCGAAAGAAGCGCGCGCCAAGGCCATCGCTGCGCTGGGGGAAGTGGGTATAAAAAATCCGGAACAACGCATCGACGATTACCCGCATCAATTTTCCGGCGGCATGCGCCAGCGCGTGATGATTGCCATGGCGTTAATGACCGAGCCCGAGATTTTAATCGCCGACGAGCCCACCACTGCACTGGACGTTACGGTGCAGGCGCAGATACTGCAATTGATTAAAAAAATTCAGGCCAGCCACGGCATGGCGGTGATTTTTATTACCCATGACTTGGCCGTAGCCGCGGATATGGCAGACCACATGCTGGTAATGGAAAAAGGCGTGGTGGTGGAACAGGGGCCGCCTGAACAAATCTTCAAAGGCCACCAGCACCCGTACACTAAGAAGTTGATTGATGCCATTCCTACCAGTAGCAAGCCCCCCTCGGGCGCACCGCGAAAGCTGGAACAGTTGGTACAAGTAAACCACTTGCGCACGTCCTTTTCTGTTGATCGCCACACCCAAGTGCACGCGGTAAACGATATCACTCTGGACGTACGGCGCGGAGAAATTCTGGGGCTGGTGGGTGAATCCGGCTCGGGGAAATCCACCCTCGGGCGCAGCATTATTCGGCTGATTGAAAGCCAATCCGGGGAAGTGCTGATTGACGGCGTTGATCTGTATCAACTGGGCACCAACAAACTAAAACGGGCCCGCCGAGACTTTCAGATGATTTTTCAAGATCCCTACGCTTCTCTCAATCCGCGTATGACGGTATTCGACACATTGGCCGAGCCGCTGCTGATTCACGGCATCGCCAAGCGCGATACGCTCACCGAACAAATCAATCAACTGATGGACGATGTGGGGCTGGATCGCACCTCAGCGCGCAAATACCCACACGAATTCTCCGGCGGCCAACGCCAACGCATTGCCATTGCCCGTGCTCTGGCGCCGCGACCAAAACTGATTATCGCCGATGAGCCAGTGTCCGCTTTGGACGTCACCATCCAAGCGCAAATTCTCAAGTTGCTGCTGAAACTCACCGAGAAACACGACCTCACCATGCTGTTTATCTCCCACGACCTATCCGTGGTACGTTATATCGCCGATCGGGTCGCGGTAATGCAGCAGGGACAACTGGTAGAGCTGGCCAGCACCGAAACGCTGTTTCAGCAACCTCAACACCCGTACACCCAGGCATTGTTAAGCGCCATCCCGCGCGTCGAACTCTAATTAGACGCGTTCGTTATCATGGAGGAAGCGAATGAAAACCAACTATCCAGGCCCGCCGCCAGCGTGCGCCTACCGAGTGGTGGCCGGTCTCGCCGCTCTGCTGATATTAGCCGCTGCCGCTGTGCCGCCCATTCAACAACCTGCCGATTACAACATCTGGGCCGATCAACGCCAGTTTTTGGGCATCCCCCATATAGGCGACGTTCTCACCAATCTGGCGTTTTTATGGGTAGGCATAGTCGGGCTACGGGCCCTGTGGGAAGGACAATGTCAATGCGCTATTCGGGGCGAACGTCTAGCTTGGCTGCTGTTTTTTACTGGCATCATCCTAACCGGTTTTGGCTCCGCCTATTACCACTGGGAGCCCAATAACTTTCGCCTAGTCTGGGATCGAGTGCCCATGGCACTCGCCTTTATGGCCTTATTCAGTGCCGTGCTGATTGAACGAATTAACCACACACTGGGCTTGCGCTTGCTGCCGGTGTTAATCGCCCTGGCATGGGCAAGCGTCGGTTATTGGTATTGGACTTACCTGCAAGGCCAAGACAACTTGGCACCTTACCTTTTGGTTCAATTGGGGCCAATGATACTCATCCCGATCATCCTACTGCTGTTCCCCGCTCGTTATGACCGAGGTGGCGACTACGTCATCGCCCTGGCAATCTACCTCAGCGCCGTCGCCGCCGAACACTTGGACGAGCCGATTTTCCAACTCACCGGACAATTCATCAGTGGCCACAATCTAAAACATTTACTCGCGGCCTTTGCCGCCTACTGGTTAATGCGCATGCTGCAAAAACGCAAGCCGATAGAGTCAGAAAGCCCCATGCCCGAAAGCGTCGCAACTTCCTGAACTCGCCCTAGCTCGCACTGCCTAATTCCGAACAGGATTCATTCGGAGGAGAAAGGCACATGAAGATTTTGATGGTACTGACATCCCACGATCAGCTCGGCGACACCGGCCGGAAGACCGGCTTCTGGTTGGAGGAATTCGCGGCCCCCTATTACCGATTTATCGACGCCGGCGCCACCGTCACGCTCGCCTCCCCTAAAGGCGGGCAACCACCCCTGGACCCCATGAGCGACAACCCGGAAACTCAAAGTGAAGACACCTCCCGTTTCCGTAAGGACCAACAGGCTCAATCACTGCTGGGCGCCACACGTAAACTCCGGGACCTTGACCCGGATGACTTTGACGCAATCTTCTACCCCGGCGGTCACGGTCCTTTGTGGGATCTGGCGGAAGATCCGGTATCCATAGAAATGATCGAGCACTTCTACCACGAAAACAAACCCATCGGCGCGGTGTGCCACGCCCCTGGCGCCTTGCGCCATGCCAAACAGCCAGACGGCCGCCCCCTGGTCAGCGGCAAGCATGTGACCGGGTTCAGTAACGCCGAGGAAGAGGCCGTGGGATTGACGGAGGTCGTGCCGTTCCTGGTGGAAGAGGAGCTCAAACACCACGGCGGGCAGTACACCAAAGCGGAGGAGTGGGAAGAGCACGTCATCGTCGACAACAAGCTGGTGACCGGTCAAAACCCCGCCTCTTCAGCGGGCGCAGCCGTTGCTCTGCTCGACCTGTTGCGAGGAGCCAGCCCCGGCGCTCGGCCCGGCTCGCTTCGCCCGAGAGAGTCTCCGGGCCTCAGACCCGGCTAAGGGCCATCAGCGCCTGCGCGTCCCGCCGGTAGCGATCCAGAAGATTGTACCTGGCCCGCAGCAGGGTTTTGGTAACGGTGGGGCGACTTTTGTTGAGCCGCTGAGCGATGGCTTTATGCCCATCCGGTTTGAGCAGATGCTCGAAATAGGCCTCTGCCTCGCTGGGTGTCCAATGGCTGAGAATATCGTCGGCGAAGGCCGTCGCCAAAGAGACCGCCAACCGTAAAGGCTCGGGATTGGCATAAAAGGTTAGGTGGCCGCGCTCCAGAGCTTCCAGGCCGTGACTGGCGACGCGGTAAGCGTCTTCCGTCCCCCGACCCGGCTCCGACTCTCCCAAAGCCATGGAGATGCGCGCATCCCAGCGCTCCTTGCGGCTGGGACTCACTGCCAGCAATCCAGCACGGATAAACAGCGCACACTCCAAAGTGGCACGTGGCTGACTCAACGCCACCTGAAAGGCGTCGTCGTCGGAAATTCTCGCTTGCGCACCGTAGCGATTGCCGAGCTCGCCCAGCAACCACTCTAGGCGCTGATGCCGGGCAGCCGCATTGGCCTCAAAATGATCCAATCCGCCATTCAATACCGCAATCTCGGTCATACGCATCCCCAGACAGGAACGACGATGGTTAGCAGGCTATCAGGTAAGACGTTAGCCCATTGGATGGCCCTATACAACAGGGTTTTCGTGCAACAAAGGGTTAAGCGCAAGTGCGTTAAGACTCACGCGCCCGACGCTCTTGTGCAAGCATTAAGCGAGTATGTTAAAGTCCGACCGGCTAATGCAGTACGAAGTCCTTTTCCCTTTAGATTGAGGAAATATCTATGAAACGCCGTGATTTTTTGCGTCTCTCTGCCGTCACCGCTGGCGCCTCTCTGATTCCGGTCAAAACTCTCTCTGCAGAAGAAGAAGTACGACTTGATCCTAGCAACCCTCAGGCTCAAGCGCTTCAATACACCGAGGAAACGCCCATCGAAGATGAGCGTTGCGATAATTGCATCCACGCCACAGGCGATCTGGACGCCGAATGGGTAGGCTGCAACCTGTTCCCCGGCAAAAAGGTCAAAGGGGCTGGTTGGTGTAACGTCTGGGCAGCGCGCCCCTAAACGTCTCTGAGGGCGCCGGGTAACTTTCTGCTCGGCGTCCAGCAGCACAATATTCTCCTGCCCCCCTGTCGTGCCAACACAGTATCTGCGTTAACATAGCGCTCTTTTGCTCATCGATAACAAGAGAAACGCTATGCTCACTCAAGATCCCAATCTTTCCTATCAAGCCAACGCTGACCGCTACACCCGCATGACGTATCCCCGCTGCGGCGCCAGCGGCATACGCCTGCCCGCTCTGTCCTTGGGGTTGTGGCAAAACTTTGGCGGCACGGATTCTTTAGCCAACGCTCGCGCCATGGTTCAATGCGCTTTTGATTTAGGCATCACCCAATTTGATTTGGCCAACAACTATGGCCCTCCTTACGGCTCTGCGGAAACGACGTTTGGAGAAATTTTTAAGCGCGATCTTGCGCCCTACCGCGATGAATTGATAATCACCAGCAAAGCCGGTTACGACATGTGGCCCGGTCCTTATGGTATCGGCGGTTCACGCAAATATCTGGTGGCCAGCTGCGATCAAAGTTTGAAACGCACCGGGCTCGACTACTTCGATATTTTTTATTCTCACTGCATGGATCCGGACACACCTTTGGAAGAAACCATGCAGGCGCTGGATTATATTGTTCGCTCAGGACGTGCGCTTTACGCAGGCATTTCGAACTACGGAGCGGAACAAACCCGTGAAGCCATCGCTATTCTCAAATCACTCGGCACACCGCTGCTGATTCACCAGCCTCGCTACAACATGCTCGACCGCTGGATTGAAGACGGACTCACGGATGTACTCAAAGAGGAAGGCGTGGGCGCAATTGTATTTTCTCCGCTCTCCCAAGGGCTGCTTACGGACAAATACTTGCGCGGTGTACCGGCTAACTCTCGCGCGGCACGGCAAGAACAAATTTACTTCAACGAGAAGGACATCAGGGAAGAGTTGCTGACCAAGGTCAAGGCGCTGCACGACCTGGCCGAAGCCCGGGGGCAGTCCCTGGCCCAGATGGCGCTCGCCTGGGTACTGAATAACGAAGTGGTGTCCAGCGCACTGATCGGCGCTAGCCGGCCAGCGCAGATTGAGGATTCGGTGGCAGCGCTGGACAATCTCGACTTCTCTGCGGAAGAGCTGGCCCGTATAGATGCGATTTTAAAATAATCCTCCGCAACAGGGCTTACGGATGAGACGCAGCGATTATTCGTAAGCCCGCGTCAGGCACTCCCCCAACCAACGGCTAATCACCGGTATTTGTTGCGGGCATACGCCGTGTTCCACTGGGTAGCGCTGATACTGCACGGGGTATTGCCAGGCCCGTAACTGATCGGCCGCTTGCTGCCCCAAAATTTCCGGAACGACGGGATCCTGAACACCGTGTTGAATAAGCACGGGCAATGACTGATTGACCGGATCACGCTCCATCGTATCCGCCGTAGCCAAATAGCTGGACAGCACCAACAGCCCGCCCAAAGGCCGCGTTTGAGTGAGTGCGGCGTGATAAACCACCGCCCCGCCTTGAGAGAAACCAGCCAGTACAATGCGCCGACTATCAATACCGCGCTCAATTTCCCGCTCGATCAGTTTTCCTACCTCATGCGCCGACTGACGCAGTCGATCCGTATCCACCTCTCGCAATGTTGTCATGGCGTAGATGTCGTACCAAGCGGGCATGACGTAGCCACCGTTAACTGTGACCGGTATGCTGGGCGCATGGGGGAGGACAAAGCGCACCGCGAGCTCGGAAGGCAGAGTCAACTGTGGCACCAGGGGCGCGAAATCGTGGCCACTGGCCCCCAGACCGTGCAACCAAATAACAGCGGCATTGGCACTTTCAGAAGGTTCGATTTCGACACAGGGCAAGTAGGACATAATGAAACTCAAGTAGACTGAAGCGGATGGAAAGAAGCGGCCCATTATACCCGCTACCCAAGGCGATAAAAGTCCGTTCGTTTTCGGGCCATAACCGCTACACTTATACTACTGAACAATCGGAAACTGATACCACTGAATAATCGGGAACTGATACCACTGAACGATCAGGAAAGGATCCCCTGCGTTTTGAGACCCTCGGAGGCAGGAAGCCGACGCGGAGCGTACAAGGAGGTATTTAAAGCGTGTCTCAAACCGCAGGGTATCCTTTCCTTTCGCACCGACAAGTATAAACGTGAAAGGTCCATGATTTATGAAGCAAGATTCGTCTCAGGTACCCTCGCAGGTAGCCTCACTGGATAAAGACGCTTACGCCACCACCGACGCCATCATTTCGCCCGTAGGCCAGCTCAAAGTCCTGTCCAAACTCGAAGTGGCGAAACTGCTCGACGCCAGTCAGAGTGGCCTCTACACCCTCTTTCGCAGTTGTGCCCTGGCGGTATTGAATTGCGGCAACTACCTGGATGACGGTAAGGAGCTGCTGGAGCGCTACCAAGATTTTTCCATCAGCATTTTACAGCAGGAAAGAGGCATAAAGCTGGACGTTCGCGGCGCTCCGGCGAGCGCCTTTGTGGACGGAAAGATGATTCGCGGGATCAGTGAACATCTGTTCACCGTACTGCGCGACGTGCTCTACGCGAGTTCCGAAATACAGGGCAACCCGCAGTTCGACATGAATACCACGGAGGGCATCACTGACGCCGTATTCCACATGCTGCGCAACGCGGACCTGTTACGCTCGGGCGTGGAGCCACGCGTCGTAGTGTGCTGGGGTGGTCACTCCATCAGCCGGGAAGAGTACGACTACACCAAAGTGGTGGGCTACCATATGGGCCTGCGTGGCCTGGACATTTGTACCGGCTGCGGCCCTGGCGCCATGAAAGGGCCCATGAAAGGCGCCACCATCGGCCATGCCAAGCAACGCATACCCAACGGCTGGTATCTGGGCATCAGTGAGCCGGGCATTATCGCCGCTGAGGCTCCTAACCCGATCGTGAATCAATTGATCATTATGCCCGACATTGAAAAGCGCCTGGAGGCGTTTGTGCGCACCGGTCACGGCATTGTTGTGTTCCCGGGCGGTGCGGGCACGGCGGAAGAAATTCTGTACATTCTGGGCATATTGCTGCACCCGGACAACCGGGACATCCCCTTCCCCTTGGTTTTCACCGGTCCTGCGAGCAGCGCCGAGTATTTTAACCGCATCAACGAATTTATCGGTCAAACCCTGGGGCTAGAAGCTCAAAGCCGCTATAAGATTATTATTGACGATCCAGCACAGGTCGCGCGAACCATGCTGGACGGCGTCACGCGAGTGCGGGAATTTCGGAAAAACACCAATGATGCCTTCCATTTTAACTGGCAGTTGAAGATCAGCCCGGACTTTCAGCAGCCGTTTATCCCCAGCCACGAGAATATGAGCGCCTTGGAGCTGCATCAGAATCAAGAGCCCCATGTGCTCGCCGCCAACCTGCGACGCGCCTTCTCCGGCATTGTTGCGGGCAACGTGAAAGACGAGGGTATACGCGCCATTGAAGAGCACGGCAACTTTGAAATCCATGGCGACAGGATCATTATGGAGCCCATGGACGAACTGCTGGCGTCCTTTGTCGCCCAACATCGGATGAAATTGCCGGGGCGTGCCTACGTGCCCTGCTACAAAATCGTCCGCTAGCCTAGGGCGCAAGGAGTTGTTCAGAGGTGCCCTGCGACGGTTTTTGTAGTCAATGTCTCACAAAAAGAATGGACAGTCGCCACTAGGCGACTCCCTGGTAGTGGGGGAAAATACTTACCACATGGAGGTGACACAGTGAGTACACTGGCCAGGACGGCCAATGGATGCGCCCTCTCCCGTCGGGTCAGGAAGAGCCATGGATGTGAAGACTGGGGAGCGGTAGTGGTCATGGAGCGGGCAGGACGCCCATGGGACTGCACAAGATTTAATGGATAGATATCTGGGGGCCGGGAAACCGGCTCCCACCCTTCTTTTTTAGCACTTTCCCTTATCGAAACAACTTAACCTCTCCAAAGCACTCACTTTCTCGTGAGCTCTAGAAAGCGCCCTGAAAGGTTAGAAGTTTTCCTGCAAGTACCGTCTTGCTAAGCGGGAGGCATCACTGCCATCGCCAGCCACTTCCTGTAGCAACTCTTGCGCGCGACTGTTATTGCCCATGCGGTGGTAGACGGTGCCCAGCTTGAACTTGGTGTCAGACACTTTGCGATCACGGGGGAAGTCTTTCAACAGCCGACTGAACCACTCCTGAGACTTTTCCAGATCATCCTTCAACAGGAAGATCTCGCCCAGCCAATAGTAACTGTTACCCGCGAAATTGCCTTTGGGGTACCGCTCCAAATAGGCATTGAAAGCCTCAATGGCTTCATCAACGTTGCGGTCCCGCAACAGCTGATAGGCCGCACGATAGGCTTCGGTTTCCGCGTTGCTGCCCGCCGTCGAACCTTGTGAAGGTGCGGAGGAGCCGCTGCGCTGTGCAGAGCCGTTGGCATCGCCCCGGGAGCTGCTTCTGGCACCCTCGGTCAACAGACTTAACCGGCGATCCAAATCCAGATAGTCGTCCATCCGCTGCTGCTGGAGACGATTAATTTCGTGGGACTGTTCTTCCACCATGCCACGCAGCATCTGCACTTCTTCCTGCAGAGCCTGCAGCTGGAAAAACAGCTCCATCTGAATATTTTGCGCGTCGTCAGAAGGGGCGTTGGTATTCGCCACCCCAGTACGGACAAGGGGCCGAGATTCCTCGACCCTGACTTGCGCTTCCAGAACTGGAGCCGCTGCGATTACCGCAGCGGCCAACATGAGTTTATACATAGGGATCAGTACTTAATCTCAACACGACGGTTTTGAGCCCAAGCTGAATCGTTGCTACCACGGGCAGCTGGGCGCTCCTCTCCATAGCTAATCACTTCCAGAATATCCCGGCTCACACCTTGCAGTACCAGGAAATCCCGCACAGCATTGGCGCGACGCTCACCCAAAGCCATGTTGTATTCGCGCGAGCCGCGCTCATCGGTGTGGCCTTCCAGACGTACGCTAACGTTGTTGCCTGGGTTTCTAAGACGCTCAGCATGAGCCAGCAGCAAAGCGCGTGATTCGGGCTGCAGGGTAGCTTGGTCAAAGCCGAAGTAAATCACGTTGTCGAGTGCCTCAGCATCGTCCTCTTCGGAAGCTCTGAGACGGTCCCGATCGGCAGTGCCAGTGGTCACGCCGCGCTCATCGGCGCGATCGGCGGCTGCATCATCGGCATCATCCATAGTGTCAGTTGCGGTACAGCCAGCCAGGAAGGCCAGAACAAAGGCCAGGAAAAAACCCTGCTTAAATACGTTGCTTATCATGTGTTGCTCCAATCAGTAGAGTGATCTGTGCAGATCTGTTTATTAATACGAAATACGGCAAATAGGTCCGAATAGTACTTGAGTTTAGTCGAAAAATGGCGACCAGGCTGGCTCCCGAACATCACCCCTTTCGGAAGGCAAATAATAACGCGTCCCGGCGTCCAGAGATACCACCGCCAAAACTCCGCGTCCGCGGTGACGGGTTGAGTAAATCAGCATTGCGCCATTAGGCGCCACACTGGGCGATTCATCCAACTGGGTTTCGGTAAGTAGACGTAAAGTCCCAGTGTCCAGTTCCTGTAGAGCGATATTAAATGTACCTTCTCGCTGGTGCACCATAACCATGCTCTTGCCATCTGGGGACAACCGACCACGGGCATTGTAGTTACCCTGGAAGGTTAAGCGCTCCACCCGGCCACTGGCAAGGTCCACCTGGTATATCTGCGGGCGACCACCACGGTTGGACGTAAAGATAATGCCCTTTCCATCGTGGGTCCAGCTCGGCTCCGTATCAATGGCAAAGTGGTTGGTAACGCGGGTCAACCGCTTGTTGGCCAACTCCAATGTGTAAATTTCCGGATTGCCATCTTTGGACAACACTACGGCCAACTTGCGACCGTCCGGCGACCAGGCTGGCGCGCCATTCAAGCCCACAAAGTCCGTCACCTGCTCACGCTCACCGGTAGCCAAATTCTGTACAAACACGGCCGGCCGGTTGGTTTCGAAGGACACATAGGCCACTCGGCGGCCATCGGGAGACCAGACCGGAGAGAGAATGGGCTCGCTGGATTCGAGCAACAATACTGGACGCGCGCCATCGGCGTCGGCCCGCATCAAGCGGAAAGTATCGGTTCCGTCGTCATGACGCACCACTTCCACGTAAATAATCTGCGTGTCGAAGGCGCCGCGAATACCGGTAATGGTTTCATAGATGCGGTCGCTGATGTTGTGCGCAATACTGCGCAGCTGACCTTCCGAACCTTCCACCACTTGCCGACGCATAATCCGGCGCTCGCCCAGCACATCGAACAGCTCATAGCTAACACGGTAAATACCAGCGTTTTCCGTCACCTGTCCGATCAACAGATACTCTGTGCCCAACACTCGCCAGTCGCGGAAGTGAATTTCATTCTCCGCACGTGGGAAAGACAACATGTTGTCCCGCGGAATCGCATCAAACAGGCCGCTGCGCTCCAGGTTTGCCATGACGATGCGACTAATATCCTCTGGCAGCGCAACGCCATCGGTGCGCTGTATCGGAACCACGGCAATCTTTGTGGGATCGTCGACCCCTTGAGTGATTTCGATGGTGAGCTGCGCCTGAGCGGTAAAGCTCAGCGCCAAAAGAGCAACAAATACAAAAATGTGTTTCACAATCTCAAATCCCGTGGAATAAAGACCAGACGTAGCTGGCGAAAATGACGTTCAAACACTTCTGGCGGCATATCCTGGACTTCGGTAAAACGTCCAACCCGTTTCACCGCCTGCTCGGCGGAGCGGTCGAAAGCGGCATTACCGCTGCTCTCAACCACGGACACATCAACCACCTGACCGGTGGGAACCAACTGAATCATTAAAACCACCTGCATACCCACGCGGGCTGACGGTGGACGACTCCAGTTTTGCTCAATACGTTGTGCGATCAGAGCGACATAACTTTGCGCTGTGCTTTGAGACTGTGTCTCAGCGATAAACTCTTCTTCCCTGGCCAACGCATCATCCAGGCGCTGCTGACGAACCCGTTCCTGACGCTCTTGTTCACGTCGCTCAGCTTCCCGACGTTCCCGCTCGCGCTGCTGCTCCCGCTCACGTTCCCTCTCTCGCTCTGCCTGAGCCTGCCGTTCGGCCTCCTGACGCTCGCGCTCCCGAGCCTGCCGCTGACGCTCTGCTTCCTGCTGACGCCGCTGCTCGGCCTCACGGCGCGCCCGCTCCTGTTCGCGCTGGCGCATATCAATGACTCGTTGCTCCTCGGCCCGAGCCTCCTCCGCAGCACGAGGATTAAAGTCCACAATCTCTGCCTGAACATGCCTAGGCGTCCGCACTTCCATCGGCGCAGGTGCCGACTGCCAGTTTTGCAGGACCAAGCCCAGCACCAGCCCGTGCAGTAACAGGCTGATAATAAAAGGCAGTGTGTATGAGTTCAGCTTCATCGTGACCTAAATGTTAGCGCGGCGGTTCGGTTACCAGGCCCACCGAAGGCGCTCCGGCACTTTGCAATTCAGTCATCAGGCTGACCACCACCCCATAGCCGACATTGTGATCACCCCAGACCAACACTGAAGTCGAAGGCTTCTCTCGCAGCACTCTGGCAACGGTATCCTGAATCTCGCTCAGGGGCCGGCTCTGCTCAGGGTTGGCGCCCAGATTAATGTAGTAAGTGCCGTCGCGTTTTACGGACACGATCAGGGGCTCAGAATCCTGATCCTCAACAGGCTCGGACGGAGCCTGGGGCAAGTCCACAGCGACGCCCTGCATCAACATAGGTGCCGTCACCATAAAGACCACCAGCAACACCAACATAACGTCGATGTACGGGACCACATTGATCTCGGCCATGGGCTTCTTTTTGATCTTGCGCGGAAATCCGGACATAAATAGTTACCTCTCGCTAAACGCTCTGGACACCGGGTTTACGCAGCGGCCTGCTGTTTGCCGTGGACCTGACGATGCAAAATAGCGGAGAACTCTTCAGCGAAGGTCTGATAGTTGCTCATCATTACCTCAGCTCGAGCGGAGAATCGGTTGTAGGCCAGAACCGCTGGAATAGCGGCGAACAGCCCCATGGCAGTAGCGACCAGGGCTTCCGCAATACCGGGCGCAACCACTGCCAGAGTGGCCTGATGAACATTGGCCAGGCCCCGGAATGAGTTCATGATCCCCCACACGGTACCAAACAGACCGATGTAGGGGCTTACCGATGCAACACTGGCCAGGAAGGGCAAATGGGTTTCCAGCTTTTCCTCTTCCCGAGCGAGCGCGACGCGCATGGCCCGTTGAGAGGCCTCCATGACGGCATCGGGTTCGGCTCCGCTCTGCTGGCGCAGACGCGTGAATTCTTTAAAGCCCGCCCGGAAGATGTTCTCAACCCCTTCGGCGACGCGGCCATTGCCCTGCCTATAAAGGTGATTCAAGTCTATACCCGACCAAAATTGCCGCTCAAACGCGGTCATTGCGGCGTACGCTTTGCGCTGATAAAAGCCGCGCTGAAAAATCATGACCCAGGAAATGATGGAAGCTAATAACAAGATCAGCATCACCGCCTGTACCAGCAAGCTGGCCTCGGCAATCAGACTCCAGATCGACATGGTGTTTTGAGTCGGGGGCATAGTCGAATCAGCTCTCTGTCAGTGTTGAAAGTTTTGAATGAATATCTGCGGGGATTGGCCGAGGTTTAAGTGTGTCGCCTGTTACACACGCGACACGGATTAGACCTTGGCACAGCAATTCGTTCCCACGCCAGACGTTTTGCTTAAAGCGCACTGAAGTGCGCGCCAATGAGGCAATACTGGTGGTAATCGTCAATTTGTCATCCAGGCGGGCGGCACGGCGGTAATTGACTTCGGCAGAGTGCACAACCAATAGGAGTCCGTCATCCAGAACGGCGGGCTTATCATAGCCGAACGAGCGCAAGAATTCTGTTCGGCTTCGCTCCATAAACTTTAAGTAGTTCACATAGTAGACAATACCACCGGCGTCGGTGTCTTCTATATAGACTCGAACGGTAATGCTGAACTCCGGTTGTGTCGACGTACTGGGGTCAAAACCCTCGGGCATAATCTACTCTCAAGCCATTACAGTTCGGTTTCGTCGCGCAGCCGCCCGGGGATATCCACCCCAAAGTGCAGGTAAGCATTGGCGGTTAATACCCGTCCGCGCGGAGTGCGGGCTATAAGACCCTGCTGAATCAAATAAGGTTCGATAACATCTTCAATCGTGCCACGTTCTTCACTGATGGCGGCCGCCAGGCTTTCCACCCCTACGGGTCCGCCACCAAACTTATCCATTAACGCCAACAATAGGCGTCGGTCCATGTGATCAAAGCCGCGCTCGTCCACGTTGAGCATATTCAAGGCCTGATCTGCCACTTCACCGGTCACCACGCCATTGCTGCGCATTTCCGCAAAGTCGCGTACCCGACGCAGTAAGCGGTTGGCGATCCGCGGCGTACCTCGTGCGCGCTTGGCCACCTCTTGAGCGCCGTCGGCCTCGATTTCCACCCCCAGCAACTGCGCGGAACGCTGAACAATGTGCCCCAGATCGGCCACACTGTAAAATTCCAGCCGCTGTACTATACCGAACCGATCGCGCAGTGGCGAGGTCAGCAAACCGGCGCGAGTCGTGGCGCCCACCAGGGTGAAGGGGGGCAAATCCAGTTTAATGGAGCGCGCTGCCGGACCTTCGCCAATCATGATATCCAACTGGAAGTCTTCCATGGCTGGGTAAAGAATCTCTTCTACTACCGGGCTCAGGCGGTGGATCTCGTCGATGAACAGGACATCGCCGGGTTCCAGGTTGGTCATCATGGCCGCCAGATCGCCCGCTTTTTCCAACACTGGGCCAGAGGTGCTTTTTAGCGACACCCCCATTTCTTCGGCAATAATGTTGGCCAAGGTGGTTTTGCCCAGACCAGGAGGGCCAAACACTAGGGTGTGATCCAGGGCTTCAGAACGCTTGCGGGCCGCGCCGATAAAAATTTCCATTTGCTCGCGCACCACCGGCTGACCTCTGTACTCCGCCAGCGTCTTGGGGCGCACGGCACGGTCCAGCACGTCTTCACGCTCGGTGGCGGCAGGGGCAATTAGGCGGTCAGTTTCGATCATGGCGTTATCTCGGGTGGAGGCCTCTATGATGTTGGCCCCGGTTTTCGCGCAGAAAAACGAGTTTATCAGACCTGGCTGATGCTTCTCAGTGCCAACCTGATCAATTCTTGGCTGCTAGCACCGGGGCCCTGACGTGCCGCGCTGGAAACCATGCGCGCCGCTTCGGTGGGTTTGTAGCCCAGGGCAATTAAGGCGCTTTCCGCTTCTTCCTGAGCACCGCCTGTTACGGCGGGAATGGGTGACGCAGGAGTTTCCTCTGGACCCAGGTCCTGCCTGGGCAGCTCCCACGCCTTGAGGCGGTCGCGCAGTTCGATCACCAGCCGCTCGGCGGTTTTCTTGCCGACACCAGGTACTTTGACCAGCGCTGACACTTTGTCTTCGCGCACGCAGCGGGCGATATCATCAGCCTCCATCCCAGACAGAATGGCCACGGCCATTTTCGGCCCCACGCCACTGACTTTGATCAGGGTCCTAAATAGCGTTCGATCGCGCTGGTCGGCAAAGCCAAACAGTTGTTGGGCCGTTTCGCTAACGCTCAGGTGGGTGTAAAGAAGCACTTCCGCGCCCAGCTCCGGCAGCCGATAGAAGGTGGTCATGGGCGCCTGAACTTCGTAGCCAACGCCTTGAACGTCTATTAATAAATGAGGGGGCTGTTTTTCGACTAATACGCCCCGCAGTCGTCCGATCATAAGCTGTTCATCCTAAATGTTTAGACTACCCTGCCCCGGCGAAAACTGCGCGCGCCAGCCATTTTCACCAGTTGTGCTTGGGTGTTGGCATGGCACAGTGCCACGGCAAGCGCATCGGCGGCGTCTTCTTGGGGGGTGGCAGGCAGGCGCAGCAGGACTTTGACCATATGCTGCACTTGTATTTTGTCGGCGCCACCCTGGCCCACGACCGACTGTTTGACTTTGCGCGCTTCGTATTCAAATACCGGCAAACCGGCCACTACGGCGGCGGTTATCGCTGCTCCCCGCGCCTGCCCCAGTTTAAGGGCTGAGCTGGCGTTTTTGGCCATAAAAACCTGTTCGATGGCCAGTTGGTCCGGGGCGTATTGACCGGCCAATTGGGTAATGGAGTCAAAAATGACTTTGAGGCGTTCCGGCAGGGAAACTTCGGGCACCCGAATCACCCCGCTGGTGACGTAGACGGCCCGACTACCTGATATATCAATGAGGCCAAAGCCGGTTTTGCGGGAGCCCGGGTCGATGCCGAGAATTAGGGCCATACTGTGACTCGTCAATGGGGTGGACGCATGACCAGTAGTGTTACATGCCAGCCCAGTAGCCGCAAGCAGCGACTACCGAGCGGGAGAGAGCAGTGTTATTCCATTTGCGCCAGAACGTCGTCGGGAATGTCGCCATTGGTGTAGACGTTTTGCACGTCGTCCAGGTCTTCCAGCATGTCCACCAGAGCGAGCAGTTTCTCGGCGCCTTCTTTATCCACTTCGATGGTGGTGGAAGGCAGCATGACGATGCCACTGTTGGTGGGTTCAAAGCCGGCTTCGATGAGCGCTTCTTTGACGGCGAAGTAGTCTTCAAACTGGGTCATGACGTCTTTGGTGCCGTCGCTGTTGGTGACCACGTCTTCGGCGCCCGCTTCCAGGGCGGCTTCCATCAGGGCGTCTTCGCTCACCTCGGCGTCGTACGTCAGTTGGCCGGTGCGAGTGAACAGGTAGGCGACGGAGCCGTCGGTGCCGAGGTTGCCACCGCGCTTGCTGAAGGCGTGGCGCACTTCGGCAACAGTGCGGTTTTTGTTGTCGGTCATGCACTCGACGAGTACGGCGATGCCGTTGGCGCCGTAACCTTCGTAGGTGACTTCTTCGTAACTATCACCTTCGGCATTGCCGGCGCCACGAGCGACGGCTTTGTCGATGGTGTCTTTTTTCATGTTGACGCCCAGGGCTTTGTCGATGGCAGCTCTGAGGCGGGGGTTGTCTTCGGGGTAAGGACCGCCTTTGGCGGCGACGGTCAGCTCGCGGATAATTTTGGTGAAGACTTTACCGCGCTTGGCGTCTTGTGCGGCTTTGCGGTGTTTGATGTTTGCCCATTTGCTGTGGCCAGCCATGAGGTTTCTCCAGTTACTGTCGTTATGTCTGGTAGTTCCGGTAAAGCGGTGGTTTCGGCGCCGGTCCGCTTTGGGTGGGACCGAATCGAGGAGTCCCGCCGGCGACGGTCTTGGAAGGCCAAATCCCAAATCGGGCCTACCTTTCGAGCAAAACCGCGAACAGCGCTTCAGTTACATCAAGTCTCGGAGCTCATAGGCTGCCGTATAGCACCGAGCCGTGCGGGCGGCCCCCTTTGCGGGACCGTCGGAGGCAGGGATGCCGACGCCGAGCTTGCAAGGATGCATTCACAGCGTGTCCCGCAAAGGGGGCCGCCCGCTCGGCGCCCACAATTAAACCCCGAAACTTGAGTATTACGATTCGCTAGCGGGCTTTTCCTTTTTACGCAGACGAATATTCAACTCTTTCAATTGCTGCTCATCCACGCCACCCGGCGCGTCGGTCATAACACAAGCCGCGCTCTGGGTTTTCGGGAACGCAATCACGTCGCGGATTGAGCTGGCGCCGACCATAAGCATAATCAGGCGATCGAGGCCGAAGGCCAAGCCGCCGTGGGGCGGTGCGCCGTATTTGAGGGCGTCCAGCAGGAAGCCGAATTTTTCCCGCTGCTCGTCTTCCTCAATACCCAACACGCGGAATACCGCTTGTTGCATAGCCTGGTTGTGGATACGGATGGAACCGCCGCCCAATTCGGTGCCGTTGAGCACCATGTCGTAGGCGCGGGACAGAGCCTGCCCGGGGTCGGCTTCCAGTTCTTCCACGGTGCAAGAAGGCGCGGTGAATGGGTGGTGCAGGGAATTCCACTCGCCGTCGGAATCCTCTTCGAACATGGGGAAGTCCACGACCCAGAGGGGTGCCCACTCTTGGGTGTACAGGTCCAGGTCCGCGCCCAGTTTGCAGCGCAGGGCGCCCAGGGCTTCGGTGACGACTTTGGCTTTGTCGGCGCCGAAGAAGATCAGGTCGCCGTTTTCCGCTTGCAGGCGTTCCAGCAAGGCGGCGCGTACGTCGTTGGGCAGGAATTTCACGATGGGCGATTGCAGCCCCTCTTCCAAGTCGGACTTGTCGTTGACCTTGATGTAAGCCAGACCCTTGGCGCCGTAGATGCCGACGAATTTGGTGTAGTCGTCGATCTGCTTGCGAGTCAGCTTGTCGTTGCCGCCGGGCACTTTCAGTGCGGTGACGCGGCCTTTGGGGTCTTTAGCGGGGCCGGAGAAGACTTTGAAGTCCACTTCGGTCATCAGGTCTTTGACGTCCACCAGGGTCAGGGGAATGCGCAGGTCAGGCTTGTCGGAGCCGTACTGGGCAATGGCGTCGGCGTAGGTCATGCGCGGGAATTCACCCAGGTTGACGTCCTTCGCTTGTTTGAACACTTGGCGAATCATGTCTTCGGTCACGCCCATGATCTGTTCCTCGCTCATAAACGAGGCTTCGATGTCGATCTGGGTAAACTCGGGCTGACGATCCGCACGCAAATCTTCGTCACGGAAGCATTTGGCGATTTGATAATAGCGATCAAAGCCAGACACCATCAGCAACTGTTTGAACAGCTGGGGCGACTGGGGCAAGGCGAAGAATTTGTTCTCGTGGGTACGTGAGGGCACCAGGTAGTCCCGTGCACCCTCTGGAGTAGCGCGGGTCAAAATGGGGGTTTCAATATCCAGGAAGCCCTGACCATCCAAATAGTTGCGCACGGCGCTGGTCACTTTGGAGCGAAAACGCAGGCCGGCTTGCATGTCGTGGCGGCGCAGGTCCAGATAGCGGTACTTCAGACGCACGTCTTCGCCCACGGAGGCGTGAGAATCCAGGGGGAAGGGGGTGGTTTCCGCTTCGTTGAGGATCAGCAGCGCGGTGCCGTAGACTTCCACTTCACCGGTGGCCATATTGGGGTTAACGGTGGCGGCATCCCGAGCCCGCACCTTGCCGGTGACTTGCAGCACGTATTCGCCCCGCACCCGATCGGCCAGATGAAAGTGATCGCCCGCATCCGGGTCAAATACCACCTGAACAATGCCCTCGCGATCGCGCAGGTCGATGAAAATCACACCGCCGTGGTCACGGCGACGGTCAACCCAGCCGCAAAGAGTTACTTCCTGATCAATGTGCTCGGCTCTCAGCGTGCCGCAATAGTCACTGCGCATAATGCGTTTCCCGTTAGTATTTCGTGGTCTCGGCGGCCCAATCAGGCCGCCGTACTGCCTTTGCTGGCGGGTTGGCTATCCGATTTTTTGCTTTCGGACTTTTTACTGTCTCCACCATCGCCCGCCAGGTTCTTACGATTGGAGGATTTGAAGTCGGTCTCGTACCAACCACTGCCCTTGAGCCGGAAACCGGCGGCGGAGATTTTCTTAATCAGCGCTGGCTGGGCACAGGCGGGACAATCCACCAATGGCGCCTCACTCAGCTTCTGCAATGCTTCGAACTCGTGTTGACAGGACTCACATTGATATTCGTATATCGGCATCTCGTTGTACCTTGAAAGTAAGTAGTACCTTGGTAATAAACGGAGGAAAACCTGCCGGCTAAGACAACTCTGGAGAGAGCCGCCGTCAGACCCCGAGGCTGGCGCATGACCCAAGGGCCGAAAAACGCGCGATTATACCCCATGAGGCCGCCAGCGAGAACCGGACAGAGCGACTTCCCTGCGTGCGAGACGCGAGGAGTCAGCTTTGGCTATTTAATGGCAAATGACGAAATTTAAAGGGGGACTAAACGTCAACACCCACAGTATTACCCTCGTAGACCAGCGGCAGGGACTGTAAGGGCCCAACGCATTCGGCGGCGGGCCCCAGCGCCCGGCCGGTAAGGAGGTCAAACTCAATGCCGTGCACCGGGCAGCGCAAAATACCGGCGCGCACGCTCGCCTTATGCAAAGGGGCATCCATATGGGGGCACCGGTTGGCGAGCAGGTAAACCTTGCCCTCCTCCTGCACCAGAAGCAGATCCCGGCCGCCCAGGCGGATGCGGTTCAGGTATCCGTCGTACAACTGGTGCAACTTCTCTAAAGCCTGATAAGCCATAGCGGTGTCCCCCATAAAACCCAAAAATAACAGATTTTTACCTTCGCCGGGTCACAGACGCGCCAGGAAACTATAAACTAGCGCCGACGCTTTCCTGCTCCCGGAGTCCCATGAACGACAGTCAGGCTTATCTCGTACGCCTTAAGAACTTGTCCACGCAGTTGGTGGCGCTGCAGAAGCCCATCCGTATCCTGGATGCCATTAAGTGGCCGAGCTCCCTGGAAGCCAGCTTTCGCGCCAGCGGTGGCCGAGAATTGCCGGCCGTGGATGCCGAATTTTACCAACGTCAGAAGTTGGGTTTCGACCCCGACCGGGTGTACACCGACCTCAAGGACTTGAAAAGCGATGTACGCCGACAGCTGGGCCGAGGCGACGCCCTAGGCCGCATTCTGACCGCTACTATTGAGCAATACCAGGTGGTGATCGAACTGCTGCGCCACCGGGGTCAACCCGAGTTTGGGGATTTTAGCCGAGAACTGTACGGCTCCGCTCACGACAAGATCCGTGGCGACCGCAAGACTCTGCGCCAGTTAGGCGAGCGCTTGTGTGAGGTGTTTTCTCTGCCCGCCGTAACGCACTTAAACCGCCCCTATCAAAGCGACATCAATGGTGAGCAGGCGGTGGCCATTTTGCGCCAACGCATGGACCGCTACTTTACCCCTGGCGAGGTCCGGGTGGAGCTGAGCGATGACATTGTGTCCGACGCCTCCGCCGGTGGCGATTGCATTAAGGTCAACCGACGCGCGCATTTTTCCGAGCTAGACTTACAGGTTCTGGAAGTCCACGAAGGCTGGGTCCATATTGGTACAACGTTGAATGGGCGTCAGCAGCCCTGGGCGACTTGGCTGAGTGTCGGTTCACCTCGCATTACCGCGATTCAAGAAGGTATGGCGGTATTAATGGAAACCCTGACTTTCAGCTCCTTTCCGCAACGGGCTCGGCGCGTCAGTGACCGGGTGGTGGCGGTGGACCTGGCTGAACAGGGTGCGGATTTTTGTGAGGTTTACCGGCATTTTATTGAGCGCGGCGTCAGCGAGCACGACAGTTACCGGGTAACTCAGCGGGTGTTTCGCGGCGGCATGGTCGAAGGCCGCGCCGGCGGGTCGGTATTTACCAAAGACATTTCGTACATTAAAGGCTTTGTGGAAAATGTGAATTTTATTCGCAGCGCCATTCAGTCCGGCGTGCCGGAAATCATTCCCATGCTTTTTGTGGGGAAAGTAACGCTGGATGATTTGCCGCTACTCTATGAGCGCTATTTGGAAGGTGTAATCGCTGGCCCCCGCTACCTGCCGCCCATGTTTAAAGATCTCAATGGCCTTTATGTCTGGTTCGGCTTTTCCAGCGGCATGTCACTGATGAACATAAGTCGGATACAGCAGCACTTTAGTAAACTATTCCAGCAACTACCGGCCACCGAACCGCTGTACTCCAACAACAAGACCGATATAGAACTGAATTAACCAACATGATGCATTACAAAATTATCCTAAGCGGTAAAGATATCTTCGTAGAGAACTACGGCAGCGCCGACCCCATCACCGGTTTCGTTGCCTGTCGCATCATTAAAGCGGAAACCGAACGCCTGGCCATAGCCATCGCTAAGCGCGACATTCTGGTGAATTGGAATCAAAGTTTTAACGCCGACCGAAAAGTTGGCTTGCCCAACCTTAAAGTGGAAAGGGTTACGCAGGTGAATGGATTTCTTGCGCGCGAACCCAAGAACGATTATTTCTTTTATACCGACAGTCAAACCCGGGATGAGCATCTGGAGAACTTGATCAACCCGCGCCGGTGGTTTAAGCGCAAGCCCAAGCAATCGCCGCCCGCTTAACCGGGGATATCAGGCAGGCACCAATTGATCGGCTCCTGCCCTCTTTGACGCAAATATTCATTCGCTTTGGAAAAGTGCCCGCAGCCCAGAAACCCCCGGTACGCAGACAGCGGCGATGGGTGCGAAGACTTAAGAATTAAATGCCGCGCCGGGTCCAGCAAAGCGGCTTTTTTCTGGGCGTAGCTGCCCCATAACATAAACACTACGCCTTCCCGCTCCTGACTCAGCGTTTGAATCGCCCGGTCCGTAAAAGTCTCCCAGCCCTGCTTCTGGTGAGACCCAGCCCGACCGTGTTCCACCGTTAAGGTGGCGTTCAACAGCAAGACGCCCTGCTCCGCCCAGGATTGTAAATAACCGTGCCGGGGAATCTCACAGCCGAGATCCCGCTTTAGCTCTTTGTATATATTTTGCAAAGACGGCGGCACCTGCACGCCGGGTTGAACGGAAAAACACAACCCGTGAGCCTGACCGGGACCGTGGTACGGGTCCTGGCCCAGGATCACCACTTTCACTTGGTCCAGCGGTGCACTGTTAAAGGCATTAAAGATATTTTTGGAGGCGGGATAGATCACTTTGCCAGCTTGTTTTTCATTCAACAAGAAGGCTTTAAGCTCGCGCATGTATGGCTGGTTGAATTCCGGCTCCAGCTGGGCCAGCCAGCTGGCGTGGAGGTCAATTTTGCTGGCTTTTAAATTCATAATCGGTTCAAACCAAAGCGAAATTAGCACAACAGCCGCTGTCACCTGTGCTACTCGCCGCACAGAAATACATTCTCGTGGCCGGAATCGACGGCTCCGCATGGCAATCATAGACAAAGCACCCTCCCTGACGCAATTTTAGGCTATACAATCCAAATGTAACCGGTTACAGTTTGCGTGTAATAATAACAACAGGTGGCTACAAATGGCGCTCTCTTCTCCCCTTCGAATCCTGGTTCTGGTGGTATCCCTGACTTTAACAGGCGCGGTGAATGCCCAGATTGGCGGCTCTATCACCGTCTACGTCAATCGAGCGGACCTGCAGGAAAACGGCAGCTTTCGCCGCTGGGCGAGGGAGTTTGAAGCGCTCCACCCTGGAGCAAAGGTCACCGTAGTCGCCGTTCCCAACTACGAAGTGGCCATGGTTTCGCGCTTCGAAGCCCGGGATTATGGGGATGTCATGATGGTCCCGCGGGATATGCCGCGTGCCACCTACCCTAACTTCTTTCTCCCCCTGAATGACCTCGGCCTGGCCGACGATCTCTATTTTGCAGACACATGGTCTCACGGCGAACACCATTACGCTTATAGCCAGGGGGTGAGTCCCGAAGGATTGGTGTACAACAAGGCCGTGTTTAAGACGTTGGGCCTGGAGCCACCGCAAACACTCGATGAGCTACTGAGTGCAGCGGAAACGATAAAGGCCTCGGGTCGAATTCCACTGGCGCTCAATGTCGGCGCTGGCTGGCCACTGCAACAGTGGGATAAGGCAGTCATGATCTTCGCTGACGATGGCCGTTATTACGACAGCATGACCACAGACCTGGCGCCCTTTGCCAGAGGCAAGCCCTACCGACAATCCCTTGCGGTGGCGAAGCACTTGTTCGAGCAGGGTTACAGCGAGCCAGATTTTATTCTCGATTCCTGGGAACAGTCCAAACAGGCGTTCGCACAAGGGCGCATCGCCATGTACTTCCTGGGCAGCTGGGTCATCCCTCAACTGGTAAGCGAGGGCATTCCCTCAGCCGACATAGGATTTATTCCTTTCCCCTTGACCAATTCGAACGAGGCGGTAGGCATTCTAAATTACGACTGGGGAATTGCCGTTGCGAGAAATTCCCGCAACCCGGCGACCGCAAAGGCTTGGGTACGCTTTCTGTTAACCCGTTCGGATTTTGCTGATGTTGCCGGATTTATGTCCACCGTCAAAACGCGCACCTCTTCCACCCCCCAACTGACCGAATACATGAGCACTCAGCCGCGTATGATTCAGGCGCAGCCCCAAAGCACGGAGTTTATTCGGCTCGCCAACAAGGCAGGGTTGGACTTTATGTCCGGCAGCTACATTCGGGACATCCTGATCAGTCCGGATTTTGAAGGCAGTATGGACTACTGGAATCGCCGCTGGCGGCAGGCACAAGAAAAATAAGGAGCTACCATGAAACTCAACCTTACCCTTGTGCAGCAAGTCATCGCAGGCTTTACCATCGTTTTGGGCTTGCAGCTTCTGGTGGCATCCCTGAGTCTAAGCGGGCAACAGCGATTGGCGAACCGCGTTGAAATGGCTTCTCAAACAATCACTCCGCTCATGCAGGAAACCGCCGCCTTGACGCGAGAAGCGCAACAGGCTGCCCAATTGGCAACGCAACATGCCGCCGAAACCGAGCTCCGGCGCCTGGCTCCCATGCAGGGAGCTTTTCTATCCGCCACCCAGGCGTACAACGAATCAATGAAACGTACACAACGATTGTTGGACAGACTGGGAGACGGTCAAGGTGCAATCCAGCGTGTGGATACCAGCATTAAAGGGGCTTTCACCCTGGCGGAACAACATCTGGAAATTCATGAGCAACAATTGCGTGCCACAGAAGCAGAATACCGGGCGTTGCATGACTTTGAGGACACTTGGCAATACTTCTCACCCGAGATGAACGACGCACGCTTCGGCATGACAGAAGAGGAACTGCCGGCACGCTGGCTCCTGGCATCACTGGAGCAGGATGCGAATCACGCGGCGGCGCTGCTGTCACGGGTGCCTTCCATGCGCTCAGAGGAAAGCCTTGCCGAGGTGGCCGATCAGTTGACCTACTTTCTCGGCAACATCGAAGCCAAAAACGCCATTATGCTAGAACGCTTTCCGATGCTCGCGGACAGACTTTCCATGTACGTTAACCTTCTGGTCCGGCATATCCGAATGGATAATGGCGTACTGGAGTTACAGCGACGGCGCTTGGCACTCGGAGAACAGAGCCGAGTCATGCTGCAGGATCTGGTCTTGAGCTTGCAAACAGGCCTCACGGATCTCGCCAGCTTTAACGAACAACTGAAAGACCAACTTGACCGAACCACTTTGGAAACAAGACAAAGTCTCAACAACTCAAGAAGCACAATCGTCATAGCCTTCATCGTAGCGCTAATCGTCGGCGTGGCCATCGCATACCGCGTGGTAAGGGGCGTACGGGTGCCACTGCGGCAATTGGTTAAGAGACTGGAGCGCTTGGCCAAGCAAGACTTAAGGGACAATGAGGCACATTGCACAGAAGGTGAGTTCGGAACCATTTCAAGATCACTCGACACACTCGTAGGCAGCCTACGACATGTCATTGGCCAATTGAAAAAACAAAGTGACGACCTGTCGGAATTGTCTACGGAAACCAGCCGCATCAGCACCGACTCCCGGCGGGATATCGATAACCAGAAAGCACAGACAGAAACGGTGGCGTCCGCCGCAACTGAAATGGAGTACACGGCCAAGGATGTTGCCAACAATGCGCGAGAAACCAATCAGGTGGTGGCACAGATTGACTCATCCGCGCAGGAAGGACGGAAAACAGTTCTGCTCAATCGTGAATTGGTGGAGTCCCTTGATAGCGAACTGACTTTGGGTGTTGACGTGATGACGGAACTGCGTGAGCAATCACAGCGCATTGGGTCCATCGTCTCCGTCATTCAGGATATTGCCGAGCAAACCAATCTACTGGCTCTGAACGCAGCCATTGAAGCGGCCAGAGCCGGTGATCAAGGCCGTGGGTTCGCCGTGGTTGCCGACGAAGTACGGGCCTTGGCCAGTAAGACCCGGGCTTCGACCTCTGAAATCAACAATATGGTGGAATCGCTTCAAGACTGCGCATTAAAGGCAGCCGATATCATGTTCCGCAACAAAGAAAAAGCCATACAATGCGTCGAGCAATCGGATCTCACGCGAGATTCCTTCCAAGGGATCCTGTCAGAACTACAACGCATCAAAAAAATGACTATAGGCATCGCAACAGTCGCTGAAGAGCAGAGCCGCGTCACCAGCGAAGTGGCCAAAAGTGTCGTGATCATTTCCTCCGTGTCAGACGGTGTGCAGAGGCACGCGGTGGACCTAGAGGAGTCCAGCCAACGGCTAACCACCATGGCCACAACTCAACAAAAACTGACCGCCAAGTTTTCAATGTAGTTACGGTCCCAGCAACTGCTTTTAGATGCAGTATTCTTTCAAAGGCGGAAAGCCGTTGAACTCAATCGCGCTGTACGAAGTGGTGTAGGCACCTGTGGACAGCCAGTACAAACGGTCACCTATGGCCAGGTTCAAAGGCATGGGGTACTTGTAGTTCTCGTACATAATGTCCGCACTGTCGCAGGTTGGACCGGCAATAACCGACTCCTCCACCTCGCCTTTCTTTTCCACGTAAATGGGAAATTTGATAGATTCATCCAGGGTTTCGATCAGCCCGGAAAATTTGCCTACGTCGGTAAACACCCACCGATGCAAAGCGGTGCGGGATTTTCGGGAGATCAGCACGACTTCACTTACCAGAATGCCCGCATTAGCGATCAGGGAGCGGCCCGGCTCGATAATAATTTCGGGAAAGTCCTTGCCGAAATCCTCTTCGATAAAACGGGTAATCTCCTGCGCATAGGTCTCTAGCGTATTGGTGCGGGTAATGTAGTTGGCCGGGAAGCCGCCGCCCATGTTGATCATTTTCAGTTCGATGCCGTCTTCTTCCCGAAGGCGCTCAAAAATGACCTTCACTTTGCCCAGGGCTGCATCCCAACTACTGATTTCACGCTGTTGAGAGCCCACATGGAATGACACGCCGTAGGGGATCAAGCCCAGGTCGCGCGCCAGAATGAGCAGATCCATGGCCATGTCGGTTTGGCAGCCGAACTTGCGGGACAGGGGCCAATCAGCCGTGAGCGTACCTTCCGTCAGGATGCGCACATAGACACGTGAACCTGGCGCGGCGCGCGCAATGTTGCGCAGATCCGCCTCGGAGTCGGTGGCGAACATGCGCACGCCCCGCTCGTAAAAATAGCGAATGTCTTTGCTCTTCTTAATGGTGTTGCCGTAACTGATCCGATCCCCCGTAACCCCCAGGTTCATTACCTTGTCCAGCTCGTAAATGGAGGCAATATCAAAATTGGCGCCCCGGTCTCGCAACAGAGTCAGGATATCCACCGCAGGGTTAGCTTTAACCGCGTAGTAAATGCTGGCGTAGGGGAAGTTATCTTCCAGCTCCTGATAGGCCCGGCTGATAGTGGCCGTGTCGATGACCACAAACGGAGTGTCCTTTTGATCGGCGAAAGACTTCATCCGGGCGAAGGTGTCGGCCGCAAAATAGTCATCAATCTGGATGTTTGGCGCGTTGTGGGTCATGAATAGGCCTCGGGGATTAGAGCGGAGGATGGGGCCGACGGAACGCCAGGCCCGGAAAACCGCGGATTTAACCTCGCCAATGAATAATCGGCAAGCACTATTTTGGCTTTTTTTGAGGCCCTCCGCAAAGTCCGTATGAAGCGGTCCGGCCAAAAAAAAGCCCGACCATAAAGATCGGGCTTTTACTGCGTTAGAACCGAAGCAAGTGCTTACAGTTTGTCGCCATGGGTGCTCAGGTAAGCCGCTACACCTTCGGGCGAAGCGTTCATACCTTTGTCACCTTCCTGCCAGCCGGCGGGACATACTTCGCCGTGCTCCTGATGGAAGGCCAGAGCGTCAACCATGCGCAGCATTTCGTCCACGTTGCGGCCCAGCGGCAGATCGTTAACAACCTGGTGACGAACAGTGCCGTCTTCGTCAATCAGGAAGGAGCCGCGGAACGCCACACCACCTTCAGACTCAACGTCGTAGGCCTGGCAGATGTCGTGCTTAACGTCGGCCGCCAGAGTGTAGCGAACCGGGCCAATACCACCGTCGTTGACCGGGGTGTTACGCCAGGCGTTGTGGCTGAACTGGGAGTCGATAGATACACCCACTACTTCCACATTGCGCTTTTTGAACTCTTCGATACGGTGGTCGAAAGCAATCAGCTCAGAAGGACATACGAAGGTGAAGTCCAGCGGGTAGAAAAACAGTACCGCTTTCTTGCCTTTGATGGCCGCGTGAAAGTTGTAATCGTCGACGATTTCGCCATTTCCCAGTACCGCTGAAACCGTAAAATCCGGTGCGGGTTTGCCTACTAATACGCCCATAGTGTTTCTCCTAAAGGGTTGGTTTGTGGGTAACTACTCTACATAGAGCCGAATGGTAAAAGATCAAGGGGTCGCCCCAGGTAAAACCAGGCTCGAAGAGTGACTTCCGAACCAACAACAAGGTTTTACCAATTAAACTCTGTGTCGCTGATAGCAGTTAGCTATGATACACGTCTGTGTCTAGGTGTCCTATTGATTTTGTATATAGCTACGAAAGGTTCACACTATATAGACTCACCCTATTAGCCTGACTTTACTTATAGCAACAAAGATACAAATCATTCTCAACAGTTATTGACATAGATTCTCATTATCGATATCGTTTGGACGTTCCCGCGACTTTTCTCCGAGGTCATCATGTACGTCTGCATCTGCAAAGGCATTACCGATCATCAAATCCGTTCAGCGGTTAATGAAGGCGCCACATCCATCGGCCAGTTGCGCCGGGAGCTGGGCGTGGCCAGCCAGTGCGGCAAATGCAGCTGCCTAACCCGGGAAATTGTTCAGGAAGCCCTCAGCGAGTCAATGCCAACGGCCGAAGGTCTGTTTTATTCAGCCGTCGCCTGATTCCATCTCCGCCAGGATGCAAATGGAAATAACTCGCCATTGCATTCTCTTTTTTCTTTAAAGTCAATAACTTAGCCTTGACAGGCTAGGTGCCTGTACTCAGAATGTGGCCAAGTACGACCTCCCTGGGCTTCAGCCCACCCCGAACAAGGAGCCACATCATGAAAGGCGACGCTAAAGTAATAGCCACACTCAACAAAATATTGGGCAATGAGCTCGTAGCCATTAACCAGTATTTTTTGCACGCCCGTATGTATAAGGACTGGGGCTTGAAGGAGCTGGCCGAGCATGAGTACGAGGAATCCATCGACGAAATGAAGCACGCCGATCAATTGATTGAGCGGATATTGTTTTTGGAGGGGCTGCCGAATCTTCAGGATCTGGGCAAATTGATGATCGGCGAAAACACGCAGGAAATGCTGGCATCCGATCTTAAGCTGGAATTAAAGGCCCTTCCCGATCTGCGAGAAGGCATTGTTTACTGCGAATCCGTTAAGGACTTTGTCAGCCGGGATTTGCTCAAGGATATTCTGGAGTCTGAGGAAGAGCACGTGGATTGGCTGGAGACTCAACTGTCTCTGATCGACAAGGTGGGCTTGCAGAACTACCTACAGTCAAAAATGAGTTAAACCGGCGATGGTGGTTTAGGTACAGCCCGGTAGCAGCATGATCAGCAGCGTACCCATGACCACCACTAGGGCCAGCGCCCAGGGCAGCACCGTACCCAATCGAGAGGCTTGTCCTCCTTCGGGTTCGATGCGATCCTCTGGCTGGGCCGCCAGGCCCGGCTCCGCCACATTCAGCTCATCCACTTCCGCCACGTCCAGCTTCTGTCCTTCGGCTTCCGGCATATCCAAGTCGAAAGGCGGAACCTCTTCCTGAGCCTGGGTCTGATCCGGGGTCTCGCCTGGCACTTGCTCCCCGGCGGATTGCTCTTCCCGGCTGGCTGACTTGGACCTATCCTCCTCCCCCTCGCGCATCAACGCCTCTTCACAAGCGCTCATGACCGCTTGCAACTGAGTTAGGGTAATCGTCGACAGGGCGTGCGCAAACTCAGCGCAAGACCCGTAACGATCTTCGGGATTCGGGGCCAACGTACGGTCAATCAAGGGCTGAAAGAACTCCAACTCCGGGCGCAGCTGGGGGCTTTCACCTGGCCGCATGGGCGGGTGTGGCAATAAATCATGCAGGAGTAACAGCAGCACCCGACCGAGGCTGTAGACATCGGAACGCTCATCCAAAGCGCCGCCTTCACGCTGCTCGGGGCTCAAATAGGTGTTCCAGTCAGCATCGGTGCCCGCCGACCAGCCCATGCCAAAGTCCAGAACCATCGGACGGCTGTCCTCGGCATGCAAGATTATGTTCTCGGGTTTGAGGTTGCCGTGTACGCAGCCTTGCAGATTGGCCGCATCCAGCGCGCGCGCGACCTCCTCTAGAATGCTCAGCTGTTCGGGCAGATCCAGCTCGAAGCGCTTGTGCCTCAAGTTTCGGCCTGGAACATACTCCATGGCCAGGTAGAATCGCCCACCGTGGCTGCCCTGCTCATACACTGAGGCGATGCTGGGGTGTTCGAGTTCACTCAGTAGCGACGCCTGGCGCGCAAACTGCTCACCGAAGGCCTTGTCGGCAGAAACCTGTGCGGAAAAAACTTTGAGCGCTACTTCCCGGTCGGCGTTTTCCACAAACGCCAGATAAACCGTCGCCGAACGCCCCTCTCCCAAAGTGTCAACAATGTTATAACCCGGTATTTCCATGGCACCACCTGCCGCTGCCGACTCAGGTTTTTTCAAGCATGTTTACCAAATTGCGAAAGGTTTCCCGGTTGTTTTCGTTTAAGCTCATCAAAATTTTGTGCGCCTCCAGAACCTTGTCTTTTACCCTACTCTCTTCAATGGCCTTGTCGGGCAAGGGCGTGTCCGCGCTCACAGGCGGTTCTAAATCATTCACTATCTTTAAAATTTCGTCAAACCCCATCGTTTCCAGCAGGCGGTTGATACTGGGGTTCGAGGAATACACAACCGGTATGACGTCTCGCTGCTCCCTTCCCTGCAAAGCAATTTTCGCCATCAGCCCCAACGTTGTGCTGTCTATGGCTTCTGCCTCGGTCAAATCAAATAACACGCCGGAGAAGTCAGCCTGGCTGAACATGGCATCAATAAACTGATCGAACGAGATACACAGGGTCAAGCGAACATCGCCAACCATTTTGATGACGTAAACACCTTGGTGGTCTGCAACCAAAATCTGACCGGGGCGCATACAGACTTACCTCTTAACGATGGTCAACACTGCAATGTCGTCAGGTGTGTCGCTTACATCCCTGATGCCCAAAACGTTGCATACACTATCAAGGCTAGCACTGTTTTGAGCCACAAGCTCGAGTAACCGAGTTTCTTTTTCCTGCAAGCTCTTGGCGGAGATTAATTCCAGCACGCCATCGGAAAAACACACCAGAGAAAAGGCATCCGGCAAGGTCCGGCTGTGCACTTGCCATTCCACGTCGCTAAAAATGCCCACGGGCTTACCGCTCCCTGCGAGAAATTCCGCACCCTGTGATGTCACCAGTATCGGCATAGGTAAATGACCCGCCACCACGTAGCGCATTTGCTGAGTGTGGGTGTCTACTACCCCGACAAAAAAAGTAAGGTGGTGGTTCAGCCTAGTTTCGTTAAGTTCTTCGTTAATTCGCTGCAGCATGATATTGGTGCCATGCTCGAAGGACTGTTGGTCACCAAATAACCCTTCTTCGCGCACCATTCGACTGACCAAGTGCTTTAACCATATGGTGACGAATGCCGAAGAGGCGCCGTGGCCCGAAACGTCCGCTAAATAGAACGCCAGATAACGTTGATTCAGATAGGCGTAATCGACGAAATCGCCGCTGAGGTACAACGAGGGAGCGATGTGGTGAGCGGCATGGTAGCCTTCTGGGGTGGCCAGGGGTTTGGGCATGAGGCGCTGTTGAACCTGGCGACCCGCCAATTGATCCCGCTCCAGTACACGCAGGTTCTCTTTCAGGCCGCGGTTGGCATACTCCAGCTTGTCCCGGTAGCGCTGATTTTGCAGTAGTAAATCCCGCCGCTCCAGGGCCTTGCGCACTGAGTGCACCAGTACTTCCATGTCCACGATTGGCTTAATGAGGTAATCACTGGCCCCCAGGCGCAGGGCTGACACCACATCGCCCATCACGCCAGCGCCGGAAACCACAACAACCGGGGTATCGGGGGCTTGCTCGTGAATCGCTTTGAGCACTTGCAGCCCATCAAAGCCGGGCATGCGCAAATCGGTAATGACAAGCTCGGGGAGGTGGTCACGAAAGGCTTCCAGACCGGAGGGGCCGTCTACGGCTTCAAGCACGTCAAAGCCACTGTCCTCCAAGTACGCCACAATACTTTGGCGAACAGGCGCGTCATCGTCGATGATCAGCAGTTTTCTGCTTTCGTCGGTCATTCGCTCTGTCCAGCGGCGGAAAAAAGGGGGGTCATTTAAGGCGCATTACACTACTCTCTTCCCTTCGCCGGCGCAAGTTCACATGCCAGAATCCGCACCTGTTTCAAGCCCGCACCGAGCCCCAGGCCCGGCACGGACTTTTCTCGACCGACCACCTGTTCAAGCCTCAGTTTTTGGCGTAGATTTGGAATTGAGAGCGGTTTGGTACCTCTCTGCGGATTTCCGTCTGGAACTGCGAACAATGCCAATGGATCAAGGCTGAATGATAGGAGTTAGCTATGAGCTTAGGTGATCGAGCCTTCAGCGAGAAGCGAGACTTTATTCGCATGAAAATTGATACTCCCCTCAGAGCACAAATTACGGGAGACGGCATAGCAGTGGACGGCTTGTGTCATGAACTCAGTGGCGGCGGCATGCGCCTGGAAACCACCCACAGCCTGCCTCCCGGCACCGAGCTGGACGTGACCATCTCCTCGGAGCATGGCCACAACCCCACCCTGCGGGCCAAGACGCGCGTAACGCGCGTACATGCAGAACACAGCGGCTATGTATTGGGAATGGAAATTCTCGAAATCCTTGGCTAACGGCTGCTCGGAGAAGGGCCGCTGCGCGGGCATGGCGACTTAGAAGTCGTCATCGTAGTCCCCATAATCGCCAAAATCACCGTAATCACCAAAGTCACCACCAAAGTCATCTTCGACTTCCCCGTCGTGAATCAGGTACTCCCGACGCTGCAGGTAGGCATCGCGAATAAACACGTATCGATCCCCGATCACGTGCTCCTCCAACTCCATTAACTGCAAACGGTTGTCGATGTGGTAAAAAGCCACCACGCTGTAGCGCGTTCTCGTATGGTCAATATAGAAAAGCGGATCGGTAGCCCACTCCACGGGCAGCGCCACGGTGTCGCGCACGGTACTCGGCCCCAAGAAGGGCAATACCAAATAGGGCCCCTGACTGACGCCCCATACCGCTAGAGTCTGACCAAAATCCTCTTGGTCACCATTTTCCAGCCCCATGTGCTGAGCAACGTCCCACAACCCTCCCACACCCAAGGTCGAGTTAATCGCAAAGCGGCCCAAATCCCTTCCTGCCGAACCGGGCTTGCCTTGTAGCAAGCCATTGAGGGCACTGGGCACCTCCATAATGTTGGAAAACGCATTGGATACCCCCCGCTGTACAAAACGCGGCGTTACGAACTTGTAAGCGTTGGTAACAGGGCGCAAGACAAAACGGTCCGCCGTTTCATTAAACGCAAAAACTTTCCGATTGAAGTTTTCCCAAGGATCAACGTCCTCTTCTGCCCAGGCAGGACCGCTGGCGAGCACGAGCCCGACGCTCAGGAGCAACATCCTTAGTCGGCAGACCATTAAGCTATTCACCGGGGCTCACCTCGCAAAAGTGGAGAAACGCGCTATTCTGAAGGAACAGCCCTATTCCGTCCAGCATTCACGGCCTAGGCTAAACCGCTCCGGCGGGTAAAGTTTTACAAAATTTGTCGCCCGAATCCCAATTGTCGCCCCTATGATGCTTTGGGCGCCAAAGCGACAAAACCTCTGCTGCCCAACAATACAAAAGAGTCGCTTTTTTATGCCTTAGCCACTACATTTAACTACGACCTTCTGGTTTGCCTTGTACACTTACAGGCCTTACGACTTCGTTTATCCAGGTTGATTTCAGGTTGTCGAGCAGACGACCGATCACCGCAGTTGGCAATACGTGGAACGCTACATGGGAATACCACTTAGAGTGTTATTCATTGAAGACTCGGAGCTGGATGCGGAATTAACCGCCGCAGAACTGGCCCGTGGCGACTTCGAGCTCCAGATGGAGAGAGTGGAAACCGAAGATGACATGAGCGCGGCACTGGCCGACGCCGACTGGGATCTGGTTATCTGCGATTACCGTCTGCCGCGCTTTAGCGCAGAAGATGCCCTTTCAACTCTGAAAAACAGCAACAAAGACCTGCCGTTCATTATTACCTCCGGCGCCGTGACCGCAGAAGACGTCGTCAGCCTGCTCAAGCAGGGCGCGCACGACTTCATGGACAAAAACGCACTAGCCCGGTTGGTGCCGGCAGTGGAACGCGAGCTGCGCGATGCGAAGATCCGCGAGCAGCGCCGAGTGGCCGAGCAGCGCGTACGCGTCTTGTCTAGAGCCATTGAGCAAAGCCCAGTATCCGTGGTTATTACCGATCCCAAAGGCCACATTGAATACGTCAATCCCCGCTTCGAAGAAACCACCGGTTACACGTCCAGTGAAGCCATGGGGCGATCTCTCGGCTTTACCCTGCTGGACGAAGAAAGTGCCAGCGCCATGGATGAACTTTGGTCCACAGTCAGCAGCGGTGTGGAGTGGCGAGGCGAATTTTGCAATGTGAAGCGTGATGGCCAGCTCATCTGGGAAGCGGTCAATGTCTCTCCATTGACCGATCCCCAAGGCACCTTGACGCACTACGTGGTCATCAAAGAGGACATCACCGTCCGACGCAGTTACGAAGAACAACTGCTTCGCCAAGCGCACTACGATCATCTGACCGGCCTGGCAAATCGCGTACTGCTGATGGACAGGCTGACCGTCGCCCTGGAAAATGCCGCGCGCACGGGTCAACAAACCGCCTTGCTGGGTATTGACCTGGACCATTTTAAGAACGTCAATGACAGCCTTGGCCACAGCGTCGGGGACAACCTGCTGAAAGAAGCGGCGCAGCGCTTAAGCAGCTGCATTCGCGGCGGTGATACCCTCGCCCGCATGGGGGGTGACGAGTTCGTCGTGGTGCTGCCGCAAATCACCAACTTGCGGGATGTACACAAAATAGCGGAAAACATTGTTCGCCAGTTCGAGCGCCCGTTCACCATTATCGGCAAAGATTACTTTGTCACCAGCAGCGTGGGCATAGCGTTGTACCCGGAGGACGGCGGCAATCCGCATTTGATTTTGCGCAATGCTGATTTGGCCATGTACAAGGCCAAAGATTTGGGGCGTAACCAGTACCACTTTTTTACCGAAGACATAAACCAGAGATTAATGCAGCGCCTGGAGCTGGAAACCCGCATTCGTCACGTCATTACCAAAGACGAACTGCTGCTGCACTACCAACCGATTTATAACCTTAGCGACAACAGCGTCGCGGGCTTCGAAGCTCTGGTACGTTGGCGCCAAGCCGACGGTAGCTTACGTATGCCGGGCGACTTTATTCCCGTCGCTGAGGACATAGGCATTATTCAGGAAATAGACAGCTGGGTGCTGCAAGCCGCCTGCAAGGAGACATCGAGCTTACTGAACCAGCAACCTGGCGAACTGCGCTTGGCAATCAATATCTCGCCCCGGCAGTTGGAGGCACCCGGCTATGCGGACTTTGTCCGCCGCCAACTTTCCCTCAATCATCTCAAGCCGAGCCAATTGGAGCTGGAAATTACAGAGCGGGTATTGGTGAACGATGCTGAAGCCACCCGCACCAATATTGAGGCTTTATGCAATCTGGGCGTGCGGCTTTCCATTGACGACTTCGGCACCGGCTACTCGTCTCTTGGCTATTTGCAGAAATACCCGTTTCATACGCTCAAGATTGATCGAAGTTTTGTTTCCAACATTTCAGAAAATCCCAATGCTCGGCGGCTGATCGAGACGATCATCACCATGGCGCACGGTTTGGATATGGAAGTGGTCGCCGAGGGGATTGAGTCGGAACAGGAGCGACGCTTTTTAATGGAGCACGGCTGCGACCAGGCACAGGGGTTTCTGCTCAGTCGTCCGCTACCGCTACACGACGTTATCAGCAATATGTAATTGGGTGGTAAAAAAACTCCCGCCGATTCGGCGGGAGCTGGAGTGTTGCGAAAGCAACGAAGGTTTCTTTTAACTTATGCCTGGTGCGTGTCTAGGCCGGCATCACCACTCGCCAACCGAGTTCTCGAGCGTGAGACTCTAAACCGCGTCCCCCACCGACCACTGTGGCATTGCCTACGGCTTTGAGCATCGGTAGATCCGACAAATCATCTCCGTAGGCGTAACAAGTTTCGGCGGAAACTCCCTGTCCCGATAAGAACTGCTGGATCGCCTCCACCTTGCCATCACCAATCGTCTGCGGTGCCAGTATCTCCCCCGTGTAGCGGCCGTCTCGAACCTCAAGACGGGTACAGAGAATATGGCGTACTCCAAGCTCCTCGGCGATGGGCTTCAACAACGCCGGAAACGAACCCGACACAAACACCACTTCTCTTCCGGCTTTTTGGTGTGCGCGCAACTCCTCAACCACGGGGATGTGATAGAAGCTTGGGTGCTGTTCCTGCGCCCAAACAAACCACTCTTTCCCACGGCGAGTGACTTCCAGCTCCGCCCGACCGGCAAAGTGCTGATAATACAGCCGGTTGAGGGCATTCCAACAAGCCTGCTCGTGCATGTGCTCTCGCAGATCCGCCCGGTACCGCGCTTCGGCTTCACTATCGCCGGTTACTTGGTACCAGTAGTCCTGAAAGCTCAGCATGCTTTTCACTGAGATCAGGGTATCGTCCACATCAAAAAACACATAACTTCGATGCGTGACTTCAGCTTTCTGAATAACTGTCATGGTAAAACTCCCTAGTCAATCGTTATACGTTTTCCACGTGCCGCATGGGCTCGTCATACTCTTCGATGTTGCTTGCCAGGCTCGACAAGAACTCCCCTTGAGTTTTTGAAGCCTGCATGCCCTCACGCTTGCTAATTCTGGCTCTTTCCATAGCGCCAAACGACATGGTGAACTCAGACACAGTTTTGCCACATTGCTCCACGAAGGTCTCCGCGGCGAAGCTCAACCGACGAGGGTTATCCACCGATCGCTCCGTAATACGAGTGCGAATCACTGCACTTACCGGAAACGTATAGTGGCTGTAACTGACCGACAAGGCATTAAAGATAAAGGCATAGTCAATGCCGTTGTCCGGCATCAGGAACTGCTCAGTAACGGCGAGCATGGCCTGACGGGCCGCCTCGATCAAAACCATCCCCTGCACATGCTGACCACTGAGGTGGTCATTCATCAGCTCGCAGTCTTCGTCAATCATCAAATGCAGCTCAAAAGTATCCTCCGACAACTGCCTGGGCTCGGAAATCAGAGTGTTTCTCGGGTTGCGTTTATGAGAGACCTTGGATGAAGCCCGCTGGGGCAGGCTATGCCAGAGTGAGAAGTCAAAGTGGGACACGTTGGGAGAGGCCGCCGCATCCTGAAGCAACTGATTCACACAGTCATCTCCCATGCCCTGCCCCGGAACCAGCACAGTCCGGCTCTGGCTCGGCAACATGTGCACCGGCAAGCTCAAAAGACCTCGGAGCTGCGATACGGTAATCGCGTCCTTATTCTTTACATAGCTAGCAAACTTATCGCCTACAACTAATAGGATTCGGTTGTTCATAGGTATTTCCTCTAGGTTTTTGTTTTTGAGAGTTGGCCGGTCACCGCGGGAGCGGATCGCGTACCGCCCGAGTCCATCCGGAGTGGGATTCCCAAGGCGCTCCGCCAGTGCAAAAAGTATTCGCGAGAACGCCTTCACAGATTTATACTGTCAATGGTCACGCGTGACTAGCTTTCGGCTTGCCGACTGGAGTGAGCCCAAAAAACCAAGAAGAATTGAAAAGGGAGCAACCGTGCGCGCCCAGATGATTTGAGCGCCATGCGAAGTGAGTGCGTGAACTTGTGGGCTGTAAAAGGGCCTGACGACGGCGACCCGCCACTAAATCCAGTTGAAACGTTTAATCGCCCGATTTAGTCAGCGAATGGACCACCAATAAAAAAGTTTCGATTATTTGAGATAGGTTATGTTTAAAAGTTTTTCCCGCCCTCCGGCAACGCGACTGACGGCACTATTGATCGCGCTGTTAACCTTGAGCTCTAGCGGTGCTCTTCTTGCGCAGGACCCCGATACTCTGGAGTTGAGATTCATTACCATCGAAGTCGCTCCTTGGGCATCACACAATGAGCAGACTCAAAACCTGGAAGGTGCCTTCTTCGATATCATTCAGGCACTGGAGCAACGCACCGACTTTCGTATTCATGCCTCCATTACGCCTTTTGCTCGAGTTGACCGTGAACTGGAATCTGGCAACCACGACTGCACAATTTTGGTTCCTCGACCAAAGTCTCTGGTAGTTCCCGGCGCACTGGTGTTCAACCACGCACTGGGTGCCATTGCGCGTAAGGAGTTTGTTCTGGAATCGTACGACGACCTTCAAGATCTGCGCATCTCAGTTTTGCGCGGTGGTTCTTTGAATGAACAATTCGACACCGACGATAGCTTGATTAAAGAGTTCGATACCGATTACGTCATTGGCCTGAGAAAAATGGCTCGAGGGCGTATCGATGCCATCGTGGGCGCTATAAGCACACTGCTGTACGTGGCTGAAGAAGAAGGTTATTTAGATATTCTCGGTGAGCCTTTAGTCCTGCAAGAAATGTCGTTGTACTTCCAGTGCTCCAGAAGGTCCGAACACCTGAACGCTATGCCAGTTATCAACCGCGCCATCGAGGAGATGAGACAAGACGGAACCCTGGACGCCATTAAAACGAAACATCGCCTTTAAGAAACAGGCTTCATTATGAGCTTAGTTCGCTACCCAACCGCACTGGCTTCCGCCTTTGGTAAGCCAAGCATTGCCAAGCGGTTGCTGATTTCCATCATTCTATTCAGCTCATTGGTGACGCTGGTCGCCACGGCGATCCAGCTTTATACCGACTTCCGTCGTGACGTTAGCTCCATTGAGAGCCGGCTCACTGAAATCGAAGGCAGCTACCTTGCCAGCGTTAGCGCGAGCCTATGGAACCTGGACATCAATCAATTACAGATTCAGCTGGAAGGCATTTTGCAATTGCCGGACATTAATGCGGTGTTGGTGAGGGAGAATTCTGAGAACGTCGCCAGCCCCTTGGAGCTGAGCCTGGGCTCCTTGCGTGAGAGCCAAACCATCACTCGGAACTATCCGATATTTCATCAACTCGGCAACGAGCAACGGATGATAGGCACGCTTGTCGTACAGGCATCGCTCACGGAAGTCTATGCCCGCTTGTGGGATAAAGTTGTGGTCATCCTGTTCAGCCAAGGGGTAAAAACGTTCCTGGTATCGCTGTTTATTTTGTACATCTTTTACCGCTTGGTCACCACACATCTGACCAGCATTGCCCAGCATGTGAGCCAGTATCAATTGGGGCAACCAGCACAGCCGTTGCAGCTAAACCGGGAGAATCCCTCTCGCGAAGACGAACTGGATCAGGTGGTGAACGCATTCAACGGCTTGAGTAAAAATTTGCACCAAGCCTACGAGCACATGCGCGACGTCAACCAGGCGTTGGCCGAAGACATTATCGCCCGCCGCGAAGCCGAAGAGGAAGTGAGACAACTTAACGCTAAACTGGAACAACGGGTGCGTCAGCGCACGGCGGAACTGGAAGCCGCTAACGGCGAGTTGGCCAGCTTCTGTTATTCCGTCTCCCACGATTTGCGCGCGCCCCTGCGTCGCATCGAAGGTTTCCGGCGTATGCTAAATGACGAAGTGGCACCCAACTCTTCAAAGCAGGCTACGCACTACTTAGGCCGGATTGAAGCTGGCACAAAGGAGATGGCCGATATGATCGACAGCTTCCTAAGCCTATCCCGATCCACCCAAGGCGAATTGACGGTGGAGAAGATCAACGTCTCCGAGGAAGCTACGCGCATTGTGGACAGCCTTCGTGATCGCGACCCCGATCGTCAAGTGGAAGTCATCATCGAGAAGGACATTTACGCGGATGTGGATCGACGTTTCTTCGATATGCTTCTAGGTAACTTGCTGGATAACGCCTGGAAGTACACGGGGCAAAAAGAACACGCGAAGATTACTTTTGGTCACCGTAAACATAAGGGAAAAAGTATTTACTTTGTCGAGGACAATGGCGCCGGTTTCGACATGAAGTACGCAGACAGGCTGTTTTCACCCTTCACTCGCCTGCATAAAAACTCGGAATTTGAAGGAATCGGTATCGGACTGACTACCGTTCAGCGTATTATTAATCGACACGGGGGCCGCATCTGGGCCGAATCCAGCCCGGGCGAAGGCACCGTTTTTTATTTTAGTCTTTGGGAGAGGGACACGGAAGGTGGAAAGGAAGACGATTTTACTGGTGGAAGACAACCCCGACGAAGCGGAGCTGGCCCTGTTGGGGTTTGAACGGGTTAACGGACCATACGATGTGCAGGTGGTGAATAATGGCGAGGAAGCGATGGACTTTCTGCTCGCCTGCGGCCGCTTCTCCAAGAGGCAGCCTAACCATAAACCCAACCTGATTCTTCTGGATGTGGATCTTCCCAAAGCAAACGGCTTCGACGTGCTTAGGCGTTTGCGGCAGGAAGACGCTTATAAAACGACTCCCGTAGTGATGCTAACCACATCCGACGAACGCGCCGACTTACTGAGGGGCTATCAGTTAGGTGCAAACAGTTACCTGTGTAAACCCATGGACTTTGACAGCTTTACCGACCTTCTGAGTCAGATTACTCAATACTGGTTGGGGCCCAAGCCCGACCCGGAAGCGAACTCTGCATTGAACCGCGCTGTCGATGTCTCTGGCGGACGACGTTTTTAGTGGCTGACCTGCTCCCAAAGCTTGTTTAATCGCTTACTGGAAACGGGTATCCGGGTTTTCAATGTTTGAGCAAACAGTGATACCCGGAACTCTTCAATCGCCCACCGGTATTCCTGCAAAGCGTCATTCGTTTCCATTTGCAGCTCCCCTTCACGCTCCAGGTAGTTCTCCAGCCTCTCCCAGTGCGGCGCCACCTCCTCCAGTAATTGTCGATCTTTGCGGGGGTTGAGGGGCGCTTTCTCCAAGCGCTGATTCAAAGCTTGTAGATAGCGCGCGTACTGTCGCAGCCACTCTTCAGGCGTTCGATACACCAACCCCGGGTAAAACAAATTCTGCAACTGATGGTTGATGTCACTGAGGGTAAACGCCAACGGCAAAGTACGCCGGTGTTCCTTGAGGCGCTTTTTCACCGTCACCAGTTCTGCCAAGCTTGCGGAAAGCACCCCCGCCAGATCCTGAGCGTAAGCCACCAAGTCCGTTTTTACGCGTGCGTTCACCGCCGTAAACTGCTCATGGGTTCTCGGGAAAACAGCACCCTCGGGCAGCGCCAGCTGAGCCGCGCTGGCCAACAAGAGATCGTCCACCACCTGGGCTCGATTGCCTATGCCGGCAACCGACAACGCCAACTCATCGCCTTTCAACAGTTCCTTGTGAAGATACTTGGTTGTTTGCGCGTTTTCCAAAAACAGCAGGCGAGCCAATCCGCGCCGACTTTGTTGCTTTGCCTCTCGCTCGTCATCAAGTACTTGCAGCGCTACCGATGAGCTCTGGTCAACCAGCGCCGGATAGGCGCGGATACGAATGCCGCCGCGCTGCAGTTGTACGGCCTCAGGCAACTCGTCTATATCCCAACGGACTATGCCCTCCCGCTCCCAACCGCTGGCAGCGGATTGAATATTTTCCTGCACCCGCTCCCGGTAGCGAGTACGCAACTCGGGTAAGTGACGGCCGCGTGCAATCACCTTGCCCGCTTCGTCCAGCACCTGAATATTAAAACGATAAAAGTCATCCACTTCGCTGTCGCGCCAGGCGTCTTCTGGCACTTCTACCAGCGTTTGACGCTTCATCTGTTGGGCCAGCGCTTCGGTCAGAGGCGTATTGTCAGGCTTCATGGCCGCCAGGGCCTTGTCTACCACATCCGGTACCGGCACAAAGTGTCGACGCAGGGATTTGGGCAAACTTTTGATCAGACTGATGCATTTGTCCCGCAGCAAACCGGGCACCAGCCAGTCCAGGCGGTGCTCGGGCACCTGATGCAAAAGGCTTACAGGTACTTGCAGGCTCACGCCATCGTCCGGGTGGCCCGGCTCAAAATGGTATTTGAGGGGAAACACCATGCCCTTCCATTCCAGCTGGTCCGGGAACTGCGCCTGGGTAATATCCTCTGCCCCATGCTGCATCAAACGCTCGCGATCAATAAACAAAATACGCGCGTCTTGCTGCTCGGCCTGCTTTCGCCATTTATCAAAACTCGCGCGGCTGACCACGTCCTCGGGCAACCGCTCGTCGTAAAAGGCATACAGCTCTTCGTCATCAGCCAGGATATCCCGGCGCCGGGACTTGGCTTCCAAGTCGTTCAGCTCTTTAACGATTTGCTGATTGTGGGTAAAAAACGCCGGTACTTTCCGTCCCCGCTGGTCGGCGCCTCGTCCCTTTTGCTCACCCCCCTGCCCTTTTTGCAAATACCGGCCTTCCACCAGCGCCGAGCGGATAAACACTTGCCGACACACGGCGGGGTCAATGGTCGTAAAATCAATGCGCTGCTTTTCGACCAAGGTTAAGCCATAGAGCGTGATCTTCTCGTACGCTTTAACCCGGCCACTGCGCCGATCGTAGTGGGGCTCGAAGTGATTGCGCTTGACCAGGTGTTGCGCGGCCTCCAGCGCCCATTCCGGCTCAATCTTCGCCACCGTGTGGGCAAACAGCCTGGACGTCTCCAGCAGCTCGGCCGCAACCAACCACTTGGGGCGCTTCTTGAACTGGGACGAGCCGGGAAAAATCGTGAACTTCCGGTTGCGCGCACCTAAATATTCGCGCTCCTCCGTGTTAAAACCCAGATTGCCCAGCAAGCCGGTGAGCAGCGCCCGGTGTACGGTTTCATAGTCCGCCGGCTGAGTGTTTTCTTTCAGGTTCAAGCGCCGGGCAATCAGATGTAATTGCCGATGCACATCCCGCCACTCGCGCCACCGGAGGTAATTGAGAAATTCCTTCTTGCACTGTTTGCGCAATTGGTTCTGCGATAGCTCCTGGCGCTGCTCCTCGAAGTAGTCCCACAGTTTCACAAACGCGAGAAAGTCCGAGTGCTCATCCCAAAAGCGCCGATGCATTTGATCAGCGGCCTGCTGTTTATCCGCTGGCCGCTCGCGCGGATCCTGGCTGGACAAGGCACTGGTGATAATCATCACCTCACGCATACAGCCCAACTCGGCCGAGGCCAACAACATACGCGCAAGCTTCGGGTCCACGGTCAGCTGCGCCAGCTGCTTGCCCGTGCTGGTCAGACGCTGCTGAGGCGTAACCGCGTGCAATTCCTGCAGCAACTTGATGCCGTCGTTAATAAGACGGTGGTCCGGCGGGTCAATAAACGGGAACTGGTGAATATCGCCCATGCGCATTTGCAGCATTTGGAGAATCACCGCCGCGAGGTTGGTACGCAGTATTTCTGCATCGGTAAATTCCGGGCGGGAGAGAAAATCCTCTTCGCTGTACAGGCGAATACAAATGCCCGCACTGACCCGACCGCAACGCCCTTTGCGCTGGTTGGCACTGGCCTGGGAAATGGGCTCGATGGGCAAGCGCTGAACTTTGGTGCGGTAACTGTAGCGGCTCAAACGCGCGAAGCCTGGATCAATCACATAGCGGATACCCGGCACAGTAATGGAGGTTTCCGCTACGTTAGTGGCAAGCACCACGCGCCGGCCTTTATGCGGTGAAAACACTTTTTGTTGCTCCGCCAGACTCAGGCGTGCATAAAAAGGCAGGATTTCCAAATCCCTGAACTGGGCGTCCCTAAGGGCTTTGGCCGTTTCACGGATTTCCCGCTCACCGCTCAAAAAGACCAAAATGTCTCCGCCACGAGGTAGCTTCGCCTCGCGCTCGTGCTGATCCAGCTCCTCAATGGCCTGAATGATGGGCCGATGCGGATCGTCATCGTTGTCGTCCTCAACGGGAGGACGGTACCAAACATCCACATCGTAGGTTCGACCCGACACCTCCACGATGGGCGCCTGGCCGAAGTGCTGGGAAAATCGCTCCACATCAATAGTGGCGGAAGTGATAATCAGTTTCAGGTCGGGCCGTTTCGGCAACAGTTGTTTCAGAAACCCCAGCAGAAAATCGATATTGAGACTGCGCTCATGCGCCTCATCAATAATGATGGTGTCGTACCGGTTGAGGAACCGGTCATTTTGGATTTCCGCCAGCAAAATGCCATCGGTCATGACCTTGACCAAAGTCCGATCGCTGGATTGATCGGTAAAGCGAACCTGATAACCCACACGCTCGCCCAAGGGACTCTCCAGCTCCTCCGCGATGCGGTTGGCGACGGTGTGGGCGGCCACACGCCTGGGTTGGGTGTGACCAATCATGCCCGCCACGCCACGGCCCAATTCCAGGCAAATTTTGGGCAACTGGGTGGTCTTCCCGGAGCCGGTCTCCCCGGCCAGTACCACCACTTGGTGGTCACGAATCAGCTCAGCGATCTCATCCCGCTTTTGGGAAACGGGCAAATCCGGGTAGGTAATACGGGCGGGCAGTAGCGCCTGACGCTGCTGATACTGGTGCTGGGACTTCTCCAGCTGCTCGCGCCAGCGATCCAGTGCCGGATCACGCTTTTCCGGCGCAAGCTGTTGTATTTCTTGCCATCGACGCGCCAGACGATACCGGTCTTGGGCCATGGCGTTTTGCAGTTCTTGCTCAATGTTGGCGGGTAATGCAGTCATGCCTGTGGGGCCTCCTCGAGGGGACGCATGATACCAGATCTGCGCCCTACCCCGCCTGGCGCCAAAACTTGCAATCTGTCTCAGGATGCCTTTTCTGTTGGAAAAAGATAAATCACTTGATCCAATGGAGGTTCGATCGTTCACTTGGCGTAGCGACGACGCATCATCTCGTCGATGACTTTTTGGAGAAATGGCGATTGGCGCATAACGTAATATAACTACAACCAAAACACGATGGTTGTGATCAATTTTGAGCAGCAGCTCAAGCCCGGTACTAATGACCCCTCAATAAACTCATTGATCACCATATCGACCTCAGCGCTTTCTATGAAAATTACAAGAATGACAATGGCGGTCCCTCCGCCTATGATCCGTAAAGTACAAAAGGACACACTGGTTCCATGAAAAACCGCGCACCAGTTTGAGGTCAAAAGATTTTGCATAAAAAACAAAGAGTTAGCCGCCGACTCGCAACGGGTGAGGGGAAAAGGGGTATATCGCATAAGGTGACTTTTGCACGAGTGGCATTTTCTGCTGAAACATCGAATAAAATTCGTTAAATCAAAGGGTTAGCAACCAGCAGCACCCCGACCACTTAGAATATATACCGACACCTGTCCGAATTTTCCTGCAAAACAGACACAGTGCCCCAAATCCCGAAACAAAGAAATGCGCCATCCAGCGCAAGATGAGTGAAATCGCGCCTCTGCCATGCTATAAAGATTTTATTTACCAAATAAACGGACAGATGTCGGGTGATCCGGGCATACCTCGCTTGATGTCGTAGATTCAAATGTTACATTTCATAAGGTACCGATGGACACTGAGGCGTTAGTAAAACGAACACTGGAAGAGCACTTTAAGCTCAATGTCGAGAAAATACCTGAGTCGGACGCAAGAACACCAGATTTCCTTGTGCGCGACGGCACAAACGAATATTTGGTAGAGGTTAAGGAGAAAGAGGCAAATCCAGCACTTGCTGAAGCAAGAGAAGAGGCATTTTCCAGAGGCGAAATATTCGAAGTCTCTGAATCGCTTGCAACGAAAAGTGTGCTTCAAAATGTAGTGCGAGACGGCCGCAGACAAATCAAAGCGCATGTTACTGACGAATCAACTTTTAGGATAATTTGGGTTCATTGTGTTGGCCTTGCTTATGACGCAACACTAGAGCAAATAAATGCAGGGCTTTATGGTAGTGAAACCGTTGTAGACTTTAGCTCCGATGATGCTTTTGCTGTAATCTGCTATTACTTTGGCTTTAGTCAGTTCTTTAAGTATCGGGATTCAATAGATGCTGTAATGGTTACTGGTCGCAAAGGCGAGGCGACTCTCTGCATAAATAATCATTCGCCTCGGTATGAGAAATTAAAAGCATCAGCACTAGTCCACGCTATGCCAGTTGGTGTTAAAGATCCAATACATGAAGAAATGGAAGGCTGTGCATTTGTAGTCGATGGCGAAGTGGATCGTAGCAAGCCGGATGAAGTATTGAGTTATCTCCGGAAAAAGTACAAAACCGAGAAACTCAACGTAATGAACATGCGCCATATGGAGGTTCATATGGCGGCCCCACATAAATAAATGTAACAAGCGCAGGCACTGGGAAAAAATTTACGCTGCGCTTCAATTTCGCCCGTGCTGCGGGTGTTACGTGCGAATTAACTAGGAGTATATATGGACGAAATAGAATTTAGAGGTAATAAAATAGAAGAGCTTCCGGACGGAGGCGTTAAGATTACTACGGCCGATGGTCGTTCCTTCGTTATGAACAAAGATGGCAATATGAAGATCGACCTCCAGTCCATCAAAAGCGTAGGTTTCGAGAACATCGTCGACCTGAAGTCCCATGTGATTATGCGGGATGGAGATCTTACCGTTCATAAAGCAGAATTTCATGATGGAGGCCGCGTCACGCTGGCGTTCACTTCCCAGGGTAAGCTTGTTGAGTTTACAGGTTACAAAATTGGTCAAACAATTACGAAAGACAACGAAATTATAATTCGTAGCAGCACGGCCGCGAAAACCACGTAACAAGTCGCGCCAATCTGACAGCCGTGAGCATCGGCCTAAAAAGCAGGCCAATGCTCACGGCTGCAGCTGCGCTCTGCGTTAGGCCAGGAGGAGCGATGTCCGACTTCACGACGCAAGGCTTTCTTTCTGACGATGCGCGGAACGGTGTGAAGAGGCTCGAAACGGACTTTTCGGCTCTCTGGGCCGAAGCGCGTGTCGTGAATGAGTTTGCTCAAGCGTTCCAGTATCAACTAGAGATACATAAGCGATCTCTGGTTGAGATGCTGGCGGCAGTTATGTATGCGCGCGCTCTCTCGACTTACCAAGGAGTCCTGGTTGTGCTGGAGCGCGGAATGGAGCAACAGGCGAAGATGCTCCTGCGCTGTGGGTTTGAAAGCGTGTTTCCTCTAGTGGCGATTTCTAAAGACGCGGGATTCGCTGAGAAGCTGCTCGTGTCCGAGGAGCTGGAAAGGCTTAAGGGTCTCAACAAGCTAATACGATACTGGGAACGTTCTGGCGACAAAGACGGCCAGCTTGAGGACGCAAGGGCACTCGCTGCGGAGCTCAAAGGACAACTAGCCAAGGTAGATGGCAAAAAAATGAGCATAGTGGATGCGGCGGAGGCTGCAGGGCTGGTCGATTGGTACGACACCGCATACTCTTTCCTTAGCAATACAGTACATTCCTCTATCCGCTCGCTTGAAGAGCATCTGCACATCGGCACGGATGGCGACGTTGAGGCTGTGAAGAACGAACCTAGTTTTGAGGAAGCTGGCAAGCTCCTTGTCACAGGAATGGAGTCCATGTTTCACGCCTTGCGGGCGGCTGCTGAAGTCTTCGGCAAGGATGTCGGCGAGTTTGTAGAGCGCTCCTCGGAGCGTGTACGCGAGGCGCATCCCGCTAGTTAGAGCAGCGGGCGAGGAGATCAAGCCTAACTTCAAGTTGCAGCCGACGGCTTCGCCGCGGCTGAACTTCGCGTTATACCGAAGGGGACATATGCCAGACATTGCGGGTGACATTGAAAACAGACCAAAAGAACTATGGGATATTCCCAATTACGGCTGTTTGCCGGATCGACCTTTTGAGATCGACCTAGAAAGTGCCGTTGGGGAGTTCTTGGCGCAAGATATTTTCGATCTAGATGGAACTCAGCCGATTGAAGCTAAAATCATTGGCATATCCAAGAAATTTTTTGAGGGTCATCCGGTAATAGAAGTCAATCCATCCGAGGAGGCGATTGATTTCTATAGAGAACGTGGTGATACTTTCAAAATGATCAACGTTGTTGTATGTTGTCACTCGTTTCAGGAGAGGGATGGGAAGCTCTACGGGTTGCCTTATCATATTTCTTTGCGCCCAGCTCAGAAACGAGGAAGGCTAGCTAGTGTCGGCGTCGATTGGATAAAGAACTTTGACCTGGCTGGAGTGTTGCAGGGTAATCCACATTACATGGGGTATAACCCTTTTTCTGATGCTTTTGGCCTTTACGCTGTTGGCCCGGCACCCATAAACGAAAATATTTGTTCTGACACAATTGGTTTAGTCTATAACACGTACTTTCTAGCAGCAAAATATGACAAGAAAGATGTTTGCGACCCAGGGATGTGCACTTTCCTCATTGGCGAGAACAGGGCGTTGCTGGCTGACTATCGGAAGTTCCGTTTTTCCCGTTATTTTAAGGACTTCGAAACGACTAAGCCAATAAAAATCTGGGGCTGTGATTCGCCAATTGAGCTATTTCTCTTACAGGCCATGAGTCAGCTTGACCTTAATCCCAGGATTCAAACCCTAATATTTCCTGACGGATCAACGTTTCCATCTCTTCAGTCCATGTGGGAGGGTGGTCTACGAACGAAAAAGCAGGCCAAGATCATCACAGAGGCCGATTTCTTCTTCGAAAACGAAAAAGTAGCTGTCTTTTGTGATTCGGTGGCACACCACACCGCTGATCATGCTGTTGCTAAGGATTCCGCCATCGACCAGAAACTTGCCAATTTGGGGATTCGCTCTATTCGGATATCTGGAGCAGACATCATGGCTTCTCCGACCGAGTGTGCAAAAAAGGTACGAGAGTGTGTCGATGAAATGGTATAACCAAGCCATGCACCGGATGCAAAAACCTTCGCTACGGTTTTGTACCGGTGATGGCCGGCGTTATGCATAAAGGTGCTCGATGAAGCAGGAGCAGAAATACTACAAAGATCGTGCCGTTGGCTTGCTAACTAACTTTCAGCTCTTGGAGTTATCTCTAAAGCTGTATATTGGAACGTCCTATGACTACATCCGTATGCTTGTAGTAGACCATATTCACTTTGACTTTTCTATAAGCGATGTGGAGAACTACCCCCTAGAACGGCTTCTGAACATTTTTGGAAAGCTCAATGGCAATGAGGCGCTAAAGAAGCGCCTCAACAAGCTCAGGAATGAGCGGAACTACGTTGCACATGAAGCGCTTTTAGTCACTATCGGTTCGAATCCAAACATGGATACTCTTAACCAAAAAGCGAAAGACTTCTTCTACCTTGAAGATGAGCTAACAGAATGCTTAAAGCTAGTAACAGAAGAGTTCCGTAAGTTAAAAGTTAAGGGTGAACTGAGTAGGCTCATTTAAATGCATAACAAAGCCATCAAGTACGCGCACTTCGTGCGCCGGAGACCTCCCCCTGAACCTGCATCACCTTTCACGGACAGTAATTAACTGTCAACCTAAGTGGTGATAATATGGGAATAACAAGAAAAAAGCATTACGACAGCTATACGCTGGTGTACAAAGTACATGCGATCAAGATGACCCAACAGAAGGGCGTTAAGGCTCCAGGTTCCCCAAAAAAAGTAGACACATGCGGCGCCTGTACTCGTCATTAGGGTTTAATATCCCGAGTGAATATGAAAGTATGGTCGCATGAACAAACACTTGTCGGACGTCTATTTTTCGGGGGGAGGTTTCTTGCCATGAGCACAATGAGTGCGGCCGCCAGTCCCGTGCGCCTCGGTATCATCGGGCTCGGGAATATTGGCCAACAGCATATCCAGCACGTCCAGACAGGGGTCACCGGTTGCGAGATCACCGCCACCTGTTCCCGCCAGTCTAAAGTGATCGCGGGCCTTGATAAGGCCCAGCATTTCAGCGACTACCGCCAACTGATTGATTCGGGGCTGGTCGATGCTGTCTTAATCGCCACGCCCACCATGGCGCACTTTGAGCAAGCGAGCTATGCCCTGGACAAGGGGCTTCACCTGTTGGTGGAAAAGCCCATTGGGCTGTCCTGCCAGGAGGGTGAGCAACTTATCGCCAGGCATCAACAAAAACAACAGATCTTTGCGCTGATGCTCAATCAGCGCACCGACCCACTGTTTGTCGCCATGAAGGAGCAGGTTGATAGCGGCCGCATTGGCGCCATCCAGCGCACCCATTGGACCATGACCAACTGGTTCCGCCCCGAAGTGTACTTCCAGGTCAGCGACTGGCGCGCCACCTGGAAGGGCGAAGGCGGCGGACTGCTGGTGAATCAGTGTATTCACAACCTGGATATTTTTCAGTGGATCTGCGGCTTGCCTGTCTCGGTGCAGAGCTTTTGCAGCTTCGGCAAATACCACGACATTGAAGTAGAAGACGAAGCCACTGCCTACCTGCGCTACAGCAATGGCGCCAGCGGCTTGTTTGTCGGCTCCACCGGTGAGGCCCCCGGCATCAATCGCTTTGATATTGTGGGTGATCGCGGCACCCTCAGTTTTGACGGCGACCGACTGCAATTGCTCACCAACAACGAATCCACCAGCACTTTTTCAAAAGCCACGCGCGATATGTTTGGTATGCCGGCCACCACACGTCAGGACATCACCCCGGATCGTCAGGTCAACCAACACGCCCGGGTAATTCAGAATTTTATCGACGCTATTCGCGAGCAAACGCCACTGATTGCCCCTGCTGAACAGGGCCTGCATTCACTCGCGCTGGCCAACGCCATTTTATTGTCGAGCTGGGAGAATAAAGCCGTCGATCTGCCTCTTGACAGCGCCCATTACCAACAGGCGCTTGAGCAGCGCATCGCTCAGTCCAGTCTGCGCAAAAAAGCGGATATTGAAGTATCAATCGACATGACCAAGTCCTACCGGTAACACGCATTGATAAAAAGATGCGTCAATTAACACACTAATAATAATTTCGGTAATTTATGACTCACACATCGACAGCATCTACACCCGCCGATCAACTTTCCGAAGAGCGGGATCAACTGCACGCGGACATTGCCCAGCGCCCACCCGTGAGGCGAGCCTTTGCCTATCTTCGCCTCAGCGGCCCGGGCTGGCTGCAGGGGGCAATGACGCTCGGGGGCGGCAGTGCCATTGCCTCGCTGACCATTGGTGGCGTTTATGGTTACGAACTGCTTTGGGTGCAGCCCCTGGCTATGTTGATTGGCTGCATCATGTTGTTTGCTCTCTCCCACCAAACTCTGAGCACCGGCGAAAGGCCCTTTAAGGCGATGTGTCGTATTCATCCCGCCCTCGCCTGGAGCTGGGCCCTGGCAGCGCTGGCATCCAGTATTATTTGGGGGTTTTCACACTACCCGTTGAGTGCGGGTATGGCCGAAGAGGTCATTTCCGTCACCACCGGTTTTCGAGTTGGGGACGGTGGCGCACGGGAACTGTATTTGTTTGCCCTCGCTGTCATCGTCTGGGCCTTCTGCGCCTATACGGCCTGGCACTATGGTAAAGGTGGTAGCACGGTACGGCTGTTTGAAAACGGCATTAAATGGTTGAGTATTTTCACGGTACTCGCCTTTGCCTTCGTGGTGGCGACGGCCAGTTGGAACGGGCAAGTCGATTGGCTTCGGGTATTGCGGGGTTTTGTACCCGGCAGGCTGCCCACAGATTCGGAAGGCGTCACTACCGTAATGGCCGCACTGGGTGCCGCTGTGGGCATTAACATGACCTTTGTATACGGCTACACGCTACTGAATCGTGGTTGGGGCAAGGTGCAGCGGGAGCTGTCGCGCTACGACATTATCATGGGGTTGGTGCTCCCCTATTTACTGGTGACGAGTCTTATTTCTATTGCGGCCGCCGGTGCGTTGAGCAGTATCGACACCGATATCAGTGGCAGGCTCAGCCCCGCCATGGCGAGCCAGATTTTTGTGCAGGCAGGGCTCGGTGAAGTGCCGGCCCGGCTGATTTTTTCCATGGGTATTCTGGGTATGGCGGTGGGGTCATTGGTCATGCATATGCTGACCTGTGGTTTTGCCGCCAGTGAAATGTTTGGTTGGCCGACCAATAGCCTGCGCTATCGGCTGGCGTTGTTATTGCCCACCCCCGCGGTCCTCGGCGTGTTTGTCTGGAGCACCATGGGGGCCTATGTGGTACTGCCGACCTCGGCGATCTGCGGGGTACTCTTACCCATTGCCTATGTTGGCTGGCTGATCCTGAACAACCGCCGGGACTACCTGGGTGAGGATATGCCTCGCGGGGCTAAGCGCGGCCTCTACAATGCGGCAATGCTGCTGTGTATTCTCACCGTCGTTGCCAGTGTCATCTATACCACCTCCGTAAGGCTGGGTTGGTTGTGATCAACAGCAAAAGATTGAGAGTCGTGCAATGAAAAAGAATGTCGACGTCAAGGACGGTGCCAACTATGCGCCGTCTGCCGACAGTGTCAAAGTGGTGAAAGAAGGCGAGTTTTACTTTGCGGTCGCTCACCTGGACCACGGCCATATCTACGGGCAAACCAATGGCCTGATTGATGCTGGTGCCAGCCTGAAGTATGTCTACGACCCGGACCCGGCACGGGTGGCCGAATTTGTTCAGCGCTACCCCGGAGTAGAGGTCGTCAGCGACTTTCAAACCCTGCTCGATGATCCGAGCATACAGTTGGTGGCCGCTGCGGCGATTCCCAATCGGCGTGCCGACATTGGTATTGAGGTGATGCGCGCCGGCAAGGATTATTTTACCGACAAAAGCCCCTTCACCAGCCTGCAGCAACTGGAACAGGCGCGCCGCGTGGCCGCGGAAACCGGCCGTAAATACATGGTTTACTATTCCGAGCGGCTGCACAACGATGCCGCCTGGCGAGCGGGCGAAATGATCAGCGAGGGCGCCATCGGTCGGGTATTGCAAGTCTTAAACCTGGCCCCTCACCGATTGGCCAAGCATTCGCGGCCCGAGTGGTTTTTTGACAAACAGCAATATGGCGGCATCCTCACTGACATAGGCAGCCACCAGGTTGAGCAATTTCTCACCTATGCGAACTGCCGTGATGCCACCCTTAATTTTGCCCGGGCCAGTAACTTGAATAATCCGGACCGACCCGGCCTGCAGGATTTTGGTGAAATGTCCCTGACCGGTGATAACGGCTGTTCTTTTTACACCCGTGTTGATTGGTTTACGCCAGAAGGGTTAAGTAGCTGGGGAGACGGCCGCACCTTTATTGTCGGCACCGAGGGCAGCCTGGAACTGCGAAAATATATGGATGTCGCCCGGCAAACACCCAGCTCAAAACTGATTTTGGTCAACTCAAAAGAAGAACAGGAAATCGAGTGCCTTGATCAAAGCGGTTTCCCCTTCTTCGGGCAATTAATTTTGGACGTTATACACCGCACTGAAAATGCCATGACCCAGGCGCACGCCTTTAAAGCAGCCGAGCTGAGTTTGCGTGCCCAGTTGTTGGCGGACTCCTCCTGAGCCCGGGCGCGGGGTCAGGTTGGCACGTCGAGGGCCTTCAGTTGTAGCTGGCACAACCAACCATTAGTTTCGCGCTCTTCGCGCGCCGAACCTCGTTTCACTCGGCAACCAATGGCCGCCGTTATTGCAACCAAGGAGGATTTAACAAGGCAATGCACGCGGCAAACGCGTGATTGCGACGTTACATTACCTTCAACACCCAAGGAACAAAAATGACTGATGAAGTACAGCAAAATTGGATAGCTGGATTTTGGAGACGAATCGGTGCGCTTTTTATCGATACATTGATTCTTGGGCTAGTAGGTTTCCTATTGGGGCTAGCTCTTGGGAGTACGTTCGTTCAAGTCGGTGGTTGGGGACGCTTAATAGGCTTTGTAATCGCGCTAGTCTATTTCGGAGCAATGAACAGCAAGCTATTCAAAGGTCAAACTATTGGCAAAAGAGTACTTAACCTGAGGGTAGTTGATTCCGACAACCAGACAATTTCCTTGGTCAGGTCTGTTATTCGATACATTGTTTTAGCTGCTCCGTTTTCTTTAAACGGGGCTCAGTTCTCCAATGAGGCGTTACTTTCGTTTTTGATATACCCGCTATCGTTGATAATTTTCGGCGGGCTATTCTCGATAATTTACTTGTACATATTCAACAGGATCACCAGGCAGTCGCTCCATGATCTTGCGGTGGGGACATTCGTGGTCAATGCCAATATTGAAAAGCAAGAAGTCGGCAAAATCTGGAAAGGCCACTTAGTAGTAGTCGCAGTCTTTTTCATCGCTGCTGCGATTGTCCCGGTTTTTACAAGTAAATTGGCTCAAAATGAACCATTTAAAGATATGCTAGCGGTTCAGTCTGCTCTCTCAGATGAGCCGGGAGTAAATTATGCCACGGTAACTACCAGCACGACGACCTTCAGTTCAAAAAATGAAGGAGCAAAAACAACTACGTATGTAACTGCTCAAGCCTTTATCTCCTCCAATAACGTTAGTGATGTTGAACTTGCCCGAGAATTGGCCATTATTGTTATCAAAAACTTCCCCGAAGCCGTGAGAAGAGACGCTCTTAGAATTACACTAACATACGGCTATGACATAGGTATTTGGTCTCAGTGGTCAAACCATGCACATGATTTCAATCCGAGTGAGCTTGCAGGTGAAGAGCAAGAATAATCTAACAAACAGCTGTTGCCGGACGTTAAAGGGGCGGAGAGAGAAAAGTGAAATCATTCAGTAATATTCAGGCTATCTCTGTTTCGGTCGTTTTATTTATAACATTACATTTTTTATTGACGTTAGTATCAAATTATCTCTCTAAAAATTCAAGCAGTTTCTTGACATTGCTTCCTTGGCTAAATCTTCTAGCGTACTTGCTTTATCTATTGACAGGCTTCATTTCTAGCCTATTGGCAAAAAGCCGACTTATTATCACTGGTCTGGCAGCTGGCCTACTATCTGCGTTTATCGCAGTTTTGGCATTCGGTGTTGGCGGTGATATTTTTTGGGGGCTCCTTACTCTAGCTTTTGGTTTTATTTTGGGCGGTATCGGTGGCGGCATATCTATGTTGCTTAAAATGATAACTAGCGAAGCCCTTTAACAAATTGCTCAAATACACTCCGGGCTTTCGGCCCCTTGCGACGGCCTACACTTAGTTCCGGCCGGCCCTTAGCAAAAATTTATGTAACAAAGGAAGTCTAGTGCTAACTCTCAAGTGTACTAAGAAAGTTCAAGCTTATCTAAAATTGAAAGAAAGCGATCTTGCTGAGCCTGTAGAAGGTGAAGAAGGTTTTGGAGCTTGGTATGTAAATCAGTTCTACGTGGATCGGCGAAAATGCCTTATCTTCATGAATGAAAAGACTCTCTTATCGTTTTTCTTGTATGGTGTAAAGAAGACAAACACACGAAAAGATACTTTTCCAGAGCTCTGTCTTAACGGAGTATTTCAACTACTGAAGATTGAAGGCTTCTCAGGTAAATCTATTAGTCAATTTATGGATAACTCACAGGATTTTCGTTACATGAAAACTACTGATAGGAAAGCTTTGGGAAATCTTAACGATCTGATGTTTATGTATGAGCATATGATTTTGTCGGAAGGTGGCCTTGAGTACTGCGACCTTACTGAGATCATAAGAAAAATGAACAGAACTCCTCAGAAAAATATTGGCTGGGGATATTCTATTGATAAGGCTAGAGAAATATTAGGTGAAATTTCGTCATAACAATCGCAAGCAGTTCGGCCCCACGGGCCCGGACGTCGCTTCGCTCCGCCGCCGTTGCACGCGTTACATTCCTCGCATATGACAGACGATGCTGAAAAATTCTACTTTTTTGGGCGCATGAGATTGCCTCTTGCTATCTTGGTCGCCAGTCTATACTTACTTTTTGCTTGGCTTGTTTGGCCCGACGTCACTATGACGTTAGGGCTCATATTTGCCGGGAGTTTGTGGGTTTATACTATTGAAATTGGCGCGGTAGTTGAGATTAGTCCAAATGGAATATCGATGGGTAAGTTTTTCGAGCTAAAGTGGTCGGACATTAAGGCGGCGCGAAAAAGATCGTTTTTTGGTTTGCGATATCTTTATATTACTCCCTCGCGTGGACTTGCATGGTGGTTTCCACTCTATTACGGAGGTGACAGAGACGTGCTAAAGGCGATAGTTAAGAGCGCACCCGAAGGAAACCCCGTAAGGGAGTTGGCGCATACAGACGTTTGAGGCGGCGTTGGCGGTAACCCGCCAAAGTAACCAAGGCGCTGAACAACACAAAACCAGCGGGAGATAGCGAACCGCCACGTTTTGATGATTTACCTCCACCGGCACGATCATAGCCGGGCGTATCGCCACCACTATCACTGCCGCTGCTATCGGGTGTCGGTTCCGTTAGGGTTGGCGGCCCTGCAAATAAAGCTTCCGCTTGTGCAAACGCGGACTCCCCTACTCTAATACCTATTAAGCGGCCAGGTATGTCGTCGAGGGGAGGATGAATACCGCCCCAAATTCGGGAAAGACTGGTTTGGTCTGAAGCATCGCGGTAGGTGGCCCACTGTAAAACCACGTCAACGCTGGGGCCTTGTTCAAACACCAAATACTCGTTTTGACGGGCCACGAACTCCCCCATTCCGCCGGGAAAGTATTCATCGCCGGTAATTATTGTCAGCAGCTCGGCCGCGGCACGCGAAAATGTGGAGTGTCCGGAAATATAACCGGCGAAAGGCGGCGTGACAAACGTCGGGCGCTGATAAGGCCACCAGTTTTCCGCAAGAATCCACCCTACCCCCGCCATGTCCGTTTCGGGGTCTTGGATATAATCCGGACCTCGCCAAGCAAAGAGTTTTACCTTACCCACGTGCTCATTATCCTCGCCCGCCAGTGGATCACCTTCCTCAACCAGCTCAACGTAGCCCTCTTTCAAGGTGACGCCATCAATATGGTAATTCGGTAAGTTGGGATCGCTACTTTGACCCATTGAGCCCATGTACCGTATGGCGGATACCGGCCGAATATAGTCGTACCAACCCTTGATGCTCCAGGCGGCGATAGCCGCATCGTGGAGCGCCCCGCTCAATGCGAAGTAGGCTTTCACATCCCACTCTAGGTCATCCAACACTGGTCCTACGCCCATAAACCGTTTTTCGAACTGTGGATGATCATTCACCGCCTTGTTGAGTATTTCAAACCAGTGGCCAGGTGGCGTATAGGAATTAGGACCATCCGCCCAAAACTCGGCGAGCACCCGCGTGTAGTCGCCTCGTGGCACCCGTTGTTCCTCGTACGGCATGCCGGTTACCGGATTAATAGCATGCCCCTGGCCTAAACTGCTGCCATCATCCTCGTAGAATGAATTTAGCTCATCTATCGTAGTGGGTAACGGACCGGTGTTGCCGATGGTGCCCGGTGAAACATCCCACATGACCTCATCGGAAGGATCCAGATGAGAGGACCAGATCGACACGAGGAGGTGATTCCACTTATAGGCATCGGAATAGGATGATCCAAGCAAAGCGGGCTCGCCGGGATCATGATAAACCGCATAATCAACACCGTCGCGGGTATAAACGGTTCTGTCTTCGGGCTGCAACGCAAAGGGAGTCACATCGCCCCAATTAGCGCCCAAAAACGTTGGCGTATCGGTTTCGTTGCCGGATTGGTCAATGGTTATGTCTAAGCTCAACGGCTGCCATCGATTAGGGTCCACGATGCCGTGCACACCCGGCTCAACGGGGTTCAAGGAGCCATTGACAGGTTCATAACCTGAATTGGCGTAATCAGCCTGCTCATTGGCACCATCAGCGAGGCCGAATTCAATAATGCAATCGGCAAGATAATTTCCTAATGCCGCACCCGACCCGGTACTGAGGTCCGTGGACGTAAAGTTTCTGTCGTGGTCCATTGCCGAAAACATAGTGCGAATTCCCTCAATGGATTCTTCCGCTCCAGGGGAATTAGCAAAGCGATGTTCTAACACTCTAAATACCGCATAACTCAGTGCAGTTTCACGCGCCGCTTGCTGATCAGTTGCATTGTCCAACAAAGTTTCGCGCTGCTCCCATGTCAACCTACAATCGGTTTCGGCATGGGTTTTAGCCAACAGATAGGTATCGGCATTATCGTCATAGATTGCCCATGTGTCGTACATGGCGATGGCTGTGTGAAAGAGGTTCCGAGCATGCACAGTTGGGCGAGCAAAATCGCGGGAAATTGCCGCCAATGTCGCTTCGTTCCAATTGCGCGCTACCGACTGCGTAGGATCGTATTCGGGGAATGGGGTAAGGTGGTGGTCAGCATGTGCAGGAAGAGGTGCGCTCACTAAGCCGATAGCGCCCCAAAAAGGCAGCGTCGCCAAGACACGCACTGTGCTCTTAAGCGTGAAAAGAGGCATGAGTTAATTCCCTTTCGTCAATGCTCAAAAGAGGGGTTGGTAAACAAGGTGGCGCACGACTTCCACCCAGCAACCTCACTCTCAGAAAAAGTCCTTTTGGATGTATTCTCTCGCAGTGTGACGACGATCAGCCCCGAACCCTATTAGGTTCGGGGCGTATATCTAACGCTTTTTGACTCCACGCTGGTGCTTTTATTCCAACAAGCTACGCAGCATCCAGGCGGTTTTTTCGTGCAGCTGAATGCGCTGGGTGAGCAGGTCGGCCGTTGCCTCATCACTCACTTCTTCCGCCGCTGGAAACAGCGAGCGCGCCGTGCGCACTACCGATTCGTGACCTTCCACGGCGCGACGAATCATGCCTTTGGCGTCGGGAATGTCCTGCTCTTCTTTAATGCTGCTCAATTCAACAAACTGGCTGTATGTGCCCGGCGCGGGAAAGCCCAGAGCACGAATGCGCTCGGCGATTACGTCCACGGCTTCGGCCAGTTCCTGATAGTGTTCTTCAAACATGATATGCAACGTTTGGAACATTGGGCCAGTCACGTTCCAGTGAAAGTTGTGCGTCTTCAGGTAGAGCGTGTAGCTGTCCGCCAGTAAACGAGACAAACCGTGGGCAATGTCTTTGCGATTGCTTTCGCTAATGCCAATATCAATTTCCATTTCGTGCTCCTATCTGTCGAAACATAATGGGACTCTTACTCAATGCTAACACCAAGCTGAGAAAACGAATAGCTCAGGCAAAGCCGGGCGTAAAAGTCATCACTCAAGAATAATCATCTGGGTGCGGGAGCGAAATTTCAAGGGGCGAGTCACTATGACGCCCATAGTAACTTTTAATTTTGACCGCCTCGTCTGCGAAAAACACGTTGTTTGCTGGGCAGGCCGGCAAGTCAGTGGTTACTATTAAGGCTTATCCTTTTCCTGCTCTTGCTCCGGTGGCGCATCTGATTCTTCCTCGTCCAACTCCGCGCTGGCCCAGTCGTCCTCATCCAAGGGGAAGAGGGGCTCATCGGCGTCCTGATATTCAGGTTCGGATTCTGACTCGGTTTCCATCTCCGCATCAGGCGGTGGCTCTGCCTCGTCCTCAGGGGGCTCGTTCGACTCATCAGAATCGATGTCCTGCATGGGCGGCATCGCCACACCGCCCTGCTCAAGCTCTGGAGGTGACTCGGAGTCTTCAAAGACATCGGCATCCTCATCGTCCTTGCTGTTCATGAACATTCGGTAACCGAAGGCTATGAGAGCAAGCACCAGCAGATTGGCAACCAGCACGCTGCCGTAAATTAAAACTCGTGTAACGGCCTGCATGGCGCCATCGTTGGAAGGGGGAGCGCTAGGGGCAGAGGTGCGCTCTACAGGGGTGACTGGCTCGGGAAGCGGAACGGATGGCTCTTCAGCGTCCTGCTCAAGCCCTTGCATCAACGCCGCCAGAGCGCGCTCTTCAGGGCTTGTGTAGGGATCGCCGGGCTCTGGAAACTGGAAGTATTGGCTATCCAGACTCAGGCGCAGGGGCTCTTGATTCGGTGTTTTGCCGCTGACTTCCAGATCGATCCGATAACGCGCCGGCTCTTCCGGTGACAGGGTCAGATGCCAACGATTCTGGTCGTCCAGGGGCAAGGTGTGAACCGCGGAAAAACCGGCGGAATTTCTGATATGGGCGACCAGAGTGGTGTCGGCGACGCTCACCTGATCGCTATCGGCATGGACCAAGAGCTGGTAGTGCACCCGGTCTTCAGTGATGTTTTTTTGCAGGTTAACCGTAAAGGGGCTCTGTTCTAGCGTATCGGCCTGCCCTGGCGCGGCCATCAGCGCCAGGCAGAGCAGAGCCAGACTAATCAAGCCCCCCGGGCGCAGGCGCTTGCCCTGGCCCCACATGATTTAAACCAGCATATCCAGGCTGCGACGTCCTTTTTCGGTCAGATACCAACGAACCCCTTTCTTGGTGTTGATCCGGCCCGCTAGCTGCCGGTTGACCAGGACCTTCAGGGATTTCTCAAGGGTGGTTTCGTCCGCTTCCGCTTCTCGGCACAGGCCCGCCATAGAGCGGAAAATATGCCGGCCGCAACCCAGGGTTTTCAACACTTTGGTGCCGGCAATGTCCAGCTCTTCCTGGGGATCCAGTGGCCCGACGTTGTCGTCGATATCCAGGTCCTGCTCAGTTTCGGTGTCGATGAGGGGCAGAATTTCATCCTGCAATACGCGCAGCTGATGCTGTACGCCTTCCGCCTGAGAGCGCGCCATGGCGGCTTCACGCAAAATGCGCTTGGGAGTGCTTGTGAGCGCCAGACGCGAGGCAATGGCGACAATCAAGCAAAAACCGGTGTAAATAAGCAGTTTGGAAGGGTCAGACTGGATGTCGGTGATCAAGTCACTCTGAACAAAGAACAGAATCACCGGGACCAGAAACGACGCCCCTATGCCCATCACGATGCAACGCGGCAACGCAGCCTCGTCGTCCCGGTCCTGATTCATCTGATAGTAATTGATCAGGCCGCCAAAAACCCCGGCGATGCTCATCACTGCTGCCAGAATGAAAATAAGGTATGCCATGTGGATCTCCTGAATTGCCGGCCACACTGTGATGTGGCCAGCTTAACCGTTTTATTTGTTATTGCCGTTTGTTATAGAACAGTTATAGCATCTTTTGCGCCATTGGCAATCCAGATCGACGTGGAACCGCTTAGGACTGGGGGCTACGCTTGGGTGGGCGAACGCAGAATTGGTAAATCAGGGAGAGAATCAGCCCGACTAGCCACACGCCGAGAATCAGCATTCCCGCGTGCAGAGCGCCGCCGACATCGTCAAACAGCCCCTCCAGGACCAGCACAAACAGTGCGGGCACCAACACCAGCTCATCCATACCCGACAAAGCGGTAGGCGTCAGCAGCAGTGCGGCCACTGACACTAACAATAAGTGGCGCCAATCCCGGGGCATGCGGCGAGTAATGCGCCAACCGGTCAGTAGCAACCCGACTGCACCCAATAAATAGGCCCCCCAGGCCCACATGAAGCTGGCCGCTAAACCCTCTTCCATTGTCGTTACCTCTCTTCGTTAATTGTCGGCCAAACCGCAGGCCATCAAAGTCAATATACCCAGTGTACGATATGTTCTTCCCAATCCTGCTCTGGGACGTCAGTCTCTGAGCGGATTCGGCCCGCGACAGACACGCCCGCCGCGTGAACGCTGGCCGGGTCTCCCGACACAAGCGGGTGCCAGTCGTATAACGGTTGGCCTTCGGCGATCAGCCGATAGGCACAGGTGGACGGTAGCCATGGGAAGGCTTCAACGTCTTCCGGGCGCAGGACCACGCAATCGGGTACCCGCTCCTTGCGCTCACTATAGGCGCGGCATTGGCAAGACCCAGCATCCAGCAACTGGCAGGCGATATCCGTAAAATACACATCGCCCGTGTCCTCGTCTTCCAGCTTGTGCAGGCAGCATTTTCCGCAGCCGTCACAAAGCGATTCCCATTCTTGGGGAGTCATTTCAGCCAGCGTTTTGCGGCGCCAGAAAACGGTTTGGGACATGAAAGTGCCCGCCCCTACAGTTTGGAGTTGTGTTGGTGAATGAGTTGCTGCTCCGTGTCATGCGGGCCGCGCGGCGGCAATTGCAGGTAGTACCCGGGCTCTTCCAGGCTGGCCATAACTCGCTCCACGGGAACTCGCGCCAGCTTTCGCTCGGGCGTGAGCAATAGCACCATGGCGGGCTGGGGTGTACCAAAACGCTTCAGCAATTCTTCCGGCACTCGCTCCAGGCCTTCTTCTTTAGTCACGTACAGATACATGCCCTCTTCCCGGGGGCTGCGATAAATCTGGCAAATGATTTTCTTTTCAGTCATAAGTCTTCCGTAGGCGCAGAGTCCGCCGCATTTTCAGTACCCGTATCCGCCGGGCGTGTGGCCTCATGCTCGCTGGCTAACGCCAGCAAAGCTTCACCCACCACTGGATGGCGCCAGCCTTTCAAACGTTCGGGCAAATGGTAATCGCCGGAATCAAAGCCGGAGCGCACCAGCGCTTCGTATTCACGTTTCCGGACCAGCAACTCGGGCGGTACTTGCAATTGCTGGGCGCGTTCACGCACCAGGCGCTTCAAGGCTTTTAACAGCGACGTGTGTTCGCGCCCCAGCGGCGCTGGCAGGCGTTCCGGCCAGGCGCTCTCGTCGTCTTCTTCCAGGCCATTTTTCACAATCGCCAACAGTTGCTCGCCGTATCGGTCGAGCGTGCGGCTAGGTAAGTCATTAACTCGCTGCAAGGCGGCCAGCTCAGTGGGTTGCCAGCGGGCAATTTCCCAGAGCGCGTTTTCTTTGGCCAAGCGGTTGCGGGGAAGATCCCGGGCACGGGCCTCGACCTCCCGCCAATGACACAGTTGTTGCAGTATGGCCAACTCGCGGCGACGCAACTTCCAGGCGGAGCCCACTTTGAGGTAGTAGCTCAGAAAGTCCGGCTCTTGCCGGGCGTTGCGCACCAGTTCAGCACAGTCGTCGGCCACCCACTGCAAACGCTCTTTTTCGCGCAGGGTTTGTACTAACTTACCGTAAACGATTAGCAGGTGTGCCACATCCAGAGCGGCGTATTTCAGCTGAGCGACCGCCAACGGGCGCTGTAACCAGTCCGATCGGGTTTCGCTCTTTGGGATTTCGATATTCAGTAAGGCTTTGACCAGACCGGCGTAACCCAGGGAAAACCCCAGGCCGGCGAAAGCCGCCGCGATCTGAGTATCAAAGAGGGGTTCGGGCACTACGCCCAGCAGGCGTTGAAAGACTTCAAGATCTTCCGAGCAGGCGTGTAATACTTTGGTGACGGCCGGATTCAGCATTAATTGCCGGAAAGGCTCAAAATCCGTGATGGCGAGAGGGTCAATCAGGTAACAGCCCTTTCCATCCCCCACCTGTATTAGGCCAGCGATCGGGTAAAAGGTATCGCTGCGCATAAACTCTGTGTCTACCGCGATGGCCGCCTGTTGACTCCAGCGCTCACACAGCTCTGCCAAGTCGGCGTCCTGATCAATCCATATGGGGTCTGTGGGGATAATGCTCATAAACGAATTTGGCTACTATTGGCTACTAAATAACATGGTGCGCGAAGAGGTAGTGGTGCGAGGAAAGGGTGCCCGATGTTTGAATTACGCGCCGAGGGCAGGGGGCCCGGCGTTGCGAGACCCTCGGAGGCAGGACGCCGACGCGGAGCGTACAGGGAGGTATCCACAGCGTGTCTCGCAACGCCGGGCCCCCTGTCCTTCCCGCTTCGGAAGTCACAAACCATCACTTCTTGCTCTTGAAAAGTAAAATTGTTCAAAGCGCTTTACGGCTGGAAAAAGCGTGCGCGAGCGTGCCGCCATCGACGTACTCAAGCTCCCCACCCAAGGGCACACCATGAGCGATGCGGGAAACATTGACACCCAATTCGCGGGCACGTTCGCTGATGTAGAACGCCGTGGTTTCGCCTTCCACGGTCGGATTCGTGGCGAGAATTAACTCCTCCACCGGCTCCTCCTGTAGCAAACGGGTCAACTCCCCCATGCCGATTTCTTCCGGCCCTACCCCATCAATGGGGGACAGGCGACCCAGCAGCACAAAGTAGCGGCCCTGATAACCGCCCGCTTGCTCAATGGCCAGCATGTCAGCCGGTGTCTCCACCACGCATAACAGGGTTTGATCCCGCTTGGGGTTGGCGCAAATGCCGCACAGAGGTTGTTCGGTCAAGGTCCGGCAGCGCTGGCACCTGCCTACGCCTTCCACGGCTTGACTCAAAGCTTGAGCCAGGCGCCCCGCTCCGGGACGATCGTGCTCCAATAACTGCAGCACCATACGCTGGGCGGATTTGGGGCCCACGCCCGGCAGGCAGCGCAGAGCGGACATCAATTCGTCGATCAAGGGGCTAAACATAGGGTGCTTCTGCTATCAAAAATAGAGCGCCGGGGTCACCCGGCGTACACAAGGCTCGAACTTAAAACGGCATTTTGAAATCTGGGGGCAGGTTCATGCCGGACGTCATACCGGCCATTTTTTCCCGGCTGTTGGCTTCCACTTTACGTACCGCATCGTTAACGGCGGCGGCCAAAAGGTCTTCCAGAATTTCCTTGTCTTCACTCATTAAGGAGTCATCCAAGGACACTTGTTTTACATCGTAGCGACCGGTCATTACCACGGTCACCAAGCCGGCGCCGGACTGACCCGTTACTTCCGCCTGCGCCAACTCTTCCTGTGCCTTTTGCATATTGGCCTGCATTTCCTGGGCCTGTTTCATCAAATCGCCAAGACCTTTCATGGTAAAAACCTCATGTCTATTTAGTCAGGGGCTCTACGGTGTCTTCCCGCAAAGTCGCGTCGAACTGATCCATCAGCTGTTGTACCAGTGGATCGTTTTTAATGGCACTCACGGCGCCAGCTAAATTTTCCTGCCGAAGCCGAATTGCCATGGCGGCCGGAGTCTCACCCGGCACCGAGCCGGGCTGAATACGCACTCGGACGGGTTCGCCAAAATAATCGCTCAACTGATCACCGAGTCGTTGCTGATGACCTTCGTCAAACAGTGCGCTGTGTGCTTCGTCCAGAATAAAATCCAGCGCGTTGCCCTGGCGACCGACGAGTACGCAATTGGCGACCGTCGCCTGGAGCAAGCCGCCCAATTCCAGGCCGGCGTAAATCTGAACCCACGTGTCCGGCGCCGCTTGTTCCAGTGACAGGCGCGGAGCCCGAGGTTTGGCCGGCACTGGCGCCGCAGGCGCTTCAGGCTTTTTTGCCGGTTCGCCCTCCCCCATTTGTATCGGGGAGTTGGTCTGGTTTTCCGTCACCGTTTGGGGGCGCTCTACGGTTCTTTGAGCGTCAACCGCTGGGCGATCATAAGGCCCATCGAACGGTGCATCCTGCGCGTCTTGAGATTCATACTGAGGCGCGTCCGAAACCGTTTGAGCGGGTTTAGACTCTGCGTCGTCCGCTAGATTCCGAGCCGGCTCTGAAGCAACTTCAGGAGGAGTAGTTTCTTGGGGCTTAGCCGCAGGCGCTGAGGTCTGCGGTTCTGCCTGCGACTCCATGGGAGGCGCCGGCGGGCTTTCAGGTTCGGCAATGCGGTCCGCCAATTGGCTGCCGGGGGATTGGGGCTGAGCTTTGGGTGTTCCGCCCGAGGGCAAAGGTTTTGTGGGAACCTCCACGACACCTTGCGGCTTGAATGCCAACATGCGCAGCAGCACCATCTCCAATCCGGCGCGGGGGTCCGGCGCCAGGGGCAGGTCGCGCCGGCCCAGTAACGCTGTTTGGTAAAACAACTGTACATCTTCCGGCGCCAGCTGCTGCGCCAATTCCAATACCCGGTCCCGATCGCCGTGACTGTTATCCACTGCTTCGGGCAATGCTTGGGCAATGGCTATGCGATGCAACAGGGTGAGCAATTCCGCCAGTACGCCGGCGTAATCGGGCGCTTGTTCGGATACCTGCTCCACCGCTTCCAGCAGGGCCTTGCCGTCCAAATTCGCCAGGGCCGTGATCAGCGCGCCGATGGCGCCTTGATCAATGGTGCCCAGCATGGCGCGCACTTCGGCTTCAGTGATTTTGCCCGACCCGAACGCGATGGCCTGATCCGTCAAGCTCATGGCGTCGCGCATGCTGCCATCCGCGGAGCGACCCAACAGCCAAAGCGCGCTTTCCTCGAACGGCACCAGTTCTTTTTCCAGCACAAACTGCAGATGTTGAACGATGCGTTCCGGATTCATGTTCTTGAGATTGAACTGCAAACAGCGGGACAACACCGTCACCGGCAAGCGCTGAGGATCGGTGGTGGCGAGGAGAAATTTGACGTGCGGTGGCGGCTCTTCCAGCGTTTTCAACAAAGCGTTGAAACTGTGGGTGGAGAGCATGTGCACTTCATCGATCAAGTAGACTTTGTAGCGGCCTCGCGTGGGCGCGTACTGCACGTTTTCCAACAGCTCGCGCGTATCTTCCACTTTGGTGCGCGAAGCGGCATCCACTTCAATCAGATCCACAAAACGGTTTTCAGCAATTTCCACGCACGCTGAGCACTGGCCGCAGGGTTCGGAACTTACGCCGGTTTCACAATTCAGGCACTTGGCCAGAATACGCGCGATGGTGGTTTTACCCACGCCACGGGTGCCGGTAAACAGGTAGGCATGATGCAGACGATTGTGATCCAGAGCGTTGATCAACGCCTGAAGAACATGCTCCTGCCCGACCATTTCTCGGAATGTGCGCGGACGCCATTTGCGGGCCAGGACTTGATAGCTCATGCCTTCCTCTGATGGGGTGTTATCGAACGTGAGGGGATTATACCTGACAACGGAATCATCCGCCTGCGATGCGGCGAAAGCAGATCAAAAGGACTTCAAGGGGAAGAATGGAGGCGACCTAACCAGCCACACCCCGGCACACGACTGACTGCTACCGTTGCTCCCTTCCGGGCCTGGCGGGGTTCACAGCTGATCATTGCGAGGGGACCGGAAAGGCCACCATTTCAGCTCGACGGGTAGTGCTCCCGCCGGACCGGCATTATCCGTAGTTTGCTCAGCTAATGCAAGCCGGCGCGGCGGGCAAAACGCTCGCGTGTTGAAAGAGTAGCCAACACCGAATGTTTCAGCCAAGCAACATGGGCGCCCCCGGCCCCAGGGGCCATCCCAACCAAAACCAAGTGATTAGCAAACCGCTCCAGGCCACCAAAAACGCCAGGCTGTACGGCAGCATCATGGCCACCAAAGTGCCTATGCCGAAATCCGACCGATAGCGCTGCGCGAAGGCGATGACTACACCAAAATACGGCATCAGTGGCGTGATGATATTGGTGCTGCTGTCGCCGATCCGATAGGCCATTTGAGTCGCTTCGGGGCTGACACCCAACAAGTACAACATGGGTACAAACACTGGCCCCAGCAACGCCCATTTAGCCGAGGCACTGCCCACAAACAAATTGATCACCGCCGTAATCAGCACCAGCAACAGCAACAGCAAGCCCGGGTTGAGCTCTAAGCCCTGCAGCAATTGGGCGCCGGTAGCGGCCATAATCGTTCCCAGCTGGCTCCAGGCAAAGTAGTTTACAAACTGGGCGGCGAAAAACATCAGCACCAAATACGTTGCCATGGTGCTCATGGACGTTTCCATGCCTTGAACCGCGGCCCGGCTGTCCCGATACCGACCACTGACACGCCCGAACAGCCAGCCGGCGATTCCGGCGTATAAGGCGATCACCACCACAATACTCTGCAGCACGGCCGATGCTAAAAAACCGGGCCGCTCCGGATCGCGCAGCCAGCCACCCTCCGTGGCCGAACCCGCTGCCAGGAGCAGACCGAGCACCAGAGTCCAGGCCAGCACCGCCCATAACCCGCGCCGATCGGCCGCTGACAGTGGCGCAATAGAATCAACCGGCTTCTGGTTCTCGGCGCCCAAGTAAGGCACCACCAGTTTCTCAGTGACCCAAACACCGATTCCGCTCAACAACAACGTCGATACGGCGGCGAAGTAATAGTTGCTGGCGATGCCCACCTGATAGCCCTCGGCCACCAGAGCCGCCGCCTCCGTGGTCATGCCCGCCATTATGGCATCCACTGGGCCCAGAAGCAGATTGGCGCTGTATCCGGCGGAGACGCCCGCAAAAGCGGCGGCAACCCCGGCCAAGGCGGGCCGACCCGCCACGGCGAACAACATGGCCGCCAAAGGAATCAGCACCACGTAACCCGCGTCCATGGCCAGATTGGATAGAATCCCGGCCAGCACCACCACCCAGGTCAGCAAAACGCGCGGCGCCGCCAGCACCAGCCTTTCCAGCAGCACTTTGAGCAACCCGGAATGTTCCGCCACCCCCATGCCCAACATCACCACCAGCACCGAGCCCACCGGCGCAAAGCCAATAAAGTTGTCCACAGTGTTGGTTAACATCCAGCGCAGCCCTTCGGGGCTTAACAAACTTCTGGCGACTACGGGCTCGTCTCGTCCCGGCAAATACGCCTGGGTACCCATGAGCGTAAACAACCAGGAGAGCACCACCAAAAACAGACACAGCCAAATAAACAGCACGGCCGGAACCGGCAGCCGGTTGCCCGCGCGCTCCAGGCCACTCAGAAAATGCTGCCACCGGGAGATGTTGTTAGAAGTCTCGGTCATGATTATTCCGAACGATGAATGACTGGCCCGCGTTTGCGGGGTGCACATGGGCGCCCGCCTGGGTTAGACTGCGCCATGTCCAACCCCAAGGCCCTATTGGCCTGATCTTTGGTTTTCGCTATCGAAGCGGGATGTTTCAAAACACAGCTTCATTCTATCAAAGCGAAAGGAAAGGATAGCCTGCGGCAACCGCCGGACATCCTTTCCAAACACTCGAAAGCAACCTGCTTACATCACCCCCAGGAGCGCAACATGGCAACAGTGACATTGAAAGGAAATCCGTTCCAGACCAGTGGCGAACTTCCCTCCGTCGGCAGTCAAGCGCCGGATTTCACGCTCGTTATCTCCGATTTGTCCGAAGTAACTCTGAGTGACTTCAAGGGTAAACGCATTGTGTTGAATATCTTCCCCAGCGTTGACACCCCCACCTGCGCACAATCCGTGCGCGAGTTTAACGCCGAGGCCAGCAAGCTGGAAAGCACCGCCGTTATTTGCGTCTCTCAGGATCTTCCGTTTGCCCTCGCCCGCTTTTGTGGCGCTGAAGGCTTGGATCAGGTCGTTACCGCCTCGGCGTTTCGCTCCACCTTCCCGGAAGACTATGGGGTACGCATGGTCGACGGACCACTGACTGGCCTGGATGCCCGCGCCGTAGTGATTATCGACGAGCAGGGCAAGGTGCTTTACAACCAACTGGTCTCGGAAATTTCCGAAGAACCCAATTACGACACAGCGCTGAAAGCTCTGACCTAAGCGCGGAATGTGCTCACTTCTGAACTGGCCTGACACCGGGCAATTTGTTCAGGCAGTGAGCACGCACCAAAGCCAAAAAATCCTGCACAAAGGGCAGCCCGGACTGCTCTTCCCGCACGGCGGCGTATAGGCGTGGCCAAACGCCGTCCGGGCCGGCGGGACGCACGCAAATTAACGCTTGATCCACATACTCCGCCAACACCCAGTTTGGCAGAGCGCACACCCCTCGCCCACTGGCCACCAGTTGCACCATCATAAGTGTCAGTTCCGACTGTCGCACGGCGGCAGGGCTGATTCCCGCCGGATCCAAAAAATACTGGAAAATATCCAAGCGCTCCCGCTCCACGGGATAGGTAATGATGGTTTGATCGCGCAAATCCTCCGGCCTTAAATAGGCGCGACTCGCCAAAGGGTGATCCTTTGCCAAAGCAATTTGCATTTCATAACTAAACGACGGCTCGTACTCGATACCCTTCAGAGGTTGAGGGTCTGAGGTAACCACCAGATCCACCTCCCCCTGCACCAGAGCCGGTAGTGGTTCAAACATAAAGCCGCCGGAAAAATCCAACTCCACCGCCGGCCATTGGTTGCGAAACTCATTGACCGTGGGCATCAGCCAGTTAAAACAACTGTGGCACTCAATGGCCATGTACAGTCGGCCGGCTTCACCGTGAAACAGCTTGCGCAGATCCCGCTCGGCGGTATCAATCTGCTTGAGTACTTCCTCCGCCAGACGCAAAAGCCGCTTGCCCGCCTCGCTGAATCGCAGTGGCCGACTTTTGCGCACAAACAGCTCGCCCCCCAAACGCGCCTCCAGCTCTTTCAACTGATGGGACAGTGCCGACTGGGTAACACAGACCCGGTCGGCGGCCTCCACCAAACTGCCGGTGTCCCGCAGGGCGATCAGGGTCCGCAAATGTCGAATTTCCAGCATGGTGGCACCCCCAAGAAAAACATTAATCTAATTCATGATAATCCTGAACACAATCAGTTTGATTCATGTTACCACCAAAGCCACACTGTCCTCACCTTTTGAACTAGTGCAAACGTGATTACGAAGACAGGAGATCTTATGCACCCCATCACCACACACTGCCTCGGCTTTCCCCGCATAGGGGCGGACCGAGAGCTGAAAAAAGCTCTGGAGGCCTACTGGCAAGGCGACATTGACGAAATCGCCCTACAAAACACTGGCCGGGAGTTGCGCCACCGGCACTGGCGTTTACAAAAGCAGGCCGGGCTGGACTGGGTCGCCACCGGCGATTTTGCCTGGTACGACCAAGTACTCACGCTGTCCGCCACACTCGGGAATGTGCCCTTGAGGCATCGCCGGGAGGAGGAACAGGCAACAGCGCAAGAGCCGTACACGGACGTGGACCTGGACACGCTGTTTCGCATGGCCCGTGGCCGCGCTCCCACAGGCAACGCCACCAGCGCCAGCGAAATGACCAAATGGTTCGATACCAACTACCACTACCTGGTGCCGGAATTTCATCCGGACCAGAACTTTACTCTTAGCTACCAACAGATTATCGAGGAAACACGGGAAGCTGTGGCCCTGGGCTACGCCGCCAAGCCAGTCATTCTGGGGCCACTGAGTTACCTCTGGTTGGGCAAAGAAACGGGCGCTGAGTTTGACCGTCTGACGCTGTTGGACAATCTGCTCCCCGCATACCAGGAACTGCTCCAGTCGCTGGCGGATGCCGGCGCGTCCTGGGTGCAAATTGATGAACCGATTCTGGTCCTGGACTTACCGGTACAGTGGCAACAGGCTTTTGAGGGAGCCTATCACCGCCTGCAGAACCGCCAGCTGAACCTCTTGCTGGCCACCTATTTCGATGGCTTGGAGGACAACCTGTCCACAGCGCTGACACTGCCCGTGGCGGGGATACACATTGATTTGGTGCGAGCGCCGGAGCAATTGGCACCGGTGCTGGACCGGTTACCCGCTCATAAGGTGTTGTCGCTGGGTGTCGTGGACGGCCGCAACATCTGGCGGCATGATCTGCGCCGCTCCCTTACGCAACTGGCCGAGGCTCGCGAACGGCTGGGTAACCGGCTCTGGCTGGCGCCGTCGTGCTCACTGCTGCACGTACCCGTGGACCTGGCTCGGGAAGAAACCCTGAACCCGGAATTAAAAAGCCTACTGGCATTTGCCACTCAAAAGCTTACGGAGGTGTTCAGTTTGGCCCGGCTGCTGGAAGGCCGAGCCGGCGCCGGCGCCAAAACGGCGCTCGCCAGGAGCGATCAGGCTTTAAAGACCCGCCGCCAATCAGCCCGAATTCACAAGCCAGAGGTGCAAGCACGGTTGGCGGCCGTCACGCCCGCTGACGCCCAGCGACACAGCCCCTTTGAAGCTCGAATCGAACAACAGCAAACGGCGCTGAACTTGCCCCTGTTTCCTACCACTACGATTGGGTCCTTTCCCCAAACGGCGGACATTCGCCGGGTCCGGCGGGATTACAAAGCCGGCCAATGTACCCTGGAAGAATACCAACAGCGCATGCGTGCGGAGATCGCCCATGCCATCGCGCAGCAAGAAGCGTTGGGGTTGGATGTATTGGTGCACGGGGAGCCCGAACGCAATGACATGGTGGAGTATTTCGGCGAGCAGTTGGACGGCTACGCCTTCACGCGTTTTGGCTGGGTACAGAGCTACGGCTCCCGCTGCGTGAAACCGCCCATTATCTACGGGGACGTGACACGACCGGCCGCCATGACGCTGGACTGGTGGCGTTATGCTCAATCCCTAACCCAGCTGCCGGTTAAAGGCATGCTAACCGGCCCAATCACTATGCTGTGTTGGTCTTTCGTGCGCGACGATCAACCTCGGGAAATCACCGCCCGGCAGTTGGCGTTGGCATTGCGGGAGGAAGTGGTGGATTTGGAACGCGCCGGTGCGCGCGTCATCCAAATTGACGAGCCAGCCCTGCGCGAGGGCTTGCCCCTGCGTCGGAGGGCGCGCAGCCACTACCTGAATTGGGCCGTGGAGGCCTTCCGCTTGTGTGCCAGCGGGGTACGGGACGACACCCAAATCCACACCCACATGTGTTATTCGGAGTTCAACGACATTATTGAAGCGATAGCCGCGTTGGATGCGGACGTTATTACCATTGAGACGTCCCGCTCCCACGGAGAGCTGTTGCGAGCCTTTGAGGATTTTCACTACCCCAACGACATTGGGCCGGGCGTCTACGACATCCACTCCCCCAATATTCCGGAGATCACCGCCATGGTGGAAGTGCTGAGTAGAGCCGCGCGGGATTTGCCAGTGGAACGGCTGTGGGTCAATCCCGACTGCGGATTGAAAACCCGGAATTGGCCGGAAACGGAGGCCGCCTTGAGCCGCATGGTGGCAGCGGCCCGGAAGATGCGGCGACTATATGAAACGCGGGACGGAGCGCGGGCGTTGGGTGGGGATGAACTACTGGCACGACAGCCAGCATCGCTCCCCCGGGTAGGCGCCTAGTACTAACGGTGCCGAGCGTGAGACTCCATGGATTGGACGTGGGTCTCCCCCTCAAGCAGAGACAGCAGCGCCGCTTGGGTTCCGGCGCTGTTCACCCGCTCGCTGCGCGGGGCGAGCGGCGAGCGGCCCACCCAGTTGAAACGCCACCGCCAGAACTCCGGCGCCTCATCAGGTCCGCGCACCTCGATCAAATCCAGGCGTTCGGGCACCAGTGGGAGAGCTCTCAACAACTGAAAAATAAACTGGTCGGCATTCTTACCAAAGAAGCTGGAAGCTTGCTGTTGCGGAGCGCGCACAAACAAGGTATCGCGTTTAACCGCAGGCTGGTATTTGATGCCCAATGCCACTGGCTGACCCAGGCGATTGGTCAAATTAAGTTGTTCAAAAGTGTCGAGGGGCATAACCCGCATTCCCACAGTATTAGTCAGAAGGTCGATCGGCCGCGCAGTCTACCCCGCCGGGCGAGAACTACAAGAGTCGAATGTGCCAAAATCCAGATTTTCTCCCCAATCCCATACAGTTTTGCCTGAGGTGCGCGATTCAGTGTAGACCAATGCCGGGAGTGCACAGGTTTTTCTTACTCCTTTGCTGAGCTAGGGAATTTTAGAGGCCAATGGCGTGTCCAACCTCCTCTCTACTCCAACCCCGCGCGGGCCAAGATTATTTGACACAGCGCCCGCAGACCAACAGAATCGCGGGCTACAACGACTAACCTCAGGTGTAACGCTGCATGATCACCCATAACAACAAAGGCTGGCCGATCAAACATGCCTGTCTTACCTCCCTTTTTTCCGCTATTTTACTGTTGAGCGCCTGTGGCGGCGGGCAGAGTGATGCCGAAACACCACCGCCCGAGGACAGTTCTTCACCCCCTCCCAGTGAAAGTTGGCAGCCAATTGAAACGAATGCCGAGTGGCCAGACGTAAATGTCTATTCGCTTGAGCCCAAGGTCCTACAGTTTTCCTGGACACCCGTGGACGGCGCCACCCACTACCGATTGTTGAAAGATCCAGACGGCAGCAGCGGCTTCACCCAAGTCGGTGACGACCTCACTGAACCGAGCGCGCAAGACGCTATCAGCGTACACCGGCACGATTGGGCCAACGCCCGTTATATCGTTGAGGCGTGTGACGCCGACGACGACTGCCAGGAGTCTTCTACCACTTACACCAGCGACGTCATGCTGCATAGCATCGGTTACTTCAAGGCCTCCAACGCCAGCCGCGACGACTGGTTTGGCTGGAGCCTGGCCCTGTCTGGCGACGGACAGACCATGGCGGTAGGCGCTCCCCGCGAAGCCAGCAATGCTCAGGGCATTAATGGCGACCAAGACGACGACTCCGTTTTCGGCGCCGGCGCCGTGTACGTGTTCACCTTGGAGGATGGCCAGTGGGCCCAGGAGGCTTACGTGAAAGCCTCCAATACCGACCGGCGCAATGACCGTTTCGGCTTCAGCGTCTCATTGTCCGATGACGGTAATGTGATGGCGGTAGGCGCCATTCGGGAAGACAGCAACGCCAGCGGTATCAATGGCAATCAGGACAACAACCGCGGCACCGATTCAGGCGCCGTGTACACCTTTGCCCGCGCTGACGGCGACTGGACTCAAACGGCTTACATCAAGCCCTCAAACACCGCCGCCGCCCCGGGCGAAGATGATGATGAAGAAGAAAACGGTAGCGAGACTGAAGCCGAAGACACTACGGTGCCGGCCAACGTCGGCTTCCGCTTTGGTCACAGCGTGAAGCTGTCCGGCGACGGCCTGACCCTGGCCGTGGGCGCCATCGGCGAAACCAGCGCCGCACGCGGCATTGGCGGCAACCAGAGCAATCGGGAAGCGCCCGCCTCGGGAGCGGTCTACGTTTTTACCCAAGGGGGTGAGAACAACTGGTCCCAACAAGCGTACGTTAAAGCCTCCAATACCGATCGTCTCGATTTGTTTGGCTGGAGCCTGGCACTCTCGGAGAACGGTAACACCCTGGCGGTAGGCGCAATTGATGAAGCCAGCCTTGCCACTGGCATCGGCGGTGATCAGGCCAACAACCGCGCGCCTGGTACCGGTGCAGTCTATGTGTTCACTCGCAGCGATGGCACTTGGAGCCAGCAGGCGTACGTCAAACCCGGACACACCTATTCCGGCTTCCCGACCTCCGTGCGCAAGCACTTTGGTCGCAGCATTTCCCTCTCTGCCGACGGTCGGACCCTGGCCGTAGGCGCACCGGGAGATTTGAGCCTGGCCACGGGTGCCAATGCCGACCCGGAAGACTACGATCGACGCCGCATTGAGACTTTGGCCTTGAACAGCGGTGCCGCTTACATATTTAGACGCAGCAACAGCCGCTGGAGTCAAACGGCCTACCTCAAAGCCTCCAACAGCAGTACAGGCATACAATTTGGGCGCAGCCTGGCACTGTCAGGCGATGGCCAGGAGTTGCTGGTTGGCGCCTGGAGAGAAAATGGCAACGCAACAGGAATCAACGGTGACGAAACCGACCAGGAGCGTAACAATTCCGGATCGGCCTATTTGTTTAGCCTCAACGATGGCAGCTGGCAGCAAGACGCCTACATTAAGGCACCCAATACCGGTTTGGCCGACAACTTTGGTATCTCGGTGGGCATTTCCACCACTGGTGATACGCTTGCCATCGGCGCCCATCGGGAAAAAAGTAATGCCACGGGTATCAACGGCAACCGGAACAACCGCAGCGCGAACTATTCTGGCGCCGTTTATCTGTACTAATGACCTGTAGAAGTACGATTGTCCGGGGCACCACGCCCCGGACTCCCCCGCAACTGCTCCTCTCGTCTTCGCCATCTGATTTTCCGCATATCCAAGCTTTAGTTACGGCTGAATGCCAGTGCTGATACTGGTATCATGAGTGCTTTGCTCACAAACGAGGCCGGTATGTTACTGTTCGTCGATAACCTGACCAACGTGGATTTCAGCTTCCTGGAAGAGCGCCGTGGCCTTTTGGGGGAAACCTGGCTCGCCAACGTGCAGCTGCAGGGCGACCTGGACGATCAAGGTATGGTGTGTGACTTTGGCATCGTCAAAAAGCGCCTGCGCGAATGGTTGGATAAGGAGTTGGATCATCGCTTGCTCGTCCCCAGCCGCTCTCACAATCTTACCCTTACCGAAAAAGGCGACAATGTAGAGTTGCGCTGGCGCTTCGGCATTAATGAAGAGTTTGTGCACTGCGTGGCGCCACGTGAGGCATTGGCGCTGGTGGATGCCGAAGAGCTCACTCGCGAGAGTGTGGCGCGCTGGTGTGAGCAACAATTAAAAGACCTGTTTCCGGAAATTGACGGTTTACAGGTGAGCTTCAACCCAGAGTTCATCGATACCGCGTTTTACCACTACAGCCACGGCTTGAAAAAACACGCGGGCAACTGCCAGCGCATCGCGCACGGGCACCGTTCACGCATCGCTATTTGGGCGGACGATCTGCCCTCGGAATCACTTGAGAATGAGTGGGCCAATCGCTGGCGGGACGTTTACCTGGGTACCCGGCAGGATATGAAAGAAGAGTTTCAAAGCGGCGGTCACGACTATTACCGCTTTGCCTACACGTCCGAGCAGGGGTATTTTGAGCTTAGCCTACCTCAGCGGTGCTGCGAACTGATTGATACCGACACCACGGTGGAATGCCTCGCCCAACACATTGCCAAGCAGCTGAGCGATGAGTATCCCCACAGCAAAATTCGCGTTAAGGCGTTCGAAGGCTATAACAAAGGCGCCGTTGCCGAAGCCTAGAAGAGCTCAGTAAATGGGCTCTTCCCCTGGCGGGCGGGTTTTAAAGCGGGGCTGCGCCCAAAAGTATTGTTCCGGACAGCGCGACACTTCCTGCTCCATGAAAGCGTTTACGCGCCGGGCATCTTCGTACTCATCCCCGGTGGGATAATTTTCAAACGGTGGGTGCACCACCAACTCATAACCGCGACCACCCGGCAAGCGCCACTGAGTGTAGGGAATCACCTGGGCGCGTCCCATCTGAGCCAGTTTGCCGGTGGCGGATAAGGTCGCCGCCTTGACGCCAAAAAACGGCACGAAAACACTGTTCTTGGGGCCCAGATCCCGGTCCGGGGCGTACCAAATAATCCGCCCCTGGCGCAACCGACTAATCAGGGTGCGCACACTGTCGCGGGGGATTGTCACGCCACCGGGCGCATAGGCGCGCCGCCGCATTTTTTGCAGGTAGTCGTAAACCGGATTACTGTGCGGGCGGTACATTCCATCGTAATTTATATACTCACCCAGCATGGCACAGCCAATATCCAGCGTCGTGAAGTGCATACTCAACAACAGCACCCCCTGCCCTTCTCGCCGAGTCTCGTCCAAATATTCCAGCCCTTTGACAGTGTACAGGCGCCGCAAGCGCCACTTGGGCCAGAACCAGGCAATCCCAGTTTCGAACAGCGCCATGGCTGTGGAGGCCATGTTCTCCTTTAGAAGTTTGTCTCGCTCGGCGTCGGTCAACTCCGGAAAGCACAGCTCCAAATTGCGCTGAGCTTGGTGTAAACGCTTTTTATTCAGTTTCAACAGCGGCGCCAGGATTCGCGCCAGCCACCACTGTAAACGGTAAGGCAACTGCGCGAGCAAATACCAAAGACCCGCCAACAGCCAGGCGGGCCAATGGCGCGGAGCAAGCAAATGACGGGGGACGCGGGAGTCAGACATAAATCAGAGAGTCAGCCTTGTAGCAGCGCAAAATGGATCGGCATTATAGCAGGCGCTAAGCGCATGGGTTCGGGGGTATGCAGAGCGCGCCATTATGACTCACGCCCCTGTTCACGCTCGCGCATGGAATCGAGCCAGGCATCTTTTTCCCGCCAAATATCATTGACCCAACTCTGAAAGTGCATGCGAAATTCCCTGTCGTGCTGATAATCGCCCAATAGATCTTCAGTCAAGGTACGCTGAACCACGCGTAACTGCACGCGCCGCACCCGACCGCAAGAGTAGTCCCAAAAGCTGGGCACGCCGTCGGGATAATTAATGGTTACGTCGACCATTTTCCGCAGGCGCCCTTCCATGGCCGACAAACTAAAAGCCATGCCGCCCGCGTGGGGACGTAACAGGTGCCGATACACCTCTCCTTGCGCTTTATGCTTCGCTGGTCGAAAACGGGTCCCCTCCGGAAAGGTCACCACGGTGACCGGATTGTAGCGGTAGACCTGGCAGGCTCGGCGGGTTTGCTCCATATCCTGCTCGCGCAGACCGGGATTGCGCTTGAGCTGCGTGCGGCTGTGGCGACGCATCATGGGGAAGTCCAGCACCCACAGGGCGAGCCCGAACAAGGGGACCCACAACAATTGCTTTTTGAAGAAAAACTTTACGTAGGGAATACGACCGTTGAACAGCCGGATCAAAATCAGAATATCGACCCAAGACTGGTGATTGCAGATCAGCAGGTACCACTGCTCCCGACTCAGGGATGACAGGTCACCCTCAATCTGAAGTTCGGTACCGGTAATCTGACGCTGGTGGAAATTACTGAAGTCAATCCAGGCACTGGCAAGTGCGTCCGCGCGCCGGCCGATGGCCGCCCGCCAGGGCGGCACCAGAAACTTAAGCAGCGCCAGAGGCAACAGCAGTGTAAAGGTCACCACTGTCGCCACCGAATAGAGCACAAGGCTCAAGGCACCTTTTAAGGGACCCATACCCATTCCCCGTCAAAGTCCATTTTAGAACTCGGTCTTCACCAGGGGGCTGATGTCCGCGTCGTAATCGACACCCTCTACCCCAAATCCAAACAGCTTCAAAAAGTCCTCGTGATGCCCTTTATAGTCCGTGATTTGGAACAGGTTTTCCTCGGTCACCTGAGCCCAAATCTCTTCCACTTCCGCCTGTACACTGGGCTCAAGCTCGAAATTATCCACGCGCGCCCGACCGTCGGCATCCAAACGGGGGTTGGCGCTGTACAAGCACTCCACGAACAAGCGCTGAATCTGTTCAATACAGCCCTCATGGGTTCCGCGCTCTTTCATTACCTTAAACAGGATGGACAAATACAGCGGCATTACCGGGATGGCAGAGCTGGCCTGAGTCACCACCGCCTTGAGCACCGAGACCATTGCCCGGCCGTTGACGCCGGCCAGTTTCTCGTTCAACGCTTTCGCGGCGCGGTCCAGATCTTCCTTCGCCTTACCAATCGTAGCCTTGCCGTAGATGGGCCAGGTGAGCTTGTCGCCCAGGTAGGTGTACGCGGTGGTCTGGCAGCCCTCGGCCAGCAGATCGGCCTCGGCCAAAGCCTCAATCCACAACTCCCAATCTTCACCGCCCATGACTTTAACGGTGTTGGCAATCTCTTCCTCGGTGGCCGGCTCAATGCTCACTTCATTGATTTTCAGCGTATCGGTGTTCAGCCCTTTGGTGGTGTAGTGCTTGCCAATGGGCTTCAGTACCGAGCTGTACACTTCGCCGGTTTTAGGATCGGTGCGGCGCGGTGCGGCTAGGCTGTATACGATCAGGTCCACCTTGCCCATGTGGGCCTTTAAGGTATCGATCACCTGCTGCTTGCACTCGTTAGAGAAGGCATCGCCGTTAATGCTGTGAGCGAACAGGCCCTCCGCTTGAGCGGCTTCCTGAAAGGCGACGGTGTTGTAGTAGCCAGCGGAGGCGGTTTTGCGCTCGGTGGGCGGCTTTTCGAAGCACACACCCAACGTAGCGGCACCAGAGCCGAAGGCCGCCGTGATTCGGCTGGAGAGGCCATAGCCAGTGGAGCAACCCAGAACCAGCACATTTTTGGGGCCCTTGGCGAGCGCGCCCTGCTGCTTGGTGTACTCAATCTGCTCGCGCACATTGGCCGCGCACCCTTCGGGATGGGAGTTGGTACAGATAAACCCACGTACTTTTGGCTTGATAATCATGTAAAGTCCTATTCCAGATCTTGTGACGGCGAACACAATGGCTCCGCCGGCCTCGGCTCCGCCCCGTCCGCTACCGCGACCGGGCTTAAAGGGGCTGTATTCTAACAGCAGTTCCACTTCTGAGCTAAAAGGAGATTAATCCATGCTTTACCCCATGCTTAGCCTTATGGCGCTAACCTTTTTGGTGTCAGTCTATTTACTGACCCTGCGGGTGCTGGCCGTGCGCCGCCGAGAGGTGTCGATTGGCTATTTTCGGGTTTATGCGGGCGCCGAGCCCCCAGCGCGTATGGCCGCCGCATCGCGCCACTACAGCAACTTGTTTGAAGTGCCCCTGATCTTCTATATCGCCTGCATCACGGCTCTGGTGCTGGGCGCGCAGTCCGGCACCCTATTGGGGCTCGCCTGGGCTTACGTTCTCACTCGGCTAGCACACAGCGTTATTCACCTGAGCTACAACAACGTAATGCACCGGCTCGCAGCCTTTTTACTCAGCAATCTACTGCTATTGGCTATCTGGGTTATTTTAGCCCGTCACTACGCCGCGGGCTAAACACCGCTAGCCGCGTGGCCCACTGTTAACGCAGTAGCGGCCACGCTCGACTGGCGGGAGACCGCCGGCGCCGAGAGAGTTTTTCAATACTCTGCTAGAGGTGAGGGCGACAAACCCGTAAAATGGCCCCTCCACTCATCGAGTTGTCGGCAGTTCATGATTCCCAGCATTCGTCACACATCCCCCGTTCAAGCTCAGTACTTGGCTTTTATCGACGCCCTGCGTCAATCCGGCTTTGCGGGCGACCTCAACCCGGACTACGCCAACCGAACAGTGCTGGCCACGGATAACTCCATCTATCAGGTGCTGCCCCAGGGGGTTATTTATCCCCGTACAGTGGAGGATCTGATCCTGATCGCCCAACTGGGCCATCGGCAGGAGTATCGCGACATAGTGCTCAGCCCCCGCGGCGGCGGCACCGGCACCAACGGTCAGTCGCTCACTGACGGTCTGGTGGTGGACACCTCCCGGCACATGAATGAGATCCTGGAAATCAATGTGGAAGAGCGCTGGGCGCGGGTCCAGTGTGGCGTGGTGAAAGATCAGCTCAATGCCGCTCTTAAACCGCACGGGTTGTTTTTCGCGCCGGATCTTTCTACCAGCAACCGCGCCACTATTGGCGGCATGATCAACACTGACGCCTCGGGCCAGGGCTCCTGCCGGTACGGCAAAACCCGCGATCATGTGCTGGAATTGCGCACCATCTTACTGGACGGCAGCGACTGGACCTCACAGCCGGTCACAGACGTGGAGTTGGCGGACATCAGCCAGCGCGAAGACCGGGTGGGCGCCGTGCACCGACTACTGGATCAGGTGCAGCGTGATCACGCCGACCAGATCGCCGCCACCTTCCCAAAACTCAACCGCTGCTTGACCGGCTATGACCTGGCGCATCTGCGGACCGCTGAAGGGTTGTTCGATCTCAACAGCGTCCTGTGCGGCGCCGAAGGTACCCTGGGTTTTGTGGCTGAAGCCAAACTCAACCTCCTGCCCATTCCCAAAGTGTCCGCACTGGTGAACGTCAACTACCGGGACTTCAACGCGGCGCTGCGGGACGCCACCCGCCTGATGAAAGCCGACCCCACGTCCATCGAAACCGTGGATTCCAAGGTGCTCAATCTGGCGATGGGCGATATCGTCTGGCACAGCGTAGCGGAGTTTTTCCCGCAGCCGGAAAACGGTGAAAAAATCCAAGGCATAAACCTCGTGGAGTACACCGCGGACAGTGAAGAAGAGCTGATCGCCGAGGTACAAAAACTCACGCAACGCCTGGATGACGAAGGTTCAGACAGTGGCCGTATGGGCTATAGCCTCGCGTGGGGCACTGACGCAGTGAACAAAATCTGGGCCATGCGCAAAAAGGCGGTTGGCCTGTTGGGGAATATTCAAGGCGAGGCGCGTCCGATTCCTTTTGTGGAGGACACCGCCGTACCGCCAGAGCATTTGGCCGACTTTATCGCCGAGTTTCGTGAGATTCTGGATCAGCGCAACATGACCTACGGCATGTTCGGCCACGCCGACGCCGGTGTGTTGCACGTGCGCCCCGCTATCGATATGAAAGACCCCAAACAGGAACCGCTGATTCGGGAAATTACCGATCAGGTGGTGGCCCTGACCCAGAAGTATCACGGGCTGCTGTGGGGCGAACACGGCAAAGGTGTGCGCGCGGAATACGCACCGAAATTTTTTGGCGAACTGTATCCGCAGTTGCAGCGCATCAAGGCGGCGTTTGATCCGCACAACCAACTCAACCCGGGCAAAATCGCCACCCCTGCCGCCGACCTGGAGCTGTTGAAAATCGATGGCGTCACCACGCGTGGCCAGGAGGATCGGAAAATTCCGGTGCAAGTGTGGGAAGCCTACAGCGAGGGCATGCACTGCAACGGCAATGGCCTGTGCTACAACTGGAATCCCAACGACGCCATGTGCCCCTCATGGAAAGGCACCCGGCAGCGCGTCCACTCCCCCAAAGGCCGCGCCTCTTTGATGCGCGAATGGCTCAAGCAGTTGAGTGAACGCCAGGTGAATGTAGTTGAGGAAACGCAAACCTTGCGCACCAAAGGCTTTCTCTCCAGCCTGCCCACGCGCATCAAAAACACCTGGCAGAAAAAGCGCGGCGAGTACGACTTCTCCCACGAAGTGCACGAGTCCATGATGGGCTGCTTGGCCTGCAAGTCCTGCACTGGTCAGTGCCCCATTAAAGTGGACGTACCGGAGTTTCGCAGTAAATTTTTGGAGTTGTACTACGGCCGCTACTTGCGCCCGCTCAAAGACTATTTTATCGGTGGGCTGGAGTTCGTGATGCCCGCTTTAGCCAGAGTACCCTGGCTATACAACGGTCCCATGAAACTGCGCCCCGTGCAGAAGCTGTTGGCCAAAGTGGCAGGCATGGTGGACAGCCCTCTGCTAACCGGCATCTCCCTTGATGCCGCTTTGATGGAGCGTGGCATTCGCTACGCCAACCCCGCCAATATCGACGCGCTCAGCGCCGAGGAAAAAGCGCGTGCGGTTATTCTGGTGCAAGATGCTTTCACCAGCTACTTTGAAACCCGAGTGTTGCTGGACAGCCTCACCCTGCTGCAGAAACTGGGCTTCACACCCATGCTGGCGCCCTACAAGCCCAACGGCAAACCCCTGCATGTGCACGGCTTTCTCAAAGCCTTTGCCCGCACCGCGGCCAAGAATACCCTCATGCTCGAAAAGCTCGCGCAATCAGGTATACCCCTGGTGGGGCTGGAGCCGTCCATGACCCTGGCCTATCGCGCCGAGTACAAAAAAGTGCTGGGTGCCGAGGCGCCCCATGTGCTTCTGCTGCAAGAATGGCTGGCCACCCAGGCCGAGTTTCTGCGCGATCATGCCGAAGCTTTTGAAGCTGGCACCTTTTCCCTGCTTGCCCACTGCACGGAAAAAACCAACGCCGCCGGCTCCATCAAAGACTGGCAAACCGTATTCGCTGAGTTGGGTCTGAACCTGGAAGTGATCGCCACCGGCTGCTGCGGCATGGCCGGCACTTACGGGCATGAAACGGTCAATGTGGAGACGTCGAAGCGCATTTACAGCCAGTCCTGGACGCAGGTGGTTAATGATCCGAAGTTACAGGGGCGCCTGACGGCCAGCGGTTACTCCTGTCGCAGCCAAACCCAGCGCATTGACCAGGTAAAACTGCCGCACCCGTTTCAGGTGCTTTTGGGGCAATTACGTGAGTCCTCCTAAGGGTTGCTAGCGAGTGCTGGCAGCCGCCTTGGTATCTGGTATGATTTCGACCTTACAAACCCCAAGCTCCAGCGCGCTGGAGCCTTCCGGATTTATCTTATCCTTCAGTCTCTAACACCCACCGGACACTGACTATGAGTCTTGCGGACAAAGTATTGGCGGCCAACAACGATCTTCCCATCCGGACCCGCGAACCGGTGCACAGTGGCAAGGTCCGCTCCGTGTACTGGTTGACCCCGGAAGACAGCGCGCGCCTGATCAAAGAACGGCACTACCCAGTGGCCGCCGATGCACCCCTGGCGATCATGGTGATCAGCGACCGCATTTCCGCTTTTGATTGCATCTGGCGCGGTGAAGGCGGCCTGAACGGTGTGCCCGGCAAAGGCGCCGCTCTGAACGCCATTTCCCACCACTGGTTCAGTTTGTTCCGCCAGCACGGGCTGGCGGACAGCCACATTCTGGATGTGCCGCACCCGCTGGTTTGGATTGTGCAAAAAGCCCGGCCCATCAAAATTGAAGCCATTTGCCGGCAATACATCACCGGCTCCATGTGGCGCGCCTACAGCAAAGGCGAGCGCGAGTTCTGCGGCATCACCCTACCCGATGGTTTGGAAAAAGATCAGCGCCTGCCGGAGTTGTTAATCACACCTTCCACCAAAGGCATTTTGAAAGGCATCCCCGGCGTACCTGAAGCCGACGATGTGAACATCAGCCGCGCTGATATTGAAGCGAATTACCAAGCGTTCAATTTCTCCCGGCCGGAGGACATCAATCACTACGAAACCCTGCTGAAAGAAGGCTTCAACGCCATCAGTCAGGAGCTGACCAAGCTGGATCAAATATTTGTCGATACCAAATTTGAATTTGGCTACGTGACCGATGCCCAAGGCCAGGAAAAACTTATTTATCTGGACGAAGTGGGCACGCCCGACTCTTCCCGTATTTGGGACGGCCCCGCACACCGGCAAGGCAAAATCATCGAACAATCCAAAGAGGCCTTCCGGCAGCTTTTGTTAAACCACTTTCCGGACCCGGACATATTGTTAAACAAAGACCGCATGCCCGAGCGTGAAGCACTGGCCCGCGACAACCTACTGCCCAGAGACGCCTTGCTGGCCGTCTCGGAAACCTATGTGGGCATGGCGGAAAAAATACTCGGCACCAAGCTTGTGTTGCCGGAAAACCCCAAAGACGAAATCATCCAGCGGTTACGGGATGACTACGGTTTAGTTGATTAATGGCCATGAAATTTCTTAAAGGTTTACGCAAATCCAAAAGTCAGCCACCGAGCTTGGAATCCCAGCTCGAAACACTGGTGGATAAACCCGAGGCCGAACTGCAGGCCCTGGCCCAAAGCGATGCTCAGGAAGCGCTGCGCGAAGCGGCGATCGCACGGTTAAATTATTGCCCGGCACTGTTGGAACTGGCTCAAAACTCCAGCAGCGGTCGACTGCAACAAGCCGCGCGCAAACGGCTGGGCGAGTTACTGGAATCCGAACAGGTGTCTCTGCAGCAATTGCGTCAGGACCTGCCGGACCCGCAACTGTGGCTCACCATCGGCAGCTACTCCGTTCGCACCAGCCAGCAATTGCTGGCGCAAATCAGCGAGCCGGCGGAATTTTTACACCTGGCCATTCACGGCGCCACGATTACTATTCGCCAAGCGGCTGCGGAAAAACTACACACCCGGCCCGAGCTGGAGCAGTTGTGCCAAGCCGCCCAGGGACGGGACAAAACCGTTTACCGGCTGGCCAAAACGCAGCTGGATCAGTTTAAAGCCGAGGACGCACGCCAGGCGGAGCGGGAAGCCCAAGGCCGAGTGATCTGCGAAAAACTGCAGCAGCTGGCCCGAGTGCCCAGCGACCCGTTGTACGCTGCGAAACTCGAGAAGCTGGAACAAGACTGGCAAGCTCTGGCTCAAGAGTTACCGCCCGAACTGCACAACCAATACCGTGACGCCCTAAGTGAATGCCAGGCACCCCTGCGCGCCGCCGCTGAAGCTCACGCCGAACAACAAGCCCAAGAGGCCCTGCGGGAGGAGCGGAAAAAGACCGCACGCGCTGCCAAAAACCAGGCCAATACTCTACTGCGTTCACTGTATGACGCCGATCAGGAAGCGTTAAGCGGAGAAATTTTTCCAGCACAGATCCAAACCTTGCAACAGCAAGTTGAAACTCTGACTGAACTTCCAAAGCCGGAGCGGGAATCGCTTCAAGCCCTAATTGTCAGCGCTGAGCAACTGTTGGAGCTGATGCGTGAACACGGCACTTTAACGACACTCACCGAAGCACTAGCCAAGACAGAACCCGGCGCCGACGAGCACGAAAAAAAGACACTGCGGCGCGCGCTCCACGCTAGCCGAAGTTTAGAAGCGCCTTTGCCAGAGTCCGTACAAATGGCGAGTGGCGTGTTGGAGCAGCGCGAAGCCAGCGCCAAGGAAGCTGGCCGTGCCAAGCGCCAGCAGTTGCGCGAGCTGGAGCAACTGGCACGGCGCGGCTTGGCCGCTGCTAACGGTGGCCGAGTACGCCAAGCGCGCGGGATTCATCACGCCAGTTTGGAACAGCGCGCCACCGTGAGCGACTTGCCCAGCCACCTCAGCGCTCAATTGGAAAAACTGGATGAAGCCGTTGAACGGTTAAGTGACTGGCACGAATTCGCCGTCACACCCAAAAAACACGCACTCATTGAACAGATGCAGCAGCTCACCGAGAGCACCTTGGCGCCGGACGATCTGGCGCGCAAAATTCACGATTTGCAGGACGACTGGAAGCAACTCAGTAAAGGCGTACCCCACGCGGACGAAGAACTGTGGCAGCAATTTCAGGCGGCCTCAAAAAAAGCGTTTGCACCTTGCCGGGAATTTTTTGAAGCTCAGGCAAAGGAGCGTGAAGAAAACCAAGCGCATCGGGACCAGCTCATTGAACAGCTACAAACCTACTTAGACGGTTACGACTGGGACAATCCGATTTGGAAGGATGTGGAACGCACCTTTAAGCAAGCAAGAGAGGAGTGGCGCCGTTACTGGCCCGTACCCCGCCAAGCCGCCAAAGCCCAGGAAGCGCGTTTTGAACCGCTCATGGACCAACTGCACGGCAAGCTGACAGAAGCCTACGACCGCAACAAGTCCGCCAAGGAACAATTAGTGGCACAGGCACAACAGTTAGCCCAGCAAGATGACCTGAATGCGGCCATCGAAGGCGCCAAGCAGCTGCAATCACGGTGGAAGGACATTGGCAAATGCCGTCCCCGTGACGACACCCAGCTGTGGAAAACCTTTCGCCAGCACTGCGACGCCATTTTCGCCCGCCGCCAGGAAGAGCACGCCGCGGCGGATCAAGTGCGCCAAGAGCAGCTTGAGCAGGCTCAGTCCATTGTCACCCGCTTGGAATCACTGCTCGAACAGGACGCAGCCGAATTGCGCCGTGAGCGGGACACCATCCGCACGCTAAAAGCGGAATTCGACGGGCTCACCCAACTGCCCCGCGCCCAAGCGCCGAAGGTAAAAACCCAACTGCAAAAACTTCTAAGCTCCATCGACCAAAAACTGGATCAGGAGCGGGCTCAAGCTAAAGAGCGCCAATGGCAAAAATTGAATCAAGCCAACGCCGCCCTGCACCAGGCCGAAGTCGCCGTGTTACAAGGCAAAGATACCGCGCCTGCGCTGACCAAAGCACAAACCGCCCTGGAAGAAGTCGAGCAATGGCCGGGCAACAGCCGGGAGCTATTACACGAACGCTTGAACACGGCGCCACAGATAACCCCAGAGGTGCAAAAAAACAGCGTGCAAAGCCTGCAGGAATTGTGCATCCGCGCCGATATTTTCGCCGGAGTGGAGTCGCCCGCAGAAGAACGCCCGGCGCGCATGAACTATCAAATGCAGTTGCTACAGAAGGGACTGGGGCAAGCCACGCAGGACAACCCGGACGCCTTGCTGGTGGACTGGCTATCACTGCGCGGCCTGGACAATGAGCAATATGAAGCGGGTTTGAAAAGGCTTAAGCCAGTGCTTTTTGGAGGTCGTTAGACCTCCCGTTGCCTATAAGCTGAAAAACACCGTCAGCATTGTTCCCATGATAATATGCCTGCCAACCGGTCGTCGCGACGAGTGGACCGCCTTGGACAAATGGACCTAGTCATGAAAGAAATGTTGTTACTCTTCAGTGCCCTTTTCCCCTCATCGGACTACGAATTCCAACACTTTTCCGTCGAAGCGCTCTTACTTTATGACATTGAGAAGGGGTGGTTAAAGGGCACTCAAAGCCACCGAATTCCCCGTGGCTACCGGGCTGCCTACGCTTTTAACTCTTTCGTGGCAGTTGAACTATCCGACCTGCATTACGGCCGCTACCGAAAGACCACCGACGACGGTCATACGCGCAGAGTTTGGAACGAGAAAGCATCGGCCCTAACGGGGGGCATACGAGTGAGCCTGCCACTCAAAGCACGCTTTTCCTTGGTTGGCCGAGTCGGCGCTGCACGCAGGAAGGAAGAAGCTCAATGGAATTACCGGTACGTTGGTGAGGGCTGGCACTACGAAATGCCAGCTTCCTCTCAATCCAGGAAGTTTCGGACCCATGGGTATTATGGAGCGGGCCTACAACTGGATGTCGCGAGTCGGGGTTTTGTTGGAATCGAGTATACAGCGACCATTAATTCGAGTGATCTTGGCTCCAGCAAATCTGCGTTGTCCGTGGGGGTCAGGTTTTAGTCGTAAACTACAACCTAAACTTCCTGCGGCAACGGCGGCCCATGCTCTTTTAGAACCGCCATTAAAGTGCAACAAGAAGAGCAGCTTGAGCAGGCTCAGCCGCTTGGAGTCATCGCTCGAACAGGTCGCGTCCAAATTGCACCGCGAGCATGGTGCATCCAGCGCTCCTGATCAGGCCAGAGTGGAATAGTAGGTACCTAAAAATAAGATAATGACCAGTAAATTTTTCATGACAATATCCGCCACTTGATCATACAATACGGAGTCGCCACCACCCAAGGATTAAGGCATTGAAGAAACAAATCATCCTAGCCACTCTGCTGTCTCTACTGGTGGTTTCGGCCCATGCGGATCAGAACATTTCGGTGGAAGGGCTTTGGATCTTTAACGCAGAAAAGGGCCGCTTCGCCGATGCTTCGAATAAACGAACTCCCCTTGGCTTAAGAGCCACCTACACCTTTAATCCCACCGTAGCCGCTGAACTCGCTTTACAAGACTACGGCCGCTACCAATCGGTTAGAGAATACGGAACTACGCAAACCCTTCGGAACGAGAAGGCCTCGGCACTGATGGCGGGATTACGCTTGAGTTTGCCACTAAGCGAACGCTTGACTGTGGTAGGGCGTATCGGGGCGTCGCGCTGGGAACGGGAGGTCAAATGGACCCCTACGAACCTCGGCTATGGTGAAGCCCCAGACAGAGCAGTCCCCCGGAATATCAAGGAGTACAGCATCTACGGCTACCAAGGCATAGGCTTACGGGTGGATATCACCCAGCAGTGGTTTGCGGGCGTGGAGCATACGACAACCAAAACCTTCCATTCGCATAATCTAGGCTCCAGACTTTCCGCTGTGTCTGTGGGCTATAACTTTTAGTTGTAGCCTAGACCTCCCGAGGCAACGGCGGCCCATGTTCCTTCAAAATATGCTCTGACACCCAATAGCCCAGGGCCATAATGGTGAGCACCGGGTTAAAGGCGCCGTTGGTGACATGCAGGCTGCCATCGGCGATGTACAGGTTATCGATACCATGCACTTGGCCGTATTTATTGGTCACCGATGATTGGGGGTCATCCCCCATACGACAGGTGCCCGCCTGGTGCTGCGATGCACCGACACCCAACCCCGGCAGACTTTTCCAGATATCCACGGCACCGGCCGCCTCCAACCATTGCGCCGCTTTGTCGGCGATAAACTTGGCGGCTTCCATATCCTGATCCAACCGATAGCCGGACAATTTGACCACCGGGATTCCCCAGTGGTCGCGCACCTCATCACTCACTTGCACTCGCGATTCGAAATTGGGCATTTCCTGAATCGGGCCGCGTATGCTGGCCCGGCGGTGGAAGTTCCGGCGCTGAAATTCTTTGTGGTCCCTACCCCAACGGGCACTGCCCGGCGGGCGCACTTTGGTGAAGGCGTACGGGAGAGGGATAAAATCGTTGGCCAACATGGCGCCACCGACAATGCCCGGATTGTTGTGGGCAAAATCGCAGATGGCCACGCTGGCGCCCGGGCCCACATCATCGTAGATGTCCTCGGCAAACAAACCATCGGCGCCCGTATAGGCGTGATCCTGAAGGTTGCGCCCCACCCAATCGTACTTATTGCCGATGCCATTGGGATGATGGGTTGAGGCGGAGTTTAGCAACAGCCGGGGCGTTTCCGTTGCCGATGCGGCCAACACGACAATGTCGGCAGTTTGCTCGCGCAACTGATCGTGCTCGTCAAAGTAGGACACGCCGGTTACCCGACCCTTACTGTTGGTGAGAATTTTGGCCACCTTGCAGTTCACCCGAAGGTCGCAATTGCCTGTGGCCAGCGCAGTGGGAATCACCGTGTTGTGAGTCCCGTTCTTAGCGTTGACCCGGCAGGCAAAGCCGACGCAATTGCGCACATGAATGCACTGCCCTCGGCCTTGGTAAGGTTCGGAATTCCTTAACATGGGAATGGAAAAAGGATGGAAGCCGGCTTTGCGAGCCCCGGCCTCCAGAATCCGCGCTTCGCGGTTATGGCCAAAGGCCGGCATGGGGTGCGGCTTTTTTCGCGGCGGCGCGAACGGGTTTTTGGAGTCATCCCCGGAAACGCCAATCTCCCACTCGGCCTTTTCGTAATAGGGTTCCAGATCCTGGTAGCCGATCGGCCAATCCGCGAGGCTGGAGCCCTCCACTTCACCGTAGGTGGACTTCATGGTGAAGTCTTCTTGCATAAAACGCCAGGCCATGGCCCCGTAGGCCACCGTGCCGGAACCCACGCAGGCGGCAATGTTTCCGTAAGCCCACTCATTGGGGTACACGATGCGTTCAGTACCGTCGCGATCCACAGCCACGCGCCGGTAGCGCTGCATATCCGGGCCGAAAAACGGCTTGAGCGGAAAGCCGCGCTGCGAAGTCAATTCATCATCCCGGTGATCGGAATAGTTCACCCAATCACCGCGCTCAAACAGTACTACCGACAGACCCGCGGCACTCAGCTCCTTGGCCACCACACCGCCACCTGCACCCGCGCCTACGATCACAACATCTACGTGTTCATTTGCCATACACAAAAACTTCCAAAATCAGGAGGATCGCGGACGCATGGGCACTTGTTCTACAAACAGCCCAAGCATTTTGTAACTCGCGTAGTTTTTATTGCCACCGTGTTTCGGGCTGCCGTAATAACCCATCATGCAGTGATCCACCAGCACCGAGAAAAACAGCGAAGGGGCAAAATGGCCCCACAAACGCCGCTCCGGCCCGGAATCGTAGACTCCCGCTTCAATGTCCGTCAGGTAGAGGATCTGCTCCTGCTCACCCAACTCAGTGAAAATGACCTCGTGGCGGGATTTGCAGGCCTCGTTAAGGGCCGGCAGGCAGGCTTGGTACATCTCCAGCGAATCACTGAGATGTTTGCCCAGCTGTTGATCAATAAAGTGCGGCACCCGGGCGTCTTTGCCACCTGGATTACGGGAATCGGGCGGAATTATGCGGTCGGCCAGGATTTCCACCAGCTGGCCTTCACGGCGGGTCAGCGTCTGGTACGGGGAAATAAGGCCATTGGAGCAGCCCGACATCACGGCACTGCCGGAGACCATCACACCGCTCAGGGCGGCAGAAGATTTTAAAAAACCGCGTCGGGAAACTGATTTGCACTGCACTCGGATCACCACAGGCTGATTGCGAATCCGCGCCTTGGCGGATAGTCCACCCGACTATACGCAAGGGCTTAATGTGCCGCAATACTCGGCAGGGTGTGTTGCGAACTGTCCCTCGCCTTCGCATTGACTGGCCAGGGTGGCTCCCAAACGCCAACTCTGTATACTTTACCTTCCGAACCACCTTAATCAGCGAGGTAATGTCGCATGCGAACTCGAATCACTGCCGTTACCCTTGGAACCGCCCTGGCGAGCCTGCTGTTGTGGGCATCCAGCGCGGCGGGTCATCACGGCTGGGCCTGGACGGAAGAGGAACAGGTTGAAATGACCGGCACCATTACGGAAGTTTACATCGGCCCCCCGCACCCGCGCCTGATGATTGAAACGGAAGATGGCCCTTGGCAAGTGGATCTGGGCAATCCTCGCCAGACCCGCAATGCCGGCTTTGTGGAAGGCGAAGCGGAGGTTGGCGATGAGGTTCTGGTGCGCGGACATCGCTCGGCGGACAGTGACGAGCGCCTGATCAAGGCGGTGCGTGCCACTATTGATGGCAAGCAGTACACCTTCTACCCGAACCGGGTGCGCGAGGACTGATGCTGATGGCAGTGCTGCTGAGCCTGGGCGATACCGCCCTAGCGTCGGCGCTGCGCCAGTCAACCATCGCCTACCCACTGGTCAGCTCGGCGCACATCCTGGGCCTTGGCCTGCTGATTGGCGCCGTGGTCACCCTGGATTTGCGCCTGTTGGGCGCCATCCGACGGGGCACGCTGAGCGAACTGGCGCCATTGATGAGCCGTCTCGCAGCAGCCGGTCTGCTGCTGGCCCTGGTGACCGGCCCTCTGCTGTTCAGCGTGCAGCCCGCGCATTATCTGGATAACCGTGCATTCCTGCTCAAGGTGATATTCATCAGCCTGGGCTTATTGAACGTGTTGGTGGTTCACCAATTGCCGCACTGGAAAGCCGTGCTGGCTGGCCAGCCCGTCGCTCCCATCCTAAAACTGAACGCTTCTCTATCGCTAGCGCTGTGGCTGGCTGTGCTCTTGTCCGGGCGGTGGATCGCTTTTGTATAAACCTTTGCACTTCTACACCGCCAGCCGTATGGGAATGGTGGAGCACACGTATTGAAAGCCCGTCAGGGACGCTAAGGACGTCAGCCTGCAGATCATCAAAAAATCCGAGTTTGCATACTAAGTTTGTATCGCAGAACTGTCACAACCGCCGCCCCTCGGGCGGCGGTTGTGTTACTGATCAGCACTTCTTAGCCGAACCAGAGATGTTCTTTCCAGGGGATTAATGGCTCAACTCCGTCGGATCAAACCAGAGATCGCTCTGATCCACAGGGGTGGCTTCAGGCAAGGTGGGATTCTCGAGGCGAATAATGGTGCGGTTCTCTAAATTGGCTTTGTTAACCACATCCTGAACGGTGGAGTCATTGAAAAAGTATTCATTAAAGCTGCCGTCTTCCATGGCAATGCGAAACCCTTGTTCCAGGTTGCGTGCTAGCTCGGGGTTAGCTCGGCTGACAAAAAAGTAAAAGGGATTGGTGTAGACCAGCAGAAGATTCCTCTCAACCTCCAATTCGAGATCAGGCCGCTCTTGTATTTCTTGCCAGGGCTCGTGTGCGCCACGGGGAAACGCATCAAATCGGTCGCCGTCCAGCATAAAAAACAAGCCTTCATACTTGATCACCTTGACCACATTGAGACCATTGGCGGTGAGCACTTCGGTATCAGCCCAGAAGCGCCCCTGGCCAAGAGAAATCTCCTGCAAGTCTTCCAGGGTTTCGATGTGGTCGAAACGGTGTTGTGTGCCCCGCTTGATCATCAAAACGCGGTAGCCAAGCAGGCCGCGATACATGGGTACGCGAATGGGCTGGAGGCTGGTTTCCAGCTCTTCGGTGGTGGCATACCAGACAATGTCCAGCTCGCCATCGTTGAGCATCTGTATGATGCGCGTCTCTGTAGTATTACCTGTGGATTCGTCCCACTCGTACGTTTGAGGCACCTTGGAGAGCACCAGCTCGAGCAACCCCTTGGCATAGGCGTTGATGCCTTCGCGTCCATCGACCATCCGCAGAGGCGTCGCTTGGGCACTGACGGAAGCGAAAACCAACCCGGCGACCGAAAGGTATACGAGCCGACGGATGAGCCGCTGAGTGGAGGTGAAAAGCGTTGCCGAAAGCATTGATAGGCCCTTTAATTATTTTCCAGCACTAACTATAGTAAATTTTACGCCATTATCTGGCTCTACACCTCCCTACGTCGGAAAACTACCCTCTATTTATCCGGTTAAGTACTGCATGTGTATTTTGGCGCCACCCTCCTTCCTTGAAACGCTCCGTGTGAGTCCAACTCCCTTAGCGAGAACGGCAATAAGTGGCTTATCGGCCGTTAATCAAATTACCTGAGCGACTCCCGCCCTCGTCTTACTAATTACGGCGCCAATTCGTCCGCGATAACTTAGCCATATCACTTTGGGAGAGAGTGCAGGAATGATAGCGCTATCAGCGCGCCCCGCAGTTGATTTTCCACGGCACCGCGTATTGATCAATCACTATTGCATAACACGGTGACCAAAACGTTTTTTGGGGCGGCAGGATAACGTTCCCCCCAACGGCTAATTTCTCAAACGCTGCATTGACTTTGTCTTCCGTACTGGCGCCCAGCAAAAGGTAAAAGCCCCTGGGCTGATGGTACTGCTCAGGAACAACGTCTGCGCCAGCCAGCTCTACCCCTTCGAGAGATACATTGCCATGAACAATTTTGTGCTGCCAGTTCGCGGGCACGCTTGATGAAGCCGGCGAGTCTTTATACTCCAACATAAGTCCAATATTGCCGCCAAGGTGTTCAGCATAGTACTCAAACGCTTCTTGGCATTGGCCATTGAAATATATATGAAACGATATACTCATTAGTTGTCCCTACTATCTACTGTTGTCGCACTGATTGGAAACCGCCCTGTACACTCAAGGCTGGGCAATATTGGATGCTAGTGTCGCGTCGTATGAAGCACGGCGACGAACAACCTTACCGAACCATTTAGACAATGCTCGCAAGGCTCAGCTCTTCTTCCGTTGGGCGTTGAAACTCATTTTCCATAAAGTCGAACATCATCGGGGTTACCTCAAAGGCAAAGGTTTCACCCTTTTCGCGATTGCGCTTCACGACCCGTTCTTTGCGGACCGCATAGGGTGCGTCCAGCACGTGGAGCTGCACTTCGGCACCGATGTCCGCTGCCAGTCGGCGAAAGTTGTTGCGGCTTTCGAGCTTCACAAAACTTAGATCCAGAACGACGACACCACCGGCCTGAGATATCTGGGACGCGGTAGCCCAGATTCGAGCCTCGCATCGTTGAACGCGCTCCATGATCCATGGCAGGCTCATGGTCTTCGGTAAGTCTGGGCCAAACAGGGACTGCATCCACTCGTCGATGGAAAATCGTACGGCCGATTCCTGCTGGGCAAGTTGTAGTGCATAGGTGGACTTCCCGGATCCTTGTGGACCAAGCACTAAATGAATCTTTCCCATATTTTATTCCTTAATTTTAAACTTCCTACCGCCCTCGCTGGCGTGGGTGCGCAGGAGAAAAGCAATACTCCAGTACAACAAAAACGATATGACAACAGGCACCTGGCCGTAGAACACTGAGGTGTACGGAAAGATACCCCACTTTGCTCCACTGATCGACTGATACTAGCCATCCTCCCACGTAATTTCCGGATGGATTGAGACAATGCGCATAAACCTACCTCGGGGATAGTGTTACTATCCCCCGGAAGGCCCCTTACTGGCCAGCCAACACCCGTTTTAAGCGCAGGACAGACCCTTCATGTTATCCCTTACTCCCGCCCTGCAAGGCCGTGCCACTCGCCTGGTCGATTTGGTGAAAAAGCATCCCGGCCTGATTGCCATTTTTGGTTTTCTGTCCGGTATGGCGAGTTTTTTCCTGGTGGAGCGCAAAGAGTCGCTAGCCCAGGTCATCGCTCTTATCATGCTGGCAGGCTGGGCCTGGTTGCTGCTGGAAAACTGGCTGCGCGCCGGGATATTCAAGCGCTTCGGGTTTGAGATGCCGCCAGCGGTGATGCGCTTTGCCACCCAGCTGATACATCAGGAAAGCCTGTTCTTTACCCTGCCCTTTTTCCTGGCCGTGACCACTTGGGACCATGGGCAGGCGGGGTTCACGCTGTTGCTAGTGGGCTGTGCGCTGGTCTCCCTGGTGGACCCCATCTACTACAACTGGCTGGCGCCGCGCCGCTCGCTCTTTGTGGCGTTTCATGCACTGACGCTGTTTGCGGTGCTTTTGGTGGTCATTCCGCTGATTTTACATCTGAGCACCAGCCAAAGCCTGTGGCTGGCGCTCATCCTGGCGCTACTGTTCAGCCTACCCAGCCTGGGTGGGCTTGTGCCCAATGGTTATTGGTGGCGCATCCCGGTATTGGTACTCATGCTGAGCGCCATGGCGTTGGGGACTTGGAAAGCACGGGAGTGGATTCCGCCGGCAGCCTTGCGTGTAACGGGGATTACCCTTTCCCATCATGTGGATCGGGAGAAACGTGAACCCGGTGAAAGCATTAACCGGATTAGCGCCCAAAGTCTGCGCCAGGAAGGTCTGTACGCCTGGACATCGGTCCGTGTGCCGCGTGGCCTGCGCGAGAAAATTCACCATGTGTGGTTAATGGATGGCAAAGAAGTGGACCGCATAACGCTGGATATCAACGGTGGCCGGGATGAGGGTTACCGGGCCTGGACGCACAAGCGCAACTTCCCCGCCAACCCGGTCGGCCGGTGGCAGGTGCGCGTGGTAACCGACTCGGGCCAGCTGGTGGGACTGACCCGCTTTACCGTCACCGAATCGCCGCCCGAGGAAACTACTTTTACCGAGACGCTAGCGGCGCCCGAACAGACTGCTGAAGTACTGCTGGAAGACGTGGAGTTTGGGTTAGATTTTGAAGTGGAGATAACCCCAGAATAGCAGCCACACGCAGCCTGAGCAGGGAACGGATTGCCATGGGGTTTCTGGGGCAACGGCATTACACTCATCGTATTAAGTGGCACCCTCACCGTCGACTTAGCTATAAATAACTCGCCCTCCTTTCTAAGAATTAAGATCTAATTCCCCCGCATGGGCTTCGGTCCGGCGCGCTTTTCGCTGTAATGCCGTTACTGGCACACACAAGCTTCGCAACAGTTCTCGAGAGGGAGAATCCTCATAGAGAGGAAGTCTAAAAAAGATACGTCCCGTTTTGCAGCTATTACACCCTGGAGCTGATGCTGTCGCGCCGCCAGTGGCGCCGGCGGAACATGTATCTAGAGACACCGAAAGACTTCTAACGGAGGACTTTATGATGAATAACGCCTCGCTAGAACAATTTGAGACAAAGCTGCGTGGGCCCTTGCTGCGCCCAGAAAGCGACGACTACGACAATACGCGCAGGTTATGGAATGCCATGGTAGACCAAAAGCCAGCACTCATTGCCCGCTGCACGGGCGTGGCCGACGTTGTCGAATCAGTTAATTTCGCACAGGAGCACAGCCTTCCGTTAGCCGTGCGCGGAGGTGGGCACAACGTCGCCGGACTCGCCAGCGTGGACGATGGACTCATGATCGACCTGTCATTGATGGATTCCGTCCATGTCGATCCTGAGGAGCGCACAGCCCGGGTGCAAGGCGGCGCTACTTGGAGTGCCGTGGACCACGAAACGCAATTGTTTGGTCTGGCTACCCCAAGTGGCATTATCTCGACGACCGGCGTGGGCGGATTAACACTCGGAGGGGGCTTCGGTTGGTTGAGCCGAAAACATGGGCTAACGGTGGACAATCTTCTCTCGGCCGATCTTGTGACGGCTGGCGGAGAAGTAGTCAAGGCGAGCCCGAACAACAACCCCGATCTCTTCTGGGCGATCCGTGGTGGCGGAGGAAACTTCGGCATCGTCACCTCTTTCGAATTCCAACTTCACGACGCGGGTCCACAAGTGCTTTTTGGGCCGACAATCTACCAACTGAAAGATGCTGCCGAGGCGTTACGACACTACCAGGCGTTTGCGAGCGACGCGCCTAATGAGTGTACTGTCTATGCGGACTTTATGACGGCACCACCTCTACCTTTCATACCGAAAGAGGTACAGGGTACAACGGTGCTCTTCATGATTCAGATGTACGTCGGCAGCATAGAGGAAGGCCTGGAAACGTTAAAGCCACTGCGTGAGTTCGGCAATCCCGTCGCTGACGCCGTTGCACCGACCCTGTACAAGGAAGCCCAGTGCAGATCCGACCCGTTGTTTCCCAAGGGCAGGCGTTACTACTGGAAATCGCACAACATAACTGCACTTTCTGACGAGATTATCGACGAGCTCGTAAGTTGTGCCAAAAAGTTGCCGACAGCGCAGTGCGACATTCTGATTCAGCAGTTGGGCGGACGTATCAATGAAGTCGCGCCGGACTCAACGGCTTACCCACACCGCAAGTCCGGGTTCGTAGCGACACTGGGTGCACAATGGGAACAGGAGGCCCAGGACGACGAACCCGTCGCCTGGGCAAGAGACTGTCATGCGGCATTGGGTGAACATGTTCAGGGCAGTGCCTACGTGAACTTCCTTAGCCACAATGAAAACCAGGAGTGGCTTCAAGCTGCCTATGGCAACAACGCCGACCGATTGCGGCGCGTCAAAGCGCAATATGACCCAAATAATTTCTTCCGTAGAAATCACAACATAGTGCCGTCTGCCGCGGGCTAGGCGTTCGACCATGACGACTGTCGGCCAGGACCCGGCATGCGATTGTCCACCCAAAAACGAAGCAAGCAACGGGGTAAAAAAAAAGAGGGGCGCCCCCTTCGGGACGCCCCTCTTTTTATCTGCCGTCATCCGGGCAGTCGTTACCAGTAAAGCGACATATCCTGATCAATGCAGAACATGCCGTTTCGGCCTTGGCCCTCGTAATAGCGTAGCCGGCCATTCCGATTACCGGTCCCGAAACATACGACCCCGTCACTGCGCTCTTCGGCACTTCTCAAATAGAGAAGACCGTTGTTCTCATGATCATCAATGACAAACTCAGGAATCAAGTTGCCCGAGACTCCATCCAGCAGCGCATAGCCATTTCGCGGCACACCATCAACTTCGTCGAAGCTTCCTGAGACGAAAACCCCCATCGAAGTCGCGCTCAACATCTGACCAGCATCGCCCTTTTCCAAACCGGGATTCCAAGGCTGAAGGTCACCGTTCGTGTCGAAGGCGGCAAAGCCGTTCCGGGGCGTCTCATTGGCATTTTCGAAATCACCCGCCACATAGACGATGCCGTTGTGATAGTCGACATACCGGACACTACCATCCAACGTCGGCGCCCAGTCAGTCACGTTGCCGTCGGCGTCAACAGCCGCCAAATAGTCCCGGCTCTCCTCACCAAAGCCATCGAAGTCACCGCCCATATAGAGGACCTCATCGGTCCCGCTCATACTTCGGATCCCTCCATTCTGCGGTTCCGGGAAGTGTGGCAGTAGCGTAGCGGTCGAATCCAGTGCCGCGAAGCCCGCGCGATCACTGCCGTTCACGGATTGAAAGCTGCCGCGCACAATCAGTGCATCCCCCAGTCGATGGAGGGCATAAACAACCGTGAAGTCCAGCGGGCTCGTGTCTGAAACCTCAAGGTCAGGCTGCCAGGAGAGATCAAATTCGCCGGTGTCGGGATCAAACCGGGCAACCCCATCCACCCGAATGCTTTCGCCAGTTCTTTGCCCCCGAAAGCCCACATAGATATGATCATGGGCCTCAGCGAATGCTTCCACCGTGCCACTTACGCCGAGGCCCCAGTCACGAAATTGACCTTCACTGTCCACAACGCCGAAGCTCCAGGGATCCTGGCGATCCCAAACCGGATAAGTCAGGCCGAACAGCAGCCGGTCCTCTTCTGGTATTACCGACTGCCCGCCTCTTGGCAAGCGATAATCCGGACCATCCAGCAGTGCTCCGTCTTCGGAAAACAGAGCCGAGCCATTGCGGAATTCGCTACCGACAAAAGCAAATTGGCCACCTACCAAGATCCGGCCATCAACTTTGTGTATCGAGTGAACGATAGTAGTCCAACCAAGGTTGCCATAACCAGGCTGCGACTCGGGCCAGGCCAATACTTCACCCGTTTCACGCTCGAAGGCTTTCAGGTACTCCGAAGGGTTAGGGTTATGACCTTCTCCCACATAGATTCGGTCATCGGTCACCAACATGGAGTTGGGCCGTAAAAACCCGTGGTCAAGGGTCAAGTCGGAGAGATCGCCGTTTGCATCGGCTCGGGCGAAGCCATCGCGGGATTCGCCGTTGACTTCGTTGAAGGAACCGGCCATGTACACCGCTCCGGCTTCATCGATGCTCATGGAAAAAACCTGTCCATCTTCGTCAAATCTGGCAATCCAGTTCAGGAATTTCCCATTTTCATCAAAACGCGCAACGCCGCGCTCCTCCTGCCCCTCAGTTATTTCCAAACGGCCGGCAATGTAGAGTTCCCCTTCATGTAAGGCCCAATGATTGATCCAAATGACGTGCTCAAGATCCCACGCCAGAACATCACCTTGGAGATTGAGCTTGGCGGCACCATCCACCGAGACACCATTCAACCCGTTCACTCCGCCCCTGACGTAAAGCCGGTCCCCATCACGAAGTAGTCCAAAAACAGCATAGCCATCAACATCCACCTGCCAGTCAGTGTCCAGTTGCCCATTTTCGTCGATTCTGGCAAGAAACTTCTGCGGCTCGCCATCAATGTATTTGAACTGCCCCCCTAGGAAGTAACCGCCGTTGCCATCCTCGACCATATCATTCACTCGGCCTGCGACCATGGCCGTCGGCAGGGGCGTGAGAGTTTCACGATCCAGCGCCACGAACCCGCCACTCATGCGTGCAGCGCCGGTCATGGATCCACCAAAAAATAGGTTGTCGTCGCTATCGAACATCAGGGCACGGGCACTCATATCTGATACTGGCGCCATGGGGCGAGTCCCGAACAGAGGCCCGAAGCCAGCGCCACCGGACTCGAGAGCGAAGTAGTACTGTTGATCGTTAGTGAGGCCTTCCACCAGAAATGGGGAGCCGATGTCATTGGCAGCGCCGCTGCCCTCGTAGGCAGAATAATTTTCCGGATCCATCTCCGGGTCCGTTGACCAAACGAGGTTGTAATCCGTGGAATCTACGCTGTTCCAGCTCACAAGTACCGCCTGATTGCGTGGTTCAGCTCGGCCCTGAGTCACGCTTAAGTCGCTGCAGGTCACCAAAATATTATCCGCATCGGCGCTCTCGACGGTGCCGCTTTCGTTTTCCAACGCGCAGTACTGCCCATCGGGCTGGCTATTCACGGCAACGGCGAAGCTGTTGCCATCATCAATTTGGGTATCAAAAGAAAAACTGCCGTCTTCCGACAGCGCCAAAATTTCATCGTCATTGAGAATCAGCTCCACACTACCCTGCGCGAGTCCGCTCAGACTGCCTCCGACGGAGAATTCTAGCTCAACCACATCGTCATCGTCGTCCGAACCGTTTCCGTTTCCATTTCCACTACCGCTTCCATCACCATTGCCGCCTGTGCCGGGGTCATCACCACCTGACGAACCGCCGCAGCCAGACAATGCCGCGGCTACCGCTAGCAAGAGCGTCGCGACCAGTAGACGCAGAAGAATATTGATATTGAGCCTTATCATAGTTTGTCTCCCTTCAACTTTTGGGCGTTTTATTTTTTTTGCCACTACTTAGCAATTTGGCGCGGAATTTTTGAGAACGAAATGTAGAGGAATCGCGGATCAAGCGGGATTCGAATTTCCGAAAGATACCTTCAATTTTTATCGCTTCTTATAACATTTTTAAGAAGGTGGCGTCATTCTTACCTTAGAACGTATAGATATAACGCGCACTAGAGAGTAAACACCGAGTCTTCGAGATAATCGGCGCGATGAGCTCGATTTTGTGAATTCGAGATCTCCAAAAGCAGGGCTCCCAAAGTAAAAATTGCCCGCTCTTCTGGCCATACTAAATACTCTTATTTCATTCTCTTGCTAACAAAACGATTTAACTCAGAAACCGATCGAATTACATATAACGATTTGTCATTCGATAGTTTTTCTAAATGTTGCACAAAGTCATCATTCCAAAACCTTGGGCAAAGTTTTAATGTTCGATAACTTTCCACAGTGCCTTTTAGTATTGAACTGCCCTCAGGCCAACCTTCGGGTTTGACAAACAACCCTTTTAACAATCGCTTCGTTACTAACCAGTAACTGACAACGTAAGGCAAATCTATATAGATCAGCGTATCCGCCACCTTCAATCGCTCATTAAAGGAATCAATAGGCCCGAGGCCGTCTATGATCCAGCTGTCGGAGGACAATAGTGTTTTATGGGCCTCATCGTACGTCTTTCGATCCACGCGATCGCCATTTTTCTTAAACGCAATTGAATCCAATGGATGCAATGGTATGCCTGTCGCTGAGGCCAGACGTTTACTTAAGGTGGACTTGCCACTTCCTGGTTTTCCGAACACGGCTATTCTTTTCACACTACCTCCATTCACTGAGACGAATCCCATGAGGCAGAAACAAAAAACCCGCCTCTTGGGCGGGTTTGATCACTTACAAACGCATCAACAGTCCCACCACTCCTATGGAACGATGGTAATAATTCGAGCTATCTGTTGCGTGCGGTTCGTATGCATTCGCTTATGTTGATAGATGGGTTGACCAATGTCAACGGCCAACCCGTTGGCCGCAACGCCTGCGCACGGGCGCCCGCTTTTTTACATTGAGGCAAATTGCCGCTCGACAGCTTTGTGATCCACACGCCATTGATCGTAAACCGCTTGGGCCATAGGCATCGGAAAAATATCTTCCTCCCCAGAACCGATACCCCGAATGATGTTGCTGGCGACCAGCTCGGGAGTATCTTTCTCGATGGGTACGTCGGCAATCATGTCCGTATCTATGGCACTCGGAAAAGCCGCTTGCACGGCAATGTTTTTACCCTGCAAACTGGCGCGCAGAGATAAGTGCGCGGACCAGGCGGCCGCCTTGGATAGATTGTAGGCGGACAACCCCGGCATGCTCGCCAGCGACAACACCGTGAGCACATTACACAGTGCGCCCTGCCCGCTGCGCTCCAAGTGAGGAACAAAAGCACGCGCCACCCGCCACAAGCCCTTGAGATTAACATCCAGACAGTGGTCCAGGGACTCTTCGCTCACCTGCAAAATATCGCCAAAGGCGATCACACCGGCATTATTAATCACCAGGTCCAGCCGCTCTATGCTGGCCGCTAGAGCGGCGACGCTAGCCGGGTCGGTTACATCCAGGCACACGGGGAGAATACGCGGGTCGGTTGCGTTCACCTGCTGTAGATCCCGGGCAGCGGCATAAACGCGGCTTGCTCCGGCCTCCAGCAGCTGTTCTACCAGGGCTTTACCCAGTCCGCGATTGGCGCCGGTTACCAGCACATGAGCATTGTTCAATTGCATGTCAGTTCCTCCTATTTAATGGAAGCGCCATGCTATTGCCCGGCCTACCCGCAATAAATAGGTTGTAAAACATTTTATTAATGCAAATAATGCACGAATGGATATTGGCAACTTACAATTACTGATACAGGTGGTGGAGACCGGCAGCTTTACCGGCGCCGCTCGCCGCCTGGGCGCCGACCCTTCCCAAGTATCGCGCAGCATTGCCGGCCTGGAACGTGAGTTAGGGATTCGGTTGTTTCACCGCAGCACACGCAAAATTGCCCTCACCACAGCGGGCGCCGCTTATGTGGAACGCCTCTCACCACTGCTGGAAGAATTGCAGCTGGCCGGGGAAGCCGCTCGGGAACAGCAGTCTCAACCTACCGGACGCCTGACATTCACCGCTTCTACGGCTTTTGGTCAAACTTGTGTTCTGCCCTACATGGCAGAGTTTCAGGAGCGCTACCCGGAAATACAACTGGATCTACGTTTTACGGACGCCGTGCTGGATATTATCAGCGAGCAGATTGACTTGGCCTGCCGCCTTACCTCCAGTGCCGACCCCAATCTGGTGGGGAAAAAACTCTTTCCAACCTGCTTTTGGGTTTGCGCCAGCCCCGCGTATTTGCAAAAAGCGGGTACGCCCCAACACCCTCAAGACCTAGCCGACCACAAAGTGTTGGCCATGAATCTGCCTGGGTATCGCGAGCGCTGGCTATTTCAATCAACTAAAAATGACTCGGTGTGCAAGGTACCACTGCATCCTGCCGTGCTGGTTTCCAACGCCCTCGCGTTACGCGAAGCCGCCCTGCAGGGTCTCGGCATTACTCTACTCGCTAGCTGGCTGGCGGAAGGGCCACTCAGAAGCGGTGAGCTGGTAAGCCTGTTCCCAGGCTATCGGTGTACCGCTAGCGACTTCCAATCCGCCGCCTGGCTACTCTATCCATCGCGGCTTTACATTCCCGCCAAAACTCGAGCCATGGTAGATTTTCTTTACGAAGTTCACAGCAAGCGCGAGAAACCCGTGATTTAAGCGAGCCTTGGCACTGAACGAATTAACCCTTGGGGCTACTGCTTACTCAGCCTTCGAAGCAGCTCTATCGAAGCATGGACCTCTACTTTTCCAATCGCCACGCGTTCAATGTTGCAGCCAATAGGTACCCCTTTTCCCTAAGCTAAACTTTTAACTCCACCCTACTTTGCGCAGGTGTTTAGCATTGACCTGTTAGCGCCCCGAATAAGACCCAAACTGTGTTCAATAGCGGCCACTACGGCATCACTTTCGGTAATTTGAGGAAAATGCCCGCTATGCTCGCAAACGAATTGTTTAGACTGGCCAGAAAGCTCAAGCAGCTTGGCCTGGAAGTTTACGTGAAGATCAAAAGCCTGTTGGGGTACTATCGGCATTTTCTTCCCACCAGTAACCACGGAGACCGGGATATCCGGAAACTCGCCCGCGGCCTCCAGCTGATGAATAGTCTCATAAATGCATTCATCTTCCGAAAACTTGTACTTGTCAAACAGTTTTTCAAGTCGCTTCGCTCCATCATTCAGCGCACGAAGCAACAAAGGTGGTTGTATTTTCTTCTGCTCAATTATTTCCAATGGATGCGGGGCTTCTACGAATACCACGCCGGCCACTTCAGCAGGGAACAGGCGAGCATATAGATTTGCGAAGATACCGCCCAAAGAATGAGAAACCAATACATACGGAGGCTTCATACCGGCCTGAGATGCTGTATTTCTGATGCTGTCAGTTACGACATTCCCAGTCTGAGGCACCTGCGCCTTGGCGGACGACCCTACCCCAGCGCGGTTGAGCAAAAGGACCTTGCTCGATTCAGCGACACTCGGATACACTTTGTCCCAGCTGTCATAGCGCATCCGAAATCCATTTAAGAAGATGACGTTCGTGTCACCGTCTCCGATCAACTTATGCTCCAAAGAATCCATCCCCGCTTCCTCTAGAAGTTACCCCATTGACCCAAACCTAGCCGCTATCGATTATCCCACTTTCACCAATTTCCATACATAGCAAACTTAGATAAAACTTCGGCTGCAGCTCTGGGTAAGAGGTAAGCAAGACAAGAGCAAAGCATGATTCTGCTATTGAATAACGAGAATGCCGCCCCCATACTTGGGGAACGCTGATCCTTTCCTTGGAGCAACCGCCCTGAACACGCCAGCCAGCCTACCTGCTAGCCCCTCGACAGCGCCCCTGTGGCGGTGGTCGCTGGCGTTTGTGCTGGTATGTGGTTTTGCGTTTTTAAGCAATGCTATACCTCAGGCTCAGGGTACCGATGGGCGCCTGGGGCAGGGTCTGGCGAACAATGGCGATGACTGGGTTCTTATCGGCCAGCAGGATCAACCTGCTCCGGTTAAACGCGCGCCGGCATCCAATCATTCCGGTGAGGGCGAAGCATCCTCCCCACCGGCCGACTTTCTGGCTGTTGTTCCACTGCTGCTTTTGGGCCTGCTGCTGGTCCGGCTGCGCCAGTATCTTCGCTTTCAAACCCACCTGACTCCCTCTTTATTCAATTGCTCCCCCTGTACTCCCCGCGCTCCACCGCTTTCACAATCCTTCGTTTAGTTTCTCTATAACTTTTAACTTTTTGGCGCGGCTGCGTTTAGGCGAGCTGTGCCTTGGGGATTGTGATGAAAAATTTTACCTCCCGGGCTGTAACCTGCAGCCTGGTCATTTTGTTGGGCCTGCTCAGCGCCCTGCCCAATGTTTTACCCGATACCACACTGGAAAAACTGCCCGACTGGTATGCCGCCAATCAACTCGCCCTGGGCCTGGATCTACGCGGCGGTTCGCATTTGCTGTTGGCGGTGGACACCAGCGAGATATTGCCAGAAGAAAGCCTCGATGAAGTGATGGAACGCAGCCTGGAAGTGGTGCGCCGACGCCTGGACGAAACCGGCATGGTGGAACCCACCATCACCCGCCAGGGGCAAGACAGCATTCTGATTCAACTGCCGGGAGTGAACGACCCCGGGCACATTCGCGACTTGCTCGGTACCACCGCCAAAATGACGTTCCACTGGGCCGCGAACGACAGCAGCCTCTCGGTCCAGAGAGTCCCAGGGCAGAACGAAGGCGAATATTACCAACTGGAAAAACGGGTCGCCCTAAAAGGGGAACACATACGCGACGCACGCTTAGCGTTTAATCCGGATAGCAACGAGCCAGTGGTCAACTTCAAGCTCGACCGGGAAGGTGCCCGCGCCTTTGGTGAAATGACCCTGGCCAATGTCGGCCGGCCTCTGGCCATCGTATTGGACGACACGGTGCTCACCGCCCCGGTCATACGCACCCCAATCATGGGCGGCAGCGGGGAGATAAGCGGCGGCTTTTCCAGCCGGGAAGCTCATGACCTGGCACTGATGCTGCGAGCCGGCGCCTTGCCGGTACCCCTGACAGTAATCGAAGAGCGCACCGTAGGCCCGGATCTAGGTAGCGACGCCATTGCCATGGGTATAAGTACCGGCCTGATGGGCGCCGGACTGGTACTGGCCTTTATGCTTGCCCTCTACGGGCGCTGGGGCTTGATCGCGTGTGCCGGTTTGAGCATCAACATCGGTTTGGTATTCGGCACGCTCAGCCTGCTCGGAGCGACCCTCACTCTGCCGGGCATCGCCGGTATCATTCTTACCATCGGCATGGCGGTGGATGCCAATATCCTGATTAACGAACGCATCCGCGAGGAAGCCCGTAAGGGGCTCAGTGCCCGTGCGGCATTGGCAGCGGGTTTCAATCGGGCCTACGGCACGATTCTGGATTCCAGCATCACAACCCTAATTGCCATCAGCTTGCTGTTCCTGTTCGGCGCAGGCCCCATTCGCGGCTTTGCTGTCACCATTGCCATTGGCTTGCTGATGTCTCTGTTCACCGCCATTACCGTTACACGTTTGTTGATGGAATGGCGCACCCGCCACCTGGGGCGCGCTCCGCTGGAAATGTCCGGCCCGCGTTTTCTCCAGCGCCTAGCTGCATGCCGGCCACTGAACTTCATGGGCACACGCTTCTGGGGCTTGGCGCTATCCGCATTGCTGTCGCTGGGCGCTCTGGGGCTGCTCGCACAACCGGGCCTGAACTACGGCATCGATTTCAGCGGCGGCAGTCTAGTGGAGGTGAGAGCGGATGTGGACGTCGAGCAACTGCGCGCGGGCTTCCGCACCCAAGGGCTGGAACAGCTAGCCATTCAGGAATTCGGCGGAGCGGGCCAGTTTTTGGTGCGTTTGCCGGAACAAACGGCGGAGCAAGTGGCCAGCGGCGCGCCGGTTCAGGAACTCAAAGACGCCGTGCTGACGCTGGCGCCCGAAGCGGAATTCCCCCGGGTTGAAATGGTGGGCCCTCGAGTCAGTGGCGATTTTGCCGATGCAAGCATCTTAGCGGTACTGCTGGCCGGCACCGGCATGTTGCTGTATTTGTGGTTTCGTTTCGAGTCCCACTTTGCTTCAGCCATCATCGCCACTCTAGCGCTGGATCTAGCCAAAACTCTGGGTTTTTTCGTGCTCCTGGGAATTGAATTTAACCTGACCGCCATCGCCGCCCTGCTGGCCCTGATCGGCTATTCCGTGAATGACAAAGTGGTGGTGTTCGACCGCATTCGCGAGAACCTGCGCTTAACACCGGATCGACCACTGAAAACGGTACTGAACGAAAGCATCACCTCCACACTGAGCCGAACTCTGTTCACCTCAGTAACCACCTTTCTTGCAGTATTGCCCATGGCCGTCGCTGGTGGCAGCGCCGTAGCCAGCTTCGCGTTACCCATGTTGTTTGGGATTGTGGTGGGCACCAGCTCCTCCATCTACATCGCCGCGCCCATCTTAATGCTCTTGGGAGAACGACGAGACAAAAAAGGGCTGCCGCAATTGCGGGCAGAGTTGGTGGACGATAGACCCTAAGGAATGTTGTTTTACGTTGCCATTGAGTTCGCGCCGCCCGTCGCGGTGCAGCGCGAGCGCTGATGGGCCGCCGGATGCTATAGTGCGAGTAATTAGGCCTTGAAGCCGCGCGCACTATGCATTCGACTTCACTGTATTCTGGCACCCACAGGTGCCTTTTTGAGACTTTGCCTTATGAGTTTGTTCGAAGCCTCCACCAACGAAAACGCCCTACAGGTTTCGCGCCTGAACCCTGACGAGGTATTGGGCTGCGCGATTGCGCGGCAATTTTTGCTGGATGGCCACCCCTGGCCAACCGCGGAGCACTATTACCAGGCGATGAAATACCCCGGTCAAGACCGGGCTCTGGCCATTCGCGACGCGCCCAGCGTTGAGCAGGCGCGCAAGCTTGGGCGCGGCTGGTTTAAACGCCCGCGTTCCGACTGGGACAAAGTGCGCGTGGTGGTAATGACCCGCGCCATTTATACCCAATGCCGAACCTGGCCCGAGTTCGCCGAGGCCCTACTGGCCACCGGAGACCAGGAGATACTGGAGGTTTCCAGCTACGACCATTTCTGGGGCATAGGCCGAGATCAACGTGGCGATAATCACTACGGCAAGGTTTTAATGGACGTGAGAAACAAACTTCGCGAAGAGAAAGCTTAGGTAGCCCCACAAGCTGGGCTATCAGAGGCTCCCTAGCTTCCGGAACGCATTGTAGAGTAACCTGTTAACAAGGAAGCCTAGCCGTCAGGGTCAAGCTGGCATTCAGTTCCTCGGGAATTGGCGCCGCCGCCTTTACCTAAACGGTTAAGGTGGGACTAACGAACAGACAAAAACCAGGAATGAAACGGAGTAATGCGTGATAGGTGACCGCACCGTAACAGTATTTTATGACGAGGTCATGCTGGGTCATGACCCCAAAGTGGACCTCCCCTTTATACCCAGCCGGGTGGAAAAGCGTGTCAGAAATCTTCTCGGCACGCTGGACTTCAAATGGAGCTACCCGGAACATCCGGGGCGACTGACAGCCATCCTGGAATTGCTGGAGAAGGAGCCGGTCCCTGGCGTTCAGTGGCAGGCCGGCCCCAGTGCCACTTACGAGCAATTGGGCCGTGTTCACACCAGTGGCTATCTAGACGATATCTTTTCCCTTGAGGGCAAACCGGCCTGGCTTGACCGTGACACCACGGCCGTTTCCGAGGGTAGCATCAAAGCGGCCACTGCCGCCGCCGGACAGGCTATTGCCGCCGTTGAATGTGTAGTCAAAGGCGAGGCGCAGAGCGCATTCGCCCTTGTCAGGCCACCGGGCCATCATGCCGAGCCGGTGCGCGCCCGGGGCTTTTGCCTATTCAATAATGTCGCGGTAGCGGCGGCCCACGCCCAGGCGAAACTGGGGTGCGAACGCATTTTGATCATTGACTGGGATGCTCACCATGGCAACGGCACTCAGGAGATATTCTGGGCCGATCCCGATGTACTGTTTTTCGATATACACGGCGCAGCACCTTTTTATCCGGGCTCCGGCCACCTCAGTGAAGTGGGTGCCGGTTTCGGCGAAGGTTATACCGTGAATGTTCCCGTTCCCGAAAATTCCGGCGATATCGCCTTTGAAAAGGCCTTCCGGGAAATACTGATTCCCGCGGCCGAACGCTTTCAACCGGATTTGGTGCTGGTTTCTGCGGGTTTTGATCCCCATCACAATGACATGGCACTGAACCTAAGTTACGACGGATTCGCGGTGCTCACGGGCACTGTTCAACAAATTGCCGATCAGCATTGCGATGGTAAGGTGGCCATGGTGTTGGAAGGCGGCTATAACCTGACGTCACTTGCCCGGGGCACACGCACTGTTTTAGAAGTGCTGGCGGGAGGCGATGTCCCGATACTGAAAGAGTGCGGCGTAGACGCCGTCAATGAGGCGGCGGAGTTTCACCGTGACGCTTTTTCCGATGACTGAGACAATAAACAACCGCCACCCCAAGAACAAAAACTTGCTTTAAAACCACAAAAGTCCCGACCGACTGATGCTTTTAGTTAGGCGATTATGCCAGAGTGCGCAGCTACGACTTGCCACTGCCCCTTTGGCGATAGAGCCCATACGCGTGTAAACCGAAAGTCTCCTCCCGCTGGTTGGCCGGCATACGTACCGGCAACCTGTACGCGTACTGAAACGACGGCCACATCGCGGCCCACCAGTTTAACTTGCTGCTCAGAAGGTTCCAGCTTGGAGATACCAAGAGCGCCAGATTTATGAGCAGAAAGATCAGCCTCCTTACCGAGAGATTGCCCAAGGTGATTGGTGAAAAGCAAGTCTGGAGCCAGCAGTTCGTCCAGCACGCTCACATCTGATGCAAGCATGGCACGCCGCAATTGCTCTTCCGCAGCGTTGATCTGTGCTTCTAGTTCTGTATTCATGGGGTTCCCTCAGGTTTGCCCACCGCAGTGCACTGCGGTGCGAACTCGCGACCACTCGAAGGGCGCGTACTGGTACACACTATTTCTGTGAAGGTGCAGCAGCGCTGCCTGCCAATATTCCTTGCGAAATTCCTGTTACGGCCAAATACAGCGCAGCATAGGCAACGACAGCCAGCATGCGCGGCTACGGAATGGAGTCGAAGCCGCAATACAACAGGCGTCGCGTACCTAGCCTTGTTAGGCATCACTTTGCGACCAATACCAAAATTACCAACAGCACAAAAATAGCGAGGCCAATAACTGAAGGCGTATTTTCTTTGGCGATCTCATCCAATCTCATTTTCATGAGTTGCCGTTCACCATCGCAAATTTCATCACCGCACCCTCTACAGTACGCATCCGTAACAGCTACATGCTCTTCGCAGTGAACACAGCGGTAAACATCTCTCAAGTTCCACGGCAAGGCACCTACCACAGACCGGATATTCTTCTTCATTTGATCCACATCGAGCGCAGTAAACCGCACCCCACATCCACGGCAATGCCTATTCCCATGAGCCGCAACGGCGTTGCATATAGTACATCGATATATGTCGTGCAGGGTTTTCATTTTTTCTGCTGATCTTCCTCGCCAAAAGTAGACACAGGTTTAAGCGCACATTTGCGCATACTCATGCTCGTAGACATTCGGGCTTCTATAGCCGAGCGAGCTGTGCCGGCGGTGGCTGTTTAAAATAGTTCAACGTACTCGAACACACAGGAGTACGCCTCTTGTTTGGTGGTGACGTCCTCAGCATTGAGGGCTTCAACCTTAAAGTGCGAAGAACGATTCCATTGCAGCGTTATCCCAACAGTTTCCTTTCGGCTCATACTAGGCCGTATGCCTTAGCTCAGCAATAGAGCCCGGTATTCCCCTGAGCGTCGGCAGGAGAATATTGTTATCTGTCTTCCTATTCATGCGATATCAAATTCAAATAGTTCGCAATTTTTAATCTCTAGCCTCCAAACTTCTAAGTCTGGAAGCGCTTGAAAGTAACCGGTGATTATTCTAGCAGGGTCCATGTGTGTAACTATAAGAATACAATCATCAGATCTTTGAATGAGATCCTCTATGAAGGAATGTACCCTGTTCTTCAAATCGTAAAATGACTCCCCTCCAGGTGCCCTTTGGAAAAACTTATCTACTGCAATGTACTCCATGTAATCACTCACAGGTTTACATTCAAATCCAGTTTTAATATCTGAAATTCTGGAATCTTGAATTAGTGGCACGTTTTTAGACATACAGTAACGAGCTGTTTCGTGAGTTCTAGGCAAATCAGAAACGTAAACCTTTTTTACTGAAAAACGCGAAAGCTTAGCTCTTAGTTCCTTGGCTTGCTCTATCCCATGTTGAGTCAGATAAACATCGACTTCAGGGTCGGAATTGCATAACCCCAAATCGTTGTAATTTGTACGTCCATGCCTGGTGAGAAGAATCTTCATACTTTTTCGTTTAGTACCAGATAGCGCCGTGCTCTGCGGAAATTTAGGAGCGCCAGCGAGTTAATTTTCCGCAGCAGAACCTTGTTAGTTTCACATTTCAAACACATTTTCAAAGCTCTCTCCGTTTCGAACCCGTTCTAGTTTTTCATAAAGCTGTAGCGGATCGAAATTATTAACCGCCATTCTTGATGCAACATAGTTTTCATGTGTGTTTGTACCACCAAAAAATTCTCTGCCGGTTTTCAACTGTTTGACGGAGTCAATTGCTTCTTGGCTGATATCAATATTTTCAATTAAGAATGGCTTTCTGTGATCCACGATTAAGGCCACCCCTTCATTAAACCAAACTGGAATGTCTAACCAATGAGTTAGCCATCCAACTCTTTGTCCAACTTCTGCATGCACCAGCTCATGGGCGGCAACATCTACATTTTGCCCTTTAGGGCCAAGGATTATGCAAGAACCCATTGGAGTATAGTAAGCTCTTGCAGTTGAGTTAGCTCCAAAGTTGCTTGCTTCAACTTTATTACCAACAATTACTATTTTGGGAATAGCGATCATTTCGCCAAATGTTGTATCTACTCTTTGTCTACCGTCTAGGATGCTTCTTAGAACTTCCTCTATATTTTCCACGCTGGGTGATACAAAAACATTTGGTGCGACTTGCTCATAACCTGTAAGTCCCACAGCTTCACATGCCAGAGCATGTCTCTGAGAAAAAACACCAACGAGTACAACTAACAAAAAACAGGCGAAGACAACAATTTTAATTCTTTGCATGATGCTCCCTCGTGAAACTAACGTCGCAATCACGCGCTTGTTTCGTGCATTGCTTTGTTAGCATCTATCGCTGCTCGATTGGAACCAATGCCTTTAGCGCATTTGATATGAGCAGCGGAAATGCGCTTGAATGATCAGCCCCCTCTAAAACCACGGCTTTAACGTCTAAGCCATCATAATTTCTTGACTTAAGGGCTTTTTCGTAACGGAGTAAATCTTGAACCATATTGCCCCGCCGGCTCTTGCTCTCTTCCTGTCCTATATACAGTAAAACCTTCGCCTTCATCATGGTGTGTTGTTTTGAATAACCCTCTTCTAAACGAAACATTACTCTTTCGTCATACCACAGTGAGGGACTGCTGATTATATAGCTATCAAAAAGTTCAGCGTTAACCAAGAGAATATACGCACCTAGAAGGCCGCCAAATGAATGTCCAACAAAGATCTTATTGTTAGTTTTGATGCGATATTCTTTAGATAAAAGAGGAATCACCTGATCACCAAGAAAACGTATGTACTCATCGGCAGCGCCAGAGTGTGCTTGCGCCTCAAGCGAGTGAGCGCCCCTCTCATTCGGAGCATGCGTTGGGGTGAAGTCACGCGTCCGACTAATTTCTGGCGAGACATCTTTAGAATACGACATGCCCACAAGGATGAGATCCTCTATTTCTTTCCCGGCCATCAAATTCACAGCGTTCTCAGTCACTGCGGACGTAACACCAATGTCCTGTAGAATTGCTATGGGGTAAGCTTTGGTGGATGTCTTGTAGTTAATAGGTAGCTTTATATATAGCTCGTACTCTTGGCCACTTTCCGTAGACGTAATATTTATCGTTTCGGTGTCTCTGTGAAGAGCACCTGAGCTCTTCTCTGCATGTACCGAAAGCGAAGTAATCACAAATAATATTACAATCAAACGTTTCAAAGAATTATCTCCTGTATGGGGAACTTGGCATGC